>NZ_CP187162.1:0-1489281 GCF_049669535.1 Spiroplasma endosymbiont of Glossina fuscipes fuscipes
ATGAACACAAAAGAATTATGAAGTGAGGTTAAAGAAATTCTATCCCGCGATGAAACAGTTTCCCCAGAAATTTATAATTATTATATTAGTGATACTAATCTATATACCGTATCTGATAATAATTGCTTAATTACAACAAAATCAGAAATTGCAATTGGAGTTTTTGAAGCAGGATTAAATGATAAAATTAAAAATATCTTAAAAAAATTAACTGGAATTGAATATAACATTTCTTTTGAATTAGAAAAGAATATTAACAAACAAGCATCTGTTATTAATAATATTGATACCTTAAAGGAAAATAATAACAGTACTTATTATGAAAATTATACCTTTGAAAACTTTGTTCGTGGTGATTCTAATCGTGAAGCAATGCAAGCAGCACTAGCTGTTGCGTTAGATTTGGGAAAAAAATGAAACCCTCTATTTATTTATGGTGATTCTGGATTAGGAAAAACGCATTTATTACATGCAATTGAAAATAAAGTAAATGAAATTTATAAAACAAATACTAAGGTTAAATATTTAAAAGCTGATGAATTTGGAAAAATTGCAATAGATATTTTAAATCAAGGTCACGAAATTATAGAAGCTTTTAAAACATCATATGATATTTATGATTGTTTACTAATTGATGACATTCAATTATTAGCAAAACGAAATAAAACAAATGAATTATTTTTTCATATTTTTAACTCATATATTGAAAAAAACAAACAAATTGTTATTACTTCAGATAAATATCCTGATGATCTTGGCGGTTTTGAGGCTAGAATTATTTCTCGTTTTTCATATGGCTTAAGTATTGGTTTAGATTCACCTGATTTTGAAACTGCTCTTAAAATACTAGAACAAAAATTAAAATATCAAAATAACTTAGCATTGTTTTCTGAAGAATCATTAGAATTTATTGCCTTAAATTTTAATAGTGATGTTCGAAAATTAGAAGGGGCAATTAAACGTTTATTATTTTTAGCAGTTATGAATAAAAAACCAGATGAAATTATTACATTAGTTGATGTTGAAAAAGCCTTTAAAAATGCTCCTTTGCAAAATAATGAAAAGATTACCCCGAAAAAAATTAAACAAATTGTTGCTGACAACTATAATATTACTGTTAAAGCAATGATGAGTAAATCTCGAGTTAGCAACGTAATGCAAGCTCGGCAATTAGCAATGTATTTTTGCCGAACATTATTAGATGATCCTTTTACAAGAATTGGAACTGAATTTGGGGGAAAAGACCATACAACAGTAATGAATAGTGTAAAAAAAGTTGAATCTCAAATTGCAACAAATAAAGAATTTAAACATTTAGTAAATACGATTCGTAAGAAAATTGAAGGAAAATAACACAATGTTTTCCACCGCTTTTTTCCCAGAAAAAATTATATTATTCAAAATTTTGTAAAGTTTTCCACATTTCCTACATTATAATAATAAATAAATAAAAAACAATTTTTAACAATAGTATATAATTTAAATATATTATATGTTTAGTAAGGAGTAACAAAATGATTGTAAGCATTAAAAGAAATAAAATATTAGACGAATTATTAAAAGTAAGTCGAATAATTTCTCAAAAAACATTAGTTCCATCATTATTAGGAATTCTAATTGAAGTTAAAAAAGATAAAATTACTTTTATTACTTCTGATGGTGATACATCAATTAAATCAGAAATATTGGTGGGAAATGATTTAGTTATTAAATCAATTGGAAATGCCTTAATAAAGAATAAATTTATTATTGAAGTTATTCGTAAGATTGAGGATGATTTTATTACCTTAGAAGCAGTGGAAGGTAGTTTAATTAAAATTAAAGCAAATAACTTTGACTCAATTTTAAATACTTTAAATGCAATTGATTATCCGCATTTATCGTTTGATACGGAAGGGAAAGAAATAATTTTTACTAGTGTTTTATTAAAAGAAATTATTTCACAAACAAGTTTTGCAATTGGAGAAAAAGAAAAAAGAATTGTTTTTAATGGTTTAAATATTAAAACTGATCAAAATAATAAACAATTAGTGATTACAGCAACTGATTCATTCCGATTGTCATGTAAAAAAATTAGTTATAACAATAGTTATGATTTTGATGTTATTATTCCAGGAAAGTTTATCAATGAAATTGGGCGATTAATTTCAGAAAATGATCAAGAAATTAGAATGAAAATTACAGATAAATCAGTTAGTGTTATTATTAATAATACAATTGTTCAAACAAAAATTATTGAGGGAAAATATCCTGATACAAGTAAAGTTATTTCAGAAACCTTTAATACTTCATTAACAATTAATAACCGTGAATTAATCAAAATTATTGAACGAGCTAGTGTTTTATCAAATGAAGCAATGACAACAATTGTAACATTAAAAATTAAAGAACAAAAAGTTTTAGTCACTTCATTTACGCAAGAAATTGGAAATACTGAAGAGGAAATTAAAGAATTTAAAATTGAAGGTTCAGATCAAACAATTGCTTTTAATTCAAAATATATTTTAGATGCTTTAAAAGCATTTAAAACAAAAGAAATTACTATTAAAATGATTGATGAGACAAAACCATTGATTATTACGGCAAATGAAGATGATTCATTGCAACAATTAGTTTTACCAATTCGATCATATTAAAAATTGAAATAATAAACAATTTAAATGATAGGAAATAAAATTAATAAAAGGTTAAGTTATATTAAAAATAGAAACTTAACCTTTTATTTTTTTATTTTATAAGTTTTTTAAAGGGTAAAATTAGACACTAAAAATAAAAAATATATTTTTAATATATTTTAAAATATATTTGATAATTTAACCCTAAAATTAGGTAATAATGGTAAAATAATATTGAACAGAAATGGAGAAAATTATATGAGCGATAATTATAATTCAGGTTCGATTCAAGTTTTAGAAGGTTTAGAAGCAGTTCGTAAACGTCCTGGAATGTATATTGGAGCTACTAATGTAAGGGGTTTACATCATTTAGTTTGAGAAGTTGTTGATAATTCTATTGATGAAGTATTAGCAAATTTTGCGAATAAAATTACAATTACAATTAATAAAGATGAGTCAATTACAGTTATTGATAATGGGCGGGGAATTCCAATCGAAATCCATCCAAAAACAAAAGTTTCAACCTTAGAAACTGTTTTCACTGTGTTACATGCAGGAGGAAAATTTGATTCAAACACTTATAAAATTTCTGGAGGTCTACATGGAGTAGGAGCTAGTGTTGTTAATGCTTTAAGTAAATACTTAAAAATTGAAGTTAAAAAAAATAATAAACAATATTTAATGGAGTTTCATAATGGCGGTCAAATTTTAACACCAATTAAAGAAGTTGGGACAACCAATGAAACTGGGACAACAGTTACTTTCTTACCGGATGAAAAAATTTTTAAAGAAACAACAATTTTTAGTTTTTCAACAATTCAAAATCGGATTAAACAATTAGCTTTTTTAAACAAAGGGTTAGAAATATCATTAGTTGATTTACGTGAAGAAGATGAAGAAAAATCAGTTGTTTATCAATTTAATAATGGAATTAAAGATTATGTTTTAGAGTTAAATAAAACAATTGGAACACCATTGAATGATGTTTTTTATGTGGAAGGCATTGAAGATAATATTATCGTTGAATTTGGGTTACAATATAATGATAATTATTCTGAAAATATTTTTTCTTTTTGTAATAATATTAATACCCACGAGGGAGGAACACACGAAGAAGGAACAAAGTTAGCAATTGTGCGCGAATTAAATAATTACTTTAAAAATATTAATAAAAATAATAAGGGAAATGAAGATAAATTTACCTGAGATGATGTAAAAGAAGGAATGACAACAATTATTTCAATTCGTCATCCTGATCCACAATATGAAGGACAAACAAAAACAAAGTTAGGGAATAGTGAAGTTAAAAAAATTGTGTCAAATATTGTCGGGAAAGGATTAAATAGTTATTTATTGGAAAATCCAGAAGATGCTAAAAATATTATTGAGAAAATAAACTTGTCTTTAAAAGCACGAATTGCGGCACAACGAGCAAAAGAAACAACTCGCCGAAAAACAGTAATGGATAGTTTTTCTCTACCAGGGAAATTAGCTGATTGTGAAACAAAAGATTCTAATATTGCTGAACTTTATATTGTCGAAGGAGATTCTGCTGGAGGAAGTGCAAAGGCTGGACGAAATCGAAGATTTCAGGCAATTCTACCATTAAGAGGAAAAATATTAAATGTTGAAAAAGCAAAACAATTAAAAGTTTTTGAAAATAATGAAATTAATTCAATTATTACAGCATTAGGGGCTGGTGTTAAAGACAGTTTTAATGAAAAAAAACTACGTTATCAAAAAGTAATTATTATGACTGATGCTGATGTTGATGGTGCTCATATTCGGATTTTACTATTAACATTCTTTTATCGCTATATGAAAGATTTAATTGAAAATGGAAATGTTTATATTGCACAGCCACCATTATATAAAATTCAAAATGGTAATAATATTCGTTATGTTTATACTGATAATGAATTAGAAACTTATAAAGAAGAATTATTAGTAAAAAATATTAAAAATTATATGATTCAACGCTACAAAGGATTAGGGGAAATGAATCCTGAGCAATTATGAGAAACAACAATGAATCCAGAGCGACGATTATTATTAAAAGTCTCGGGCAATAATGCCTTTGAGGCAAATTTAATTTGTAATGAATTAATGGGAGAAAATGTTGAACCACGTAAAAAATTTATTCGTGAAAATGCAAAATATGTTAAAAATTTAGATATATAAGAGGAGGTGAGTAAATTGAACCCAGAGAACGATACATATGATTATAATGGTAAAATCCGTGATATTGATATTGCTGATGAAATGAAAAGTGGCTTTTTAGATTATGCAATGTCAGTTATTGTTTCACGTGCAATTCCTGATGTTCGTGATGGATTAAAACCTGTTCATCGTCGAATTATTTATGCAATGTGAGACTTAAATATGACATATGATAAACAACATAAAAAATCAGCGCGAATTGTTGGGGAAGTAATTGGGAAATATCATCCCCATGGTGATACTGCTGTATATGAAGCAATGGTGCGAATGGCACAAGATTTTTCTTATCGTTATCCTTTAATTGATGGTCATGGTAATTTTGGATCAATGGATGGTGATGCGCCAGCGGCAATGCGATATACTGAAGCAAGAATGAGTAAAATTGCTGGTGAATTAATTAACGATATTGAAAAAGAAACAACAATTTTTATTGATAATTATGATGGTAGTGAACAAGAACCAACTTTTTTACCAGGTTATTTTCCAAATTTACTAGTTAATGGTGCAAGCGGAATTGCTGTTGGAATGGCAACTAATATTCCACCGCATAATTTAAATGAAGTAATTGATGGTGTTATTGCTCTTACCAAAAATATGGATATTACAACAGTTGAATTAATGAAAGTTATTAAGGGACCAGACTTTCCAACAGGAGCTTTAATTACTGCTGGAAATAGTCTAATTAAAGCTTATGAGACAGGGAATGGGACAATTACAATTCGTTCAAAAATTGATATTGAAGAAAATAATAATAAACGTCGAATTATTGTTTCTGAAATTCCATATCAAGTGAATAAAGCAAAATTATTAGAACGAATTGCAGAATTAGTACGCGATAAAATTATTAATGGTATTTCTGATCTTCGTGATGAATCAAATATGGAAGGGGTTCGTGTTGTTTTAGAATTAAAACGTGACGCCCAAGAAAATGTTATTTTAAATAAATTATATAAATTAACGCCATTACAAACTAATTTTTCGTTAAATATTTTAGCTTTGTATAAAAATCAGCCAAAAGTAATGGGGTTAAAGCAAATTTTAAAATATTTTATTGAACACCAAATTGATATTATTGTTAAGCGTAGTCAGTTTGAATTGCATAAAAATCAGAATCGGTTAGTGATTTTAGAAGGATTAAAAATTGCCCTTGATCACATTGACGAAGTAATTACAATAATTAAAAAATCGCAGACAACACAAATTGCTTTAGAAGCTTTAATTGATCAATTTAAGTTAGTTACTGAACAAGCACGAGCAATTTTAGAAATGCGTTTACAACGTTTAACAGGTTTGGAAATTGAAAAAATTAATAATGAAACTAGGGAAATTAAACTTGAAATTATAGCATTAGAAGAAATTATTAATAATAATGAAAAACAAATTGAAATTATGATTAATGAGTTAATTGAAATTAAGAAAAAATACGGTGATGAACGTCGTAGTCAAATTATTAAAGAGGAACTAACTGAAATTGATTCAGAAGAATTAATCCGTCGGGAAGATATTTTAATTATATTAACCCAAGATGGTTATGTTAAACGTGTTGCTGATAATACATTTAAATTACAAAATCGTGGTGGAAAAGGGATTACTGGTTTAGCAAATATGGAAGATAGTTTGAAAAAAATTGTTAGTGCTAATAGTATTGATTTTTTATTGATTTTTTCAAATTTTGGGAAGGTTTATAAACTGCGAGCGTATCAAATTGAAACTTATTCACGACATGCACGAGGATTACCAATTATTAATTTAATTGCAATTGATAAAACTGAAAATATTCAAACAATTCTAGCTTTAGATGAAACAATTTCCGAACAAGATAACTTATTCTTTGTAACAAAAAAAGGATTGATTAAAAAAACAAAATTAAGTGAATTTAATCAAATTCGCCAAACAGGGAAAGTTGCTATTGAATTAAAGGAAAAAGATGAATTAGTAAGTGTTATTATTACAAAAGGAACTGATGATATTATCATTGGAAACAACATTGGGAAAGTAATTCGTTTTAATGAAAAAGAAATTAGGGCCATGAGTCGCCAATCTGTTGGAGTTAAGGGAATTTCTAACGATAAATCAGGTATAACAATTGGGGTAAGTTCTGGCCGATCCGTAAAATATGTGTTATCTGTAACAGAAAATGGTTATGCAAAAAAAACACCAATTGAAGATTACCGGTTGACAGGGAGAAATACAAAAGGCGTTAAGTCAATAAACTTAACAGAAAAAACAGGATATTTAAAATTTGCTCAAACAGTTGTTGGGGATGAAGATCTTTTGGTAGGAACAAAGAATGGAAATGTTATTCGTGTTTCATTAGAACAAATTCCGTTGTTTGGTCGAACAACATCGGGTGTTAAAATTATGCGATTAGATCAAGATGATAAATTAGAAGTTATTGAAATTTTAAAAAAGAAAGATAGTAGTGAATAAGGAGAACAAAACAATGTTGGATCAAAAAAAAGTGGTTGAAAACCTTGACGAAATAATCAAAAAGTTAAGTCGCCGTCAAGATGATTTTTCATATTTACAAGATGTTAAAAAATTATCAGAACAACGTCGTGAACTTATTGTTAAATCAGAGAAATTAAAAGAACAACGAAATCTTGAGTCAAAAAAAGTTGGAGCATTAGTTGCTGAAAAAAAAGATCATGAAGCGGAAAAAAATAAAGAATTAATTGTTACAATGAAAAAAGAAATGGAAATAATTGATGATCAATTAAACCAAGTCGAAGAAAAAATTAAAGCAATCTTGGAAGTTACGCCAAACATTCCGGATGATTCAGTTCCAACTGGTCAAGATGAAAATGATAATCTTGAAATTCGAAAATGAGGGAAAACCACATCAAACCTAAACATAAAAGAACATTGAGAAGTAGCTTCAAAATTAGATATTATTGATTTTGAAAGAGGTACAAAATTATCAGGATCACGTTTTGTTGTTTATAAAGGCATGGGAGCTAAATTAGAACGGGCTTTAATGAATTTTATGTTAGATGAGCACACAAAACGGGGGTATGTTGAAATTGAGCCACCAGTGTTAGTACAACCACAAATTATGTATGGTACAGGAAATTTACCAAAATTTAAGGAAGATACATATTATATTGAAAAAGATAATTTGTATTTAATTCCAACTGCAGAAGTACCGTTAACTAATTTATATCGTGAGGAAATCTTGGCAGGAAAAGATTTACCAATTTATCATACTGCTTATACACCATGTTTTCGACAAGAAGCTGGGTCAGCAGGGCGTGATACAAAAGGGATCATTCGTTTACACCAATTCAGAAAAGTTGAAATGGTTAAGTTTACTAAACCAGAAAGTTCATTTGATGAATTAGAAAAAATGGCCCTAGATGCCGAAAATATTTTACAATTATTAGAAATTCCATATCGAGTAATATTATTATGCTCAGGTGATATGGGGTTTTCTTCGGCAAAAACATATGATATTGAAGTATGAATGCCAGGGCAAAATAAATATCGTGAAATTTCATCATGTTCAAATTGTCTTGACTTTCAGGCACGAAGAATGAAAATGCGTTATCGCGATGATAATAATGAAACAAATTTTGTTCACACTTTAAATGGTTCAGGATTAGCCGTTGATCGTTTAATTGCAGCAATTTTAGAAAATTATCAAAATGAAGATGGAACTATTAATATTCCCCAGAAAATACAAAGTTATTTACAAGGGCAAACAGTTATTGCTTAAAATGTTTCACGTGAAACATTTGACTATTTTAATTAAAACATAGTCAAACAAAAATTATATGTTATAATTATTTATGTCATTACAATAGTTACATTTGAAACTGGTCAGGACCGGAAGGTAGCAGCCATAAGACTAAGGACTATGTGTAATGACATTTTTTATGATAAGGGTGAGTTTATGAAGGGAAGCGAACTAATTTTTAATAAATTATATAAATTATCACAACGAGCATACAAGAAAAAACATGTTCCAATTTCTGCATTAGTTGTTGATCAAAAAGGTAAAATTATTGCAATCGGTTATAATAAAACAACAAAAAACTCAGTTACAACACATGCTGAGATTTATGCTTTAAATAAAGCTTGTCGCAAAAAAAGAACAAATAAAATTAATGATTGTTCAATTTGAGTGACTGTTGAACCATGCATGATGTGTTTAGGAGCAATAATTAATTCAGGAATTAAAGTTATTTATTATTATTTATCAAATGAAAAATTTGGTTTCGTAAAATCAAATCATACTTTTGACTTATCAAAAATGAAAGTTCACCATGTTCGAAAAAATGAAGAAAATATAATGTTTAAAAATTTAATGAAAAAATTCTTTGAGCAATTAAGATAGAATATTTTAAATTAAAAGAGTAAAATAAAACTATAAATAATAATTATGGGGGTAAGGAAATGGAATATATTTCGTTATATCGTAAATATCGACCAAATACTTTTGATAAAATTGTTGGTCAAGTTGAAATTAGAAAAGCTTTGAAAAATGCAATTACTAACAACACTTTTTCACATGCTTATTTATTTTCTGGCCCACGTGGTACAGGGAAAACTTCGATTGCAAAAATATTTGCAAAAGCAATTAATTGTACTAGTTTAGATAATGGTAATCCTTGCAATACTTGTTCAAGTTGTAATGAAATTAATCGTGGTGGAGCAGTTGATGTTTTTGAGATTGATGCGGCTTCAAATAATGGTGTTGATGAAATTAGAGAAATCAGAAATAATGTCCAGTTATTACCAACAATGGCAAAATATAAAGTTTACATTATTGATGAAATTCATATGTTAACTAATTCAGCTTTTAATGCCTTGCTAAAAACATTAGAAGAACCACCTCAACATGTTGTTTTTATTTTGGCAACAACACAGAGTCACAAAATTCCGGCAACAATTATTTCACGTTGTCAACAATATAATTTTCGAAAAATACCAAAAGTTGAATTAGAAAATAACATAATTGAAATCTTACGAAAAGAAGGAATCAATTATGACTTAGTTGCAATCAAAGAAATTGCAATTCTAGCAGATGGGAGCGCACGTGATTCATTAAGTATTTTAGAACAAGTAATTATGTTTTCTGATCGTAATATTACCCTAGAGAGTGTTAATATTATTTTTGCAACAGTTTCAAAAAATGTTAAGTTAAAATTATTAAAAGATATTTTAGAAGATAAAACAGAAGAGGTTTTACTAACTAGTAAAAAAATTTATGAGGCTGGTTCTGATTTTGAAATTTTAACATTAAATTTGTTAGATATTTTAAAAGAAGTTTTTGAATATAAACAAACTGGGAATATTGTTTTTTTAAATTTATTATCAGAAAATCAAGCAAAAGTATTTGCAAATAAAGTAACCTCAGAAGAGTTATTAATGTTACTTGATTTATTTACAGAGGCATCAACCAAAATGCGTAGTAGCAGAACACAAGAAATGTATTTTGAATTAATCTTGTTAAAAGCTTTAGCCATGTTTGAAGGTAATGTTAAAAACTTAGATGATCTGGAATTAAGTGATCTTACTATTGCTACTGGCGTTGAAAAAGTAGTAGATAGTAAGATGGATAATTCAGATATAATTACCAAAAATATAGAAATAATGGAAAATAATTACGATAATAATAAAACCATTAGTGAAACACTTTCAGAGCCACAACAAGTTAAGGAAAAAAATGCTGAAAATGTTGAACATCATTCAGAAAGAAAAATACCAAATTCACAACCGTTATTTCGTAATATTTCATTATTTGATGATGAAGAATCAAACAATGTTTCTTTTACACAACCAGCACCATCAACATCAGGAAAAATAACTGAGGATATTATGACAGAATTTAATGCTAGTAAAGGTTCTCAACAGGAAAATAGTTTTCCAACAGAATTAGAACAAACTCCATATGGGAAAGAGTTAGAAGGCATAACTGATTTGCAGAAGTATCGTGATGATATGAAAAATAAAATTAATATTTATGAACTTACTAACATTAATTACTCAATTAATCAAATTTTTAATATTTTAATTAAAGCTAATAAAGAAGAACGAGAAAAGTTTGAAAGTAAGTTTATGGAATTAATCAATGAAAAAGGAAAAGTTGTTAAATTAGATAAACTAATTAGTTTTTATGATGTTAAATATGCTGCTGCATCAGAACAAGGTTTAATCATTGTAACAAATACGAAACCAGAAGCGAATTGAATTAGTTTTGAAATGTGTGATTGAGAGTTCCGTAATAAAATATTTCAGGCATTTGATTTTGATTTTGTTATCATTGCTTTAAGCGAAAGTGAATGAAATAATGTCCGTGATGATTATGTTAAAATTCGTCAAGCAAATAAATTACCAGAAGCAACTTTAACGGATGTGGAGGAATTTTATCAAAATTTATTGGTTAAACAAATTGATAATTATGATGATCATAAAAATCTCCTTGAGACAGGAAAGCAAATTTTTGATAATATTAAGATAATTGATTAATTTATAGGAGACTTAATTATGACTTACGAAGAATTAGTTATGGAATTAAAAACTACTTTAGGTGTTGGTAAAAAAGTGGCAGAAAGAATTTTTAATAAGTTAATTATTAAGCCAGAATTATTTGACTCGTTAGAGAACGTTTTTAAAGAAATAAAAGATAACTTTCAACAATGTCCAATATGTTTAACATTAATGCAAAATAATATTTGTTTATTTTGTCAAAATGATTTACGAGATCAAACAAAACTTTGTGTTGTTAGTATTTTTTTTGATGTAATAAAAATTGAAGCAACAAAAGTTTTTAATGGTGTTTATCATGTTTTAAATGGCGAAATTAATGTTAAAAATGGTATTGCACCGGATAAATTAACTTTTCCTGTTTTAGAATCTCGAATGAATGATAAAATTATAAAAGAGGTTATTATTGCTGTTGGTGTTACTTTTGAAGGTGAAGTAACAGCACAATATTTAAAAACAGTCTTGCAGCCTTTTAATGTGAAAATATCACGTTTAGCTCGAGGAATTCCAATTGGAGGATCGTTAGATTATGTTGATGAAGTAATTTTAAAACAAGCATTAGAAGGTCGAAAAGATATTTAAGAACGGAGAGTGTGTAATAATGCTATTTATAACATTAGAAGGAATTGATGGTTCTGGAAAGACAACAATTTCAAAATTGCTAAAAGAAAAACTACGTTCAGAAGGATACCAAGTTGTTTTAACAAGAGAACCAGGAGGCAATGAAATTGCTGAACAAATTCGAAATGTTATTTTGAGTAAACATAATTTAGGAATGGATCCGTGGACAGAAGCTTTATTATATATTGCTGCACGAAAACAACATGTTATGGAAGATATTTTGCCAGCGTTGAAAGAAGGGGCGATTGTTATTTGTGATCGTTTTATGGATTCAACATCAGCTTATCAAGGTTATGCTCGTGGTTTAGGAATTCGGACATTAGATGAAGTTCAATCAATTGTTTTAGGAACGACAAAACCAGATTTAACTTTGTTTTTTGATATTGAACCAGCAATGGCAAATGAAAGGATGAAAGTTAGAAATGAAAGTGAAATGAATCGTTTAGACTTGGAACAAGAATCATTTTATGAAAAAGTATATGAAGGGTATCAAGTTTTAATTAGCGAACATTCTGAGCGAATTAAAGTAGTTGATGCTCGTAAGTCAGTTAACGAAGTTTTAGAACAGGTTTATTATTATGTTGATGAAATAATTCAGAAAATAAAGGATAAGAAAAATGAATAATTTATTTTCGCAAAGTGATGCAGAGAAAATGGCATTATTTAAAAATTTAATTTTAAAAAATAATTTATCAAATCAACTTTTAATTTCTTGTAATAATAAAATTAAGTTAGAAACTTTTACAACTGAAATCATTAAGTTTTTATTATGTCAAGAGAAAAAAGATTCTGATTGTCAATGTGAAACTTGTCAACGTATCAATAATAAAACCTATTATGATTTAAAAATTAGTGGCGATTTTGAAACAACAATTAAAAAAGAGACAATTCAAGAAATCATTCAAACTTTTAGTTATTCAGCATTAGAACAAACTGGAATTAAAGTATATGTTATTAATGGTGCAGATTTATTAACATTAGAAGCTGCTAATTCATTATTGAAATTTTTAGAAGAGCCTAGTAAAAATACATATGCTTTTTTATTAACAACAAATAAAACAAAAGTCATTGATACAATCAAATCACGTTGCTTAAATGTTATTTTAGAAAACACAGCTGATGAATTAGATATTGATGACTTTAAAACAAAGTTTATTCAAACTTTCTTTAAAAATTTTGCAAGCACACCAGAAAATAATTTTATTCATATTCGTCAATTAAATGGTTATGATCATTTAGAGTCTCGTCAACTTTTTTTAGAGATTGCTAATATTTTTAAAAAAAAAGAATGAAGTAAATATGAAATTATAGATCAAACTTTAATTAAAAAATTAAATGATAAAAATACTAAATTAATTGAAATTTCTTATACGATTGCTAATTTATTGTTAGAGAATTTAAATAAAGAGTTAGTTTTAGAAAAAGGATTGATTGATTTATATAACGAGGTGTAAAGTGAAAGTTTTAAATGATTTGTTAGATTATGAAGGAATTAAAATTAACCAACGAACAGATATGTTTAACTTTTCATTAGATACTGTTTTATTGGCACGGTTTGCAACTTTAAATGCTAAAACTAAAAAAATTCTTGATATTGGAACTAATAATGCTGCAATTCCATTAATTTTATCAACATTAACTTCAGCAGAAATTACTGGAATTGAGTTACAACAAGAAGCAGTTCAATTAGCAGAAGAAAATGTGGTATTGAATCAAAAGACCACGCAAATTAGAATTGTTCATGATGATATTAACGAATATGTTAAGATATATGCGAATTTTAAATATGATTTGATTTTATGTAATCCACCATTTTTTAAAATTGGTGAATCAAAATTAAATGAAAAAAGTAAATTACTAATTCCAGCACGGCATGAAACAACTTTAACATTAGAAGATATTATTTTAGCTGCAAAGAAATTAATTGCTAACCGGGGCTATTTTACAATAATTCATCGCACAACAAGACTATTTGAAATTACTACTTTGTTAACTAAAAATGGTTTTAACATTAAACGGTTACAATTTATTCATCCGTTTCAAGAAAGTGAAGCTAATAATGTTTTAATTGAAGCACGGTTTCAAGGTGGCGATGGTCTTATTATTGAAAGACCAATTATAGTACATAATAATGATTATCAATATAGTGACACAGTTTTAAAATTATTTCGAAAATAGGTGATTAAAATGGATGACAAACTTTTAAATCGTAATGAAAAATATATTATTGGGGTATCAGGTGGCCCAGATAGTATGTTTTTGCTTGACAACATTTATCATAATCCTGAATTAGATATTAATAATTTTATTGTTTGTTTAATAAATTATCAAAAACGAGAGGATAGTGATTATGATGAACAAATTGTTATTGAATATTGTAAAAAACGAAATATTAAAATTTATGTTAAAAGAGTAACACCAGCAGATTACGATCAGTACCAAACAATTTCTCATAATTTTCAAAATATTGCTCGTGATATTCGTTATGTTTTTTTTTTCCAAATTAGTAAAAAACATCACTGTCAGGGTGTTTTAATTGCTCACAATTTGACTGATCATATTGAAACATACATCTTGCAAAAACAACGCAACGGAATTGTTGAACATTATGGTTTAAATCAAATTAGTTATTATCATTCACACTTATTAGGTTCTGAACTTAAAATAATTCGAATAATGTTGCAAATAACTAGAGAAGAAATTATTGAATATCTTTTTCATAATCAAGTTAACTATGCAATTGATTCAACTAATATTCTAGGAATTTATAATCGTAATATTATTAGAAATGAAATTCAACAAATTAATTTACAAGATATGTTATTAGAAATTAACCAAAAAAATAGTGAAAATGAGCAATTGAAATTAATGGCAAAAAAATATTTAATTGATAATTTTGGGCAAATTAATGTTGCTAGTTTTAATATTATTAATAATATGCAATTGCAAAAGATTATTATTTTTAATTATTTTAAAATGAATAATCTTGTTCAGTTAATTAGCAATAAAAAAAGAAAATTTTTAAATGAAATAATTAAAGAACTAAAAAGTGAAAAACCAAATATTATTATTAAAGTTAATAATGATTATTCTTTAGTTAAATCATATGATAATGTTGAAATTATTAATAATAATGCTTTACAGCCAATAACTGTTAAAATTACAATGATAACAAAGTTTCCTATTAAATGAAAAGAAAAGATAATTTCGCAAGGAACAAACAAAAGTTATGCTTTTAAAATAGGAGTCGATCAATTTCCATTAACAATTACAAATGATGTTCTTTTTTTACAGAAAGTGATTCTTGCAAAAACACCTTTGAATCGATGGTTTATTAAAAATAAGATCCCAATTTTAGCTCGAAAAAGTTATTTTATTTTGGATGCTCAAAATAAACTTGTTTATGTTAATAATTTGATTGATTTAAAAATTAATAAATTTATTAATAATACTTGACCGGAAAAACACAATTTATTTTTTTTTATGATAAAATAGTTTAGAATTAGGTCATTATTTTAAATGACTTAAAAAGATTAGTTTCAGAGTCTTGATGGAGAGGAAATGATTATGAATAAAAAAAGAATGTGGTTTGCTGTTATAAGTTCATTTATTTTTATTGGGTTAATTGTGTTAACAATTCTGTTATGAACACGCTCAGATGTTACAAAAATTAGTGAAGGCAATATGAGAACCATTGGTAATACGCAAAAGTATAATGATAACCAAATTGAGGAAATCACTATTACTGCTGGTGTTGGTCGTAATAGTGTTCAAATGTCAGGTGTTATTAAATATGTTGACAATGGTGTTACAAAAACTGTTCGTTATAGCTCAGAGTGAAATCGTGAAGGATTTAACAATTATTCTTATCCAACAGGTCAAGAGCAAAACACTTGAGATAAAAACTTTGGTAGCAAATTAAAAGGTGGTCTTGTTTCAGTTGACCGTGAATTTGTCCCACCATGACAAGTAATATTAATTCAGTTAATTCCATGGTTACTATTAATAGGAGTTGCTGTCTTTATGGTTATGCGATTATCAAAAATGTCAGGTGGAATGGGTGGCGCAAATCCATTCTCAATGGGGAAAAATAAAGCTCGTCAAATTCAATCAACAGTTAAGTTTTCGGATGTTGCTGGAATTAACGAAGAAAAAACAGAATTAGTTGAGTTAGTTGATTACTTAAAAAATCCACAAAAGTATTCAAGTATGGGAGCACGTGCACCAAAAGGAGTATTAATGGAAGGCCCACCGGGAACGGGTAAAACCTTGTTAGCAAAAGCTGTTGCTGGTGAAGCAGGAGTGCCCTTCTTTTCAATCTCAGGTTCTGAATTTGAAGAAATGTTTGTTGGGGTTGGTGCTTCAAGAATTCGTGAAATGTTTATTGCGGCAAAAAAAGCAGCCCCATGTATTATCTTTATTGATGAAATTGATGCTGTTGGGCGAAAAAGAACTGTTTCAATTGGTAGTGGTGCTAATGAACAAACATTAAACCAATTATTAGTTGAAATGGACGGTTTTGGCACTAATACCGGAGTTATTGTGATGGCAGCAACAAACCGTGTTGATGTTTTAGATTCAGCGTTATTAAGACCTGGTCGTTTTGACCGCCAAATTCAAATTTCATTGCCAGATATTAATGAACGTGAAGCAATTTTAAAATTACATGCTCGTAATAAAGCTGTTTCAACTGAAGTTGATTTTAGACGAATTGCAGAAAGAACACCTGGTTTTTCGGGAGCTCAATTAGAAAACGTCTTAAACGAAGCAGCAATTTTATGTGTTCGTAATAATTTAAAAATTATTACAATTAATATTATTGATGAAGCGATTGATCGTGTTGTTGGGGGACCAGCAAAAGAATCACGTAAATATTCAGTTATGGACAAAGACATTGTCTCATATCATGAAGCTGGACATGCTTTAATTGGATTAAAATTAGAAGCAGCTAGCAAAGTTCAAAAGGTAACAATTATTCCACGTGGACAAGCTGGTGGATATACAATCATGACACCAAAAGAAGAAACAATGTTTCATAGTAAAGAAAACTTATATGCAACAATTACTGGTTACTTGGGTGGGCGTGCGTCAGAAGAAATTATTTTTGGAAAAACCAAAATAACAACTGGAGCACATGATGACTTAGAAAAAGCAACAAATATTGCTCGACATATGGTTACTGAATATGGAATGAGTTCATTAGGATTAGTGCAATTTGAATCACCAAAAGATGAATACACTGGTGCAACAAAACGTTATTCAGAAGATGTTGCTGCTAAAATTGATACGGAAGTTCGTAAAATTTTAGATGACTGTTATGTTACAGCAAAAGCATTAATCTCAGAAAATCGTGAGTTATTAGATTTAATTGCTGAAAGTTTAAAAGTGTTAGAAATAATTACTGCTGAGCAAATTGAATATATTAATAAATATAATAAAGTACCAGATGAAGTAATTCGTGAAAAAGAGCGTGCAGCTAGACATAAAGAAAAAGAAGAAAAAGGTGAAATTTTAGAAGTTAAACCAAAAGAACGAAAAAAAGATCATCCTGAAGAAGAAAATAAAAAAGAATCAGATGATAAAGAGTAGGAATAATCAAAACCTACTCTTTATTTTACTTTTAAAAATAGTTGTACTATAATTGCAGAGTGAACAGAATTATGAAGGAGTTTGATAAAATGAGTAAAGATAAAGTAATTAAGGCAATTAGTAATTCCCACAATGTAAAAATGACTGTTGTGGATGCAACTGAAGCACTAAATAACATTATCAAATTACATGAAACTAATCCATTAGCAATAATTGCTTTGTCAAGAGTTGTATTAGCAACAATTTTAATTGGTAGTGATATGAAAAATGCAACGGATAAAATGACAGCTATTATTAATGGAAATGGCCCAATTGGAACAATTATGGCAGAATATACTGGTCATAAAGTTCGTGCTTTTTGTGGAAATCCGCAATTTGATGTTGAACAAATTGACCGTAGTAACAACGTAATCTCGCAAGTAGTGGGAACTGATGGTTATTTACGAGTAATGAAAGACTTGGGAATGAAAGACAGCTTTTCTGGTCAAATTGAATTGATTTCTGGTGAAATTAATTTAGATTTTACTTATTATTTAGCACAAAGTGAACAGATTAAATCAGTAATTGCTTGTTCAATTAAAATGAATGATGATAATACAATTGCTAAAGCAATTGGTTTTTATGCGCAATTATTACCAGAATATAAGGATGAAGATATTGATTATTTAGAAGAAAAAGTTGGTAATTTAGAAAGTATTAGTCAGAAGTTGATTACCGAAAGTGATCTAACTAATATTTTTAAATTAATTGATGAAAATGCAAAAGTATTGGAAACTGATTCTGTGGTATTTGAATGTAGTTGTTCATATGAAAAAGCCTTGTCATCAGCTAAATTATTAGGTGATGAACAATTGAATGAAATTTTAGAAAAAAATAGCGAAGTTGAAATTGCGTGTGATTTTTGTCGTAAAAAATATGCAATTAAAGCTGCTGACTTAAAAAGTCTTTTAAAAGAATAACTTTAATAAATATAAATAAGTTGATAAAATTAAAATAATTTTGTTATGATATTAATATGATAAAAATTAATTGCAAAATGTAATGTGATATTTACCAGGGGAGGAAAAAACAAAATGGCTGAAATGGGGAAAGCACCTAATACAGAAGAAACAAAAACTAAAGGAAAGCAGTCTAAAGTAAAAGAACCAAAAGAGAAAAAAGAAAAAATCGATTATACTGCAGTTAAAGAATTTAAACAAAAACTAAAAGAACAAAAGAAACAAACTAAATTATATTCAAAACAAATTTTAAAAGGGGAAGTAATTTCAACAACTAGCACAAAACCAGATACAAGTAACTATGTTATTGAGTTAGTAGATGTTAAAAAATTATATATTACCGGAGAAGTTGAAACACCAGTTTTAAAAGGAATTGATTTAAAATTAGAAAAAGGAGATTTCATTGTTATCTTGGGTCCTTCTGGATCAGGGAAAACAACCTTGCTAAATATTATTTCAGGATTAGATAAAGTTTCAAGTGGTGATGTTTTTGTTATTGGTTATAATTTGTCTTTATTAAAAGATGTTGATTTAACAAAATTCCGAAGAGATAATGTTGGTTTTATTTTTCAACAATATAACTTATTAACTAATTTAACTGCAAAAGAAAATGCCGAAGTTGGTGAAAACCTAAGTAAAAATAAAAATAAAGATATGACAATTAAAGATATTTTTGAGACAATTGGAATGGAAGAACACATGAACAAGTATCCTCATCAAATGTCGGGTGGTCAACAACAACGGGTTTCGATTGCTAGAGCATTAGCAAAAAATCCTGACATTTTATTTGGTGATGAACCAACGGGAGCTTTAGATGAAGAAATGGGTCGGAAAGTACTTGAGATTTTAGTTGATGTTAATAAAAAATATAAAACAACAGTTATTATTGTTACTCATAACCCAAATATTGCTGATATTGCAAATACAGTTATTCATGTTCGTAATGGATTAATTGATCAAATTAAGAAAAATACACATCCTAAAAAACCAAGTGAAATTGATTGATCTTAATCTATGAAACTCTATTATTAGCGTTTTATAGATTTTTTTATTATAATAAATATAAATGTTTAAAAACAAAAAGGAAAGGAGTAGTGTCAATAATGAGATTGTATCAAGATTATGTTAATGAAAAAATGATTTGAAATAATGATGTTCCTTATTCTTCTAATATTGGTAGTTATGCTTTTTATGTTGCCTCTTTTCTAATCATTACGGGAGTTACTTTATTAATTAATTTCAAGTCAATGTTTAAATATAATAATCATAAAAACCAAAATTTTAACCAAGTAAATTATTTTTATAGTTGTATTTTGCCTTCTTAATGCCAGTGTTTTTTACACGAATAAAATTTGAAAGTGCAACTTTTTTATTACACACATATTTTTGATATTTTTTTATTCCAACCTGAATTTTATGGATTACTGCCATTTTAACTAAAAACAATTTTTTCTTTTTAATTACAAAAACAATTTTGTTAATTATTTTATTTTTAATTTTAACACCATGAACATTTTTAGTATCATTTAAAACTATTAATTACCTTTTGAATTTTATTTTATTTAATGTCTTAACTAACATTTTACGTAGTATCTTAGTATTATGTTTTATGCTTGTCGTTTTATTAATGGTAAAATTATGTTTCTTAAATTTACTGCAAAAAGTAATTACCAAGATTAGTGCTAATAAAATGGAAAAAACAATCTTTTGTTTACTTAAAATGCAACAAGCAACGGCAAAAACATTAGCAACAACATATGCAATGGATTTCTTTTTAATTTATCTTAATAGTTTGATTAATGATAAGAATAGCAAAGTTAATCTAAATGATGAAGATAATCTTAACGAAAAATGTGAGTTATTATTAACACAAAATGATAATAGTATTAAAGAAACAAAAATTATTATTAATGGTTGAAAGTTAACTTTACGAAATTAATTTTTTCTTAAATTTTTACTAAAAATTTAAGAAAAAAGGAAAAAAGATGAAGAAAGTTTTAAAAAGTTATATTAGAACCTATCTTAAACAATGAGTTGAATCATTAGGTTTAATTTTATTTGTGACAATTTTATCTTTGGCAGTAATTGGAATTTTAGCATCACCATTACAGTTGTCAGGTAAAAACAAAAGTATTAATCAAAAAGCAAATACTTGAAATTATAGTTTAATTAGTTCACCAACCAAATTTGAAAATGAGTTTACGTATAATTATTTTGTTAGTGAATCAACAGTCTATAATTTAGCACCAATTAAAGATTGAAATGGATTAGGAATTTTATCACAAGTTGGTTATGATGCTTTAAAAAGTAAAGATAATGATCCAATTGGAAATGTTGAAAACCAATTGGCATGGGCAGAAGATTTAAAAAATATTTTAAATAATTATTTTAATTATCCCGAAACACCAACTGATCTTAGTTATGGGGGAAGAACATTATTAGTTAGCGAAGTTTTTAATGATGCATCTTATTGTGTTAATAGTAAGATTATGGAAACATATCAAAATCAATTTGCATTATCAGTTGATTTAGAATTTTATTATGAATCATATCCGACCCCAACAACGATCACCCCGGATGGTTATTATTATATTACAAGTGGAACAAAAAAGGTTAATCCTATTTTAGGAAAATGAATTAATAATTTAGTTATGTTAAAAGGAGAAAATAAAACACAAAATAATGAAATTGTTGTTATTGATAAATTTGCAAAAGATAATAATTATCAGTTAAATGACAAAATTAATTTTTATAGTTTAGGAACATTGGTTTTAGAATTAAATCATCCAGTTATTAGTGGATTTGGAACAAAAGTCGATACTTTATCACAAGTCGATTATTTTTCAATGACTGGTGATGCTTCTAAATATGCTGCAGTTTTTGTTAATGACAATATTTTAAATACAATGTATCAAAAGGTTTGACTAAGTCAAAACAAATTAAAAGGTTTTAATTTTGGAATAAATCAAAAAGTTAATTTTTTAAATAATTCATCATTTGTTACTTTGCGTAATGCTTTTGCTCAAAAAATAACTTTGATAAATCAGTTTATTTAGCAAGTAGTGGTGTTTTAACGGCCTATGATTCATTAGGACCAGTTTCAAAGATTAGTTCAATGAAAGTAACAACAACAATTTACACTTTATTAGGAATTGGAATGATTGTTTTAGCATTTATTTTTATTAGCTTCGTGATGAAAAAAGAAATGAATAAAACAAGAAAACAATTAGGAATTTTTAAAGCACTAGGATATCGTACTAGTGAGTTGGTTTGAATTTTTACTGTTAAAACATTAATAACGATTATGGGTGGTCTAATTTTTGGATATTTACTTTCAATTCCGTTGCAAATTTACATGTATGGGCAATTTGAATCAATGGTAACCATTAGTTATGATAAAGTTTATGCTGGATGAGGATTCATGGGAATAATTTTTATCGTAGTTCCTGTCTTCTTCGCCATTGCTTCGTATATTACAACCTTTTTATATATTAAAGAGCCAATTCTATCATTAGTAAATAATGTTACAAAAAGTAATAAGGCAGTTCGTGCTGGTATTATATCACGGTTATTGTCAAAACGCGGCAAAGCATTTACTTGACGGTTACAACTTGCTTTTACTTCTCGAAATAAAGGTAAATTTATTTTAACAATTATTTTATTTTTCTTTTCATCATTATTATTAATATTAATGTTGGGCGTAACAAACATTGCTAAATCAATTACTGGTGGGATGTTTAATATGTTAAATAGTAAATTAGATCATACTTTAACATTTAATAATTTCCCACGAATTAACGGAAATGGTCAAACAAATGGGCAATTGGTTGTTAATGATCAAGAATATCACCAATATGATTTTAAGTTTAAAACTTATCATAACCTTAGTGATATTACAAAAACCAATCAGACAGCAGCGAATTTTCATGATGCCTTTAATAAAATTGATCCAACTTCACCAACGGCAGGACAACAATATATTGTTTTACTACAAAAATATAATGTTTAAAACCAGAGTGGTGATAATCAATATCTGTATTTAAAAGATTTAAAAACAATTTTTAGTGTAATGAATATTAATAATATTTTTCTTCAAAATAGAATTGATCCAAGTATTTATCCAAACTTAATGAGTTTAATGTTGAATGCAATTATGATGGATGATAGTACTAATCCAGTTGTAACCTTTAATGATTTTTAATACAACCCTAACCAAGAAACAACTTTCTATTCACTACCAGTTGTTTTAGACAGCAATCTTGATGAACCAGGGATGACAATTAAGGGACTTAATAATAATGGTAGTGTTGGAGGTTATTATAATAATGCATTAAATTGAGAGGGAGTTTCTCAACAACAAATTGATGAAATTTTTAAATCAACAAATGCACCAAATAAAATTAAAGGACTGACCTCTTACAAATTAGCACGGAATGCTAACTATAAAGTTGGTGATACTTTTAAAGTAAAAACAGAGACACCAAATAAAACTAGTGTTGAAGTTGAAGTTGTTGGGGTCATTAAAAATAATACGGTTACTGATGACATTTATACTAGTTATAATAATGTTATGTATAATTTATTTGTTGCAAATACAATTGATCCGAAACAACCAGAAACAAATATTTATAATGGTTTGTATTCACAACAAAAAATGTATCATGGTAAAATTGATTTAAAAAATATGGCACAATCAATTAAAAATTTATTAACTATCATAACTGCACATCACTAAAATAGATATTGCAAAATTAAAAATAATATATTACAATAAAAATAACTTTCAAATATAAACACTTAATTATATTGAAAGTTTCAAACTTTTTATAGTTTCCCGCTAAGAAACTTTTAAATGTAATTAAGTGTTTTTTTATTTGGAAGGAGTTTATAAAAATGAATAATGTTTTTATTCAAGATAATTTAACAAATAAAGGTCATAATGTAATTATGAATGATTTAAATTATGTTAAAAAAGAATATTATTTAAAAAAAGTCTTTTATGGTAATTATGTTAAAAATATTGTCTTACCGTTAGAATTAATTAATAATAACCCTCGTAATAAAACGGGAATTAAAAATACTGGAAAAAATGATAAAAAACTATGAAATAATCGCATTCGCACCCAAGGAAATTGTATTCGCAAAGCGTATCATAATTTTTCAAATTCAAAAAATTTAAGTTTTCTGACTTTAACTTATGCAGTTAATGAGAAAGATGTTAAAAAATGTAAAAATGATTTAAAGTTATTTTTTAATAATATTAATCGTTGATGAAACAATCCTATTCGTTCTAAACATCATAAAGGAATTTTAAAATATATGTATACTTATGAGTATCAAAAACGAGGAGCAGTTCACTTTCATATCATATTGAATCAAAAAATACCTAATAGTGTAGTACAACAATATTGAAAATATGGTATTAATAAAAATATTAAAGTTCGTGCAGGTTCTAATGAAGATGTTGTTAAATATCTTGCTAAATATATTGTAAAAACTGCTAATAATGATAAGTCGCAAAATCATTATGATTTAAATATTAAAGCGTATCAATTTAGTAAAAATTGTAAAAACCCAAGAGTAAAGGTTGGAGTTGTTGAGTTATCTGAACAAGATTTAATTTATTCAGTTAAAGATAACTTAAATTATTTTGCTTTTGGCGATGAAAACGGTTATAAAATTGGTTTTAGTTGTGATAGTTATTATGGTTTAGATAAGTTTAGAGAATATAAAAAATATGTTTCTGTTGATAGAAAAATATTTAAAAATTTAGTTAAAAATACTAATTTTACTGCTAAAAAAAGTCAAAATTTAAGGTGTTAAAATTAAAAAAATGAGTTAAAAACTCATTAAAAAGTGGCAGTTACCCGCTAAAACAACTGCCACAAATTAATTAAAACAAAAAAAAAAAAAAACAAGTTGGGGATGTATATTTTATAATATCTTTATTTTTTGTGCTGAAAATTTGACAATTTTAATTTTTATTGTATTATTAAATTAACTTAAACATTTGATTATGTTTGAGTTTCAAATCTTAAAAGGTTTCCCGCTAAGAAACTTAGATATAATTAAATGTTTTTTTATGCTTTATTTATAAAAACTTATTCAAATAAAAAACACTAATTTTGTATTATTATTTTTAATTAATCATTTTTTATATTTAAGTTTTAAACCTGAAATCTTTTAAGTAATTTAATTAAATTATTTAAAAGAAAAAGGAGAAATCTTATGAATGGATTTCTAGTACAGTTGATAGATATTTCAACTGATAAAATTATTAAGGATGATAAAGGTAATGAAAGTAAATGAGATAGTTATACATTTACACCAGTTATTAAGTTAGAAAATGGTACTGTTAAAGGTACAAAAGATTTATCAAAGTCAAAATGATTTAAAGTAATTGATGATAATTATTTGAAATTAAAACCTTATTTAGTTGATGGTAATTTATTTTATGTTTCGCTTAAATGAGATGGAAAAATTAATACAGTTGAACCATATGTAGAAAATAATAGCGAGCAAGATTTTATTAACAAATATTCTAATAGTTCAACAATATCAGAAAGTAATAGTTAATATGAAACAACAGTTATGTATGGTTTGTATTAATGATACTGTTTGAGAAAATGGTCCTACTTATTGCTGAAACTGTGTTAATGAAAATGTTGTTTTAATTAATCAATATTATTCTAGGTTAAACAATGAAAAAACAAACTAAATTATATAAACAACGATTAGAATATTTAGTTAATGTTATACATCAATGTTTACCTAGTAAAATACCATTATTTATGTTAAGAAAAGCATTAAAACATTTATTAAAAAAAGAAAATATTAATTTACAAATTCTTACAGAAAAAGAGTTTTTGATTTTAAATGAAAAATTAAAAGATAAATTTTTAAGTATAGAAAGGAATGATTAAAATATGGATAAAGAAATTTTAAGTATTGTATTATCTTGCTTGCTTTTATTTCCATTGGTTATTTCAATTATTTTTTCTTTGTGTATTGCATCAAAAGAACAAAAAGAAAATAAAAAATTAAAAAACGAAAAATTATCTTTGGAAATTAAAAAGTTAAAAAGAGAAATGGAGAGTGATTAATTTGGCGATTTTATCTGAAATTATTTTATTAATTATTATGGTTCCAATTTGTGCTTACTTTATTGCAGGAATAATAAATGTTATTAGAAAAAAAGAAAGTTCAATAATTTTACGACAACAAAAGAAAATAAGAAAATTACAAATTGAATTGGAAAAAAGAAAAAGTAAGGAGGTTAAATAATATGATTATATTTTTATATGTAATGGTTTTTATTACAATGTTTTTACTTTTAGGTTTTTATTTTGTTGATAGTATTATAGCCTTTAAACATCGCAAAGAAATTCAAAATAATCGTGCAATTATTAAGTCTCTTAAAGAACAAATTAAACAGCAACAAGTTATTAATAAAATTTAACAAGTTAATTATTAGTAATATTTTTATATTACTTTTTAACTTTTTAGGGGTTTAAAAAATATTATTTTTAATTAGAAAGGAATTACTATATGAATTTAATGGCAATGGATAGCGGAACAGACGGAATTATTAAAGCAATTGAGGCCTGAGTTGGTGTTATTGCAAATTGAGCGAAAGAATTTACGACTTGATTTTTAACATTTTTAGGTGCAAATGCAATTTTAATTATTCCTATTGTTTTAATGTTTTTAGTGCTTGGAATTGAAACATTAAGAAAATTAATTCACGGATATTAATATTAATAATTTTAAACCTCTAAAAAGTTAAAAAGTAAAATTTATATTGAATTTATGCAAATTATATTCGGTGCAGATATGCCCCCAGCATTAGCCTATATATGTTTTATTTTATTTTTAACTTTTATTATTGCTGTTATTTTTTGAATATTTAGATTGATATTTAGGGGGTTTAGTTAATGACTTGAAATCAGTTTTTAGATAAAGTTTATCAAGGTTTATATCAGTTTGCTTTTTTTATTCCAGCAAATAAATTAGGTTTGGTTGATAAAACTGTTGAATATTATGTTTGTATGATAGTTATATGATTATTTATTTTCTTTACTATATGATTTGTTATTTATATGGTTTCTAAAATATGTAAGGTGGTGTTTTAAAGTGTTAAATATTAGAAAATGAATTATAAATTGATATTTAATGAATTGATTTTTTACTTTAATTATGATTGTTTTAAATTGTTTAATTATATTTAAACCTAATATGTTTAAAGGTTGATTAAATATTGTTTTTTTAATTTTTGCTTATTTATTTAGTGTGTTTGTATTATTTTTATTTTTTAAAGATTTACGAAATCAACTTGCATTTTTTAAAACTATTAAACAAAGTCCTATAACAATGGTAATTGGCAGTTTAGGGAGCGGTAAAACATTATTAGCAACTCATTTATTAGTTAATTCTAAATATGATACTAAATATTCTAATTACCCTATTAAAAATGAAGATATCGCATTAGCAACTTTTGATATGTTTGATAATAATAATTTAAAAAACCCGATACCTTATAGTGAAAGTAATTTGGTTGTTTTAGATGAAATGGCGTTATATGTTCCTGCTAATGAGGTTAAAGATGGTGCTATGAAAAAGTATAGTGGTGTTATTCCTAGTTTAGTTCTTATGCGACAATATAATATTAATGTTGTATTTATTGGACAACGAGAAAAACACCATTGAGTAGAATATAGAGAATTAGCGACGGGGTTAATGTTGCTGTTAAGTTGTAAAAAACCACCTTTTCAATTTAAAGGAATATTAAAGTATTTTATTTGATTTTTTCCTAAGTTTAAGTTTCATATTGGTATTTTATAGTTTAGAAGATTTAGAAAAAATGGGAGCAACAAGATTAGTTGAAAATTTACAAAAAGGAGGTAAATAATTATGAATTTATTAACGAGTTGGGATGATGCTTTTAATGTTGTTATTGATATATTTATGAAAATTATGGACTGGATGTGAACTTTAAAATTACCAGCAACAGATATACCTTTATATGTTCTTTGAATTATAGGGGGTATTTTAGGAATTGTTATGCGTTTGGTTGGTTCTGCACCACAATTAAGTACAATGTCTCAAAATACTAAACAAGCAGCAGGAGCAATTGGAAAAATAAAACTTGGTATAAATGAAACAGATAAAGAGTTTTCAAAAAAAGGAAAAAATAATGGTTAAATTATTATGGTTTTTTTTCGTAGCAAGTATTATTGGTATAACATTTGTTGCAAATATTTTTTTAGCGTCAGAGACAGCAATGGCGACAATTAAACAGTGATTTAATAGTTCAAATGATTTTTATAAATTAATCGCTCATTTATTTATTATAGCAACTCATCCTATTTTTAGATTATTTATTGCTTTTGGAATTATGTTAATGATTATAAGAGTTATATTTGCAGTTAGATAAGAAAGGAAATACAGATATGAAAAAAGTTTTTATTATTTATTTTTATGTTATTTTTTTATTATTTTCTTTAATATCTCCTTTTGTTTTTATAACATCTAATTTAGATAATTTTAATAAAGTTAATTCCAATTTTTTATATTCAGAAAATTTAAAAAGTAATGATATTTTTAAAGATTGAAATTATAAAGAAGCGAGTGAATATGATTTTCAATCTAGTTTAATGTTGCGACAAGACTATTTTATGTAAGGTTTAGACCCTAGTAATTATGCGTTTAGTTTTGGTGTTGAAACTCCTTTTATTTCAAATGTGAGTGCTGATAAAAATGATGATAATTATTGATTTAATAAAATTAAAAACAGTGCTTGAAATTATAGATTAAGTTGAAATTTAGCAAATAGTTCTAAGAGTTCCGTAGGTAGATTAATTGTAGATTATCAAATGTCAACTAAATTATTAAATATTTTTGTTTATAAAAATGATGTAAAATATGAATTCACTTTTAATTGAGAAATAATACCATATTTGTTTATGCCGATTATTGGTAATCAAAGTTATCGGCATTTTGATATGAACTATTTAGTTTTAAATTTTAATTATAAAAAAATAATTAATATGGATATTCTTAAAAAATCTGAAAGTAATTATTATATTAATGATGTTAAACAAAATTTTTATTTATTAGATAATTTATTTCAAATTTTAGATTATTTTTATTCTAATGTTTTAAGAACTATATTTGATATTTCAAATTTTAAAGAGCAGATTTATTTTTCATCTGATAATGGTAATTTAGGTTTTGTATTTTTTATAAAAAATGGTTTTTTATTATATCCAAAATCAATGCTTTTTAATATTTTAAGATTTCCGGATACAGTTTCGGGTTATTTAGAACCGCAAGTGCAATTATATAATGCTTATACTATAAATAATACTAATGATTATTTTTCTTATTATTCAAATTGAGATTATAAAACTGATGTTTTGCCTTCTAATAATGATAAATATACTCAATCAATAAAATTATTAGATATGGCAGATAATTCAAAATATCAAGGTTTTAATTTAATTAGATTTAATACGACTAGATTAACAGAAAAAAGTGGCATTGCAATTTTGGGTTTTAATTTTAGCATTTATAATGCTATGGATTGAAATGATGAAATTAATGCTGGTGATATATGAAAATTACCTTATAGTTCTTGTACTTGATATAATGTGTTTTGTCATATAAAAAATGGTTTTATTTGAGCATTTAATACTTTGCCTGGTATTAAAGAGGTTGGAAAGTATGCTAATGCATTAGTAAATACAATGCAAAATGTTAATTTACTTTGAGATAATATAAGTAATTTCTTTGCTTTTGATATTGCTTTTAAATTATTGCTTGGGGCAATTATTACTCTTGCGATGTTTAATGGTATTTTACGATTTTTATAAAAACAAAAAGATACAAATACATACATAGACCAAGAAAAAAACAAGCAAACACCACGGTGCAAAAAATTTATTTTTGCCCGTGTGTTGTTTGTGGGGTACAGGTCGCGCAGCGACCTAGGGGCGAAGCCCCTTTCCTTGAAAAATATGGCACAATCAATTAAAAATTTAAAATTTATTGGCAATAATTTAGTAATTGCCGCTACGCATAATCAATCAATTTGAAACGCGTTACTTAATATCAATACGAAAACAGTAACCGCTACCTTAATCAGCAACATGGCAGGGGCAGGAACAACAGGGAGTGATTTTGGAATGTTGCCGTTAAATATTCTTCGAACATCAGTTGATGAGATGTTAACAAAAATGAATAGTTCAATGCTGATGTTTGAATTATTAGTTGCGTTAATTATTTTAATTTTATTATTAGTTGTAGTAATGGTCATTATTGATGAGTTAATTCCAATTATTTTAACAATGAAAGCAATTGGATATAACAATGGTAAAATTAACTTTGTTGTTATGGGTAGTTATGTCATTGGAGTTGTTATTACTTTTATTGTTGCTTGGATTGCTTCAAAATTAATTTGACAAGGGATTGGGGTTTTAATTTGCAGTCTTTTTAAAATTGTTTTAAATATTCCAATTGATATTAAAGGTACATTAATTGCTTTAGCTATTATTACTATTATTTTATTAACATCGTGATTTGTTGCAATGAATTCAATTAAAAAACGACGAGTAACAGAAATTACTAATTAAAATTACTTTGTTATTATAAAAAAGAACTAATTAAAATAGTTTTAATAATATTGTTATTAAAACTATTTTTAATGTTGTTTAAATTAATATTAAAAATAACTCTATATTTATTGAATTTATAGTTATTTTTTATTAAGATTTATCTAATGGCTATTAATTAAAGAAGGAATTAAAAAGATGAAAATAGGGAATATTGAAATTAAGGGGCAAGTTTTTTAGTACCAATGGCAGGAATTACAAATGAGGCATTTTGGATTATTTGTCATGAATTAGGGGCAGGATTAGTTTATGCTGAAATGGTTAGCGATAAAGCAATTTTGCAACGAAATGAACGAACTTTACAAATGATTAAAGTAAATAAATTAGAACACCCAATCTCAATGCAGATTTTTGGTACTGACGTTGAAACATTTGTTGAAGCAGCTAAATATGTTGATCAAAATAGTGACTGTGATATTATTGATATTAATATGGGCTGTCCGGCACCTAAAATTGCAATTAAATCGCAAGCAGGGTCATTTTTATTAAAACATCCCCAACGTGTTTATGAAGTTGTTAAAGCAGTTGTTGAAAACGTTAGTAAACCAGTAACGGTTAAAATTCGCATTGGTTGAGATGAGGAAAATATTAATTGTGTAGAAAATGCAAAGTATTGTGAACAAGCAGGAGCAAAAGCAATTGCAGTGCATGCTCGTACCCGTAATCAATTTTATTCAGGAAAAGCTGATTGAAGTTGAATTAAAAAAGTAAAAGAAAATGTTAGTATTCTAGTTATTGGCAATGGCGATGTTTTTAGTTGTGAAGATGCTAGACGAAACGGGGTGTGATGCGATTATGTTAGCTCGCGGTGCGCAGGGAAATCCCTGAATATTTAAACAAATTCAACATTTTCTTGATACTGGTGAAAAAATTGAACAACTGCCATTAGATGAATGACAAAAAATTATTTTCCGTCATGCTGAATTATTGTTAAATTTAAAAGGAGAACGTGTTGCTGCTAGTGAAATGCGAAAAAATTTAGCATTTTATTTTAAAGGAAAACCAGAGGCAACAAGTTATAAAACACGTGCAACACAAATAAATACAATATTTGAGTTAAAAACGCTTGTTAATGAATATATTGACTATTATAATAGTAGTAGTTTTGTTAAATAATAAAAGGAGAGTTAAAATGGAAAAACGTGATTTTACAGAACAAGAACAAATTAGACGCGATAAATTAGAAAAGTTAGTTAAAGATGGTCATAATCCTTTTATAATTGCAAAGTTTGAACGAACACATACTAGTAAAGAGATTAATGAACAATTTAATAATTTGTCGAAGGAAGAATTAAGTGCAATTGTTGATAAAACAGTAGTAAAAATTGCCGGACGAATTAAAACATTTCGTGAAGCAGGAAAAGCTACTTTTGCAACATTACAAGATCAAAATGGCATTTTTCAAATTTATGTTCGTAATGATGAAGTTGGTGATGAAAAGTACCAAGAATTTATTGACTTTGATTTAGGTGATATCATTGGTGTTAGCGGGATAATGATGAAAACAAATACTGGTGAATTAACAGTTCGTGTAGAAGACTTTGTGTTATTATCAAAAGCGTTATGTCCATTACCAGATAAGTACTATGGAATGACTGATATTGAAGAAAAATATCGTCGTCGTTATGTTGATTTGATTATGTCAGCTGAAACAAAAGATATTTTTATTAAACGAAGTAAAATAATTGTTTTAATGCGGGACTTTTTTAATAACAAAGGATATTTAGAAGTCGAAACACCAGTTCTTCAACCAATTCATGGTGGGGCTGCAGCAAAGCCATTTACAACGCATCATAATACATTAGATATGAATTTTTATTTACGAGTAGCAACTGAATTACCATTAAAACGATTAATTGTTGGTGGTTTTGAAGGGGTATATGAAATTGGGCGTTTATTTAGAAATGAAGGAATGGATACTCGTCATAATCCAGAATTTACAACAGTTGAAATTTATGTTGCATACCAAGATATGAGTTTTCTAATGCAACTAACAGAAGATACAATTTGTTATATTGCAAAAAATATTTTAAATAAAGATGAAACAGAATATGGTGGAGTAACAATTTCATTTAAGCAACCTTGGAAGCGTTGACATATGGTTGATGCAATTAAAGAAATTGTTGGAGTTGATTTTTGAGAACGAATGACTTTTGAAGAAGCAAAAAAAATTGCTAAAGAAAAAAATGTTCCAATTGAGAAATTTCATACTTCAGTCGGTCATATTATTAATTTATTTTTTGAAGAATTTGTTGAAGATAAATTAATACAACCAACATTTATTTATGGTCATCCTGTTGAAGTTTCACCATTAGCAAAAACAAATGCAGAGGATCCTCGTTTTACTGACCGTTTTGAATTGTTTATTAAAGGTCGTGAATATGCGAATGCTTATTCAGAATTAAATAATCCGGTTGAACAATATGACCGTTTTGTTAGTCAGTTAGCAGAACGTGACAACGGTAATGATGAGGCACAAGAGTTAGATATTGATTTTGTTGAAGCATTGGAATATGGAATGCCACCAACAGGTGGTTTAGGAATTGGGATTGATCGTTTAGTTATGTTACTAACAGGACAAGACTCAATTAAGGATGTCTTATTATTCCCTCACATGCGTCCAAGAGGAAAATAGGTGATTATATGGCATATGATATCCAAATTGGATATAGTTCAATTTTAACATTACGTGAAACAGTAGAAGCAATTAGTTTAGCTAAACGTGAATTGGTTCGTCGTTTTATTATTCAATTTAATCTTTTAAAAGTTGATGCTCCTTTAATTAGTAGCGAAGAAAAAGGATTAAATGATGATTTTCAAATGACAGAGCGGCCAATTGATTTTGATATTTCACCAAGCAATTTAGTTGGTGAAATTTTGCAATCACACAATAAATGACGAAGAAGTGCAATTGTTCGTTATGAGTTAAATAAAAATGAAGGAATTTTAACAACAGCAATGGTGCTTAGACGTGATATTAAACAATTAAATAGTCAGGCCGTAACTTTTAGTGAAATTGGGTTTGACTTATTATTAGATGAGAAAAAGATAACGTTATTAAAAATCCAAGAAACAATTGATAAAGCAGTTAATATTATTAGTGAAGTTGAAGATATTTTATTATTAAAATTTCCGCAATTAAACAAAAAATTTGGAAAGAAATTAAATTGAACAAGCCATACTGAATTGCAAAAAGCAATGCGGTTATTAAGTCATCAGGAACGTTTAAACCGTTATACACGAGAACATGGGGCGACAATTTTATATGGATTAAAAAAAGTTATTACGAACAATACAATTGAGATTAGTGAGTCACAAGATGTTTTTAATTGAGAATTATATGCAAAAATTTTTGTTTATGATTTTGTTTTAGAAAAAGCAATCTGTATTGGTTATTGTGCTGCTAGTGTTAATCGTGATGTTTTAAAAGAACAACTAGCTGTAACAAAAGAGACAACTAAGTTAAAAACAGAATATGATGCAAAAGTAGCAACAAATGAACTACCAGTGACATTATCATTTGGTCTTTATAAATCACAGTTAGATTTGTTTTTATTAGAAAAACAACATATTGGAGAAGTAATTGCTTCAGTTTGAAGTGATGATTTTTTAGAATATGCTGAAAAAAATGGAATTGATATTTTATAGATGAAAAATTATACGGCAATTATTGTAGCGGCAGGGAATTCATCGCGGTTTAAACAAACAAATAATAAACTATTATATAAAATTAATGATACTAATACAGTTATTGAAAAAACATTAGCATTATTTTTAAGCGATCCTTTTTGTACGGAAATTATTGTAGGTGTTAATGATGAAATCTTAAACTTTTTATTAAAGAAAAATTATCAATCTCAAAAACTTCACTTTGTGATAGGTGGTTTAGAACGGGTTGATACAATTTATCATTGTTTAATTAATCATAAAATTAAAAATGAAATGGTGATGATTCATGATGGTGTTCGTTGTTTTGTTAGTTTAGATTTTATTAATAAATTAAATCAAACTTTTTCTAAAGCAAATTATGAAGTTTTAGTTCCAATGTTGCCAATAACAGAAACGCTTAAAAAAATTAATAATTGTCTTGTTGAAAAAACAATTAACCGAGACGAGTATTTTACAATTCAAACACCACAAGTTTTTAAAACAACATTATTATATAATGTTTATGATGAATATTTTCATACTAAAAATAAGAAAATAATTTATGATGATAGTTATTTAGTTGAATTATTTGCTGAAAAAACGGAGATTCATACAATACTAGGAGAAAAGCAAAATATTAAAATAACTTATTTAGATGATTTAAAATTATTAAATTTAGGTAAATAAACCTTACAATTATAGATAATATAAGGTATAATTGACAACGAGTTAATAATGCTTTAATGATGATTATTAGCTCCTTGTCCGAATAGGACCTAGACCAAGAGGAGGAAAATAAAGTGCGCAAGTACGAAGTTATGTATATCTTAAACCCAGAAGCAAATAATTTAAACGAATTAGAAGGTCGTCTACATAAAATTTTAGAAGCTAATGGTGGAGGAATTGAAGAACACGGTAAATGAGGAATTAGAACTCTAGAATATCCGATTAAAAAGAAAACAAAAGGATATTATGGTGTATTAATTGTTAATACGACCTCAGAAAATATTGATGAGTTTGTTCGTATCAGTCACATTGAGCAAGATGTATTACGAATTTTAGTAATTAATACTGAAAAAGAAAAAGGATATATTCAATCAACTGTTTATGCAAAAACAGAAGTTAAGAATGATAAACCAGATCGTGAACGCAAACCAGGAAGTAAAAGACCAGATTATTACAGACGTAATGAACAACGCGTTGAAGGTGAAGAACCTAAAGCAACAAAACCAGTTGAAGCAAAAGAATAATTGAGGAGGGTGAAAGAGTTATGTTAAATCGAGTTTCATTAGTAGGAAGAATAACACGTGATTTAGAATTAAAAAATTCTGTTAATAATAAGCCTTTTGTAGCTTTTACCTTAGCAGTAAATAATAATTTTAATGATCAAGCATCATTTATTTCATGTTTCGCTTGAAATAAGACAGCAGAAAATATGGCCCGTTATTTAAAAAAAGGTTCATTAATTGCTTTAGATGGTCGTTTACAAACAAGGTCAAATAATGTTAATGGACAAATGACAACAATTATGCAAGTAGTTGCAGAAACTGTTTCGTTTTTAGATTCACGAGGAACAGGAACTGTTGCTAATATGGGAACCCCAGCTCCAAATCCTAATGATTTTAATAATATGACTTCTTTCAATCAAACAGAATCACAAGATAATAATAACAATGATAGTATTAGTTTTGATGGTGATGATGCAATTTTATGAGATTAAAAGGAAAGGAAACAAATAATGAATCCAAAATTTAAACGTTTTAAAAAACAATGTTATTTTACAAAAAATAAGATAACATATATTGATTACAAAGATATTGAATTATTAAAAAAATTTATTTCTGGTAATGGACAAATTTTGCCCAAAAGAGTTACTGGAACAACAGCTAAAAATCAAAGAATGTTAGCGATAGCAATTAAGAGAGCACGTCAAATGGCATTATTACCATTTGTTATTGATTAAAAATACTTACAAAAATAAGTATTTTTTCTTTTTTAGTGTAGAATTAATATGATGTAAGGCACAGTAAAAAAAGTTACGGGATGACATTATGATAGAGAATCCAAAGTTTAGTAATGTTTTTAAAACAGAAGCAAAAGAGAAAATGGGGAAGAGTCGGTTTCAAATAATTAAGTACATCTTAATTTGTTTTGTACCATTTTTATATGGTTTTATTTGTGCATGAGCTTTTTGGAATCCATTAGCTAAAATTGGGAGTATTCCAATGGTCATTGTTGATAATGACAATCCTCCTTGTGTTGCTTATGCCGTTAAAAAACTGGTACTGATGAAAATAATTTATTAACATCGCCATTTGTTTAATATTTGCATGTCAATAATGCTGCAGAGTGTCAAGAAAAAAGACAAGAATGGTTTGACAATAATTCAAAGATTAATAAAAATATTTATAAATTACAATATCGTTTTGATAGTATGGTTAATTTATCAGTGACTAATAATGAATTTTATAATGTTAATTCAAAAGCATTAGAATTAAAACAAAATGGAATGACAATTAAATTAAACTATTTATATGATCGTGAAACTAGTTTTAAACCAGCAGACAAATATTGGGCCCAATTACAAGTTAGTCCTGGGTTTACAGAAAATATCTTTAAACTAATGCGTGCAGTTGGTAATCATAGTCCAACCGAAGTTATTAAGAGTTTAGAATATTTGATTAGTAATATGTCATAGTTTTGATCAACATATAAACAAAACTTTTTAGCGGGACAAGTTTTATATACTTTTACTCAAATTAAGACAGCTCTGGTGCATTCGGCTTTACCAGAAGTTTTAGGCACTTCAATGTTTTGGGCTTTTGTAAAATGAGATGAAACAGCCAATGTTCACTATTTAACTGGTCGTGATTTTAGTAATTATTTAGAAAATATTTTATTAATTATTGGTCCAAATACAGCAATTGGAAAAGCAATTTTAAATTATGTGCAAGATAATCATCCACAATATTATGATATTGCTAAGAAAGTTTTAGAATTAGTGGAAACAACTGGAAAACAATTTCTTGATGAGTTTGTTCGTGAGATTTTTCCTAATTTAGATGCCCATGTTACTTGACCTGAATATAGTGAGAAAGCACAGCGCGTAATTCGAGATTGAACAAATTTAAATTCATCGCTTTTCCAAATCCCTGTGCACATTCAAGGTTATCAATATGGTGAATACGGAATTGGTTTAGGAGAATTTTTTATTGCCATTGCGATGTGGGTTGGTGTTTTAATGCAAACATTTATTTTTGACCGTACTTGCCGGACAAAACGGACAAAATGATATCAACATTATTTTTCAAAATTATTATTAATGTTAATTACAACAACAATTCAAACAACAATTTTAGCTATTTCGTTAGCAATATTAGGATATAGCAAGATAGGAGCTAGTTTTGGTTTATTGTATGTTTGATTATTATTGTGCAGCCTTATTTTTACTATCATTGAGCATGCAATTTGGTTTGTTCCTGCTGATGGTGATGTTGGAAAATATTTAATTGTTATTTACTTAATTTTAAATTTAACGGCAGGTTGAGGAACATTCCCATCATTTATGCAAGCTGGTTTCTTCAATGTTGTTTCATTCTTGACCCCGTTCAAGTATACAATCCATGGAATGGGCAATATTATTTATGGAATTGGAACAGGAGAAGGTTCATTAATTCAATATCAAACTGAAATTTTACAAAATATGGGAATATTATTAATTTGAATTCCAATTTTATTAGTAATTAGTTTAAGTTTAACTTATTTATGACGACAAAAAGAAAAATATGGAACTTTTAACTTGAGAGCATTAAAAAAAGTATTAATGGAAAACAATATCAATATTAATAAAAGTGTTGCTCGTACTTTGAATAATTTAAGTAATCAAGAAGTTGAAATAGTAAAAGAACAAGTTCTAATAAGTCAATATCAAACATTTGAAGAACAAAAGAGTCAAAAGATAAAGCGGATGGAAATAAAATTTGATCTTACAAGAAATCCAAAATATTTATATAAAATTAAAAAAATTAAAGCAAAAGGTTATTCAATTGAAACAAAAGAGGAAGACCGCGATAGCATAATATAATTATTGTTGAGGAGAAAAGTTATGGATAACAAAAATAATTTGCCAACTTTTAAAGAAATTTTTAAAAAAGAATGACAAGAACAAACAGTTAAAAATAAGAAACGAATTATAAAATTCATTGCAATCTGTATTGTGCCATTTTTGTATGGTTTCTTTTGTGTTTGAGCTTTTTGAAATCCATTTCTTAAAACAGACCAAATTCCAATGGCAATTGTTAATCATGATGCAAACTTATGTGTGATTTATAAACCTAAAAACGCTACTGATCAATCAATTGCAAATGGAACTGATATTCATTATGTTAATGTAACCGATGAAGCAAGTTGCAACGCTGCAGTTAAACCAAACGAAATTGCACGTTTTACAAGTGTTAGTGACAATGTTGTCACTGGTCCAAACTATTATGATAAAGAACATAATAATGTTAAGATAGATGTTAGCACTATTACATTAAAATTAAATTATTTAAAAAATAAAACCACTAATTTTGAACCAACTGACAAATATTGAGTCCAATTACGAATTCCTGAAAATTATTCTGTTCATCTAATTAATATTTTAAAAAACATTGCTAATTCATCATTTGACCATAATCAATTTTTAACCGATATTACTTGAATGAGCAATAATCCAATTAACTTGTGAGCTACTTATAAACAAAACTTTTTAATTGGTTATTTTGCAACAACTTTTACCAATTTACGAGAAAGTTTTGTTCGTGAAGCTGTCCCCCAACTGATTCTGCCAATGCTTTATACCATTTTGTCTAATCCTGATGGAACAGTAAACCGCACTACTTATGATGATTATGTTATCAAAAGTATTAAGACAAGTAATTTAATTAATGAAACAAATAATTTAGTTAATCAAGGTAAATTAACTTCAGCCCAAGGGAAGATTATTACTTCGTTGTTAAAAGTATTTGGTCTAGTAAAAGGACAATTAGTACAATTTATTTTTGGCTCAGAAAATGTTGTTAGTAAGGACCAATATTTTATTAATAGTAATGAATTGGGGAAACACTTAAAAGATGTTGGGAGCATTATTGATATCCCATATAATGTTCAGGGTTATCAGTATAATAAATATGGAATTGGATTGGGAGAATTGTTTATGTTAATTGGTGTTTGAGTCGGAGCTTTAACACAAACATTTGTTTATGACTGTAAAGGAAGAACCAAAAACACATTATCTTATCAACATTATTTTAGTAAATTACATTTTAATGTTATCTACATCCTGAATTCAAGTTACAATTATGATGCTTTCATTATTAATTTTAGGTTTTGGACAAATTGGTCCAACTTATGCTTTGCTGTGGCTATGAATGTTCTTTTTAGGTTCACTTTTCAATGTTATTATTTGTTCTATTTGGTTAGCAATTCCAGACGAAATGATCGGCCGTTTTATTGCTGTTATTTATCTAATTATTAATTTATCAGCTGGATGAGGAACATTTCCATCATTTATGCAAAATAAATTTTTTGATGTTTTATCATATATATCACCATTCCGCTATGGTTTGCATAATATTGGCACGATAATGTATGGCTTATCTTTGCCAACAAGTATTGGTATTGGTGAATATCAAACTGAAATTGTCAAAAATATGGGGATTCTATTCATTTGGGTTATTGCTTTTGTTATAATTGGATTAGTAGGAACCTACTATCGTTTCTTAAAAATGAAATATGGAACAATTAGAGTAAAAACAATTTATCAGGCAATGAATAACATTGATAATATTAAGGATTATGAAAAAAGTATTAGTACCTTAAACTATTTAACAGTAGAAGAACAAATTCTAATAAAAGCAGAAGTAGCAGTCCAATTATTAGCAAAACAAACAAAAAAGCAGTTAAAAAAACAACATAAATAATTGTACAGATAATCTTAATATTTTTTGTCTTCTTTTTTAAATGAATCACCAGCTATTTTATGGTATTATTTAAATACTAATTTATTTTATGAAAGAGAGAAAGTCAAATGTATTTAAATTTATTATATAGTATAGATAATAGTAACCCTTTACATGACTTTTTGTCAATTTCAACTTGGCAATCATTTGTTAGTATTTTTCTTTTCTTTGGGATTATGCTTTTACTATGATTTTGAATTAAGAAAACAAAAATGCGTTTTATTTTTCGTGTTTTATTAGGGTTAGCTCTTGGTTTAGTTTTTGGGATTATTGTTCAAGCAATTAATGGTTTCCCATATAATACAGCTGATCCATCAGGTACAATGATTAATCCAACGATTCCAGATCCAAGTTCAACTGATCCTAAGAAGACAATTCCAAATGATATTTATGTCCTATGAATTCATGAATTTTCAATTTGAGTTAACTTGTTTAGAATGATCTTCTTAAATGCGATTTTACTAATGACTGTCCCAGTTGTTTTCCTAGCAATTGCACGAGCAGTATCAAAACTAGGAAAAGATGCAGCGTCAAAAAAAGGAACAATTATTACAATTGCGATTTTATTATTGAATGTTGCAGCAATGTTTATTATTACATTATTTATTGGAATTGCTTTTAATATTGGGGATGGTTTTACAATTTCAGGAAGTGGTAGTTACGATAAAGCGGCATCTAAACCATTGCCAGAAATTATTTGAGATTATGTACCTTCAAACTTTGTTTCGCCATTCTTTTTAGGAGCAATTATTCCAGTAATGGTTGTTGCCGGATTAATTGGTCTTGCGGTTAAAAAATCATCAAAAAGACACCCTGAAGATATGCAAAAAATTCGTGATGGATTTGACCGTTGATGAACAGTTATCATGTCATGTTTAATGTTTATTATTAAGTTAATGCCTTATGCTGTAATGTCAATGATTACTTATGCTATTGTTTCACGTCCAATTGGATATTTAGCTCAAATTGGAATTGTAATTGGGGTTGGTTACTTATGTTTAGCGGTTGCTTTAGTTTGACATTCATTGTTATTAACATTATCAGGAATTAATCCATTTAAATGATGAAAATATGCTATTAAGCCAGTAATTCAAGGATTTACAACACAGTCTTCAAATGCGACGTTGCCTTTAACAATGAAAGTTTTTAAAGATGAGATAAAAGTGAAAGAAAATTTAGTTGGGATTTCCGCACCATTAACAACGACAATGGGCTTAACTGCTTGTGCAGGGGTACAAGCAGGGATTATTGTTTCATTTATTGTAACAGCAGGATTATTTGACTTAACAGTTGCTAATTTCTTTATTGCTTTAATTGTTGTTGTTGTTGCATCATTAGGAATTGCTGGTGTTCCAGGAACAGCTAGTGTTGTCACAGCTGGAGTGCTGGGGGGGCTTGGCTTAGGGACTTTATATGTTCCTGTTTATGCAATTATTGGGGCATTAGATGGTTTATTTGATATGGGTCGAACAGCAGTAAATGTTGCGGGAGGATTACAAGCAACAACAATTGCCGCCCGGTTAACAAATTGTTTAGAAAACGAAGAGTTAATTCTGTTTAAATGATCACGTTTATGGCGAAAACGAAACAGAAAAAAAGAGTCAAAACAAGAATAAAGGTGCTACCTTTATTTTTATTTTAAAGGGGAAAGGTTATAATATTATTAATAAGACAGAAAGAAGGGAAAAAGATGAAGGTAATTATAATTGGTGGGTCAACCGCCGGAATGACAGCAGCTAGTAAGTTAAAACGAACTTTAAAAGATAATGTTGAAATTATTGCTTATCAAAAATTAAAATATCCATCGCTGGGTAGTTGTGGGATTCCTTATTATGTGGGGAAGCATTTTGATAACCCAGAAAGGATGATTGCACGAACTGTTGAACAATTTGAGAATAATAGAATTTTTGTAAAAACTTCATGTGAAGTAACAAAAGTTGATTTTAAAACAAAAACAGTTTATGGAATCAATCTTGGAACAAATGAAGAATTTATTGATACTTATGACAAGTTAATTATTAGTGTCGGAGCAACACCACGCAAATTAAATTTAATGGGTGAAGAAGCATCAAATGTTTTTACAGGAACAACTTTAGAAGCAGCAGTAGCGCTTCGTGATAGTTTAACAAAAATTAAGAATGTTACTATTATTGGTGGTGGTTTTATTGGGCTAGAATTTTGTGAAAGTTTTGGTTTGGCTGGGAAAAATATTACGTTAATTGAAGCTGATAAATGAATTTCACGAAAATTAATTGATGAAGATATCGCACAATTATTAGTAGCGGATTTAGAAAATAAGGGAATTAAAATTAAGACAAATGCTAAAGTAGCGGAATTTATTATTGAAAACAATAAAGTAAAAAAAGTTAGATTAGCATCTGAAGAAGAGATTGCAACAGACTTAGTTTTAGTTGGGATCGGAGTTACACCAAGTACTGCTTTTTTGAAAGCAACAGATTTAAAAATGAATGAATTTGGTGCAATTTTAGTTAATGACCAGTTTGAAACTAATATTAAAGATGTTTATGCTGTTGGTGATTGTGTTATGACAAAAAATGTAATTGATAATAAGTTACAATATATTTCGTTAGCAACTGTTGCTGCAAAAAATGGGAAGGTTTTAGGTAATATTTTAGCAGGGAAAAAAGACCATTTTCCAGGAGCAATTGGAACTGCTATTATCCAAGTTTTTGATAGTGAAATTGCGCGGACAGGATATACAAAGGAACAAGCAATTGTAAATCGTTTTACTGTTAAAGAAGTCGTAATTACGGGAACTGATCATACCCATTATGTTGCTGATGCTAAACTAGTTACAGTTAAGGTTATTTATGATCAAAAAGCAAAAATTATTGTGGGAGCGCAAATCTTTGGTTATAATAAAGCTAGTTTAAGAATCAATGCTTTAATTCCATTAATTTGAACAAAAACTAAAATTAATGAAATTGAATATTTGGATTTACCATATTCGCCACCATTTGCAAAAAGTGTTGATGTATTAAATGTTGTTTTAGCGAAGATTAATGAAAACTAAAAAAGGAGAAAAAGGTATTAAATAACAGTAAAAAATGCTATTAATTAACGAAAAACAATTAAAAAATATGATAGTAGTAAAACTATTAACAATAATGATTTATCAACAATTATTGAAGCAGGACGTTTGGCGCCGTGTTCATTAGGTTTAGAGGTTACTAATGTTGTGACCATTACTAACAAAGAATTAAAAACTAAGTTTGTAGAAGAGGTCATAAGTGGCTCAAATCAGGAAAAAGTTCAAGATGCTAACTGTATTATGATTGTTGCTGGGGTTAATCCAGAACATTTAGTTTCAACGGAATTTTTAACAAAACGATTGGAACGAAATATTATTCAACCTGATGTGTTAAAAATAACAATTGATAAATATCAAACTTTTTTAACGCAAAAAGAAAATTTGTTTGCCTTTGTGTCAGAACAAGCCCACATTGTAACTAGTTTTATTACTCTGCAAGCTGCGGACTTAAAAATTGGCTCAACAATTATGGGAGGCTTTAATGTTAAAAAATGTAACGATTTATTATCACAACATTGTTTTTTTGATCAAACTAAATTACATTCGGTGTTAGTTTTAGCTTTAGGATATTATGATGAAACAGATGAAAAGAGAAGGTTACCACGAGTAAGGATTGGTTTTAATGAATTTGCAAAGATTATTAAATAATTTTTGTTTTTATTGACAATATGTGTTATCATTATTTACGTGCAAATAATATGCATCCATATTATTAAAAGAGAGGTGAATTATATGGCAAGAGAAGGAATCCATCCAAAATATTTTGATACTAAAATTATGTGTACAACTTGTGGAACAGAGCGGATGAGTGGTTCTACTAAGGGGGAAGAATTAAAGGTTGATACTTGTTCTTCATGTCATCCCTTCTATACAGGTAATCATCAATTTGCTAATGACGCAGGACGTGTTGAACGCTTTAAATCTAAATTTAATAAAAAAGAAAAATTAGCAAAGCAAACAGAAGAAGCATCAAAAGTACAAAAAGAACTTAATAAAAAAACAGCAAAACCAAAATCTGATAATCAAAAAGCAGAATAATGGGGAAAACTTTTATCTTATTAAGATAAATTTTTTTCGTTATAATGAAAATAGACTACTTTAAAAGTTTATAAAGGATTAAAGGGAATTAAGTGCAAGTCTTAAGCTGTCCTAGCAACTGTAAAACTGACGAATGTTAAATAAACCACTGAATAACATATTTGGGAAGAATTAACTAGTAGGATGAAGTAAAGCCAGTAGACCGTCCTTATAAATTTAATAAGAGTCCTACTAGGTAAATAGGATTAATTTATTTTGGAAATAAAATAAAAATATAAGCATAAAAACAAAAGGATAAAAGAAAATGGTTAAAAATATTTTGACTGTATTAACAAGTTTAACAGTGAGTACAACAACTACAGCAAATGTTACGATGCAACAAGCAACTTCGTTAAGTGGTGAGAAATTATTACAAAAGAATACTGATGGGTACCATGTTAATAGTGTTAAAATCACAGTAAAAAATGAAAGTGGAGCAGTTGTTGATACAGTTACTTTTTATAATTCATTAGTAAGTTTAGGTGATATGTTAGTATCAGATTCGGATTTTTTTGGACTTAACGAAACATCATTTGGATGTTTATTAATTAGAGTTGACAATAGAACAACAAATTTTAATAAGAATTATTGAGTGATTTACTCAAGCACACATCCATTTTGCAAGTTTAATACTAATCCAGCAAATTATTGTTCAGTTGGAATTGATGGTCTAATTTTTCGTGATGTTTGAGAACAAGATCAATTATTTGATTTTGTTTTAACTAAGATTTAATTTAAATAATAATCCTATTTATCCTTTTTAAGAAAGGGGTTTTCAATAATTATGAAAAAAATATTAACTAATTTATTAGTTTTATCGTTGAGTTTAACATCAACAATAAGTTTAATTAGTTGTCAAAATTTAAATCAAAATAATACAAGCAACGAAGATAAAAATGAAGAAGATTTACCAACCTTACCAAATTATTTTACAATTATACAAGGTGATATTTATCCCTCTTTTGGTATTAGTAAACAAGAGGGAACTCAAAAATACTTTTTTAAACTCACAAGTGATCAATTGAGTACCCTTTTTTAAATTTGCCACAACGTAAAATTGCACCATTAGGATTTGCAAAGGATGTTGCAACTATTAAGGATTTTCGATTTTATTTAGAATATCAATTCGCGGCAACCTTTGCCATTCTTAGTGATCAAGAATTGACACTTGATGAAAATCAAATGGTTAATATTACTTTGGCTGTAAAGTGTTTAAAAGTAGCAGAAAAATGATTAGAGAGTGGAGTTTGGAAAATGCGTTTTACTGATATGAATGTTGAACAAAAAATAACTTTTAAAATTCCAATTATTCCAAATGAAGCTGATGAGTTAAATAAATTTATTTTTAAAAAATATAATGAATATATTGGGCAAAATGAGATTAAAATTGATAAAAGCAAATTAGATTTTAATGATTTAGATAATGTTGCAAATACAAAGTATTTGCAAGAAAAAGCAACTACTTTTATTAATACTTTTATTAGTAAAAATTCAGGGCTTGACAAAAAACTTAATCTTAAAAAAATTATTCCACCAAAAGGTAATCAAATTAAGAGTTTTGATGAGCCTTCTAATAGTTTAGTAAAAATTAATACAACATTTAATTTTACCTTAAATATTGAAGGACTAAATTATTATCCACGATTAAATTTGGGGATGGAAATTAGATATAAAATTATGTAAGTTACATAAAACACTACGGAGGTTAATAAAATCATTAACTTAATAATAAGTGTTTTTTTATTATTTTTATTTGGGTATAATAAAAATAATTAGAAGAGTGGTGTTTAAATGGGATTAAAAATTAGTAATTTAAAATATAAACGCTATAAAAAAAATATTTTTACTGATTTAAGTTTTGAGGTTAACAGTCAAGAAGTTTTAGGAACTTATTTTGAAAATAAATTTTTACAGTTATATTTTTTAAAACTTCTACTAGGAAAGAAAAAACCTTGCAGTGGGAAAATTTATTTAAATAATCGAAACATTACCGCTTTACTTCCAAAAGAGCGAAAAATTGGTTATGTTTCACCAGGAACACTACGATTAGGGTTTTTACCAACTAAGTTACGATTAGCTTATCATATTTTAAAAACACCAAAATTTTTACATGATAGTTCTTTAAAATACATCAAAAATAAATATCGTTATAAAAATTTAGTTTTTATAGGTAATGATTTAAATAAAAAAGACTTAATATTGAAAACAGATAAAATTATTAATGAGTATTTTCATAATTCAATTTGAATTAAGGAAGAATGAATCGAAACCTATTTAACACAAATTAGTGAATTTCATAAAAAGGAAATTGCCAAAATTTTTGAAGATGATAAGGATTCAATTTTAATTCAAAGTTTACATACGTATACTTATAAAAAAGAAGAGATTCGTGTTTACGAAGGTTTTCTTGCGTTTTTGCAAGCCTTATGAGATAAGATTTATTATATTTCAGAATTAGATTACTTATGTGATTGTTCTGAAATTGCCAAAAAAAGAAAGATTAAAAATAAAAAATTTGGATTTACTGGGGCAAAACTTGTATGCGAAAAGTATTTAAAAATTTTACAAACTGAAATTCTTTATGAACGATATAAGTTAATTAAAGCAAGGAAAGCTTTAAAAAAATATCGCCTTAATGTTCTTAACACTGTTATGTGTGATAGTGAACGAAAAAATATTATTAAAGGGATTTTGCATAAAAGTAATTCTGTTAATGTTGTTACTTGATTAAAATTAGCAGAAGACCAATGGTTTAATTATAATCAAAAACAAGAGCAACTAATTTCTAATTTGTTACCAGATGAAGCAACAATTATTAAAGGAAAAGTTTTAGAATATTTTCATAAGTACCATTTAGCATTATTAAATAATAAATTAATCCAACGTGAAGAGGATAATTCTCTTGCGATTGCTGCAGCAAATGAAAAAATTGTAACAGTTTATAATCAGGCGTTTGAACAAGTAAAAGAATTAATGAGTAATTTAAATATTAAAATGAATTGATTTAAAATTACTAAAAATTTAAGTAGTTTTGATCATACAAAAATTAGATTAATTAACGCAATTTTAACTAATAAGGAATTGATTATTTTACACAATACTTTTGATAATTTAACACATAATGAAGCTATTGAATTAAATGAAATTTTATTGACTCTAAAAAATTACAATCCACAAATAACGTTTTTAGTTTTAACAAGAAATATTGAAAATATTAAAAACTATGTTACTAAATTATTGTTCTTTGATGAAAACAATAATTATAAATTAATGTCAAAAGAACAGGCTGAGTTTTTTCCTGAGACAATGCACTTATATCAAACAATGTACAACAGCTCTGAAAATATTTTTTCAGTGCAATATTTTGAAAAAGATAATATACTTGTAAATGAAAAAATTAAGATTAAGTTACCAAAAGAGATTAAATTAGTTGATCAAAAGGACTATTCATTGGCTATTAACTCAAATTTAATTTCTTTTGAAAAAACAAAATTTTTTAATAGGGATTTATATTTAATGTATAAAGGACAAGTTAAAACAATTAAAAAAATTGTTAAGTCAATTGTTTGCTTTTTTGAAACTAATAGTGAAGTAGTTTTTAAAGTCTTAGTTCCTGAAAAAGAATTAAATTTGAAAAAAATGACTACAATATATTTTGATAAGCATGCCTTATTAATTTATGATAAAATTAACAATAATTTAGTTGTTAATATTTAAAGTGAGGAAATTTTAAATGCAAGATTTAAAAAAAGCAATTTTACAAAAAATTAAAGATTATAATACTATTATTTGCTTACGTCATATTTCACCAGATGGTGATGCATATGGTTCGGCGTTTGGGCTAGCACAATTTATTAAGGATAATTTTCCTTCTAAAAAAGTTTTGGTTGATGGTGAGTCAAATAAGTATTTGGCTTTTTTAGCAACACCTGATTTTGTTAAACAAGAAGATTATCGTGGGGCTTTAGTAATTGTGACAGATACGGCTAATATTGAACGGATTGATAGCAAATATTGGCAGGAAGGAAAGGAAATTATTAAAATTGATCATCATCCAAATGTAACACCATATGGAGATTTACAATGAGTTGATGAAAAGAAAATTGCAGCTAGTGAAATGATTGCTGAGTTTGTTTTAACATCAAAATTAGAAGTTTCAGCAGCAGCGGCAAGATTAATCTTTACGGGGGTTGTAACTGATTCTAATCGCTTCATGTATAATAAAACTTGTGGTGAAACCTTTATGTTAGCAGGCCAATTAGTTGTAAAAGGATTTGATTTACAAAATATTTATCAAAATTTATATGAAGAACAATGAGCAAATGTTTGTTTTAAAAATTATTTATTATCACAAGTAATGATTTATGATGATCAAATTAGTTATGTTAAAATAACAGATGAAATGTTAAAAGAACATCAAATGGATTACGAAACTGTTAAACCGTGAGTTAATATTATGGCTAATGTTAAGGAATTTAAAATTTGAATGTTCTTAATTGAAAATAAAGTAGAAGGTTATATTAATATTAGTATTCGAAGCAATACTTATATTGTTAATGGCGTTGCTGAAAAATACCATGGTGGAGGTCATCAATTGGCAAGTGGGGCTAAGATTTATCAGTGAAAAGATACTGAGAAAGTTCTAACTGATTTAAGTCTTTTAATTAAAAATAATGTTAAATATGTGGGAGGCCAATAATGTATTTTTTAAATAATAAGGCACAGATGGGGTGGATTGAAGTAATTACTGGTTGTATGTTTGCGGGAAAAACAGAAGAGTTTATTCGCCGTTTAGTACGATTAAGTTATGCTAAATTTAAAATTCAAGTTTTTAAGCCTGAAATTGATAATCGTTATAGTGAGAATAAAGTTGTTAGTCATAGCCAAAATTCAGTTGAAGCAATCCCAGTGAAAGATTCAGCAGCATTATTAGTGCAAGTTGATTCAGCAACAAATGTGATTGGAATTGATGAGATTCAATTTTTTGATAACAATATTGTTAAAGTTGCAGATTCGTTAGCAGATAAAGGAATTATTGTCATTGTTAATGGTTTAGATAAAGATTTTCGTGGAGAATCATTTCTAAATGTTGAACAATTAATGACCCGAGCAGAAGAGGTTAAAAAATTACATGCAATTTGTGTTAAATGTGGGAATTTAGCAAATCGTACTCAACGTTTAATCAATGATAAACCAGCTAATTATTACGACCCCATTGTTTTAATCGGTGAAAAAGATAAATATGAGGCACGTTGTCGTCATTGCCACGAAGTAACATATTAACTTGGGGAGGAGAAAAAATGTTAACAAAAGCAGGGTTAAATGCAGAAGCATATTTTATTACAAATAGTAGACCAAAAACAGTTATTAAACTTAAAGTATATTTTGTTGAAAATTTACCAGTTAATTCTAAAATTACAATTATGGAAGATTTAGTGGTTAAGGAAAACGATAATGTTGTTGTTAATGGAAATGTTTTTAAAATTAGTCAGAAGATTATTAGTAAACACCCCGTTAAAAAAACTTTTGAAAGTTGTGAATATCGTTTAACTTTACTTGACCAATTAAGAAAATTGCCAAAGTTTCAAGAAATTATTGCGAACCAGTAAATAAATCATTAATTATTATGATTTATTTTTATATAATAGATTAAATCGGACATTATGATTTAAAATATATTATAATAATTGTTAGGTGTTTGAATAGGCAGAGGTGGTAAAATGAATCAAAAAACAGTTGAACGATTAGAGACAATGTTAAAACGATTGAATTTAATTAATGAAGAATTAACAAAGTCAGAAATAGTTAATGATGTAAAAAAATTAACTAGTTTGGCAAAAGAACAATCACAATTAGAAGATACTGTTGCTTTGTATTTAAATTATAAAAATGTTTTAAATAATATTAATGAGGCAAAAGCAATTTTAGAAAATGAAAAGGATGAAGAACTAATTGATTTAGCTAAAGATGAAATAAAGGCTTCAGAAATTAGAAAAGAACAAATTACGGCACAGTTAAAAGTGATGTTATTGCCAAAAGACCCTAATGATGAAAAAAATGTTATTTTTGAAATTCGAGGTGCTGCTGGTGGTGATGAGGGAAATATTTTTGCCGGTGATTTATATCGAATGTATCTAAAATATGCTGAACAGCAAAAGTGAAAAATTGAAGTAATTGAGGAAAATGAATCAGAAGCAGGTGGGTTTTCAACAATTTCATTTATTGTTAAAGGTGATCGTGTTTATTCAAAAATGAAATTTGAATCGGGTGCGCATCGGGTACAACGAATTCCAAAAACAGAAAGTAAAGGACGGGTTCATACTTCAACAGCAACCGTTGCTGTTTTGCCTGAAATTGAAAAAGTGGATTTTGAAATTAAAACAGTGGATTTAAAAATCGATACATATCGTGCTTCTGGTGCCGGAGGGCAACATGTCAATACAACTGATTCAGCGGTACGAATTACACATTTGCCAACCGGTGTTGTAGTTACATCACAAGATGGTCGTAGTCAACACGATAATAAAGCATTAGCAATGCAGCATTTACGTAGTAAATTATATGAAGAACAACAACGCAAAATTAATGAAGAACGAGGAACATTGCGGAAAGATGCAGTAGGAACTGGTGATCGCAGTGAAAAGATTCGTACATATAATTATCCACAAAATCGGGTTACGGATCATCGCATTAATTTAACTTTGCAAAAATTAGATCAAATCATGGAAGGTAATCTTGACGAAATTATTATAGCTTTAATTAATGAAGAACAAAGACTGAAAATGGAAGGTAACTAATGACAGTTAACGAATTAATTGAAAAATCAGAAGATTATCTGAAAGAATCTAATATTGTTAATTATCTTGCTGATGTTAAAACTTTAATAGCATTTTTTATGAAAATATCTTTAGCCAAATTGTATGCTGTTCAAAATGAAAAAATTAATTTTAAGGTTGATGATTATTGGCAAAAATTAGTTGAATATCAAAATGGAAAACCAATTCAACATATTACTAACTTACAGAGTTTTTATGGTTATGATTTTTATGTTGACGACAATGTTCTTATTCCTCGGTATGAGACAGAAGAATTGGTGGATAATATTAATGTTTTAATTGATGATATTTTTCTTGAAGGCAAAAAACCATTAACTTTAATTGATGTTGGAACTGGTAGTGGGGCAATCGCAATTAGTTTGGGACTAGAAAATCCAAATTTAACAATTTATGCTAGTGATATTTCGCCGTTAGCTTTGGATGTTGCAAAAAGAAATATTAAGCAATTAAATTGTCGTAATGTTCAATTATTAAAAGGGGATATGTTAGAGCCTTTTCTTAAGAATAAGATTAAAGCTGATATTTTAGTATGTAACCCACCTTATATCCCAAAAAACCAACAAATTAGTCATCGTGTTAAAAATTATGAACCGCATGTTGCTTTATTTGGGGATAATGATGGCTTATATTTTTATCGTCAAATTTTTCAGAATTGACAAAAAATTGTTAACAAAAATGGTTTTTTATGTTTTGAACATGGTTATGATCAAAAAAAGGCATTAGAAAAGTTAGTTAAAGAATATTTTCCAAACCAAAGATATTATTTTAGAAAAGATATAAATAAAAAATGACGAATGTTATTTGTTAATATTTTGTAGTAAAATAAGAGGAGCTCAGGTGTGAGGTGAAAGTATGGATGATAAGATTAAAAATATTAAAAGAATCCGCGTTACTAGTATTGCATTTTTAGTAGTTTTATTTATTATGATGCCATATTTTGTTTTTATTGTTGTTTCGCACAGGGATAGTATCTTAAAGAATTTCTTTGCATTTACTGAAGCAACACCAAAAGATGTGTTAGAAACTTTTACGACATCTGATTTTCCAAACCGATTTTTAATTTTTGGTTTGCCCTATATTGCTTTAGCAACTTTAGCGTGTGCAATTATTAGTACCGTTTTCTACATTTATTATCAAAAACGAACAATTAATTTTAATAATCGTATGTTATTAATTGGAACAATTACTATTACTTCTTTTATCTTTATTACGTGTTTATTGTTTTCATTTGCCGAGTATTACTATGATTTATTTACCGAATGATGCCGTTCCTTAAAAGGGGGATATTCTGGACCAGATTACATTGAAAACATTAATAATATGATTAAACTAGGGACTCCTAATCGCGATGCGATTATTGCAGCGTTAATTAACTTAGCAACAGGTCTTGGAACGAAAAACCCTTATCCGTTAGCATGAATTGGAATTAATGTAATTTGATGAATTACAGGTTTACAAATGATTTTTGTTATTTTTATTATGTTAAAAGTTGGTTTTAAATTGGAATGATTATTAAATACTAATGTTAACCTAGGAAAAAAGGAAGAATTAGTTGTCTTAAAAGATACGTTCAATCAGAGTGTTGCTAAAAAAATTATTAGTCTATTTTTAATTCCAAATGAATTTAACATTTCATTATGAGTTATTTTCTTTTCTAGTATGGCTTTTATTCCACAATTAATTTATACAATCATTGTAGGTAGCAGTTTTATAGATGCAAATCGATTTATTTTGTATTCTTATTTATATCCAGAATTAACGATTAATGTTATTATTCCTGGGACAAATAGTATTTTAGATCAGCCAAATCTTGATTACTTTTATATGACAAGTAAAATGCCAGGATCGTCATTTTTTATTAATATTGCCCCAATTATTTTCTCATCTTTAATTATTTCAATGTTATTTGCATTTAGTTTTGTAATGATTAAAAAACCAAATTTAACCAAAAAAGGATTTATTAGTTTTTTTATTAGTTTTTTAATTGTAACTGGAGCGTCTTTGGTAATGTTTTTAATTTCACAGTATCAAATGACACAAGCAGTTGACTATTGAAATAGTCAAGATCAACATTTTAAAGAGACAGTTATGAAACCACTTTTTGGAACTACTAAACTAGATTATTTTTGACTGCAAGGAAGTGAATTAATTGCAAGTGGGATTTTATTATCTTTTTTTATTAGTGTGTTATCAATTATTGCGATTTCACATATTTCAAAAATTAAAAGTAATAATAATCGTAATCGTGAGGAACAAATTAAAGTGAATTCTAAAAACTTATAAGATGGGAGGCTAGATAGATAATGAAAGTATATACAATAAAAGATCGTAAAGAGGTCATTGCGGGTTATTTGGCAGAAAATGTAATTATTATTCCAACCGATACAATTTATGGGATGACATGTATTATTGGTTCACAAACAGCAAAAGCAAGAATTTTTAAAGTTAAAGGCCGTTCAGAAAGAATGTATTTATCAGTAATCGTTAGTTCTGTTCGAATGGCAAAAAAATTTATTGATTTAACCCGCGAAGACTTAAAAATTTTTAGAAAAAATGAAACTATTACTATAATAGGTAACAAAAATAGTGAAATTAATAGTCGTTATAATATTACTAATGATAATACAATTGGACTTCGAATTACAAAATCAAAATGATTACAAAAAATTATTAAAAAAGTAGGACCAATTTATGGGACAAGTGTTAATATCAGTGGGCAAAATTATGCCAAAGAATTTAATGAATTAAAAAAATTTGATGTTGATATTATTGTCAATGATGGGTATTTAGATAATCGTCCTTCAAAAATTTACAATTCTTTAACCAAAAAATTTATTAGATAAGAGGTAAACAATGACAAAAGAATCAAAACTAAAAAAATGATCATGATATAAAATTGTTAATCTTGTTGTTTTAATTATTTTAACTATTGTTTTTACAGTGTTGTTTGTAATTAATCAAAAAAAATATACAATTGCATTTTTAATTAGCGTCTTGTTGCTAGGAATTTGAGTAACTGGTTATTTTATGGGCCATTTTTTATTTATGAATTGTATTATGTACGATGAAGCTCCAAATTTATCTCTTGTTATTTTGATAATAACACTCTTTTAAAGAAATGCAACTATTTTTTAAAAAAAATAAATTATTTGTTAAATTATTTGTAAATTTATCTTAATTTTAACACACTGAAAAATAGTTTATTAAATTATTCAAATAAACTTATTTAAAATTCTCTGAAAATACCTCTTTTGCCGTTCTTCAATTTAAAACAGGCCTTAATTTTTCATTTATAATATCAACTACTAAATTTATTTCTTGTTGCGTAACAAGATTAAAATCTGTTCCTTTACCATATCGTTTTCTAAATTCACGGTTCATTCTTTCAATTAAGGGTTTTTGTTTAGGTGAACCTGGGTCACAATAATAAATATTAGAACTAGTAATCTTTTCCATTTCTTCAAACTTACTAAATTCTCTTCCTCTATCTGTTATTATTCCTTTAATTTTTCCAACTAAACCATTAATTCTAACTAATTCTTCAAGTTTTTTTAAAACTTCATTAGCAGTATGTTCTTCTAATTTCATAGCAAAATAATTTTTACTATTTTGTTCAACTAATACTAAACAACTAGATTGATGGTCTTTACCAACTACTGTATTCATTTCAAATCAACCAGTATTAGTTTTTTTATTTTCAATATCTCATATTGATTTAAATCTTTCATCTAATTTTCCACGATTATCAGGTCTTTTCTTTGTTCTATTTCTTCTACCACCATTTAATAAATTTTTCTTTAACAAACCCAAAAGACCTAAAAAAATTCATTTATAAAATGTTTTAAGGCAAGCGGGAAATTTGATACCAAATTTTATTAAAAATCGCTGAATAATTTCTGCTGGTGAATCACCCAAAATATTAAATCTTAAATTTAAAAATTCTTGTTGTTCTTCTGTAAATGTAGGTAGTTTTTTAATAGATTTTTTTCGTTTTTTATAGTAATCATCATGTGCCTCACGGGCATTATAATCTTCTATATTTGTAAATCTATTAATTTCTCTTTTAACAGTATTAATATCTCTTCCTATTTGTCTTGATATTTCAGATAAATTAAGTGTGCCATTTTTCTTTTTGCAACTATCAGATAAAAATAAATCCTTAAAAAATTTTCGTTCATCATATTTTACATGTGTATAATCTTTCATTACTCTATATTTCCTCCAATTCTTTTATAAAAATAGTTATACATTAAATTTATAAAAAAGATAAATTTTCACATTTTTTTAAATTAAAATTATTGACAAATATATTATTAATTATATAATTATATTGTAACAAGCTCCAATTTATCTCTATATGCTTGTATACTAAAATAAAAAGTAAAGTAATTTACTTTTTTTTAATTTTGATGTAAAATATAGATAATAAAAAAGAACAAAATATTATATTAAGTTCTTTTATATATTGATACAGTTTTATAGGTTTTATTACTCTTTTATTTAATCATATTCGTTAAATAATAGCAATTTTAATATGCAAAAAGGAGTAAAAATGAAAGAATTTAATCCAAATAAAGCAAGTTTACGAACATTCTATCGTAAAATAGATGAATTTTGGCAAAATAAATCACCTAATAAACCATATACTTTGAATGATTTAACCAATGAATTCAACCTTTCTCGTCATTGAAGGCAAGAAATTTATCGGAGCGAAAAGATAGTTCCTTTACTTGAAAAACAAGTTGATAGAATTGAAAGTGAAATAATTAATTTTATGATGAAATCACCTGATGGTGCTAAATTATATTGACAACGAGCATTTAATTATAAATATTCACTACAAGAAAAAGAACTTGAAAAAGAATTAAACTTAAATAATCAACAGCCAATAATTGTTAATTTACAAACTGATATTAGAGATATTAAAAAAGAAAGTGATAATAATGCTTAATCATTTTACTTATTTGTTAGAAACACCTTATTGGTTATTACAAAATAGTAGTATTGGTAATAAATATCCCTTTGCTAAGAAATATGAGTTAGTTAATGAAATTAATCAAATTGGAACACGATATAGTGGTAAGACTATTTCAAATATTAAAATGTTTGGTGAATTATTAAAAATTAGTTTATTAATTCAAGAGCCAATTTGTATTATTGCTAGTATGTATTGAAGTAAAGATTTAAAAGATAGTGTATTTCAAAACATATGAAATATGTTAGATGAAAATCATATTCCTTATACTATTAATTTATCAAATTTTACTTTTACTTTATCAAATGGTAGCAAAATATATTGTAAAGGGTTACATTCACCAAGTCGGAAAGAAAAATTAAAAGCCTTTGCTGATTTGAATAAATATAAATTAGTTATTGATTGAAGAGAAGAATGTGATCAATTTCAACAAAAAGATTTAAGTGATTTAGAATTTGCTATTCGTGGTTATCAAAATAAAATAACAATTAATACATGTAATCCTGAAAGTTTAAAAAGATATATTGTTGGTTATTGTAATCAAATATTACCTTTTAATGAAGAAATAATGCGTAGTAAATATGAACAAATTAACTATATTGAAAAATGAAATATGAAAATTATTATTCATTATTCTAGTTGAAGACTTAATTATGAATTACCACAAGATAAAGTTAATGAACAATTAAGATTAGAACAATTAGATATTGAAAGAGCAAGAGTTTGGAGTTGAGGTTTACCAGGCAATACTAGTGGGTCAATCTTTGCAAGATATATTGATATTATGCAAGCAACAGATATTATACAACCAACTAAGTTATTAGGTGGTGTTGACTTAGCAAACTCTACCAGTCCTAAGGGACATACAACAGCAGCGAGTTTTTGAATATATAATTCATTTGATAAAAAAGCATATAAAGTAGCAGAATATACTCATTCAAATGCTACGCAACAATTTAAAGGACCATTAGAACAAGTAAAAGATATTTTAGAGTTTTACAACAATCAATTAAATCAATATTTTAGTTTAATACAACAAGGTATCACAATTAATGTTGATGATAGTGCTTATGCAACACTAGAAAGTTTAAATAGAGAAAAATATAATTATACTTTTGGTCAATACATGAATTTTAAACCAGCACAAAAGCAGAAGTTTAAAATAAAACATCGTATTGAAGCGTTTACAATGTTAATAAATACTAATCAATTAAAATGATTATGAGAAAAATGTCTTGTAAGTAAAACTCAATATGAATTAATTCAATGAGAAGATAAACCAGATGCCAGAGAAGAACGAATGTTGGACTTATATGATGATACATTTGATAGTGATTTTTATGCCTTACACTTTGAATTAATTCCAATGGTTAAACATAATAATTCAGCAGATTATAAATTATGACAACAAAGGGAGTGAATAACTTAATGAAAAAAGATATTTATGTAATACATGATGAACGTGTAATAAATGCAAAAAGACCTTATATGTCTGTTTGTGGACAAGTTAAAAAAGGGTTTGTCAAGAATTAAAAAAAGATAATATCGCAATATGTAAATTAAATTTATATAACGAATATATTAAGAAATATCAAAAAGTTAAAGTATGTGTACAAGTTTTAGCAAATGAACCTAGTTTATTAACAGTAAATATAATTAATTATGCACTTATCTTAAATTTAAAGGAGCAAAATAACCATGAATAATACTTTCCCTAGTTTACCAAACTTAAATGATATTAATAGTGTTTTAAAATTTTATAATTATGATTGAACTATTAATTTAGCCAATATTATTGCTCGCCATCAAATGCGATTAGTAAATGGTAAAGATATTTTATTTAAGTCTCATCGTAAAGATATTTTAGAAAAATTAAATTGATGATATGAAACTTATAAAATAAAAGAAAAATTAGATAAAAATGAATTAACAGCAAGTTTAATGGGTAAAACTATCTTTGGTTTATTAGAAACATCAGATGGTAATATTGATTTATGAATTAATCCTTTTAACTTTACATCACGTGTAAGTAAAATAAACGAAATTGAACAAGGTGCTGATATTTGATTAAATTATCATCAATCAGATAGTGGTTTTATTTTAAATTTAATTTGTACCAAAGATAAAATAGTTATTAAAGGTTGACCTAAAAATAATGAAATAGTTGTTGGGCAAAGTAAAACACAAATTAAAGATGATGTTAGACCTGTTTTAGTACAAGAATTTAAAAATAAATTAGGTATTGTACCTTTTTGAGAAATGATAAATGAACCTAATCCATTATTTTTATCAACATCAACCACTTTAAATCCATGACCTACTATGGCAAATTGTTATAAATTACAATTTGATTTAGAAGATAGTTTTGATATTAAATCAAAAGAACGATGAGCAAATCGTACTCATTGATATGGAATATTAGATGATGATTTAATGACTGCTTACAATAAAGGTAATAAAAAAGTATTACAAAATGCTTTTGATGATATTTTTATTCAATCAGGTCAATCAGCAGTAGATGGTCAATTATCTCAATCTTTACAAGTAGTACAAGGTACACCAACCTTAGAAACATATACAGAAGACCAAAAAGCAATTATTGAGCAAGTATATTTAGCATGTCATTATTCTAGTCCATTTGGTGATAAATCAGATAATGACCAAAATAAAACACAATCATTATTAACTAAAACAAAAGATTTAGAAAAACAAGCATATTTACAAGCATATCGTAAACAATATTATACTAAAATGTTTGATACTGTTTTAAAATATTATGGTTTATGAGATGGAAATGGTGAACGACCTTATGGATTTGATTTTGTTAGTGCTAGTTTAGTAGATCAAATGCGACAAAATGAATTAATTACTGCTAGATTAGAAAATGGCACAATGGAACCAATAAGAGCCATAACTGAATATGATAATATTGATGAATTAGAAGCAACAAAATATTTTGAAAAAGTAGAAGCATGACAAGATAAAATGCAAGCAAAAGAAATAGAACATAATAATAAATTAATGGAATATGATGAAACTGGTAATAATCAAAATGCTGTACAAGGTAGAACAGAAATTAAGGAGAATTAACAAATGAGTAGAATTAACCCAGGGGTTATGGAAGAATTAAGAAGACAAGCCCACGATACTTTAATAGATATTAGAGAAAACATACGAGATAATAGACATTGAATGGTATTTCCTTTTAATGTTTATAGTTCATATATACCTGATACAGAAACAGGATGAAAACCTAATAACGCTAAACCAAGTGATTATGGTAGTTATACACGAATATTTGATAATATGGAAAGTACTATTGCTCAATGACAAGGTAGTTTAAAAATAATCCAAAAATATAAAGGTGAAGAAATTAATATCTTAACTATTGATGATTTTAAAAATCAACCTATTAACTCAACTATATGAGCCAATAATGAAACACCTTTTGCGATAAAATTAAAAGATGAAAATAATACTGTTTATTGAAAATTAATTGATGGTGAAAATATTTATGATATTAATAGAATGTTAGAATACTTAAATCAATATAAATTAAGTTATTTTATTAATAATGATAATAAAGCCGATAACTTTTATACAAAAGAGGTTAAAGTTGGTAAATATTGAGATGCATATATGATTGATGATAGAAGCTCAATTCAATTTGGTGATGCTAAATTTGAGCAAGTATTTACTCAACAATCAACAGAAAGACAATATACTTTATTAATTTTAGATGAAGATGCAGAGAAATTAAATATTAATGATTATTATAATTTTTATACTGTATTTAATGATCGTGGTTTAAATATTGGTGGTGGTGATATTAATTCTTCACCGCAAGATAGACAATGATTATATCCTTCAAATGTTATTAATTATTATTCACCTTATGATGGTAGTTTTTTATGACAAGAAATTACATTTTCAAGTATTAATGATAAAATTAGTAATAGCGGTTTATCAGTTAGACAATTTATACAAACAAGTGCCCCAGGGGAAGGTTATTGTTTTCCTAAAATAACTTATGATGAAAAATTAAATAAAGGTATTGTTGAATTAGATGATATCTTATTAAAAGACCCTGGTGTTAGAGCAATGGCAGTTAAATTTTATGGTAATCCTATCTTTTTTGATATGCCACTTATTGGCCGACCAATTATTAAAGGTCAATTTAATAAAAAAGTAATGAATTCTCGTGATTTATTAATGTATAACATGTATCCTGCTGCTCCTGATAAAATTAATACTTATGCTTCACCTGATGTAAGTTGATATAACATTCAAGGTATTCAACCAACAATGATAACAGGATTTAAAGATTGAAAAACAGATATGGAAAGTAGATATGACTTTTGAAAACAAAAAAATAGTGAGGGTATTGTTATAACTGACCCAACTACTACATCAGCAACTAATTCTAGTGTTGGTAGAAATATTCATACAGAAGATGATAATTCTAAATTTTATTGATCTAAAAATTGAAATATAACACCACCAAATAAAGTTAAAGTAAATAGTGGTAATGTTGATAATATTATTAGTACGCAAGCATCATCATATTTTAGAAGAAAAGATGAATTTGGTAATACTGTTGGTCAAGTTCAAATTGAATATAATAAAATGGGTTCTTCTAATGTTTGAGATATTTTAAATATGAATAATTTTATTAATCGCCAAATTACAGTATTACCCTTAAACTATACGCAAAAATTAGTATTTAATCCTTTTACAATACCAGGTGGAGTTGGTAAATTCTTAAACTTTATTTCATTTGGTATTCCTTGAGGTTGAGTTATTAATCAAGATGAAAAAACTTGACCTAATTTTCAATTTCTTAATGGTTTTATGAGTGCTAATATTTATAGTTTTTATAATGATGCATTTTGAGGTGATGATGCCAAAGGTAAAGGTTATTTACCATTTGAAATATTTAGAGAACAAGGTAATGATAAAGTTGGTGCTATCTTTGGAGCAAATGCTACTAGTTTAGGTTTTACTACTTTATTAACTGATAAAGTAAAAGGTACTGTTTTAACTAATGATGGTAAACCAACTGAAGAATTAGTATATTCAACTTATAATTTAAAACAATTAAATGAAAAAACTAACCGAGTTTATTTAATTAACGAACAAACCAAAGCAGTAGATGCTCAAACCCCAGTTAGTGATAGTGAAAAAGATAATGATTTAGAATTTTTACAAACACCAGATGGTACAAATTGTAGTTATATTATTGATATGTTTTCAATACAAGCCTTATATAAAGGTAATTTTGAAATTATCTTTTATGCTGATAATCCATATACAAATAATGAAGAAGATTATTTAAGATTATCAGTATGGAGTTTCAGAGGTAAAACAAAAAGTACCTTAAATAATTATTTACGTGATATGACAACTAACTATAAAACTAGTTTCTTATTACCACACGACTATGAAATACCTACCTTTAATTACCCACAATATGTTCTCCCACCAGTACCATATAACTATAAACCTTATACACAAGATATCTGAGATGCTAAAATAGGAAAAGCATTAAAAACTAAAATTACAGCACTAGCACAATGTAAATCAACTATTTCTTTTATTTGAAAAAAAGACTGAATTAATTTATTTAATAATAATTATTATGATGCTTATTATGAAACTGAAATTGATTTAAAACAAATTGACCCCACAATTCAAAGTATAGATAAATTTATTAGTTCTTATAAAACAATAGAAATAAGTAATCTTAATAATTTACAAGTTAATTGTTTCAAACCTGATATAGAAAGATTTATTAAAGATAGGAATGTAAATATTCTAGGAGGTTATTCTAATTGTGAAAATAATCTCGGTTGGTTTTCCAACGGAAAATTAAAGTTTGATGGTGAACCACAAAAGGATAATATTAATTTTGAGAATATAATAACTTTATATACTGATAATATAAAAGTAAATGATGTTCAAACATTTGCTACTGCTTATACTAATGGTTTACCAAGTGTAAGTTATCAAAATCGTTATTCTCTTTCTAAAAATTGTGATTTTACTTTTTTATTACAAACAACAAAATTATTTGATAATGGTGATAATAAAATTAAAGAAACATATTTACAAGCATATTATACAAATAATATGAAATTAAAAATTAGATTTACAAAAGTGGTTCGTCCTGATTTTTCATTTTATTATTCAGATATGCCAGTTGTAAAACTTTATAAATATTTTGGTAATGACAAAAATATAACAATAGACTTAAATGCATTGGGTGTATTAAATATGGTAAATAATAGTGATAACCCTATTCAAATTACAATTAAACCAAGGTAAAAATAAAAAAGAGATATTAAATATCTTTTTTATTCTCCATTAATTTTTATATTTCCATTATTATCAATAATTAAATCAGGTTCTTGTGTATCTAAATTTCAACGATAAACTGATTTAAAATAATTACTATTTATTTCTCATCATTTAGGCCTTTCATAAGTAAAATCGTATCTATTTATAACTAAACCTTTTGGAGAAACAAATAAATCATGTTCTTTATAATGGTCAAGTTTTCTTTTTAATGAAATAGAATTTAAATCTATATTGTGTTGAAATTTAATAATTTTTCATTCTATTTTTTCATCACCACGCCAAACAACATAATAATATTTATTATCAACCTTATTAAATGGTTTTTCTTGTGGTGCTATTCATTCTAAGTTATTTTTAATTTGTTGATTTGTTGTATTTATTTTGTTTTCTTCTTTTAATTTTGCTAATTCTTCTTTTGTATATTCTTGTTGTGGTTTATTACAAGCAACTAAACTCGTTGTACTTGTTCCTACTAATGATATTGCACCAATAATACTTAATAATCTTTTCATTCCAATTAACCCTCTTTTCTATTAGTTAAATTATATAAAAATATAAATAAATGTAAATACCTTTATTAATTGTTTTAAGAGCTATATTAGCAATGAAATATATTAAGTTATAATATTTATATTAATAGTTGTATTACTAAAATAATAGTGTAAAATAAAGTTAACGGTTTATCCTTTTAACAAAAAAGTAATTTACGGTTTATGCTTTCCGCCTTAAAAAGACTTATGCTGACTTGTTATTCGGACAAGAATAAAAAAAGAGAGGTTTATAAAATGGCACTTACAAAAGAACAATTAATAGAACAAGGTTTAAGTGAAGAAATAGCAGATAATATTTTAAATGAATTTCATAATGAAACAAAACAAATTATTGAGGGAATACAAAAACGAAAAGATACTATTTCAAAAGAAGAGTATTTAAAAGTTGCTAATGAATTAGATGAGTTAAAAGCATTTAAAGGTGTTCCATCTACTAAAATTGAAGATATTAAAACTAATTTAGATAAAGTTAGTGGTAATTCTTTAACTGAAAAAATGCAAACTTTAAAAGAATTAAAACCTGATTTGTTTGTTGAAGAACAACAATCAATTTCACCAACTAATTTTATTAAAGATATGATTGAAAAATCAACTGAAAATAAAAATGATGAAATTGAAACTATTAAAGAAAAAGGAGCATATACTCCTGATGAAATTAAAAAAATAACTGATTATACACTTAAAAACCTTAGATAATAAGGGAGTGAAATATTATGGCAACAATTAATTTGCCACAAGTACCTTTTACATTGGAAGGTAATACAACAGATCAAAAAGCATATGTTGATATGGTTAATGCTTTATTGCGTGGACCTTTATATAATGAATATGCAAGTATTATGCAATATGCAACTGCAACAGCAGAACAAGTTGCTTGATTACCAAATGCTGGTCAAGCATTATATAATTTAACTCATCGTGTGGTATGACAAAATGATTATTCATTACCAAATGGTGGAACAACTCAAACAATGGGATTAACAAGAATTCCAGTTCCTATTGATAAAAGATTTAATTTAAAATTAATGAATGAGGCTTTTGATTTAGCATTAATAGAACAAAATATTAAAAATGGTGTTATTGCTGATGCTATTTCTAGTGTTGTACAGAATAAATTTGTTAATTTAGAATGTGAATTAATTCAGGCTATTTATGATTATTGTTTATCAGATGGTCAATATGAGGTAATTCCATTTCGTAGTTATACAGCTGAAAATGCTGATGATGCAAATAAAGCATTCTTTACATTAAATGAAACTTTGATTGAATTAACAAACCAAATTAGTAATTTATATTTTGGTTTGCCAACAGATAAAATGTTTATGGTTTTAGGGCGAAGAGCATATTTAGGATTAACACCTGCTTATTTAAAAGTAATTGGTTCACAAGCTCAATTAAAAGCAATGGTAAATGGTGAATTATATGAAAATACAGCAATGGGAATTCCTGTATCTAAAAGTTTTCATTTAGAAAAAACATATACAAAAGGACAAGTTAACCGAGATAAAGGTTATAATTTTAATAATGTAAATGGTTTAATTATTAATAAACAAGTATGAGCATATCCAATTAATATGGATACTATTCAACAAGTTTTAGATAATGATACTGCTAACCCTAAATGAATTGGTAAAGTTCAATATGCAACACCAACAATTTTATATCCAAAAACATGTAAAATTATTTTAGAAAAACAACCAACACAAGATGAAATTAATACTGCTAAAAGTAATCTAAATAAAACATTTAGAGTTCCAATTGATTATGTAATTCCAGCAGCAAGTAAAATAGATATTAGTAAAATTAATAAAATTGATGAACCAAATATAAAAGTAAAAAATCCGAACAGTGTTACGCAACAAGAATTAACACCACAATTTAAAGATGTTGTTTTTAAAGCGGTTAAAGAAATAGATAATTCTTTATCAGAAAATGATTTTAATTACTTTATTGAAAGTGAGGGCGTTGATTGACCTATTAATTTAGTAGATGGAGAAAATGTTTTTGTTCAAATTGAGGGTAAAAATAACGCTACTGGTCAAACAAATCCTATTAAAGTTGTTTTAAGACCTATTGCACCTTAATAAATAATGAACTTACTAATATTACGAGTTTTAACTTTATTAGTATCTAATTTAGAAAATAAACCTTTAATAAGTAAATTTGTAAATTTAATTAATAAAGTTAATCAAATTCAAAATAAAGTATTAAAGCCAATTAATTATATTACTGATAAATATAATAAAATTACAAATAAAGTTGAAGATATTTATCAGTGATTAAATCCATTTACTTATTTAGATTTAATTAAAAAAGGTCATAAAAAAGAAATACAACAAATATTAAGTCAATTAGAAAAAGATAATAATATTAAAAATAGAGAACAATTTAAAAATGAAAATTATCTAAATACTAATTGACAACCTTTAAATAGTAGTTGACTTGATAGTGGAATGTTTAATATTACAAATAAGTTAACTTTAACAGGTAATTTAACTATTTTAATATATACAAAAACAGCAAAACATCCAAAATTTTATGGACCTTATGTTTATCCTAGTGTTCCAGTTGAAATTTGAAAATTATTAAGTAATGCTGTTTCTAATGCTGGAACTTTATTTTGGCGTTATTGATTAAGAAAATGATTACCTAGTCATTTAAGAAATTATATTAAAAAACGATTACCACAAGCATTAAAAGAAAAATACCCCAAAGGAACTACTAAATTAACATTACCAACAGTTCAAAAATTACAACAAATTAAAAACTTTATTAATAATTTAAAAATTGGACATTTTAATTTTAATTTTGCTGGTGAAATTAATAATAAAAAATGGTATCGTGAACGCCGAAGTGATGTTAAAAACATTAAGAATTTATATAAAACACCAGTTAATAATAAATTTTATCAGGTTAATAAATCTATTAAAACAATTAAGAAAACAAGAACAAGAGTTAATAGTTATAAGCCAAGTAATTTAAAAAATAAATATCGTAATCAATTAAGGGGTGTTTTATATGGAAAATAATTTAAGTAATTTGTTATTTATAACAGTTGAAGATGTGAAAGAAAGTAAACTTTGACAACCTATTAATGATAGAAAACAATCTGCTTATAATGATAATTTAATTTATAATGCTATTTTAAAAACTAGTTTATGAATGGATAGATTATCAGGTGGAACAATTTCCGATAAAATAAATAAAAAAGATTTATTTCCCTGAGTAAAAAAAGATAATACTGGTTTAATTGAATATGATAAATGATTAAGTTATATTCAATCTGCTTGTTTATTAGCAGTTATTAATTGATATTTACCAAAAGGAGTTAATGATTTAACTGGTGGTGCTTCATTTTCACAAGGTGGCGTTGCTTATTCACAAACTAATGACCCTGAGGCAAATGAAAATATTACTCGTGATGTTAAAAATGCTTTAAAATTAGCAGGTGAAATTATTGATATTATATCTAGTAAAACAGTATCTAGACCTTATAATTATAGTTTAGATAATTATGCTCATTCATGAGAGGAAGAATATAAACATATTAGTAAAAAAACTTTTTATCCAACATTATTATTTTGATTAAAAGAACGATTACAAACAGATAATTCAATAAATATTACTTATCCAACTATTAATGATTTTAGTAAGATTGATTATAACGAATATATTAAATTAATAGTTCCATTTGATAATGATACAATTTATAATGAAAATGGAGTTTGAAAAGCAAAAAAAGGTGGCGATGTTCCATCAGATGTTATTAAAAATAGTGATTTAGATAAAAATTATATTGATAAGCAAAATGGTAAATATATTGTAAAAACATCACAAGATATTAATACTAAACAAGATAAAATCCAAAATGGCGTTGGTATTAGTATTAGTAATGATAATCATATTAATTTTAATTTAGGTCGTACTTTAACAATGGGAGAAAATAATACAATTGAAGTAAAAGATTATACTCCAACGCAACATCATTATTGAGAAATTGTAGATACTAGTGATTTTATATCAGAAAGCACAAGTTATATTTTTAATAAATATGATAGCAATTATGAATATAAAATATCAGTATATGGATTAGGAAACGATAACATATCAGGAATGTTAAGTTTTTATCCAATTAATGATAATATTAATTATTATAATAATTGTATTGCTATTTGAAATCAAGATAATTTATATACTATTTCATTTAAAGTATCTGATAAAAAAATAAGAGTTTATAAAAAAAATATAATATATGAAAAAATAAAAAATATTGTAATTATGCGTAAGAAAAAAATAAGTTAGAAAGGAGTTTAATTAATGAAACAAGATAAAACAACTTGATTAAAGGGTGCATTACCGTGAAATTGATTTAAAAAAGACCCTATTCCGACTTATAATTGAACTCATAAAGATATTAGAGAATGAGAAAGAAAATATAAAATTCGTAGTTGAGTAGTTAGTTTTTATACATTAATATTTTTAGTATTAAATTGTTGATTAGAATATGGAATGATTAATGCAATTAAAGATAATATTAATTGGTATAATTATGGTCAATATTGAGGTAATGGCATTGCTATTTTATTAACACCTTTATTTACACACGGAATTCAGGGTATATTTGTTGCTAGTAGTAAACCCAAAGTAGATATGAAAATTGATATACCACGATTAAAAATATCCAAAATGGGATTAGTATTTACAATATTACCTTTAATTACTTTAATAATTTCTTTAATTATTATTTGAATTGATAAATCAAAATGAAAAAAAGACCATTTAAGACATTGTTTAGATTGTCGAATTAATCCGCGTGTTATTCAACCACGAATAGCAAAAGCATGAAATAAATTAGATGGTATAACAGAAGATATATTTAAAAATATACAGAATGAAAACATTAAAAAACAAAAACAAGAATTAAATATAAATTAAGATAAACTATATAGGGGCGGTTGATATTTTGGGTGGTTATATAGTTTAATTTATAAATTATTTTGTTCTGAAAGGATGGATGGCCACTGTTTGAGTAAGGATAAGAAAGGAATTAAAAAAATGAATGAAACATTAATGATTACTTTACTTGTGTTAGCAGGTGCTGGTGGAATGGGTAGTCTTGGTATTCTTGGATTATCTGCTAAAAAAATTAAAAAATATAAAGCAGAAATTAGAGAATTAAGAACTGCTGTTATTGCACACGAAAAACATTTACGAGGACCTGAATATGCAACAGAATTAGTATTAAAAACAGGTCAAATTAAAAATGTTAAAAAACAAGTTAAAGTAAACGACAAAAAACAAGCACAAAAAGATGCTATTAGACAACTAACAAATAGTATTTAAAAAAATAACCAATTAAGGTTATTTTTTATTTGTTTTCTAAAAGTTATCTTCTATCATACGCATTATTATTCTGATTCCAAATTGATTTGGATTTCTCTTTATTTGTTCTTCACAAAATTCAAAAGCATAATTTTTCTTTCTAATTCTTCTGTTTTCATCTTTACAATTTTGACACTTACAATTTCCACACATTTATTTAACCTCCTTTTTTATTTTCTAATATAACTAAATTCTTTTCCCCATATGTTTTTTTATAATATTCTCAGTATTCAGTTGAATTAATATTTATATCTTCAATATCTGATCCAGTAATATAATTACCTAATGGTGTTTTACAAGGCCTATTACCTTGTAAGGTTTTATAACATAATATATAGTTATTCATTATCATTGTTGCCTTTTGTAAATTCTTGAATATCTTTAAATAATAATTTATTTTTTGATATATCGTGTGGCCCTAAATTTTTTCTTGCTTTTATTCATGGTAATGAATAACGAGTTTTTTCTACTAATTCTATTGATGACATATTTATGTATTTTTTTATATTTTCATTAATAAAATTTTTCACTTTTTCATCTGTTAAGTATTGTATTTTTTCTATTTCTAAATATTTATCAGTATAACTTTCTATTTCAATAAAATTATATCCATTATATCTTATATGGTTAAAAATTTTTCTTATAACTGGACCATAAATCCATGCTTCAAATTCATCATCAAATAATTTTTCATCATATTGTTTTAAATAATCTAAATATAAAAAATATAAAATTTTTTGTAATTTAACAGGTTCTTTAATATTATATTTTTCAACTAAATACTTTGTGATAGAAAAAATAATATCGTTGTTAATTTTATATTTTACTTTATTCATTATCATTTCCTCCTTTATTATTTATAATATAATAATTAATAAAATGCTGTATTTTTTGATTATTAGTATATAATTCAGGTAATTCATTTCATACTTTTTCTTGGTTTTCATTTAAGTAAACATTAACATTACGAATTAATTTAGAATAATATTTTCCTGTTTTTTGATTATATGATTGTTTCATAATTAACCCTCATAATTAGCAATAATAATTGCATCGCGGAGATGATTACTTATTTTTTCATTATTATAGAATCAACCTTTACCATATTCATAAGTTAAATTAACATCTTTTTCAAATTCTCATAAACAATTATCATTATATTTACTTAAATTTTCCATATTTTTAACAACTGATTTAGTATGTTTTGGTGATACTCAATTAATACTATTTCAAAATTGTTTTTCAACAACACCTAATAATCTTAATAAATCATCACGGTCTTTTGAACCATTAGAATTTGTATATAAGCAATTTTCAATATTTATAATTTCATTTTGATATAGATATTCTCAAATAATTTCAATAATATAAGTAGCATGACATTTTCAATCTTTATTATCAAACAATTCTTTTCTAATAAGTTTATTATCTTCAAAAATAGCAATAGCGGTAGTACCAGTTCCTGATGGGTCAATACCAATTTTTATCAAGTTGCTCATTCTTCATCATTGTTATTAACTGCTGGTACTACATTTGATATATCTTCTTCTTTAACTACATTATCGTTTGTGTTAGCTATTTCTGTATAAGATGGGGTATTTATATTATTTGATAATGGTTCATCGCTCATTTGCCCCTTATTTTTGGCGACAGTAATATCATTAAATGGAATATATTCAAAATTACCATCTTCTTTAATTTCTTTTTCATCTAAATCAATATCTGAAATATCAATACCCATTTCTAATGCTAATTTACGATATAATTTAGCTTCAACCATTTCTTTTGGTCATTTATTTCAAGGTGAATATTCACTATTTCCACTTGGACTACTATTTTTTAAACGATCAATATCTGCTTTTCTTAATAAAATACCTTGATAATTTCCATTCATATCTTTTGCAAAAGCATAAGCACCAATAATTTCATTATAATCACTAGTATTTGCATTAAAATTAATATCATGTATTTTAGGACATGAATTTAAAGTATCTCATTCAAATTTTTCACCTTTAAATATAATTGCTTTTCGTGGACTATATCCTGCTTCTTCAATTTTTTTACAATAAACTTTACTATCAATAATAGTTGTTAATTTATTTTTAAATGGAATAATATTAAAATCTTTACTAAAAATTAATCCTTTATTACTTAATTTAATAATTCCTAATGCTGTGATTTTAGCATTATCAGCATTATTAATTAATTGCATATAAGATTGTCCATTTTTCATTTTTAATTCTTCAAGTGCTAAAATATTTTCTTTTAAATATTTATCATTAACTTTAATTTCATATTTAATAATTGCACCTTTAATATATTGCTGTAATTCATTTGCCATATTATTTATCTCCTTTATTTATTTTAAAATTAATACCTTTAATGCCAATTAAATTAATATCTTTATTACTATCTCATTGGTTTTTAATTTCATTTTTAACAATTTTTTCATCAATAATTAAATAATTTTTAATTAAATTAATAAGTTCTAATTTATCTGCATTTTGTAAAAAATCATCATTAATACCAATTAATTCAATATCTTTTACTAATAATTTTTCTTTAATTATATTAATACCAACTTTTTTTAATTGTTTTGGATCAAGTGATTTATCAATTTCTTCAATTTTTTCCATTACACGAACTTGTTCATCTTGAATTTGGTCTATGTCTAAACCCATATCAACAGTTAAATTATTTGCTTTTTCAATTAATTCTTGCTTTTTTAATTCTTGTTCTTTTAAAAACTCTTGTTGTTTTTGTTTGCGAGCTTGTGTCAAATTATTATTAATTTCAACTCTGTATCTTTCAATATAATTTCTATAATTAGTAATTATTTTGCCAATTCTATTATGTTCATCTAATAATTTTTGAATAGGTTCTAATCATTCTTTAAAAACAAAATTATTTTTAGTAATAGCACTTGGAATATCTTTTAAATGAACATCTTGATAACCATTTAATGCATAATGATTAATATGTCTAAAAATATACTCAGTTAATTCTTGTTTATTTTCTTCTTTAATTTTTTGAATATTATACGCTAAAAGACTTGCATTTTTAAAATCATCTCCTTTTAAAGGAAATTGAAATGTAATATTATTTACTATATTTTTAACTACATCATTCATTATTTATCATCTCCAATCAATTTTTTTAAATCATTAATTACAACTTTTAACATTTTTCGATGAGTTGGACAAAAAATATAATTTTCATTATAACTTAGATATAATCCATCTTTTGAATGTTTCTTAATTCAATCTTTACTAGCATATTTACTCATTTTTTAATCATCCTTTCTAAAATAAGTATTAATCTTCATTTACAATATAATTATTTTTGGGTTTATCAAAATATAAATGAGTAAGATTATCAATTTCTTCAGGTGTTAATTTTTTCTTTTCAACTTCAATTTCATAACGATCCATAATTGCTAAACCATAATCTTTATAACAATCTGGATAATTATCAAACATTTCATTTAATAAATCTTTTAAGTTCATATTATTCATCTCCTTTACAAATTTCACTTAGTCTTTTTCTTCTTTCACAATCTTTACAAATTTCATTTTCTTCTCAATATTTACGATTATTATCATAATCTTTAATTAACTGTTTAAATTCATCAATATTATATTTATCAAGATGTAATTCTTTAAAATTTAATGACCAATCTCCTTCAACAAAATAATGACCAACTTTAACATCATATTTAAAATCATCTTCATCTTCGTTAGCTTTATATTTATTTAAAAATTCATTAATACTAATATTATTTTTTTCCATATTATTCATCTCCTTTACCAAATAATTCATTGTATTTTTTAGGGTCCATAATTTTTAATTTTTCTATATTAGAATATAATTCTGAAGTATTTTCCTTTACTATAAGTTCTAATTTTTTAATCAATTCTTCACTATTTTTAAGAATATTTGCTTTTATAAATTCTCTTAATATATCTAATAAAGTATCTACTTGATATTCTTCTAATGTCATTTCATAATCTCTAATTTTAATTTTTTCTTTCATATTATTCAACTCCTTCTCATTGAATGCTTTCTAAATCAATAATTGTTGTTAATCATTCTTGTTTATTTTGAAACTCAGCAGTAATCTTTGCTTCTTCTAATGTATAAAAAAATGATGTTTGAAAAATATCTTCCTCATTAAAATGATCAAATCATCTCATTACTAATAAATATCTTTTATTCATAATTTATTCCTCCTAACAATTTTCAATCTTAATAAATTATTTAACTCGCTTGTATTTTTAAAATTAAAATATAATTCTGATAATGTTAATATGTCAATAGAATTATCTTTTCAATAACACTTATATTTTTTATCTTTACATTTATTTCAATTAACACTAATAAAAGTTAATCAAGCGTTTTTATAATTAATTTCTCAATTCATATATTTTTCCTCTTAATTCTTTCTGCCTAATGCTCAATGTTCATCAGTCATTTCTTCAAATGAAACTGGATAACTTTTAAGCATTAATTGATTTAATTTATTTTCTTGATTACATTTTGAGCAATAACCTCAATATCTTTGTTTAAGACAAATTTTATTTAACTTTTTCATATAAACCTCCTATAATCTTGGTAAATGTTGGTAAATCAACTACAATGTTCTACAATTTGTAGTTGTTTGTATAGTTGGTACGCCAGACATATATGTCTTCCTTCTTCCGTGCCCATTTGTGCTTTCGCTCTGGGATTTGACGCTCAGTTTTTGAAATTAAATTTACTTGCACCCATATGAAGGACCGAATGCTAAACGCAAATTTAATTGTTTAAGTCACTATCTCTTTTTTTATTGTCGTTTGATATTAGCCTTGGACTTATCACGACTATCGCTTAGTTATAAAAACCAGCGCCGATTTACATTTTTCCTCATACACTATTTCAGTACTTGCCTCGGCAGGCTGTGGAATAAAAACACTTAGTTATTAAAAATAACCGTCCCACACTGCATTAAGTTGTTTTATAAAATTTAAGTTTTAAAAACCCAGTTTCTCAATCAAAGATAATTTTTGAATTTTCTAATTTTTGATAAAATTGTTTTTGTGTTTTATCTTTTACTTTATTCAATAAATCTTTATGTTTTTCACAAGTTCATAAAACTTTATTTGATAAAAATTCTTCGGTAATGAATGATATTACTTTATAGCAATCATTAACATCACATATTTTTTGTTGTTTAATTATCATTACCTCCTTTTAGGAGTTGTTTTATTTCAAATAAAAAAACAACCCTAACAAGAGTTGTTTTTTTGGAGCTTCATCGTACATTATACAAATAAAGAAAACATTAAAGATGGAACAAGAAAGTTATTTGATGATTACCGTAAAAAAGATAAAAATAAAGAATCAAAAGCAGAAAAAATTAAGCAATTAGAAAAAGAACTAGCCGAGTTAAAAAAAGAGGAAGAAGATTAATTTTATAAAAAAAATAATATCATACCAAATTGCAATTTAAATTGCAATTTTTTTTATAATTTTTTTAGTAAATATGATATAATTTAAATATGGAGAAATGATGCAGGAGGGCTAAACATGTACATCAATCCATTCGAAAGAATGAAAAATTTAAAATTAAATACAGAAGAAACAAAACCAAATAATTCAAAGAACAATGAACAAAAAATGAATTTAACACAGGTTGTTAATGGGGATAAAGATATGGCAGTAAAGTTATTTAAAAATAGTGGTCATGAGGTTAAAAAAAATAAAAACGAAGAAGAATTAGGTAAGATTGATGGTATGGTATTATCAAATTATGAAATTGTTCGTGATTTAATAAAAACATTTAAAGAAAAAAATAATGAGATGCAGTTTTTCTTAACAATAATTGATAATCAACATCAAGATTCAATGCCCGAAATTGTTAGTTCATTTTTTTTCAATGCCACTGGTTAATATTGATTTGTTACGTATTGAGTTATATGCTTCACCATTCTTATTCTTGCTTAAAAGAATTATTAAAGGGTTACCAAAAGTTAGTTTAGAAGATAAAAAAGTTTTATGAGATCGTGTTAAATTGTTTGCAAGAACTTTAAAAAACAATGAATTATCAGAACAAACTAATGATTCAAATTCAGTGGTAATTATTAATGAATTAGAATTTGATGATCCACTAGAATATATTAAGAAAGAATTTGAAGAAATTTTACGAGCATATGAAATTAAAGATAATATTGTAATATTTTTTAATAACATTGATTTAGTTGGATATGCTAAGTTTAAAACGGTTTTTAGTTTAGTGCACGCAATTTTTAAAGGAATTATTCAATTCAAGTTTATTGTTGCATTGAATCCAGTCTTAATTGAAACTTATGTTAAACAAATTTATGGTAATAATTTAATAGACCAATTAATAAAACATGAAATTAGTGTTTTTAATAAATGCTATATTATTAGAGATGATGAAGGTAGTTCTGTAGAAAAAGTAACATCAAAAGTAGAAGAAGAGACGCAGCATTCAATGCAAAATTTTGCCCCAGTTGAAGAGGAAGAAGATGACGACACAATTGGGTTTGATTATTGAGCTATGCGTGGCGGAAAGTAAATTAGAGGAGGATAAGTTGATATGTTTACATTTTTAGTAACTTTAGGATGAGTCCTAATCATAATTGGCGCAATAGTTCAAATTTTTGCGGCAATATTAAATCTTTTGGTAATTCAACAAGTTGCGCTTCCAACAATTTTAAATTCAATAAACGATATTTTTCAAACATCAATTTTTAAACAAGAAGAAATTTTAAACCAGTTAACTGGGGATGCATGAGCATATACTATTATCGCATTATCAATCTTTGTTGCTTTAGCAACAATTACATTAGTAGCATTTCAAATTAACCGCGTTAAAAAAGGACAACGAATTGCAAAACCATATATTAAGATGATTTTTGTGGCATTAATTATTGCTTCATTAGTATATGGAAAAGTAGCTGTTTTAGTTCTTGCTGCATTCATCTTTATTGGTTTATTATTTATTGAATCATCATTATTTGATGTAGAAGCTTTACAAAATTTTGTTGAAGAACGAAACATGATTGTTATTTACCATCAGGATAAAAAACTTGAAAGAGAGGTAAATAAAGAGGGAAAGTATCATGGAAGCGCAACTATGGGAGTTGGCGCGACTACCGCAGGGATCGAAGATACCGGAAAAAATTTCAAAGACAATGATTACGTAAACGTGGATGATAATAAAAAATTATTTACGCAGAAATCAAATGCAATTTTTACATCAAATGAATTAAATAATTTATTTAATTCCGGTAAAAATGATGTTGATGAAAATGAATTAGCTAATTTAATTAGTGATATGACACACACAGTGTCTAGTACTTCTAATTCAGAATTGAATAAACCTAATGATTTAACAAAACCACCATTGCCAACAGATATTGTTAAGGATGTAACAATAGAAACAGCAAAGGCGGAAGAACTATCGGTTGCACCAACAGCAGATGTTGAACCTGAGGCAAGTACGTTAGAAAATAAAGATGTTAATGTCTTTAACAAAGAAACTAATATTAACGCTGATTATGCAGTTAATGCTGATGTTGAGTTTTTTGTTGATAAAACAACAACTTTAGAAGAAAATGATAACTTAAGTGATGAGGGGTCAAAAGAAGATTCAACGGCAGCTAAAGAAATTGATTTTGGTTTCTTAAACGATGAATTATTAAATCCGTTATCAGTATCTGATGCAAGAGTATTAACAAAAAAAGAGAAAAAACTTTACAATAAATGAAGTGAAATGTACCAACAAGCTCTTAATATCAAAAACTTGATAGAAGAAGAAGTTCAAAATAATAATGCGCCAACTAAATCAATTAAAAAGAAAACTAAAATTTATAATTTAATTGCGAAAGAAGCAAATGGGTTGGTAACAAAGTTAAAATTGGGGGTTGACCAGCATTTGGGAATAATGCATATTGCTGAAATCTTCGGGGATAATTCACAAGCAACAACTGATTTTCTTAACGAAAACGTTATTGCACCAACCGATGATCTTTTAGATAACATTTCTAATGAAACAATTGCTAGGGAAGAAGATAATAATGTTGTTGATAGTTCAATAAAAACAGATGATCTAGTGCTTGATGAATTCAATGATGGTAGTGATGCTACTACAATAGAAAATTCTAAAAATGATGCAGTTATTCTTGAAACAACTGTTGCAGTAGAAACAGCACAAGATAGTCCACAAGAAGATCTTACCTTTATTCCAAAAAAATATAATATTGATAAATTGGAAGGTAAATTATTATCGGATATTCAAACTTCAGATAATCAGACAAAGGAAGTTATTAATTATGTTGATGATAGCCATGGTTATACATTTGCTGAATTAGAAGGATTAGATGATTTTAATAATGAAGCAGATTCAATTGTAACTGCAAATAAATTTGATGATGATAAAGTTGTAACATTGAAAAATGATGAACATGTTGAAGAAATGTCAAAAGAAGCAGACGGAAATGTAAATGATTCAAGTTTACCCGAAGATCCAGAATCTCCTGTTGAGCCAGAAACGACCACAGCAACTACTGAAAAAATAGCAAGTTTTAGCGCAACAGTTACCGATAGTAAAATAGCATCTTTTTCAACAGAAGCAGCAACAGTAAATAATTTGGAACATATTAAAGATAAGTTAGTTATGAACAATGTCGATAATGAAGGTGAGTTATTAGATGATGTGGTTTTAAGTGGACCAATTAAATCATTACCATCAGAAATTAAACCAATTTTAGATGATGAAATATCATATAGTTTAGATGAATTAGATAATAAAATTTTGAATGGTGATTTTTCAAATCTTAATGATGAAGTAATTGAATATGAAACTGAGCAAGTAGCCGCACCAGTGGCCAAAACAACAATGAAACAAGAACTAGGACCAGAACAGGTGCCAGTACCATCTCAACCAGAAGGTGATAATAATCTTGAATGTCGATTTGAAAAACTGGAAGACTTAATTAAAAATTCAATTGATTTACAATCAGCACATACAAAAACACTAGGTGAAGTACAAGAATATTTAACTAGTTTAATTTTAAAAGTGGAAACATTGGAGACAAAAGCAGTTGATTTTGCAAAAAAAATTGCCGATGTTGAAACAAAAAAATATATTAATTATCATGGGGTAGTTCCAATTGATCAGTTTTATCCACAAATTGATAATCTTAACTTAGCTTCAACACGCTATAATTTATACAATAAAAAGGGATATTCAAATACATATGGCGCAGCTAGTGCTAGTGATGCCCCGTATGGTTTGGGAAGTTATTATCGTGCAAAGAATCCTTCATCAGGACAAGATGAAGTGATGCTAAATAATAACCAACGTGTCGATTATAATCATCTTAATTTACATAATATTTCAAAATATACAAAACAAGATATTCCTTTTGAGACCAATTGTCCATTTTGCAAAAAGAATAGTAAATAAAAAAATACCCTAGTTTTATCTAAGGTATTTTTTTATTAAGGTAATTTATTATAATTTTAAAATAAAATATTATACCATAAAAAATAGTAAATTTGACAATTTTATTTTTTTCTGTTATGCTTACCTTAATAGATAATCAGGATATCTGCATTAATGGAGGTGTTATGTATGAACTTTCCTTCATTAATAGCTTTACCAGTTAAATTACAAAATCATGTTGTTAATGTTTGTATTAATATGAATATTAACTAAATTAACCTAATAAAGAAAACTCAGTCGCTTTGAAAACCTGACTGAGAATCGTAGTTTATTTGGCTGGTAAAGTCATTTTTTTAACCACAAATTAACTATATATAAATTTTAATAATAATGCAATATTTTTTATTTTTTTGTTATAAATTATGTTATTTTTGGCAAATAGTTAAAATAATAATAAATTTATCAAAAAATAAATCCGAATTAAGTTGGATTTATTTTTTATTAGCAGAAAGTAAAATTATTTGCTTTTCTTTCTTTTAAAAATATGTTAAAAATAAATTAGCAATGATATATTACATTGTTGGGGCGTCAAAAATCATAAATATAATATAAAAGAAAATATTCAATTGCCAAAAGAAAATTAAAAATATAATAGGAGGAAATACACGATGAGAAAATTGCTCAGTTTTTTAACGGCAGCAGCGTTAGTAACTACTTCAGGTATTTCTCTTGTCGCTTGTGCAAAAAAATACACTTTTGATAGTGATATTTGGGTTATTACTGATGCTGGAACAATTACTGACGCATCATTTAATGAATCGGCATGAGATGGAGCAAGTAAATATGTTCTTTCACAAAAAGACCCGAAAGTTTCCGCTGCAGATTGGAAAAAAAGTAATTGACGGGCTAGTTACTTTGAACCAGCAAGTCAAACCCCTTCTGACTTTAGAGCCGCCTATGTAACAGCAAACATTGCTGGAGCTAAAACTATAATTTTACCAGGGTTTGCCCATGGTAATACAATTGGTTGGGCAGCAGAAGTAGCACAAAATATTATCTATATTGATGGAAGCAGTCAAAACATTCACTTGGGAATGGATGCAACAAGATCATTAGCGAAAAATATTATTGGAATAACTTATGAAGCTGAATCTTCTGGTTTCTTTGCTGGAATTGCAGCAGCCTTGTGATTGAATGCTAATCAAGAAAGATATCCTGATGGTTTAAAAATTGCAACTTATGGTGGAATGGATAACCCTGGTGCTGTTTCAAACTATATGTGAGGTTTTATTGTTGCAGCTGATATCTTTAATACAATTATTAATAATAGTAGTTTTCCGAAACTACATCAGATTAAAAATGATGTTTTAAAACAAGTTCAAAAAATGAATCCAAAGGTTAACACATTACAACCAATTGGCAAAGTTCAAAATGTTGTTAAGAGTAATGAATCGTGGTTTTCACAATCATTTGAGGTTGGACATGGAAAAGATATTTCTGACGAATTAATTTCTCGTAAAGCAAATATTATTTTCCCAGTTGCTGGACCCCAAACACAAGACACAATTGATCGCATTAAATATAATAAATCAATGGCAAAAGTTATTGGAGTTGATACTGAGCAATCAAAAATTTATGGGGAAGAAATTATTGTGACAAGTGCTTTAAAAGAAATTGCAACTTCAACTTCAGAAGCATTAAAAAATATTTATTCATCAACATGTGGTTATCAAGAAAATAATAAAACATGAGATAATAGTAAAGCAACTTCTGATTGTTGAATTAATACTGATCAATCATCAATTCAGCATCCAACTTGAACGGGAATTGAAAAAACAAAAGCAATTAATGCAGATACTGTTGCGTTCATTCATAATGAAATAGATGAACATGCAAAAGATACTGTTTTTGATAAAATCGTTGAAGTATTACAAGATGTTTATTCACGCGGAATTAGCGGGCAGCCACCAGTTGCTGCTGAAGCATTTTCACATACATTAACAAATACTTACCAAAGTAGTGATAAATTAAAAGATTATATTTTAAATGTAATTGAAGCAGCTTTATAGTTAAGAAAGGACATAATAATGGCAAATAATAATGAATATGCAATTGAAATGAAGTCAATTACAAAAGTTTTTGGTGATTTAATTGCAAATGATGATATTACCCTGAAAGTTAAAAAAGGTGAAATTCATGCTTTAATTGGTGAAAATGGTGCTGGGAAATCAACTTTAATGAGTATTTTATTTGGGTTATATGAACCAACTAAAGGTGAAATCCTTGTTAATGGTAAACCCGAATATATTAGTGATCCAATTAAAGCAAACAAATTAGGAATTGGAATGGTTCACCAACATTTTAAATTAATTGATATTTTTACTGTTTTAGACAATATTACGTTAGGGTATGAAAAAGTAGTTGGTAAAGTGTTTCTTGATCGGCAAAAAGAAACACGAGATATTGCACAAATTGCGATTAAATATAATTTACAAGTTGATTTTCGTTCGAAAATTGCCAATATTTCAGTTGGAATGCAACAACGAGTAGAAATTTTAAAAATCTTATATCGTGGTGCTGATATTTTAGTGTTTGATGAACCAACAGCAGTTTTAACACCGCAAGAAATTGAGGGGTTATTAAAAATTATGTTAGATTTAAAAAAGGATGGAAAAACAATTATTTTTATTTCGCATAAATTAGATGAAGTTAAAAAAATTGCTGATCGGGCAACTGTTATTCGGCGTGGAAAAGTTATTGAAACATTTGATGTTAAAGATAAAAATGAAAAAGAAATTGCAGAAGCAATGGTGGGGCGAAATTTGGTTGCCATTAAAAATGCTGGAAAAGCACCGCGAAAGGAAACCTTATTAAAAATTGAAAATTTATCAGTAAAGAAAAAAGGTTTAACCCGTCTAATGGCTTTGGATGATTTTAATTTGACAGTCCAAGCTGGTGAAATTGTTGCGATTGCTGGTGTTGAAGGAAATGGTCAAACTGAGTTAGTTAATGCTTTAGCAGGATTAGAAAAAGTAACATCAGGAAAAATAATTTTTAATGATATTAATGTTACAAAAAAAAGTATTTATGAACATTATCAAAATGGAATGTCACATATTCCTGAAGATCGTCATAAATATGGTTTGATTTTGGATTTTAATGTAATTGATAATGTTGTGTTACAAAATATTAATCAAAAACCATTTTCAAATTATGGGTTATTAGACAAAGCTGCAATTCAGTTATATGCCCAACAAATTGTTACAAAATATGATGTCCGAGGGGCGAATTCAGGTTTTGCTATGACAAGAGGGTTATCAGGTGGTAATCAGCAAAAATTAATTATTGGTCGTGAATTATCACGCCAACATAATATTTTAGTTGTTGTTCAACCAACGCGGGGATTAGATGTTGGGGCGATTGAATATATTCATAATAAAATTTTAGAAGAAAAGGCACAAGGTAAAGCAGTTCTCCTTGTTTCTTATGAATTAGAAGAAATTATCAGTTTAGCTGATCAGATTGTCGTTTTACATAATGGTCGGGTGACAGGAGAAGTTTTTGGAAACAAGGTTAAACGTGAAGAAATTGGGCTAATGATGGCTGGCACATATCAACAGAAAGGAAGTCAAATTAATGCAAAAACAAATTAAAAGTTATGGTTGATTGTTAAGACAAAAAACTAAAATTTTCTTTCGTTCAAATGAATTCAAAACAAAAATGAATTATTTTAAGGCATCTATTTGTGCCATTATTGCTGGAGCTATTCTTAGTTTTATTATTATTGGTATAAATGCTTCAAATCCATTGCTATTTTTTAGTTATGTTTTTCGTTTAGCTTTTCATTCTTTATTAAAAAATCAAACGTTAACATATTGAGCAATTTATATTGTTGCAGGGTTAGCTGTTGCGGTAGGGTTTAAAGCGGGATTATTTAATATTGGAGTTCCTGGACAAATGCTACTTGCTGGTAGTATGACGATTGTTTTAGGACTAAAAAACCCAGCTATTAGTCAAGGGGCTGGTATTGTTGGAGCGTTACTTATTTCAATTTTAGTTGGAGCAGCTTTAGCAGCGATTGCTGGAGTATTAAAAGCGTATTTTAATATTCATGAAGTAGTTTCAACAATTATGTTAAACTGAATTGTTTGATATGTAATGAAATGAATGTTTATGAATCCAGCTCACGGAATGTGAAATTCAAATCATAACTCAACAATTGACATTGTTACAGCAGCACCTAATTTTAATTTAATATTAAATGGTCAAACATGGATCATTCCGTTTATTATTGCAATATTATTGTTAGTAACAATTATTTTTATTATGAATTACACAGTATTAGGATTCCGCATTAAAGCGGTTGGAAAATCAAAAAATGCATCATTATATGCTGGAACAAATGTTCCTGCCTATATGATTGTTTCAATGGCCTTATCAGGTGGTCTGGCTGGGGTCTTGGGAATGTTATATTATATGACCCAATCAACAGTTTTACAGTTTACAACGGATGCTTTACCAGTGGTCGGGTTTGATGCGATTGCTGTTGCGTTAGTTGCTTTTACCAATGGAGTTGCAATTTTACCAATTGCCTTATTATGAGGAATTATTAAGACAGCAGCTTTACAAGCAACACAATTACCAGATTTTCAAATGTCAAAACAAATGGGACAGTTAATCTTTGGAATTATTATTTATATGACTGCGATTTCGGCATTGTTTATTTATTTTAAACCAATCTTTTGAATTCGTCGTTGGTGAAATATTCGGCATCATATTGATTGAAAACAGGAATATGATGAATATAAACAACAAATTAGAACATATGAAAAAGAGATTAAAGTGCTTAATAAAACCTATCGGGCTCAAATTCATAAATTAAAACAACAAGGGGATAAGGAACTAATTAAAAATTATCGAAATGAAATTAATGATCAGTTAACATTATATGTTGGGAAGCTTACAACTTTAAAAACAGAAATGCGTTTTTTAAAAAATTCAAAATATAAAGAAGCGGCAAAAATTGGTCAACGAGGAATTAAAACAAAATATGATTTAGCTGTTTTTATTGCTCTTGGCTCAGCAATGGATCATTTTGTGCAAGTAAAAAACGAGTACTTAGTAAAAAAACAAGAAGCTACTTTTTTAAAACGAAATTATGCTCAAGCAGTTAAAAAAAGCAAAGGACAAACAAGACAAGAACTTTCACAGCTTTATAGTTTGCCTAAAAAAGATTTATATGCTAAATTAGCGCAATTACAAACACAATATGGTGATTTAGTCTTAAGACAAGAAGAAGTTATTAAAAAATTACGAGAAAGTTATTATCCTGTCTTTGATGAAATTCAACAAAAATATTTAACTGATTTTAAAACATTGCAGAGTAAAGAAAAGGTTGTTATTAAACAATTAAATCAAGAAATCAAAAAACTAAAACAACAACAGCGGCAAGAAATGCATCAGTTTAAAATAACAAATCGTCAGGTGCGAAAAGAAATTAAGCAGGAATTAAAAACAATTGATGTTAAATTAAGAAATGATCCTGGCGTTCAAAAAGAAGTGATGGTGTTAAAACAAAACTTAACAACACAATTAGCAACAATGAAACAACAATTTAATGCTGAAAATAAAGTTGCTAAAGAAAAACATCGTCTAAATTTACCACAATGAAGAAATGAATTAAATCAAAAGTTAAATACAATTATTACGGCTGTTGGTGAAGATAATAAAATTTTAAAAATAGAGTATCTTCGTCAAAAGACGGCATATCATAAATTAATGCAAGAAGGAGGAAAAAACTAATGGAAGCAGTTTCACAATTATTTGCCAATGGTTCAGTCCTTTTTGCTGTACTATTAATTGCTGCAATGGCTGGATTATATTCAGAACGAGCCGGTGTTGTGAATATTGCGATTGATGGAATGATGATTATCGGGGCTTTAGTTTATGCTCTATTAGGAAAATTTCTTTCGCAATATGGCAATGGTATGCAAATTATTGCTTTACTAATTGCAACGATCGCTGGCGGAGCATTTGCCTTATTACATGGTTTTGCTTCAATTACTTTAAAAGCACAACAAGTAATTTCGGGGACAGCCTTAAACTTATTAGCAACTGGATTAGGATTATTCTTTGTCAGTATTCCAGCTTTAGCTGCCGGAAATATGATTCAAACTGGTTTTAGTACAATTGGGATTGATCGAGCGCAAATTATTAATATTTTCTTAATTATTGCAATTATTCTAGCCATTTTTACCTTTGTCTTCTTTAAATTTACTAAAACAGGAATTCGTTATGCTGGGTGTGGAGAAAACCCAAATGCAATTGTTGCTGCTGGAATCAATGTGATTAAAACAAGATATAAAGCAGTTATTATTTCAGGATGTTTAGCTGGTTTGGCAGGAGCAATGTTTACCCATTATGTTTCAGGTCAATTTCGTGGCGATGTGCAAGGACAAGGTTATATTGCCTTAGCAATTATGATTTTCGGTCAGTGAAGAATTCAATACATCACTTTGGGGGCCGTTTTATTTAGTTTCCTAATTGCGTTAGCAGGAACATTATGACGATTTACTGGTTGAAATATTGCTGACCCATCAAACCAATTGCTAAAAATCTTACCATTTGTTTTAGCATTGGTAACAATGGTCGCGTTCTCCAAATACTCTAAAATTCCAAAAGCATCAGGAATTCCTTTTGACAAGTCCCTTCGTTAAAAAACAACCATTGGTTGTTTTTTTATTAATTATTGTTCATTTCCTTGCTTTTTTATAATATAGAAAAGGTATTTTTTTGGAGGAAATAAAGTATGAGAAAACTATTAACTATTTTAACCATTTCGGTTATAACAACTAGTGGAACAGTCAATATGGTTGGTTGTTATAAGAAAAATGTTGTTAATGATTATGACAATTTGAATTTGCAAAATGATATGATAAGTTTAACTAAAATTGCTAGTAAAGTTAGTTCTGTTATTACTGATTATGATAACAATGGTAATGTAAAGGATTCAAATGCCTTTCCAGAATTAACAGCGTTTTATGATTTAGTTAACAAAGATCAGTCGACCGTTGATCCACCTGGTTTAACAGCAGAGAACTTTGTGACAGCATATAAGAAAAGTCTGCCAATTTTTAATGTTGATCACAACAATATGATGTTAGCAAAATTAAATGTTAATTTAAATTATATTTCATTATATGGCTTACCATTAGTGGGGGCTTTAAAAATTAATAATCAAACTTTTGAAAGTAATATTTTAATTAGTCGGCAAGGGTTAGAAAACAAATTAATTAATTTTGGAAAAATTATTGTAGCATTTCATCAATATTATAATATTGAGTTGAAAAAACGAGTTCTTGGAAGCAATGATGCTAATAATTTTAAAAATAGTAGTGTCTTCCATGTTGGAGGTATCTTTACAGAATTTAAAAATAATATTAGCAGTGCAAATGAAATCTTTAAAAAACTTCTGACTAATTTTAAACGTAGTCAGATGGCAAAAGAATTACCTGACCTTGGGTTATTTAATATGTATAACCTAGTTAAGGACAAACCATTGTGGATTGGGGGGCAAAATGATTATGAATCAATTCAAGACAAAATAGTTTTCAATTTTAAAAACGGGTCATTTTGTTTAGCATTTGCTTTTGGGCAAGATCGGATAAATTCAATTTTTTATACGGCATATGGTTCAAATGCGGGGGATATTAAGGTACAACACGGGTGATGAGCATGAATTTTAATTAATAAATAATTAAGTTGTTAAACTTAATTATTTATTAGTAAAATTAAGGAGGCCTTAAAGGAGGTAAAACAGATGGCAAATTTTAATCCAAAATGTTTTAAATGTGTTGCAGAACAAGAAAAACAAGGTGTCGCTGGCGGCACAGCAGGAGTTTTATTTGGAAAGATGAAACAAGCAATGGTTGGTTCAGTTGATGATGAGATTTTTGCCTGTGATCGTCATAAGTAATAAGACTTGTGATAATTAAAAAAAGCACAATGTGCTTTTTTTAATTATCACAACAAGAAGGAATAAAAAACTTATAAAAAAATAATGAAATAACAAAAATGATTGACTTTTCTTTTAAACCAATATAAAATTTATAAGCGTATATTGTGAAAAGTGAGGTTAATAATTAATGGCATTAAAAGAAAAAGAATTTGGGCATTACGCTAAAAGAATTGATTATACGAAAGTAAGTGGGAATTTAGATTTACCAAACTTAATTGAAATTCAAACCGAAACATATGATTGATTTAAGAAAATCGGTATCAGCGAAGTGTTCAGTGAGGTATTTCCAATTGTGGGACATGAGGGAAATATTGTTTTAGAGATGTTAAATTGAGAATTTAGAGAACCACGACGAACTATTTCTCAAGCAAAAGATGAATCAAAAATTTTTGAAGCACCAATTTATTCCAATTTAAAATTAACAATTAATTCAAAAGATTTAGAAGTAGAAAAATTAATTGTTAAAGGGAAACCAGAATTAATTAAATCATGAATTGAAGAACGTGTTGGGCACATGATCACAATTTTAAAAAAATCAACAGATGTTATTTATTATGATATTCACTCTGGCGATGAAACAGCAACATGTACGGTAACAATTAAGGAAAGACTAGAAGATAAGTTATTAGTGGATATTACAATTGAAAAAGAAGGAGAGGTCTTTTTTGGCGACTTTCCATTAATGACCGGAAAAGGAACTTTTATTGTTAATGGTTCAGAAAAAGTTGTTGTTTCACAATTAGTTCGTTCACCAGGAGCATATTATAAAATTGATTTAAACCGTAAAAATGGAGAAAACGTTTATTATGTTGATTTAATTCCATCGCGAGGAACATGGTTAGAGTTTGAATCAGATTATAAAAAACTTAAAGTTGGGAAAGAAGAACGCTTTGATAATGTTTTTTATGTAAAAATTGATAAATCACGAAAAGTTTCGGTTGCTAATTTCTTAACAGCATTAGGAATTATTAAAGAAGATGCGTTAGATATCTTTGGGGATAATAAACTAGTAAAAAGTACTTATGAATTAGACCTATATACTGGTGATATTGCATATGATCAAAGTGTTGCTGTTCAAGAAATTTATAAAAAAATTCGTTCGGGAGAGACAGCAACCCCTGATGGAGCAACAAAATATTTATATGGATTATTATTTGATAAACGTAAATATGATTTAACAAAAGCGGGACGCTTTAAATTAGTTCAAAAATTATCAGTTGAAAACCGAATTTATAATAAAGTTTTAGCTGAAGATATTAAAGATGTTAATGGTAAAGTTGTTTTTAAAGAAGGAACTTTAATGGATAAAGAGGCCATTAATAAATTAAAAGGAATTTTAAAAGCAGGAGCTTGTTTAGAAGAAGTTAAATTTAGTGATGAAATTCTTTGTTCAAATAAAATCCAAAAAATTAAAGTTTATGTTGATAATGAGGTTCGCACTCGCGTAGCGAATATTATTGGAATCGATCCAAATGCAACAGATGAATATGTTACTGTACCAGACATTTTGGCAACATTTTCATACTTATTAAATTTAACAGATGGAGTTGGTGAAGTTGATGATATTGATCATTTAGGAAACCGTCGTGTTCGAACAATCGGGGAATTGTTACAAAATCAATTTCGTATTGGTTTATTAAGAATTGAAAAAAATGTTAAAGAAAAAATGTCAACATCAAACTTATTTAAAATGAAACCATCAAATATTATTAATAATAAACCGTTGTCTGCTATTATTGGAGAATTTTTCAATTTGTCACAGTTATCACAATTTATGGATCAGACAAATCCATTAGCAGAGTTGACAAATAAACGTCGTTTAACAGCTTTAGGACCAGGGGGGTTATCAAGAGAACGTGCTGGATTAGAAGTACGGGATGTCCATTATTCACATTATGGTCGAATTTGTCCAATTGAAACACCAGAAGGACCGAATATTGGGTTAATTAATAATTTAGCAACATATGCTAAGATTAATGCCTTTGGGTTTATTGAAACACCATACCGTCGTGTGATTGATTGTAAGGTTACTGCTGAAAATGATTATTTAACAGCAGATCAAGAAAAAAATTATGTTGTTGCGCAAGCAAATATTCGTTTAAGCGATAAAGGAGAAATTCTAGACGAGCAAGTAGTTGCACGGTTCCAGGGAGAAAATATTATTGCAACACGTAATGATGTTGACTATGTTGATGTTTCGCCAAAGCAAATTGTTTCAATTGCGACAAGTTGTATTCCTTTTTTAGAAAATGATGATGCAAACCGTGCGTTAATGGGAGCCAATATGCAACGTCAAGCAATTCCTTTAATTTCGCCAAATTCACCATATGTTGGAACAGGGGTTGAATATGCGGCGGCACGTGATTCAGGATTAGCAATTGTGTCACAATATGATGGTAGTGTTGATTATGTTGATGCAACAAGAATTGTCTTAAAAACAAAAGAAGGTCTAAAGAACTATAATTTAGATACTTTTGTGCGTAGTAATCAAGGAACTTCATTAACACATGTTCCATTAGTAAAACATGGGCAAAAAGTTGAAAAAGGCCAAGTTTTAGCTGATGGACCATCAATTGATAAGGGTGAGTTAGCGTTAGGGCAAAATGTTGTTGTTGCCTTCACGACTTGAAATGGTTATAACTATGAGGATGCTATTATTGTTTCTGAACGTTTAGTATCAGAAGATGTTTTTACATCGATTCATATTGAAGAATATACAATTGAACGTCGTCAAACAAAACAAGGGTCAGAAGAAATTACCCGTGAAATTCCAAATATTTCAGAAAATGCTCGTAAATTCTTAGATGATGATGGTTTAGTTATTATTGGAACAGAGGTTAAACCAGGTGACATTTTAGTTGGAAAAGTAACCCCAAAAGGTCAAACACAATTATCACCAGAAGATAAATTGTTACAAGCAATTTTTGGTGAAAAATCAAAAAATGTTAAAGATAATTCATTACGAGTACCAAATGGTGGAGAAGGAATTATTCAAGCAATTAAATGCTTTCCGCGTGAAAAATATGAACTATCTGCTGATGTTTTAGAAGTAATTAAAATTTATATTGTTCAAAAACGAAAAATCCAAGAGGGAGACAAAATGGCCGGACGTCATGGAAACAAAGGGGTTATTTCGAAAATTTTACCATTAGAAGATATGCCACACATGGAAGACGGAACACCAATTGATATTATGTTAAATCCATTAGGAGTACCATCACGGATGAATATTGGTCAGGTGTTAGAAATTCACTTAGGAATGGTTGCCAAAAAATTAGGACAAAAAGTTTCTACTCCTGTTTTTGATGGAATGACAAATGAAGAATTAATTGAAATTATGGAAAAAGCTAATATGAAAAACTTTGGGAAAGAAGTTTTAATTGATGGTCGTAGTGGTGAAAAATTTGATAATCCAGTTTCGGTTGGAGTAATGTATATGTTGAAATTATCACATATGGTTGATGATAAATTACATGCCCGAAATGTTGGGCCATACTCATTAATTACCCAACAACCATTAGGAGGAAAAGCCCAAAATGGGGGACAACGTTTTGGAGAAATGGAAGTATGAGCGTTAGAAGCTTATGGAGCGGCACATACATTACGAGAAATTTTAACAATTAAATCAGATGATATTAAAGGAAGAACTCGTGCTTATGAATCAATTGTAAAAGATAAAAAAATTCCTGAACCAGGTATTCCAGAATCATTTAATGTTCTAACTCGTGAAATTCAAGGGTTAGGATTTAATATTCATATGATTGATGAAGAAGGAAACATTAAAAATATTAAAAGTTATGATGAATCAGATTATGTTGATGAAGACTTATTAACAGATAGTGATGAATTTGAAGATGAATTTGATATTGACAATTTTATTTTAAATACAAATCGTGAACCACAACAAGATGACATTTTAGATGGCTTTGCTAAAATCGAAGATGAGTTTGATTTGCAAGATAATTTAGAAGAAGATTCTTATGGTAACGGTGAGATTGAAAGTGAAGTTGATTATGTTGATGATCAAGAAGAATTAAATTAAGGGGGAAAGAAAAAAATGATTGAAAATAATGAAAAAAATAATCGTATGATTAAGATCGGTTTAGCGAACCCCGAAGATATTCGCAGTTGATCATATGGAGAAGTAAAAAAACCAGAAACAATTAATTATAAAACTTTAAAACCAGAACGAGATGGTTTATTTGATGAAAAAATTTTTGGGCCAACTAAAAATTTTGAATGTGCTTGTGGAAAGTATAAAAAATCAAAAAATAAAGGAAAAATTTGTGAACGTTGTGGGGTTGAAATCACTGAAGCAATTGTTCGCCGTGAACGAATGGGACACATTGAATTAGAAGAACCAGTTAGTCATATTTGAATGTTAAAAGCAGCGCCAAGTCGAATTGCGTTAATTTTAGATATGAAAACAAAAGAACTAGAAGAAGTTGTTTATTTTGTGTCGTATATTGTTTTAGATTCTGGTGATGCTAAATCATTAAAACAAAAAATGGTTTTAGATTTAGGAAATGCTAAAACTTCGGCGGCAACTCGTCAACGTTTAACAAAAACCTTACGAGAAATTTTAGATACATTAGAACAAGGCACTATTGCTTATGAAGCTGGTGAAACAATGATTGAAGATTTAAAAAATACTTCATTACCTTTTTCAATGGATGAATGTGCCCAGTTTATTAATCGTCATACTAATGCTCGTTTTGGAATTGGAGCTGAAGCAGTTGAAATATTATTAAAAAATTTAAATATTGATGATGAGATTGAAAAAATTAAACAAGATTTAAAGGATAAAAAAACGCAATTAGATCAAAATAAATTAATGAAACGTTTAGAAGTGTTAGACTCATTAAAAAAATCAGGTTCACGCCCAGAATGAATGATTTTACGAGCAGTTCCAGTTATTCCACCAGATATTCGTCCAATTATTCAATTAGATGGTGGTCGTTTTACTACTTCAGAAATTAATGATTTATATCGTCGTATTATTATTCGAAATGAACGATTAAAAAAAGTTAAAGTAATGGGGGCTCCAAGTGTTATTGTTAATAATGAAAAAAGGATGTTACAAGAAGCTGTTGATGCATTATTAGATAATGAACGAAAAGCACGTCCAGTAACCGGAAAAGACAAACGACCATTAAAATCATTAACAAGTATTTTAAAAGGAAAACAAGGTCGTTTCCGTCAAAACTTATTAGGAAAAAGAGTTGATTATTCAGGGCGTTCAGTTATTGCGATTGGTCCCGATTTAAAAATGTATCAATGTGGGTTACCTCGTGATATGGCAATTACATTGTTTAAGCCATTTGTTATTAGTAAATTAGTGAAATATGGTTTAGCAGCAAATATTAAAATTGCGGAAAAATTAATTTTAAACCAAGATGACAAAGTATGAGAAGTTTTAGAAGAAGTAATTAAATCACGACCAGTGTTATTAAACCGTGCCCCAACATTGCACCGTTTAGGAATTCAGGCTTTTGAACCAAAATTAGTTAAAGGAAAAGCAATCCGTTTGCACCCCTTAGTAACAACAGCTTTTAATGCTGACTTTGATGGTGACCAAATGGCGGTTCATGTGCCAATTACAGATGAAGCAGTTGCTGAAGCACGTAGTTTAATGTTAGGAAGTCGTAATATTTTAGGACCAAAAGATGGGAAACCAATTGTAACGCCAACCCAAGATATGGTGTTAGGAAATTATTACTTAACATACGAGGAAAAAGGACAGTTGGGGGAAGGAACAATTTTTAAAGATTTAAACGAAGCAGTTATTGCTTATGAAACTGGAGCTGTAGCTTTACATGCCTTAGTTGCAATTCCTGCTAGTGGTTTTGTTAATAAAAAATTTAAATCTGAGGAAATGAATGATTACATCATTACAACACCAGGAAAAATTATTTTTAACCAAATTTTTAAAGAAGAGTTCCCATATTTAAATGAACCAAATGTTGAAAACTTATCAGCATTACCAGCCCGTTCATTGATTAAAGATAATGTTAATTTAATTGAATATTTAGAAAAATGGGAAGTAAATCCACCATTTAAGAAAAAAGATTTATCAAATATTATTGATCGTTATTTTAAAATTTATGGTGCTAACAAAACTGCTGAAATGTTAGATAATATGAAAAATCTAGGGTTTAAATACTCAGGAAAATCAGGAGTAACTGTTTCAGCGGGCGATGTTAAGGTTTATGATAAAAAACAAGAAGAGTTTAAAGAAGCAGATAATAAGGTTAAAGAAATTAATGAATACTTTAAAATGGGAATGTTAACAAGTCGTGAAAAACAACACCGAATTATTAATGTGTGATCAAAAGTAAAAGATAATATTCAAACAGAATTAGAGCATGTTTTACGAGAAGACCCTAAGAATCCAATCTTTATGATGGCTGATTCAGGGGCACGGGGGAATGTTTCAAACTTTACACAGTTAGTTGGAATGCGGGGCTTAATGAATAATCCTAAAGGAGATATTATTGAATTACCAATTAAGTCTTCGTTCCGAGAAGGATTAACCGTATCAGAGTTCTTTATTTCAACCCATGGGGCGCGAAAAGGAATGGCTGATGTGGCGTTGAAAACCGCCGATTCAGGTTATTTAACAAGACGTTTAGTTGATATTTCACAAGAAATTATTATTACAATAAAAGATTGTAATGCTCGTCGTGGTTTTGTTGTTTCTGATATTATTGAACAAAAGCACTCAAATATTATTGTGCCATTATTTGATCGCCTAGTCGGGCGTTATAATTTAAAAGACATTAAATTAAAAAATGGTAAAGTAATTCCAGCTAATACATTGTTATCAGAAGAAGATAGTGCAGCGATTGTTGCTAGTGATATTAAAGAAGTAATTATTCGTTCTGTTTTAACTTGTGAAGCTGAAAAAGGAATTTGCCAACGTTGTTATGGGAAAAACCTTGCAACAGGAATGGAAGTTGAAATTGGTGAAGCAGTTGGAACAATTGCCGCACAATCAATTGGAGAACCGGGGACACAGTTAACAATGCGTACTTTCCATACTGGAGGGGTTGCCGGGGGAGCTGATATTACTCAAGGGTTACCACGGATTAAAGAATTATTAGATGTTACAACACCAAAAGGATCAATTGCTGTTATTTCAGAAATTGATGGTGTTATTAGTGACATTCGTGATGAAAGTGGAATCCATACCATTTATGTTGCGTCAGATAGTGATGAACGAAAATATAAAACACAATATAATGCTGTTTTAAGAGTTAAAATTGGTGATAAAGTTGTTCGTGGTCAAAAATTAACGGAAGGTTCAATTAACATTAAAGAATTATTAGAAGTTGCTAAAATTGAAGATGTTCACAATTATATTTTAAAAGAAGTGCAACGTGTTTATCGTTTACAAGGAATTGAAATTTCAGACAAATATATTGAAATTATTGTTAAACAAATGTTGAATAAAGTTAAAATTATTGATGCGGGAGATACTGAATTATTACCAGGTGAAATTGTGACAATTAAACGTTATCGTAATGAAACAATTAAAGCTGTCCGCTCAATGAAAAAACCACCAACAGCTAAACATGTTATTTTTGGAATTAAAAAAGCACCATTAGAATCAGAGTCATTCTTATCGTCAGCTTCATTCCAGGATACAACGCGGGTATTAGTTAAAGCGATTATCAAAGGAAAAGTTGATCGTTTAGAAGGCTTAAAAGAAAATATTATGTTAGGACATTTAATTCCAGCTGGAACAGGATTAAAAAATCCCAAAGATATTATTACCGCCGGAATTGCTGCTAAAGCTGAAGAATATTAGAGAAAAGACCGTATGGTCTTTTCTCTAATAAACCGTTAAATAATTATTGACTTAATTTTGGGTTTTATGTAATATTATATATGGATTGTATTCTTTGATACACTCGGATATGTGAAAAAGAAAGGAGCAAGTTTAATGCCAACAATTAACCAATTAGTTCGTAAACCACGTAAAGATAAAGTGTGAAAAACAAAAGCCCCCGCTTTAAATAGAGGGTTAAATTCTTTGCAAAAGAAACCAACTAATATAACCTCACCACAAAAAAGAGGGGTTTGTACACGTGTTGCTACAATGACACCAAAAAAACCAAACTCAGCGTTACGAAAATATGCCCGTGTTCGTTTAACAAACGGAATGGAAGTAACAGCATATATTCCAGGTGAAGGACATAACTTACAAGAACATAGTGTTGTCTTAATCCGTGGAGGAAGGGTTAAAGACTTACCCGGGGTGCGTTACCATATTATTCGTGGAACATTAGATACTGCCGGAGTTAATAACCGTCAACAAGGAAGATCACTATATGGTACAAAAAGACCAAAAGCAGCGAAAGCTTAGTTAGAAAGAAAGGAGGAATTTTATGCGTAAACGCCAAGCAGAAAAAAGAGATGTTTTACCAGATCCAATTTATAATTCAAAATTAGTGACTCGTACAATTAATAAAATTATGGTTGATGGGAAAAAAGGAAATGCTCAAACAATTTTATATGGTGCATTTGATATGATAAAAGAAGAAACAAATAGTAATCCATTAGATGTGTTTAATAAAGCAATTGAAAACATTACACCACATTTAGAATTAAAAGTTCGTCGAATTGGGGGAGCTAATTACCAAGTTCCAGTTGAAGTAAATGATGATCGTAAAGTTACTTTAGGATTAAGATGATTAATTAGTTATGCAAGATTGCGTAATGAAAATAGTATGATTGATCGCTTAGCGAGGGAAATTATTGATGCATCAAATGGAATTGGGGGAGCAGTAAAGAAAAAAGATGATACTCATAAAATGGCCGAAGCAAATAAAGCTTTCGCCCATTATCGTTGATAAGAGACATAGAAAGGAATATAAAAATGGCAAGAGAATATTCTCTAGAAAATACGAGAAATATTGGAATTATGGCGCACATTGATGCTGGAAAAACCACAACAACAGAGCGGATTTTATTCCATATTGGTAAAATTCATAAAATTGGAGAAACACATGATGGGGCTAGTCAGATGGATTGAATGGCTCAAGAACAAGAACGTGGGATTACAATTACTTCAGCGGCAACAACAGCCTTTTGAAAAAATATGCGATTAAATATTATTGATACTCCAGGTCACGTTGACTTTACCGTGGAAGTGGAAAGGTCATTACGAGTACTAGATGGGGCCGTTGCAGTTCTTGACGGACAGTCAGGAGTTGAACCCCAGACAGAAACTGTTTGAAGACAAGCATCAACTTATGGGGTACCACGTGTTGTCTTTGTTAATAAAATGGACAAAATTGGAGCTGACTTTTTATATTCAGTAAAAACAATTCATGATCGTTTACAAGCAAATGCACATCCAGTGCAAATTCCAATTGGAGCTGAAGATCAATTTTCAGGAATTATTGATATCATAGAACGAAAAGCTTATCATTACGATGGCGCAGCGAATGAGGATGCTCAAGAAATTCCAATTCCTGATGATTTAAAAGATTTAGTGGAAGAATATCGTACGAAATTAGTTGAAGCAGTTGTTAACTTTAATGAAGAGTTAATGCTAAAATACTTAGATGGAAATGAAATTTCAGTTCCTGAAATTAAAAGTGCAATTCGTGCCGCAACATTAACCGGAGAGTTTTTTCCAGTCTTTTGTGGAAGTGCCTTTAAAAATAAAGGAGTTAAATTAATGTTGGATGGAGTAATTGATTACTTGCCTTCACCAGTTGATATTCCATCGATTAAAGGGGTTTTAGAAGACGGAACCGAAGTTGAACGTCATGCTGATGATAGTGAACCATTTTCGGCTTTAGCATTTAAAATTATGACTGATCCTTTTGTTGGAAAATTAACATTTTTCCGTGTTTATTCAGGAGTGTTAAAAAAAGGAAGTTCTATCTTAAATTCAACAAAAGATAAGAGTGAACGAATTGGACGGTTATTAAAAATGCATGCTAATAATCGTGAAGAAATTGAGGAAGTTTATGCTGGTGATATTGCAGCAGCAGTTGGACTAAAATTAACAACAACGGGAGATACGCTTTGTGATGAAAAAAATGAAGTAATCTTAGAATCAATGGTCTTTCCAGAACCAGTTATTAGTTTAGCCCTAGAACCAAAAACAAAAGCAGACCAAGAAAAAATGAGTTTAGCATTACAAAAATTAGCGGAAGAAGATCCAACATTTAGAACATGAACAGATGAAGAAACGGGGCAAACAATTATTGCTGGAATGGGTGAGTTACACTTAGACATTCTAGTTGATCGAATGAAGCGTGAATTTAAAGTGGAAACCAATGTTGGAGCACCACAAGTTTCATATCGTGAAACCTTTAAAGATAGTGCAGATGTAGAAGGAAAATACATTAAGCAATCAGGGGGACGTGGACAATATGGACACGTATGAATTAAGTTTGAACCAAACCATGATAAAGGTTTTGAATTTGTTGATGGAATTGTTGGAGGAAAAATTCCAAAAGAATTTATTGGATCAGTTAAAAAAGGAATTGAAGAATCAATGCAAACTGGGAAATTAGCTGGTTATCCAATGATTGATATTAAAGCAACTTTATATGATGGGTCATACCATGATGTCGATTCATCACAAATGGCTTACGAATTTGCTGCTAGTTTAGCATTAAAAGAAGCAGCAAAAAAATGTAAACCAGTTATTTTAGAACCAATTATGACCGTTGAAGTTACTGTTCCAGAAGAATACTATGGAGATGTAATGGGGAACTTATCATCACGTCGTGGTCAAATCGAAGGAAACGACCAACGTGGAAATGCTCAAGTTGTTAAGGCAAAAGTTCCATTATCAGAAATGTTTGGATATGCAACTGATTTACGAAGCTTTACCCAAGGGCGAGGAACATACACAATGTTATTCTCACACTATCAAGAAGCACCAAAATCAGTTACTGAAGAAATTATTAAAAAAGCTGGAAAATTAGCCGAGTAAGTTTATTAAAAACATGGTTTTATCCACCATTATAAAAAAAGATTGCAAAGCAAGACAAATTAATTTACAATAGTTATGACATTTGTCTATTAAATATAGGAGGAAAAGATTAAAATGGCAAAACAAAAATTTGATAGAAGTTTACCACACGTAAATGTTGGAACAATTGGTCACGTTGACCATGGTAAAACAACTTTAACAGCGGCTATTACAACTGTATTAGCTAAAAAAGGATTTGCAGAAGCACAAGGATATGATAATATCGATAAAGCGCCTGAAGAAAAAGAACGTGGAATTACAATTAATACTTCACACGTTGAATACCGTACTGATAAAAGACACTATGCTCATGTTGACTGTCCAGGGCATGCCGATTATGTTAAAAACATGATTACAGGGGCTGCACAAATGGATGGTGCGATTTTAGTTGTTGCTGCAACTGATGGGCCAATGCCTCAAACAAGAGAACATATCTTATTATCAAGACAAGTTGGTGTACCAAAAATGGTTGTTTTCTTAAACAAAGGTGATATGATGGGTGACGATACTGAAATGATCGACTTAGTTGAAATGGAAGTTAGAGACTTATTAAGTGAATATGGATTTGATGGAGAAAATACCCCAGTTATTAGAGGATCAGCATTAAAAGCACTTGAAGGTGATTCTCAATGAGAAGAAAAAATTATGGAATTAATGAAGGCAATTGATGAATGAATTGACGAGCCAGAAAGAGATATTGCAAAACCATTTATGATGCCAGTTGAAGATGTTTTCACAATTACAGGACGTGGAACAGTTGCAACAGGACGTGTTGAACGTGGGGTTGTTAAAGTTAATGAAGAAGTTGAAATTATTGGATTAAAAGAAGAAACAAAAAAAGTTGTTGCAACAGGCTTAGAAATGTTCAGAAAATTATTAGATGACGCTAAAGCTGGAGACAATGTTGGGGTTTTATTACGTGGAGTAAACCGTGACGATGTTGAACGTGGACAAGTTATTGCAAAACCAGGTTCAGTTAAACCACATAAAGAATTTAAAGCACAAGTTTATGTTTTAAGTAAAGAAGAAGGAGGGCGTCATACGCCATTCTTTGGAAACTACCGTCCCCAATTTTATTTCCGTACAACTGATGTTACGGGTTCAATTAAATTACCAGCCGGAGTAGAAATGGTTATGCCAGCTGATAATGTTGAAATGACAGTTGAATTAATTGCCCCAGTTGCGATTGAAGAAGGAACAAAATTCTCAATTCGTGAAGGTGGTCGTACAATCGGTGCTGGAACAGTTGTTTTAATCATCAAATAATTAACTTTTTAAAAATAGCTCGCTTAAGAGCTATTTTTTGACGGAATAAAATAAGTGTTTGCTGGAAAAGCCCAGTAAATTAGGCATAAATTTAATAAAGTTAACAAGACTGAAGAAATTCAGTCTTTTTTTGTTGCAAAGTGCATATATATAAATCTTGGGTTTAGTTAGGTTGGACCTCTTTCTAAAATGATTTACTAAATTAGATACTTAAATAATAATTTCTAGCTTTAATTAAATTCAAGATTTATATATATGCACAAACTTTCAGAAAGAGGTTAATTTAATATGACAAGAAGAGAATTTTTATTGGAATTACGTTTAACATGTGAATTCTATTGTAAAAAACATAATCAAGATATGAAATATTTTGAAGAAACATTAGGAACTTTAATTTGTTTCGATTATGCTGCAGAAGAAGCTCCCAAATATTTTGAATATGACATTGAAGACCAGCAATTTGAAAAAACTGAAGAGTTTTTAAATGATTTGGACTTTATTGATTTATCAGAAGTATCAAATTAAAAATATAACTTATTATTTCTAATTTAGGCGTTTTAGAAATAATGTAATTTTTAACGCCTCCATTTTGAGAGGAGTAAGTAAGGTGTTTAAAATAATTGAACCAAATTCAAGAGAATATAGATTAAAAAATATTATTACCCTTACTGAATTGGGTGATATTGCCAATCTTCGTTTCACACAGATGCCTTATAAAGTCTGAAGTGAACTAGATAGTATAAAAGTGGATAATGGTGAATCATACTATAGTTATACATTAGGAAGATATATTCAGACTAAACCTACTAGAATCCCGATTTCATATCTATTTGCTAATAAGAAAAGATTAGGAACTGATTCACCGATGCAAATTGATGACGAATTAAATGAAAATTTGATGGAATAAGATTTTGTAAAATCAAGAAGTAGTTTAAACCGTAGTCGACAAAACGTTCAACACTTATGCAAGTTAAACTTTGCTCCTGGTGATTATTTTTTCAACTTTAACTTTTAAGGAGAATATAACAGATATTAAGAAAGCTAATGAATATTTTAATAAATTTAATATCCGTTTTAATAAATATTTAAAAACAAGAAATGCTGAATATAAATGATTATTGGTTTATGAATATCAACAACGTGTGGCAGTACACTTTCATATAATGCTTAAAAACACTATTAATTTAGATTTGGAAAAATTAACAGTTAATAAATTTAAAGATGGAAAATGAAAAGGTTACCAGACAGTTTTTAAATCCAATGTTATTGAAAAATTGTGACCTTATGGTTTTAATACATGTTTAAAAATTGAAAATAGAAGTTTTAGTGAAAAAGATACCATTGGCAAATTATCGACTTATATGTCAAAATACATTACTAAAATGTTTTATGATAATAATTCTGAAACTGATGAGGTTTCTAAATATACAAAAGAATGCAAAATGAAAAATATTAATGATTATAAATCAAGATTATTTAGAGCTAGCAAGACTTTAATCAGACCCGTTAAAAAACGTTTAGTAACTAATTATGAACACAAAATGAATGTTGTCATTCAAGAGTTATTTCAGAAAAAGCTATATGGTGGTCGGAAAAATGATATTAAAGTAGAAGCATCTGATGGAACTTTAAAGAAAATAGGTTATACAATTAATTTTGAATTTGATATTGAATCAGCTAGATTGATTTTTGAATATTTATGTGATTTAGAAAAAATGAAAGATGAAAATACTTTTGCTAATGGTTCAACATTTGATAGTCTGGATTTGAAAATTAAAGGATATGCCCATAATCCGACAGTCATATTTTCAGATGATTTACAAATTAATTTAAAGTTATGTAAAGTAAAGATGCAAGTAGGATTTTTAACCCTTATTAATCCAATAGTATATCTTTTATTAAAAATTGCAACTATTTTTTCAAAAAATATTTTTTTTTTTTTTTTTAAATTATGTAGTTATTTTAGCACCACGAAAAATGATTTTTAATAAAAGTCTAAAATTAATAATTAAATTATTAAATATTTTGTAAAAATACCTCTTTGGAGGATAATCAACCTAAACTCGGTCGCGGTTTTTCATTAATAATTTTCATAATTTTATTAATTTCTTTTTGAGTAATTTGATTAAAATCTGTTCCCTTAATGAGATATTCTCTAATATCTCTATTCATTCTTTCAACTTTGGGTTTTTGTGTCGGAGTTCCAGCATCACAAAAATAAACATTAGATCCAGTAATTTTTTCAATTTCTTTTCATTTACTAAATTCTTTACCTTGATCAGTTATAATTCCTTTTATGTTTTCTTTATAAAGTTTATTTTTAAAAATACTTTTAATTGCTTTATTAACTTCTTCTGAATTATGATGATCTAATTTAAAACAAATAGTATATAAACTCTTTTCTTCGGTAAAAGTTAAACAAGCAGATTGATGTTCTTTTCCAACAATACAATCCATTTCAAATCAACCAAAAGTACCTTTTTTATGTTCTGCTTTTTCAATAAATCTAATATTAGTTAATTGACCACTATCATCTTTTCTCTTTTTTGTTTTAATTTTTTTACCTTTAAATGGTATTTTTTTCTTAATTTCAGTATTTTCATCATCAAAAACACCATGATCAATATATTTGTAAAGTGTCACATGTGAAAATGGATTTTTTTCATTATATTTTTTTTCATATTCATGAATAATTAACATTGGTGAATAGATTTTTTTACTTAAAATTTTTATTACATGATTTACAACTTTTTTTGTAATTGTTGTATATTTTATTGATTTTTTTCTTTTCTTTTTATAATCATCATTTGCTTTTTCAGGATCGTATTCTTCTTTAAGTCTATTAACTTCTAATCTGATTGTGTTAGGACTTTTATCCAATACTTTTGCTATTTTTGATAAATTAGGTGTACCATTCTTTTTCTTAAATGTTTCTGCTAGCAAATGTTCTTTTAAATTTTATCTTTGATCAAGACCTGTATGTTTATATTTTTTCTTTTCTTTTTTCATAAAATCTAACTCTTTCTTAAAAAAAGTTATACAATAAAAATTAAATCTTGTTGATAATTTATTAAAAAATGTTAGGATGGTGATGTAATTTAATACAAGTAGGATTTTCTAGCCCTTAATCTCTTGTTTAAAAATTACTAAAAATAGAGACTTGAAAAAGTCTTTTTTTATTTTACTTTTTTTATTTTTTTGTAGAATGGTGATGACAAAAAGAGGTAAAAAAGATGGCAAAAGTGGGAATTAATTGATGAAAAGATGCAAAAAAGCGTAATATTGATGTAAAAATAAGTAAATTTGATGACTATTGTGAGGAAAATAATTATAAATTAGCAACAAAAGAAACATTATTAATCTATTTAAAATTAGAAGAAGATGAATATAATACCTTAAAAGACACTAATTTATTAGCATTTAATGAACTTAAAATGAAAATAAGAATACTAGAAAATAATATAAAATTACATCTCTTAAACGAAACTAAGGGGGGGGGGTATCCGTATATGCTCAGTATTATGGTCGTGAAAATGAAACTGAAATAAATTATACTCCACCAGTAATTAACATAACAGATGGGAGAAAAATATAATGGCAATGTTATATGAATATAGTTATCTTAATAAGATAGTAATTAGTTTATTAAATAATACTGATTATATTGCTGATGAGATTAATTTAGCAGGTAGTCGTAAAGCAGGTAAAACATATTCTATTGATGAATTAATAGCATTATTAAGTTGTGTTGTATTAGCAAATAAAGATAAAAAAATAGCTATATATGGTTTTAGATTAAATAGTGCTGATACTGCTGAAATGCAACAAGATATTCAAGATGCATTAGATAAAGTTGGTTTAATCCTTAACCCTACTAAAAAATGAAAAGGTGGTCATTATCAATATAATGCTCGTTTTAATAAACCTACTTGAACATTTCCTAATGGTAGTTTTATTAAATTACAAGGAGCAAGAAAAAGTAATTCATCGCAAGTATTAGGTAAAGGAACAGCTAGAGCAAATGGTGCTGATTTATGTATTATTTGACTTGAAGAAGCTAATGAATTTAGTAAATCAGAAAAAGAAGCAATTATGCAAGCAGTTCGTGATTATAAAAAATTAATATTAATTACAAGTACTAACCCTGATAGTATTTATCAAGATCATATCGATTATTTAAATAAATTAATGCCTTTTAATCGTAAAGAATTAGAAAGTAAAGGTGAACAAATATCTAAATTAGTAATTCCAGTATTAGACCCTAAAACAGGTCAAAAAGCATATGATAAAAAAGTAATTAATCATTATACTAATTATTTAATTAATAAAGATAATTTAAATTATGATGAATTAATGAAATTATATGAATTAAAAGCAGAATGACCTAAAAAATATGAGGTTTGAGGAATTGGAATGCCGAGGAGCATTAGATGGCTCTATTTTTGCTAATTATTTATTTAGTAAATTATATGATTTTGAACCAGTTAATTTTAAAGCAGGATTAGATTTAGGATATACAGATAGTCCATTAGGACATGCTACTCATGCAATTTTAATGGGGTTAGATAGAAATTATCAAAAAATGTCACCATTAATGGAATATAAACATAGTAATGCTGAAATGATACATAAAGATACAACTAAGATTTTATTTGAAATAGTACATTTTTATATAACATGTGCTACACAATGAGATTATTTACAAGATGGTTTAGATGTAAATGTTGACTATGGTAATGGTGGTTTAGTAAGTATTGATACCTTAAATAATATTAGGCGACAATATTTTCCTGATGCTAATTGATTAAGATTTAAACCAGTAGTAAAAGATGTTTGATATCGAACTGATAGAATTGATGCTATAATCATCCTGCTAAATAAGAATTATTTACAAATTAGTCAACGATTAACACCAGAGTTATTTAAGGATATGTTAAAAATGGAATGAAGAAAACCACCTGCAAATAAGTCTACTTATAAATTAGAAGATAATAAATTATTTGATGATGGTTTTGATGCTATGACTTATGCTGTTATGGATATTATGGAATATTTTATAAAAACATTAGATAATCCATTGAGGGAGTAAATTATTCGGTTGGTGATACTTTATTCTAATAAATAGGCATCGTGTAAGTGAAGTGCAACAAATCAACTCAGAAAGGGGTTGATTTTTTATTGAAAAGAAACATTATTTTATTTTGCGGTCCTTAGTAACTAAGTATGGGAAAGATAATGTTATTAATACTGTTAATAACATTGTAATTAATAATGAAAAAGAAGATGAATAAATTATTCGCGTAATTTATTAGCGGTAATTTATTCAATATTGTTTATTTTGAGCGTAGCGAACACGCGAAGCGTGTCGCAAAATTAGATTTTTAGGAGGATTAAATTATGCCATTTTGATTAACGACAATATTTAGTGTTGTTATTATATTAGGGATTTTTGCTTGAATTGGTTTATCAATTTATCAAAAAATTCGCCAAATTCGAGGTAAGAAAAAAGATAAAAAAGAAATTGAAAACAAGGAGGATAAGAAATAATGTTAGGGATGTATTTAACAACAGCAATTAATTTTTTAGCAGTTGGTGATAAGCCTACTATTTCAGATGGAATGGGTTCGATTTGAAGTGGTTTAGGACAAGCAATGATGAAAGTTAAAGAAGCAATTTATGCTGTATTACCACAATTAATGACCTTTTTAGGTGATGCGTGAATTATTTTAATTCCATTTGGTATTTTTGTTATTGTTAAGATATTAAACTTTTTCCGTGTTATGGTTAAAGGATTTTAATATTTAGTATAACTGATTATATATTTTAGCTGTGGCACACTAACTTTGTTATGTGATTTTATTAAATAATTTTATTGTTTATTTTTACACTATACACTGTTTACAAATTTATTTTTTAATAAACTTTATTATTGTTAATATTGGAATAATAAAAATTCCTATTATACATATAAGTTTAACTATATTTTCTATAGTGGATAAATCTATATTGTTTATTATTCATAATATTGAGTCTATTATGAAAAATATTTTTTTAGTAGGATTTAATAAAAATAAGAATATTTCTATTAAAGGTCATATTAGTAATAGATTTGGAAAATAAATTTTTATAATATTTTTTATAAATACACCTACTTTCTTTAAAATTTGTAAACAGTGTATAGTGTAAAAATATCAATTTAATTATAAATTATTAATTTTATATTTTAATAAATATTATTAAAAATTAAATAGTATTTTTCAGTGGCACACTAGTTTTTATGTGAATTGAATAAATAATTTTGTTGTTTATTTTTGCATTATACACTGTCTACAAAGTTAACAAGATGAAAAATCCTGTTTAAAGAAACTAAGGCACACTAGTTTTTATGTGATATTTAAGGTATTATTATGGTTTTCTCTCTGTATAAAATATTTATAAATTTGTTAATTTATTAAAAATTCAAATAATAAAGTTAAAAGTTGTTATTAAAACTATTATTATTGAAATAATTGTTTTAATTGGTGATACCATTATGATAAGCAAAAAATAGATGGTATCACGTTTGTAAAAAATGAATTTATTAAATAGAAAAATGAATTTATTATTTCTTCGATATTTTATTTCTCCTTTCTATTTAAAATAATTTATACAGAGAGAAAACCATAATAATATCAACTTAATTATAAACTTATGATTTTATATTTTAATAGTTATTGTTATAAATTAAATAGTATTTTTCAGTGTGCCAATTTTTACTATTTTATATATTTAACATTGTTAATAACATTGTTTATTAAACATTAAATAAACAATATATTAGCATTATGTATAACATTGTTAATAATCAATGTTTTTATCAATAAATAAGCAATATATGAACATTAAATATAACATTGTTAATTAGAAACAATGTTTATTAAGGAGTTGATAAAATTGAGTAATTTTGTTAAGAAAAATAAAAATATAGAAAATTATTTTATTTGTAAAGAGTTAATAGTTTTTGAAACAGATAAAGCAAGTTTTATAAATTTGCCTAATCATAATCGCCATATTGGTTTTTGATTAAGTAATAAGTTTATTTATCCGAGTGAAAAACATTCTGATCAAGTTGCTATTGGTTTAATTTATGATAATTCTTATCCTATTGTAAAATATGATGAAAATTTAAAACGCCATATTTGAAAATATTTAACTGGAACAGAATTAATTAATTTGTATAATCAATATAAACAAAATTATTTTAACAATATGCACAAAGCATTATTTTCAAATGAACCTAAAAAAGTAAAAACAACTAAAAATAATTTAACAAATTGAACTGTTGAAAAACAGCAAGAATTGATTAATGATTTGAAAGATTTAAATTAAATGAGTTTATATGACTATTGAGTTCAATTTGTTAGTTATATTATTGGTTCAAATGCCCCTGAATTTTTATATGTGATATCGTTTGTATTATTTATTGTTTTATTTTTTGGGATGTTTTTTAAACTTATTCAAAAAATGTGGAGTTTTTAAATATGCAAAATGATTGAGAAAAATTAAAAGAGTTTTTTATTCATATATTTTTGTTTATAGATAAAATAAATGTTGAAAGTATTACAACTTGGACTTTGACTCAAAATGAATATTTAACTCTGATGGTTGGTGTTTGAATTGTGATTTTGTTTTTAACTTGGTTTTTGTTATGAATGATTTTTAAAATAGTTGGGTATTTTAAGTAATGAAAAAGTTTATATTTTTCTTAAAAAATTATTGTTATATTAGTGGTTCAATGATTTTGTTTAGTTTAATTGATTTATTACTTTGAATAATTTCATTAAATTATACTGGTTTAGTATTCTGATTATTGTTTGCTTTGCAATGTGTTTATTTTGTATGATGAGTTTGAAAAAACATATTTTATCAGTTAAATGCTTTTCGGTTAGTTAATTTTGTTTGAGATAATCCGTTATCAGTTATTATTGGTAAATTAGGAACTGGAAAAACTTTACTTTTAACTTATTTATCACAAACTATGAAATTATTAACAGATAAAATTTATAGTAATTATCCGTTAGAAGATGATAAAGTTAAAGTTTTAACATTTAAAAATTTAGATTTTACCGATCGAACAAAACCAGTTCCCCCTGATGATAGTGTTATTTTATTTGATGAAAGTTATTTATATATTGATGGAACTAGTCCGCACGATGAGAAAAAAGTTCATAGTGGTAAAATTCCGTGAATTGTTTTAGCAAGACATTTTGGTAATCGTGCTTTGTTTACAGCACAGCGTGAGGGTATGATTTGAAATAATATCCGACAATTAGCAAGTGGTATTATTATTCCTATTTCATTGAAAAAACCGATTGCTAAAAAAGGATTTAATTTTTTTAATCGTTTCTTTATTATGCGAATTGGTATTTTTCAAGATATTACGGATTATGAAATTTGAAAAACAAAATCAGTAGAAAGAACAGCAGAAGGTAAACGAGCAAAACATAAGTTGGATGTTGGGTTAGGAATTCGGTTTTTTAAGATAATTATTCCTTTAGAATTTGCACAGAAATATGATAGTCAATGATTAAAGTTTGTTCGTGATTTAAAAAATGATGAAATAGTTAATTATAAAGAATATTACTGGTCAGAAATTACTAAATTGAGTGTTAAAGAGCGTTTAGAATTGTTTGATATTGATATTTTGAAAAAGAATTTAAAACCTAAAAAAGAAAAAGGAAGTGGTAAAAATGATTAATTTATTATCAGAAAGTAGTAATTGAGATAAGATTTTTAGTTTTATTTTTGATGTATTTTTGTTTATTTTTGATGTAATTTGAAATACAAAATTACCAATGACAATTATTATCATTTAGTGCTTTTTTGATTTTGTTATCTACTTGTGTTTTAATTTGGTTTCAATTATGTGAACTTTGTGGATTATTATCAATATTAGAATAATAACTAAATTCTTTATTTAGTTCTCTTGTTAAATTACTTTTCATATCATTAAAACTAAAACTTGTATTAAAAATTAGTTCATTAACTTTTAATCATGTTTTAGCTCATGTATTGCTTGAATTTCATCCGTTTTTTGCACGTGCATAAACTAGAAAATCGATTTTGATTTGATTATTTTCTAATTGATATCTTACATTTGCTTATCCTCATTCTTCATTTTGGGTATAACCTTGATAGTGATGAAAAATTTGTGATGTTTTTGCTATGCCACTTATTTGATTTAGATTGATATAGTGATAAGAATTATAATCCACTTTTGCTGCTTTGTTATGATCAACATAACCCTCAAAATCTATTTTAATTTGTGAATACTTATTTTTAAAATCATTTCAACTACTAGCATAATCAATTATATTAATATAATAATATGATGATTCTACTTTTTCTGTATAATCACCGCCCCAAACCCCGCCCGTTTCAGCATAAATATCATCATTTCAATTAATATTTTTTGTAAAACTTGGTGCTGTTGGATTAAAACTTTTCTTTGCATTTTTACTAATAACTTGTTCTTGTTTTGTGATTGAAAAACTATCATTGATGGGTGATTTGACAATAAGTGGTTCACTTACACCAATCAACGATGTTAATAAACATGATAATATAATCTTTTTCAGAACATATAACCTCCTTTCTATTTTAAAAAAATAATTTTATTGAAATATTAAAATATAATATATAACGAAAAGAAATTGCAAAATAATATGAAATATTAATACGAAACCATAAAAGAAGTATCACAATATATATTTTTTTACGCTTACTCTTATTTTCTTTTCAGTAAATAAAATAAATGTAATAAAACTTATAATCTAAAAAATGTGAAATGAAACTAATAAATAGATAGATAACATTATATAACTTCATTTCCTTTTTTAAATAATAATTATATATAGCATTTTATTTTATATAATATTCAATCTATAAAATAAAAAAGTATTAAATGAATTGGCATAATAACAAATCAAATTAATCATTCACTCGTATTGTAATTTTTAATTAAATATATTGAATTTGTTAAGAAAAAATATATCCCAGTTAAATAATTGCCAATTCGAAAAACAAATATTAAAAATATGAATATTTTTTTCATTTTATTTCAAAGTTGGATATATTAATCCAAACCACAATCCAATTACCAACAAAAATAACACGAAACAACTTATACTAATATATAATATTATTCGACAAGTTTTTTTGTATTTCGTTAACTCAATTTGTTTTTTCATTTTTTGTAATTTAATACCAAGAAACTTCCATAAAGAACCAAACAATCCAATTACGGCTATTGTTCCCATCATTCCGATTATTGTGTTTAACATTATTATTTACACTTCCTTTCATTTTTTATCTCTTATTTGTGGTAAATAACTTGTAAAGTATTCGTTTCAAAATTCTCATATTTTTGTTTGCATATTTTGTTTTGTTAATAACCAATATGCAAATCCCTCTGGCAATAACTCGTCATCATCGCTCAATCCATAATTACTGTTGGCAAATATCTTTAACACTTTTTCTTTGTCTAATTCTGCGAATTTATTTAAGTTATTAATTTTCTGTCCTAAAAATTGTTTTAAATAAAAAATATGATTGATTTTAAATGTTTCTCAATCATAAAAATAAAAGATATGTCCTAATTCATGGATTAAAATATGCAGAAAGTTATTGGTTGTAAATTGTCCTTTGTGTCATTCACTATTTATTGTTTTTTCAAACGCACAAGATAAAACTTTTTTGTTTAGCAAAATAGTTTGGTGATTATTTGTTTGTCCTAAGACATTATTATCACCATCAATGATATTTTTAATTTCTATTTTTCCTAAAATTTCACTAATATTTGTTTTATTTCAAATATTAGCAACAAAATTATAAAACAATAAAATAAGTTGCTTTAAATTATCTTGGTATTGTTGACAAATATTATTCAATAAATTTTGTCAGTAATTTTGTTGTTCTATTTTTAAATAACCTTGTAGTTTTTGAAAAGTACTAAATTCTGCTTTAAATTTAATTGCTAAATTATTATCTGCTTTACTTAAAAAAGCATTTGTTAAATTTTTAATAGTATCTGTCTTATATCGGTTAAATAAAGTTCCTTTATAACCTCGCTGTTGCATTAAAACGGAGTGCGGCAAGTACATTTTTTCTAAATCAATATTTGTTTCTAAATTAACTTTTAAAACATTTTCTAAATTAGGATATAAATGTGCTTTATTATTTGCAATATTACCACAATTAATCAAATTCACTGTGTTTGTGCATAAAAACGAAAATATTGCTAAAAAACTAAGTAATTTTTTCATACATTTTTATTTTTCCTTTCTATTTTGACAAAATAAAAAAACAGCAAACTTAATTGCTGTTTATAACTTACATTACTTTTGATAATTTATTTGTTTTCATTTGATTCACTAATATTTTCAATATTTTTTGTTTTCATTTGATTCACTAATATTTTCAATATTTTTTGTTTCATTTTTACAGTTAGCTTTATTTTGTTTTTTATTTCTACAAAATAGTTTTTTAAATCAACATTTCATTTTTATCACATCCTTTACTTTTTATACTTTTTCTTATTTTCTTGTTGTCTAAATACTACCGTTAATACAAACTTGACATTTTTTTGTTAAGCAAACTTGACAAGAAATACACTTTAAACAACTTTTACAACCTTGGAAAGAACCCGTGCAAACACGACAAGTATAGCAATTATGAGCTCCACCAGGACAACAAATTTCTAACATATTTTCCTCCCTTTACATTTAATTATTTTTACTGGTTTATTCGTTTTCAGTTGTTTTACTAATGTTTTCAATATTGTCTGTTTTATTTTGTTTTTTATTTAAACTTTTAAAAGCTGCTTTTATTTCTTGAATTTTTTTATCATCATTTTTTAATAGTTCAGGGTGACACTTTTTATAACTTAATTTAAGATGTTTCCTAACTGAATCAAAATCAAGTACCTCAACTTCAATTTCATCACCAATATCAAAAAATCTTTAATATCTTTAACAAAGTAATCTGAAACTTCACTAATATGGATTAAACCATCAGCTTTTTCTGCTCTACAAAAAGCACCATAGGGCGTAATGTTTGTTATTTTAACAATAACTTTATTTCCTTTTTCATACATAAATAAAATATATCTCCTTTTCTAAATTAAATTTTGATAAGTTGATATTTGATACATTTTATCTTTGTTTATTTGTTTCTTTTAATTTTAGTTCCATTTCTAAAATTTCTTTTTTTAAGCGTAAATTTTCATTTTCAAGTGATAAGTCAGGTTGTTTTTCCATTTCTTTTGCTTTCAATGATTCCAATTCTCTTTTTAATTTTGCAATTTCTGCTTTTTGTTTAGTAATATTTTCTTCATAGTATTTTATTAATTTATGTGTTGTTTTAGATGGTTTATCTATTTTATTTCATTTTCACTTTTTTTTCATATTTCATAATATTCTATTTCTTGTTTATAAAGAATAAATTTATTTTCATCTTCTTCCAATTCTTTTTCGCGAATTTGAATGCGATATTCGAGAAATGGAATTGCACCTTTTTTATATTTGTCGTATCATTCTCAAGCTTGATCTCAGTCTTTTTGATTTATGTTTTCTCTTTTTTGATGTAAATTTCCAATACCATCAACTGGTTTTAATCATGGATATTTAGTAGTTGTTGGAACACTACGACCAAATTTTTCTAATACTCACATGACATTATTTTTGTCATCATCATTTAATCTATCAATACTTAGAGCAACATTGATTGATGATCCCCCCCGAGTGCATCAATAATTGCAGCATGAATTTCTCTCAAATGTTCTTTATTTTGCATTCTGGCAACGCGTTCTCAGTTGACTTCGCCACCTAATAATCGTCATAATCCCATAATTTATCACTCCTTTTATTTACATTATACCAAATTTATAATTTTTGCCAGGTGTTTTTTATTTATGACTTTTTCTTTTCTGCTTTTTTGGCAACTTTTTCATCCCATTTTTTATTTCTAGTATTTTGTTTTGTAATATGACTAGCAATATTTTTATTAAGTTTATCTGCTTTTTTATAAACTTTTTTAACTGGCTTATTGTGTTTTGCTTGTTGTTTATTTTGTGGATTAACAAAAACAAAAGTATTATTTGGAATGTTTAATTTATTTTTTATTTTGTTTACTTTCCCTAGTTTTTTATTTAAAAATCCTTCTCTTAATCTACTAGAATCTATTGTATTTCTTTTGTTTTCTTAATTTCCTTTGCTAGCCAATTGTGGGTTAAATCTTTTACCAATTGCTTTGAATGGTGTTGCAACTCCAATTCTAATTTGGCGGAAAAATCTTTTTGCTCCACCACCGCGAGCTGCACCAATTAGTTTACTTGTGGCAAGTGTTGTGACCCCAAGTCCAAAGCCCGCTAAACCAACAATCCCAGCTCTTGAACTCATTCCCTTACGAACACCAGCTGCTTCACCAATTAAGTTGGCAACAACATCCGAAAACGCCATCACTGCTAATCCGCCACCGCACATAAACAAAATAACAAACAATGATTTTCCAATCCCCTCAATGCCTAAACCTGCTAAATTAGTGCTTAAAATTGTTTGAATTGTTGTCATAAAAATAAAATATCCTGTTAAAGTGGCGGTTGATGCTAGAAATTTTGCAATTACCATATCTTTTCAAATAAATGCTCCTTTACCATTGTCAATTGTCATAATAACCATTACTCATGGCGAAATAATAAATAAGAAAAACAATTCGATTATTTTTTGTACCAAAGCAATTCCAATCATAAACATTGCAAATAACATAAATCACACTCCAAAAACTTCGGCAATCATATTAAAATCACCAATATTATCAGGATAAGCATAATTGCTTGGTATATTATCACCACTACCATCTCAATTGGTATTTCCGATATTGTATAGATAGTTTGCAATATTTCCGTTTTCACCACCAAATCCCGATGTAATCATTTTGGCAATGTTAGCAATTGCAAAATTAGCCAAAAAGAAAAAGATTGGAATTAAAAAGATAAAAACAAACGCTTTACTACCATTTTGTAAAGCAACAATAAATTTTGTTTTTGTTTCGGTAGCATCTTGAAACAAAATTTTAATCATAGTAATTGTAAATATTAAGGAAAATAAACACAAAGCCGTTATGACAAAATATCAGAATGCCATTGGGATATTTTGAAAACTAAATTCTTGTTTTGATCCAAACATTAAATCACCAACCACGCCTCCCGTTAAATAATTTAGGACTGTGTTAAATGATGCAATTAATTGCAATGGCCCTTGTACAAAAATTGATCATATTAGTTTATACAGTGCATTAAGTATCATAATTTTTCACTTCCTTTCATTTTTTATCAACTATGTTCCAATACTAGGGTTATATGTTTTGATAACTTGTAAAATAACATTCATAACAGCAATTACAACTAAAATTATAATAATTGCTATAATCGGTCATTTTAAAGCACTTAAATCATTTCCTCTCGCTTCGGGATTATCAGCATTTCGCATTATTGAAATTAAAATAATAATTAATTTTCAAATTGCAAAAACAACTGCCAAACCCATTATTCCGCTAAAATCTGCTGTGTTGTTTGATTTCATATTTTCATCCTCCTTTGTTATTTTAAAAATTTGCTTTTACTTAATTTGTTTCTTTTTTGATAATAAATATTTTTCTTTTTTTGATAATATTGCTGTTGATTATTAAAGTAATTTTTAATATTGTTTTTCTTAGTCATTTTTTTCTTTTCTTTTGAAAGGTAAGTAAAATAAATGCAATAATAAATTACCAATCATAAAATCACAATCAATTCCAAGGGCAATTAAAAACAAAATAGGGGAAATTACTAGCAACAAAATTCCAATAATAATTGTTAAAGGATATAAAAGTCATTTTCACCAAACTTTTCTCTTATTTTGCATCTTTAATTTTTCCTTTCTATTTGAAACATTGCTGTAAATATTTTTTCTAACACATCAACAACAATGCTATTACCAGCTTGTTTATAAAGTTGGGTTTCTGAAACAACTTTGCTTGCTTTATCAAAATCTTTATTACTAAATCCCATTAATAATCAACATTCACAAGGGGTTAACACTCGTAAAAAGTATTCTTTTTCAGCAATTAAAAAAGATAGTATTTTACTACTATCTTGTTGTTGTCTTTTATTATCAATCATAATTTTATTGACATTACTTGCTGCGATTGTTCCCATATAATTATTTTCTGTTTTTCAAAACCGATTATATGATCCATTAATTAGCAAACCATCTTTTGCTCGTGGTAAAACAATAAAATTACCATAATCCTTAATTGGCAATGCAATTTGTGGTGGTCTCCCGTGTCCTGTTGTAATGGTTGGAATAAGATTATTTTTTGTTATATCATTAAAAATATTAACTTGATTATAATTTCTCAGATTAATCATTAATTTTCCATCATTAAGTTTTTTTATATCATTGGGAATTGCAATAATTCCTGCGTTTCCTCATCGCATTTGTTTTGTTGTAATTGTATAAGAACATTGTTGAATGATTTTAAGTTTATTGTTTTCAATTGCTTTTTTCATTGATTCTTGTCTAATAAAATATTTTTTATTTACATTGTTTTCTAAAATATCTTTTACTAAAAATTTTAAATTACAAGGTTGGGGATATTGAAATTTAAAATCTTGCTTTAATGTTGAAATCATAAATAATCGTTTTCTATTTTGGGGAATTCCATAATCTTTGGCATTCATTGTAAAATATTGGTTATGATATCCTAATTTATTAAGTTGATTTTGTAGATTTTGAAATCCAACAAAAAACTTTTTACTTAATAAATTTGGTACATTTTCCATTAAAAGATATTGCGGTTTTATTGCCATTGTGCTTATTAAATCAACAACTTTGTAAGCCAAACCACTTCGCTTGCCATTTAATCCTTGGCCATTATTATTGGCATTTGATATGTCTTGGCATGGGAATGATCAAGTTATTAAATCAGCATACGGTAAAGTTTCTAATTTAGTAATGTCACCTAAATTTGGTGTGTCATAATCATTAAAAATCGCTCGATATGATTTTTCAGCGTATTTATCATTATCACAAAAAGCAATTCCTTTGTGGTTAATTCCAATCTTTTCTAATGCTTTTCTTTGACTCCCAATCCCAGCAAATAATTCAATTACTTTAAGCATAATAAACAATCATTCTTCTAATTTTTCTTTTATCTAAAACGATTCATGGATTGGGATACCTATAAGAACAAAAAAATAATATATTAATATTGTTTTCATTATAAATATTATGAATATATTTACAAAATGGGCAATTAATCATTTCTGCACCTCTTTCTAAAAAAACAAGATAATTAATATCTTGTTTTGTGTTATTTTCATTATTTATGTTTTTTTTAATTTAATCTATTGATGTATTTTCATCTTTATATTTGCTTTTATTTTGTTTTTTGTTATCTATACATAAATCATTTCTTCCTTAATTGTTTTTAATTTCGTCTAAAATTGTTTTTATATTTTTAATTTTTGTATTTATTTTTTCTAAATCTTTCTGGTCAAAATCACTATTTTTATTTTCGCTTAATAAATTTAAAGTACTATTTAAGTTGTTTATTTGTTTTTTTAACAACTTAATTGCTTGTTGTTTTTGTTCGTCTGTAAACTCATTTTCTTTTTGACATAGTAAAATTTGATATTCGCAATTATTTAGTTCAGAAATTTTAATAAATTTTTCTGCTTGTGATTGGTTTAATTCTGTATGATAATCTGTTTCGTTTTCATAATCATTTTTACTATTTTCAATTTCTTTAATTACTTCATCATATTCTTTGATTTCTGCTGTAATTTCTTGTTTTAATTTTTCATAGTAAAAAACATCTTTGACTATTGGTTCTTTTGGTTTTGCTGGTGGTAAGTGTGGTTTGTTATTTGCAATATTACCACAACTAATCAAATTCACTGTGTTTGTGCATAAAAACGAAAATATTGCTAAAAAACTAAGTAATTTTTTCATATTTGTTGTATCCTAAATAAAAACCATTATCTCAATAATTGGGGTTATCAATATTTTCTAAATCTTCTAGTAATTGTTTTAATTCTTCTAATGTTAATTTTTGTTGTTGTATTTTATTATTTTTATAATGATTATCATATTTATTTAGTAAATCATTATTAGCATCAATGTTGTTTTGCGAATTAAACTGTTTTTTGTTTTCATGTTTTAATTTTTCAAAAGATAAAATTAAATTTTTTCCCACAATATTACCATTTTTATTATTGATACTACTATGAACCGCATAATTTTTATTTTCATCAATTTTTAAACAAAAATAATTTTTATAATTTGATAAACCTAAACAATTTTTATCTAAAACAACACAATCTTTTTGTTTGTTTATTAAAATATGCGTTTTATTTTTTATTTCTTGTGAAATTAAATTTTGGTTTAAATAAATTTTTTTTATCATATTTAACACCTACCTCATTTTTTTGCTTTTAATTTTATTTTTCCTAAAATTAATATCTAATAGTATTTTAAAAATAAATAATTAATTAAACCAAAAAATCACTTCTTAACGAACTGGTTCTATATTTTTGTTTGACTCTTTTTGTCATTTAATATCAGATAAATAATTTATCACTGTCACTGTATAACTAATTTTATCTTCAACTAATTTTATCTTCAACTAATTTTATCTTCCTTACTTTCTAACTTACTTGGTAAATTATTAATATCTTTAATTAGGCAATATCTATGATTATTACTTTCACAATATTTTAAGTGCATTTCAATTGTTATTTCATCAGTTTGTAAACTTTCTCAATCATATGTAAGTTTATCTTCTTCACAAAGTAAATAAAAGTTTTGATTTTAGTTTTTTAATTTCTTTATCTTTTTCAGCAAGTTCTTTTTTAAGTTTGTCATATTTAATTAATTCTGTTATATTCATTATTTTTTCTTTCTAAAAATATATGATTTTTTTGCTAAAATACAATAATCATTACTGCATCATAAATATTTATTATCACCATCAATTTTTGATCTACATTTAGGACAACTTTCCCTCATTATTTTTTTCCTTTCTTATTTATCAGAAATAAAGAACCAACTATTTATTAACATTAGTTGGTTTAATTTATTTTTTATCTTATTTGATTTAAAATATTTTCAATATTGTTAACTTTGTCAATTAAAGCTTCCATAATTTGTTCTAAATTACTTAAATTATTTTCTGTTGTTGCTTTAATTTCGTTAATTAAATCGCTAATCGTATTTTTGATATTATTTTCAACCATTTTATAATTTCTCCTTTCTAATTTTTAATATTAATAATTCATCATTTATTTTTCTTAAAAATTAATTTTTTAATAATTTTATGGTTATTTTTGCATTTTAAAGTCAAAAATCAAATATTATAACTTATTTTTTGTTTATTAATAAATTCTAATTTTGCTAAGCAATGCCGAGCATACTTTTTACAATATCATCCGCCTTTTCTGTTTTTAGTTAATTTTGTAAAGTACTCATTGATATAACACTGACATTTATTAATTAATCCTCTCTTATTTGTTAATTTAATTTTTAACTCTTTTCAATAGAGTTCTTTTAAAGACACTTTCAAATCCTCCTTATAAATAGTAAGATTTCTAAATTTTTTATTGTGGAACACTTACCCTTTAACCATTGCAGGTTAAAGATTTATCCCCAAACCACAATAACTCTTTTATATTGCCTAAAAGAATTGCCTCCATTATGTCGTAGCGGTACGGCCACCCCTATATTGTTTATCCTCGCTTGCTTGGTTTTACGACATTCCAAGTAGGAGAGTTTTATTTGGTTGGTTTTGCTGTTATTTTCTTAAACTAAGCAAGGTTAACGACAATTTTAACCTAATTAAAAAAGATAGAATTTTATATCTATCTTTTTCTTAGTTTTTGGTAAATTTATACCAACCGAATATTTTACGCGGTCTAATCCATTTTTATTAAGTAAACAATTCGGAAAGCGAGGTTAATAAATATGAATAATGAAAATACTTTATTATCTAAACCTGAATGAAAATGATACTATTCTTTATTATTTTTTACAAGAGGTGCAAAAGATTATAAAAAAGATCGTGAAAGATATGATAAGCAATTTTTAAGTGAAAGTGGAATTATAGCTTATGATACTGATAAAGGAATTACTGGAACAAGTGCAGTTTTATTAAGTATAATTGTTGCTTTGTGATCTATTTTACCGCAAGTAATAGAATTACCTAATTATTTACAATTTTTAAAATGTGGTTTAGAAAATGTTGATTGAAAAAATAATTATGGAAATGCATTATTAATGTTAATTATTCCGTCTAGTGCTAGTTTTATTTATCAAAAAGCACCTAAAATTATTCCAAATGCAAAGATAAGATTATTAACTAATATTGCAACTAAAATTATTCCAGTTATTATTCTTACTATTTTTATTTGATTTATTTTAAAAATGAAAGCATATTTTAAAGCAAGAGAAAATGAAAAATCAATTAATATTGCTAAACATGCTGAAAATAAAAAATTAAAAATAGAAAAACAAAAAGAATTAATAGTTCAAAAACAAGCTTTAAAAATATTACGAGAGGAAAATAAAAAATATGGCAAAAAAACAAATTAAAAGAAATATTGAAAAAATGCGAATGGATAAAAATATTTGTTGGATGATAATTGATGGTAAAGAGTGTTTTAAAAAAGTAAGTAAAAATTAAAATGGTATTGGTGTTCCTGCTTGTGAAGAACATACTAAAATATTTCAAGAATTAATGAAAGAAACTTATGATTATGGTGTAAATAATAAAAAAGAATATTTAGATCAATATGAAAAAGGTTTTAAAGAAGGAATTGAAGAAGCTAGAACTGAAATTAAGAAAAAATACCCACAAGTTTACAAAAATTAAAATGATGGTAAGATGGTGACGATAGTTTTTGAAATTTTCTATAAAAAATAATGGAGGGATTAAAGTATGACAAACTTTAAATATGATTATAAAGAAAATATGACACAAGATGAAATTAATGCTTTATTAGAACAAAAAGAAAAGCAAGTATTATCTAGTGTTTTATCAAATGCAGAAACTCGTATTAAAACTGAAACAGAAAAACAATATGAAGAAAAAATTAATAGTTATCAGTCAAAAATAAGAGAATATGAGTTATCACAAGTACCACAAGAAAATCGTAAAATAGTTGAAGAATTATTAAATAGTGGTAAAGATATGGAATATATTAAAACTAATTTTAAAGATTTAGTTGAGAAAAAACCAATATTAGATATGAAAAATCTAATGAATGGTGGAATTCAAATTAAAGATGAAAATATGTTTATTGAAGAATTAACACAAAAAATTAAAACTAGTTTAGATGAAAATAAAGATATTCCTGTTAAGGAAAGAATTAAAAATTTAGTTCAAAAAGAATATCAGAAAGGAAAATAAAATATGGCATCAATTATAGGATTACATGAAGGATTTGTTATTGGTAATGGTGTAGCAAATCTAACAACAGAAGGACATTTATTATTATCAGCACAAGAAATGAGAGTTAAAGATATTTTATCAAACCCTGATTATTATACATTTCATCGTTTAACAGCAACAGCACAATCAAGTCCTAATATGGAAAGTGCTGATTATGCAGTAGCAATTTATACAATTCCAGAACGATTATTTTATGGAGATAGTGAGTGAAATCACGAAAAAGGAAACCCAAAACAAAATCAAAATGCTAAGCGTGGTCGTTTAGTAATTGATCATACTATTGGTTTAAAAACACAATGAAGACGATTTGATTTATCTCGTTTAAAAAATACTGATCCATCATTACGAGGTGAATTAGTAGCAAAATGGACAGGTGGATAGGTTACAATAATTTGGACCATATTTATGTAGACTGTAAAAAAATAAGCTAAAATTATTAGGAAAGCAGGAATATAAAAATGGCAAAAAACCAGTACACCGATGAATTCAAGAAACAAATCGTAATGTTATATAAAAATGGTAAAAGTAATATTGAAATTGTTAACGAATATAAAATTTCAAAGGCAGTTCTTTATCAATGAGTAAAAAAATTTGAGAATTCTGGTTCTTTTAAAGCTAAAGACAATCGCTTTGTTGAAGAAAATGAACTTATTCAGTTGCGAAAAGAAAACAAACAATTACGAATGGAAAATGATATTTTAAAGCAAGCAGTACTGATAATCGGCAAAAAGTAATATTAATTACTAACAATAAAGACAAATATTCAGTGAGGAAAATGTGTCAAATATTAAAGATAGCAAAATCAAAGTATTATTATCAAATTAATAAGAACACTAAAACTGAAATTAATATTTATGAAAATGAAGTTATCAGTGCATTTAAAGAAAGCTATAAAGTTTATGGTGCTAGAAAAATTAAAATTATTTTAGCAAGAAAGAACATTATTTTATCTCGACAAAAAATTAGAAGAATTATGGCAATAAATAATTTAGTATCAAAATATACTAAATTAAAATATCGCAATCATAAATCTCCTGTAAATAATGATCAAATTAGTAATATTCTAAATCGTGAGTTTAGTAATAAAAGACAAAATGAAGTTATTGTGAGCGATTTAACCTATGTTCAAGTTGGTTCAAAATGACATTATATTTGCTTACTAATTGATTTATTTAACCGTGAAGTAATTGGCTATAGTGCTGGAACAAATAAAACTGCTGAACTAGTTCAGCAGGCATTTTATAAAATAACATGACCACTAAATCAAATTAGGTTGTTTCATACAGATCGTGGTAATGAATTTAAAAATAAAATTATTGAAGAAATTTTATTAACATTTAATATTAAAAGATCATTAAGTGCAAAAGGTTGCCCTTACGATAACGCAGTAGCTGAAACAACCTATAAAGCTTTTAAAACTGAATTTATTAATGGTCGAAAATTTAAAAATTTAGAACAATTAAAGTTGGAACTATTTAATTTCATTAATTGATACAACAATATTCGAATTCATGGTAGTTTGAATTACTTAACTCCAGTTGAATTTAGAAATCAGAAGTCTACATAAAAAGTGTCCTAAAAAGTGTTGCCATTCCAAAACAAGAAATAAATTTTAATGAATTAATTAATAAGCCTGAATATTTAAGTTATTTAGAAACAGGAAAATATAAAATATTGCAAGAACAAAAATATTATATTGATATTCCTTGAATTATTGCTAATAGAAAAGCGGCTCCGTTAACTATTGGGCAAGGCTTAATGTTTAATTGTGATAATGATGATACGCAAGATTGAATAGAAGAATGATATGAGAAAAACTATGTTTATTCAAAATTATATCAAAATGAATTAGCAAATAGTTTATACGGGCGTAGTGTAATGTATTTATTAAAAATAGAAACTGATGATTTAACGATTGATGTTGCCCCGATTGGTTCAAATGTTCGTATTGCTAAATATTCAGAAATAGAACAATATGCTGAAATGTGAATATTACCTGCTCAATCTGATTATATGTGATATCAAAGAGTACAATTTTATCCTAGAAAAGCAAAAGTAACTTACTATACAGCAAAAGATTTAGAAATTGGAATTTGACAAACTTACGGTGAATTAGAAAGTAAACTAAAACCAGTTTCTACAATGGAATACGACACTGGTATTGATATATTACCTATTGTTGAATTTATTAATTTACCTAAATTAGTGCATGGTACAAAAACAACAGTAGATGCTACCCCTGATTGTTTACTTGTATTTAATTTAATTAAAGATGTACAAGATAATATTTATTATAAAAGAATTGAAAGAATTATTAACCGTACTCATTTTATAGGACAAAAAGATACTACTCATTCACTTGTTGATAACGGTAAAGGTTCAGAAGAATTAGTAAGTGCTCATGCTATTATTACTAGTACAGTACAAGGTTATGCTAATTTAACTGGTAATAGTGGAATGGGTTTAATTCATGCTCAACAAAATTATACTGAAATAACTATTGATAGTGATTATTCTATGAAAATGATATTTAATGGTGCAGGATATGATTATGATAATTTTACTGGTGAAACTTATACTAATAAAACTCAATCTTTAATGAATGGTAAAAATGATATTTAAACTACAAAAAATAAAAGAACATTAAGATTACCAAAATTATATCGTTTATTTGATTATATATTTAGACATTATAAAAAATGAGATAACTTAAATGATGATAATCCAAATAATGATAATGTTAGACCTTATACAATAGAATTTATAGATATTGATATTGTTGATGATATTACACAAGCTGATGTTATTGATAAACGATTAAATAATGGAACTATTACTCATATTGAGGCAATTCATAAGCAAGATAAGGTGACAACTAAAAAAGCAAGAATGATGTATGAAGAAATTAAAACAGAGCAAAAAGAACAATTAGAGCAAGAAATGAGTTATATTGTTGATGATAATCAAACAAGAGAAGAAGATATTAAAGGAGATATACAATAATGCAATTACCTAATATTAATAGTATTTTTAAAAACTTAAATGAAAGAATAATGGATAATAGTGTCCGAGCTGATTTTACTAAATTAGAACTTGATATTAAAAGTAATTATTTCTTTTTTCCATTTATTATTAAAACTGGTTTAGTAAATATTACTGATAAAGGTTTTCAACCTAATAATGGTGTACCACAAAACTTTACACAAATGTCGCAAATATTTACTGGTAAAGAAGGAATAATAGCACAATGAAAAAATGCAATTAAAATTAGATCTAGACATATCCCTGATATTTGAAATTATGATTTTTTCCAAAAAGAAAAAGATTGATTTACCTATTCTATTGATGATTTTAAAAATAGTTTAACAGATAAAATTAGTTATTTATATATTACTAGTACCGAAAAAACTTATTTATGAGATAAAACAAACCAAGTTTTTATTAATAAAGAAGAACCTGAGAATAATTATCCAATTAATGATATTTGAGAAAAAATTAATAATGAAAATGGTTTTAATGTTTATGTTATTAATTTAACTAAAATTAATAAAGTATTAGATAATTTTGCTATTAAAAGAAAATTTAAAGGTGATGCTTATAAATGTCATATTGTAGATTTAAATGATACAGTTGAATTTTCTAAAATTGGTGGTGAAGAATATTTTGGTGAATATACAGCCTGATATGTTGATAGATCAATTACTATTGAAACTACTTATAATTTTCAAAGAGAAGATTTTTTAAGATTTTATTTAGTTCCTTTACAATCTGATAAAGAAGATGTTGATGATAATTTATTAATGTTTATATCAAATGCGCAACCAAAATATAATGATTTAAATGAATTAGTATATTGAGTTATTACTTTTAGTTATGTTAAAGATTATATTAATACTACTGGGCAAACTATTCAGCAATTCGTACAATTTTCCGCTCCAGGTGAAGGCTATGTTATTCCTAAAATAATATGAGATGATTTAGGTATTCCAAAAGATTATGAAATTAATGAGAAATTTACTGGCGATAATGGCATTAAAAGTATTCAATTAACTTTATTAGGTAATAATGGTTTTACTGCTCCTGTTATTTTTGGTCGCCCTATTGAAAATTTAGGTAAATGAAATGAAAAAATATATCCTCAAAGGAGATTATTTATTGACGATTTAAAAATGCCAGTTGCTGATTCATTAACTAAATCATCTAAACCATTAACTACTTATTTATTAACAAATGGTATTCCTGCTATTAATGGTCAATATGATAATTGATTAAAAAGAAAACAAGGTCAATCTAACCAAGAAATTAAAAAGAATTATGAGGGTTATTTGAATACAGATAGAAAATTAACCCAAGCAACTAACCCAAATAATTTAACAATTAAAGATGTTGCTTTAAATTATAAAGGTAATAAAGTTATTAAAGATTTTGATGTTAGAGCAAATGGTTATTTTAAATATAATGTTGATATTGGATATAATACAATTAACCCAAGTAAAAATCGTGGTCAATTAAAAGATATGTTAAATTTATTTAGTGTTATGGTTAATCATATTATTAGTTTACCAATAGATATAACAGAAAGTATTGCATGAACTCAGCGTGATATCCCTATTGTTGGTAAATTTTTAAATGCAATAAGTTTAGGTATTCCGATTTATTGAAAAACTATTGATAATAATACTAATAACTTATATCCAAATATTAAAACAGGAATTCCTTTATTTATTGGTAAGGCAAATTATACATTTTATGATGAAAGTTATTGACCTACTGTTGAAGATAGTACTCGCCCACAAGCAAAAAATCAGGGTAATATACCACTTGATGTTTTTAGATATAATACCCAAGATGAGGTAAATGATATAATTGGTGCTAGTGCAAGTAATACAAGTTGAGCATTTACTTTAACAGATAAAATACAAGTATCAAAATGATCTAAAAGTCAAAAAACAGAAATTGATAAATATGCTTGAATTAGTAGTGTTATGATACCACAATCATTTAATGATGAAGATAGAATTTATTTAATTAATGAAGAAACTATTTCATTACCAACAATGGAAAGTGAAAATTTATTAGCTGATATTGTAGGTAGTGGTAAATATATAATTGATGCAGTTGGTTTTTATAATTTAGGGAAAACTGCTTGTCGTATATATATGTTTTCTGATGATATTGATTTATTTGATCCATATTCAATTATGAGTTATTTTGTTAGTTTACAAACAACAAGTTTATATAATAATTCAGTTCGTGATTGATTAACAATATATTCAGTTAGTTATTTAGATCAATATATCGATGATGATATCGTACACGATTGACCTGTTAAATTACCTGACCCACCACCAAGTATTAATTTTTATCCAGTAATGGTTGATTTACGAAAAGCAGATAGTAATTTAACTGCTAAAAGTATATGAAATGGTAGTGCAAATATGCCTATTCCAGATACAAAAACATATTCACAAGATGTTTTATTATTTGATTTTTCACAATTTGGGGCAACTGATTGGTCACAAGTACAAGAAAATTACGATAGTTTTACATTTACAAATGAAGGAAGTGTAAAAATATGAAATAATGCTCAAGGAACAGAAACAGTTTATGTTGATAAAAATTTAGGTATAAGAAATGTAATAAAAATAGAAGATATAAATTCTAGTGGTTATATGGTTATACTATTTTTAGTAATTTAGAAGAAAAAAATTATCCATGAGGTAGAAAAGAAGGATATCATTTTAAAACACAAATTATATTTTATAATGATGGTGTTAAATTAAAAATGAGAGTAAACTATGAATTATGAGTTAAAGGAGGAAATTATAATCTTTCGGGATATAGTGCAAATGGTACATTTGCGATTGAAACAATTCCTGCTACTACAATTAATTTAAAACAAAATTAAAAAAAGAGATTTAATCTCTTTTTTATTTTTATACTATATTCCCATTATCATCAATTTTTGGTACTGTTGGAATAGAATTATCATTTCATTTATATAAACTTTTAAAATATTTATTTTTTTTTGTATCATCTTCTCATCTTTTAATTAGTACATTTCCTGAAGCTTTTTGTTCAACTAACATTAATCCTGAATTATATCCTTGTTTGATACTATATTGAATAATATATTTTTCGTAGTAGGCAATATTTGTAATTTCACTATTTACAAAATTAAATAAATTAATTTTTCATTTATCTTCTTGTGATGTTCTTCAAATTACTACATAATATTTATTATCAGCTTTTTTAAATGGTTGATCTTTGGGACATATTTGATGTCAATTACCGATATCTTTTCTATCACAATCGCTTGTATTATCTACTTTACAACTAATTAATCCTAGTGTGCTTGTTCCTGCTAAACTAATTGCACCTAATATACTTAATAATTTCTTCATTGTAGAATTTTCCTTCCCTTATTGTCACCATCATACCATATTATTTTAATTTAGTTAAATAAAAAAAGAGATTTAATAATCTCTTTTTTGTCGGGCAGCTTGCCTGCTCTCTAAGAACACACCAGCAACTTTGTTTCTAGAAGTATTTACCGACTAGACTCTGGCCGACAGCAATTACATTTATAATTGCTTATACAATTATTATAAACTATTTTTGGAAATTTACAATTTAAAATTTTAATTTCATGATTTTTTAATAAATCTAAAAATTTAAATATTTCATTATATGAATTTAAATATTTATTTGAAAAGTTTGCTATTATATCAGCACCTTGTATGCAATCTTTTATAGAGTTTAAATGTTTTAATTCCTTAATTCATATATTTTGTTTTCGCAAAAATCCAATCATACGATTAACAGAATAATTTCAATTTAAATATTCTTTTAATTTTGTTTCATCTTTGTTTCATTTTTCTTCATTCTCTAATTCATCAAGATAAATATTAATATAAGAATTACTCTTAATTTTTTCCTTTTTTACTAAGAATTGTAAAAGTGCAGATATCATTTGATTTCGCTTTAATTTAGAATGTTCTTCATCTTTTGCAGATTCATACAATTCTTTTGTACATGTAAATACACAAAATATTGCATCAGTATGTCTTAATTGCGATAAATAATGTTCAATATTTCCTCTTTTTTGAATATTTTTTTTATGTTTTTCATATAACTTTACTATATCATTGCCTTTTAATTCATTCTTTTTTGTTATTAGTTTTCTTTTTTCCTGAAAACACTTTATAAAATAATCACGCTTTTCTTTGCTATTAAAAAGTAAGCCACCATATATAACATGTTTATCATTAATATTTGTAAATTTACCGCTATCATCTAAATATAATCAATATTCATTCACAAGATAACCTCAATTCTAAATTTAAAGTATAGTAGAATTATATACTTTTTTATTTTGTTTTATATCGTTTTTTAAATAAGTGGTGGACAAATTTTATGGTGATGTTAAGATGGTGTCGTAAAATTAAAGAAAGGAAGATAAAATATGAGTTATGAAATTTTAATTGGTATTGGCGTTGGAATTGCTTTTGGTGGTATTTTAGGTTATAAAGGATTAGAACTTTTAATTAAAAAAGTAATGAAAAATAAACTTAAATTATCTACAAATAAAGTAGTAGGACAAGAAACATTAGATGCTATTCATTTAGGTTTAATTCAAACTGCTAATACTTTGGGTCTTGGTAATACAGAATGAGCACAAACATTAGAAACAAATAAACCTATTAGTGAAGATGAGTTTAATCAAATTGTTAAAGTACAAAGAGCCAAAAAATCAATTTCTAAAAAAGATATTAAGTTATCTAATAAAACAATTAAAGTCTAAAAAAAGACTTTTTTTGTTTATAATGGTGATGCAAAGAGGTGAAATTATGGCAGATATAACAAAATTAGAAAGTTTTAAATTAATAACATTAGAAGAGTTTAAAAATTGAGAGGGTTTTGATAAATTAGTAGCACAATATGGGAAAAAACTTTATGATGATAATATTTCAAATTATTTAATTGAGGGAATTACAAGAGCAAGTTTACAATTAGATAGTATTTGTGGTTATCGTTTAGAAACGGAGTTTCTTTTACTTGATCCAAATAGTGAAATTGATAAAAAACGCATTAATTATGTAAAAATTGCTTGTTGTTTACAAACTCAATATTTAATAAGAACTGGGATTGAATATTCTAGTGGTGGTGAAAATAGTAGTGATGGTGTCGCAAGTTATACATATCCTAGTAATATGAAAATTGAATTCTCCCCTGATGTTATAAGTTTATTAGAAAAAGCAAAGTTTTATAAATCACAAACTATAACTAAAATAAATTCTGATAATTATGGTTTTAAAAATGAATATTATACTTGATTTGGTCGCCCTGATACTAATCATAAAGATAGACCAATTATGTTAAGTGAAGCTGATGCTAAATATGTATGAAAAAATAGTATATTTAGATCTAATACTTTATCTATTATTCCTTGAGTAGATACTGAAAAAGTGGTATATGACAAATTGAAATATCACAAGAATTATTAGCAAAATATATTGATAATTATTTTAAAAATATTAAAATTGATAATAAATCAGTGATATATAATTCTAATAATGAATTATCAGTTCCATTTGATAATTATACAATTTATAATGAAAATGGTGTTTGAAAAACAAAACAAGGTGGTCAAATTCCATCAGATGTTATTAAAGATAGTGATTTAAATAAAGATTATATTGATAAAGTTAATAATAAATATATTGTAAAAACATCACAAGATATTAATACTAAACAAGATAAATTAGTAAGCGGTACAAATATTAAAACTATTAATGGTAATTCATTATTAGGTAATGGTGATATTTCAATTAGCGGTGGTAATGATTGAGAAGTAGTTGATATTAGTGATTTTATTCCAGATGGGTCACAATATTTTATTAAAGATTTTAATAAAACAAAATATTAATATAAATTATGAGCAATTTATAAGTATCAACAGAATATTACTTTAACTACAGCTATTGAAACACCCATAAATTATATTGGTGCTATTGAATGAACAAGATATATTCCGACACAAGATAATAATTTAATCGTAAGAAATATATCATTTGGAAATTTTGGTAAAGATATACTTCAAAATATAATACTTTATAGAAAATTGGTGAGTTAATTATTAAATTTAAAAAATAACCAATTAAGGTTATTTTTTATTTTCTAATATTAATTCTAAATTTTTATTTTGTATTTTCATTTTCTTTTTTCCTTTCATTTACAATATAATAATTTATAAAATGCTGTATTCGTTGATTATTAGTATATAATTCAGGTAATTCATTTCATACTTTTTCTTGTTCTTTATTTAAATAAACATTAATATTTCTAATTACAACTTGATGCTTTTTTCCTTTCATTTTTAAACCTTTTATAACAAAGATAATGCATTACTTTATTATTTTTAGCAACAATATTACCGTGATTAATATTTTTATTACATTCATTACATTTTATTTTAATAGAATAATGTTGGTTGAACATATTTTAATCGCTCCTTTGTTAAGTTATAATATTTTTCATTTATTTCAATTCCAATTCATTTGCGATTTAATTGTTCACAAGCAATAGCAGTTGTTCCACTCCCTAAAAAACAATCTAATATAATATCTCCAACTTTACTATGTTTATTAATTTGTAATTTAATTAAATTAATATCTTTAACAGTAGGGTGTTTAATTTCACCCGCATATTGATTATTACTATTAGTAATTTGATAAACAGTTTGCATATCTTGATTTCAAACATTACTATAAGAAATTGGTTTATTATAAATATATAAACATAATTCTTTATCTTTACGATATGCATTATTATTAGGTACATCATTTGTTTTTTTATAAATTATTAATTCAAACTTTAAATTATAATTTTCAATTTCAATTAAATATTTTTTTAATTGTTGTTTTGATAAATAAATAATCATATTTGGTTTTTTACAAATTCGCATTCATTCTTTAAAATATGACTTTATATCAATATTATTTACAAATTCGCCCTCAAGAAATTCAATTTCTCTCTTTCTAATTTGATATTGAACATTTGATGTATTTGGGTTACTAATAATTCTTTTATTATATTCAATATGTTTTTCTTTATTTTCTAATTTTTTAGCAATATCAGGGTAAAGGTAAGGTGGATCAGTTAATATTAAATCAATACTTTTATCAGGTATTGTTTTTAATATTTCTAATGAATCACCAAGTATTAATTCACCTAAATTAGTTTTCATTATTTTTTACCATCATAATTAGCAATAATAATCGCATCTCGTAAATGATTACTTATTTTTTCATTATTATATTTTCAACCTTTACCATATTCATAAGTTAAATTAACATCTTTTTCAAATTCTCATAAACAATTATCATTATATTTACTTAAATTTTCCATATTTTTAACAACTGATTTAGTATGTTTTGGTGATACTCAATTAATACTATTTCAAAATTGTTTTTCAACAACACCTAATAATCTTAATAAATCATCGCGGTCTTTTGAACCATTAGCATTTGTATATAAGCAATTTTCAATATTTATAATTTCATTTTGATATAGATATTCTCAAATAATTTCAATAATATAAGTAGCATGACATTTTCAATCTTTATCATCAAACAATTCTTTTCTAATAAGTTTATTATCTTCAAAAATAGCAATAGCGGTAGTACCAGTTCCTGATGGGTCAATACCAATTTTTATCATGCGTATACATCCTCATCATTGGTATTATTAACTACTGGTACTACATTTGATATATCTTCTTTTTTAACTACATTATTGTTTGTGTCCGCTATTTCTGTATAAGATGCGGTATTTATATTATTTGATAAGGGTTCAACGTTAATTTGCCTCTTATTTTTGGCGACAGTAATATCATTAAATGGTATATAATCAAAATTACCATCTTCTTTAATTTCTTTTTCATCTAAATCAATATCTGAAATATCAATACCCATTTCTAATGCTAATTTACGATATAATTTAGCTTCAACCATTTCTTTTGGTCATTTATTTCAAGGTGAATATTCACTATTTCCACTTGGACTACTATTTTTTAAACGGTCAATATCTGCTTTTCTTAATAATATACCTTGATAATTTCCATTATTATCTTTGGCAAAAGCATAAGCACCAATAATTTCATTATAATCACTAGTATTTACATTAAAATTAATCTCATGTAATTTAGGGCAAGAATTTAAAGTATCTCATTCAAATTTTTCACCTTTAAAAATAATTGCTTTTCTTGGACTATAACCTGCTTCTTCATTTTTTTTACAATAAACTTTACTATCAATAATAGTTGTTAATTTATTTTTAAATGGAATAATATTAAAATCTTTACTAAAAATTAATCCTTTATTACTTAATTTAATAATTCCTAATGCTGTGATTTTAGCATTATCAGCATTATTAATTAATTGCATATAAGATTGTCCATTTTTCATTTTTAATTCTTCAAGTGCTAAAATATTTTCTTTTAAATATTTATCATTAACTTTAATTTCATATTTAATAATTGCACCTTTAATATATTGCTGTAATTCTTTTGCCATATTATTTATCTCCTTTATTTATTTTAAAATTAATACCTTTAATGCCAATTAAATTAATATCTTTATTACTATCTCATTGGTTTTTAATTTCATTTTTAACAATTTTTTCATCAATAATTAAATAATTTTTAATTAAATTAATAAGTTCTAATTTATCTGCATTTTGTAAAAAATCATCATTAATACCAATTAATTCAATATCTTTAATTAATAATTTATCTTTAATAATATTAATACCAACTTTTTTAATTGTTTTGGATCAAGTGATTTATCAATTTCTTCAATTTTTTCCATTACACGAACTTGTTCATCTTGAATTTGGTCTATATCTAAACCCATATCAACAGTTAAATTATTTGCTTTTTCAATTAATTCTTGCTTTTTTAATTCTTGTTCTTTTAAAAATTCTTGTTGTTTTTGTTTGCGAGCTTGTGTCAAATTATTATTAATTTCAACTCTGTATTTTTCAATATAATTTCTATAATTAGTAATTATTTTACCAATTCTATTATGTTCATCTAATAATTTTTGAACAGGTTCTAATCATTCTTTAAAAACAAAATTATTTTTAGTAATAGCACTTGGAATATCTTTTAAATGAACATCTTGATAACCATTTAATGCATAATGATTAATATGTCTAAAAATATACTCAGTTAATTCTTGTTTATTTTCTTCTTTAATTTTTTGAATATTATACGCTAAAAGACTTGCATTTTTAAAATCATCTCCTTTTAAAGGAAATTGAAATGTAATATTATTTACTATATTTTTAACTATATCACTCATTATTTCACATCCTTACTTGGTAATTTGTCATATTTTGAATTATCTTTTAAAACATATTTTTCTTTAACTAAAGTAGAATTATATTCAATAAATTTAGTTTCAAAATCTTCTTTATATAATAATTTTCCTTCTAAAGTATATTGATTGCATTCTAAATCTGCTACATTTTGTTTTAATTTAAATATTTCTTTATCTTTTTTATCAATTTTTTTAATTAACTTATCTTTTTCTGCTTTATGTTCATATCCTAATTTTTGAATAATATCAGCATAAGTTTTAACTGTTTCTTCATGTGCTTGTAAAATATCTGTTAACAAATCATAATAATTAATTTCTTGGTTAAATCAACCAGTTTCTATATCAATATTAGGTTTTATTAATTCTTTAACTGTTTTTGCCATTATTTCAACTCCCGTCTATTTGCTTTAAATGTTTCTGCTTTATTAATAAAGTAAATTATGCAATATTCTTCATCTTTTAAATAATCTTTAATTCAATCATAATATTTTGTTAATCAATCTTCATTATCTTTCAAATAAGATGAAATATTAAATCAGTTATCATCATCAATATTTTCATTCATATAATCAATGTATTCTAATAATTCATTTACTTTTATTCTTTGATATCCATCAAAAACTAATTTATATTTACAATTATTGATATGACTAAAATCAGGTTCTTGATTATGAATACAATCATCAATTTCCATATTAACTAATGATAAACCATTTCTAGTATACATATTAACACTAGCATTTTTTTCATATAAACTTTTAAATCATTGTGTTCCTTGCATATGTTCAGTAAATGATTTTTCTTTTCTTATTTCTATTAACTTAATAAAATTATCTTTTTTTGCATATTAGCAAAGTTATTTTGTATTTTCATTTTCTTTTTTCCTTTCATTTACAATATAATAATTATTTTTTGGTTTATCAAAATATAAATGAGTAAGATTATCAATTTCTTCAGGTGTTAATTTTTTCTTTTCAACTTCAATTTCATAACGATCCATAATTGCTAAACCATAATCTCTATAACAATCTGGGTAATTATCAAACATTTCATTTAATAAATCTTTTAAGTTCATATTATTCACATCCTTTTTCACATAATCATTCAATATTTTTATCTTCTAAATCTAAAATCATAACCTTATTTCCATAAAGGTTATAATTTTTGCTATTAATTTCAGCTTCTTTTTTTGTATAAAATGATAAAGTATCAATGCTATATGCTTGTTTAATTACTAATAAATATCTTTTATTCATAATTTAATTCTCCTAATTCTGTTTACCTAATGCTCAATGTTCATCAGTCATATCTTCAAATGATACTGAATAACTTTTAAGCATTAATTCATTTAATTTATTAATAGTTTTTTTATTTAACTTTTTCATATATACCTCCTGTAATTTTTGGTAATTGTTGGTATATTAACTACAATGTTCTACAATTTGTAGTTACTTGTAGTTGTAAGTACCTTCTCATCAAGTCCCCACTAGTAGATTAATTAAGAAATCCTTGCCCAGTTCTTAAAAGTTCTTCAACCTCTACGCACACGATTTTATTTTTTTCTTGTTAATTAAAAGTTATGAATACAGCACTATCTGTTTATCTTAATCAAAGTTATTAATAATTTACAAAATCGCAAAAAACAAGTTAACAGCTCTAATGATTTCATACCGGCAAAATGCCTTGCGGGGGAATCTTCCCTTAAAAAATATGTAATTGTAAAATTAAACACTTGTAGAGCCAATATATTTAATTTTTAGAGTTAATTTTCAAATAAAAAAATCAACTCTTTAATAAGAGTTGATTTTTCCTACTTCATCCTTTATTCTACATTATTAAAAAACAATATGGTATGAAAGGTGGAATGCTTCGCCGTCGATATTATGAACAGAACTATTATGAAAAACAAAAATTCCGAAATCGAAGACTACTTGATAGTACCAACATAACTCTTACCAAGTAAGAAAATAAACTATCGGTAGTTTGAACTAAAACCTACTTTTTAAGTAGACGTGGGTCAAATCCCACCCGATTTATGTTGTTAAGAGAAAGGAAGTGTTATTTTGTCGTCAAATAATAATTCGAATTCAACTAAAGATAGGGTGAATGTAACTTCGATAAATAATCCTTATGAATTTTGTGATGCTTGTGGGTTAGACAAACAGCATTCAGAAATAATCCGTATTACTGGACCATTCTCCAAAACGGACTTATGTCATGAAGACAGTAAGAAATTAGTTGAAAAAATTGAAACAGAATTAATTAAAACAAAGAAGGAAGGTAAACAATAATGTTAAATAGAGTAACGTTAGTTGGAAGACTAACAAGAGATTTAGAACTATGTAGTTCAGTTAATGGTAAACCATATGTAGGATTTACATTAGCAGTGAAAAGAATATCGGCAATTGTTAAAAGAATTCATTAATAATAATTATGATTTAACAGAAAAATCATTAATTGTAATGGGTGATGGTGCTGAATGAATTAAAAAAATAGTAGAATATTTTAAATCAGACTATATCTTAGATGAGTTTCATTTAATGACTAAAGTTCACCGTTGTTTTAATTTTCGTCAATTAAGTAAAGATTCAAAAAAAGTGCTAACAATAGAAGAAACACAGAAAAAAACAATCTATCAAGATTTATATGCTTTTGTTCGAAAAGGGGAAGTTGATCATATCTTAGATTACTTAAAACCATTTTTAACAAAAGAAATGCAAGAAGTATACCCATTTTTAAAGGATAAAAAAGACAAAGTTAAAGAATTAATTAAATATATTACTACAAATGCTAATGGAATTAGAAATTATCAGAATAAATATTATATTGGTTGTCAAACTGAATCACAAATTTCACATAATGTTAAGGTATTAAAATCTTATGGAGCAAAAGCATATAGTGAAATTGTTTTTCGAAATATGTTATCGATGCGAATGGCAAAGGTTAATCAATGAAATCCAATCCAACTCATTATTAATGAACACATTGAAGAAGTAAAAGAAGCAACTGAATATTATCGCCAAAATATGTGATTTCATCCAACAAATGAGAATCATGATTATGCGCCAAAACAAGGTTCAGTTCCAATCTTAAAATCAAAAGAGAGAGGAATAACAAAATTAATTAGAAAAGTTCTTAGTTCAAAAAACTAACCGGTTAACAATTTGGAGCAAATTTTAATAATTTGCATTTTTGCTGTTGCAGAATATAAATATTTATGGTTTAATTAGATTAACTTAAAAAGACATAGTTTTGTTAATGCTTTTATACCAAAAAGCATTAAATTTATGTCTACTAAAGAAACACTTACTTTATTCCAACTATTTTTTATTATTTAAAAGTTTATATCTTGTTTTTATTATTGTTTTCTTATATAATAACTTACAAAGAGGCCCGTAAAGGAGGAACAAAAATGGGATATAATCCAACAGTAAATAATGCAGAAGTTGCAGCGAAAAGTAGTTTTCTAGGCAAATTCTTTGTTTATATTTGGTTTATTTTAATTTTTCCAATTTTCTTATTTATTTTATCAAGAAATAATTTGATTCGTAATAAAGAAAAAATTGAAGAAACAGCATCAGATATTGATGTACAATTAAAACGAAGAGTTGATATGTTAACAAAGTTAATTGATAGCACAAAACAATATATGAAGTATGAAAAAGATACCTTAACAACAATTGTTGAATTAAGAAGTCAAGCTAATCAAAACTTAAATGTGAAAGAATTAGACAAGGTTAATAATGCAATTACTAGTCAAGCAGGAAAAATTAATGTTTTATTAGAAAATTATCCAGATTTAAAAGCAAACAACAGTGTTATTGAGTTACAAACAGGAATTAAAGATTGTGAAGATAATATTGCAGCTGCTCGTCGTTTTTATAATTCAGCAGTTCGTGATTTTAATGCCCGTTTAAAAACTTGGCCATCAAATGTTGCGGCAAGTTCATTACGTTTGAATACGTTCTTATATTTTGAAGCAGATGTTGCTGATCGCCAAGATGTTAAAATAGATTTAGGACAATAATTAATTGTTTCTAATTCTATTTTTTAAATTAATGAAGGAATTAAAATTAGCAAATGGAAAATAATATAACATCTTTAGAAGCGGTTGTTACAGAGAAATTTACTGAACTGGTTATGAAACATAAACTAACAAGCATTAATTTTAAGTATTTTAAAAAAACGCTATATGTGTTTAAATTGATTTTTAATGACAATTACTTTTTTATTATGATTTTTGTTAATAATCAGTTTTATTAATATTCGATTCTCCTTTTTAGCTGTATTAAGTTCCTTGGGAGTGATTGGACAAGTTATTCTTATTCTTGTAAGTTTAGTTACATTAAGTTGTGCGGGATACCTAACATTTAAATATTGAAAAGCAATAAAATTACAGAAACTTATCATTCAAGAATTACCTCTTGCAGAATTCTATCAAATAGCGATGGATGCTATTGCAACAAAGAAATATCAAGTTGATACAGTTAAAAAAGAGTTTAACCTTTTTCCTCATGTTGGAGTGCCATCAAAAAGTGAAATTAGACAAGATTATGTTATTAATTTTCAAACAACAAATGTGAATTATTCATTTGGAACTTTAACAAGAAAAGAAGTAATTGATGCTGGTAAAAGCAAAGATATTATTTATACTTGTTATCCATATTTAACAATTGATGTTAATGAAGTATGAGACTTAGTTGCAACAATTAAAGCTATGCGGACTTTTTTTAAAAATCTTTAAATCAAAAGATAATACTGATTTGGAATCAACAGAATTCGAAAAAATATTTGCTGTTAATGCAAATGATCAAATTTTAATTCGAAAGTTATTAACACCAAAGGTAATCGTTAACCTAATCAAATTAGCTAATGACAATAAAAAATCCCCTTAATGCAATTTGATGGGCGATATATTACAATTGTTTTTAGCAATTACAATGTGAATAGTTTTAATGATATAACTGGCTGCTTACTTGGCTTTTCTTTTGTTGGAACTTACCAAGAAGCAATAACGAATGTTATTAATGTTATTTGTAAGGATCTACAATGATTATTAAGATCATTACAATGAATTGAAGCGTATGATTTTAAGAAGTAGTTTTTGATGGGGGAATTGGTCGGTTTAAAATAATTAGATTAACAGTGTTAAAACCACCGATAATAGAACAACTTCATAAAGCATAGCCTAAACCAGCATATCATAACTGTTTAATTGCATTATTAAAAGTTGTTTTTAAAATTAATTGAATTGAAACAATTGTTAAGAAGAAAAAAACAAGGGTAATAATAAAAACAAAAATATAAAAGTATAAGCTTAAACTTAATCTATTTTTATCATTATCATAGTGATAAATTTTTGAAAAAACAAAGGGGTTTTTAATAATTAAATAGTTAATAAATAATAATAGTAGATTAATGACAATAAAAATTGAGCAGTACATTAATTTATCTTGGGCGGACATTTTTTTTTGTAATAAAAAGATAATTAGAAAAATAATTGTAACCAAACCCAAAGTTGCAAGAAGCCATAATAAATGTCATTTTATTTTTTTAAGATAACTACGAATATTAATAATTTCCATTCTGAACTCCTTTTCTGCTAGTTGGTTATATCTTACTATAAATTTATAAGATAATATTATTTTTTCGGTTTTTATGGTTAAATATAAATGGAAAACTTGAGGAGGACATTTATGTATAAAGTGATTAAAGTAACCCCGTTTTTTTCGGAACGATTATGAGGTGGCCATAAGTTGGCTGATTTTGGGTTTCAATTACCAACAAATGATTTATATGGCGAAGCATGAGTTATTAGTGCTTTAGATAATGGAATGAGTTATATTGCAAGTGGAAAAGAACAAGGGGTTTCTTTAAAATCCTTTTATCAAAACCATCCTGAATATTTTGGCACTACGGAAAAAGATTTTCCGTTATTGTCAAAAATTATAACGGCAAATGATTATTTATCAGTGCAAGTGCATCCTGATGATGAATACAGTTTAAAACATAATAGAATGTTAGGAAAACCAGAATGCTGATATATTCTTGATTGTCCACCTGATGCTAAGATGATTTATGGACATCAAGCACAAACAAAAGCTGAATTAATTACAATGGTTGAACAAAAAGCATGGAAGCAATTATTTACCGAAGTAAAAGTTCAAAAGGGGGATTTTTTATATGTTCCACCGGGGAAAGTACATGCAATAACACCGGGGGTAACTGTTTTTGAGTTACAACGTTCATCGGATGTTACATATCGTTTTTATGATTTTGATCGTATGGATAAAGATGGAAACTTGCGTCCCTTGCATTTGCAAGAATGTTTTGATGTGACAACAGTTCCCGATTCAAATGAGCAAGTACAACATATTATAGAAGGAATTTTGGTTGATAATCAATATTTTACTTTACATTTACTAACAAAAACGCAAGAACTTGATTTATCATCCGCAAAATGGGGGCAAGTAACAGTTGTCGAAGGGGAAATTATTATTGGGACAGTAAACCTTAAGGCCGGGGAATCAGCAATTATTGTTGATTTAAATCAGAAGATTACTGTTACTGTTAATGGTAAAGCACTATTAAGTTATAAAAAATAAATGGTTTAGGCGAAACTTTTTTTTATATAGAAAAAAGTTCCATTTTACTTAAAAAAATAGATTTTTTTAAGTATTTTATTGCTTTTTAATGTTTAATATAATAAACTTCTTATAGAAAGGAGAAAACTATATGTACAATGAAATTTTTAATGAGAAACATATCATTTTAGATTCAACTGCAAAAACTAAAGAAGATGCTTTTTTAGAACTTGCTAAGTTGGCTGAAACATTAGGATATGTTTCTGACCCGAACGAACTTGTTAAGGGTTTTGAGGCTCGTGAAAAAGAATCTTCGACAGGTTTTGAAGATGGTTTTGCAATTCCGCATGCACGGATTGAAGCAGTTAAAAAGGAAGCAGTCTTATTTATTCGTTTCAAAGATTCTGTTGATTGAAAAGCAATGGATGGAAAACCAACAAAAGTTGCAATTGCTTTAATAATTCCTGAAGCTAAATCAGGTGATATTCATTTAGGAATTTTAAGTGAAGTTGCACGGAAATTAATGGATGAAAACTTTAAAAAAGAAATGAAAGTTGAAACAAATAAGGCTAAGATTCAAGCAGCACTGTTGGGTGGTTCTGATCAAAATGATCCTAAAAAACCACTAAAACCAACTGGCGAAAAACCGTTGATTTTAGTAATGACCGCTTGTGCAACGGGAGTAGCACATACTTTCTTAGCTGCTGATAAATTAAATCAAACTGGTCCAAAATTAGGATATGACATTAAAGTTGAAACGCATGGGGCAGAAGGAATTCGCAATGATTTTACTGAAGCAGAAATTAAACGTGCGGAAGTAATTATTGCGGCAACTGATATTGGTCTTGATATGGCAAGATTTGGTGGGAAAAAAGTATATATTTGTCCTGTTGCTAAAGCAATTAAAGACCCTGAAGGAGTTATTAACGTTGCTTTAAAAGAGGGAAAAACCGAACCAGTTGGAGAATTTGCAACAAAAAGTGCCGGTAACAATGGTCAAAAAGTTGGAATCATGAAACACTTGATGGCAGGGGTTTCATATATGGTGCCAATTGTTATCTTGGGGGGGGATTTTTATTGCCATCTCACTTGGATTGGCCAAAGCAATTTATGGCCCTAACTATGAGAACTTTCATGGTTCTTCAAAAGGAATGGGTTGAATTCCTGGCCCAACAGGAAAAACAGCACATTGAGGAGAGTTATTCTATACTGATCCATTAACTGATCCTAAAAACTTTTTCTATTATTTAAATATCTTGGGGGCATCAGCATTTACCTTAATGATTCCTGTTTTAGGAGCATTTATTGCTAACTCAATTGCTGGTCGTTCTGCAATTGCACCAGCAATTGTTGTATCATTTATTGGTAACAATGCTGCTAACTTTTATCCTTTGCCCGGGATTGAAGCAGTTAATACTCCGACCGGATTTATTGGAGCGATTACGGCGGGATTAGCTGTTGGTTATACGGTTAAATGGATTAATACGTGAAACGTACCAAAAGGTTTAAAACCAGTAATGCCAATCTTCTTTATTCCAATTGTTGTTGGATTTGTTTATGGAATGATTATGATGTTCGTAATTGGTTCAACAGTTGGATGAGTAATGGGAAAATTCCAAGATTGAATTTCAAAAACATGAGGAAATACTACAAATGCTGCTAATGTAGCAATTGGATTAGCCTTTGGTTTATTAATTGGAGCAATGGCTGGATTTGATATGGGAGGACCAGTTAATAAAGTTGCTTTCTTAGCATGTACTGGATTAATTGGTTCGAAAATTTATACTCCAATGGGAGCAATGGCAGTTGCTATTCCAGTTGCACCAATGGGAATGGGAATTGCAACATGAATATTTAAACCATTCTATAATGAAGAACAACGAACAATGGGTTCAACAGCATTCTTTATGGGTTGCATCGGAATCTCAGAAGGAGCTATTCCGTTTGCAGTAAATGATCCAAAACGTGTTATTTCAAGTAACATTGTTGGTTCAGCAATTGCGGGTGGTTTAGCTGGAGCAGTGGGTATTGCTGATTTAGCGGGTCATGGTGGTCCAATTGTTGGATTCTTGTCAGCTTTAGGTCGTGGAAATGGTGATACTGGAGTTTATGGTTGAGCTAGTGCTTGAGGATGAACATTATTAGCATTCTTATTTATGGCGATTGGAGCGTTAATTACTGCCTTTATGTACGGATTTTGACAAATTGCAGATAAAAAACGTACAGGTGAAACAATTTCAATGAAACAATTTGTTTTAAAAACACGTTCCGATAAAGTTGCTGCTGATAAAAAAATCAAAGCAGCTAAAAAAGAAAACAAAAATAACATTGCTAAAAAACAATCTTCAAAGCGAAACTAAACAAATAAAAAAATTAATAACGTATGTTATTAATTTTTTATTTTTGTGTATAATGGAAGATATTACAAAGGAGGAAACTAAATAATGTTAATGGTAAAATCATTGTTTGATGTTTTTCCGTGATGAGCAGCATTATTAATTGTCATTGTAATTTTAACAGTTGTTGTTGGACTTGTTTTGTTCTTTAAACGAAAAACAGATCAAATTGAAAATCATAGTGAAAAGGTTGCGGTTGAAAGTTTATGACAAAAAATTCATAAAAACCGTAAGAATAAGAAAGCAAAAAAACTAGAAATTAAGAAAAAAACGGAAAAGAAAAAACAAAAATAGTAAAAATGGAGGCACTAATGAATTTCATGAGTTATAGTTTTGGTGGATGAAAGGGGCCATGAGGTTTTTTGACCCTTTAGGTAGTCAATGAGCACAACCCAAGGGACCTGTTTCTTTTGGGATTGAATTTGGAATTGGTTTAAGTATGGTTGTTGTTTTATTATTAATAGTGTTTTGTTGCCAAAGTTTAATGCTAAGTTAGCAGCAAAAAACGCTTTTCGTTATGGTCTGGGTAGTTATTTAATTTTTGCGTGATTAATTTTTTGATTGTTAAAAGTTATTTATTATTATAAAGTTATTCCAGGTTTAATGTTTAATGATAATAATATCTTATATATGTGCATTTTTTGACACTGGAACTGTTGATCGTTTGCACTTACCAATTTACAAAGCTTGAGTTAAACTCAGATTAGTTATTCCGGGTGTTTATGAAACAATTTCTAGTGGTTCAACAATTCGTGCCGATAATTGAACGGATGTTGTACCATTAGAGTTATGTAAATGATTAAATTTAATTTATGGAATCTTATTATTGTGTCCGCAAAATAATAAAGTAACTAGAAGGTTGTATTCATATTATGCGCCGTGGGGAGTGTGATTACCAATCTTGGCATTAGTTTTTCCACCAGATGCTTATGCTTTTGGGAATTATTATTATTGAGCGCATTATGGGAATCACGCTTTAATTATTGTTGTTTGTTGGTGAATGCATCTTTATGGAACACCAAGTTATGATAAAAAACAAATTTTAGGAAGTTTAATAATGTTTTTAATATATGCTCTAACTGCGTTCCTATTTTCAGCAGTTTTAAATGAGAATTTTCAATATATGGGTAAAGGTGGTTGAAGTTTTGGTGGCACTAATGTTCGTGATTGACTGGGTGGTTATCCATCTCAAATTATTCCGTTATTTACTTTAGAGGTATTGGGAACAATTAGCGGTCATTTAATGCTAAATGCTTGTGGACAGTGGTATCAAGTTAACTTTAATAACCATACAGCACAATTAATTCGAACAAAGAACAATAAAATGGGGTTTTTAAAAGATGAATGAACATATCGTAATTTACTAAATAATTAATTATACCAAAAATACCGTTCAAAAAAAAATAAAAAAATAATGTTTTTTTTATTTTTTTATATTATAATATTTGCAGTGTAATTTAAGCTGGATGGAAAGGGGAATACAATGACACAAATTCAAAGCAAAAGACGACCAAAATTTTTTGCTTCCAAAAAGTGATATGCGACAGCCTTAGTTTTAATTTTATTAGCAACACTGCAAGAGATTATTATGGAGTCAACAGATTTAGTTGATAATTTTTTTGCAAGTTCAATTAAAAGTAACGTGCATGGTTTTCAACATTTAGCTGATGAGATTAAAGCTATTTTTGGAGCGGATGATGTTTATAATGTAAAAGAAGTTTGAGAACAATGAGGCTTAGGAAACTATGTTGGGTTTCATTATACGGCAGGCCAATTAGCAATGAATGGAGTTGCTGGTTCAAATCAACTTTATTTTATTATGTTTGCTATTTTAAGTGGAACTTGTTATGGATTTGGTGTTTTTAATGCACAATATTTTGGAGCGCAAAAATACAAGGAACTACAAGAAGTTACCTTATTAAAAATTTATGTTTGTTTAATTATTTGTTTTGTTGTGTTAATTTTATCGCAACTTTGTGGTTATCAGTTAATTAGTTTTACGACAACACCTAAATATGCTCCACCACCAGATGTTTTTAAACAATTACAACCAGGTGATAAAGATTTAGCAATTCAATGGTTTAAGTACTTTGAATATCAAGCAGCAACAATTTCAACGCAAGAAGGAGCAGAGTATTTTAAAATTATTGCTTTATCATATCCACTATTAGCAATTAATATTGCTTTTATTACAACACTTCGAGAAACGGGACGCGCTGGTTTAGCGGTTTGAATTTCAGTTATTGCTTTAAGTACAAATTGTTTTATGAATCCTTTTTTAATTGAGCCACATTTTCTTGGCGACTTTAAAGGAATTGGTGTTCAGGGCGCAGCAATTGCGACCTCTGCTTCACGAATATTACAGCTTGTTTTTATTATTCTTTTGTTTTGATATAAACGCTATGAATTTATTCCGCGTAATTGATATCGCTTTGATGGCTATGTTACCCGCCGTGCTTTTCAAAAAGCATGGCCAATTGTATTAAATGAAATCTTTTGATCAGTTGGAATGGTTTTACAAGTTAAACTACGAGCATATTATAGTTTAGATGCTTTAACAGCAAATGCAATTTTTTCAACAATAATTGCTGCTTTGTACACACCATTATATCATGGGTTCTCGGCTGGAACTTCGGTACTGGTTGGAAGCCGGTTGGGAGCTAATAATTTAGAAGAAGCAGAATATAATGGAAAACATTTAGTGATTTTAGCCTTCTTTGTTGGAATTATTTCAGGTTTAATTTTAGTTGCGGGGGGTTGATTTTTATCAGAATTATTATTTAGAAATAATACTCCAGAAACATTTAGAATCGCCCATTGAATGCTCTTTGCTTATGGACTTTGATATCCTTGCTTGATGATTGCTGCAACAAGTTACGCGATTATTAGAACCGGTGGGGCAGTTATGAATGCATTTATCTTAGATGCTTTATTTACATGATTATTCCCTGTTCCATTATTAGCAATTTTAATTTTTACATCAAATTTAGATATTGTTTATATTGTTTTAATTATGCAAACAGTAGATAGTTTAAAAGCAATTTGAGCAATCGTAATTTTAAGTCGCAAAAAATGAGTTAAAAATCTAACGGCAGCAAAACATATTACTGAATTTGATAATAAAGTAAAAGAATTAAAAGAAAATGCAAAAGAAATTTAAAAATTTTGCATTTTTTTATTTTTTGTGTATAATATTATTTTTAATTTTGGCAGGTAAAAATAGGGAATATATGATATAATTATTTTGTAATAAAAATGGGTAGAAAAACGGCTAGGCAAAATTTAATAAAACAAATTAAATTTTTTTGAATGGGGTAAATTGAAACAATGGAAAAAATTAAAGTATCATTTTTAGAAAAAAAAGTAATTTTAAAAGAATTCTTATATCAAGATGTTGCTGTCAAAGCGGGGGATGATATCGCCTTGATTGAAAGCGACAATGGTGAAGCTATTATTAAAGCCCCAATGGATGGAGTCATTGTTAAACCAATTAAAGCCGGCAGCAAAATTAAGAGAAATGCTGTTATTGCCCATTTATTAACAACAGAAGCTGAAATTGAAAAATATTATTTTAAACATCTTGAAAGTGATGAATTTAGTCATTTAGATAAAAAGGGTGTTACATTTACAACAACAAAAAATGGTGAATTTGGAACAAAATGAAAAGAAATAGAAGAGGATGATTATTCTGGTGCTGATTTTATTAAACCAAATACTTTAAATCCCGCTTTTACACCACCATTATTAGGTCAACAACAAGGACAAAGTAGCGGTAGACCAATGCAACCTATGGCCAATGAAATGAATATTACTTCTAAAGCAGAGTTAATTAATGAACAACCTTTTCTAAATGAAAGTTTAAAACAAGGCTTTGAACAAAATAATTTAAGTCAATCATTATCAGAAGAAATGGAATTTAATCAGCCAGGACAAAATATTAATAATTCTAATTTAATTGCGAATAATTTTGCACAATCACAAAATAATATGGGTCAACAAGGGCAAGATTTTGGTTCTAATGCAACTGTTCAAACAACACCAGCAAGTGAACAAGAAACAGTTTTAGAAACTAAACCAACTGAAATCAAAAGATGAGATGAAACAGAGCTAACATTTGGCCCTAAAAAAACTCGTCGACTTTCTTTTAAAGATTTAAAAATTGATGATGATCATATTATTAATAACCGTGCGAAAATTCCTTCAATTGATACAATTAAACAACCGAGTAATCAAAATGTGAAGAGTGGAGGAGATAATACGATGGTTAATATGCCTAATATAAATGATGTTATGAAAGAAAATAACTTTGATTCATCAGTTAGCAGTTTTGGTGTCAATACACGATCAACTGGGCAAAATATTATTGCTAATGCTGTTCCAATTGGGCAAAAAAAATTAGAAGAAGAAAATCAAGCAAAAGAATATGCTAAGTATTTAGTAAATGAAACAAAACAGCAAGATGAAATGCCAGCTAATGCAGCAGTTCTTTTTGGGGGTCAAGCGGAGAATAGTAGTTTTCGTAATCTTGTGAATCAACGTCGTCAACAGTTACATAATAAAAATGATTTTCATGAATTGTCATTAGAAAGTGATAATTCAAAAAATTCAATGGATTTTTTAGATGAAGATGGGCGACCAAAAATTTTACGTAATATTGTGCAAGGAAGGATGAATGATTTAATTAAAAGGAATGCAACCCCAGAAATGTTAAGTAGTCATAATGGAAGTAGCGCTTATGGTTATGACCAACCGGATTATCGTGCTAAGGATGAAGACTTATCTGATGAAGTTTATATTTCAGCTGATGGCTATACGATTGATCCTAAGGACTCGGAAAAGGCAACTCCGAAAAAACCAGGTTATTTTTCACCATTAAAATCTTATCGTGATCGTTTGTATGAAAAATTAAATGATGGGGGACAACGTGAAAAAATTTTAAAAACAAGAAACCAACGCGAATTAATTAAAAAAAGAATGGAACAAATTGCAAAAGGGAATGTTGAAGTTGATTCAGTATTAGGGGAAATTAATAATTATCGTCGTCCTTCTTTTGAAGAAATTGAATCACAATACGAAATGTTGGATAATGAATATTATGGTAATGAGAATCAGCCAGATCAATCATCAACAAATTATCAACAAGGTTCTGCTATTCAAAATAAAAATCAACCACCATATGGACAGGTAAACTTTGATGGAAAACAGGGAACAGTTACTGTACCGCCAATCACAAATAACTATCAGTGTCCACCAGTTCAACAATCAACAAGTGATAATAACATGCTTGTTGAGTTAGCTGTTTTAAAAGAAAAACTATCAAATCAAGAACAAAATAATCGTCAAAATGAATTGCTACGTGAAATCCAAGGTTTACGAGAAGCAAATAATAATATGAACCAAAACAATAATACTAACAACTTGGATAAAATGATGCAATATATGTTAGTACAACAAATGTTAAAAATAATGAACGAACCAGATCCAATGGTAAAAGAAATGCTGAAAGAATTTAATTTAAATAATAAACAAATTCTTAACCAAGGAATTGAAAATACTTCTAATGGTAATAACTTACAAGTTAAAAAGTTTAATAACCAAACAAGTTCAATTCCCAATACTTATGGAAATTTAGTTCAACCATTAAACAATAATTTAAATATTGTTAATACGAATAGTAATATTGAACCACAAGGATTAGAAACAAGAGAAGAAATTAAAGCAACAAGATATCCAGCTATTCAATCAATGATTATGTCACAAACGCATGTACCACCATTAACAATTAATGCTGAAATTGATATGTCTTTAATTATTGATCAACAACGAAAATTGAAAAACGTTAATACGGAGTCTGGGGTTCGTTTTTCAACAATGAGTTTTCTTGTTAAAGCTGTTTCATTAGCATTAAGTGAGTATCCAAAATTAAATTCATATTATGATTCAAAAACAAATCAAATTGTTATTAAAAATTCACAACATATTGGTTTAGCAACAGAAACTAGTGAAGGTTTAGTTATTCCAGTTATTAAGTTTGCAGAACGAATGAGTTTAAAACAAATTGCAATTAATATTCAAGAAACAATTGAACGTTTACGTCAAGGTGAATTGTATGATTATGAATTACAAGGAAGTACGATTACAATTGCAAACTATGGGACTGTCGGTGCTGTTAATGCGACACCAACGATTTTTTATCCAAACTCAGCGGTAATTGGAATTGGTCGAATTGTTCGTAAGCCAGTTGTTATTAAAGGTGATAAGTTAGTAATTCGTTCAATGATGAACATTGCTTTAACAGTTGATCAACGAATTATTGATGCAGCTGAAGCGGGAATTTTCTTAACACGTTTAAAAGAAATTTTGGAATCACCAGAATTAATTACTTTATCATAAAAAAATCTTATTAATAAATATTAATAAGATTTTTTAATTCTTTAAAATTTTATAACTATATATTATTCCTTTAATAATTAAATTATCTAATTCAATTAAAACACTGTTGTTACGTTCGATGATTATAGTAAAAATTAAGTCACCACGATAAATTAGTCTAGATACAATATTGATTTCATATTTGTCTAAAAGTTCTCGCACGAATACTTCGTTCAGTGGGCGTAATAAAATTCCAATTTTAATTTGTTCATTTATTTTTTCTAATTGGGCGGAAGTTAAAATAATACGGGTGATGGTTGCATACCCATTCTTAATTCAGTCTTCGGGTAAATTATAAATGGGATTATAATACCGATGAACTAAGACAATAATATTTGTTAAATTTTTGTTAATAATGTTTTCCAAAATAGTTTTTCCAGCGATATGTCGCGCTTCACCATTATCAGTTTTATAAATATTTTCACGTCTACTGCCAATGACATATGCATATGCGTTATGGTTTGCCTTTTTATTTTTATACTTTTTTAAGAAGTTAATAACATCTGTCTCTGTTTGAACGTAACTAGCGAAACAAAGGAATTTAACATTGTGAATTATTAGTTCTTTAGTTAAAATTTTGTTCTTTTTAATTATATACATGTAGTTATTCTTCTTCCATTCGCACTCCTTTGGGTACTGTATATATGTACCTAATACATTATAATATGGAATGGCAACACTTTTTAGGACACTTTTTATGTAGACTTCTGATTTTTAAATTCAACTGGAGTTAAGTAATTCAAACTACCATGAATTCGAATATTGTTGTATCAATTAATGAAATTAAATAGTTCCAACTTTAATTGTTCTAAATTTTTAAATTTTCGACCATTAATAAATTCAGTTTTAAAAGCTTTATAGGTTGTTTCAGCTACTGCGTTATCGTAAGGGCAACCTTTTGCACTTAATGATCTTTTAATATTAAATGTTAATAAAATTTCTTCAATAATTTTATTTTTAAATTCATTACCACGGTCTGTATGAAACAACCTAATTTGATTTAGTGGTCGTGTTATTTTATAAAATGCCTGCTGAACTAGTTCAGCAGTTTTATTTGTTCCAGCGCTATAGCCAATTACTTCACGGTTAAATAAATCAATTAGTAAGCAAATATAATGTCATTTTGAACCAACTTGAACATAGGTTAAATCGCTCACAATAACTTCATTTTGTCTTTTATTACTAAACTCACGATTTAGAATATTACTAATTTGATCATTATTTACAGGAGATTTATGATTGCGATATTTTAATTTAGTATATTTTGATACTAAATTATTTATTGCCATAATTCTTCTAATTTTTTGTCGAGATAAAATAATGTTCTTTCTTGCTAAAATAATTTTAATTTTTCTAGCACCATAAACTTTATAGCTTTCTTTAAATGCACTGATAACTTCATTTTCATAAATATTAATTTCAGTTTTAGTGATCTTATTAATTTGATAATAATACTTTGATTTTGCTATCTTTAATATTTGACACATTTTCCTCACTGAATATTTGTCTTTATTGTTAGTAATTAATATTACTTTTTGCCGATTATCAGTGCTGCTTGCTTTAAAATATCATTTTCCATTCGTAATTGTTTGTTTTCTTTTCGCAACTGAATAAGTTCATTTTCTTCAACAAAGCGATTGTCTTTAGCTTTAAAAGAACCAGAATTCTCAAATTTTTTTACTCATTGATAAAGAACTGCCTTTGAAATTTTATATTCGTTAACAATTTCAATATTACTTTTACCATTTTTATATAACATTACGATTTGTTTCTTGAATTCATCGGTGTACTGGTTTTTTGCCATTTTTATATTCCTGCTTTCCTAATAATTTTAGCTTATTTTTTTACAGTCTACATAAATATGGTCCAAGTTATTGTAACCTATCCATAATATATTTAAATTATTATAAAACATTTATAAAAAAGTATTAGACAAAATAAAACATGCACTTAAGAAATTTAAACTCTAAATAAAGTTATATTTTAATTAAAATCATTTTGGATAATTAAAAATATAAAGTTATTATCGAATAAAATATTTACCATAAATTTTCACATCAAACAGATAAAAGAGCAATACTGTTCTAAAACATTATTGTTTTTTTATTAAAGTAGAGTTATAAAAAAACTAGGTAAAGGTTTTGATATAACTTTATCTAATCTATCAAAAATGTATAATAAAAATTTAATATCGGAAAGAAGGAAAAATTATGGGAACATTATTAAGTCTTTTGGGTTCAATTGGAATTATTAGTAGCGGTGTTGGTACTGTGGCAAGTGCTACAGCAGTAGAAGACATGATTGTCGATCAATGATTATCTACAGTTCCAAAATATGTTGATCTTGACGTGTGATTAGAATTGACAGCAGCTAAAACAAATTTTGTCGCTTGACTAGAAAATCAAATTGCAGCTGAAAATGCTTTGGTGATTGATTAGCAGCAGATAGTTTAGCGGTTGCAGAAACAGCAACACTTGAAAATGGTATTCTTGTGGGTTCATTGGGAACAGCGGCTGAAACGTTGGGTATTTCATTAGCAATTGGAGCCGTTATTTATGGTGGTTATTATGCTTATCACCATTGAGATAATATCAAATATTTTACTAGTGAATCGGTAAAAACTGTTGGACATTATATTTCATCTGCGACAAATTATTTAAAAAGTTGATGGGATTTTTAATTAATTATATTAAAAAATAAAATTAACCATCCTGATATTTTTAAAACTATTGAAAACATTAATAAAACCTTTCTTATCCAAATAAAATACTTTCTCTTAAAAGGAAAGTACAAGATAGGGTAAGAAAGGTTTTTATGAATAAAGATAAGATATTAGTAAACTAATTATATAAGAGAGTTTTTTATTTTTTATTTTTTCCAAAATTAAAACGTAAGTCTAGAAATTTTTGCTTGATAGTTATTATAAAATTATTACAAAATAAAAACACTTAGGAAATTTTCTATTTACATTTTCTTGTTTTAAGTTATAATAAATAAGGTTATTTGTTTAATCACACGTGGCGGTTGTGGCGAAGAGGTTAACGCTCCGGATTGTGGCTCCGGCACTCGTGGGTTCAAGTCCCATCAGCCGCCCCATTTTTTAACTACAGGTGAGTAGTTTTTTTTTTTTTTTTGGTAAATTTGTTAAATGACCAAGGCTTTTTTTCACGCTAGTTACTGCTTTTTTTATTTACTTAATAAATATAACTGTTATAATTAGTGTGTTGACGTATTTAAAATAATTTTTATTTTAAATTAATTAATATCAAAAAACAAAATTTTATATTATGGCAACTTATAATTTTACAGACATCTTTTTATTGTGTTATTTTTAATTGTTTTTTGTTGTAATTTTTATTAATGGATTAATAGGGAGGCAGCATAATGGACACGTTACAAGTTGGAGATAGCGTTTTAGTACATGCTTACAAACATAATGGTTCGGTTTATCGTAGTTGAGGATCAGCTGTTGTTTTATTATTAGAAGAAGAATATATTGTCCTAGTAAATGAAGATGTGACCGTGACTGAATTAAACGGAAGAAAATGAAAAACAAATGAGCCAGCAATTTGGATTTTTAATCGCAAAAATTGAAGTAATATCATTTGTATGTTCAAAGAAACCGGGATTAATTATTATTGCAATATTGCATCACCATTTATTATGGATCAAAAGACAATTAAATATATTGATTATGATTTAGATATTAAAGTTTTTACTGATGGAAGTTATAAAATTTTAGATTTAAAAGAATTTAATCGAAATCGAATTGCCTGAAAATATACACGTGATATTATTAATGTGATTTGAACAGAAATTGATAATTTAAAATATCTAATTAAAAATAAAAAATTTATTTTTGAGCATGAACGAGCATTGGAATTGTGAAAACAGTATTTAGAATTAAAACCAAAAATTAGAAAATAAATCCGTTATGGATTTTTTTAATTACAACAAATAATTTGGGGATAGGAAGACAAAGTCAACTAGGGAAGAGATTATTTTTTATTAAAATAATTCTTATTGTTTGTATTGTTTCTTTAAATATAATGGATATAATAAGACTTGTATTTAGAGAGGAGATTTCTGATGGGACAGTATAATTTTGAAAAAAATTTTTTATGAGGGAGTGCCTTTTCAGGACCACAAACAGAAAGTGCTTTTTTTGAAGACGGTAAATCCGCTTCAAATTGAGATCATTGATTTAAAATTGAAAAATATCGTTTTTTCAATCAGCAATTGTGTTTAAATGATTTTTACCATCGTTATTCAGAAGATATTAAAATTGCGAAAGAATTAAATTTTAATTCATTACGAACATCAATTCAATGAACTAGATTAATTCCAGATGGTAAAACAATTAACCCAAAAGGGGTTGAGTTTTATAATAATGTTATCAATGAGATGTTAAAAAATAACATTAAACCAATTATTAACTTATTTCATTTTGATATGCCACATTGAGCACAAGAAAAAGGTGGATGGTTATCACGCGAAGTAGTTGATGCTTTTGTTTTTTATACTAGAACTTGCTTTGAACTATTTGGTGATCGTGTTAAAATGTTTACAACTTTCAACGAACCAATTGTTGTTATTGAAGGTGGATATTGATATGATTGACATCGACCAAATGAAGTTAATATGCAAGCAGGGATGCAAGCACAATGGAATAGTTTAATTGCTCACTTAAAAGCAGTTAAAGAATATCGTAATTTAAAATTGCCAGGACAAATTGGAGCGATTTTAAGTATTTCACCATCGATTCCTCGCAGTCAAAACAAAGCAGATTTGCAAGCAGCAAAATGATATGATTTATTCACAACTAATAGCTTTTTAGACCCGATGGTTAAAAACATTTATCCCCAAGAGTTAAAAGAAGTGGCGGAAAAATATCATTTTATGTGAAACATTACAGCCGGAGATGAAGACTTAATTAAGGACCAAAATTTGAAACTTGATTTTTTGGGAATTAATTTTTATCAGCCAATGCGAGTAAAATGTGTTGATTTTATTCCAGATTTTGCCAATGGAGCAATTACACCACATTACTTTTATCAACCATATGAAATGCCGGGACGTCGGATGAATCCTTACCGTGGGTGAGAGATTTTCCCAAAAGCAATTTATTTGGCCTTAATGAATTTAAAAGAAAATTATGGTAATATTCCTGTCTATATTTCTGAAAATGGTATGGGAGTTGAAAATGAAGAACGGTTTTTAGACAATGGAGTTATTAATGACCAATATCGAATTGATTTTGTCAAAGAACATTTGGCATGAGTTCATAAGGCAATTAGCAAAGGATCAAATTGTTTTGGTTATCATTCTTGAGCTTATATTGATAACTGATCATGAATGAATGCTTATAAAAATCGTTATGGTTTTGTTCAATTAGATTTAAAAAATAATGCAAAACGAGTTTTAAAAAAATCAGCAATCTTTATTGCAAAAGTGGCTAAGATAGGTACTTTTGAATATGATAGCGAATTAATTTAAAGGTTTTATGATGAAGATTACAAACCAAGAGCATTTGGATGCGTTACGAAAAGAATATGATGATAATCATGCCAAGTTTAATCAACAAGTTTATTTTTCTCGTTATAGTGAGTCATCACGGATTTTAAAGTTAATTCGTGTTGTAAAAGTAAAGAAACCATTGGATGAAACTTTTCAGACATTACTAACAATGTTAGCGAAAGATATGAACGGAAATTTAACTTATTATGATTTAGAAGATGACGCATTTTATCGTGCCGGAACAAAGGATAAAAAACGAGAAATGCATTTAGCTGCTTTTCATGAAAATAAAGAAGTTACTTTAAAATGATTTACCCCAGAAGCTTGGATTAGCAAAAATTTTCGTTTTGTTAGTAAAAATAAAGGTAAAACAACAAAAATTATTTATTTAGAAATTGTTAAAAGTTTAAAAGCAAAAACTGGATACTTAGAACAAATTATGCGAAATAATTATATTAAAGCAGAGGTTATTCGTTTTGATATGCAAATGTATGAGTTAAAGAAAAACCTAGCAGTATTATCACCAAAACAAGTAGAGAATTATCAAATTAAAATGAGTAGTTGAAAAGAACGTTTGGGAAGTATTCGCTTATTTTCAAAGTAAATTAAAAAAAGATATACTAATTGACAATGTCAAATATATCTTTTTTTAATTTATTTAATAAAAAAAAGAAACAATAATAATAATTAACACTGCTAAACTATAAACTGCACCAGAAATAAAAAGAATATGGTTTTTATAATATAAATACCGATGAAAGTGTTTTTCAATAACACGAATTATCATTCAAATGATAAAAAAGACAGCAGCAGGAATAAATGCAAAATAAATATAAAAAGATGGTGTCATATCTCTTTTTGCCTCTCTATCTTATTATTATATCAAAAAATAGAATAATTTTCTTAATTTTATAGAAAGTTTAAAAAATATTGCTTTATTATTATTTCCTAGTATATAATAAAAAAGAAGGTAACTTCAATAGAAAGGTAGCGTTGTTATGAAAATAATTTTACTAGTATGTTCAGCTGGAATGAGTACTTCAATTTTAGTTAAAAAAATGAAGGAAGCGGCTGAAAATATGGATATTGATGTTGAAATAGAAGCAAAAGCAATGGCTGAAGCACAATCGGTTTTAGAAGATTGAGATGTTATTTTACTTGGTCCACAAGTAAAATATATTGAAAATAATATTAAAAGTATGACAAAAAAACCTGTTTCAGTTATTGATCCTAAGATTTATGCTTTAGGAAAAGGGGAAGAGGCCTTAGAATTAGCTTTAAAATTATAATTGCTTAATTTTAGATTATCATTAAGAAAGAATTAGGAAGGAATTCAATATATAATGGAAAAAAATAATGATAAGTTTACTCCTGATAAGGTTAAAAAAGAGCACAAGGTAGCTTTTAAAACTTGGTGGAATAATAAAGCATTACCAACAATGTCAAAATTAGGAAACCAACGACACTTATCAGCAATTCGTGATTCATTTGGAACGATGATTCCGTTGATTATTGCCGGAGGGATCGGTTTATTAATTGATGCGATTATATTTGGGGGTGCTGGTTCTGGGAAAGTATCTTTATTAGGACTTTTTGCCAGAGCAGCAGGATATAGTTGAGATTCAATTGGGACATTAATTGCTGACACAACAACTAGTTGGGGAAAAGTATCTCAAATCGGGGCTTTAGCTTTTGGGCAAATTCAAATTGCAACAATTGGGGCAATGTCATTATATTTTGCTTTCTTATTAGGCTATTTTTTAGCTTTATCAAGAAATTATAAATCACCGGTTATTGCTGGTTTAGCATCTTTTGCCGGATTTATTATTGCAAGTATGGGACAAGTTTCATTCTTTATGGATTCAAAAGGATTATTTACTGCTTTAATTATTGGGATCGCCACAACTGAACTTTTTGTCTGGTTTGGAAATATGAAAAAATTAGAGATTCAATTACCTGCTGGTGTACCACCAGCTGTTGGAAAATCATTTGCGGTATTTTTACCAATGGTTTTTACCTTAAGTATTATTGGTGTTTTTAATATTTTATTTTTAGCACCAGCAATTGCCCTACCAAATATTGGTTTTGAGGTTGAACAATGAAATACATTAGTTTCTTCAGGAAACTTATGAAATGCAAATATGAGTGGGAATGTAACACTTAACAATTTTGCTAATTTCTTATCATCGACTTATGGTGTGGAAATTTTTCAAAAAATTAATGGTGGCTGAGACTTTACAGCAAAAGGAACAGGTTGAGCAATGATTTTTGGTCAAGCCGATATCACAGCTGTTCAAGCAGCTTTTGGTAACTTTGGAGTAGGAAATCAAGCAACAATGGAAGCCTGATTCGCTAACTTTGATCCAAAGAATGCTGGTGGATTAATGTCTTCAACAGGGTGAAATTCACTAGGACAATTTATTTTAGCACAAGGTGGTAACCATGCTGGTATCATCGGTGGTAATAAAGGCATTGAATTTTTATCAGTAAATATGTTCTTTTCAACAAATGCTGTTGGTGAAGCGTTCTTGACAATTTCAGAACGTTATGTAACTGTTCCAATTGGAGCTAATGCATTTGGGTTTGGAACAGCAATTTATCGGTTCTTTACTTCATGATTTATTGGTTTTGCAACTGGTAACGGTGGACTAGGTTTAGCTGTTATTTATGTTTTCTTTATTTCATTCTTCTGTTTTTTTGGAGTTCATGGTTCAAACATTATGGCTGCTATTTTTGAACCAATTTGATGAATGATTATTGGTGTTAATACCGCATTAATTTCAGCGGGGTTATCAGCAAGAACGAATTTAAATGATCAAGTTGGAATATTTGAGAAACCATTCTTTGATATCTATATGAATATTGGAGGTTCAGGAGCAACATTAGGATTACTAATTATGGTTCTGATTCTATCACGTCGTCGTGAACTAAAAGAGGTTTCTAAATATGCTTTACCTGCTGGATGTTTTAACATTAATGAGCCAGTTATCTTTGGGTTTCCGTTAGTATTAAATCCGACTTATTTGGCACCGTTTATTTTATCACCAATGACAGCGATGTTAATTGGGTGAGTTGCAACAGGACCATTACATCTTATTAATGTTGTTTATGTTACTGTTCCTTGGACGACACCGTGATTCTTAGGAGCGATTCTCGCCACAGTTGATCCAATGGCAATTCTTATTGCATTAATATGTTTTGTTGTTTCGACAGCAATTTGGATTCCGTTTATTTTGTTAGATAATATGACATATTATCGTAAATTAAAAAAACTGATCCAGTTGCATATGAAGAAGAAATGAAATACTTACATGATAAAACATATCGGAATCAAGTTAAAGCAGAAGCAAAAGCAGAAAAAAATCAAGCAAAAATTGATCTTAAAAAAGCTCGTGAAGCAAAAAAAGCAGAACATCGTTCTGCTAAGAAATAATATAATGCGCCTACTGCTAACTAATTAGTGGTTGGTGCTTTTCAATTTTTTTGATAAATTATTTTAAGCAAAAACAGTTACTGCTAGAGTTAATAAAATTAGAAAAATGCTAAGACAAACACTATAAGAGACAATTAAAGCGATTTTGTGTCATGCTGAATAACGTTGTAATACTTTTGTTCGAAATCTTGTTATTGTTCAAACAATAAAAGGAATAACAAAGAAGATTACCGCTATAATTATGACAATATATTGTGTCGACATTTTTAATCACCTTATATAATCTTAACGAAATAAAATTGAGAAAACAACAATAAGGTTTAGAAAGAGGGAAATTATGACTGAAAAAAAATTTATTTTTGCTGCATCAACATGTGCTTTTCAAATTGAAGATGGCCGCAATTTAAGAGGACGAACAGATTCAATTTGAGATGAGTTTACAAAACGTAATTTTTCAATTCCGCCATTAGGAAAAGCAGAACGTGAAATTAATTCAATTGCAGTGGCAGCTGATTTTTATAGTAAATATAAGACTGATGCGCGTATTATGAAACGGATGGGATTACAAGGGTTTGTTTATAATATGGATTGAACACGAATTTTCCCAAAAAATAGTACAGATTTTAATCCAGAAGGACTTAAGTTTTATGATGATGTTTTCAAAACATTACTTGAAAATGGGGTTAAACCAATCCCAATCTTATATCATTGAGATACTCCAATGTGAGCAGAAATTCAAGGTGGTTTTGAGAATCGGGATGTGATAGAATGATTTCGGAATTATGTAAAAATTGTTTTTCGTTATTTAGGTAAATATAGTGATTTATGATTTGTTAATGATGAAAATTCAAGTTTTACTTTAGATGGATATTTAAGTGACTATTTACCACCAGCAAAAAATAACAAAACAGCTTTTGTTAAAGCTATTCATCATTTAAATCTTAGTGCGGCGATTGCCAAAGAAGAATTCGAATTAGCAAAAGAAGCTGGTTATATTGCAAAAGATGCTTTATTAGGAATTGATCATGATTGAGTACCACCACACCAATACCAAACCGGTAATGAAACTGCAGTGGAAAAATATAATGCATGATGTAAAAACTTTTTCTTAGATCCAAACTTAAAAGGAACTTATCCAGATGTTTTTTTCAATGATTACAAGATGAGAAAATTAATTTTGTTATTTCAGAACAAGATTTAGCATTATTAGCAAAAAACCGGTTAGATTTAATTGGGTGAAATTATTATCGCCCCTGTTATATTACAAACGATCAAAACAAAGATGATTTAAAATTACTTCATCAAAAGAGTCATACTTTCTTTGTTTCTGGTTTTAAACAAGTCTTTCCAAAAAATATTGAATATACAAAATGGGACTGGATTATTGATCCATCAATGCTAGCAACGGGGGCTGAAATTTTATGAAAAGAATATCAGAAACCCATTATGATTATTGAAAACGGGATGGGTGATTTTGATGATAAAACGGGACAATTAATTCTTGATAAAGATCGCATTCGTTATTTAAGTCTCCATTTGGCAGAAGTTTTGAAGGGGGTGTTAATTTAATTGGATATTCATTATGAACTTACTGTGACATTTTTTCACCAAGTGGTGGCTATCGAAAAGACTATGGTCTAGTTTCAGTTGATTTTAATAGCAAAGTTAAAACACGGATACCGAAATTATTTTATGTTTGGTATAAATGGGTAATTGCTTCGCAGGGGAAAAATTTAACCTTTAATGATGATGAGACCTTAACAGAGCTATTAAAAACGGAATTATCAATATGAGATTTTTGGTATCAATAGGGAGGTTTAAATGAAAATAGTCTTTATTAGCGCAGGGCGAATTGTAAAATGATTTTTAGATGATTTAAAAAATACAAAGTATCACGATAAAATAACATTATTTGGGATTTATAATTTAACATATGAGAAAGCGGTGCACTACCAGACTGAATATCAAATTCAAAAAGTTTATCAATCGTTAGATGATGTTCTTAAAGATGCAGCAAACTTTGATTTAGCCTATATTGGAACAAGTGATGCAACCCATTATGAAATTGCAAAGCAATTGTTAACTAATAAAATTAATGTTTTTTGTGAAAAACCGTTAACTTTATCATATCAAACTGCGAAAGAATTATATGATTTGGCAAGGAATAATAATGTTTTATTATTTGATGGTATTAAAACTGGTTTTTCGCCAGTCTATCGTTTGATGCGTAAAGATATTGAAACTGGTTTAATTGGGACAATTGAATATTTAAATGCTAGTCATGCTAAGGCTTCAACTAGTGGTAAGAAACCGCAACCAGTTCCAAATGATCCAAGATTTGTTGGGTTACATCTCGCCGGAGGGATGTATGCTTTATTTATTGGTCTTGATTTATTAGGACCAGTCCAATTAATAACCCATTTAAATAATGCTTATCTAACACATCCTGCGATTTCAACTTCTGTTTTGAATCTTCGTCATAAAAATAATGGCATTTCAACAATTTTATCAAGTGATAATTTATCAAGTGATTTATCTGCTCAAATTTTAGGAACAGCAGGCTATATTAAATTAGGCGGTAATTTACAAAAATATAATGTTGATTATCATAAAGATTCGTGCCATATGGCATATACTTATCAAGTTTATGATTTACAAGGAAATTTAATTAAAAATGTTGATAAACAATTAGTAACCAATGGCGAGGGGTTATGCTTTGAAATTGAACATATTTACGAACTATGAAAAAACCAAAAAATAGAATCAGACATTGTCACAAAAGCTATTTCACTAGAAATTATTAAAATTCTAGAATTAACTAATAATACTAATGATAGACAAATTATTGAGTTATAGAAAGGGAAGAAATTATTATGAATGTTTTGGCAATTGATTTAGGGGGGGGACTAGTTCGAAATGTGCGGTCTTTTCAGCAAAAAAGCAATTTTTTGTGAATTTAAAGTTGCAACAAAAAAAGGAGCAATTTTGCAAAATTTAAAAACAGAAATTGATGAACAATTAATTAAATATCAAATTGATTGACAACAATAGGACAAATTGGTTTTGCTATTCCTGGTTTTTTAGATGAAAAAAGGGAATTGTTGTTTTAGCAGGTAATTTAAATTGGCATTATTTTAATATTAAAGACGAAGCAGAAAAGATTTTTCAAAAACCAGTTCATATTATTAATGATGCTAATGCGGCCGCATTAGCTGAATATTGAGATCGAATTTATGATAAAAAAGAATCATTATTATTATATACTTTAGGAACTGGTATTGGTGGTGGAATTGTTTTAGATGGTAAACTATGAACTGGTGCAAATGGCTATGCTGGTGAATTTGGTCATGGCGGTTATTTCCAAGACCGCTTTCCTTGTACTTGTGGATTACCGCATTGCATTGAACCAGTTTCATCTGCAACAGGACTAACAAGATTAATTAATCAAGTGGCTGATGAAAAGTCAGAAAGTTTGTTAGCTACTTTAAAAAATGAATTACAACGTGATTTAAGATTAGTTGATATTAAACCGTTGTTTGATAAAAATGATGAAATTACAATTGTAACCATTACGGAAGGATTAATTCCGTTGGCATACCACATTGTTACAATGCTTTATATTTTAAACCCCGAGGTGATTATTTTAGCAGGAGGGGTTACTAATTTGGGTGTAAAATTAAAACAAATTCTTGAAAATTTAGTTAAAGCGCGAATTGGTGATTTTATGTTAAAAACTTTTAAAATTGAAATTTCTAATTTACAAGATAAAGCAGGAATGTATGGAACAGGATATTATGCTCTTTCAAAGATGAATGAGGTAAAATAAAGAAAAGGAGAAAATTATTATGGAACAAGTAAATTTTGAGGAAGTATCATTTGGTATTATTACTTTTGCTGGAATGGCAAAGTCAAATGCTTTAATTGCGATTAAAACAGCAAAAGAAGGAAGCATTGAAAATGCAAATAATTTAATTACTGAAGCAGAACAAAACATTATTGAGGCCGAAAAACAACATATGAGTATTATTCAACAAGAAGCCCAAGGTGTTAAACACCAAGTTCCGGCTTTATTTATTCATGCCGAAGATCAAATGATGACAGCGCAGATGGTTATTGAACTTGCAAAAGAATTTATCGATTTATATGATAAATTACAAGCAAAAAAGGTTTTAGATTAATTATTATGCGTCTTGGTATTAGTTTATATCCACATTTGATTGAAGCAAACTATGAGTTAGAAGGGTATTTAACAAAGTGTGCAAAAGCACAGATTAAAGTTATTTTTACTACTTTAATTAATATTAAAAAAGGTGACAAAGAGTTATTTCAGCGTTTTATCACCTTAACGAAAATAGCTAACAAGTTAGGTATGGAAGTTTATGGGGATGTTGATAATATGGTTTATGATGAATTTAAATTGGATAAAAATAATCGCGAAGAAATTATGCATTTTTTACAACAGAATTAGAATTAAAAGGAATTCGATTTGATGTCGGAGTTAGTGCCGAAGGAATTGCAAAATTAACACATAATTGTGCGGATATTAAAATTATTTTAAATAGTTCAAATCCAGCCCAAGAAATCCCGTATTTACTTTCATTACAAGCAAAGAAGAGTAATTTAGTAGCATGTTGAAATTTTTATCCGCAACGTTATACTGCTAGTTCATTGTCATACTTTGTTGAAAAAACAAGAACCTTGAAAGCAGCAGGGATTTTATCACAGGCCTTTGTTGCTTTACAACGTTCTGATGCCCAAGGTCCTTGACAACATAATGATAAATTACCAAGTATTGAAATGCACCGGGATTTATCATTAGATTTTCAAATTCGTCATTTTGTTGCCCTGGGTGTTGATGATATTATTGTTTCAACCCAATTTCTAAATGATGAAGAATTGATGATATTAAATAGTATTAATTTAAATAAAATAACATTAAATTTAAAATCATCGATTGAAATTACTTCAGCAGAAAAAACAATTTTAAGTGATCAAAGTGTCCATTTTGTTCGTCCGGATTTGGCAGAATATATGATTAGGAGTACTTTTTCTCGATTAAAATATCATGATCATGATATTCCTCCTCGTCATTTTGAGGGAAAATATTTTGAGAAAGGTGATATTGTCATTTTAAATAATAAGGCACAGAATTATCGCGGAGAATTACAAATTATTAGCAAACAAATGGTAAATGATGGAATTCGAAATTGAGTTGGACAGTTGGACAAAAGTGAATGAAATATTGTTGACTGTTTAATGCCCAATCGTGAGTTTAGTTTTAATTTAGTAAAAAAATCTTAATGACTTGTTAAGGTTTTTTTATTTTTTGTTGTTAATTGTTTATTAAATCTTGGTATCTTTTCTTAATTTATGTTAAAATCTAATAAATTAAGGAGGAAAAATAATTAATGTCATTTACGGTAATAAAACATCCCCTAATTTTAGATAAATTAACAAGGATGCGGAAGAAAGAAAGTAACTCAAAGGTGTTTAAGGAAAATTTAGATGAAATTGCACAATTAATGGCTTATGAAATATTTCGTGAGATTGAATTAAAAGAATTTGAAATTGATACACCAGTAGCAAAAACAAAGGGATATAAAATTGCGAATGATATTGTTTTGTTTCCAATTTTAAGAGCTGGATTAGGAATGGTTGATGGAATCATTAATTTAGTTCCAAATGCTAAAATTGGTCACATTGGAATGTATCGTGATGAAAAAACACTAGAACCCCATGAATATTTTGCTAAAAAACCAGAAAATATTATGAAAGCAAATGTTTTAGTTTTAGATCCAATGTTAGCAACGGGAGGTAGTGCTAATCTTGCGATTCAAAAAGTAAAAGAATGAGGTGCAACAAATATTAAATTAGTATGCTTAGTTGCTGCACCAGAAGGTAAAGGATATATTGAACAACACCATCCTGATATTGATATTTATGTTGCTGCTTTAGATGAACGATTAGATGAACATGGTTATATTATTCCCGGTCTGGGTGACGCAGGAGACCGTATTTTTGGAACTAAATAAAAAAAATAAATTACATTGAAAAAAATATTTTAAAGGTGTAGAATATAAAATGTCAATAATAAGTTTAATTATGTTTTTGGGAATATTTGCGATATTGGCGATTATATATTTGACATTAAAACAAAACTGAACTTTATACTCGGGATTAGTCTTAGGGTATTTGTTTTCTCTTATAGGTTTCTTAATCATTTGCTTTGCGGGATGATTGTTAAGTATAAGTTTAAATAAGTACTTTTTTATCTTATTGTACCTAGTTCGCTTAGTTATTTATGCTATACCAATAGTCATTTATGCTAAGAATACTAGTTTTTTTAGTATATATACGGTAATTGTGGGGATTAGTCTTTGCCCATTGTCGTCATTATTTGTTAATATTAAATTTCCAAGTCATAAGCACAGAAAGGAAGGGATAAATGGTGATGAAAGCTAATTTTTATCAACTTTTTGCAATGAATTTGGTTCCTGATCCAAATAAAACTGGAATGGAAGCATGAAGTTATACAATTTTATTACCACAACTAATAACGATAGTATTAACTACTTTTATTATTATGCTTTTATCAATTGGTTATTATAAACGGTTAAAAAAAATTGGTCCAACTGATGTTCCAACAGGCTTAGTCCTTTTTACTGAAATTGCAATTAAATGAGTTGAAAAACAAGTTGTGGATTTAATGGGACCAAAATATAAATTCTTAACAGTTTATGTTATGTACTTATTATTGTATATTGGCATTGGTAATTTAATGAGTGTTGTTGGATTTGATTCACTTGCAACCGCTTATACAGTACCATTATCAATGGGATTAGTTACTTTTATTGGGATATATTATTTTGGGATTAAATATCAAAAAATGATGTATTTTAAAAAATTTGTTAATCCATTAGAATTATTAACGCAATTTGTGCCGTTAATTTCAATTTCGTTTCGTTTGTTTGGAAACATTTTGGGAGGAACAGTTATTATTGCTTTGTTTACTGCTTTGATGGGCTTTATTTGAGGGCAAATTCCTTATATTGGGCCAGTTGATTTATTAGCGGGAGTATTTTTACCATTCTTAAGCATTTATTTTGATGTTTTTGATGGTTTAATTCAGGCGTATATTTTTTCTATTTTAACAATTGCGTATTGAGCAATGGAAATGCGCACGGTTGAAGAATCAGATAAAGAAAAAACAATTAAATTAAAAAAACATAAAAAAAGAAAAAATGTTCAAAATGTCCACTTAAATGGATAAAAAAGTATTAAAATAAAATTATATATTTTTAAAGAAGAGGAGAATTACAATATGTTAGATTTAATGTCAAATATGATTGGCGTATGATTAATGGCAGGAATTAATGATGGTTTTACCAAAGGAATGTCATTATTAGGAGCAGGGTTAGCTGCGATTGGATGTTGTGGTTCAGGAATTGGACAAGGATACACTGGGGGGAAAGCAGTTGAAGCGATTGCTCGTAATCCAGAAGTTGAGGGGAAAGTTCGTACCCAATATATTATTGCTGCTGCTATTACAGAATCAGGGTCAATTTATGCATTAGTTATTGCAATTATTTTAGCATTTGTTACTGGTTAAGAATTGATAATATTAAAAGAATTTTAAAACAGAAAGGTTTGGATGTCTTATGTTATGATTAATGTCAAAACCAATTGAACCAGCAGAAATTATTAATCAACTATTTCCGAATTTATGAATTTTTATTGCCCATGTTATTGCAACAGTTATTTTACTAATTTTATTATCAAAATGAGTATACAACCCATTCCGTAAGGCAATGCGTGCTCGTCGTAATAAAATTCGTGAATTAATTCAAGATGCTGCTGATAAGCAAGCAAAAGCAACAATGGACCAAAAGGAAGCTTCAAAATTATTAACAACAGCAAAAGTAGAAGCTAATGGTATTCTTGCTGACGCTCGTACTGAAGCAGAATCAAAGCGACATCAAGTATTAGAAACAGCAAAAGTGGAAGTAGTTCGTTTAAATGAACAAGCTCATAAAGAAATACAAAAAGAAAAAGAACAATATAAAGATGATATTCGAAAATCGATCATTAATATTGCGTTTAATGCAGCGGAACAATTATTAGAAAAAGAAATCACAAAAGAAAAAAATGAGAAATTAGTTGAAGATTTCATTAAGGATTTAGATTAGAATATTATGTTAGTTAGTGAGAAATTTGTTGATAATTATGCCGCGGCTTTAATGGATTTAGCTGTTGAAACAAAAAGACTTGATCATTATTTAGAAGTAAGTAATATGATTGTGGAATTATTTAAACGGAGTCCAGATTATATTAAATTAATGATGAATGCTGATCTTCTTAAAGAAGAACGCAAAAAAATTTTAGCAAAACCATTTCAGAAAGCGATCGATCCATTAATTCTAAATGCGCTTTTTTTATTAATTGATCGAGAAGCCTTTTGCTATGTACGAAGAATTTTTAAGCGTTTACGAAAAATTATTAATATTAGTTATGATGTTCAATATGGGAATATTTTTTCAACACAGCCATTAACAAAAAAACAAATTGAAACAATTGAAAATAAATTAAGTAAAAAATTTGGATACCATATTGAGTTAGTTAACAAAATTGATCCATCATTACTTGGTGGTGTTCGCGTTAAAATTAAACATGAAATTATTGATGGATCAATTGCTGGACAATTAGAAACAATGCGTCAAAAAGCAATACATAATAAATAGAAGATGGGGTGGAAGAAGTGGCTTTAAATATAAATGAAATTTCTGAAATAATTAAAAAACAGATTAAGGAATATGGAAAGAAAATTGAAATTCATGAAGAAGGAACTGTTGTAACAGTTGGAGATGGAATTGCTTTAATTGATGGCCTTGATAATGCGATGATGAGTGAGTTATTAATTTTTCCAAATGAAATTTATGGAATGGTTTTAAACTTAGAAGAAGGAGCCGTTGGTGCTGTTTTAATGGGGGATGACACAACTGTCCGTGAAGGTGACCAAGTTCGTCGTTCAGGAAAAATTGTTGAAACTCCTGTTGGTGATGTCCTATTAGGACGTGTTGTTAATGCTTTAGGTCAACCAATTGATGGGAAAGGACCATTGAAAGCAACAAAAACAAGACCAGTTGAAAGAATTGCCCCAGGAGTTATGACCAGAAAATCAGTTGACCAACCAATGGAAACAGGAATTATGACAATTGATGCTATGATTCCAATTGGAAAAGGACAACGGGAATTAATTATTGGTGATCGTCAGACAGGAAAAACAGCAATTGGAATTGATACAATTTTAAATCAAAAAGGGAAACATGTAAAATGTATTTATGTTGCAATTGGGCAAAAAGCGTCAACTGTTGCTCAAATTGTTGAAAAATTACGTGCGGCAGGAGCAATGGAATATACAACTGTCGTTTCAGCAACAGCAAGTGAATTAGCGCCATTACAATATTTAGCACCTTATACTGGTGTGACAATTGGAGAAGAATGAATGGAATCGGGAGATAATGTTATTATTATTTATGATGATCTTTCCAAACATGCGGTTGCTTATCGAACAATGGCCTTGTTATTGCACCGCCCACCAGGTCGTGAAGCGTATCCGGGGGATGTTTTCTATTTACATAGCCGTTTATTAGAACGAGCAGCACGAGTAACAAAAGAATATGGGGGTGGAAGTATTACAGCCCTGCCAATTGTAGAAACGCAAGCGGGTGACATTTCTGCTTATATTCCAACAAATGTTATTTCAATTACAGATGGTCAAATATTTTTAAATAATGATCAATTTAATGCTGGAATTCGTCCTGCTGTTGATGCTGGATTATCAGTGTCACGGGTAGGGTCAGCTGCACAAATCAAAGCAATGAAACAAGTAGCGGGTTCTTTAAAATTAGAATTAGCACAATATCGTGAATTACAAGCTTTTGCACAATTTGGTTCGGATTTAGATGATACAACCAAGGAAGCGTTAGAACATGGAAAACGGGTAATTGAAATTTTAAAACAAAAACAATACGCCCCCCTTTCACAAATTGACCAAGCAATTATTTTATTAGCAGTTAATAAAAAAAGAATTCGTTGAATTCCAGTTAATAAAATTCAGGAATTTAAAGAAGAAATTATTGAACATTTTAATACAAAAGCAAAAGAATGTTATGCTGAATTAGCGAAAGAAAAAGCTTATAGTGAAACTTTAGTGGTAAATGTTGATCATGAAATTATTAGTGTTGTGAAAAAAGTTACTAACAAAATTGTTGATTATAATCCAGAACGATTTGGGCGAATTGAAGAATGAAATACACTGGGACGATAAAAAAGGTTATTCAAAATGGCAGTCGGAACAGGTTTAAAAAAACAAATTACTTCAATTAATTTAACTTCAAAAATAATACAAGCGATGAAGTTAGTAGCTACCGCAAAATTAAAAAAAATTGGAAAACGAATTTCAAATGCAAAACCATATTTTGTTGAAGTTTATACAGTTTTTAACGATATTATTAGTAAAGCGGATGATTCAATTTATCAAAAAAAAGACCCAACTAAAGCTAGTATTAAAACTTGTTGAATTGTTGTTAATTCAAATCTTGGTTTGTGTGGTGGTTATAATATTAATATTAATAAATTAGTTTTAAAAGAATTGCGATCAAATGATTGTATTATTGCAATTGGTTCAAAAGCAGAATCATTTTATCTTCATAAAAATTTTAAAATTATGCATACAAGAAAAGATATTGATATTAATTTTTCTTATGATGATGCTCGTGAATTTGCGCAAGAAATTCTATCTGGTTTCAATAGTAATACTTATGATGAAATTAAAATTGCTTATACAAAATTTATTAACAATGTTACTTTTGAACCAACCATTTTACAATTGTTGCCAATTGTTAAAGCAAGTAGTACAGAAGAAACTAAACATCTCCATGTTATTACTGAATTTGAACCAGATCCAGCAACAATTTTAGAAAATGCAGTACCAATGTATTTAAACACAATTTTATTTTCAACAATTGTTGAGTCGCAAGTTTCTGAACAAGCATCACGAAGAGTAGCAATGGAAAATGCAACTGATAATGCTAACGCAATGTTAGAAAAGTTATCATTATTATATAATCGTAAGCGTCAAGCAGCAATTACTCAAGAAATTACTGAAATTGTTGCCGGAGCAGGCGCACAAGAAAATTAAGAGGTTATTAGAAAAATGGAGAAAAATGGAAAAGTAGTACAGGTATTAGGACCTGTTGTTGATGCGCGGTTTGCCGAAGAATATTTACCCGAATTGTATAATGCGATTATGGTCGATAATAATGGAACTAAATTGGTGTTAGAAGTTGTTCAACATATTGGTGATGATACTGTGCGGACAATTGCGTTAGGACCAACGGAAGGAATGGTACGGGGAATGGAAGTTATTGATACAAAAGCTCCGATTACGGTTCCTGTTGGTGAAGAAGTATTAGGAAGAATGTTTAACGTGCTTGGTGAGGCAATTGATGAAAAACTACAACCAAAAACAAAACTAATGCGACCAATTCATCGTGAAGCACCGTCTTATGAAGAACAACAAACAACTGCTGAGATTTTAGAAACAGGAATTAAAGTTGTTGATTTATTAGTCCCTTTTGCAAAAGGGGGAAAAATTGGGTTGTTTGGTGGAGCCGGAGTTGGGAAAACTGTTTTAGTGCAAGAGTTAATTAATAATGTTGCCAAAGCACACGGCGGAATTTCTGTATTTGCTGGTGTTGGTGAACGAACTCGTGAAGGTAATGATTTGTATTATGAAATGATTGAAGCTGATGTTATTGATAAAACAGCATTAGTGTTTGGCCAAATGAATGAAACACCAGGTGCTCGTATGCGGGTTGCTTTAACAGGGTTAACAATTGCGGAATATTTCCGTGATGATAAAAACCAAGATGTTCTATTATTTATTGATAATATTTTTCGTTTTACACAAGCTGGTTCTGAAGTTTCAGCTTTACTAGGTCGTATGCCTTCGGCGGTTGGTTACCAACCAACATTAGCAACTGAAATGGGAGCATTACAAGAACGAATTACTTCAACCAAAAAAGGAAGTATTACTTCGGTCCAAGCTGTTTATGTTCCAGCGGATGATTTAACCGATCCAGCACCTGCAACAACGTTTGCTCACTTAGATGCTAAAGTTGTTTTAGATCGTGAAATTGCGGCGTTAGGAATTTATCCAGCGGTTGATCCATTAGGAAGTTCATCGCGGCTATTAGATCCATTGGTAGTTGGTGAAGAACACTATGAAGTTGCGCGGGGTGTCCAAGAGAATTTACAAAAATTTAAAGAATTGCAATCAATTATTGCTATTTTAGGAATGGATGAACTATCAGATGAAGATAAGTTGGCTGTTGCGCGAGCACGAAAAATTCGAAACTTCTTATCACAACCGTTTTTTGTTGCTGAGAAATTTTCAGGAAAACAAGGAAAGTATGTTCCTGTTGTTGAAACAATTCGTGCTTTTAAAGAAATATTAGCGGGAAAATATGATGAGTTACCAGAGCAAGCGTTTTTATATGTTGGAACAATTGATGAGGTTATTAAAGCAGCAGAAGCTTTAAAACATAGTTAAGATGGCTAATCAAATTGCTTTAAAAATTATTACTCCACAAGGGGTAATTGTTGATAATCCAGTTGATATTGTAACAGTAAGAACAATTACTGGTTATATGGGAATTTTGTATGGTCATATTCCTCTTGTTTCAACGCTTATCCCATCGGAAATGTCATATAAAATTAATAATCAAGAACATAAATTAAGCATTGGTGGAGGAATTTTACAAGTTGAACAAGAATTTGTTAAGATTCTAACTGATGAAGTTGAAATTATTAATTAAATAAGAAAAAATAAAATCTCTTTTTGAGATTTTTTATGTTAATTATAGTAAAAACACGATAAGATAATAAGTAATAGGTAATAGAAAGTGGGAATTCCTATGCCAGTAAAAATGATTGTTTGTGATATTGATGGAACATTGGTAACGGATAAAGAAAAAATGATTCCATTAGCTAATATTGAAGCATTAAAAAAGGCCCAAGCTGCTGGGATTTTAGTAACAATTGCATCAGGACGAGTACCAAGTAGTTTATATGATTATGCTATGGCGTTAGGAATTGTTGATAATTGTCAGTATGTTGTTGGTAGTAATGGTGGTGCTGTTTTAAATTTGAAAACTAAAGAGTATGTTTATGATGAAGTAATTTCATATGAAGATACGTTATGAGCAATGGCAATTGTAAAAACATTTGGTTATGATTTTTACTTAGCTCCTCTTGATGAACAAAAAGCTTTTGTTTCGCGAAAAAATGTTATTGAAGAGGATACTTTTTTATTTCGAAATAGTGATATCAAACCAGAACTACTTGATTGAAATAACATTCCACAAATGCGAAAAGTTGTTATTTCTTGTCATGATGAGGAAAAACAAAATTGGTTACGACAACAAATTGTAGTTAGTCCTACCTTACGTACCGAGGTTACAGGTTATGGTTTTATTGAAATTATTCCTAAGAACGTTAATAAATGGCAAGGAATTTTACGATTAATTGCAGCGTTGAAAGATAATGCAAATATTCATATTGATTGAGATGAAATAATGTGTTTTGGCGATCAAATGAATGATTATGAAATGATTAAAAATGCAAAATATGGTATTGCATTAGCTAATGCAACGCCACAACTAAAAGAAATTGCAACAGCTGTTACAAGGAAAGATAATAATGATGCTGGGATTGCTGATTATCTTTATCACACTATCTTAAAATAGAAAATGAGGTCCAAATGTTAAAAATTAATAATCATAAAATTAAGTTAATTGTCACTGATGTTGATGGAACATTGATTACAGATCAACAAGAGTTGCCAGTTATGGTCCAAAATAAGTTAATTGTTTTGCAAGAACAAGGGGTTTATGTTTCAATTGCATCAGGACGAATGCCATTGGGTTTTGATGATTATACAACCGCATTAAAAATTAAGGATTACTCACAGTATGTAATTGGGGCAAATGGTTCATTAGTTTATGATGCAAAAAACAGCAAAATTGCTTATAGTAATTTAATGTCTATTAATGATGTTCAAACTGTTGTCACAATTTTATTAAAATATCAGTGTGAGTTTAGCATTTCATATGAAAATGATGACACTTTATATTGTGCTGGGGAAATGCTTTTAAAAATAAAATCTGAACCAGGTGCTTTTTTAGATGGAATGAAAATAGCAAGACCATTTCAACTTGATAAAATTAAACGCGCAAATAAAATTGTTGCTAAGCATACTTCAACAACAGTTTTTGCAGAAATATTTCAGGTGTTAAGACAAATTCAAAATATCAATGTTGAACGATTATCTGATTATGGTTGTGATATTGTTCATTCTCAGTCAAACAAAGGCCAAGCAATTTTACATTTAGTTGATATTTTAAATCAAACCCAAGAGACAAATATTAAAATTGAAAATGTTTTGTACTTTGGCGATAACTATAATGATTGTTTTGCTTTTAAACTTTTACCATATGCTATTGCAATGAAACATGCACCGCTGGAAGTGTTAAAGTTAGCTTTTGATGTTACTGGTAGTAATAATACTGGTGGAATTTATCATTATTTAAATAAAATTGAACAAAATAATTAAAAATTACCGTTAAAATGCTATAATTTTTTTAATATTATAGTATGATTAATAAGGACATAAATTAAGTTAGAAAGGACGGTTTTAATGAGCCTATCAAATGTAATGCTTTTAGCAATTGATTCACAAACAGCTAATACAATTATTTATGCTTTTGAAATTGTTGCATTAATTGTTTCAATTATTATGATTATTATTGGTTTGCTACAAAATAAAAAAGCCCAAACTGGCTTAAGTGCTTTAAATGGTGGTAATGATGAATTATTTGCTAATAGTAAAGAAAGAGGATTAGACCGCACATTATCAATTTTTATGTTAAGCTTTGGATCAACATTATTAATTATTACATTATTAATAAGTTTATTGACCAAAGTATTATTTTAAAAAGTAGATTACTAATAATGGCATTAATTTTAAAGAGATTTAAAAATGTCTCTTTTTTCATTTAGGGGGAAGTTGTATGCATGACCAAATCATTGCAATCTTAAGAAAACAAGCAAAACCACTTGATACAATTGAATTGGCACAACTATTGGCAATTAATAATGTTGATGATAACAAAATGATGTTAAAAACCTTAGTTGAACTAGAAAACGATAATATTATTGCGGTTACAAATCACAATTGCTTTTATTATTTAGATCCAAAAGTCTATTTGCAAGGAATTGTTAGCGTTAATAAAAAAGGATTTGGTTTTGTTAAGGTTGCCGATGGCCAAGAAGAATATTTTATTAAGCAAGATGATTTGAATAATGCATTAGACCAAGATACTGTTTTATTTATTTTAAAAAAACATAAACATAATAATAATGCCAAAAAAATTGAGGCACAGGTTATTAAAGTTGTTAAACGAAATAATGAATATGTTGTCGGAATTGTTAAAAAAAATCGTAATAATCAGAAGTATCTAGAAATTTTAAATAATAAATTAACACAGTATCGAGCTGAAATTATTAATTTCAAAGAAGCAATTGAAAATACAATTATCAAAGGTAGTATTGTTAATATTAATAGTAAGACAAATTTAATGCAAGTTAAGATTAATGAAATTATTGGAAATGCTAATCAAGTTGGTGTTGATGTTTTAGTAATTTTACATGAATTTAATATTCCTACTAAATTTAATGAACAAGTCTTACGTGAGGCTAACCAAATTAAACAAGACCTTGATGTGACAGAAGCATTAAAAAATAAATCACGCCGTGATTTGCAAAATGAAATGTTTGTTACAATTGATGGTAATGATTCAAAAGACTTTGATGATGCGATTTTAGTTAAGCAAAATGCAAAAGGAAATTATTTACTATCAGTTGCAATTGCTGATGTTGCCCACTATGTTCCATTGAACAGTGCACTTGATAAAGAGGCATTTGACCGGGGTTGTTCTGTTTACTTAATTGATCGGGTTGTGCCAATGTTACCAGAAAAATTAAGTAACGGAATTTGTTCATTAAATCCTTTTGAACCACGGTTAACATTAACTTGTGAAATAGAAATTGATGGAGAAGGACATGTTGTTACTTCAAACATTTATGAGGCGGTTATTATTTCAAAAGCACGGTTAACTTATGAAGAAGTCAATAAGTTTTTTCAAAATGAAAAAAATCAAATTCCCCTTGAGTTAACAAAAATGCTTTCTTTGGCGCATAAGTTGTACCAAATTTTAGTAAGAAAAAAACAACAAGATGGTGTTGTTGATTTTGATTTAGATGAACCAAAATTTATTGTTGATAAAAATGGCAAAATTAAAGATATTATTGCCCGCGAGCGCGCTGATGCTGAAAAGTTAATTGAAAGTTTTATGATTCGTGCAAATGAATCAGTTGCTGAAACTATTTACTGAATGGACTTACCATTTGTTTATCGTGTGCATAATAAACCAAAACCAAAAAAATTATTTGATTTATATACCCAGTTATCTTATTTAGGACTAAATATTAAAGGCAAGATGGAAAATATTCATTCAAAAGATTTACAACAAATTCTGAATAAATTAAAAGACAAAGAAAACTTCAAAGTTATTTCAGCATTAGTTTTACGCAGTATGGAAAAAGCAAAGTATAGTCCAATTAATGATGGCCACTTTGGATTAGCCTCTTGGTGTTATACACATTTTACTTCACCAATTCGTCGTTATCCTGATTTAATTGTGCACCGGTTATTAAAAGAATATTTGTTTCAAGTAAAAGTTAAAGTTACTGATTTAGAACAAACACGTATGTTGGTTGGCCACGCTAGTCAACAGTCATCATTAGCAGAGTTACGAGCAACGGAATGTGAGCGAGAAGTTAATAAAATGAAAGAAGCTGAATATATGGAGGATAAAATTGGTTATCAATATGATGGGATTGTGGCTGGTGTAACGGCATTTGGGATTTTTGTTGAGTTACCAAATACGATTGAAGGATTAGTCCACATTACGGATTTGAATGATGACTATTATCTTTTTGATGAAAAAAGTTTAAAATTAATTGGAGAACGAAAACGAAAAGAATATTTTTTAGGACAAAAAGTACGAGTAAGAGTTAAGAAAGCAAGTAAGAAATTACGACAAATTGATTTTGAATTAGTTAACTAAGCAAGGAGTTGAGGACAATGTTAATAATTACAATTAATAAAAAAGCACGATATAATTATGAAATTTTTGAAACTTATGAAGCGGGCCTTGCTTTGACAGGAAGTGAAATTAAATCAATTCGAAATAATGATGTTTCTATTAATGAAGCGTTTGTTATTATTCGTAAAAATGAAGCGTTTGTTATTAATATGGTGATTGCGCAGTATAAATTTTCAACAGCTTATGCTCCTGATGCTGATCGTACTAGAAAACTACTTTTACATAAATCTGAAATTAAAAAGATTTTGCAGCGAATTAAATTAGAGCGATTAACAATGGTACCATTAAAGTTATATTTAAAAAATAACTATGCTAAATTAGAAATTGGTCTGGTTCGTGGGAAAAAGAATTATGATAAACGAGAATTAATTAAGCAACGTGATAATGAACGATTACGTCAGCAACGTTAATAAACAGATTAAAAAGATATTTTTTTGGGTGGTATTTTTTTATTTTAAAGCAATTTGTAGGTTGATATTTCAGTTACCTAGTATCTTTCTTTTAGTTGCATTTTGTAGTATGATTAATATGGTAAATTTTCTAACTAAGGGGTAAACAATATGAAATGAGATCCACAGCAAACGATTGAAATATTAAAAGAATATGTTTATAGTAAAAACCGAATTGATGAATATCGTAATCGAGTTGCTTTGTCAAATCTACAATTGCCACCTTTTTATGTCAAAGAAAATAATAATCAGTCGTTGTCATCCGTTGTTGTTCGTTTCATTAATGAAAAAGAAATAAAAAAAACATATGATAAAGAAACCTACCAATGAATTGTGACTAGTTTAGAAGAAATAATTTTAAATTCACTAAAGATGGCAGAAGATATTGTTGGGATTCATCGCCATGAAGATATTTATTTAGCATTATATGAAGATGATGGTGATTTGGATTATTTAATTGAAATTGCTAATTATATTAATACGACTGTTAAAATTATTAACTATACTTTATATGAAAAACATCAAACGGTAAAAGAAGTAAGAGTTGGGATTGGAATTGCAAATGATCCTTCGGAAGCAAAAATTTATGATTTAGAAGATAATTTTTTAGTTCCTTTTGATGATGGTGTTAAAGATAGTGTCCAGTTAGCAGAAATGTATGCTGCAGAAGTTATTATGTTTAATAACTTACCAGTTTGTACTGATGCATGGGTTTTTGTAAATTTAAGTGATGAGAATCAAGAATTGATTCGAAAAAATTCTCGTCAGTATTTTAACACTAAAATGCCACATCAACGATTATTTACTGATTTAGTTGATCCCAATATTGCATTAAAAATTGCACAAGGAACATTACAAATTTCAGAATAAGTTAAAACAATGTTATTTAAAGTTGTTTTAGCTTGTTCTTTTTTTGTTTGATATTGTTATTATTTGGGTATAATCATAGGTAGAAAGAAGAGAGGGCAAAAATATGAAAGCGTTAATTTTCAAAGGAAAAGATAAAATTGAATGAACAGAAACTATGGAACCAGTTATTATTGAACCAACGGATATTATAGTAAAAATTGAAGGGTTTACTTTTTCGCATGCCGATTATCGTCCTTATTTGGGCCAAGATGATAGTGTTGCTCCTGATACAATTATGGGACATGAAGGAGTTGGCGTTATTACCGCTGTTGGGGGTAGTGTTATTAATCTTCAGGTTAGTGATCGTGTTGCGATTGGATGTATTATTCATTGTAACATTTGTCAGTGGTGTCTTCGAAAAACTTTTGCCAAGTGTGTTAATGGTGGTTTTATTTTGGGAACAAAAATTAATGGGACGCATGCTGAATTTGTTCGTATACCATATGGTGATAATAGTGTAATCAAAATTTCTTCAGCAATGAATTTAGCGGATGCGTTAATGTTTAGTGATGTTTTACCAACGGGTTATGAAAATGTTATTAAAAAAGTTGATTTTCGTTGATGTATATGGTCATCATAGTAAAAAATTAGATTATTTTGAAAAACTAGGAGCACATAAGGGATATAATAGTACCAAAACTAGTTTTGATATTAAATATGATTTGGTGATTGAATGTGTTGGTAATGATCGTGGAACCTTTGAACAAGCTCAACAAATGGTTAATTTTAATGGTACAATTATTACAATAGGTGTTTTTAATAAATCTGTTATTTTTAATTTACAACAATTATGATACCAAAACATTACTGTTCACACTGGGATTTTAAATGTTTACACCCTTGATGAATTAGTTGCAAAAATTGAAACAAAAGAAATTTCACCAATGCAGTTAGTGACAAAAGCCTTTAATAAAAATCAAGTTTTACAAGCGTATGAAGCTTTTATGGACAAAGATATGTTTAAAGTTATGGTGAAGTTATAGCAAGAAATAGAATAGGGTGAAGTTAAAAATGGGTTTTTTCCAAAGATTAAAAGCAAAACGAGAAGAAAAAAAACAAATTAAATTAGAAAAGGCGTTACGTAAAACAAGGTTAACTTTTTCAAGTGATATTAAAAAATTAGCAAATAAATATAAAGAATATGATGATGAATATTTAGAAGATTTAGAAACAATTTTAATTGCTAGTGATATGGGAATGAATATGGTTTTGCAAATTACTGATCAGATTCGAAAAAAAGTGCAAAAAGGATGAAGTATTGATGATACTAATGACTATTTGGTTGAAGTAATTATGGATTTATATAATGATCCCAAAAGTAAACAAAACCAATTAAATTTAAAAGACAACCGTTTAAATGTTATTTTAATGGTTGGTGTTAATGGTTCTGGAAAGACAACGACAATTGCTAAATTAACTAAACAATTTCTTGACCAAGGTAAAACCGTTTTATTAGTTGCCGGTGATACGTTCCGTGCTGGAGCAGTTGAACAATTAAATCAATGAGCAGCACGTTTAAATGTTAATATTGTTAAACCAGTTAAAGAAGGACAGGATCCAGCCAGCGTAATCTATGATGGTTTAATAAAGGCAAAAAATGAGCAAGTTAATGTTGTTTTAATTGATACTGCTGGTCGTTTACAAAATAAAGTTAATTTAATGAATGAGTTAAATAAAATTAATCGTATTATTAAACGTGAAATTCCTGATGCTCCGCATGAAACATTATTAGTGATTGATGGAGTGACTGGCCAAAATGGCATTTCACAAGCAAAGAATTTTTCGGAAGTAACAGATGTAACTGGGATTGTTTTAACGAAAATGGATGGAACTGCTAAAGGCGGTGTTGTCTTAGCAATCAAAGACCAATTAAATATTCCAGTTAAATTAATTGGTTTTGGTGAGCAACCAGAAGATTTACAAGAGTTTGATATTGAACAATATATTTATAATCTAACAAAGGATTTATTTAATCATGACGAAATGGATGAGGCATAATGAAAGATTTAGAAAAATCAAATGAATTAATTATTTTATATGATTTATATAGTTCGTTACTAACCCCTAAGCAAATTGAATATTTTGAATTATATTTTTTTGATGATTATTCTTTAAGTGAAATTGCTGGACAAAAAAATGTTTCTCGTAACGCAGTTTATGATTCATTATTAAAAATTACAAATGCTTTGCATAAATTTGAGAAAAACTTGCAATTAGGATATAAACAACAACAATGTGAAGTTATTTGTCAACAGTTTGATAAAGTTGATGAATGTGTTCCATTAATAAAAAAGTTAAAAGAAATTGATAATGATTAAGGAGAAACTCTAATGAAAATTTTAATGATTGGTGATATTTATGGGAAGGTTGGCCGAATAGCAGTCAATAAATATTTGCCCTTAATAGTAAAAAAATATCAAGTACATTTAGTTATTGCAAATGGTGAAAATACAACTCATGGAAAATCGATTTCAAAGTATCATTACAATGAATTAAAATCATATGGTATTAATATTATTACATCTGGTAATCATATTTTTCGTAATCCCGAAGTATTAAACTATATTGAGGAAGTTAATGATTTATTGAAACCAGCAAATATGAATTCATTTACACCGGGGAACGGGACTGTTACGATTAAAGTTGATAATAAGAAAATCCGGATAACTAATTTAATGGGGCGTAGTTTTATGGACCCTGTTGATAATCCGTATACTATTTTTGAAGAAATTATTGCAAATGATGATAGTGATTTACATTTTGTTGATTTTCATGCAGAAGCTAGTGCTGAAAAATTGGCATTTGCTTGGAATTACGATGGCAGTATTACTGGTTTTTTTGGGACACATACGCATGTGCAAACAGCAGATAATCGATTATTACCGCAAGGAACAGCATATATTACTGATGTTGGAATGTGTGGTAGTTATAATTCAATTATTGGTGCTAATCCAGATGAAATTATTATTAAAGAAAAAACGGGATTACCAGTACGGTTTGAACCAGCAGAAAATGATGATCAATTAATTTTTTCTGCTGTTTTATTAGAAGTTGATGACAAAACAGATAAAGCAGTTAAAATTGAACGAATTTTAATTCGTCCTGAAAACGAAGCAGACTTTTTAGGATAAAAAAGGAGAAATTTAAATGGCTAGTTTTATTAAAACAGATCTTATCATTATTATTGTTTGCACCATTTTAGGGATTTTTCTTTGTTGTTTTTTGTTTTTTCGGTTTTACCGCCTGTTAAATAAAAAAGCGAAACCAGGACAAATTCAATTACCAGAATATATTAAGAATAAGCATTTTCTTACTGCTGATCAGTATGAATTAACAACATTGGGAGCAATTAATAAAGATAGTGAATATATTATTTTAGCAGTGCATGACTTATATGGCGCAAAAGAAAATTTTGCGGGATTAATTAATAATGACAAGTTATTAAAAAATAAAATAAGCATTATTATTTTTAACCAACGAAATGTTAAAGATAATGTGCCAGCTTGTATTAAAAATGTTGGGGTTTTAGTTAATGATATTTTTGATGTTATTATAGCATTAAAAAATAAATACGAACAACAGAAAATTATTTTGTTATTAGAAGGGTTTTCTAGTAATTTAATTGGCTTATTGTTAAAAAACAACCATTAATTGAAAAAGTTATCTTAGTTAATCCAGTTACTAATCAGAAAGGAATTCGTTTCTCAATTAGTAGTAAAATTGGAATTGGGTTTGGTTTTATTTTTAATTTAGATAAATTACTTAAAATTCATATTGATTATCAAGTTTTAAGTCAAAATGAAAATTATAATCAATTAATGTTGCAAAAAGAACAAACTTATTTTTTAAATCAAATTTTACAATTTAATAATTTAAATAAAAAACTTCTTAAACAACTTAATAAAATAAAACTAGCAACTTTAATTATTCAAGCAGAAAATGATAAATTTTATAATATTAAAAAAGCAAACTTAATTAGCAATGAAATGATTAACACTGTCAATATTGCAACAGAAAAACATTATCTTTTTACTGATAAAAATATTGATGATAAAATTTTTACAAAAATTATTAATTTAAAACAAAATTAGTTAATTTTAAGTTATAATAAATATGTTGTCAAGTAACAACATAAAACTTATTTAGAAGTGGTTAGTACGCTAAACGATGATCCACTAGCAACCCTATATTTAATTAGAAGGTGCTTTTAGCAGGGCAAGATGATATGCTACCAATAAGATTTGTTAGTTATTGAATAAAGTTAACTATTAATTTAAGTGTAAACATATTGCTATTAATGCCACATTATTATGATGTGGTTTTATTTATGATTAAGGAGAAAAGGTATGAAAAAAGAAAGAATTTTATTTACTTCAGAATCAGTATCAGAAGGGCACCCTGATAAAATTTGTGATCAAATTTCTGATGCTGTGTTAGATGCTTGTTTACAAGAAGACCCGTTTTCACGCGTTGCTTGTGAGTGTTTCGTTACAACTAATCGTGTTATTATTGGCGGTGAAATTACAACAAAAGCAAATGTTGATTATGCAGCAGTAGCGCGCAAAGTGTTAAAAGAAATTGGTTATAATAATGCTGAATGAGGAATTGATTGAGAAATTTGTGAAATTGAGGTTTTAATTAAAACACAGTCACCAGATATTTCGCAAGGAGTTGATAATTTTGGTGCTGGTGATCAAGGCATTATGTTTGGCTATGCAACCAATGAATCAGACAATTACATGCCGTTGGCTATTTCATTAGCCCACGCCCTAGTTAAAAGAGCAAGTATTCTACGAAAAGAAGGAATTTTTCAAGGAGCACGTCCTGATATGAAATCACAAGTAACATTAGATTTAACAAATTCTAAAAATATTTTTATTGATACAATTCTAATGTCATTTCAACATGATGAAGACATTGATGTAAAAAAATTTAAAGAATTTATCATTACCGAAATTATGGAACCAGTTGTAAAAGAATTTAAAATGAACTTAGATTTTAAAGTATTAATTAATCCAACTGGGCGTTTTGTCATTGGTGGGCCAAAGGGCGATGCTGGCTTAACTGGTCGTAAAATTATTGTTGATACATACGGTGGTTATGCTCGTCATGGGGGAGGTGCTTTTTCTGGAAAGGATGGGACAAAAGTTGATCGTTCAGCTGCCTATATGGCCCGTTATGTTGCTAAAAATATTGTTGCAGCAGGATTAACAGAACGTTGTGAAATTCAATTGTCCTATGCGATTGGGGTTGCTGAACCAATTTCAATTTTTGTTGAGACATTTGGAACAAACTTAGTTTCTAATGATGTAATTTTAACTGCCATTAAAGAAAACTTTGATTTTCAACCACAAGCAATGATTACAAAATTAGAATTACAAAAACCAATTTATCAGCAGACAGCAGCTTATGGTCACTTTGGTCGTTATCATAGTGAAATACCTTGAGAAAAACTAGATAAAGTCCAAAGTTTAGTAAAATATCTACTGGTTTCTTAATTTTTAGATATAATTAAAATAAAGAAAATAAGGAGAAAAAACTAATGGAATATAAGTTAATTGCTCTTGATTTAGATGGAACAACGGCTAGTCGAAATCGTATTTCAAAACAAAATATTGCTGCAATTAAATGAGCATTAGCAAATGACATTAAAGTTATTATTGCAACTGGACGTAGTATTGGTGCAATTCGGAAAGTGGCAAAAAAATTAGGAATTATCGAAAAGCAAATGCCAGTGGTTGGTTTTAATGGTGGGATTATTTATGATTTTGCAAAAGAAAAAATTATCCAACAAAATGCTTTTACAAATGAAGAATTAATTACGGTTTTTAATATTGCTAATGAATATCGAATTCAATTATGAGCTTATTCGGTTGCTAATGATCATTTAGCCTATGTTAATACTAACCGTGGCTTTATGGTAAAATGGATGAGTATTCATACAAAGCGAAAAAGAATCTTAGTAAAAAATAGTAATACTTTACATGAACAAGCGTATAAGTTTGTTGTTAGTGGGAAAAAAGAAAATGTTTTAAAATTTAAAGCAAAAATTTTAGTAAAATATGAATTCAATGTTTTTGATTCATCATATTTAATGAATCAAAGTTTAAATTTAGAAATTAGTCCAAAAAATAGTGATAAAAAAGATGCTTTAGAGTATGTGACAAAAATATATAATATTCAACCATCTGAAGTTATTGCAATGGGGGATAGTTCAAATGATTATGAAATGTTAAAATGAGCTGGCCTTGGAATTGCAATGGGAAATGCAAAGAACCATATTAAAGACATTTCAGATGATGTAACAGCCCATTATCGTCGTTCGGGGGTTGCGAAAGCAATTAATAAGTATTTTAAAAAGTAAAAAATATCAAAAAAGTATTGATATTTTTTTTGTTTTCCCTATAATTATTATGGTTGTAATTAAAAAACAAAAAGTTTAGTATAAATAAACAAAATTACAAAAAGGAGGGGTGCATATGATATTAGGTGAAAGGATTAAGTTGTTACGTCAGAAAAACAATTTAACAATTGAGGAATTAGCTAATCGCTGTGAATTAACAAAAGGTTTTATTAGTCAACTTGAACGAGATATTTCTTCGCCTAGTATTGAAACACTTCAAAATATTTTAGAAGTTTTAGGCACCAACTTAGCAGATTTTTTTAAACCAGAAAAAAACAAAAAGTTTGTTTACCAAGGAGATGACCACTATGAAGTTGAACAAGATAATTATCGTATTGAATGGTTAGTTCCAAATGCACAGGCAAACGAATTAGAGCCAATTTTAATTCAGATTAAACCATATAGTGAATCTGAACGAATTTTACCATTTGAAGGTGAGATTTTTGGATATGTTTTAGAGGGAACAGTAATGGTTTACTCCGGACAAAAAGCGCAAAAAGCACAGGCAAAAGATAGTTTTTATTTATATGGGAATAACCAACATTATTTAAAAAATGAGACAGCTGATATTGTTGAAGTATTGTGAATATCAACACCACCAACATTTTAAATTAGTAGAAAGGAAGAAAAAAATTGGAAAAAAATATTTTAGAATTACGTAACATTTCAAAACAATATGATGGTAAAGTTGTTTTAAAAGGAATTAATTTGAACATTAAAGAAGGGGAATTTGTTACATTATTAGGGCCATCAGGATGCGGAAAAACAACAACATTAAGAATTATTGCTGGATTTGAGCAACCAAATAGTGGTGAATTATTATTTTTAGGGAAAGACTATCTTAAAACTCCTGTTCATAAACGAGAAGTTAATACAGTTTTTCAAAACTATGCTTTATTTCCACATTTAACTGTTTTTGATAACATTGCCTATGGTTTAAAGATTAAGCGAACTAAATATGATATTTTAGAAAAGGAAGTTAAAAGGTTTCTTCTCTTAGTAGGATTAGAAGGTTTTGAAGATAAGTCAGTTGAGTTATTATCGGGGGGACAACGTCAGCGGGTAGCTTTAGCGCGGGCTTTAATTAATAAACCGAAGGTCTTATTATTAGATGAACCAATGGCAGCGTTAGATGTAAAATTACGAAAAAAAATGCAAGCTGAATTAAAAGCACTACAAGGAGAAATTGGCATTACTTTTATTTTAGTAACTCATGACCAAGAAGAAGCATTAACCATGTCTGATCGAATTATTGTAATGAATGATGGAGCAATTCAACAAGTTGGAACACCAACTGAAATTTATAATGAACCAGAAAATATTTGAACAGCGCAATTTATTGGTGATTCAAATATTATTTCAAATGCCATTTTTTTAAAAGATAATTTTGTTCAATTTGATGGAAAAAAATTTGAATGTGTTGACCGTGGTTTTGGTGAAAAAGAAGATCAAATTGATATTATGATTCGCCCTGAAGATATTGATATTGTTCCAGTTGGAAAAGGATTTTTCACTGGTGTAGTAACTAGTGTTAATTTTAAGGGTGTTCATTGAGAAATCATTGTTGAATGTAAAGAGCGAAAGTATTTAATTCATTCAACTGATAAAGTTTCAGATGCTGAAAAAGTTGATATTTCATGAAATGTTGAAGATATTCATGTTATGTGAAAAGAGATTGATGATTAAGAGGAGGATATGATGACAAACAAAGAAAAACCGCCAGGGAAAGTTAAAACTTGATTTAAAAAACAAACTAGTCGTATTAAATCACTTAGTCAGCATTTTGCGGTTTGATGTCGAACAAAATATCTTAATATTTCTTATCAAACAAAACAAAGTAAATGATTTAAGCGAGGTTTAAATCCAATTTTATGACCTTACATCATTATTATGATTTTATTAATTGTTGTTCCATTACTAATTATCTTATTATATTCATTTATTCAACCAACCGGAAATAGTTTAGTTTTTGAAATTAATTTTAAAAATTTTGTAACTTTTTTATCAGAACGAAAATTTGTAATTGCATTATTATTAGCACTAGGTTATTCATTTATTGCGGCGCTAATTGCAATTGTAATCGCGTATCCGGTTGCTTATGTAATGGCCTTTTGTAAGTCAAAACTATTATCAAAAAATATTTGAATTCTGGTAACTTTACCAATTTGAATTAATATGTTACTAAAAATTATTGGATTACAAACTTTATTTAATATTATTGTCCCAGGATTATTGGGAACCCCAATTTCAGTTGTAATCGGAATGGTATATGCTTTTTTACCGTTTGTAATTTTGCCAATTTATAACAGTTTAGATAAAATTGATAAATCATTAATTGAAGCTTCAAAAGATTTGGGGGCAAATGGTTTTAAAACATTTTGAAAAGTTGTTTTTCGCCAATCAATTCCAGGAATTATTGCTGGAGGAACGTTGTTATTAGTTCAAGCAGCAACCTCTTTGATTATTGTGAAGTTTATGGGGAATGGTCGTATTAATTTAATTGTTGATGTAATTGAATCGTATTTCTTTAAAGGAGAAAACTTTGGAATTGGTGCCGCAATTTCAGTTATTTTAGAAATTATTGTTTTTCTAATTATTGTGTTATCAAACTTATTATCAAGATATTTTGAAACAAGAAAGGGGCGTCGTAATGAAAAAATTTCTTAAATCATCTTATATGGCATTAATTATGTTGTTTATTTATGTTCCAATTATGATTTTAATTTTGTTTTCATTTAACAGTGGAGAGAGTATGAGTATCTTTAATGGTTTTTCTGATCGTTGATATAAGCAACTTGCCAATGAGCAACCATTTCTTCAAAGTATTATTGTTTCTGTTTTTACCGCTGTTATTGCAACAGTAATTTCGGTTGTAATTGGTACATTAGCAGCGATTGGTTTAAGTCGTGCCCGCAAAATTACACAAAAAATGATATTATCAATTACTAATATTCCATTAATTAATGCTGATATTATTACGGCTGCTTCGTTAATGATGTTATTTATTGTGTTGGGAGCTAACTTTGGGATGCTTACCTTAGTAATGGCTCATATTTCGTTTGATGTTCCTTATGTAATTATTACCGTTTTACCACGGTTACGAAAAGTTAATCCAAAATTACTTGAAGCATCATTAGATTTAGGAGCAAAACCATCACAAACATTACGAAAAATTATTTTGCCAATTTTAAAACCAGCAATAATTGCTGCTGCTGCAATTGCTTTTGCAATGAGTTTTGATGATTTTATTATTTCATATTTCACGGGGGGTGATGGTGTTAACGTTGCAACATTCATTTACACAATGAAACGGATCAAACCTTTTATTAATGCATTTGGAACAATTTGCATTGCAATTATTGCTTTTGTTATTATTGGTTGAAACGGTTGAAACATTTATAAAATTAATTACAATCGCTTACGTCGTGAAATGTTAAAAGGAACCTACAAAGATAAAGATATTATGCGTTATGAAAAGAAATTAGTGTTATTCTATCATCAACTTAATACCAAAACATTTCAAAGTGAAAAACAAAAAGAACATTTACGTTGAAAAATTATTAAATTAGAAAAAAAATATGACAAAACTTTAGTATGAATTAAAAATAAAAAACAAACTTTTATTGAACGACAAGAAATTAAAGAAAACATTAATAAGATGTCACGAAAAAAATTTTGTTGATTTGCTCGTAGTTGAAAACTCGCAACGTTAGCAATCATTTCAGTTGGTTCAATTGGACTATTAACAGGAGTTTATATTAGTAATAATATTTATGACTTAGCAGTTGCAAACTGAGGTGGTTATATTACTTCGGACTTAATTAGTAACTTTGAAAAGAAATATAATGTTAAAGTTAAATATAGTGTTTATGATAGTAATGAAACATTGTATAACAAACTATATACAACACATTATGATGTTATGGTTCCAAGTGATTATATGGTTAATAAATTAGCACAAGAAGGACGCTTAGAAGAGATTGACTATCAAAAATTAAATAGTGTTGATAAAAACTTTAATATTATTAAACCTAATCCAACATATGATGAAAATAATTCAGGTAAATGAACAATTGGTAATCAATATTTTAATGATTTGAATGTTGATATTGCCGCAGTCAAAAAGATAAATCCAGAATTTTATAAAAATTGTATTGAGACAAATATTGATCCAACGCAATCAAAATGTTTTGATAAAACATATGCGGCGTCATTAAATAATGGTTTGTTAAATATTTTAAATAAAAACGAAGTTAAGGTTACTGACAAATTAGCGGTCCAATCTAATGCTGATATCAAAACAATTGTAAATTACAGTTTACCATACTTTTGAGGAGAAGTTTCGTTAGTTGTTAATCCAACAAAAAGTAACTTAGATTTTTTACAAGACATTTTTTCCAAAGCAAATGTTAATTTACCAGGACAAGCAAAAGGTAAATTTGGTTATCAACGTGAAAAATGAGATTCTGCAACAAATCGTGATCAAATTGCTATTAATAAAGTTACTTACAACAATGTTTATTCAAATGGAATTTCATGAGATATTCTATGACAAGCAGCGGCAGCTAAGAAACGAGTTCTAGTAAATAATGATCCACGAAATTTATTTATGTTAGCGAATGAAAAAAACTATTTTGAACCAGTTCCAAAAACGCAAAGTCAAGTTGATGTAGATTATAATGAGCTAACAACACTGTTAAAATATAATAATGTTGCTTTAATGAACGATGAGTTGCTTAATGCTGTTGGTGATGGAAACTTTGACTTTGCTTTTATGTATAATGGTGATGCTATTTATGCTGACACATTATTCGCAAATAATAGAAAAGAAGCTAGTGGGACAAAATTAATTATTACTCGCCCACGAGCAACAACACAGTGAACACCGCAAACAACTGAAGGAACAAATATTTGAAGTGACAATATGGTATTAGCAAAAAATGATCGGCATAAAGATTTAGCCTATAAGTTTATGAATTATGTTGTTCAAAATTCAACAGCATTAACAGAAGAAGCAAATTATACTTCACCTTATCAACAAGTAATGGATTATGAAAATAATTATAACTATTATAGTAATGGTCATAATCCTGATTCGGGGGCAATGGTTAACTATCGTCGTGATTATGTCCCAGTAGCAAGATTTGATCAAATTCTTCAACAGTATATTGCTAAGCCGCAAATTTCAGATGGCCCATTTATGTTAACTGACTTAGACGCGTATCTTTTAAATAAATATAATATTTTAATTGCTGGAAAAAATTAGAGATGTTTTATCTCTTTTTTTCTTGCAAGGAAAATAAAAAGGTAATGATTATATAATAAGTTGAATGCGGGTGGTTCTTGTTAAAAAGAAAGGATATTTTATTTTTACAATATTATTTGGTATCTTAGTTACCTTAATTTATTTTTTATTTGCTTGACGAATAAATGGTAATAATTTTGTAGAAAAAGATTTTCGAAAATATGATTATAAAATAATTTTTATAAATAAATATAGTTTACCCTTAAGTCAACCAAAAATAATTCCAGCTTCTGTTTGACTTTCTGCTGAGGTGGTTGGTTGAACAATTGAAGCAATTCTATTAAATTATCAATTTGATTTTAATTTTTTTGTGCCAATTAATAAAAATACGTTACAAAAAAAATATCAACATATAACAACAATTGGTCTAGTTCCAAAAGCACAGTACATTAAATGATATCCACGACAGTTAGTGACAAAGCAGCTTTTAGCTCAAGTTTCAATTCCAAATTTTCTCCAACCAGAAGTTATAAAAATGCTACAAGATAGGATAAATTCTTCGACGATTATTATTACCAAATTACAACAATATTTAAGCGGTAGTTATTTAAAATATTTTAATATTATTAGGTTATTTTGTGTTTTTTAATTTAAAAAAGATATGTCATTTTTTAAAGAAGGAATATTTTATTTTGCTTGGAGGAATAATTCTTTTTAATTATTTACTATTAATAAATAGTTACTATACCATTTTAATTATTTTTATCCTAATCTTTATTTTAATTTGACAGCAACAAAAGATTTACTTATGAGTTTTAATTTTAGCAATTATTATATCAGCAATTTTATTTTATTATTTAAAGCATCCAAATTTTTATCAAAATCAAATTGCTTCTGGGCAAATTCAAAAAAAGGGGGTCGGATTTTATTATTTACAAATTGGTTGAAAACAATATTTTTTAAAAACAATACTTAATTTTGAGTTGCATGACCAAGTTTATTTGCAAGGATATTATTCTGCGATTACTTCATCACCTAATATTTATGAATTAAATCTTCATCATTGATTAAATGCTAACAATATTTTTTATCAGTTTAATTTAACAAAAGTAATTGAAGTTAAAACGGGAACTAGTATTCTTGCTAAGATTACAAATTTTTTTAATAATTATGATGACTTAACTAAAGACACAATTTATTTAATTTTGTTTGGTCAAAAAACAAAAACAACATTTAATTTATATAATGATTTTGTTAAAATGGGGGTCATTCATTTGCTAATTGTTTCTGGATATCATATTAATATTTTATTTTATTTTTTAGATAGATTGTTTAAACGAATCTTTCGAAGAAAGATTTATTATTATTTTATTTATGGTTTCCTGTTTTTTTATTTGTATCTTTTGAACTATTCTTTTGCAAGTGTTAAAGCTGTTATTTTATTAACCCTTTCATTATTTAATACTCATTTTTTGCAAAAAAATTATCATTACATCAAATATGAGGACTAAATGTTTTTTTAGTTTTATTATTTTTCCCGTATAGTTTTTTGTCAAGTGGTTTTTGATACAGCTTTACCGTAACTTTATTTATTTTTACTTTTCAGACAAAAACAAAACATTATGCTTTTTATCAAAAATTATTTTATTATAATTTTATGATTTTTGTTGTATTACTTGGTTGAACAATCTATTTTAATTATCATTTAAATTTTGCTAGCATGTTGTTTAATTTGTTATTAACACCAATTTTAGTGGTAATCTATTTACTCTCATTTTTAATTGTCTGATTGCCACCTTGTTATTTTATTTATCAATTCATTTACTTTTTATTAAGTAACTATGTTGCTCTTTGTACAAAAATTAATTTAATGTAGAATGTCGGTGTTGTTAATATCGGTTATATTGTTTTATATTATCTTATTTTATTAAGTATTATCAATAGCATTCGATGATGAAAAAAGTTATTTACTTTTATGTTAATATTTTTTTTACTTTGTGCTAGTTTTCAAAATAGTTTTTTTAGTGTTAATTATTCTATAACAATGTTAAATGTTGGTAATGGTCAGACAATTGTTCTTCAGGATCATCGAGCTTTAAAAACTGTTTTGTATGATGTTGGTGTTGGCAGGGGACGGTCAAAACAATTAGTAAGAAATTATTTAAGATGAGCAGGGATTAATTGGATTGATGCAGTTTTTATTTTGCATCAACATGATGATCATTATAATAATCTATTTGAAGTTCAAAACTATTTTTTAGTTAAGCAAATTATTCAAAATAACACTAACTTAAAAACTATTTGATTTGGCGGAATGAAGTTTACGATTTTACATCGAAGTATTAACGATGCTGATGAGAATAATAATAGTTTAGTTGTTTTAGTTAAAATTAATAATATTAAAATTCTATTGACAGGAGATATTAGTCAAAAAGTTGAACTTAATTTATTAAACCAAGATTTAAGTACTATTAATTTATTACAGGTTGCCCATCATGGTTCGGCAACGAGTTCTAGCTTGCTTTTTTACAAAGGATACAGCCAAGATTTTGTTTTATTTCCGGTGAAAAAACAAAACAACAAAAGTACCCTGTTGCAGCAGTTTTAGAAAATTTACAAACTGTTAACTGTCAAATTTATTTTACTGGTGACAAACAAAATCTTCAATTTAATATTATTGATAAACAACCAATGCTTAAATTATTTTAAGTTGATATTTTAATTGTTTTCTTTTATGATAAGATTACTTTAACATAGTTTTAGCATATTTTAAAGGAGTTTCAGGAGATGTTTTTGATATATGGTGAAGATGCTTTTTTAATTAAAATGCAGAAAAATAAGGTTTTAAAAAAAATTAATCCAGATGATGAGTATGATTTACAAGAGTATAATTTTTTAGAAGATTCTTTACTAGGGATTTTAAATGATGCTAATACGATACCATTGTTTTCTGAAAAAAGAATTATCATTATTAATGATAGTTATTTTATTACTGAAGAAAAAATTAAAGCAAAGATTGATAATAAGGAACATTTAACGCATTTAATGGAATATTTGTTAACTCCGAATCCAAGTACTTTTATTATTTTTATTTGTCCAGTAAATAATATTAGTAATCGTTTAAAAATAACAAAAAAAATGTTGGAGTTAACTAGTGTTTTAAAAGCAACTAATTTATCGTATAATGAACTAACAAGATTTATTGATAATTATGTTGCCAAAAATAACGGGACAATTAAGCAAAATTTAATTAATAAAATTGTTGAATATTTGCCAAATAATTTATATATTATTAAAAATGAGCTAAAGAAATTATTGTTAATTGATAAAGTGATAACTGATGATTTAATTGAAAATAATATGACAAAATATTTGGATACTGACATTTTTAAATTAGTTGATGATTTATTAAAAAACGATTTAAATAATTTTTTAATCAATTATCATTATTTACAAGAGCGTGGACTAAGCAGTATTGCTTTGCTAGCTTTAATTACTAATAGTGTTATTTTTGCAAGAGATATTATCGTATTATCTACCTTAAAGAAAACACCATCACAAATTGCTGAAATCTTACAAATTCATCCTTTTCGGGTTAAAAAAATTGTTGAACATATGCATAATTTTAGTATTGAAAAAGCAAATAATATCATTAAGGAATTATTTTGAATTGATTATAATATAAAAAAGGGTATAATAAGGAAAGAAATTAGTAGTGATTTGTATTTAATTAAATTATTTGATATAAATTAAACTATAGCAAAGAAAGACGAGGGAAACAAATGAAAGAAAATAAATTATATGCTCATATAGTTTATACATTATACAATACATTTAATGATGATAATATAAAGGCGCAAGTAATCGTTAATCCAGATTTTAAAAAATTAGTAATTCAGCAAATTTGTAATCTATTAACACTAGAGAAAGAATTTAATGCAAATTTAAATGATAATAAGTTTACCCTTTCATTTGCACAAGTCTTAGCCGATATTACCAATGAATCAGAAACAATTGAGAAAGTTGATGGTGCTACTTTTAACACATTAGATGAAGAATATGTTGAGTTTGTTCAATATATTGTTCAAAATTTTGAAATTGAAAAAAGTTATATTACTAGAGAAAATGTTATCACAAATGAATTAATTGATGCAACAGCTGATTTTACTGACGAAAAAGCAATTGAAAATGCACAGGATAAATTAAAAATTAAATCTAATGAAAAAGAATTAGCTGAATTACATGATCAAACCGGGCCGACGGTTGGTAGCACAAGTGCAATGGGAGGTATGGGTGCTAATTTTCCTGATCCAAATAATTTTGATATGTCGCAGATGATGCAACAAATGGCTAATATGCCAGTTCCACCGCGATTGGATCCTCGCTTTTATTTTTATACTTCAAAACCAAAATATATGCCACTTTTGAAAAAAATTGTTGCTGGTGTTGTGATTTTAGCTTCGCTTTTATTAGTAATTTTGTGATTTTTAACTTCTTATTTAAATATTCATTTAAATACAAAAGTAATTGTTTATACACTTCCAGAAACAAATTCTGGAATTATTGTTGGTGGAGGAGCAGATACTGCTTTACATAATGGAAATAATAATTTTAGTAAGAAAGCATTTCCTTTTGGTTCACAGTACAACTTTTCCATAATGCAGTCCGCAGGTTTACAAACATTTTCTGGTATCTTATCAATTTTACCGGGAATTTTCTTGGGTTATGAATTACTAGGAAAAAAACGTTTTAAACGAGATAATTATGTTGTTCGTTTTTGACCAGTTGTGTTATCAATCGTCATTTTATTATATTCTGCATTATCATTAATCCAAGTTTTGTTACCAAATATGGTTGAAAAATATTTTAATAAAATTTCAGTTCCTAACAATGGGGTAATTGTTAAAAATGACCCTGGATTAGCAATCACTGGTGGGTTATTATTACCAGATTCTGATTTGGCTGAAACAATTAAGAGTTTAATAAATGAGGTGTATAATAATACAACATATCAAATTTTACGAATTTTTACAGTTATTTCAATGATTATTGGTTTGATTGCAGGAATTCTGGTTGTTATTTTAGCTGTTTTAGCACCAAAAGTAGATCGTAATAAATTGATTCGTGCCAATACTGAGTATCAAAAAGCAGTAACAGCAATGATGAGTGGTCAAAAATACGAGATGGATCCAACTCTTTTTGATGATGAATTTAAGGATGATAATGTTTTTGAAAAAGATGATTCAGACGGGAAGAAAGATAATTAAAAATAAAAAGTTTTCATAATTAATTATGAAAACTTTTTATTTTTAATACTGTTGTCTTCTTTAAAAAGGATATGTGATTAATTTGCTTTAAGCATTAATTTACTTTTAACACGAGCGGCTTTATTAGTATGATAAATTCCTTTAGTAACTGCTTTATCCACTAAACTAACTGCTGTGTTAACTAGTTCTGTTGCGTTTGCTTCATTTGTATTAATTGCAATCTCTGCTTTTTTAATTGCGGTTTTTACTGAAGATTTAAAAGATTTATTTGCTAAATTAGCTTTCGCATTTGTTTTTACTCTTTTAATTTGTGATTTAATATTAGCCATGTTAGGTCTCCTTTCATTTTTTAAGACACAAAGGAATTATAGCAAATAGATAAAAAGGTGTAAAGAAAAGTAATGCTTTTTCTCGATATTTTATAATTTTTTCTTAATTATATGTATAATAAAAGTAATAGGAGCAACAAATATGGGTTATTATTATCAACATAAACTTGGCTTTTCTTTTCATTGTTTACAACGAATTCGTGAGCGAATTCCACTTTTTAAAGAAGAAAATGATTGGGTTATTAAAGAAAAAATTATTAAAATGATTGACAATTCTTCTGAACGAATTGAAACAAGGCATAATTTATATATTAAATTAGATGATTTAGAGGGTAATTTGTATGTTGTTGTTGAAAAGCAACACCGTTTAATTGTGACCGTGACACCAATGAGTCCAAATAAATTGCTTGATGTTATTACAAAAAATTAGGTTCTAAATTCTCTTTGTGAGCAAGATGTGTTATAGTTAAAATATAGGCAAAGGAGAAAAGAAACTATGAAAGTTTTTATTGGAAATGATTATACTGGTGTTGAGATGAAAAACGTAATTGTTGAGTACTTAAAAGCTCAAGGACATCAGATTATTAATTTGGGAACAGATAGTGATGTAGCAGTTGATTATCCAGACTTGGGTCAGGCAGTTGGTGAGAAAGTGATGCAAGAAAAAGATAGTTTTGGTATAGTTATTTGTGGAACGGGGATTGGAATTTCAATTGCAGCGAACAAAGTAAAAGGGGTAAGGGCAGCATTGTGTAATGAAACAATTTTGGCTAAATTAGCACGTGAACACAATAATGCAAATGTTTTAGCGTTGGGTGCCCGTATGATTGCTAATCAAAATGCAACTTGAATTGTTGAAACATTTTTAAATACTACTTTTGATGCGGGACGTCATGCGTTTCGTGTTGATAAACTTAATAAATTGTAATTATTTTTATGAATAATTGAGATAATTTACTTTTGTATCCTTTTTTAACGATATTAGTAATGGTTAGTTATTTTATTGGGTTGGTTAAAAAAGGAGCAAAATCTTTTTGACAATGAGCTTTTATTGTTCAACATTTTTGTTTTTGATTAGCTTTATCATGTGCGTTAACTTTAAATTATAATTTTATTATTTTTGATTTTACAAAAAATATTATTTCAATTGCAATTTTGTTTGCAGTTAGTACTTTGTTTTATGCGGCAGTTTTTTTATCCCGGGAGCCTGAATCACTGCTTTGATTCGTAGTCGAAAACTCTGATTTTGGATTTCATATGGATTAATGTTTTTGGGAATTTTATTAGTTTTAATCTTGCCACGGAATTGAGAAGCAATGATTGTTTGTACACTTGCGTTTGGCTTTGGTGTTTCAACCAATTCAATATGATATTTAACCTTTAATGAAGTTTATTTATTTCGAACTAATCCATTTTTAACAATTGCTTTAAACTTGTCGGTTGTATTGTTAGCTAATATGGCAGGAGCAAATTTTTTAATGTTTGTAAAAAATTTTAGTCAAAATCCTTTAACGCTGCATTATTTTATCTTTGGTACTATTTTTAGTTTATTAATATTTGCAATGATCTTTTGCTTTTATTTGCCAGAAATTAAAAATAATGTTGGTGCTTTTCAACCACCAGTGTTAAAACAACTTAGTAGGTTTTCGTGATGAAAAGTTATTATTTTTGTTTTGTTATTTTTTGTAACAATTTTAAGAGAACTGAGTCAAGGTGATTTTTTAAACTTATTGTTAGCCCAAGAAACTTGAGTCAAGTATCATAACAAAACAATTGTCGAACAATATATTCATTCGGTACAAGAAATTTGATGAATTGCACAAATTATTGGTGCAGTATTAATTTATCATTTTTTTTGTTAAGAAGGTAGGAATTAAAAAATCGTTAATACTAGCATTTGCTGTATGAGAAGGATATTTTATTTTAGCAGCAACAATTTCGGTCCCAGAAGTTTTATTAGGATTACAACTTTTAAATGGTTTTGCTTTAGGAATATTATTTGGTGTCTTGTTTTCATTAGCAATTATGTGAAATTATTGTATTCAAAATCGTCCGGTAACTGGTTGCTTTTCTGCCCTAAATTCTTTAATGACTTTTTTAGTTCAGTTTTTAATTCGTGTATTTGCTAATAATCATTTTGGTATTTTTAATAATTTAGAGTTAAATTGAAATTTACCATTTGTTGAAAATGATGCGTTTTTAAAAACATTAAAAACAACGCTTTTATTCTTATATTTAGGATGTGCCATTAGTTCCTTTGGGTTAATCATTCTTGTTTGCTTTACTGCTAAATTTATTAGTGGTGAGTACTATTATTCAAAACAAGTGGAAGAAAAAATGGTTGAATTAGTAGGAATGGTTGTTCCACAGCAGGTTGATCAAAAAATTGTTTTACAAGAATATTTGCGAATAAAAAAAGAAGTTACATAATAACTTCTACTGCTTTAATGTCGGGCATTTCTTGTTTAACAATTTGTTCAACACCATCTTTAATTGTTGAATCAATTAATCCACAGCCAACACACGCCCCAGCTAATCGAACGTAAACAACATTATCTTTAACTTCAACAAATTCAATATCTCCACCATCTTGGTTAATATAGGGACGAAGATTATCGATAATATCTTTTGCTTGATTTGTTTGTATCATTTTATCACCTTCTTTATTTATTATATCATTATTATTTTCTAATAAAAGATTGTTTAATTCATTATGGATAAGTATATAATATAATTAAGGATTCAATTTGAATTTTTATCTCATACCAAAATTTTATAGGAGGACTAATGGAAGAAAAAAGTTTTAGTATATATGGTCTGTCTGCTGGAGTTAAGTTAGCAGATGAAATTTGTAATATGTTAGGTGTTGTAAGAGAGGAAATGGAAACTGTTCGTTTTGCTGATGGAGAAATTCTAGTACGAGCAATGAATTCCGTTCGTGGTAAAGATGTTTACATTATTCAATCAACATCATGGCCAGTTAATGAAAATTTAATGGAGTTATTAATTGCAATTGATGCTTTAAAACGTGGAAGTGCACAAAGTATTAATGTAATTATTCCTTATTTTGGTTATGCGCGACAAGACCGTAAAGCGCGTGGCCGTCAACCAATTACTTGTAAATTAGTTGCCAATATGTTAACAACGGCGGGAGCAACAAGAGTGATGACTGTTGATTTACATTCACCACAATCAATGGGATTTTTTGATGTTCCTGTTGATGATCTACGATCAACACAAGAATTAGTAAAAACAATCATTCGTGAAATTGAAAAAAATCATATTACTGAAGAAGTAACTATTGTTTCACCAGATTATGGTGGATTAGTTCGCGCTCGTGATGTTGCTAATCGTTTAGGAAGTTTAGCGGGGAATATTGCGGTAATCGATAAACGTCGACCAAAACCAAATGTTAGTGAAGTTCAATTTGTTTTAGGAGATGTTAAAGATCGGATTTGTTTTATTGTTGATGATATGATTGATACGGCAGGAACAATTTGCAATGCCGCTAAAGCTTTAAAACAAAATGGTGCAAAAGAAGTATATTTATTAGCTTGTCATGGTGTTTTTTCACCACCAGCAAAAGAACGGCTAACTGAAATCATTAATGATGGGACTGTTAAAAAAGTCATTGTTACTAATACCATTGATATTAATGAAGAACGTTTATTTGCTGGGTTAGAAGTTATTTCAATTGCTGATTTAATTTCACAAATGATTAGAGCAATGATTGAAAAACGTAGTTTATCTGATGTTTATCTAAAATGTAATGAAAAAATTAAAAAATTAGTAGAAAAAATTAAAGGAATAAAATAGTGGTCATTTAATATATTAAATAAAAATAACATACTAAAATAGTTATTAAAAAGTTTGAGTTGTGTTAAAAAATAGAACTCAAACTTTTTAATTTTAAAATAGTAGTTTTAAAACAACTACTATATATTGTTATTTTACTTTATTTCAAGTTTTATAATTTGTTTTAGCTAAAGATCATAGTGTTGCCCGACTATATTGTCGAACATACCCAGGATCATAGTCGAAGAAGGGGCTATTTTTCGTAATTTAATATTTTTTATTGTTGACTGGTTATTCTATTTTAATTTCCTTCTTTTCTAAACTAGTTTTTTTGTTTTGCTAGTTTCGTTTTTGACTGTTCGTTTTATTTCTTTTTTAATTAGTATTTGATAAATATTTTCTTGTTTTGGGATTGTTCGACCCGCGTAATTAGTTTTCTTAATTTTCTGTGTAATTCGTTTATGTTTATGTTCATTAATATATTCTAATTGTGAAGGGTGCTTAACATGTTGTCGTTTAATTGCAACAATTTCTTCTTCTTTATTATTGATTTTACTGTTCGGAGTTTTCTTTTTTGCTTTTGATGATATTAAAGTTTGCTCTGGAGTTAAATTTTTTGTTAATTGACAAAAGCAATTGCTTTTGGTCTTGTGTTAGGCCTTTCTTAAAAAGCAATAGTCTTTCGATTGTTGGTGTATTTAAACGCATTGCTAATAATTCATTTAAAATTTTTTGGTTTTCTATAGTATATTTTTTTTGTTGTGATAGGGTTGAAGTGGTTGTTAATTTGTTTGTACTCATTTTGTTCCTCATTTTTTACATATATTTTTACAATACCATATTTTTTAATAATCTGGTTGTATTTATAATAATTTTTTTAAAATAGTTTTTAAATGTAATTATATTTAACAATGTCAAAAAATAGAATTTATTTATAAATTTTAAAAAAATAAAAGAATGATTCTTTGCAATTAAATATTTAAAAGAATCAGAAACTAATTTTGCACCAAATAGTAAATACTGAGTACAATTAAAAATTCCAACTGACTATTCTTTAAATACTTATAAATTAATGCGAGGATTAGCTCAAATTGGTGAATCAAATTTCACTGATGATGATGAGAATGATTTCTTTAAAACAATGGATTATTTCAGTGCAAATAAAATGGAATTTTGAGCAACATATGAACATAGTTTTATGATTGGAAATATGATGAATATGTTACAAGCCGGTTTTGGGAGTTTAGCAAGTAGTATTTTAGCAACATTAGCACCAGAAACAATGTTTTGATTAGCATCACGTCAAGATCATGGCGAAAGTTCAAACGGTGGTGGTAGTTCACATTTTGGTGAATACTATATTATTCCAAAAAATATGTATAATTTTATAATGGCTGTTGTTCAAAATATTAGTACATATGATTGTGATGGGACAGTATGTTCTGGACCAAAACCAAATGAGCCATCAAACTTATATAAAGCATTACAACATTTAAAACAAAATAATCCTAAATTATATGAGTCTGTTAACAAAATGTTTGGCCATATTAAAAATGATGTTATGATTTCTGTTGGTGGAATGATTGAATTAAAAATGGCAGATATTTTGCCACTTACTTTTCAAATTATGTTTCCTGATTTAGGAAGCCCAAAGGATAATGATCCAAGATGAGAGCAACGTGTTTATTTCTCAGATTATAAAACAAAATTATTATCTGTAACGCAATATTTTTTAAATAATGTATCAAAATCAACTAGTGTTAATAAACATATCCAAGGTTATGAATTTGGAACTTATGGATATGGATTAGGATTATATTTTATTTCAATTTCATTATGAATTGGAGCTATTACGCAAACATTTATTTATCGTAAAAAAAGTTATACGCCTAATGCAAAATGATATCAACAATATGAAATTTTAGGATGTTTTGGAGCGTTAATGGTCTTCTTAGTAGTCTTTTTAGGAATTGGTTTAGGAACAGCATACATTTATCGTCGAATTGAAATGTTTGGAACATTTAGTTTAAAAGAAATTTATGAAACAATGGATAATATTGATGCAACAAAAGAATTTGTTAGAAGTCGTCGTGTTATTAATAATTTAAGTGTAGAATATGCTTTATTAATTAAAGAATATATTGATGAAAAACATCGTGAACAAAAAATTAAAGATTTAGAAGATAAAATTAATTCATTGTATAAAGACCTCGCTGTTGTTCGAATTAAAAAATTAGAAGCAATGCTTGAAGTGTATCGAAATCGTTTTGAAATAATTAAGCAAAAATATGTTATTTTAACTTAAAAATCTGAAATTACAAATGATAGTTATGATATTCGTAAGTCACAAAAATTAAAAGAAAAATTAGAAACTTTAGGTGAAAAGATTAAAGCAGCACGAAAAGAAATTGAAATGTTGAAAACTAATCCAAACTATGAACGTATTTTAAAATTACGTGAGCAATTTGATAATTTAAAAGACAAATATACTTTTGCGGCACAAACAATTAGTGATAATAGTTCAAAACTAAAATTAAGAAAAGTATATACTTTACGACAACAATTAGCATATCTACAAAAGAAAATTGGTGAGTTAAACAGTAATACAAAGAAAACAGTTTTTGATAATCCACGCGATAAAAAAATTAATAAATTAATTGTTCAATATAATTTAGAAAAAGAACACTTAAATCATTTAAAACAAACAAAACCAGAATCAAGAGTAATTGCAATTTGTCAAGAAAAATTATTAATATTAGCAAATGATATTAAAGATTTAGAGGCAAATAAAACACAAGTTAATCATCATATTGAAGACCGTATTGTTAAATTAAAACGTCAGTTAGAAGAATTAAATGTGGAAAAAGATAAAAATTATAAGTTATCAAAAATTACAAAAGATGAAATATACAATATTAAGATTCATAAAATTAATACTAAAATTACGGATATTAATCATGAAATTGAAAATCTAGAAGGTGAATTGCGTTCAATTATTGAACAGCAAAAAGATAAAATTACTAATAAATTTAAATTTGCAAAATATAATGCGGAATTAGTTAAATTAAAAACAAATTATGTTTATGATGATAACCGCGAAGGAATAGATTAGGAGGCTTAGAGATGAAAAACGATGAGTACAAAATCAATAAAAAGAATAACACTGATATTAAACCAAAATTCAGTGATATTTTAAAAAACGAATTACGTGCTTTTTTGTTGAAAAACCATTTAATAAAGTAATTGCAATTGTTGGTTGCTTTATGACTTTTATTTATGGGTTTTTCTATATTTGAGCCTTCTTTAATCCGTATCAAAATTTGCAAAGAATACCAATGGCAATTGTTAATCAAGATGCTAATGTTTGTATGATTTATAAAGATGTTAAAAACTTGCCACCATCAATCGATGGAACTGATTCGTTATTAAAAGCAGAAGGAATTTCCTTTGATTATACTGTTAATAATCAAACTGATTGTACTTCACAAGCAAAAATGGTCGGAAAAATAGGTTATTATACAAGTATTTCTGATGAAGCTGTAACAAAATTAAATTTCTATAATGCTGACACTAATCGTTTTATTTATGATTTAAAAGTTGGAAAAGTTTTAGGAGATTATGTTCGTTATTCAGGAGAAAAAGTTAGTGAACTAGATAGTAAATATTGAGTTCAAATCCGAATCCCACAAGGATTTACACAACATTTAGCTTCATTAATTGTTAACATGAATAAAGCAAATTATGCTTGTTTTGCTGGTTTCGATAGTAATAATGTTTGTAAAGATGGGGATCCAACTCATGTTTTACCAGCAACAGAATTAAATGGTATTATTATCAAGGAACTACGTTGATTTGTCCAAAACAGAATTACTTTTTGAGGAACATTTCGTCAGAATTTCGCGAGTGGGATGATTAGTAATTTTTATGGAAATTTAACAAAAGCGTTAAGTGCCCAAATTTTACCACAGTTAATGGCGACAACTTTGTTTACAATCTTTAGTTATTATCCACCAAATTCAACAAATCCTAATGATCGAACAATTCAAGAAGCTGATATTAATCGCTTTCTATTTGAATTTCTTGATCCATCATTGGTTCCACCAATGGTAATTGCGGGGCTGCCCGTTAAATTAAGTGACTACATTCCAGTACAAAAAAGAGCGATTGCTTTAAAAAATATTTTGGATGTTGCAATTTCAGGAAACTATATTAGTTCAAAAATTGCTGATGAAATTTATCGGTTCTTAACGGGAATTCAACCAATTTCGTTAATGTCAATTGTTAATGACTTATTTCAAATTAACAATCCAAATTCTAAACCGGCATTTGACATTGATTTTCTAACACATCAAGTTAATTTTAACCGTAAAGAAATGAATTACACTGAATTTTCAGCAGCATCAAAAAGTTTTACTGAAACAGGTTCTAATTTAATAAATATTTTTAAAATGCCATATACTTTAGTTGGAAAACAATATAGTCAATATGGAATTGGATTGGGAGAAGCATTTATTTTAATTGCAACTTTCATTGGAATCTTTGCCTCAACGATTATTTATAATCGTCGGTCACGAACCCCTAATACTAGGTTTTATCAACATTATTTATGTAAAATGCTAATTTTACAAGTTAACATGTTTATTCAAGTTTCAATTTTACTATTAATGTTATTACCAATTGGATTTTGACAATTAGGATCAGCATTTTGATTACTATATTTATTCTCGCTTTATGTCGGGTTTATCTTTACCTTTATTATTGGTGGAATATGGTTGTCAATTCCCGATTAAGTTTCTTCACGGGTATTAAATATGGTTGTTTTAATGTTTAATTTTGCTTGTGGATGAATTTTATTCCCAGCGTTTATGTCAAATCCATTCTACAATGCATTGTCAAATATTATGCCATTTACTTATGCAACGCATAATATGGGGAATATTATTTATGGAATCGCATCAGGGGCTAGCCAATTATGATATTATCAAGCAGATATTATTAAAAACTGTTTAGTCTTATTAGCAATGGCTATTGTTATGGTTGTTATAACATTAGTGACATTACATATTCGATTCTTACGTGCCCATTATGGAACACGCCGAATGAGTGTTATTTATAAAGCAATGACACAAGTTGAAAGCACGGCAGAATATGCTCATAAAAGAAGCGTGTTATTGATTTTAACAAAAGAGCAGAAAAAAGAAATTAAAGCAAAAGTTAATGAAATATTGTTTACAAATATTAGTGAAAAATACTCTTATACAAAATTAAGCAAAAGACAAATTAAAAAAATGGAACGGAATTCAATTGATTAAGGAGGGATAGTAAATGAAAAAATTATTATCATTATTAACAACTTTTTCATTATCAGCAGCAGTTGGAGTTAATGTTGTTGGTTGTAAAACAAATGATTTTGGTGATTTTCCTGGTAATAATCAAGTTGCTAAGACAGCGGCGCCAGCAGTCATTAATGCTGTTAATAACTTTTTATGCTGACAATAAGTTTTATTATAATTATCAAAATATTCTTCAGAACCAATGAGAACGCTATCCTTCCTTAGAAGAACCTTCATTAAATCCATGAACAAACAATGATGAAGGGACAACGGCTGTTAATTCGCTAGCGGTAGCGTTATATACGATTACTTTATTAGGAAATAGTAAGGATAAACCTTCGGGAGTTAATGGTGCTGTTGCTAGAATTATGCCTAATAAAGATGGAACATTATTTCAAACCGCACAAAATTTAGTGCCAACATCAGATTTTATTGATGCTGCAATGTATAAAAAAGCAACAGTTAGTCCTGCTGCAAAGAAAATGCTAATGGGTTACTATCAAATTAGTGGAAAAGCAAAAATTCATGAGTATGGTTATTCAATGCTACCTGATTTAAGTGCTGTTGTTTTTGGTTGACTTAAAAAAGATTTTTTTACAACTGATGATAGTGAACCAGATATTGCAAAAGTTGTTATTGCTGAATTAGATAAGGAAAGTAATATTAAAATTGATCCTGCTGAAGTTGAATTAGTTGTTAAAACGAGACCAAGTGGTGGAACTGCTGGGGGAAAATTAGCGGTGGGAACTTATGAACTTACTTTGGAAGCAAAAAAGGGGCTAAAACAATTCAAGGATTAGGTAACTTTAAAGTTGATGTTGTTGATAAAGCTAATTTTAAATTTAATTTAGAAACAATTCCAACAAAATATTTTTCAGTTGATTTAACTGTTGACAATAAAGTTAGTGATTTAAAAGCGGCAGTTAAAAGTTATGTTGAAGCATTTGTTGCACCAGCAGTTAATAAAATCGAAATTGAATATACTGTTGAAAATGAAACTGATGATATAAAAGCATTGGCAGTAAAACCATATAAAGTTATCACGTCAGCAAAGAGTGGAGCTACAACAGTTTATAAAAATTAGAAATTATAATTGGAGTTTTAAATAAGCCAGTTGTTAACTTAGACTTAACAAAATTTTTAAATAAAATTCCAGCACCGTCGTTTTTAAATAGTAATTATAAAGAAGACGACTTGGAAACAGCAGTTAAGGCAGCTGTTTTAAAATGAATGCCACGCGAATATCGTAATGGTGTTACTTTAGATACAACAATTGATGTACGACCAGCTGGTGGGAGTGCTGGTGGTAATTTAGTTGAAGGAAAATATACAGTAACAATTACCCCAAGTGGTGGTAAAGTTACAGGAACTTATAAAATGAATATTCAAGTTATGAAATTTACAACTAATGAAACAATTGATATTTATTGAGCAGGATTTGATATTCCGGTTGCTAATATTACGAATGGATAAAAAGTAAAATTAATTTTACTTTTTTTATTTTTAAAATATTTAAAGCGAAGATTGATATAATTAAAACAGAACAGAAAAGCGGTATAAGGGGAGTGTCACGATGTTTAAATTAACAGCTAATTATTTACCTGCGGGTGATCAACCATTAGCAATTGAACAATTAACAACAAATTTATTTGCAAATAAAAAACATCAAGTTTTATTAGGAGCAACTGGGACTGGAAAAACTTTTACGATGGCAAATGTTATTGAAAATTATCAAAAGCCAACATTAGTAATGGCTCACAACAAGACATTGGCAATGCAATTATATGTTGAGTTAAAAGAAATGTTTTCGGAAAACCGAGTGGAATATTTTGTTTCAAACTTTGACTTTTATCAACCAGAAGCATATGTGCCCAGCAAAGATTTATATATTGATAAGGATGCACGACAAAATATGGAATTAGATATGATGCGTTTGAGTGCTTTTAATGCTTTGACGACGCGTAAAGATGTGATTGTTGTTGCTTCGGTTGCCGCAATTTATGGAGCACAAGATCCTGATGAATATAAAAAATCTTTTTTTCAAGTTGATCGAAACCAAAAAATTAGTAAAAAAGATTTAGCAAATTTTTTAGTATCATCAGGATATGTTCGCAATGATATTGAATTAGTTCCAGGGAGTTTTAGTGCAAAAGGAGATGTTATTAAAATTGTTCCAGGATGAAATATTAAAACTTTTATTCGCATTGATTTATTTGGTGATGAGATTGAAGACTTGGCGTATATTGATGGGTTAACTGGAGATGTGACACAGCGGTTATCAACCTTAACAATTTTCCCAGCACAAGATTATATTACTTCACCAGAACGGTTAGAAGAAGCAATCAAACGGATTGAAGCAGAATTAAAAGTTCGTTTAGTAGAATTAGAACAGGAAGGAAAACTTATTGAGACCCAACGATTAAAACAACGAACAGAATATGATTTGGATTCATTACGAGAAAGTGGCCTTTGTTCTGGGATTGAAAATTATTCACGACATTTAGATTTACGAAATGAGGGAGAAGCTCCATATACTTTAATTGATTTTTTTGGTGATGATTTTTTAACAATTATTGATGAATCCCATATGTCATTACCACAAATTCGGGCAATGTATAATACTGATCGCAGTCGGAAAGAAACATTGGTTAATTTTGGATTTCGGTTAAAGAGTGCACTAGATAATCGCCCGTTAAATTTTGATGAATTTAATCAAAAATTAAAGAATGTTATTTATGTTTCAGCAACACCAGGTGATTATGAATTAGAATTAGTTGATCAAAAAGTAGTTGAACAAATTATTCGTCCAACTGGTTTATTAGATCCAACTGTTGAGGTCAAAGGGACGGTTGGTCAAATTGATGATATTATTGCACAAATTAAAAGTCGTCGTGAAAAAAATGAACGGGTGTTTATTACAACTTTAACAATTCGGATGTCAGAAGATTTAACAAGTTATTTACAAGAACAAAATGTTAAAGTTGCTTATTTACATAGTGAATTAAAAACATTAGAGCGAAGTCAAATTTTATTAGACTTACGGAAAGGTGTTTATGATTGTATCGTTGGGGTTAACTTGATTCGGGAAGGAATTGATATTCCAGAAGTATCACTAATTTGTATTTTAGATGCTGATAAACAAGGTTTCTTACGTAATGAACGTAGTTTAATTCAGACAATAGGACGAGCAGCACGGAATGCTAGTGGGCATGTTATTTTATATGCGGATAATGTTTCTGATGCAATGACAAAAGCAATGGCGGAAACAACACGTCGTCGTCAAATTCAAGAAGAGTATAATCGAAAATATCATATTACTCCAACAACAATTATTAAAAGTATTCGTGATTATACCAACATTAAACGCCATGATGATAAGTTACAAAAAATTAAAAATAAAAAATCAAAAGAATATAAAACAGCAAAAGAAGCATTACTACACGATTTACGAAAAAAAATGTATGAAGCAAGTAAAAAACTTGACTTTGAACGAGCAGCGGAATTACGCGATATTATCATTGAAATTGAAGCAGAATAAGAAATTGTGATAGTATTAAACTACGAGGAGGAACTTAGGGTGAAAAAGTTTATTGTAAAAGATATTGTTGATAGATTTGAGTATAAAATTTTAGCAGGAGCAAAGGGACTTAACCGTGAGGTTAAAGTTTATGGTCTTAGTCGCCCGGGCTTAGAATTAGCAGGATTTGACTTTGAAAAAAATAATATTAATCGTCGAGTAGTCTTATTATCGAATAAAGAACAATTATTTGTTAATACATTAAGTGATGCGGTAAAAAAAGAACGTTATGAATATATTTTGAACGAAAACATTCCAATGATTATTTTAACGGAAAAATTTACTGATAAATTATTATTAACAATTGCGGAAAAACATAATTGCCCAGTTGTTTTAGCAAAAAATATTACCACAAGTCGTTTGTATCAAGTTGTACTAGAATTTTTTGATGAGCACTTTGCTCCAATAATAGAAGAACATGCGTCATTAATTAATATTTTTGGAAAAGGAATTTTATTAAAAGGGAAATCTGGGATTGGAAAGTCGGAAATGACATTAGAGTTAGTTAAAAAAAACCATTTGTTTGTTGGTGATGATCGTATTATTATTCAACAACGAAACAATAAATTATATGGGCAATCACATGAAATGTTAAAAAATTTAATTGAGGTTCGTGGATTAGGAATTTTAGATTTAAGTAAAATTTATGGTTTACAAGTTTTATTAGACGAAACGGCAATTGATTTAGTAATTGAATTAATTCACTTAGAGGATGAACAATATAAATCAATTGACCGTCTTGGTTCAGAATATAAATATATTAAAATTTTGGATACGCAAGTTCCAATTGTAACGATTCCTGTTACGTATGGACGAAATGTTAGTGAATTAGTTGAAACAGCTGTTTCAAAATTAAAACTAGAAGCAGCAGGAATTTCTTCGATGAAAACATTACAAGATCGTTTTAAGAAATATTCAAAATAGAAAAAGGAGTAGGGGCTTGTGAATTTAGCAACATGAATTGCCCATGATACGTATGGGAATTGATTTCGACCATATTGATTTTTAATTTTTTGTGGTTTTGCAATTACAATTATTTTGTCGTGAGTTAATTTTCGTAAGCGTCATATTCCAACGCAAGGATTATATTTAGGAATCTTTGTTATTTCACCAATTGCTTTATTAGGAGCTAGTTTTTTTGGAAAATATGATGTCAAAAATCCAATTTTCTTTTTTACTTTGTTTGCGTTTTGGCAACCAGGAATGAGTATTCATGGAGGTTTAATTTTTGGTTTAATTACAGGTTGAGTTTGATTTGGGTTTGAATCACGAAAACACAATATTTCAATTTGAGTTTATGCTGATTTAATTGTTCCAAATATTTTATTGGCGCAGGCAATTGGTCGGTGAGGTAATTTTTTTAATCATGAGTTATTGGGGGCCGCTGTTGCACGAGAGCAGTTAATGTGACTGCCAAGTTTTATTCGGGATAATTTGTTTAAATGATATGTTCCTAATCCAATTCCAAATAATTTTCATCCAACTGATGCGGTTGGAATTGGTGGTGGTCGTGTTAATCCAACTGATTTTAATAATGTACAATATTTTCAACCGATTTTTTTATATGAATCATTTGCTAATGTTTTATTATGAATTTTAATTGTGTTTGCATTACCGTTAATATTTCGTTATAGTTATTATTGACGGTTCAAGAAAGAAGAACCTGATTTTACGAAATTATCGTGAAAAGGGATTTGAGCAAAATGATATTATGATATTAAACCCGATCCAATGATAGTAAATAATCTATCACAGGAAGAAAATTTAAAAAAAATCTATTTTAAGAATAAGTATAAGATGACAAAAAAACAAGTAATAAAAACTAATTTTAAATATCAAGGGGCACGCCTTAAACAAATTTTAAAGGCTGATGGACGGAAGTTAGAAAAGGTAGAAAATCCACATCGATTAAAAATTTTACGTTGTGGGGTTCAAACAGGAATGTATATTGCTGGTTATAATATTATTCGGATAGTTTTAGAAACACAACGTGATGATCATGATTTATTTATTAAAAATATGCGTGTCCTTGATTATGTTATTCTTAGTTTAATGATTGGGATTGGCCTAATTTTAATATTGTTTGCACAGTGAATAGCTGTTATGAAATGAAGAAAAGGCGGATGATTGTATGAAAAACAATACTAATGAAATATATGATATGTTAATCATTGGCGCAGGACCAGGGGGTATAACTGCAGCAATTTATGGAGCCCGAGCAATGGCTAAAATTGCAATGATTGAAAAAGGGGCCCCCGGAGGAAAAGTAACAAAAACCAGTGAAATTGAGAACTATCCTGGGTTTGATAGTATTCAAGGTCCAGATTTGGCATTAAAAATGTTTGAACAAACCCAAAAACTAAACATTCCTTACTTAGCGGAACGAGTAACAAATATTACTAAAAAAGATAATTTATTTGAATTAGATTTATTATCGGGAGGTAAATTATTTGCTAAAGTAGTAATTGTGGCAACAGGAACTGTTGAACGAAAATTGGGAATTCCTGGAGAATTAGAGTTAAATAGTCGTGGTGTTTCATACTGTGCTGTTTGTGATGGAGCATTATACAAAGGAAAAGATGTCGTTGTTGTTGGTGGTGGTTATGCTGCAATTGAAGAAGCAATGTATTTAGCGCGGTTTGTTAATAAAGTTTATTTAGTTCATCGTCGTGATCAATTTCGTGCAGACATTAACATTGTTAATAAAGCAAAAGCTAATCCTAAAATTAATTTTATTGTTGATAGCATTGTAACAAAAATTAAAGATATTGATGCAAATCGTGTAACAGCAATTGTTGTAAAAAATGTTAAAACTGATGAAATAAGAGAGTTAGAAATTAGTGCAGTCTTTCCATATATTGGAGCAATTCCAATTAGTGATTTTGCAAAAAATTTAGATGTGTTAGATGAAAATGGTTACTTTATTGTGGATAATAAATGTTTAACAAAAGTACCAGGATTATATGCGGCTGGTGATGTTACAAATACCACATTACGGCAAATTGCGACGGCTGTTAGTGATGGAGCAAAAGCAGCTCAATTTGCTTTAGAATATCTTGATAATTGCTATTAAAAGGAAGAATTTACGATAAGATATATATTAGATAAAGCAAAAAAGAAAGCGAGGAAGTACTTATTATGAATAAAAAAGAATTAAAAGATGTAGAAGTTAATGGGAAAAAAGTTTTAGTTAGGGTTGATTTTAATGTGCCAATGAAAGATGGCCAAGTAACGGATGATAATCGAATTACAGCCGCATTACCAACAATTAAATATTTATTAGAGCATGATGCAAAAGTTATTTTATTTTCACATTTAGGAAAAGTAAAAACAACAGATGATTTAAAAAAACGTGATATGGCTCCTGTTGCGAAAGTTTTAGAACAAAAATTAGGACAGCCAGTTAAATTTGTTAATGCTTTTGAAGGAAAAGAATTGGAAACAGCAATCAATGAAATGCAAGCACAAGATGTTATTTTATTTCAAAATACAAGATTTGCTGACATTCTTGATAAAGATGGTCAAATTAATGTTGATGATAATGGCAATGCAAAAGCAAAACGAGAAAGTAAAAATGATGCAGCATTAGGAAAATATTGAGCAAGTCTAGGTGATGTTTTTGTTAATGATGCTTTTGGAACAGTACATCGTGCTCACGCTTCAAATGTTGGAATTGCCTTAAATATTAGTGAATCGTGTTTAGGATTTTTAGTTGAAAAAGAAGTAAAGATGTTATCACAAGGAGTTGATAATCCAGTTAGACCATTTGTTGCAATTATTGGTGGTGCAAAAGTTTCGGATAAAATTGGGGTAATTGAACATTTATTGACAAAAGCAGATAAGATTTTAATTGGTGGAGGAATGGCATATACTTTTTTTGCCGCACAAGGTCATAATATCGGGAATTCATTGTTAGAAGCTGATAAAATTGATATTGCAAAAGAATTTTTGGCAAAAGCTAATGGGAAAATTATTTTACCAATTGATGCTTTAGAAGCGCCAGAATTTGCTGATGTTCTAGCAAAAGTTACTAATGGTGTTGAAATTGATAACGGGTATATGGGCTTAGATATTGGACCAAAAACAATTGAATTGTTTAAAAAAGAGTTGGCTGGTGCTAAGACAGTCGCTTGAAATGGACCAATGGGAGTGTTTGAGTTTAATAACTATAGTATTGGGACAAAAGTGATTTGTGCTGCAATTGCTGAATTAAACGATGCCTTTACTTTAATTGGTGGGGGTGACTCAGCTGCTGCTGCAATTCAATTAGGGTATAAAGACAAATTTACTCATATTTCAACTGGTGGTGGAGCAAGTTTAGAATATATGGAAGGTAAACTATTACCGGGAATTGAAGCTGTTCAAAATAAATAACATAAAAAACGACAGTATTGTCGTTTTTTATTTTTTAAATTTGTTGTTGTGTAATACAGTGAATGTTTCCACCACCTAATAAAATTTCATAAGCATAAATTGGTTCAATCTTATAGTGAGGAAAAGCAGCACCAATAATATCTATTGCTTGCTGATCTGTTGCCAAATTAAAAATTGGTAAAATGATTGCTCCATTTGCAATATAGAAGTTAACATAACTACCAGCCAAGCGGGTATTTTCTAATCGTGTTTTAACATGTTCTTTGTCAATAATGTCACTGGTGTCTTCGTTTGTTGTATACATTGGTGTTGGAATTGGTAATTTAATTACTTTAATTTTACGATCCCTTGCATCGGTTGTTGCTTCTAGAAATTTAAGGGCAGCACGACTACGTTCATATTGGGGATCATTTTGATCATCAGTTCAGGCTAAGAGAACAGTCCCTGGTTTAACAACACATAACATATTGTCAACATGACCACTTGTTTCATCATTAAAGATTCCATAAGGTAATCAAATCACTTTTTTAACATTTAAGTATTGTTTTAAAGCTACCTCAATTTCTATTTTTGATAAATGTGGATTACGATTAGGATTTAATAAACATTCTTTAGTAGTATATAAAGTTCCTTCGCCATCAACATGAATACTACCTCCTTCTAAAACAAATGAAGTACGGTAACGATCAATTTTCAAATAAGAAGATACTTCAGCGGCAATTTTATCATCATTTGGAATGGCAACACTTTTTAGGACACTTTTTATGTAGACTTCTGATTTCTAAATTCAACTGGAGTTAAGTAATTCAAACTACCATGAATTCGAATATTGTTGTATCAATTAATGAAATTAAATAGTTCCAACTTTAATTGTTCTAAATTTTTAAATTTTCGACCATTAATAAATTTAGTTTTAAAAGCTTTATAGGTTGTTTCAGCTACTGCGTTATCGTAAGGGCAACCTTTTGCACTTAATGATCTTTTAATATTAAATGTTAATAAAATTTCTTCAATAATTTTATTTTTAAATTCATTACCACGATCTGTATGAAACAACCTAATTTGATTTAGTGGTCATGTTATTTTATAAAATGCCTGCTGAACTAGTTCAGCAGTTTTATTTGTTCCAGCGCTATAGCCAATTACTTCACGGTTAAATAAATCAATTAGTAAGCAAATATAATGTCATTTTGAACCAACTTGAACATAGGTTAAATCGCTCACAATAACTTCATTTTGTCTTTTATTACTAAACTCACGATTTAGAATATTACTAATTTGATCATTATTTACAGGAGATTTATGATTGCGATATTTTAATTTAGTATATTTTGATACTAAATTATTTATTGCCATAATTCTTCTAATTTTTTGTCGAGATAAAATAATGTTCTTTCTTGCTAAAATAATTTTAATTTTTCTAGCACCATAAACTTTATAGCTTTCTTTAAATGCACTGATAACTTCATTTTCATAAATATTAATTTCAGTTTTAGTGATCTTATTAATTTGATAATAATACTTTGATTTTGCTATTTTTAATATTTGACACATTTTCCTCACTGAATATTTGTCTTTATTGTTAGTAATTAATATTACTTTTTGCCTATTATCAGTGCTGCTTGCTTTAAAATATCATTTTCCATTTCTAGTTGCTTATTTCGTTTTCTTAGTTCAATTAACTCATTTTCTTCTGGTGTTCTGTTATCTTTTGCTTTAAAAGAACCAGAATTCTCAATTTTTTTTACTCATTGATAAAGAACTGCCTTTGAAATTTTATATTCGTTAACAATTTCAATATTACTTTTACCATTTTTATATAACATTACGATTTGTTTCTTGAATTCATCGGTGTACTGGTTTTTTGCCATTTTTATATTCCTGCTTTCCTAATAATTTTAGCTTATTTTTTACAGTCTACATAAATATGGTCCAAGTTATTGTAACCTATCCACAGTTTGTTCGTGCAGCTCATTTTTGCCCAAATGCTTTTTTACTCAAACATACATTCCGCCTTCAGCACCAAAGGTTGAACTTAATTCAGCACTAATAAAACCATAGGGAAGAAAATAAAAGATTGCTAATAAAAATCAATAAATAATTGATGATCATCCAATTTTAGCAGCGGCAGCAAATGAGTCAAGAACAAAAATGCGCTAAAAGTAAAAAGGATAATATCAGTTATTTTTAATTTTTTTGTTTTCATAAGGATTATTCTTGATGATTAAAAGTATAACGTTGTTTTCATGGGCGTTGGATATCATCTAATCAACTAGTGATGTCACCAGCATGATAAGCTTTTGTAGCTGTTGTGGCAATATCAAGGCATGGATAGATAAAATAAACTAATAAGGCAAGCTGAGCTGTTAAACGGTTTTCAGCTTGTTGGAACACAATTGATTGGTTTCCATCGATAACTTCATCCATAACCTCAATATTTTGTGAAGCTGGCAAACAGTGCATAAATCTTGCTTGTGGTCCCGCTTTTGCCATTAAGGCATTAGTAATTTGATAAGTTGGTTTAAAGGCTTTTACGTGTTCATTTGCTTCATCTTCTTGGTCAACTCATCATCATAAATCGGTATAAATAATATTGGCATCTTTAACATAATTTAAGTCTTCGGTGATTAAAACACTGCCACCATTGTTTTCCTTAATGTTTGCTTTGGCAATATCAATTCATGCTGCTGGTGATTGGTATTTTTTAGGGGCAATATGGACAAAGTTCATCCCCATTTTTGTAGTAATGTGCATTAACGAACTACAAACATTAGTTTGATCACCAATAAAAACAATTTTTAATTTGCTAAAGTCATTATTTAAATATAGTATTGGATCAGTATGTTCAAGGATGGTAAATAAATCACATAAAGCTTGCGTTGGATGATTGGAATCACTTAAACTATTAAAAACGGGTACATCAGCGTTTTTAGCAATTGCTTCCACTGTTTCATGTTTTCAGGCGCGGATTAAAATTCCATCGGTCATGTGTAATAAAGCTTTAATTATATCATAAAGGGACTCTTTTTGACCAAGATGAATTTCGTCGGGTTTTAAATATTGAGCATGCCCCCCTAATAATGTCATTGCTGCTTCAAAAGAAACTTTTGTTCTTGTTGAAGGTTCTTCAAAAATCATTGCTAATGTTTTATTTTGTAATAAGGGCGGAATTGCTCCATTATAACGCGCAGTTTTTAGTTTTTTCATTAGCGTTAATAAATCTAAGATTTCATTTTTACTAAAATCTTGGGTATCAATAAAATGTCGTAATTGATTCATTGTAATTCTCCTTTCTTTGTTTTTATTATATTTTTCTAATAATATTTTACAAATTAAAATTCCAATTACTTTGTAATTAATTAGGCAAAAAATGGATTTTTTTCGGAAATAAGTTAAGATTAAGGCATAAAAAAGGACATCAAAGGATTTTAATCAGTAGCATTAATATTTTAATTATAAAATAATAGTTAAAATAAGGACCTATTAGAATGAAATCAGGTTATTTTGTTTTTTTTAATTTAAATTGAGAGGTAATAGTATGATTAGATTGGATGAAATAGATCGGGATATTATTGGTCAGTTACAAAAAGATAGTCGCATTTCAGTGCGTAAAATTAGTAAAACAATTAATATCTCTGAAAAAATAATTCGAATGCGAATTAATAAGTTAATGACGCAAAACATTGTTAAACCTGTTTGCATTGTCAACCTAAATGCTTTCGGTTATGTTAATTTTGTTGATATTTTTTTTAAAATTAATCAGGATGTTGATATTAAAGTTTTACAAGAATGATTACATAATAAAGTTTATGTTTCATATTTATCACGTCATTGGCATGACCAAGATTTTGCAATTCAATGTTGGTTTCAATCAGGAAAAGAAATAATTAATTTTATTAGTGAATTAGAGAGTTATCCTGGTATTTTAGATGTTAAGTATCATCTAATTAGTGAGATTTTATGAGACTCGTATTCATGAAAACCAGAGGATAAAAATTATCGCTAAAAAAACAATTGTTAACATTGTGTAATAATTATGCGAACATTATTTTTTATGATAAAATAAAAATAATTGTTTATAATTGTGTAGAATAGAGGAGATAGTTACATGGCAGTTAGCGATCGTAATATTGTAAAAAAACATGGAAAAATAGCAGATAAAATCATAGCCTTAGATGGAACAATGCAAGCATTGTCTGATGAAGCATTAAAAGCAAAAACAGCTGAATTTAAAGAGAGATTAGCGCAGGGTGCAACATTAGATGATATTTTAATTGAGGCTTTTGCGGTGGCACGAGAAGCAGCACGCCGTATTTTAGGTTTGTATGCTTATCGTGTCCAATTAATTGGAGGAATTGTTCTACATGAGGGTGATGTTGCTGAAATGAAAACCGGAGAAGGAAAAACCTTAACTGCGTTAATGCCAACATATTTAAATGGTTTAACTGGAAAAGGAGTTCATATTGTTACTGTTAATGAATATTTGTCAAAACGGGATTCAGAGATTAATGGTCAAGTGTTTTTATTTTTAGGTTTAACAGTTGGGTTAAACACTCGTAGTGGAAATAAAGACGAAAAAAGAGCAGCATATAGTTGTGATATTACTTATACAACTAACGCTGAATTAGGATTTGACTATTTACGTGATAATATGGTTAAAAACTTTAGTGATAAAGTACAACACGGGTTAAACTATGCTATTATTGATGAAGCTGATTCAATTTTAATTGATGAATCAAGAACACCATTAATTATTTCGGGAGGTCGCCAAAATCGAATTCCACAATATCAAGCAGCCGATCATTTTGCAAAATCATTGTCACGAGAAAATGATCTTGAAATTGATTTAGAAACAAAACAAGTTTATTTAACTCCAGAAGGAATTTTAAAAGCAGAAAAGATTTTCTCAATTAATTCATTATTTGACATTAAAAATACTGAATTATATCATTTAATTTTAAATGCTTTGAAGGCTAATTTTGTTTTTAAAAACGGAATTGAATATGTTGTTCAAAACAATGAAATTATTCTAATTGACCAGTTTACCGGACGATTAATGCCGGGGCGTGCATATAGCGATGGTTTACAACAATCATTACAAGCAAAAGAACATGTTGAAATTGAACAAGAAACAGTAACGATGGCAACTATTACTTATCAAAACTTTTTCCGTTTATATAATAAATTAAGTGGAATGACCGGAACGGCAAAAACAGAAGAAGAAGAGTTTGTAAAAATTTATAATATGCGAGTAATTCAAATTCCAACTAATCGTCCATTAATTCGTCGTGATGAAGCAGACTATATGTTCGCTAATCGTGATGCAAAAATGCAAGCAATGATGAAAGAAATTTTGACTTTGCATGAAAAAGGACAACCAATTCTAATTGGGACAACTTCGGTTGAATCATCAGAAATTGTTTCTCATTATTTACGCAATGCTAATTTAAAGTTTGAAATGTTAAATGCTAAGAACCATGAACGCGAAGCGGATATTATTGCGCAAGCGGGAGAAAAAAAGGCCATTACCTTAGCAACGAATATGGCAGGACGGGGAACTGACATTAAATTAGGGGAAGGAGTTACTAACCTTGGCGGTTTAGCTGTTTTTGGGGTTGAAAGAAATGAAGCGCGTCGGATTGATAATCAGTTACGTGGGCGTTCAGGACGACAAGGAGATCCTGGATTTTCACGTTTCTATGTCGCAATGGATGATGAGTTAATGATGCGTTTTGGTGGTGATCGATTACGTCGCATTTTTGCAAGACTAGGGTCAGATTTTATTAAATCACGAATGTTAACAAGAGCAATTTCAAATGCGCAAAAAAAAGTTGAAGGGATGAATTTTGATCAACGAAAACATATTTTAGATTATGATAATGTTTTAGCACAACATCGTGAAGCAATGTATGCTCGTCGTGATCAAATTTTAACTGCTTCTGATTTAAAACCAATTATTAAAAAGATGCAATATTCAGCAGCATATGATTTAACAAAAATGTTTGGAAATGAATCACATGGTGAATGATTTATTCGTTATGATGAGTTAATTAAAGGGGTCAACGATAAAGTTGTTGCAAATAATGCATTAGATAAAACAGTAATGGAAAAAATGACCCGCGAAGAAGTTGCAAAATATCTTGCAGAAAAAATGAATGTCTTTTATCAAGCACGGACAGAGGATGTTCCTGCTGATGTGATGAATCAGATTGAACGGAATGCAATTATTTCTTCTTTTGATGAATATTGAACAAAGCATATTGACCAAGCAAGTAAATTACGAAGTGGGATTTATTTACGTAGTTATGCGCAAACTAATCCGCTTCATGCGTATGTTGAAGAAGCAGCAAAATTGTTTGAACATATGCAATTATCAATTGCTCATGAAGTTGTTATTAAATTAGCAAATGTTGTAATCCGAAAAGTTGAGGATGGGAGCGTTGAACCAATGCAAGATTCTGAACAAGAAGTTCGTGAATTTAAACAAAAAGGTTAATTGTCTAAACCACTATGCCAAGCTAGTGGTTTTTTCTGTACTATTAAATTAGATAAAAGAGGGATTAAAATGAGTTTCGCGCTAGAAGTTAAAGAGGAAATTATTAAAAAAGAATTTGACCCAGTTTGTCAAAAAGCTTTTTTATGTGGTTTTGTTAAATATAATATGACATTAAATATTAGCAACCATTATTTTAATTTTGAAGTTAGTTCAATTAGTAACGCAATTATTCGTACAATTTATTCCTTTCTTAAAAATTTATATCAAGTTGAAATTGACATTATTATTATGCAGACAACAAAATTAAAAAAAAATAAAACGTTTATTTTACGAATTAAAGAACGTGCCGCAGAAATTCTAAAAAACTTAAATATTTTTGATGCTGATACCAACCAAAAAATTATTACAATTCCTGCTGATTGAAATGAACGCCAGCAACGTGCTTACATTGCGGGAATTTTTGTGGCGTGTGGTAGTGTTAATTCACCTGAAACAAGCAACTATCACTTAGAAGTGCAGTTTATTGATGAGGTTTCAGCACAAACTTTTCGCAGATTATTACACAAATTTCATTTTCCTTTTAAGATAGTTACCCGCCACGATAAATATGTCTGCTATCTTAAAAGATCAATTTTAGTTTCTGATTTTCTAAAATTAATTGATGCAATTAATAGTGTTTTAGCATTTGAAAATACGCGCATTTCGCGGGACATGGTAAACAGTATTAATCGGTTAAATAACATTGAAATTTCAAACCAGCAAAAAGCAATGAAAGCTGGAGAGGAACAAGTTATTATGATTAATTATTTGTTAGAACATAATTTATTTGATGAATTAAATGATAATACAAGAAAAGTTGCGTTTTTACGGATTGTCTATCCGGATGCATCATTGCAAGATCTTTCACTATTATTGGAGAGTGAGCATAATTTAGAAATTTCAAAATCAGGAGTTAATCATCTTTTCCGCGAAATTAAGAAAAAATATTACGAAAATCAAAAGTAAGCTATGTTATAATTTATTTATATTTTTTTATAAGATATGTTTATTAAAGGTTATTTATTTGAAAAAATGGAGGAAAAAATTATGGGAAAAACGAAAAAACATGTTAAGTTCTTTGAATTTTTAACTGTTTTTTCAACGGCTGTTGGAATTACAATCGGAATTGGGATTTATTTAAAAAATGATACTTCTGAGGGCCACGTTTTATATTTCACCCAAAATCCATATTTAGCAATTGCATTATGAATTTTAGTTGGTATTTTAGGAATTGCGATGATTATGGTTTTTATTGAAATTGCTTCTATTAACACAAAGAGCGGGAATGGAACATTAGCATCATGAGCCAATGTTTTAATTGGCCGTAAGGTTGGAAGTTTATTTTCAATTTTTTTTATTTTTTTTTATTTTCCAATTTTATTAGGAATTTTCCCAATTTTTAGTATTAACGCAATGTTTGATGCGTTAGAAATTGAGAGTATTACAAAGGGAACCCAAAACGCAATTGCAATTAGTGTGGGTAGTATTCTTTTAATCTTGTTTTACTTATTAAATATTTTTTTACGAAATGTTGGAAAATGAGTACAGACCATTGGAACTTTTGTTAAATTTATTCCACTATTGGTAAGTTTAATTATTGGATTCATTATTCCAATGAATGGAAATGTGTTTGATAGTTTTAAAGAATTAAAATTTGGGAATTTCTTTATGGGCCTTTTACCCGTGTTATTTTCTTTTGATGGATTTATTTATGCCGCAGGATTACAAAAAGAAGTTTCTAACAAAAATGTTGTGCCAAAAGCACTATTTGTTGCGATGGTTTTTATTACAGTTTTTTATTTAATTCAAGTTATTTCGTTATTCTTAGGGACAAACGATGGAAGTGTTTTTAGTTTATTTAATAATATTATTGGTGGACCAATTGCACGTGTTTTGACCTGATTTATTGTTATTACCGCACTAATGAGTATTAATGGTTTAACATTTGTTTCACCAGCATTAGGCCAAACTGTTCAAGATGAACGTCTTGTTTATATTGGCAAAAAAGAATTAAGTTATCACCAAATTGGCCTAATTCAAATGGCAATTACGGTTAGTTTTAATTTAATCATTATGGGAACTAGTTTAGGAATTAAAGATGACCCACTTTATTTATTAGATATATCTTCCAATGCAGTTAGTTTTGTTGCTTTTATTTGCTATATTAGTTTAATTGTTGCTGTATGAGTAAATCATTATACAAAACGGGTTGAAGTAACGAAAGTAAAAGGAATGTATTACTATGCTGGCTTTGCTATCTTCTTGTTGCTCGTTTCAATTTGTTACATTATTTATAGTTTTGTTGCTTTTAAAAGTAATCATAATACTTTATATAGCTTAGCAATTATTATTGGAGGAAGTTTAATTTTATGAGGAATTAATGAATTGTTATTAAACAAAACAAATCCCCAGTTCCATACCAAATAAAAACCCCAGTGATGAATAAAATTAATCAATAGGGTTATAAGTTAAGATTTTATCAAGTTTATCGGTCTGGTGAACTTTTTTTCAGCCCCCCATAAGAATGTAAACTTTAGAATTATGTTTTTTTAATAATTGATATAAATCAAGATGGGAATGGCCAGCACTTGAAATAAAAAGAATTTTTTTATCTTTAATAACTTTTTTTGAATAAATTAGACGAAATAAATGATGAGGGATATTAATGCTATTGGTAATATGACTTTCCAATCATTCTTCTTTTGGTCGAACATCGATAATTAACCATTTTTCAGAATCATTAATTTTTGGTAATTTTTTAATTGATTTTGTATTGTATTTCATTTGAAATGCTGAAAAAAACATTTTTTCACCTCTTTGTGATATATTATAACATTAAGAAACTTATTATTTTACTACGAAATCTGTAAAATTTAAGTATATAATTAAAATGTTATATAGAAACGAGGGAAGAAAATGCGAAAGCCAATTATTATTGGAAATTGAAAAATGCATAAAACAAGTAGTGAAACAATTGAATTTTTAAATCAAGTTAATCCTGTTTGTGGTAATTTAACAGTAGAAGCGGGAATAGCAGTACCATATGTTAATTTAGTTGTTGCACAGCAACATGCTAATAATTTGATTATTGCGGCACAAAACTGTCATTATGAAGATTTTGGGGCTTTTACCGGTGAAATTTCAGTTGATATGTTAGAAGATCTAAAAATAACACATGTTATTATTGGTCATTCTGAGCGTCGTGAAATGTTTAATGAAACTGATGAGACTGTTAATTTAAAAGCAAAAAAATTATTAGCAAAGGGGATGGTGCCAGTTATTTGCTGTGGTGAAACATTAGACCAATATGAAAATAATGAAACGCAACAAGTTGTTGAAAATCAAATTACAAAAGCATTCCAAGGAATTGATTTGGAAGATGCAAAAACAGTTGTCATTGCTTATGAACCAATTTGAGCAATTGGAACTGGAAAAACAGCAACCGCCGAAATTGCTCAAAAAGTTTGTGCTATAATTCGTGCTAAAATTGCTGCGCTTTATGATGAAGTGGTAGCAAATATAATTCGAATTCAATATGGTGGTAGTGTTAAACCAGATAATATTAAAGAATTATTAGCACAACCCGATATTGATGGTGCTTTAGTTGGCGGTGCTAGTTTAGAACCACAGACTTTTTTAGGATTAGTAAAATAATTATTAATAAGAAATGATGAATAATTTTTATCATTTTTTAAATATTGTAAATTAAAATAAAAAAGTTATATTTTTAAAATATAACTTTTTTATTTTGAAAAAACTAATTAGATCTTAACTATTTTAGCTATAATTTAAATTTACTAAAATTATAGTTTTTTAAAAATAGGAATAAGTTTGAGAAATTAAACAATTTTTCAAACTTTTTTTGTATAATAGAAAAAATATCACTTTTGAGAAAGGTAATTTGGTAAAAGATGGTAAATTATGTTAAAAAATTGTGTTTAATATTTTTTAAAATTTTTATTGGCTTATTTATTTTTATTTGCCATTTTATATAATACTTATCCAATTCATAAATTAACATTTATTCTTTTAATTTTAGATTCAGTTTATTTAATTAGTGTTACTATTATTCTTATTAATTGTTGTGTTCTTTTAAATAATTTTTATATGAATAAGAAGTACCAATCTTATTTACAATTATCAGAGTTAAAAGTTATTTTTGCCAAAAAGTATTACTTTGTAATATTATGGCTTGTTAACTTTATCTATTTTACCTATAACATTATTATTAATTTTCAAGTTTATTGATTATTTGATCATTTGGGGTCTATTTATCAAGAACTTTATTTTAAATTAATAATTTTATATTGTGCTGTTTATTTATTAGCTAGTATTTCTGCGATTCTTAACTTAATTTTTTTAAAATGTTAATTATTAATAATAGTTTTATTTTAGCAATGTTATTAGAAGAGTATAAAATATTAAAGTTTTTTAATATTTATTTACTTTTAATGTTATTCTTATTAATTGGTGATAAAAAGCAATTTATTGAACATGAGTTCTCGTATAATTTCCAAAAAACAGAATTATTAAATGAATTTAAAAAGGGGAAATTTCCGCCCCTTGGTTAATAATATTTTTTATTATTCAAATTCAAGGAGGAAAAAGAAATGAAAAAATTACTGACCATTTTAGGCAGTATTACTTTAATTGGGAATGCAAGTTTATTTCCAGTTAGCTGCACAAATAAAATTAGTAAAGAAAATATTAATGATAATGTTCCCAGAGAACTTAAGACAATAAAAACAATCCCAACAATTTTTGGAATAAAAGAGGCTTTAAAAGAATATGATAAGAACATTAATGTTCACAAATTTGATGTTGATATTTTACCCGGAATGCAAAGTGCTGTCATTCATTATTTACCGAATGAAAAAAATTAGATTATTTAACAAAAAAATTAATTTAGAATGAGTAACGAATGATTTGACAAAGATTTTAATAGTAATATCATTGACATATAGCTCAAAAGATATGCTGGTGTATGATGAAAATTTAGTTTTAAAATCAATTAATTTATTAAATGGAACTGCTCTTACTCTTAATGATGTTGATGTTTCAGTAAAACCAGATGGGCATTCTGCAATAATTACTGCCAAGCAAGGAAAAGACTTTACTGGGGAAGTTAATATCATAAATGAAAATCTAATGTTTGATCAGTTAATTAAAGAAACTGAATTGGGAACAATTACAATTAATAAAGAAGTTTATAAGATTTTTAGGGAAAATGAACAACATGAACAGTGAAAACCTATGGTTTTGGCAGCAACAATTATGGAATATATTGGTGATCGTAACCGTGCCTTCTCAATTTATCAAAAAGCCTTTGCTACAATTTTACTTAAAGCAAAATATAAAGGTGAATTATTTGAAAGTGAAGGAACTTTTTCTTTAATTTATGACAAAAATAATATTGTTAGTCCATCTTCATTTAAAGTTCATTTTAAATTTATTGTTGGTGAAAATAAATATTATTTAAATGTAAATAATGAAAAAATAGAAATGGGGGATGTTACAGATCCAAACCCTGTAATAAAAATAAAAATTAATTACACACTTTTGCAAAATGATAATTTTAATCTTATTAGAAAAAAAGTGGTTATTAAAACTTTAGGACAAGAATTTATTAATAAATATAGTGATCTTTTATATGATGAAATTAATATTATTACTGCTGATTATAGTAAAGGAATTATAACTTTGGTTCCTAAAGCGGGATCACGATTATTTGAGATTAGTGATTCAGCAGCAAGAGTAATGACAAAGAAAGCAAATTATATAGTATCTACTCAATTTGAAATTGATTCTAATAATTAAAATGTGTTGTAATAATGATAAAGTTAATATTATTTTTATAAAAGATAATTTTATGTTATGAAAACCCTAGTATGACCAATATTTATTTTAATTAAAAAAGGGAAGATTATTATTAATTTTTCCCTTTTTTATTTTTATTTTTTTTCAACTAAATTATCATTTTTAATGATATATGTTTTTCTGCCATTTAATGGTTGATATTTGTCATTATTAAAAATTCGAACACGATTTCCTTCGGCGGGAATAATGGAAATTTGATAATTTTCATCATATTTAATCCCATCGGTTAAATCATATTTTCTAATAATTTCAGCGAAATTTTGGTTACCAGTAATAACAATATTTTTTATTAACTCACCAACACTATTTTTTATTTTAATAGTATAGTACATTTCTTGGTTAAAGCGATAATGAATTTCTTCAGCATTACCATAAAATTTAATTAATTTATTTTGTGAATGTAAACCGAGAATTCCTTTATATTCATCATCTATTCCTTGAAATACTATTGTATTATTTAATTTGTTTAATTTAAACAAATATCTTTGAACATTTGGAATTTTATTTTTTTGTGCAATTTGCAACTCAACAGCAACAAATAAATTATTTTTATTTTTTAAAAATGAATTTAATGATGAATTATAATCAACAGCTACTGTCACTTTTTCATCTGTAGTTAAGTCAGGCAGTGTAAAAATTTTTTTAATTTCACTAATTGTTTTAAATTCATCACCAAAATTTATTGTTACATTTTTTGTAACAATTTCTTTGGTAGATGTTATTTTTTTATTGGTATAATTTTTTGCACAATTGGATGTTCTCTAGTTGATGCATCAATGATATTAGTTCAAATTGGTTTTGTTAACTGTTGATATTTATTAAGGGAGTGTTGCATATAAACGGGTATTATTTAATTTATTTAAAAACAAGAAACTTTTTTCTTTTATAAAAACATAATAACACAAAAAATAAAAATACAAAAAATAATTTCATATTTTAACATACTAAAAAATAGTTTAAAAACTAAAATTAAATTATTTTAAATTAACTAAAATTAAATCTCATAATTTTTAAATCCAAAATATTTTTAAATGTTGAAAATGAAAATGTTTTATTCCCATATCCCAAACAAGATTTTACAACTCTTGAAACATCACTTTCAGCAGATACGCCAATATTTCACTCTTTATTTTGATTTAAAATACCATTTTTTAAATTAATAAAATATTTTAATTTAATTCTTTCATTCTGTAATGATTTTAAAAAAGTTATAAATTCGTCGTATTTTCCTTGTAAAAATAATTCTTTTGCGTATAAATAATTTTTAAAGGATTCTTTACTACGATTACCACAATATATATTATTCTTTAATTCTCTTATTGTATGAAATCTATCAAATATAAACATACCATCTAAAATTTTAGCAGTTTTTTTAATCCATTTAGCACTATCCCCACCAATAATTAATTTAATATTTTCATAATTTTTAAAAAACTTCTGAATTTGTTTTTTAATAAAGAACGCATTAAATTCTGCACCCCGAGTTTTCTTATTAAGAAAAAAATAACAATATTTATTATTTAAAGATTTATTATTTTCTTTTCCAGTATTAAATGAAATTATTCTAACAGTGTTATTAAATTAAAATTATTAGTTAATATATTTCATAAATTTACACCTACTTTAAAAAAGGTATAGTATAATTAAAAAAATTATAACATTTCACAAAAAGGAATAAATATATGAAAAAATGACTTAGCATTTTAGGAACAATCGGATTAACAGCAACAAGTACAACCACATTAATTAGTTGTCAAAAACCAAATAACAATGAAAACGGGGGTAATAAACCAGAACCTAATAATCCACAACAACCACCAGAAAATAGTAATTGAAAATTAATTGATAGAAATAGTTTTGATAATGAGTTTAATAGAGAAAATAATAAATCATATTTATTTCTTAATTTATTTGATGTAGGTAGATATGGTATATATTTAGCAAAAAATAATGGTAATATATCACAAAGAAAAAATAATATTTGATATTTAGAAACATATAATCCAAAAGATTTTGTAATGTTTAACACTGCAAATATAAAATCGCTTTATCGTTGAGATGGAAACAGTGAACTACAAAAACCAACAATTAACAAAACTACTGGTGAAATAACAGATTGAAAAAAATAAAAGGACTAACAAAAGTCCTTTTTTATATTAATCTTACAAATTTCATAAATATAATTAATAGGAATATATTTGTTATTGTGTTATATAATGCTGGACTAAATTTTCACACCTCAAATGTTTGACTAAAAAAACTATATATTGTTTGAAAAATTTTACCAACCCCACTTGCTAATTCATTTACTTGTTTTACCCCAGGAATATTATTGACAATTCAAATTGCAGCATTTCTGATATGACACGCTAAATTATATCAACTACAACTTTCATATTGTGCTTGTCATCACTGTCCATCAGGAAATAATCCACCATTATTTATTTCTTGTCAATTATAAATTCCAAAATTAAAATCATAATAACGATAGATATCATTTTCTTTTTGTGCTTGTAATTCAAAAACATTATAACCAATTTTTTGTTCTTCAATTTTCTTATATTTTAAACCATATTTTTCTTTTAAAGCACCTTCAAAAATATAACCCTCATTTTGATTAATATTATAATTATTTGCAACTGAAAAATCATAATTAAATACATTACCATAATTTGTATTATAAAATCGATTTTTAAATGCTGAATATAATTTAATATTCAACTGATTATATTTATCTGAAAAATAAAAATAACGCGGATAAATTTTAAAACCATTGTTCGCTAATAAACTATATTTTTTTATTATATCCTTGTACATAAGTATTATTTTCTAAATCAAAAATCGTTCGTAAATAATCTTTATAAAAATTTTGAGAAACTGTAAACATACTATTTAATAATCTTTCAAATTGATTTTTATTAGTATTTTTTTTCATCAATTAAAACCGTATCATATTGTAAATTATCAATATACCCACTTTCAATAAAATTACTACGATTTTGAAATACAGGCACCAAAGCATGTGCAAAAAATGCTTTTAAAAACTTATTAATATCAATTTGACCTTTCATCCATTCAAAAACCTTTTTACCAGTATTAGGAGTACTACTTTGATTATAATTATAACCATTTCAATATTGTTTAAGATGTGTTAATTCTAAACTACCTGCAACAATATTTTTATGTTCATCAATCGTTAAAATCATCCGATAAATTGATTTTTTAGTTAAAATAGTACCAGTACTAGACTTATCCAAATTATTAATAATTTCAAAATCAAAAATTATTCTTTCACTACCTAAATTTGGATCATCATAGTTTGGATTTCCACCTTGTTGAACTCTAATATTTTCTTGAATAATAATATCTAAATACTTATTTAAAAAATCTTTAACTTTATTTTGATTTTCAACACTTCAATCTGTTATTTCACTAGTAGTTTTGTTAATTGTTGGTTTTTGTAGTTCACTGTTTCCATCTCAACGATAAAGCGATTTTATATTTGCAGTGTTAAACATTACAAAATCTTTTGGATTATATGTTTCTAAATATCAAATATTATTTTTTCTTTGTGATATATTACCATTATTTTTTGCTAAATATATACCATATCTACCTACATCAAATAAATTAAGAAATAAATATGATTTATTATTTTCTCTATTAAACTCATTATCAAAACTATTTCTATCAATTAATTTTCAATTATTTTCAATTAAATTAACGGATTGTAAATCATTTATATTTGTTTTTAATTTATTTAACATTTGTGTTAAATTATATTTATTTGTAAAAGAATAAATAAAATTTGTTAATTCTTTTAAAAATTGTTTTTTGTCAACATTATAAAACTTATCAATGTTATACTGTTTAATATAAGTATCTCAATTTTTATATAAGTCCATAAAATCATTACTAGGTTTATCAAATGAAATTCCCGTTGAATAACTATCCTTTAAAAAATCTAAATATCATTTATTATTATAAGTTAATGATCGTGATGTTTTTAAAGTAGGGTTAATAAAGTAATTTGTTTCTGACCAATTTTCAAAGAAACTACTGCGTAAAAACATCGTATTAATAAAATCAGTTTCATTGATACCGATTGCTTGTTGCTTAACAGTATAATTTTGCTGATTTAAAGGTTTGAATGCTGTTAAAGTAATAAAAGGAATAATTAACCCTAAAATCCCTAAAATAGATATGGCAAATAAAGATAATGACTTACGCATTATTCTTTACCACCTTTAACTATATCTTTATTAATTTTTTTCTTAATTCATAATATTAAATCAATAATTCCCGCAGCAGTTAAAATTCAAAAAATTATATATCCGATACACATAATTGAAGAAACTGAACCAAATTTACTCAAAAATAATTGAAATTCTTTAATATCAATATAAAGAAAAGGTACAAACATTCCCAAACTAATTACCAAAAAATATAATAATATTTTTCATCATTTTTCTTTTAAAAACTTTAAAATTTTACTTTTCATAAATTCAACTCCTAACTATACAATGTTTTTGAAACAATAAACCCAACAATATATAAACTTGATATTGTTAACATTAATGGATGACTAAACAAAATTGCCATTTTACCAAACAACGAAAGCAAAAAAGTATCTGAGTTATATAAATCCATAATAATATTTTTTGCTGATGTTAATTGATTTATAATGACTGTAATAAATCCTGTTCCAAAAATAGCGATTGCCGCCACCAATAAAACTAATTTAATCATTATTTATTCACTCTCCGATATCCTTGTTCTCTTGTTTTTGCTTGTTTTACTAAATTTGATAATTGTTGTTTTTTACGATTAATTTTAAACTGTTTACGATCTTTAATATGTTTTTGCATACCTTGTTTAGTATCTGAAACTCCACGAGCAGTTGCAGAATAAATATTTGATACACCTGTTTGTACTGTTGAACCTAATTCGTTGTATTGAGTTCTTGTACCGTGAATTGCATAAATAGATAACTTAACAACCATAAAAAAGATAATAAAATAAGCAATTGTCGTATTTGTCATTGGTAATTTTGTATTTCAAATAACATCAAAAATAAACAAAAATACATCAAAAATAAAACTAAAAATCTTATCTCAATTACTACTTTCTGATAATAAATTAATCATCTTTACCACTTCCTTTTTCTTTTTTAGGTTTTAAATTCTTTTTTAAAATATCAATATCAAACAATTCTAAACGCTCTTTAACACTCAATTTAGTAATTTCTGATCAGTAATATTCTTTATAATTAACTATTTCATCATTTTTTAAATCACGAACAAACTTTAATCATTGACTATCATATTTCTGTGCAAATTCTAACAGAATAATTATTTTAAAAAACCGAATTCCTGACCCAACATCCGACTTATGTTTTGCTCGTTTACCTTCTGCTGTTCGTTCTACTGATTTTGTTTTTCAAATTTCATAATCAGTAATATCTTGAAAAATACCAATTCGCATAATAAAGAAACGATTAAAAAAATTAAATCCTTTTTTAGCAATCGGTTTTTTCAGTGAAATTGGAATAATAATACCACTTGCTAATTGGCGAATATTATTTCAAATCATACCCTCACGCTGAGCTGTAAACAAAGCACGATTACCAAAATGTCTTGCTAAAACAATTCACGGAATTTTACCACTGTGAACTTTTTTCTCATCATGGGGACTAGTTCCATCAATATATAAATAACTTTCATCAAATAAGATAACACTATCATCAGAGAGAACCGGTTTTGTTCTATCTGTAAAATCTAAATTTTTAAATGTTAAAACTTTAACTTTATCATCTTCTAACGAATAATTACTATAAATCTTATCTGTTAATAGTTTCATAGTTTGTGATAAATAAGTTAAAAGTAATGTTTTTCCCGTTCCTAATTTACCAATAATTACCGATAACGGATTATCTCAAACAAAATTTACTAACCGAAAAGCATTTAACTGATAAAATATGTTTTTTCAAACTCATCATACAAAATAAACACATTGCAAAGCAAACAATAATCAGAATACTAAACCAGTATAATTTAATGAAATTATTCAAAGCAATAAATCAATTAAACTAAACAAACTCATTGAACCGCTAATATAACAATAATTTTTTAAGAAAAATATAAACTTTTTCATTACTTAAAATACCCAACTATTTTAAAAATCATTCATAACAAAAACCAAGTTAAAAACAAAATAACAATTCAAACACCAACTATCAGAGTTAAATATTCATTTTGAGTCAAAGACCAAGTTGTAATACTTTCAACATTTATTTTATCTATAAACAAAAATATATGAATAAAAAACTCTTTTAATTTTTCTCAATCATTTTGCATTTTTAAAAACTCCACATTTTTTGAATAAGTTTAAAAAATATCCCAAAAAAATAAAACGATAAATAATACAAACGATATAACATATAAAAATTCAGGGGCATTTGAACCAATAATATAACTAACAAATTGAACTCAATAGTCATATAAACTCATTTAATTTAAACTTTCTAAATCATTAATTAATTCTTGCTCTTTTTCAACACTTCAATTTGTTAAATTATTATTGTTATTATTTACTTTTACTTTTTTAGGTTCATTTGAAAATAATGCTTTGTGCATACTTTTAAAATAATTTTGTTTATATTGATTATACAAATTAATTAATTCTGTTCCAGTTAAATATTTTCAAATATGGCGTTTTAAATTTTCATCATATTTTACAATAGGATAAGAATTATAATAAATCAAACCAATAGCTACTTGATCAGAATGTTTTTTACTAAGATAAATAAACTTATTACTTAATCAAAAACCAATATGTTTATTATGATTAGGCAAATTTATAAAACTTGCTTTATCTGTTTCAAAAACTATTAACTCTTTACGAATAAAATAATTTTCTATATTTTTATTTTTCTTAATAAAATTACTCAATTTTATCAACTCCTTAATAAACATTGTTTCTAATTAACAATGTTATATTTAATGTTCATATATTGCTTATTTATTGATAAAAACATTGATTATTAACAATGTTATACATAATGCTAATATATTGTTTATTTAATGTTTAATAAACAATGTTATTAACAATGTTAAATATATAAAATAGTAAAAATTGGCACACTGAAAAATACTATTTAATTTATAATTAATAGTTATTAAAATATAAAATTATACTTTTATAATTAAGTTGATATTTTTACACTATATACTGCCTACAAGTTTTTAGAAAAAGAAATATTTTTTACAAACGTGATACCATCTATTTTTTGCTTATTATGAATGGTATCACCAATTAAAACAATTATTTCAATAATAATAGTTTTAATAATAACTTTTAACTTTATTATTTGAATTTTTAATAAATTAACAAATTTATAAATATTTTATTAGAAAAAGAAATATTTTTTACAACATTATTTATATTAAATCCTACTAATAAACTCAATATTATGAACAATAAACAATATAAATGTAACTACTATTGGCGATATAGTCATATTCATTTCAGTTAACATTATCAATAATAACCAAAACAATTAAATTTATTTAAAAATAAATTTGTAGACAGTGTATAATGCAAAAATAAACAACAAAATTATTTATACAATTCACATAAAAGCTAGTGTGCCATAGCTAAAATATATGATCAGTTATACTAAATATTAAAATCCTTTAACCATAACACGGAAAAAGTTTAATATCTTAACAATAACAAAAATACCAAATGGAATTAAAATAATTCACGCATCACCTAAAAAAGTCATTAATTGTGGTAATACAGCATAAACAGCATCTTTAACTTTCATCATTGCTTGTCCTAAACCACTTCAAATAGAACCCATTCCATCTGAAATAGTAGGCTTATCACCAACTGCTAAAAAAATAATTGCTGTTGTTAAATACATCCCTAACATTATTTCGTATCCTCCTTGTTTTCAATTTCTTTTTTATCTTTTTTCTTACCTCGAATTTGGCGAATTTTTTGATAAATTGACAAACCAATTCAAGCAAAAATACCTAATATAATAACAACACTAAATATTGTCGTTAATCAAACTGGCATAATATATCTCCTTTCAATAAATTAAAAAATTGAAATTTGCAAACTCGCTCCGCTCGTTGTCGCTTTGCTCCATTTAAAAAACATTAATTGAATAAATTATCCGCTAATAAATTACGCGGAATAATTTATTCTTTTACTTTTTAATTTTAATATCTTTTGCAATCTTATTGACAATATTAATAACAATATCTTTACCATACTTTTTCACTAACGACTGCAAAATAAAATATTGCTTTGTTTGCATAATTTCAACTCCTTAAAATTTTTAAAAAATAATAACTTTAATATTAATAATTTCTATGTATAAAAGAAAAAACAAGATTATATCTTGTTTTTAACTAAAACCCGTATCTTTGCAACGGATCCTTTATTAATAATATTTTCAGTTTCTTTAGTTGGTCGTAAACCTCACACTTCAAAGAATGGTGATAAATTATATCCTGATATTTCTGATGCATGAATAATGAATTGTTGAATTTTAATTTAGTCATTATAAAGTCCATTTTTTTCAGTATTGAGCATTGCTCGATAAGTTTGATTTAATTGTGGATAAAAGTTTTCTCCAAATGCCATTCTTAATTGTCAAAACATTGCTAGTTTAACTCATAAAGGCTCTTGTTTTATCTTATTAAAATCTCGTTCTTTAATTGGAGTTTGGAAAAATAATTCAATTTCTTCCATATAATTAAAAATTCGCAATGGAACATTAAAATGTTCTTGGACATACAGGGCACTAATATTATTAGTAACTTCAGTTAAATTATTTCATTTATATTGTGAACTTTGATAAGTATGACCAGTTTCATGCCATAGTGCTCATTGATCAGAAATTTTATCTAAAAATAAATTTTGTCCAGCAGAAGTACTGTTTTGAAACATTATTCGATTATTACTTGCATTAGCATAACCACCACTGTCGTCTTCATTAGCAATATGAATATATTGTGAATATTTTTTATTGATTCCATCATTTGCTTCATTTAAGCCAAGAAGTTCATTAGTATATTTTCATGTTTTGTCTCATCCTGCTAAAATAGCATTAAAATGTTGTTTTAAACGAGGCAGAACTTTTTTAATAATCATTTCTGTTTGCATTGTAGCAATAAAGTGATTAGAAACAAATTCAACAAAAGGTGAATTTGTGTTTAAAACATCATTAATAAAATTATTTTGATTAGATTTATTTATTTTAAAAGTTGGCATTTTAATAACAGCATTAGAATTTTCTGCTGTTACGCTAGTTACTTGTAAATTAGTTTGATTATTATCAGCAAGATAAAGAACACCATCAGTCTCCAAATAAAAAGTAACAAAGTTAGCTTTTGTTGGAATTAAAATATGACTAAAAACACTGTTTTGGTTTTGATTTATGTTTTTGTATTGTCCTCATTGGCCAATTGATAGCTTAATCTGCCCTAATTCATCGTTTGTTAAATCCCGGTTTAATGTTACTGTATAAGTATGTTTTCCTTGTAAATAATAACCTGTTGGTTTAAATTCTGAATGACTAAAAATACGATTTTCTTGATCAGCAATTTCTCTACTATTTAAAAAATTATAGTTTTGGATGGGTTAAGATAAATTGGACAACAATAATGTAGAGTAAAAGATTATAATTAAGTTACAATGGAGGTGTAATTATATGGCAAAGAATCATTATACCGATGAATTTAAACAACAAATTGTTGGTCTTTATAAATCAGGCAAAACATCTGGTCAATTATCTAATGACTATCAAATTGGTAAATCCACTGTTTGAAAATGAGTGCATGAATTTAACAATTCAGGATCATTTAAAGCTAAAGACAATCGCTTTGTTGAAGAAAATGAACTTATTCAGTTGCGAAAAGAAAACAAACAATTACGAATGGAAAATGATATTTTAAAGCAAGCAGCACTGATAATAGGCAAAAAATAGTAATTATAAAAAATAACAAAGAAAAGTATAAAATTACTAATTTATGTAAAACACTAAAAGTTGCTAGATCAACATTTTATTATCAATTAAAATCAAATAAACTTAGTCAAGCCCAACATATTGATAATACTATTATCAGTATTTTCTTAAAAAGTAGAAAAAACTATGGTACAAGAAAAATTAAAGTTATGTTAGCACAACAAAATATTATATTGTCACGAATAAAAATTAGTCAAATAATGCAAAAATATAATTTAATTTCAAATTATACAAAAATTAAATATAAACATCATAATAACAAAGATATCACTTACAAATATAATAATTTGTTAAATCAAGATTTTGATAATTATAAATTACATGAAGTTGTTGTCAGTGATTTAACTTATGTTTGAATTAATAATCAATGATATTATGTATGTTTATTGATTGATTTGTTTAATCGTGAAATTATTAGCTATGATGTTAGTTCTCATAAAGATGCAAAATTAGTTGAAAGTACTTTTAACAAACTTAATTTTTCTTTAGAAAATATTAAAATATTTCATACTGACCAAGGAAGTGAATTTAACAATAGTACTATTTATAAACTTTTGACTAAGAACAATGTACAAAAATCTTATAGTAAACCTGGATATCCTTATGACAATGCAGTAGCTGAATCTACTTATAAAATTTTAAAAACTGAATTAGTCAAAAATAAAAAATTTAAAAGTATTGAAGAATTTAAATTAGAATTATTTGATTATGTTAATTGATATAATAATACTCGTATTCATAGCAAATTAAATTATTTATCACCAATCCAATATAAAAATCTTTACTCTATATAAAATTTGTCCAAAAAATCCTTGCTATTTCAGCCTCCTTTATATACTTATTGTGGCTTTATTTTATAACTTTTTTAAAAATGTAAAGGCATAATGAACTTAACACCTTTAGTAAAACTAAGTATTACATATTGGCAGATACATTTTTAAACATTAATTTCAAATTTTTTTAAATCAAAGTTGACTTTTTACTAAATATAACAATTTATGTATTAGTGTTATTCCATATAAAAGTTTTATTTTATTTCTATTTTAAAATAAGGTATAATTATAAATTGTAATAAGGGATTGAGGTTAAAATGAGTTTAATTAATATTGAAAATTTAAGTCATGCTAACGGTGGAAAGATTTTATATAAAAACGCAACAGTTCGAATCAATAAGGGGGAACATCTAGCGTTAATTGGGGCGAATGGAACAGGGAAGACTACTTTATTAAGTATTATTTATGGAAAAATTGCACCTGACGAAGGGATAATTGAATTACACCCAAAGGTTAAGATTGGTTATTTAGATCAACACCAAGCGTTAGATGGTAGTTTAACAGTTGATCAGTTTTTAAAATTAACATATCAACATTTATTTGATATTGAACAAAAAATTCATGATATTTATGAAAAAATGAGTGTTAATTATGATGAAGATGAGTTAGTCAAAGCGTTAAAATTACAAGAACATTTAGATCAAAATGGGTTTGAAACAATTGATAAAGAAATTCGCAGTTTAGTTGATGGATTAGGGATTGATTCAACAAGGTTAAATGCCAAGTTATCAGAGTTATCGGGAGGACAACGGGGGAAAGTTATCTTGGCAAAATTATTATTATCAGAAAATGATTTTTTGTTATTAGATGAACCAACTAACTTTTTGGATTTGGAACAAGTTGAGTGATTGGCAAGGTTTTTACAAAATTACGAGAAAGCTTTTTTAGTGGTTTCCCATGACATTGATTTTATTAATAAAGTTGCAAAGGTTATTTATGCGATTGAAAATTTAACAATTAATCGTTATGTTGGAAACTATCAACAGTATTTAGTATTAAGTGAATTAAAAAACGATCAATATGATAAGGCCCAAAAAGGACAAGAACGATTAATTAAAAAATTAGAAACTTATGTTGCAAAAAATAAAGCGCGTGCTTCAACAGCAAAAAGTGCTCAGTCACGCCAGAAACAAATTGATAAAATGGAAGTTATTGAAAAACGCCATGAGTTGATGAAACCAAAGTTTAGTTTTAAATACAAACGCCCAGTAAGTACAACAATTATTAGTGCTGAAAAATTAGAGATTGGTTATCAGTTTCCGTTAATTCAACCTTTAACATTTGATATTCGTGATGGAGAAAAATGTATTGTTCGTGGGTATAATGGGATTGGAAAAACAACTTTCTTAAATACTTTAGCAGGAAATCTTCCAAGTTTAGGGGGAACTTTAAAACTTGGCAATGGCGTCGTTATTGCTTATTTTCATCAAATTGAAGCAATCATGGAGATGACACCAATTGAGTATTTAAAAAATTTATATCCTGACTTTGAAGAAGGACGGATTCGCAGTATTTTAGCAAACTTTGGGGTTAAAAGTACTTTAATGCAGAACCAAATGATAAAGTTATCTGGAGGTGAACAAACAAAAGTTGGGTTATCAGCATTATCATTAGAACCGTGTAGTTTATTAATTTTAGATGAGCCAACAAACCATATTGATGTTTTGGCAAAGGAAGCATTATTAGAAGCAATTCAAGCGTTTGAAGGAACTGTTTTAATTACGACCCATGATATTAATTTTAATGTTAATTGAGCCGATAAAGTGCTTGACTTTGAGAAAATGGTATAAGAACTAATTGTGAAAAAACATTATTTTTATGTGTTGGTTTGTGCTGATAAAACATTATATGCTGGATATACGGTTGATTTGGTTCGCCGTGAGCAAGAACATAACCTTGGAATAGGGGCCAAATATACGGCCTTATCAAAACGAAGACCAGTTAAAATAATTTATTGGGAGGAATATAAAACACGTTCAGTTGCGATGCAACGCGAAGCAGCTTTTAAACAGTTATCGCGGGTTGATAAAATTAATTTTTTACGAAAACAAAATATTGATTTACCCTTTGCGATGAAAACAGATGTGGTAAAATCAAAATAAGAATATTAAAGCGGAGGTAGGATGGATAAAAATATTCAAGTTTTAGTTGATGAGTTAACACAATTATATCAACGTTATCAAGCACAAGCGTTGCAAAATGATATTATGATCTGCTTAGATATTTTAAAATACTATGATTTTAGTGATCAAAATAATCGGGTTTTTATTGGTTATGTTTTACGAGTATTTTATATTTTAAAAGCAAAACTTGAACAAAATATTGATTTAACAACTGACTTATCGAATTTAATGGCAAAGGGATATACAACAGGTAATAACCGGAATATTTTTCGCCGTAAAGTTGGTAAGAATGGTCAAGAATTTAAAAATGAAGTTTAATTTTACATTAAACGAAATTATTTTGATGATGAATATGAACGCTTGCAACGGATGATTTTAAAAAATGGAACAAAATTAGTTGGACCGGTAAATAGTTCTTTAGCTGGTTTTAATTATGAGAAAATACTAACAAATTCAATCCAATTAGTGGATAGCCAAGAATTAGTATTACGATTACAAAAGATTGTGATTCGAATATTAAAACCATTTGAAAGTGAAAAAAGTCAATTTTTAGAAAAGCAAGCAATGATTGATAAATATTTGGTCGAAACTATAACTAAACAAGAAAATTATTTGCAACAATATAACAAATTATTTAAACAAGAAAATAATTAATTTATATAGTACAATATAAGTAGTCAAAATTAAGGGAGGAAAATATGAAACCAGAATTAAAAGAGTTATTATTAGAAATTAAAACAAAAATTAATGATGATAAAATTTTTCGAGATTTTGTTGGTGAAATTTTAAATGAGGCTAATTACAATAACTATTATGAACAATCAGTTGCGGATGAAGAAATTGCTGAGCAATTAGTTGAAATCTATTTTATTGAAAATTATAGCAGTGATGAAGAAGTTTCAGAACTAAAAGAAAAAATCATGAAAATTTTATTCTTCTTAGAAGGACAAGAAGAATTAGTTAAAGAATATGCCTATTTTATTGAAAATAAAGTAAGCCAATTTGTTACAGAACTTAACTAATTTTATTAATCTGACAGCAAATGTTAGATTTTTTTAAACTATTAACTATTATGTTACTTTTACAAAATAATAATTTAAGAAGGTGAAAAAATGGGAAAAGATTGAATTGTTGTTAAAGGAGCGCGTGAAAACAATTTAAAGAATATTGATGTTCAAATTCCAAAAGATAAATTAGTTGTTTTTACTGGTTTGTCAGGGAGTGGAAAATCATCACTAGCTTTTAATACTATTTATGCGGAAGGTCGTCGCCGTTATATTGAAAGTTTGTCGAGTTATGCTCGTCAATTTTTAGGTGGTAATGAAAAACCAGATGTTGATGCAATTGATGGGTTATCACCAGCAATTTCAATTGATCAAAAGACAACTAGTCATAATCCACGAAGTACAGTTGGAACAGTAACTGAAATCTATGATTATTTACGACTATTATATGCACGGGTTGGAACTCCTTCTTGTATTAATGGCCATGGTGTTATTAAGTCAGTAACGATCAAAGAGATTATTAATAATTTAAAACAATTGTTAAATGAAGGCGAAAAGTTTATGATTTTATCACCAGTTGTGCGTGATAAAAAAGGGAGTTTTAAAGATTTATTCGCACGCTTAAAACAAGAAAGTTTTATTCGGGTAAAAGTTAATGGTGAAATTAAAACATTAGATGAAGAAATTGAGTTAGATAAAAATAAACGACAAAACATTGATATTATTATTGACCGGTTAGTGTACAAGAATTCTGAAGAGTTATTAAGTCGGATTCATGATGCAATTGAAGTTGCCTTAAAGTATGGGAATGCTTTAGTAAAAATTGATTTTGTTGATCAGCAAAAAGAAACATTATTTTCAACAAATTATTCATGTAATATTTGTGGTTTTGTGATTCCAGAATTAGAACCACGATTATTTTCTTTTAATTCACCAGCAGGGGCTTGTAATGAATGTAAAGGGTTAGGAGTAAAATTAGAAGTTGATGAAGATTTACTAATTCCGAATCGATCATTATCAATCTTACAAGGGGCAATTGTTTATTTAAAAAATATTGTTAACACAACAAATATTGAATGGCAAAAATTTAAAGTTCTTGCAGAACATTATCATATTGTTTTAGAACAACCAGTTAGCGATTTAACAAAAGGGCAATTAGAATATTTAATGCGTGGTAGTGATGAGCCAATTGAATATAATTTTAAAACAGCAAGTGGTAATATTATGCGTGGATATGATTATATTGAAGGAGTTGGTCAATTAATTGAGCGGCGTTATACTGAAACTTCTAGTGAAACTGCTCGGGAATATTATAAACAGTTCATGACCGATAAAAAATGTGGAACTTGTCAGGGAAAACGGTTAAATGAAATTCCATTGTCAGTAAAAATTAATAATATTAGTATTTCTGATTTTACCGACTTATCAGTTGAAGATGAATTAAAAGAGATTTTAAATTTAGTTTTAACTGAATCACAACAAGAAATTGCCCGATTAGTAATTAATGAATTAGTTAACCGTCTTGATTTTTTAAATCGTGTTGGTTTAAGTTATTTAACATTGTCACGTAATGCCTCAACTTTATCAGGGGGAGAAGCACAACGGATTAGATTAGCAACACAAATTGGAAGTCAGCTAACCGGAGTCCTATATGTATTAGATGAACCATCAATTGGTTTACACCAACGTGATAATGATAAACTAATTGAAACGTTAAAAAGTTTACGTGATTTAGGGAATACTTTAATTGTTGTTGAACATGATGAAGACACTATTCGTGCTAGTGATTATGTTGTTGATATTGGTCCACAAGCAGGAATTAATGGTGGTGAAGTTGTTGCGGCTGGAAGTATTGATGATATTAAACAAAACCCAAATTCAATTACCGGAAAATATTTAACTGGTGAATTAGAAATTACTGTTCCAAGCAAACGTCGTGGTGGTAATGGTTTAACATTAGAAATTAAAGGAGCACGTGAAAATAATTTAAAAAATATTAATGTAACAATTCCCTTGAATAAATTTGTTTGTTTAACCGGAGTTTCTGGTAGTGGAAAGTCAACTTTAATGAATGAAATTTTATGAAAAGGAATTAAAAAGAATCTTGGTTTAGCAATTGATCGTCCTGGTGCCCATGATAAGATTGTTGGAATTGATAACATTGATAAAGTTATTAATATTTCACAAGATCCAATTGGAAAAACACCACGGAGTAATCCAGCGACATATACTTCGGTGTTTGACGATATACGTGATTTATTTGCAAGTACAAATGAAGCAAAAGCGCGAGGTTATTTAAAAGGACGTTTTTCTTTTAACGTGCCTGGTGGACGTTGTGAGAATTGCCAAGGTGATGGAATTATTAAAATATCAATGCACTTTTTACCAACAGTTTATGTTCCTTGCGAAGTTTGTGAAGGAAAAAGATATAATGATGAAACATTATTAGTTAAGTTTAAAGATAAAAATATTTATGATATTTTAGAAATGACAGTTGATCAAGCTTGTGAATTTTTTGCAAAGCAACCAAAGATTAGCCAAAAGTTAGCAACAATGCAAGAAGTTGGTTTGGGTTATATTAAGTTAGGACAATCAGCAACCGAATTATCAGGGGGAGAAGCACAACGGGTTAAGTTATCAACTTTCTTATTAAAACGAACAACAGGAAAAACATTATTTTTATTAGATGAACCTACAACAGGTTTACATGTTGACGATGTTAAGAGGTTATTGTTGGTTTTAAATAAAATTGTTGATAATGGTGATACTGTTGTTACAATTGAACATAACTTAGATGTGATTAAAGTGGCAGATTATATTATTGATTTAGGACCAGAAGGTGGTGTTGGCGGAGGAACTGTTATTGCGACAGGAACTCCAGAACAAATTGCAGTAAAAAGTGATATTAGTTATACGGCACAATATTTAACGCCACTTTTGAATAAGGAAAAATAATTGATGGATGTTAAGAAACAACTTTTTAAAGCTGCTTTGTTTAAGAAAGAATATAATTTAGGAAAACTATTAGCAGAAAAATATCATAATGCTCAAGATAAAATTCAAGTTGTTAATGTTGTTGGAACTAATGGGAAAGGTTCTGTTTCTAATTATTTGCAACGACAATTAATGTTAAATTATAAAAAAGTTGGTCTTTTTACTTCACCCGCATTTTTAAAGCATAATGAAAGAATTAAAATTAATAATCAGTTTATTAGTAATAATGATTTAAAACGAATTATTAAAAGTATTAAAGACGAGATTAAAACTTATCAGTTGACTTTTTTTGAAATTTGAGTTTTAATTTGTATTAAATATTTTTTAGAACAACAAATTAAAGTTGCTGTTATTGAAGCTGGAATTGGTGGACGATTGGATGCAACTAATGTTTTTAATAACCAACTAGCAGTGTTATTAACTTCAATTGACTATGATCACACTGAAGTTTTAGGAACAAGATTAGAAAGTATTATTCAAAATAAAGTTGGTATTGTTAAAAATGATTGTCAACTTTTTATTAGCGCAAGTTGTCAAAAATATTTTTCTGTTATTGCAAAATATCTTAATTCGGATAGAATTATTACAAGCGAAGTTTACCCGCAAGCAATTAATTATTATCAAGAATTTAATGTTGGACTAGTAATTAAATTTCTGACAGTTTTTAAGTTTAAAATTAATTATGCACTTTTTAAAGTAAATCCGGTCTTGGGTCGTTTTACCCAATTGAGTAAAAATCCGTATTTTATTATTGATGGTGCACATAATCCAGAAGGAATTCGTGCCTGTATTCATACCTTTGAAATGTTAAATAATTTAAACCATGATGAAGTGTTAGTATTATATGCATCATCCCAAAAGAAAGATTATTTACAAAATCTAATGTTATTAAAAGAACATTTTGGGTCAAATTTGTATATTACTGCTTTTAAGCATCCAATGTCCTGAGATATTACGGACATTAATTTTCATAATAAAGTTAAAAATTGAAAAAAATTATTATTACAGAATAAGACAAAAAATATTTTAATTTGTGGGTCGTTATATTTTATTCCGTTAGTATATCAGTTTTATTTAGAAAGGATGTAAAATTATGTTATATTTACTAACAAATATTGGTGCTTGATTAGGAATTGCCATTTTATTTGGTTTAGGCGTTTTATTGGATTATAAAAATTTAAAAAAAATTAATATTTTGACAATGACCGTAACAAGTCTATTGATTGCATTATCAGTTATTTTAACAAATTTAATCGGATATACAATTCCAATTACAGGAGGAATTCGATTGGCATTGGGTAACTTTTTGATTTTTGTTGTTGGAATGTTATTTGGACCTTTCTTTGGTGTTATGAGTGGAATTGCAACCGATACTTTAGGAGCGTTGGTTAATATTCAAGGGACTTATCATGCTGGTTTTGCTTTTAATCTTGCTTTTTATGGTTTTATGGGTAGTGTTGTTTTTTTGTTTAAGAATCAAAGATTTTGAATTATAAAAACAATTATGTTATATATTATTACGTTTGTGTTAATTTCATTTGGATTTAATGTTTTATGATTATATTCAATTGGTTGAAATTTTGTTGTGTTAGGAACAACGTTTATTGCAAAAGCAATTAAGTTTCCAATTCAAATGGCAATTTATTTACCAATGGCAATTTCTAGTTTTACCATTTTATATAAATTAATTACATCACGTCACAGCATTAATTTATGATGTGCAGAAAATAGATCTTTAAAATTAATATTAATTAGATTTAAAAAACGTATCAGTTGTTTTTGAGCAATTTGATTTTGAACTTCAATATTACTACCAATTAAACTTAAAAAATATAAGTCTCCTGATAAATAAAAATTGTTTATATGTGTAAAACTTCTAAAAATCTAATAAGAATAGGGATTTTTATTAAAAACATTTGTGGATAACTAAAAAGATATTATGATTTTGTTAATTTATATTTACTTATTATTTGTTAGTTGTAATATTATTAATGATTAAGTGAAGGAATGTGAAAAAATGTTGGGGAAAGAGGCTACATATTTAATAAAACAAGAAAGCCAATTATCAGATGATGAACGTATGCTCCTTTTATGTTTATATCGTCCAATTATTGGGGATAAAGCACATATGTTATATATTGCTTTTACGGCACAAGATTTTGTTTTAGAATTAAATATTAAGTATCAATTAGACCATCTTTTATTATTATTACAAATGACATATGAAGAGTTTTTAACAGCAAAAAATACATTAGAAACAATTGGGTTGTTAAAAATGTTGAAACGTGAAAAAGGGAAACATCATATTTTAAAACCACAATTACCTATTTCTGCAATTGCTTTTTTTGAAAATAAAATCTTAAGTGATTACTTATTAAATATTGTTGGTACAAAGTGTTTTACAATTATTAAAGATAAATTTATTGAAGAGGAGCACCCTAAGACTGGTGATAAAATATCACCACAATTAAATATTGCTAATGTTAATTTAGATTTTGTTTATATTGATAAGTACTTAGCAACCAAAAATGCCAATCATAAATTGTATCTACCATATCGTGAAAAAATTATTCAATTAGCAAATTATTATCATGTTTTAACAAATAATCTTGCTATTTTTATTTATAAGAGTATTGAGTTAATTGATCAAAAACGCATTTTTAATTATGAAAAATTTCAACATTTATTATCTGATTTTCATCAGAAAACAATTTTGAAAAAACAAATAACCGGAGAGCAATTAAAGTTAATTGTTAATGAAGAAAATATTGTAAGACCAACAAATATGTTAGAAGCAAAAATTAATGAAATGACATCAATTGATCCGATTGAATATTTAACCTTATTACGAGAAAATACAAAACCAACACCAATGGAAGTTGATTTAATTCGTGATTTAATTATTAATTATTCATTAAAACCAGGTGTTGTTAATTGTTTAATTGAATATGTTTGGTTTAAAAATTCACGTCGAATTGAAAGAAAATATTGTGAAAAAATTGCCAATACTTTTAATCAATTACAAATTGATACTGTTGATAAGGCAATGCAACATTTGCGTAGCGCTTATGCAAAAACACAAAAAAATAAAATTGCAAAGGAAACAATTAAGAGTAGTACTTATCAATTTAAACAACCAACAGTGAAAAATAATATGGCGACATTAGAATATAATAAGCTTTATGAGCAAAAACGCCAACAACGTGGAGAGAAAAAAGTTGATCTTAATCAATTATTAGATGATTTAAAAAACTTATAAGATAATCTGAAAAAAGGAGGCGTCGGAATGACAAAACTAAATTTGTTGGAACAGATTAAGAATAATGAAGAATTAATGTTTAATTTGCAAGCAATTTCTTTTGATGTTAATGATTATGAAAAGTTTAGTTTGCTCTTTGAAGAGTATTTAAATAATTATCATTATTGTGAATCCATGTCAAATTTGTCATTGTGTCAACAACAATTTAAGGGTTATAAATATTATTTTAGAAAAGAAGTTGATAAGTTATTTTTAACTCGTGTTGAGTGTAACCATATGATAACATTGAATGAAGTAAATAAAGTTAAAAATAATTATCTCTATTATGATTTTAGTGATGAGTTATTAAAACTTCGTTTAAATGATATTAAGAAAGATGAAAACTTTAATAATATGCATCAGATTATTGGCGAAATGGTTAAATTTGTCAAAGGACAACGACAAAAAGGATTATACATTTATGGTGAACCGGGGGTAGGGAAAACTTATTTATTAATTAGATTAGCTAATGTTTTAGCAAACAATAATCGAAAAGTTGCTTTTATTTCAGTAATTAATTTAATTAACAGAGTGAAAGAATCCTTTAATCTTTTTAATAACGAATCCTCATTAATTGATGATTTATTGCGTGCTGATGTTTTGTTTTTAGATGATATTGGAGGGGAAACCGTTTCACCATGAGTTCGCGATGATTTATTATTTCGAATTCTAAATGATCGGATTAGTCGCCAGTTACCAACTTTTTTTTCTTCTAATTTTACAACAACTGCATTAACAACAATTTATGCTAATGTTAAAAATGAAATTGGTAATAAGGAGATTAATAATATAAAAGCACTTCGTATTGTTGATCGGATTCGAGGATTAGCAACAGAATTAGAATTAATTGGAAATAGTAGGAGAAGTGATAATGATTATGCCAAAGTATGAACTACATAAATATTTTTTTAAAGGATATGATCAAAAAAATAATGTGCAAGATATTTTATATTTGAATGTTCAAAAATATCAGTATCAGCCCCAAACTGGAATTAAAGTAATAACAAAAGACAAAAAAGAATATTTGATTAAAAATTATTGGTTTGATTATGATAAACCAGACCCAGATGATAAATTTAAGTTTGAATGTTTTGAACGTGACTTACATCCAATTTTATTTTTAAATGAATGACAACAAGACAAAAAAAGCATTTATTGATAAACATTATTTACCGTTAGAAAAATTTAATATCTTAAAAGAACAAAAACAAAAAGTTCTTGCAGAATATTTGACTGTTCATGGTTTAACAGCAAAAGATGATCCGGCATATCGTAGTTTAGAAGCTTCTTTTAGTTTATTGAAACATAAACCACGAACAGAAGTAGAACATGAATTAACAGAAATGGCAGAATATTATACAGCGGAGATGAAGGAATTTGAAAAACTAAAACAAACAAATTCAATTTTAGCTTTTGAAGCGATTGCATTAGACTTATATGGTGATCCATTATTTTTTGCAGCAACAGTTGATGATCAAAATGAATTTTTAATTCATAATGAAGATTTCTAATTTTTTGTGTTTGCTTTATTTGGATATTTTCTAAATTTCTTGCAAATTAGGAGATGAGGTTGTAAAATAAAAGCAAGTATGCAATGTTTTATTGCAGACTAAGTTATTAAAGTAGTAGAGGAGAAAGAGTAGATGACAAAAATTGCAATTAACGGGTTCGGACGTATTGGTCGTTTAGCATTTAGAAAATTATTTGAAGAAAAAAATGTTGAAATTGTCGCAATTAATGATTTAACAGATGCAAAAACATTAGCAACATTATTAGAACTTGATTCAGCCCAAGGAGGATGAATGCGAGGAAAAATTTCTTCAGAAGAAAATGCTATTATTGTTAATGGGAAAAAAGTAATTGTTTGTGCAGAAAAAGATCCAACCGCTTTACCATGAGGGAAATTGGGAGTGGATGTTGTTGTTGAATCAACAGGAAGATTTGCTGATAAAGCAGGAGCTTCACAACATATTACAGCAGGAGCAAAAAAAGTTTTAATTTCAGCGCCAGCAAAAGGAACTGATGTTAAAACGATTGTTTATAATGTTAATCATAAAGATATCACAAAAGATGATACGGTTATTTCAGGAGCAAGTTGTACAACAAACTGTTTAGCACCAATGGCTCAGGTTCTAGACGAAAAATTTGGAATTGAAAAAGGATATATGACAACTGTTCATGCTGTTACAAATGACCAACGTTTATTAGATTTAGCTCATGATGATTTAAGAAGAGCGCGTGCTGCCTTTTCTAATATTGTTCCAACTAAAACTGGAGCAGCAGCAGCCGTAGCATTAGTATTACCACAATTAAAAGGTAAATTTGATGGAATGGCATTACGTGTACCAACAATTACAGGGTCAATCGTTGACTTAGCAGTTGAATTGAAAAAAACAACAACAGTTGATGAAATTAATAATGCAATGAAAGCAGCTGCATCAGAAACTTTTGGTTATAATACACAACCAATTGTTTCATCAGATATTATTGGTGAATCACACGGATCAATCTTTGATGCAACATTAACAAAAATTATTGAAGTTGATGGAAAACAATTAGTTAAAGTATATGCATGATATGATAATGAAATGTCATATGTATCACAAATGGTGCGCACATTATTATACTTTGCAACAGTTTAATTGAAAGCAAGAAACACTAAGAATCTTTAGTGTTTTTTTTTTTTTTTTTAGAAAAAGATATTTCTTATGTTATGATAATTATATATAAGAAAATAATCTTATAATATATAAAACTGAATAATGATACCTTTTGCGTATTTATGCCAGTGCTATAAAAAGTTTAAGGATTGAAGGAGATTATTAAAATGAAAAATCCTATTTTAGAAAAACACTTTCATAATATTCGTGACCAATTAAAATTAGTCCTAAGTATTGAAAAAATTCACGATTCAACTAATCCGATTCAATTGTTATATGACAATGTACTTTGGATTCGAAATAGCGGTCGTGTTATTACTGAAGATGATTTTACATATCGTTTGGAGTTAGCGTTAGCTGATACTTATAAAACATTATCACTACGAATTGATTCTCTATTGTTAAATGCTAAAACGTTATCTTATAGTTATTTTAAAGAAAAATTGGACATTAAAGTTTACCATAATAAATTGTATAAAGAGGCAGTTAAAATTTTAAAGGCAAGTTATAGTGATCGTATTGATGACATTGATTTTATTTATATTGCTTATCAAATGACAGAAATGTTAGGAGAAGGTTTACGTAGTATTTCTTCTCGGAAACTAAGTGAAGTAACAAGATAAATTATTGACAATCAAAAATAGTTATGTTGATAACTATTTTTTATTTGCACCATGGTTTACTGAAAGTTAAGAATCAGAGTAAAGAACCTTATTTTCAAACAGAAAATGCGATATAATTTATATTAGCAATTACAAAAATGAGAGGGATATTATGAGCCAAAACAAGAAATTATTTTATGTCACAACACCAATTTATTATCCAAGCGCCCAGCTACATATTGGTCATGCTTATACAACAACTTTGGCGGATATTTTGAACCGTTATAAAAAGTTAGATGGTTATGAAACCTTTTTTTTAACTGGTAGTGATGAGCATGGTGAAAAGATTCAAAAGAAGGCAAAAGAATCAGGTATTACACCATATGAATTTACAACAATGATTGTTAACAATTTCAAGTTACTATGAAATAAGTTAGGCATTGAGTATTCAAAGTTTATTCGAACAACAGATAAGACTCATGAACTTGGAGTTCAAAAGATTTTTAGTAAGTTATATCATAAAGGGGATATTTATTTAGGTGAATATGAGGGTTTGTATTGTGTTAGCTGTGAGGAATTTTTAACAGAATCACAATTAGATAAAACAACCCAACAATGTTTGGTTTGTGGGAACAAACCAAAGAAAGTTAAGGAAGAAACTTATTTTTTTAAAGTTTCAAAATATAGTCAGTTTTTAACTAATTATTATAATGAGCATTCAGACTTTATTGAACCAGAAGCAAGAAAAAATGAAATGTTAAATAATTTTATTTTGCCAGGATTAACTGATTTATCAGTAACAAGAACAACTTTTTCCTGAGGAATTAAAACATTAGAAAATGATAAGCATATTATTTATGTCTGAATTGATGCATTATCCAATTACTTAACAGGATTAGGTTATTTATCAGATGATGAAACATTATTTAACAAGTTTTGAAATAATCCAGATGTTGAGATTTTGCAGTTGTTAGGGAAGGAGATTGCGCGGTTTCATACAATTTATTGACCAAGTATGTTAGAAAGTTTGGAACTACGTCAACCAAACAAACTTTTATCACACGGTTGAATTTTATTTAAAGATACCAAGATGAGTAAATCAATTGGTAATGTTGTTGATCCATTATACTTAATTGATCAATATGGTCGTGATGTTTTAAGATTTTATTTAGGATATGAAATTCCAACGGATAATGATGGAAAGTTTTCTTATGAAATGTTCTTCGAATCATATAATACCCATCTAGTTAATAACATTGGTAACTTAGTATCACGTGTAAGCAATATGATTAGTAAATATTTTAATGGGGAACTTCTATCACAAGGACTATTAAAAAATGATTTAATTGATAGTTGTCTTTTGGCAATTAAAAGTTATCAGGTGGCAATGAATAATTATCAAATCTCAAAAGCATTAAGTATTGTTTTAGAATTATGTAATAAAGCAAATAAATATATTGAAGAAAGTAAACCATGAGAATTAGAAAAGAATCAAGAAACAGCACAATTACATACAACGTTAGCAACGTTAGCTTATGTCATTGTTGTTAGTGCTTTTTTATTACAACCAGTATTAATTGATCATGCGCAAAAAATTGCGGATTACTTTAATATTGATTTACAAAATTTAACATTTTCAACAATTTTAAGTCAAGAAATGATATATAATAAAAGGATAGAAAAAAAAGAAAATTTATTTGAGCGTTTAAATGTTGAACAAGAATTAAAACTAATTAAGACAGAATTAAATTAGTAAAATAATATAAAGGAGGGATTCTAATGAAAGAATATGATGTAATTGTTATTGGCGCGGGTCATGCTGGTGTTGAAGCAAGTTTAGTTTCGGCTAGAATGCAGAAAAAAACATTGTTAATTACTTTACATAAAGATAAAATTGCCTTAATGCCATGTAATCCCTCAATTGGTGGCCCAGCAAAAGGGATTGTTGTTCGTGAAATTGATGCTATTGGTGGTGAAATGGCAAAAGCTGCTGATGCAACTGCTTTACAAATGAAACTATTAAATTCTTCTCGCGGACCTGCAGTATGAGCATTACGAGCACAATCAGATAAAATTAAATATTCAAAATATATGCAAACCGTTATTGAAAACCAAGTTAATTTAGAGGTATATGAAGGAGCAGTTCAAAGTTTGTTGGTTGATGATAATAATGTTTGTTATGGTGTTATTTTAAAAGATCAAACCCAATTTTTTGCGAAGAAAGTTATTTTAACAACAGGGACATATATGCAATCATTGGTTTTGCAAGGAAAAGAAAAAAAATCACAGGGACCCGACGGAGATATTACAACAGCAGGATTATCAACACAATTAAAACACTTGGGATTTGAATTATTTCGGTTAAAAACAGGAACACCAGCTCGTGTGCTTAATACTTCAATTGATTATACAAAAGCTCAACCAGAACCAGGAACTGATATGAAATTAGCTTTTTCTTATGCAACAAAAAAATTTACACCGCTACAAGAACAAGAATTATGTTGATTAATTCATTCAACACCAACAACACATGCCATTGTGCAAGACCACTTACCTTTATCAGCAATGTATTCTGGAAATGTCAAAGGGACTGGCCCACGTTATTGTCCTAGTTTTGAAGATAAAATTGTTCGTTTTGCCGATAAACCTCGTCACCAAATTTTTTTAGAACCAGAATCAAAAAGTTTAGATACAATTTATGTACAAGGATTTTCAACATCAATGCCAATTGATGTTCAGGACAAAATGCTACGTTCGTTACCTGGCTTTGAGAATGTTGAGGTTTTAAAATGAGCTTATGCAATTGAATATGATGCGATTGTTCCAACACAGTTGGCGCACACATTAGAGACAAAACGAATTAAAAACCTATATACGGCTGGACAAATTAACGGAACAAGCGGTTATGAGGAAGCTGCTTGTCAAGGATTAATGGCAGGAATTAATGCGGTATTAAGTATTAATGACCAACAACCATTTATTTTACGTCGTGATCAAGCTTATATTGGCGTTTTAATTGATGACTTAATTACAAAGGGGACAGAAGAACCTTATCGGTTATTAACTTCTCGTGCAGAATATCGGTTATTATTACGAAATGATAATGCGGAAGAACGTTTAAAAAAATATGCTCACCAGTTTGGTTTAATTGATGAACAAAGTTGAAACGAATATCAAGCAAATGTCAAAAGTTATAATGAAGTAATCCAATTACTAAAAGATACTTATTTTACTACAAAGTCACCAATCATTCAAAAGTTAGCAACGTTAGGAATTACGAATATTACCGAACGAATCTCGGGATATAATTTGTTAAAACGACCAAATATAGAGTTAAAATATTTGGAAGAGGAGTTATTATCTTTAAAGAATTTAAAATCCTTTTTAAAACAAAATTTGTTAATCAATATTCGTTTTGAAGGGTATATTAAAAAAGAACAAGAAATTGCTTTAAAAACAATTAAATTGGAAAACAAATTGATTCCTGCTAATTTAAATTATGATTTAGTGGATAATTTAGCACTTGAGGCACGAGAAAAATTTAAAAAGATTCGCCCTATTTCAATTGGGCAAGCGAATCGGATTTCGGGGATTAATCCAGCGGATATTCAAATGCTTTTGTTTCATTTAAAAAAATGGAATTTGAATCAAATAGATAAGAGGGTGAAGTATGAAATTATATAATACTTTGACTCGTGATTTTACAGATTATGGTCAAACAAAAAAAGTTAATATTTATGCCTGTGGATCGACGGTTTACAATTATATTCATATTGGCAATGCTCGTGCTATTATTAGTGTTGATTTATTAGTTAGTTTTTTACAATTTCAAGGAATTGAAGTTAATTATGTCCAAAATTATACTGATATTGATGACAAAATTATTAATAAAGCTGCTGCAGAACATAAAACTGAACAAGAAATTGCGGAATTTTATATTCAGGCTTTTGAAGAAGATGTTACTAATTTAAATATTAAAATGCCAACAAAGTGGGTACGGGTTACTGATCATATCCATGATATTGTTACTTTTATTCAAGCATTAATTAAAATTGGAGCAGCATATGAAGTTAAGGGTAACGTTTATTTTAATATTAAAAAATATCAAGAGGTTTATGGTTGCTTAGCTAACAAGAAGTTAGCAGAATTAGAAGTTAATGCACGGATTGACCATGATGAAAATAAGCATAGTCAATATGATTTTGCTTTATGAAAAAATACTTCAACAGGACTTTCATTTCCATTTTATGATCTTAATGGTCAAAAATATATGGGTCGTCCAGGGTGACATACTGAATGTGCTGTTTTAATTGATAAATTCTTTAACAATCAAACCATTGATATTCATGCTGGTGGGATTGACTTGGTTTTCCCGCATCACGAGAATGAACGAATTCAGTTTTTTGCTAAAAATGAGGGGAAAGAAATTAGTAAAATTTGGATGCATAATGGACATTTAAACGTTGCAAATGAAAAAATGAGTAAGTCATTAGATAATAGTATTTTAGTTCGTGACTTTATTAAATTATATGGTGCTAATACATTGCGCTATTTGTTATATGCAACTAACTATACTCAACCACTAAATGTTACTGATACTATTATTGGAGTTGTTCAAAATGAAATTGACAAGATTTTAAAAGTTTTAAAAGCAATTAATTTATTTTTAGCAGAATATGATTTAAGTTACAATTTAGCAAAACATGGTGACCATGTTAAAAAGGTTCTTGTTGAGTTAGAAAATAACTTAAATAGTCCTAATGTTTTAACAATTATTAGTCAAATGATAAAAATGATTAACACCCAATTACGTAATAAAATGTTAGATCTTCAATTAGCGAGTGATTTTTATAACATAATTTTTAATATTATGAATTTTAATTTTAAATTACCAGTTATTAGTGGTGAAATTCGTGAATATTTATTAGAATGAATTAAATCTAAAGATAGTAAAGATTTTGTTAAAGCTGATGAACTTCGAAAAGTTTTATTAGAAAAAGATATTCTTTAAACCAATGAAAACAAAAGAAATTAATATTGTTGGGGCAGGCTTAGCTGGTTCAGAAATTGCGTATCAATTAGCGAAACGAGGATTAAAAGTTAACTTATATGAAGGAAAGGGAAAGCACAAAAATTCAGTTCAAAAATTAGAAACTTTTGCGGAATTAGTTTGTTCTAATTCTTTTCGTAGTGTATCAAAAGAAAATGCAATTGGTATTTTAAAAGAGGAATTAAAACTATTGGATTCATTAATCTTAAAAACAGCATATAAAGTGCAAGTGCTGGGAGATGATGCTCTTAGTGTTGATCGTGAGTTGTTTTCTGCAAAAATTACAGCAACATTATTAAATCATCCTAATATTTCCATTATATATGATGAATTTACAACGATTGACCCACAACAAGTTACTGTTATTGCAGCAGGACCGTTAATTAGTCCAAATTTTGAAACAGAATTAAAAAAATTAATTGGGAACAAAGCGTTATATTATTATGATGGTTCAGTACCAATTATTACAAAATCCGGAATTGATTTTACTAAAGCATATTATGGTGCACGCCATTCCGATCAAAAGGATTATATTATTTGTCCATTAACTGAGCAAGAATTTAGACAATTAGTGACAGAATTGGTTAATGCGAAGCGCGTTATTATCCCTGCTTTTGAAAAATATTTTAAAGGTTGTCAGCCAATTGAAATTATGGCGCAAACATCACAGAAAATCTTATTAAATGGACCAATGAGTAGTAATAAACTTTTAAATCAAAATGGTGAGCAACCATTTGCTGTTGTCCAACTACGACAAGACAATGTCATTGATAGTTTATATAATTTGGTTGGTTGACAAACAAATTTAACATGATCAGAGCAAAAACGAATTATTAAGCAATTCATTCCTGGTTTAGCTGATGTTGAGATTGTTCGTTATGGTGTTTTGCATAAAAATAATTATATTAATGCCCCAAAAGTTTTAAATCAGTATTTACAATTTAGACAAAATAGTAACATCTTTTTTGCTGGTCAAATTATTGGTGTTGAAGGTTATTTAGAGTCAGCCGCATCAGGATTATTATGTGCTCTTAATGTTTATCAATATATGATGGAATTACCCTTAATTAAATTACCATCAGAAACCGTTTTGAGTTCATTAATTAATTATGTTACTAATCCAAAACAAAAAGATTTAAAACCAATGAAAGCAAATATCGGGATTCTACCAACATTAGACACTAAATTTTCAAGTAAATCGGCAAAAAATTTGGCAATTTATCAACGGGCAATGGAAAAATTAAAAGAAACTATTAAAAAGTATCAAATTGAAATATAATATTTGTAGAATAATTTATTAATATTGGTTATGCATAATAAAATAGGAAAAGGAAGATAATATGCAAGAATATATATACATTTATGGAATTAATCCAGTTGTTGAATCCTTATTAAGTCCAACAATGAAGGCTAATAAATTATATTTATTAGATAAAAATAAAAATAATGATTATTATTTAAAATTAGCACAAGATCGTCATCTGAAGGTTGTTTTTTGTTCCTTTGATAAAATGACATCTTTAGTAAAAACAAATAAGCATCAAAACTTAATGCTAGAAATTTTAAAACCGCAAAATTATTTGCTTGAAACAATAACTGAACATTCCTTACAAAAGAAGCATCCATTTTTATTAGTTCTTGACCAAATTTCTGATCCGCATAATTTTGGGGCTATTCTCCGAACTTGTGATATGTTTAATGTTGATGGGGTCATTATTTTGGATAAGCGGCAAGTTGATATTAATGCCACTGTTGCAAAAACTTCGGCAGGAGCTTTTAATTATGTTCCTGTTGCTCGGGTAAATAATTTGACAAATGCTGTTGAATATTTAAAAAAACAAGGTTTTTGAATTTATGCTACCAGTTTAACAACAGAAGCACAAAAAGTGAATGAATTAAGTTATGATACTCCTGTTTGTTTAATTGTTGGGAGTGAGGGAATGGGGATTAGTCCTAAGTTACTAAAACATTCTGATTTTAACCTTTATATTCCAACAACAGGACATCTAGATTCTTTAAATGTATCAGTTGCTAGTGCAATTTTAATTTATCAAATTAAAATGCTACAACAATAAGTTAACATTTGGAAAGGAATTGATTCTTATTAATGAATATGAACTACTCTATTTATTTCAAGAAGGTCACAATAATAAAGCAATAATTAATTTATATAAATTATATGGGCCCTTTTTAGAAGAAGTAAAGCGGCGAACTTTTTATAAGTATTTTGTCTTACCAATTGAATTATCCGATTTAGAAAGTTTAAAATATTTTTTAGTGTTAGAAAGTGCAAAAATGTATAATCCCCAATCACGCAAAAAATTAAAAGATTTTATTTTTTAACGTTATACATGAGATATTCATAAACAAATTCGCCAATGTTTAAATATGAAAAATCGGGTTTTAAATTATTATGTTAAATTAGCAAATGATAATGTTACAAGTGATGAAGAATATTTTTCATCAAAACTTGCGCGTTTTGATGAACAAAAACAAGTTATTAAACTATTTTATCAACAGTTATCACCATTAGAAAAAGAAGTCTTTCGGTTGTGGTATGCGGGGGAAAATATTTATAATATTCATCAACTTTTAGCACTAGACTATCGGCAAGTTGATAATGCAATGCAACGAATTATGCAAAAAACAAAAAATTTTTATAAAAATAATTAAATTAACTATATCAATATTTTTATTAATATACTATAATTAAATATGGTGAATATTATGCGTGAAAAGATCATATTAGTATGCTCGGAATGTTTAAACCGGAATTATTCAACATTTAAGAATAAGATGACACAAAAAGAGCGATTAGAAATAAATAAGTTTTGTAAAACATGTAACAAGCATACGAAACATAAAGAAACAAGGTAGGTGCTCGTAATGGCTAAAAAAGCGAAAGATGAGAATGCAAAAAAAGAAATTAAACCAATTTTAACAAAGGAAGAAAAAAAGGCGTTAAAATTACAAAAGAAAAATGAGAAAGCAGCGCTAATTTTTCAAAAAAAAGCAAGTAAAACAGCGCCAATTCAAGTTGGAACAAAAAAAGAAATTATTGCACCAGAAATTGATGAAAATGGTGAACCAATTAAAAAAGGTCTTTTTAAGCGTAAACATTCAGATAAAAGTAAAAGAACAAATTGAAAATTAGCATTTCGTGAATTTCCCGTTAAAATGGCTAAAGAAGTAACAAGAATTCGTTGGACAAGCAAAGGTAGTTTAGGACGCAAGTTTTTAATAACAATCTTATTTATTATTGCTTTTGCGATATTTTATTTAGTATTGGATTTAGTTTTACACCATTTACTAACTGTTGCGCGCATTATATAATAATATGATAGGTAAGAATTAAAGGAGCAAAATAATGACAGAACAAAACACAATGACAGAACTAGAGGCGAATAATGATAAATTGGATAATAGTAAAGATTTAGAAGATGTTACGAAGTATCCCGGAAAATGATATGTAATTAATTGTTATTCTGGTCACGAAGATCGTGTCCGTGATGATTTAATTCAACGGGTAGAATCATTAAATATGAAAGATGTTGTTTTTGATATTAGAGTTGTAAAAGAGACAGTACTTGCCAAAAAAACAAAAGCAACAGAAAAAAATGTTTATCCAGGATATATTTTTATTAATATGATTATGAATGATGAAGCTTGATATATTGTCCGAAATACAACTGGTGTTACAGGGTTTATTGGATCATCAGGACGTGGAACAAAACCGTTTCCATTAACTGATCAAGAAGCAAAGACAATGCTTTCAAAATCACTAGCAGCTAAAAAAGCGGCAGCACAACAAGGAAAAAAAGTTAAAAAAGTGTTTGTTGCTAACTTTGAAGTTAATGATTATGTTCGTATTTTATCAGGAACTTTTGTTGAAATGGAAGGACAAGTCACAAAAATTGATACTTCAAAAGGAATTGCAACGGTAAACTTAGAGATGTTTGGTCGTTTAACACCTACCGAGGTTGATTTCGACCAATGTGAAAAGATTGGTTAAGAAAGCATAACAAATTAGCAATAATTTTTGTTATGCTTTTTTCACAGAAATGCTAAATTTAACACGGTTAGCAGATCCTGCTTTTTTTTCGCAAAATGCTGTTATTGTTGCACAACAATTATTAGGGAAGTATTTAATTCGTATTATTGATGGGAAACAAATTATTTGTAAAATTATTGAAACAGAAGCTTATGATGGGCCAGCTGATGATGCTAATCATGGTTTTAATAATAAACGAAGTCTCCGAAATGAAACATTATTTTGACAAGGTGGCTATGCTCATATTTTTATGATTTATGGGATGTATTTTTGTTTTAATATTGTTACTGATCAAGTCGATTACCCTAGTGCTGTTTTGTTGCGGGCTGGTGAAATTATTCTTGATGAAACAATTCCTAATTTTATTAGTAAACCTAATTTAGCAAACGGCCCCGGAAAACTATCACGTTATTTAAAAATTAATAAAACTGATGATGGTCTTGACCTTATTAAAAGTTCAACATTATATTTAGGACAAGAAACAATCCCGAGTGTTTTTGACATTACAACAACCCCACGGGTTAATATTGATTATGCAACTAATTTTAAGTTAAAACCATATCGTTTTTATATTACAAATCATAAGGCAGTTTCGAAAAAGTAAGAGGCTAAAAATGAGTAAAACAAAAAACACAGAAATTTGAAAAATTCATCCTGATTTTCCTTATCTTGAAATTAGTAATATGGGTCGTGTTCGTAATAATGTGACCAAGAAATTTAAGGAATTAAAAAAACCTAAAAACACGAATTATTTTTTAATTCGTCGTCGTGAAGAAGGAAAAACAAAAACAAAACCGCTGCATAAATTAGTTGTTGAGTTATTTATTGGTCAAGTGCCACCGAATATGACAATTGATCATATTAATGGTAATCCACGGGATAATCGTGCCGAAAATCTTGAAATTGTATCAAAACGGGAAAATACAATGCGTCAAATTCGAATGTGGTCACATCCGCATAGTTTTTACAATCGAAATTTAATAGAAGCACATAGCGAAAAACGTTGAATGTATCGCGATCAATTATACAATTGGATTGACTTATTAAAAATCCTACATGCTAAAGGAATTATTTACTATCAAGTTAAATGAAGAGGTAGTGCCAGTGGGCGTATTGGTCAATTGCCAAATGGTGAAACCATTATGCGGGTAAAAAACATTGATTTTGACAATGATGATGATTTTTAAAAAAGCTATTATTTTGAAAATAATAACTTTTTTTAAAAAGTAATATGAGGTTTCAGACCAACAGTACATCTTAGGTCAAGAAAACCATGATAATTTAGTTTAATAGCATCAGTTAAAGTTGCTGAAACACAAACATCTAAAGCAACACCAACTAGAACAAGGTCAGTAACATTTTGCTCTTGCAAGAATTCATGTAAACCGTTGGAAGATTGATCGTCACTAAAAAAAGCACTATAACTGTCAAGGCCTTGGTGGGTTCCTTTTAAAATAATTTTATCAAAATAACTTTCTGGTAATTGATAAAGTTCACTTCTTAAACTATTGGCAAGACAATGGGGTGGTCATTTTGTGAATGAACAATGATTTTTGGGATGAAAATCTTTTGTGGCGATAACTAAGTCTTTATTATCTTGGAAACTTTTAATTAGGTTTAAAATTTGGTGGTGGATTTTTTCTGCTCCAGGAACATATAATGATCCCTTTGGATCAACAAAATCATTTTGATAATCAATAACAATTAATGCTTTTTTATTCATATTTAAAGCTCCTTTTTCCTATTTTTTGCTATCTATTTATATATTAACAAATATCTTGTTATAATGTTAACGCAATTAAAAGTTATGAGGGGTTATGATGATTAAACTAATTAATGCTTATTTTTCTGAACTTGTTATTAGTCAGCAACAAGAAAAACAATTAGAACAATATTATCAATATTTAGTCGAACAAAACAAGGTAATGAATTTAACAACGCTTGTTAGTCGCGAGGATGTTTATATAAAACATTTTCTTGATTCAGCATTATTGTTAAAAAAATATTCGTTTGATGATAAAACAAAAGTTGCTGATGTTGGAAGCGGGGCTGGATTTCCTGGGATTATTTTAAAAATCTTTTGTCCAACAATTAAATTATCAATTATTGAAGCAGTAGAAAAACGTTGTTTGTTTTTACAACGACTAATTACCAAGTTACAGTTAGATGATGTTGAAATTGTTCATGCTCGTGCTGAAAGTTATAGTTGAGAACATTCTGAACAGTTTGATCTTGTTGTTTCACGAGCAGTTGCTAATTTAGGGCTGTTGTTAGAATTAGTTGTGCGAATGGTTAAGGTGCAAGGTAGGGTCATCTGTTATAAAGGACCTAATATTGTTAACGAATTGGCAACAGCGCAAGCAACATTGAAGGTTCTAAATTTGGAACTGGAACAAACCCAATATGAAAACATCCCTCCTTTGGGGGAACGTAATATTTGTTATTTTATTAAAACAGCACCAACAATAAAACCATATCCACGAAGTTTTAATCAAATAAAAAAATTTCCAATTGGGTAAAGTGTTATATAATAGTAGTATATAAAATTATTAGTTACAGAGCAAAGAGAGGAAAATTATGGGGAAAATTATTGCAATCACAAACCAAAAAGGTGGGGTTGGAAAAACAACAACTTCAATTAATTTAGCAGCTGGATTAGCACGAAGTGGGGGGAAGGTTTTATTAGTTGATATTGATTCCCAGGGGAATGCAACAACTGGAACGGGTGCTAATAAAGATGAAATTCATGATGGGATGAGTATGTATGATGTTTTAGTTGGCCAGGTACCGTTAAAAAATATTATTGTTCCAGGAGTTATCAATAATGTTGATTTAGCACCAGCAACAATTTCATTGGCTGGAGCAGATGTGTATTTAATGGAAAAATTAGATGACAATCAAAGTATTTTACTTGATCGGATTAAACCAATTCGTGATAAATATGATTTTATTTTAATTGATTGTCCACCTTCATTAGGGTTAATTAATCGAAATGCATTAGCTTGTGCTGACTCTGTTTTGATTCCAATTCAAGCAGAGTATTATGCATTAGAAGGTTTAGCCCAGTTGTTAACTTCAATTCGCTTTGTACAAAAAATGTTTAATAAAAATTTAACAATTGAAGGGATTGTTTTAACAATGTTTGATTCACGAACAAAACTATCATTTGAAGTAATGTCGGAAGTTAAAAAGTATTTTAATGAAAAAGTGTATCGAACGCATATTCCTCGAAATATTAAAATTAGTGAGTCACCCTCGCATGGATTAAGTATTTTTGATTATGATAGAGGTGGAGCGGGTGCAATTGCGTATGAAGAATTAACGAGAGAGGTGTTGGCAAACAATGGCAAACAATAAGAGTCGATTAAGTTCAAAAGGATTAGATAAAATTTTTGGTGAAGGAATTAACGATGTAATTAAGGAAATTGAAAGTAGCGACGAATTAAAAGCAGCGGCTAATGAAATTACGTTAACAGAAATTTTTCCAAATCCACATCAGCCACGAAAAACTTTTAATGATGAGGAGTTGGCAGAATTAGCACAATCAATTAAAGAATATGGTTTGATTCAACCAATTATTGTTAAAAAAACAAGTAATGGTTATTATTTAGTAGCTGGAGAACGTCGTAGTCGTGCTGCTAAATTAGCGGGATTAACAAAAATTCCAGCAATTATTGTTGACTTTAATGATCAACAAATGAAAGAAGTGGCATTGGTTGAAAACATTCAACGAGTTGATTTGAATACGATTGAAGAAGCAAATGCTTATAAAGAATTAATTGCATTATTAGATTTAACACAAGATGAATTAGCAAAACGGATTGGAAAATCACGTAGTCATATTACAAATACCTTACGCTTATTAAATTTACCAGCTGATGTTCAAAAATTATTATTAGAAAATAAAGTAACAATGGGACAAGTTAAACCATTAGTTAGTCTTCACATTGATAAAAGTGAATTTAAAAAAGTTGTTGATAAAATTGTAAGTCTTAATTTAAATGCACGACAAGTTGAAGAACTAGTTAAAACTTATGGTGTAAAACCAACAAAAACGCAAGAAGATAATAAGAAAGTTCCGCCAAAACGAACTGTTAATGAATTTTTAGAAAATAAAATTATGCGAAAGTTAGGAACAAAAGTAGTTATTGATACGGATAAAGTTGTTATTAATTACCACGGATTAAAAGATTTAAATCGAATTTTAGAATTATTAGGTTTAACAGAAGATTAATTGATAGTAAGGAAGAAAAAAGATGGCATTAAAAATGGGAATTGTTGGTTTACCAAATGTTGGTAAATCAACTTTATTTAACGCAATTACAAATTCACAAGTTGAAGCAGCAAATTATCCATTTGCAACAATTAATCCTAATGTTGGAACAGTTGAAGTTCCCGATGAACGGATGGAGACCTTAATTAATCTTTGTGAACCAAATAAAGCGATTTATAGTACATTTGAATTTTATGATATTGCAGGATTGATTGCTGGTGCTAGCAAAGGGGAAGGATTAGGAAATGCTTTTTTACAAAATATTCGTGAAACTGATGCAATTTGTATGGTTATTCGTTGTTTTGATAATAAAGATATTACGCATGTTGAGGGAACAATTGATCCAATTCGTGACATTGAAATTATTAATTTGGAATTAATTATTTCTGATCAAGAACAAATTAAGAAGCGAATTGATAAAGTGGTAAAAAAAGCACAAACATTAAAGCAAAAAGATGATGTCCTTGAATATGAGTTATTATTAAAGTTAGCAGTGGAATTAGAAAAAAATAAATTATTAAAAGATCTTGCCTTATCAGAAGATGAATTAAAAGTTGTGAAAAGTTTTAATTTGTTAACAATTAAACCATTTATTTATGTTGCTAATATTGCGGAAACAGATCTTAATCAATCAGATAATGCATATGTTGAAAAAGTAAAAGCATATGGCAAACAAAACGAGATTGAAGTTGTTGTTATTTGTGCCAAAATTGAAGAAGAATTATCGGCGTTAGATGCAGCCGATCGTGCGTTGCTGATGAGTGACTATGGAATTAAAGAAGCGGGACTAAGCCAATTAATTAAAAAATCATATGCGTTATTAGGATTACAAACATTTTTTACCACCGGAAAACAAGAAGTTCGAGCATGAACTTTTAAAAAAGGTTCAACAGCACCAATGTGTGCTGGTATTATCCATTCTGACTTTGAACGTGGGTTTATTCGGGCTGAAATATATTCCTATGCTGATTTAATAAAATATGGTAGTGAAAAAGCAGTCAAAGAAAATGGGCGTTTACGAAGTGAAGGAAAAACTTATATAATGCAAGATGGTGATATTTGTTTTTTTAAATTTAATGTTTAAGGAGAATAATAATGCGTGTTGGTAATAGTTATGATTTACATAATTTAAAAGCAGGAACAGGATTTTTCTTGGGGGGAATTTTTATTCTATGTCAATATCAAGTTGACGCTGTTTCTGATGGTGATATCTTGTTACACACAATTAGTGAAGCAATTATTGGGGCATTGGGTTTTGGTGATTTAGGGGACTGGTTTGATGAAACAAACAAAAATATTAATTCACAAGTAATTTTAGAACAAGCACTAACTTTAATGGTTAATCAAAATTATCAAATTGTTAACATTGATACAACAATTATTGTTGATGAACCAAAATTAAAAGCATATAAGACAGCAATTAAGATGAACTTAAAGCACTTATTACAATTAGAAGATAAAAATATTAATATTAAAGCAACAACAACAGAAAAGAACTTTAGCAATATTATTCAAAGTTATACAACGTTACTGTTGGTCAAAAGCGAGAATCGTTAGAAGTTAGAATGAGGAATTAAAATGAGTCAAAAGATTAGATTACGTTATGCCCCAAGTCCAACTGGGTTTTTACATATTGGAAATACAAGAACAGCCTTATTTAATTATTTATTTGCAAAACATTATCAAGGTGTTTTTGTTTTGCGGATTGAAGATACTGATACAGAACGAAATGTTGATGGAGCAATTGCATCACAATTAGACAATTTACGTTGATTAGGAATTGAACCAGACGAAACAATTGATCGCCCGAGCGCTTATGGGCCATATCGTCAGTTAGAACGATTGGACCTTTATCAAAAATATGCTCAAGAGTTATTGAAAATGAAGAAAGCATATTATTGCTTTTGTACGCCAGCGGAATTAGAACAAGATCGCGAAGCACAGTTAGCGGCCGGGCATCTTTCACCACGTTATAATCGAAAATGCTGAAATTTATCAGCAACTGAAGTTGCAACAAAATTAGCAAATCAAATGCCATATAATTTGCGTTTTTTTGTTCCTGGTAATACGAGTTATGATTTTGATGATTTAGTTCGTGGTCCAGTTCATTTTGAATCAAAAGACCTTGGTGACTGAGTTATTTTAAAGTCAAATGGGATTCCAACTTATAATTTTGCCGTGGTAATTGATGATATGCTAATGGCGATTAGTCATGTTGTTCGCGGTGAAGAACACATTTCTAATACCCCAAAACAATTAATGATTTATCAAGCTTTTAAAGTAACACCACCAATTTTTGCACATTTGACTTTAATTGTTAATGAACAACATAAAAAATTATCAAAACGTGATAGTCATTTAATGCAATTTATTAGTCAGTATCGTACCTTAGGTTATTTATCATCAGCAATTTTTAATTTTATTAGTTTATTAGGATGATCGCCATCAGGAACAGTAGAAATTTTCTCACATGATGAATTAATTAAGTTATTTGATGAAACACGATTTAGTAAATCACCAAGCATGTTTGATGTTAAAAAATTAACTTGAATGAACAATTATTATCTTAAACAACTTAGTGATGAAGATTATCTTGCTTTTGTTCGACCTTTTTTAGCCCAAAAATATGATTTAACAAAAAAGGGGACAGAATGAGTAAATATGTTATTATTAATTTATAAAAAAGAACTTCAATATGGAGCGGAAATTGTTGCGTTAGCAAAATCTTTCTTTGAGCCAGTTGAGCAGTTGACATCAGCAACAATGACGGTGTTAACAGAATTAACTGATTATGAAGCAATGATTGCAACTTTTAAAGCACAGTTAGACCAGTTATCAGATTGAACAGAAACAAGTATTAAAGACCTAATTACAAAAATGGGTGATCAGTATAAAATGAAAGGAAAGAATCTATTTATGCCAATTCGAATTTTTACTTCTCATCAAGAACACGGACCAGAACTAGCAAAGGTTATTTATTTATTAGGAAAGGAACAAGTAATTAGTAATATTACAAAATTACAATAAGAACAATGAAATTACCCTTAACAATTCGGGATAGTGTTCATGGTGATATTGAAGTTACTGAAGAAATTGCTGTTAAATTAATTAATACCCCAGAATTTCAGCGTTTACGCCGAATCAGTCAGTTGGCGGGGGGACAATATGTTTTTCCAAGTGCGTTTCATACGCGTTTTTCACATTGTATTGGAGTTTATCATTTGGTTAGTAAAATGTTGGAAACACCAAGTTTTCAAGAAATGTATAGCAAACATGAACAATTATTGGTTAAATTAGCAGGATTGTTACATGATATTGGGCATGGTCCTTTTTCACACACTTTTGAAATGATTAATAAAGTTACAAATAGTAATATTAGTCATGAAAGTTATTCAACATTGTTAATTAAAAGTCCAACCACAAACATTAATAAGATTTTAACCGAAGAATTTAGTCCTGATGAAATTAATGAATTATGTATGATTATTGAAGGAAAACATCATGATAGTGTTTTATCATCATTAGTTTCATCACAACTAGATGCTGACCGGATGGATTACTTATTACGAGATGGTCAAACAAGCGGTGTTGGTTATAGTCATGTTGACACACAATGAATCATTCGCCATTTGTTTATCAAAGATAAAAAAATTATTTTTCCATTAAAAGTTCAATATGCAATTGAATCCTTTCTAATTGGTCGTTATCATATGTATAAACAAATTTATTTACATCCATTAAGTATTGGTTTTGATTTAACTTTTAAAATGATGTTTAAACGTTTATGTGATTTGTACCACGAAAACTATGCTTTTAAAAATAAAGAAATTGTGGCATTATTAAGTCCATTATTTAATGGCAAAATGATGAAGGCAGAGGAATATTGCTTACTGGATGATTACACTTTATTTACTTATTTAAAAATGTTAGAGTATGAAAATGACGAAATATTAGTTACGTTAATTAAAATGTTAACAAATCGAGAATTTTTACGAAAAATCAACTCAAATAAAAGAAATTTGGAAGAAATTAAAAATAATTTGATAAAAAAATATAAAAACCATTATAATTATTTTATGGTTGAATATAACCTGAAACCAGTTACATTATATGATAGTAATACAAAACCAATTTATATTGATACTCCTGCTGGTGTAAAATGCATTATGGAAGTATCAGAAGTTTTGGCATTTAAAAATAATAACAAAGAAACTGCAACAACAATTTGGTTTTCAATTGGTGAAAAATATGAAAGTAGTTAGTAAGAAAGGTTTAAATGAATGAACGATAGTGTAGAATTATTAGAGTTAGTGTATTCATGTTTAAAGAAAAAAGGCGGAAGTGATACTTTTGAAAATATTTGAAATGAGATTGCTTCACAAAGTGATGTAACAGTACACGGAACAAGTAAGGAAGACGTTATTGCGGAATTATATACTGATTTAGTTTTAGATAACTGTTTTGTCTTAACAAGCGAAGGTATGTGAGGGTTACGTGAATTTTTAAAGTATGATGATATTAAAAAACAATATGATTATACTGATCAATTTGAAACAACAGAAGAATTTGAAGATATTGATTTAGATGAAGAGGAAGAGGACGAAGATGAGGAAACATTAATTGACACTCTTGATTTTGATGATACTTTAGATGAAGACGACAATGAAGAGGATAATTTTGTTGAAATTGAGGTTGAGGATGATGACCTAATTTCTAATGATTATTTTGTTGATGATGACGATGAAACAGTAGCAGCTAAATTGGGTATTACAGAAGAAATTGACTGAAAAGCTCTTGAAAAAGAAATGGAAGAAAATAATTAATACCAAGATTGAAGAGTGTTAGAATTGACAACCCTGTTAATTTCTAAACTCTTTTTATTTGGGGATGAAAGGATGAAAATACGATGGCAAAATATATTTTTGTAACGGGAGGAGTTGTAAGTGGCCTTGGGAAGGGAATTACTGCTTCTTCAATTGGTGTCTTATTAAAAGCAAGTGGATTAAATGTTTTTATGCAAAAATTTGATCCATATTTAAATGTTGACCCAGGGACAATGAGTCCTTATCAACATGGGGAAGTTTTTGTCACAGCCGATGGGGCAGAAACGGATTTAGATTTAGGGCATTATGAACGTTTTATTGATGAGAATTTAACAAAAGAATCAAATATTACTTCGGGACAAATTTATAAAAATGTGATTGAAAAAGAACGTCGTGGTGAATATGATGGTGGGACAGTTCAAGTTGTGCCACATGTTACTAATGAAATTAAAAAGAAAGTATATCATGCAGCAGAAACATCAAAAGCTGATATTATTATTACTGAAATTGGTGGAACAGTTGGTGATATTGAATCGTTACCCTTTATTGAAGCAATTCGACAAGTACGTATGGAACAGGGTCGTAAAAATGTGATATATATGCATGTTTCATTAGTACCGTATATTGCGGCTTCAAAGGAATCAAAAACAAAGCCAACACAACATTCAGTACGAGAATTATTATCATTGGGTATTCAACCTGATATCGTTGTTGCTCGTGCCGAACAAGTATTAGACGATAGCTTGGTTGAAAAGATTGCTTTATTTTGCAATATTGAAAAAAATAATGTTCTTGTTGCAACTGATGCGGCAAGTATTTATGAAGTACCAATGAAAATGTATCAACAAAATGCCCAACAAGTAATTAGTAAATTGTTAAATTTAAACATTACAAAAACAGATATTGCGGAGTGGAAGCGATTTGTGGAAAAAATTGATCATTCAAAAACAACAATTAAAATTAAATTAGTGGGAAAATATATTGAGTTGCCAGATGCTTATCTGTCAGTTAGTGAATCATTACGCATTGCTGGTTATGAAAACAGTGTCCAAGTTAAAATTGATTGAATTAAAGCCGAAGATGTTACTGTTGATAATTATCAACAATTATTTCAAAATGCAAAAGGAATTTTAGTTCCTGGTGGTTTTGGTGAACGGGGGTTTGAGGGTAAAATTTTAGCCTGTCAGTTTGCGCGTGAAAATAAAATTCCATTATTAGGAATTTGCTTTGGAATGCAAGCGGCAGTGATTGAATTTGCTCGTAATGTTTGTCATATTAAAGATGCAAATTCTTCCGAATTAGTTAAAACCAACAACGCTATTATTGATCTGATTCGTGGTAAAGACAAAACAGAACATATTGGTGGAACTTTGCGATTAGGAAACTATAAAACAAGATTGGTTCCAAATACATTGGCTCGTCAGTTATATGGTAAAGATGAAGTATTAGAACGTCATCGTCACCGTTATGAATTTAATAATGATTATCGTCAACAATTAGAACAAGCGGGGCTAGTTTTTAGTGGTCTTTATGAAACAAAGAACTTGGTTGAAGTCATTGAATTGCCAGACCATCCGTTTTATATTGCTGCTCAATATCATCCGGAGTTTATTTCGCGACCAAATAAACCAAACCCGTTATTTAATGGTTTTGTTCAAGCGGTAATTAAAACTAAATAAGTGGAAAAAGTTGTGAAATCATCAAAAATTATATTAAGATTAAAAGGTAGAAAGGTTGGAAGTGAGTTATGAGTGGTACAAATTATCGAACATTAGCTGTTGTTGGTAGTCAATGAGGTGATGAAGGAAAAGGTAAAATTACCGATTATTTTGCCCAAAAAGCTGATGTTATTGTGCGCTGAGCGGGTGGTGATAATGCTGGGCATACGATTGTGATTAAGGGGGCAAAATATAAATTAAGTATTGTTCCTTCTGGTGTTTTTAATAAAAATTCAATTAATGTGATTGGGAATGGTTGTGTTGTTAACTTACGAAAATTAGTTAGTGAGATTAACTATTTACAAGAAAATGGCTTTGATTGTAGTAATCTACGGATTAGTGATCGTGCACATTTAATTTTTCCATATCATATGAAAATTGATGAATTACAAGAAGAATATCGCCAAAAAGATTCGATTGGAACAACTAAAAAAGGAATTGGACCTTGTTATCAAGACAAAGCAGAACGAATTGGAATTCGGTTGGGCGATTTGTTTGATGAAGCAGGATTTTTACAAAAATTAGAAAATAATTTAAAATTTAAAAATGAAATTTTAACAAAGGTTTTTAATAGTGAGGGATTTGATCCAAAATTAATTTGAAAAGAATATTTAGATTTATTTCATCAAATTAAAGGATTAGTAACTGATACTTCAATTTTAGTTGATAATGCAATTCATGCGCATAAAAAAGTTTTATTTGAAGGGGCACAAGGGGTGATGTTAGATTTAGACCACGGAACTTATCCTTTTGTAACATCTTCTAATCCAACGGCTGCTTCAATTCCGGTTGGTGTCGGAATTGCACCGCGTTATATTAATAACGTGATTGGAATTGTAAAAGCTTATAATACGCGAGTTGGAACTGGTCCGTTCCCATCAGAAATTTTTGGAGAAACAGAAAAATATATTCGAGAAGTAGGACGCGAATATGGTACTGTTTCTGGCCGTGCTCGTCGGATTGGATGGTTTGATGGTGTTTTAATGAAACATTCATTGCGAATTAGTGGTTATACTAGTATGGCAATAATGTTGTTAGATGTTTTATCATCAATTAAGGAATTAAAAATTTGTATTGGTTATGAATATAATGGTCAACAAATTGATTATGTTCCAAGCACAATTAAAGAATATGATGTATGTCAACCAATCTTAATTGCAATGCCAGGATGAGAAGAAGATATTAGCAAGGTAACATCATTTGAAGAACTCCCACATAATGCTCAACAATATTTAATGAAATTAGAAGAAATTGTTGGGGTGCCAATTAGTTTATTTTCTGTTGGCCCTGATCGTGAACAAACTATTTTAATGAATGAGGAAATTTTCTAATGATTAATCGTTATGCTGTTCCAGAATTAGAAGCAATTTGAAATGATGAAAATAAATATAATATTTGAGCAAAAGTAGAATTATTAGTTTGTGAAGGTTGAGCTAAAATTGGATTAATTCCACCGACTGATATTAAAAAGATTAAAGAACATTTAACCGTAAATTTACCACGAATGTTAGAATTAGAAACTGAAACAAAACATGATGTTGTTGCTTTTACCCGAATGTTGTCAGAAACATTAGGATCAGAAAAGAAATGAATTCATTATGGTTTAACATCAACTGATGTTGTTGATACTAGTCAAAATTATTTAATTAAAGCATCAAATGAAGTTGTTAAAAAATATTTGCAGCAATTGCAAACAGTTTTAAAATCATTAGCCCTTTTATATAAAAAACAATTAATTATGGGTCGTACTCATGGGATGTTTGCCGAGCCAACTTCGTTAGGACTAAAATTTTTACTTTGATATGCTGAGTTAGAACGAAACATAATTCGTTTTAACACAGCAGCAACAGGAATTGAAGTTGTAAAAATTTCTGGTTCTGTTGGTAATTTTGCTCATGTTGAAGTGGCAGTAGAAGAATATGTTGCTCAACAGTTAGGTTTACAAATTGATCCAATTGCAACCCAAGTTACTTCACGGGATTATCATGTTGCATTATTTTCTAGTTTTGGTCAAATTGCTAATTTGTTAGAGAAAATGGCTCTGGAGTTTCGTCACTTTCAACGTTCAGAGGTTAGTGAAATTGCAGAAGGCTTTAGTAAAACCCAAAAAGGATCATCATCAATGCCACATAAAAAAAATCCAATTAGTGCGGAAAATATTTCGGGGTTAGCTCGTTTAGTTCGTAGCAATATGAATGTTACTTTTGAAAACAACTTATTATGGCATGAACGCGATATTTCACATAGCAGTAATGAACGGATTATTATTCCAGACACCTATCATTTAGTTGTGTATCTTTTAAAACGGATGATTACTGTTCTTGATGATTTAGTTGTTAATCCTGTCAAAATTAATGAGCATTTACAACAAGCAAATAATCTTTATTTTAGTCAGGTTGTTTTAACAAAAATTTTAAAAGAAACTAATTATTCGCGTGAAGAAATTTATGATTTTATTCAAAAGTGTACGTTACTTACCCAACAACAACAAATTGATTTTAAAACGGTTCTAATCAAAAATGATGTTGCAAAATATTTATCATTGTCAGAATTAGACAAGTTATTTGATATTAATTATTTTTTACGTAATGTTGATAAAATTTATCAACGAGTGCTGAAATAAAGAGGAGCGAAATTATGAAGTTAATTGTGGGCTTGGGTAATCCAGGTGGTGAATATACTTATACAAGACATAATATTGGGTTTTTGGCAATTGATAAATTGGTTGTTAAGTTTAATCTAACAAAACCCCGCAATGTTTTTAATGCTTTTGTTTGAGAAACAACAATTAACAATGAAAAAGTTCTTTTTTGTCAACCACAAACTTTTATGAATTTAAGTGGTGATGCAGTTTTATTAATTAAACAATTTTATAAATTGGCGTTAGAAGATATTCTTGTAATTTATGATGATAAAGATCTCGCCTTTAATGTTTTAAAATTAAAAAAGAATGGTTCAAGTGCAGGTCATAATGGTATTAAAGATTTAATTCACAAGTTAGGAAGTGAAAATTTTTTGCGCATTAAATTAGGAATTGGTAAACATGACCAAATCCCCCTTAGTAATTGAGTACTAGGAAAATTTGCTGCTGATCAGTTAACAATCATTAATAATGATTTACTAGAAAGAGTTTTTCAAATTATGTCACAATACTTAGTGCAGGGTGATAGTTTTGATAAACTAATGAGTCTTTATAATGGCAAATAAAATTAAACAATATAGTTTTAAAAGTAATCAACCAAAAGTTTATTTAATTGCAACACCAATTGGCAATTTACAAGAAATGACACCACGAGCAATTGATGTTATTAAAAATAATGTGCAAAAAATTTATTGTGAAGATACTCGTAACACTTTAAAATTGTTAAATTATTTTAATTTAAAGAAAAAATTAGTTTCATTAAATAAAGAAAATGAAATAGAACGATTTACCGAAATGATTAATGATTTAACCGCTAATTTATCGATTGCGATTATTAGCGATGCGGGCTATCCTTTAATTAGTGATCCTGGTTATTATGCTGTCCATAAAATTTTAGCGGAATATCCTTATGATGTTGTACCAATTAGTGGGGCAAATGCTGCCTTAAATGCAATTGTTAGTTCAGGTCTTAATCCAAAACATTTTTTATTTTTTGGATTTTTAGATAAAGCTAGAACAAAGAAGACCAAGGAACTAGAGCAAATTGCCAAATTACCATATCCAGTTATTTTTTATGAAGCGCCTTATCGTTTGCTAGAAACATTAAAACTAATTTTTACTGTTCTAGGTAATCGGCAAATTGCAGTAGGGAAGGAACTTACCAAAATTTATGAACAATGATATCGTGGTTCGTGCCAAGAAGTTTCAACATTTTTAACAACAGAAGAAAATGTTGCTTTTGGTGAATATGTGATTGTTGTTGATGGATTTATTTCTGAACCAGAATGAGTTGTGCCTGATGAAATATTAATTAATGAGATTGACCAATTAATTAAAAAAGAAAATTATCGGGTTAAACAAGCAATCGATTTTGTTGCAAGTAAGTACCAAATTAGTAAAAATATTTTGTATAATAAATATCATCATCACAAGGAGTAATATGTTGAAAACAGCACAGATTAAAAATTTAATTTACTGTAGTATTCTTTTTACTTTGGAAGTTATTATTTTAACTTTAACTTATTTTTATAGTCTATTTCATTATCAATTAAATTGGTTAAGTTACTCATGATATTTTATTAGTTGATGAAGTGTACAAACTGATTTATTAATTTTGTTATTTGCACTAGGTGGTTTAATTTATTTTAGTAGACAAAAATATTGTTATTTTGTTACAAATCATCTTTTCGTTCTATATATTGTTTTTGCTGCATTGCTAACTTTTTTTGTTCAACATTGACTTTGTTCAATTATTTTTATTGTCTACTTTTGTTTAAAGTTTGAAAAAAACTAATTAATCATCGGGATTTTTATGTTCGAAAATTATACAAGTTTTATTTGCATCCTGTTTTTTACACAATTTTTATTGCTTTACGACAAATGGTATTATTGTTAACCCCGATTGATGAAAAATTATGAAATTATAGTGCTCCTGCGGAAAACTATTATGTTCCATATTTTTTTCAAGATTTTCGGAAACCAGAGTATTATATTTTATATTTGATTGTCTTGGGTTTAATTATTGCCCTATGGTTTCAATTGTTATTAATTTAAACAATTTATTAGTTAATCGCCAAAAAAATTAAAACATACCAAGAGAACTAATAATTATAAAAATATTATTGGTGTTTTAAAACCACTGACAAAGCCAATTTTAAATAATATTGCTAATTCAAAAATAGAATTTGCTCCAATTATTCAAGAAAAGATATCATTTTAAATTATTAGAATTAAATAAAATAAAAAGGATATAAATTTTTATTTTGCGGTAAAATTAAATTACATATTAATAAAAAATCATTATGTTTTTAAATAACTTAACAAAAATATCAATTATCTAAAAGAAATTGAGATGAAGAGTTATGTTGATTACTAATAATAGATTTTATTATAAAATTAATCTTTTGATTAATTTTTTGCATGTCAAATATTTAGTCTTACTTTGAAAGGAGTACACTCCGCCAATATGTTAGTTTTTTAAATTTTAAATCAATAAAACTAAGATGAAAGTGGGGAAAAATAATGAAAAAATTATTGAGTTTATTAGGAACAATGACAATAATTGGAAGTAGTATTCCAACCGTAGTTGCTGTAAGTTCATATAATGAAAGAATTAATTTAGGTTTGTAAATTGTAAATACCAACCGATAAAAAGTTAACTATTAATTTAGTTAACTTTTTTAAGTTAATTATAGGAGGTTAAAATTATGCAAACAAAGCAATATTTAATTTTGCGGTCGTTAGTGAAAAAGTATGGTAAAGATATTGTTATTAATATTGTCAATAAGATTGTAAAAGATATTGAAATTAAAAAGTAAAAGAATAAATTATTCCGCGTAATTTATTAGCGGATAATTTATTCAATAATGTTTTTTAAGTGGAGCAAAGCTACAACGAGCGGAGCGAGTTTGCAAATTTCAATTTTTTAATTTATTGAAAGGAGATATATTATGCCAGTTTGATTAACGACAATATTTAGTGTTGTTATTATATTAGGTATTTTTGCTTGAATTGGTTTGTCAATTTATCAAAAAATTCGCCAAATTCGAGGTAAGAAAAAAGATAAAAAAGAAATTGAAAACAAGGAGGATAAAAAATAATGTTAGGGATGTATTTAACAACAGCAATTATTTTTTTAGCAGTTGGTGATAAGCCTACTATTTCAGATGGAATGGGTTCTATTTGAAGTGGTTTAGGACAAGCAATGATGAAAGTTAAAGATGCTGTTTATGCTGTATTACCACAATTAATGACCTTTTTAGGTGATGCATGAATTATTTTAATTCCATTTGGTATTTTTGTTATTGTTAAGATATTAAACTTTTTCCGTATTATGGTTAAAGGATTTTAATATTTATTACAACTAATCATATATTTTAGCTGTGGCACACTAGCTTTTATGTGAGTTGAATAAATAATTTTGTTGTTTATTTTTGCACTATACACTGTCTACAAATTTATTTTTAAATAAATTTAATTATTTTGGTTATTATTGATAATGTTAACTGAAATAAATATGACTATATCGCCAATAGTAGTTACATTTATATTGTTTATTAGTAGGATTTAATATAAATAATGTTGTAAAAAATATTTCTTTTTCTAAAAACTTGTAGGCAGTATATAGTGTAAAAATATAGACTTAATTATAAATTATTAATTTTATATTTTAATAACTATTAGTTATAAATTAAATAGTATTTTTTAGTGTGTCAATTTTTATTATTTTATATATTTAATAATGTTTATTACAATATATAAACATTATTAAACATTAGATATAACACTAGATAAGCAATATTTTAACAATATTTATAACATTGTTAATTAGAAACAATGTTTATTAAGGAGTTGATAAAATTGAGTAATTTTGTTAAGAAAAATCAAAATGTAGAAAATTATTTTATTTGTAAAGAGTTGATAGTTTTTGAAACAGATAAAGCAAGCTTTATAAATTTACTTAATCATAATCGCCATATTGGTTTTTGATTGAGTAATAAATTTATTTATTTTAGTGAAAAACATTCAGAACAAGTATCAATCGGGTTGATTTATGATAATTCTTATCTTATTGTAAAATATAATGAAAATTTAAAACGTTGTGTGTGAAAATATTTAACTGGAACAGAATTGATTAATTTGCATAATCAATATAAACAAAATTATTTTAACAGTATACACAAAGCATTATTTTTAAATGAACCTAAAAAAGTAAAAGCAAATAATAACAATAATAATTTAACAAATTGAAGTGTTGAAAAAGAGCAAGAATTAATTAATGATTTAGAAAGTTTAAATTAAATGAGTTTATATAATTGGAATGGCAACACTTTTTAGGACACTTTTTATGTAGACTTCTGATTTCTAAATTCAACTGGAGTTAAGTAATTCAAACTACCATGAATTCGAATATTGTTGTATCAATTAATGAAATTAAATAGTTCCAACTTTAATTGTTCTAAATTTTTAAATTTTCGACCATTAATAAATTCAGTTTTAAAAGCTTTATAGGTTGTTTCAGCTACTGCGTTATCGTAAGGGCAACCTTTTGCACTTAATGATCTTTTAATATTAAATGTTAATAAAATTTCTTCAATAATTTTATTTTTAAATTCATTACCACGATCTGTATGAAACAACCTAATTTGATTTAGTGGTCGTGTTATTTTATAAAATGCCTGCTGAACTAGTTCAGCAGTTTTATTTGTTCCAGCGCTATAGCCAATTACTTCACGGTTAAATAAATCAATTAGTAAGCAAATATAATGTCATTTTGAACCAACTTGAACATAGGTTAAATCGCTCACAATAACTTCATTTTGTCTTTTATTACTAAACTCACGATTTAGAATATTACTAATTTGATCATTATTTACAGGAGATTTATGATTGCGATATTTTAATTTAGTATATTTTGATACTAAATTATTTATTGCCATAATTCTTCTAATTTTTTGTCGAGATAAAATAATGTTCTTTCTTGCTAAAATAATTTTAATTTTTCTAGCACCATAAACTTTATAGCTTTCTTTAAATGCACTGATAACTTCATTTTCATAAATATTAATTTCAGTTTTAGTGATCTTATTAATTTGATAATAATACTTTGATTTTGCTATTTTTAATATTTGACACATTTTCCTCACTGAATATTTGTCTTTATTGTTAGTAATTAATATTACTTTTTGCCGATTATCAGTGCTGCTTGCTTTAAAATATCATTTTCCATTCGTAATTGTTTGTTTTCTTTTCGCAACTGAATAAGTTCATTTTCTTCAACAGAGCGATTGTCTTTAGCTTTAAAAGAACCAGAATTCTCAAATTTTTTACTCATTGATAAAGAACTGCCTTTGAAATTTTATATTCGTTAACAATTTCAATATTACTTTTACCATTTTTATATAACATTACGATTTGTTTCTTGAATTCATCGGTGTACTGGTTTTTTGCCATTTTTATATTCCTGCTTTCCTAATAATTTTAGCTTATTTTTTACAGTCTACATAAATATGGTCCAAGTTATTGTAACCTATCCAAATTGATTTGTTATTTTGAATAATTTCATTAAATTATACTGGTTTAGTATTCTGATTATTGTTTGCTTTGCAATGTGTTTGTTTTGTATGATGAGTTTGAAAAAACATATTTTATCAGTTAAATGCTTTTCGGTTAGTAAGTTTTGTTTGAGATAATCCGTTATCAGTTATTATTGGTAAATTAGGAACCGGAAAAACTTTACTTTTAACTTATTTATCACAAACTATGAAATTATTAACAGATAAAATTTATAGTAATTATCCGTTAGAAGATGATAAAGTTAAAGTTTTAACATTTAAAAATTTAGATTTTACAGATAGAACAAAACCAGTTCTCCCTGATGATAGTGTTATTTTATTTGATGAAAGTTATTTATATATTGATGGAACTAGTCCTCACGATGAGAAAAAAGTCCACAGTGGTAAAATTCCGTGAATTGTTTTAGCAAGACATTTTGGTAATCGTGCTTTGTTTACAGCACAACGTGAGGGTATGATCTGAAATAATATCCGACAATTAGCAAGTGGTATTATTATTCCTATTTCATTGAAAAAACCGATTGCTAAAAAAGGATTTAATTTTTTTAATCGTTTCTTTATTATGCGAATTGGTATTTTTCAAGATATTATGGATTATGAAATTTGAAAAACAAAATCAGTAGAACAAACAGCAGAAGGCAAACGTGCAAAACATAGATCTGATGTTGGGTTAGGAATTCGGTTTTTTAAAATAATTATTCCGTTGGAATTTGCACAAAAATATGATAGTCAATGGTTAAAGTTTGTGCGTGATTTAAAAAATGATGAAATAGTTAATTATAAAGAATATTATTGGTCAGAAATTACTAAATTGAGTGTTAAAGAGCGTTTAGAATTGTTTGATATTGATATTTTAAAAAAGAATTTAAAACCTAAAAAAGAAAAAGGAAGTGGTAAAGATGATTAATTTATTATCAGAAAGTAGTAATTGAGATAAGATTTTTAGTTTTATTTTTGATGTAATTTGAAATACTAAATTACCAATGACAAATACAACAATTGCTTATTTTATTATCTTTTTTATGGTTGTTAAGTTATCGATTTATGCAATTCACGGCACAAGAACACAATATAACGAATTAGGTTCAACAGTACAAATGGGTGTATCAAATATTTATTCTACGACTGCTCGTGGAGTTTCAGATATTAAACAGGGTATGCAAAAACATATTAAAGAGCGTAAACAGTTTAAAATTAATCGTAATAAACAACAATTATCAAGTTTAGCAAAACAAGCAAAAACAAGAGAACAAGGATATAGGAGAGTGCATAAATAATGATTAGATTAGTTTTATTAGTTGCAGCAATCGCTATTTTTGGTACAGGTTTTATAACAGTTATTATTAATCAATTAACATCAGCGAAAAATATTATTATGGATTTATATAATTCAGACACTTTTTTACTTTCTTTATTTGGTAAAATGGCAATTTTGTTTAGTCATCCGTTAATGCTAACAATATCAAGTTTATATATTGTTGGGTTTATTGTTTCAAAAACATTGTATAGTTAGGAGTTAAGTTTATGGATAATAAAAATGAAAAGAAACATAAAAATGGTTTATTTATTTCTTGGGTTGATTTAATTTTGTATCTTATTATAAGTTTTTCATTAACACTTGTATGTATATTAGATACAGTTTCAACTATTGATGAATTAAAAGAGAAATATGTTGGTATAAATGGTTATATAATTTATGGTTTATGATTTGATATATTATGATATATTTTAGTAATTCATTATTTTTATGGTTATCTATTTAATCAAATTATCAAATTAATAAAAGAAAATAAAAAAGAAAAGGTGGCAAAAAATAATGCGTGAGTCATTATCTTTATTTGCGATATCTATTTTAGGGATTTTAGGGTTAATTATTCCTTTTATTACTTTAACAGCATTTAAACCATTAAATCAGCAAAATTATACTGTTAATCAACAAACAACGGGAATGAATGAAATTGATTTTATTAATACAATGTTTTTACGCAGTAGTTTCTTTGAAAATTGGTCAGAAACAAATTATTTTATTAATCCGACTTTAAAAACATCACAATCATTAACTTATAATGATAAGTGATATTTAGATTTTTTAAAGGATAGTTATTCAACGGGAATTTCATTTGATAAACCTAGTGATGAGTTTATGGATTTATATAAAAATTGAGATAATTATGCTAAACAGTATAATATTGATAAATTTTATGACATTGATAGAAAACAATTTTTAAAAGAATTAACTAATTTTTCTTATTCTTTTGCAAAGTATTTTAATACTGTTGAAGTTATTAATAAATTAGAAAAAGGTGTTGATAATTTACAAATAGTTAATTTAAAATTTAAAAATTGAAAATTAGATAATAATCCAAATTTTATTAATTATAAAGTTGATAATAAATGATATATTGCAATTTTTAAAAATTATACAAAAGATTGATATATTGTTAATTTTTTAAATGATAGTAGAAATGATAAAATTTTAGGTGAATTTTGTTTTGATGATACTTGTCAAAATCTTTATTTATCTAGTCTTAGAGAATTTTTTAAACGGGGTGATGTAAAAACAGTTTATCAATGAAATGGTATTAATAATCCAAATACGCCAGAAATCAACAAAAATACTGGTGATGTTATTTTTTGAACTGATAATGAATATCAAAATATCCGTTCTTTTTTATTAAAATATATTAATGCTATTATTCAAGAAAATATTAGAGTTCAGCAAGGCGGAAATCCAAACTATGATGATCCAAATTTAGGTAGTCAAAGAATAATATTTGATTTTGAAATTATTAATAATTTAGATAAAGCTAGTACTGGTACTATTTTAACTAAAAAATCAATTTATCGGATGATTTTAACAATTGATAAAAGTAATAATATTGTTGCAGGTAGTTTAGAACTAACACATCTTAAACAATATTGAAATGGTAGTAATTATAATAATTATCGGTATACTGATGATTTAGGTTTTTTATTTTCTTTTATGAAAGAAAAAGACGATATTTTTAATTTTAGTGCTGAAACTTATAATTATTATCAGGGTAATTCACCTAATACTGGTAAAAAGGTTTTTGAATGGATGAAAGGTCAAATTGAGATTAATAAATTTTTAAAAGCATTTTTTGCTCATGCATTGGTACCAGTGTTTCAAAATCGTAGTAATTTTATTGAAAGTGGTTATATTGATAATTTACAATATGATACTATTTTAATTAACTTTTTTGGTTTAAAATTAATTAATTTTAGAGATGTTTTAATTGATGAAAATAATGCTAATAAAAGTCAATTTGAAAAATTATTAAATAGTATGTTTATTGTTTCTCAAAATTTTTATAAAGATTATTTACGAACGATTTTTGATTTAGAAAATAATACTTATGTACAAGGATATAATAAAAAGTATGGTTTATTAGCAAATAATGGTTTTAAGATTTATCCTCGTTATTTTTATTTTTCAGATAAATATAATCAGTTGGATATTAAATTGTATTCAACATTTAAAAATTGATTTTATAATACAAATTATGGTAATGTATTTAATTATGATTTTTCAGTTGCAAATGATTATAATATTAATCAAAATGAGGGTTATATTTTTGAAGGTGCTTTAAAAGATAAATATGGTTTAAAATATAAGAAAATTGAAGAACAAAAAATCGGTTATAATGTTTTTGAATTGCAAGCACAAAAAGAAAATGATATGTATCGTTATTATGATTTTAATTTTGGAATTTATAATTGACAAGAAATAAACAATGGTGGATTATTTCCTGATGGGCAATGATGACAAGCTCAATATGAAAGTTGTAGTTGATATAATTTAGCGTGTTATATGAAAAATGCGGCAATTTGAATTGTGAATAATATTCCTAGTGTAAAACAAGTAAATGAATTAGCAAGTGGTGTTGGTAAGATTTTTCAAACAATATATAGTTTTTTTAGTCAAACATTTGAAGTATGAAAATTTAGTCCAGCATTATACAATACAATAACAAATATATTCCTATTAATTATTTTTATGAAATTTGTAAGATTAATATAAAAGGAACTTTGTAGTTCCTTTTATTCTTTTCAATTGGTAATTTTACCTGTATCTTTATCAATTATTAGTATTGTTGGTTCATTATTTTCATCTCATTGATAAACTGTTTTTACATCACCCCGTTTAAAAAATTCTCTAAGACTAGATAAATAAAGATTTTGACAAGTATCATCAAAACAAAATTTACCTAAAATTTTTCATTTTTACTATCATTTAAAAAATTAACAATATATCAATCTTTTGTATAATTTTTAAAAATTGCAATATATCATTTATTATCAACTTTATAATTAATAAAATTTGGATTATTATCTAATTTTCAATTACTATTTTCTGGTGGTTGTTGTGGATTATATGGTGGTTCTGGTTTATTACCGCCCCCGCGTTTTCATTGTTATTTGGTTTTTGACAACTAATTAATGATGTTGTACTTGTTGTTGTTAATCCGATTGCTCCTAAAATGCTAAGTCATTTTTTCATATATTTATCTCCTTATTTAAAATGTTATAATTACTTTATATGTATTATAACATATTTTATTTTTTAGGAGGTAGAGTGTGAAAAAATATGAAAGATTAGATATTAATGAAAGAGTAAATTTAGAAAAATTAAAAGATAATGATTTGTTTAAAAAGAAAAATGGAATGATTAATATTAATAAAATTTCTAAGCAAATGAATAGGTCTTATTCTGTAATTTGAGAAGAATTAAATATGTTTGATAATATTAATGATTATAATGCTACAAAAGCACAAAAAATACACGATAAAAAGAAAAAACAATGTCGTAAATATTCAATGTTAAATTCACAAGAATTAAGTCATTTTTCTAATGAATATAATAATTTTGGTCGTTCACCACAAAATATTATTACGTCATATGAATTACAATATAATGTAAAATTTGGTGTGTGTTTTAAAACAATATATAAATATATTAGATTAGGTTATTTTAATTTATCAAAAGATAATTTGTATTTTAAAAATAAAAAGCGAAAAATAAAAAACGGTTAAAAAAATGATAATCGTGGGAAGTTAATTAATGTTAAAGATTATCAACAATTTTTAAATGATTATGGTGATGATTTGAATTTTAGTGGAATATGGGGAATGGATACTATTGATTGTGGTAATTTTCATTTGTTAGTTTTAGTAAATCGGAAATCTAAAATAGTTTTTTATGATATTTTATTTACTAAAAAAGCAAGTATTGTGTTGATAGTTTTAATGAAAATGATCAGACAAATTGGTAGTAATAAATTTAGTTGTATTTTGACAGATAGAGGAAAAGAATTTTATAAATGAAAATCAATAGAGAAATCTTTTAAAATAAGAGTTTATTTTTGTGATCCTGGTAAACTAAAACAAAAAGCATTAGTTGAACGGATAAATAGAGATATAAGGCGATGGTTTGGAACAAATGAACCTTTGATTAATATTCGTACTAGATTAAAAAATGTTTTAAATATATTAAACGCTACCATTAGACCTTGTTTAGGTAATTTTACATCAAAGCAATATTTTAAAAAAATATTTGTTCATTAATTAGTTAATGTATATAATAAAAATAATAAAATCTATTAATTATTTTTGTGTTTAACAAATTATTTTCAGCACTTTAATAATATAATTAGGTTTAGTAAAGGAGAAAAAAATATTATGTATGATAAAAATAACAAAATTATTGTAAAAATAACAAATATTACTCCCTATGGTGCTTTTTGTAGAGCAGGAAAGGCTGATGGTTTAATCCATATTAGTGAAGTTTCAGATTATTTTGTTAAAGATATTAAAGATTTTTTTGATATTGGTGATGAAATTGAAGTTGAGGTGCTTGATTTTAATACAGTTAGAAAACATCTTAAATTAAGTTATAAAAATTGTCACCCTGAATTATTAAAAAATGATGATAAAGAAATTCAGGAAATAAAAACAGCATTCCAAAACTTAAATAAAAAACAAGATAAAACAGACAATATTGAAAATATTAGTAAAACAAACGAAAATGAATAAATTAATAAAAATAAAAAAAGTAAAAAATAGTTTTATACTATTTTTTACTTTTTTATTGTATTTCATAATTAATATGTTAATATAATTATAACTTTTTATCGTTTAGTTTTACAGTATACAATCAAATTACTGATCAATGACCATTATGGCATGAAACTGGCCATACCTATCAGACATTGCAATATAAGTGACATGATTTAACTGAAGTCAGTAATAATCTTAGTGGTGATATTGGTAGTTGAATTAGGTTAGGAATGTTTTGACAATTGCAAATGGGATTTGGTCATAATTTTTATCCAGTATTAAATAAAATATATCGTCAAATTAATAATGGTAAAGATTCTGAATCAATGCTTCGTTTTGATACTGATGAGAAAAAAATACAAATGTTTTTTAGAATAACTTCATATGTAACTGATTATAATTTAAAACAATTTTTTAATGAGTGGGGAATAAAGCTAACTGCAGAGACAGAAAATATTATTAGTAAATATAAACCTTTGACAAAACCAATTTGAAATAATATTGCTGAGTTAAAAACAGAATTTGACCCAATTATTCAAGAAATGGTGTCATTTAAACTAGTTGAAATTGAATAAAATAAAAATGGTATAAATTCTTATTTTACGGTAAAATTGAAGTACATAGTAATTTATAGAAATAGAGGGATATGATATTATGACACAACAGAATAATTTCTGAGCAGATGTTGAAAAAGGAATGATGAATTATTTAACAAAATATATTAATCTTTTTGAAGCAGATTATCAAAAGGATACGGCAGAAAAAAATCAAAAAATTGAGGCATTTTTAGCAGGAGCTAAATTTAAAACTAATTTTGAAGATTTATTTAATTTTGTTAAAACAGAAATTAAACCTTTATTTGATGATATTAGGACTGAATATTTAGAAGACAAAAAACCAGAAGAAGTTGATCAAAAAAAAGTGACAACATTAATTGAAGTAAGTAAATTATTTAATGCAATTATTCCGCTACCTCGTTTTTTAAATGATTTTATGACTAGTGCCAAGGAATCAAGTCCAGTTGATTTAAATAAACTTTTCGTAGATATGATGAAAGTAGAAATTATTGAATTAACAAAAATTTATGATGAGGAAATTAAAGGTTTAGATTCAGCCCTTGATAAATGTTTAGAAGATATTAACCAAGCAACTGATGCGTTAGAAATTTGAAATTTAGTAAACCAATTAGGATTATTCTTACAGCGTGATATTGTTTTAACTGAATTTTCAGTTGATCAAGAAGAAGAAAAATTAAAAGCACAATTAGAAAATATTGATAAAATTGAAAAAGATTTTAATGAGGGAAAAATTAAGTTACCAGAATTTAATAAAACAAAAATTATTGAGGAAGTACAAGCTTATCATAAGTTTGTTCTTGGTTTAACCCCAGAAAAACGATTAGAAATTGCTCAAAAAACAGCAGATTATCGAAACAAAGTTGTTCCATTAGTGCAAATTATTCAGTGTTTACATGATTTGTTAATGAATATTTTAACTTCAACTAATATTATCAATACTGCAAAACAATAAGAAATTTATTGTTTTTTTTATTTAAAAGAGTATATTAAAAACATATAAGGATAAAAAAGTAAGGAATGGCATCTTTACTTCTGCAATATGTAAAAGTCATATTGTTCAATAAATATATATCGTGCTAGGAGAACAACGAATACAAAAAAGTATATTTATTTAAATGATATTAAAATATTACAACTTGATAAGCATCCTGCATATTTAAAAACAACTTGTTTTTTACTTTTTTGCATCTTTATCTTTAAAATTTTTTAATAAAATATTTTTGTTAAAGTATTTTATTAAAGATTAACGTAGAAAGAGGAAATGTAACATGGCAGAAAAATATGGTATTAATGTTTACTCAGAAATCGGTAAACTAAAAACCGTTTTATTACATTGACCTGGCGATGAATTGGCTAATTTATCACCAGATTTGTTAGAAAGGTTATTGTTTGATGATACACCAGATTTAGCAGTTGCGCAAAAAGAACATGATGCTTTTGCAAAAGTTTTTAAAGATTTAGGCGTAGAAGTTTTATATATTGAAAAATTAGTCGCTGAAGTTTTAGAAACTGATTCAAAAATGCGGCAAACTTTACTAGACCAATTTTTAAAAGAATCTGGTGCAAAAGCAGAGTATATTAGTAAATTACGTACTTATTTAGACAAATTAGATAATCAAGCTCTTGTTAATAAAATGATTGCGGGAGTGACAAAATATGAATTAGGAGTTGAGATAACTGATGATTATCCGTTAGCGGTTGATTCTCTACCAAATATTTTATTTCAACGTGATCCATTTGCATCAATTGGGAATGGAGCAACTATCCACAAAATGTTTACGGTAACAAGAAATCGTGAAACATTATTTTCTGATGTTGTTTTAAGACATCACCCACGTTTTAAAGATAAAATTAATTATTGATATAGTCGTGATGAAAAAGAAACTTTAGAAGGTGGAGACATTTTAGTCTTAAACAAAAAAACATTAATTATTGGTGCATCACAACGGACATCAATGGAAGCAATTAAAAAGGTAGCAAAAAATTTAATTGAAAATGATTCAGTTAGTTACGAAAAAGTAATTGCGTTAGATTTAAAAACAAAAAATCGTGCTTTTATGCACTTAGATACTGTTTTTACAAACATTGACTATGATAAATTTATTGCTCATCCATTAATTTTTGAAGCAATGGGTGAATTTAAAATTTTTGAGATCACAAAAAATGGGGTTACAGAAATTAAAGAAACAATTAAAGATTATTTATCAGCAGAAGTAGGGAAACCAGTACATATTTTTAAATGTGGTGGAGAAGACCCAATTGCCCAAGCAAGAGAACAATGAAATGATGGAACAAATGTAATTACAGTTCGCCCTGGTGAAGTAATTGCTTATTCACGTAATCATATTACGATTGAAGAATTAAAAGCAGCAGGAGTTAAAGTTCATGTCATTGATTCATCTGAATTATCACGAGGACGTGGTGGACCTCGTTGTATGTCAATGCCAATTTGAAGAGAAGATATTTAAAACATTAATATTATATTTAAAAGGAGAGAAAAAATAATATGGCTGTAAATTTAAAAGGAAGAAGTTTTTTAACTTTATTAGATTTCACACAAAGAGAAATTTATTATTTATTAGATTTAGCAAAACAATTGAAAGATGCAAAATATGCTGGAACAGAACAAAAACCATTAGCTGGTAAATCTGTTGCTTTGTTATTTGCAAAGGATTCAACACGAACAAGATGTGCATTTGAAGTAGGAGCATTTGATTTAGGAATGCACCCCGTTTATTTAGGACCAAGCGGTAGTCAAATGGGGAAAAAAGAATCAATTGAAGATACAGCAAAAGTATTAGGAAGAATGTTTGATGGAATTCAATTCCGTGGTTTCAAACAGACTGATGTTGAAGCTTTAGCAAAATATTCAGGAGTACCAGTTTGAAACGGTTTAACTGATGAATTTCACCCAACACAAATGTTAGCTGACATTTTAACATTGCAAGAAGAAAAAGGTCGTCGTAACATGAAGGGGTTAAAATTTGTTTACTTTGGAGATTCGCGTTTTAATATGGCAAATAGTTATATGGTTGTTAGTGCTAAATTAGGAATGCATTTTGTTGCTTGTGCACCAAAAGATTTATGACCAGACAAAGAATTGTTAAAAAAAGTAGAAGCTATTGCAAAAGAACATGGTGGATCAATTACTTTGACTGAAGATCATAAAACAGCAGCAAAGGATGCTGATGCTATTGCAACTGATGTATGAGTATCGATGGGAGAAGATCCATCAGTGTGAGGCCAAAGAATTAAAGATTTAACACCATACCAAGTAACAATGGAAAAAATGAAACAAGCAAAAGAAGATGTTATTTTCTTGCATTGTTTACCAAGTTTCCACGATGCTGAAACTGATACTGCACAACAAGTGATTAAACAATTCGGAGGAACTGGTGAATTGGAAGTTACTGATGAAGTATTTCAATCAAAATATTCACGTGTTTTTGAAGAAGCGGAAAATCGTTTACACACTATTAAAGCAGTAATGCTAGCAACAATTTGTGGTTAGAATTTATTGAAAAATAGAATTCAGAAAGGTTTACAGAAATGGATGTAAAAAAGAAAAAGAAGTTTAAGTTTAAATTACCAACAGCATTCACAATTTTATTAGGAATTACGTTGTTAATTATTATTATTTCTTGAATTCCAGGAACAACAGGGTCTTATGCTGATGCGGATGGAAAAACGCATGCTGGAGGACCAGCTGGGATTTTTGACTTATTTTTAGCCCCAATGGAAGGATTTAAAGATAAAGTTGATGTTATTGTCTTTATCTTAGTGCTGGGAGGATTCTTAGGAATTGTTATTGAATCCAAAGCATTAGATGCCGGAATTGGGCGATTAGTAGCAAAAATGAAAGGTCGCGAAATTTGAATTATTCCAATTGTAATGTTTTTATTTTCAGTTGGAGGAACAACTTACGGAATGGGAGAAGAAACGATTGCGTTATATCCTGTTATTATTCCGGTTTTATTAGCTGCTGGATTTGATGTCTTGACAGCTGTTATGACAATTTTGTTGGGAGCTGGAATTGGATGTATTGGGTCAACTTTAAACCCATTTGTAGTTCAAATTGCAGTTTCTAATGCTGGTGTTCTTGATTTAACATCATCAACAGGAATTGTTTGAAGAGTAGTATCATGATTATTACTAACGGCAGGGGGAATTGCCTTTGTTGTTTGATATGCGTTACGAGTTCGTCGTACTCCAGGGGAATCACCATTATTTGATAAAAAAGATTTCTATGAAGCAGAATTTGCAATTGTTGCTGATTTACCTGAATATAATAAGAAACGAAAAGCAATTATGGCCATTTTTATGATTGCCTTTGTTTTAATGATTTTTGCCTTAATTGGGTGAGATAAATTTGGAATTCCGATATTTATTGATTTTACAGAGTTAGTTAGCAAACACGCTCCATGAATTGCACATTTCTTTGCGCCATTAGGCCAATGATATTTTATGGAAATTTCGGCGTTATTCTTTATTGCGTCAATCATTATTGCATTAATTAACTGAAAAGGAGAAGAAAACTCTGTTAATAGTTTTATTCGTGGATCAGCTGATATTTTATCAGTGTGTTTAATTATTGCGTTTGCTGCTGGGATTGGTTTCATTATGACTAATACTGGAATGCAAACTAAATTAGTTAGTGGATTATCTTCACCAATGTCGTCATTAGAAAAAACTGGCTTTATTATGGTGGCGTTCTTCTTCTTCTTAATTATTTCCTTTGTAATTCCATCAACTTCAGGATTTGCAACAGCGGTCTTTCCAATTTTAGGACCAGTTGCGAATGGAGTTTCAACTGGATTAGCATCAGGAACAATTACTGCCTTTTCATTTGCTAATGGAATTATTAACTTAATTTCACCAACTAGTGCAATTTTAATGGCAGCATTATCAATCTCAAAAGTTCCATATGATCGCTTTATTAAAGCATCATGGCCGTTACTTGTTGGGATTACTGTTGGGTCAATTGTCTTGTTGGCAATTGGTACTTTATTACCAATTTCAAATACTGGGCCTTGATTCTAATAATAAGAAAGGATATGTAAATTTATGTCAAGAATAGTTGTTGCGTTAGGGGGAAACGCTTTAGGAAGGCATCGTGTAAGTGAAGTGCAACAAATCAACTCAGAAAGGGGTTGATTTTTTATTGAAAAGAAACATTATTTTATTTTGTGGTCCTTAGTAATTAAGTATGGAAAAGATAATGTTATTAATACTGTTAATAATATTGTAATTAATAATGTAAAAGAAGATGAATAAATTATCCGCGTAATTTATTAGCGGTAATTTATTCAATATTGTTTATTTTGAGCGTAGCGAACACGCGGAGCGTGTCGCGAAAATTAGATTTTAGGAGGAATTAAGTTGTGCCAGTTTGATTAACGACAATATTTAGTGTTGTTATTATATTAGGGATTTTTGCTTGAATTGGTTTATCAATTTATCAAAAAAATTTGCCAAATTCGAGGAAAGAAAAAAGATAAAAAAGAAATTGAAAATAAGGAGGATAAGAAATAATGTTAGGGATGTATTTAACAACAGCAATTATTTTTTTAGCAGTTGGTGATAAGCCTACTATTTCAGATGGAATGGGTTCTATTTGAAGTGGTTTAGGACAAGCAATGATGAAAGTTAAAGAAGCAATTTATGCTGTATTGCCACAATTAATGACCTTTTTAGGTGATGCGTGAATTATTTTAATTCCATTTGGTATTTTTGTTATTGTTAAGATTTTAAACTTTTTCCGTGTTATGGTTAAAGGATTTTAGTAGTAAAAAACTAAGGCACACTAGTTTATTCGTTTTTTATTAATTTATTTTATATTTTAAAACTTAATAGTATTTTTCAGTGTGCCAATTTTTATTATTTTTATATTTAACAATGTTTATTAACAGTGTTTATTAAACATTAAATAAACAATATATTAACATTATGTATAACATTGTTAATAATTAATGTTTTTATCAATAAATAAGCAATATATAAACATTAAATATAACATTGTTAATTAGAAACAATGTTTATTAAGGAGTTGATAAAATTGAGTAATTTTTATAAGAAAAATCAGAATATAGCAAATTATTTTATTTCTAAGGAATTTATCCCTTTTGAAACAGATAAAGCAAGTTTTATAAATTTGCCTAATCATAATAAACATATTGGTTTTTGATTAAGTAATAAGTTTATTTATTTTAGTGAAAAACATTCTGATCAAGTAGCTATTGGTTTGATTTATGATAATTCTTATCCTATTGTAAAATATGATGAAAATTTAAAACGTCATATTTGAAAGTATTTAACTGGAACAGAATTAATTAATTTGTATAATCAATATAAACAAAATTATTTTAAAAGTATGCACAAAGCATTATTTTTAAATGAACCTAAAAAAGTAAAAGCAAATAATAACAATAATAATTTAATAAATTGAAATGATGAAAAAGTACAACAATTAACCAATGATTTAGAAAGTTTAAATTAAATGAGTTTATATGATTATTGAGTTCAATTTGTTAGTTATATTATTGGTTCAAATGCCCCTGAATTTTTATATGTGATATCGTTTGTATTATTTATAGTTTTATTTTTTGGAATGTTTTTTAAACTTATTCAAAAAATGTGGAGTTTTTAAAGATGCAAAATGATTGAGAAAAACTAAAAGAGTTTTTTATTCATATCTTTTTGTTTATAACTAAAACAAATGTTGAAAGTATTACAACTTGAAATTTAACGCAAAATGAATATTTAACTCTGATGGTTGGTGTTTGAATTGTTATTTTATTTTTAACTTGGTTTTTGTTGTGAATGGTTTTTAAAATAGTCAGTTGTTTTAAATAATTAAATTTTGTTATTATTATGGTTTTCTCTCCCCACAAAATTTTAAAATCTTTTTTGAATATAATATATATTTTCATTATGAATGCAGTAATTATTAATATAAATAATGTTGTAAAAAATATTTCTTTTGCATTTATTTGACTAATATTCTTAAATATTCATTCTACAAAATTAATTGTAGTAATTAATTTTCCGATAGGATTAATTAAAAAGTTTATAATTACAATAAATAGGCAATAATATTGAAATTATTTTTAAAATTTTCTTAATTTTTATCATTCTCCTTTTTGATTTGTGGGGAGAGAAAACCATAATAATAATTAGTTTAATTGTAAATAACTATTGGAGGTAAAATGAAAAAGTTTATATTTTTTCTAAAAAATTATTGTTATATTAGCGGTTCAATGATTTTGTTTAGTTTAATTGATTTATTACTTTGAATAATTTCATTAAATTATACTGGTTTAGTATTCTGATTATTGTTTGCTTTGCAATGTGTTTATTTTGTATGATGAGTTTGAAAAAACATATTTTATCAGTTAAATGCTTTTCGGTTAGTTAATTTTGTTTGAGATAATCCGTTATCAGTTATTATTGGTAAATTAGGAACTGGAAAAACTTTACTTTTAACTTATTTATCACAAACTATGAAATTATTAACAGATAAAATTTATAGTAATTATCCGTTAGAAGATGATAAAGTTAAAGTTTTAACATTTAAAAATTTAGATTTTACAGATAGAACAAAACCAGTTCTCCCTGATGATAGTGTTATTTTATTTGATGAAAGTTATTTATATATTGATGGAACTAGTCCTCACGATGAGAAAAAAGTTCATAGTGGTAAAATTCCGTGAATTGTTTTAGCAAGACATTTTGGTAATCGTGCTTTGTTTACAGTTCAACGTGAGGGTATGATTTGAAATAATATCCGACAATTAGCAAGTGGTATTATTATTCCAATTTCACTGAAAAAACCTATTGCTAAAAAAGGATTTAATTTTTTTAATCGGTTCTTTATTATACGAATTGGCATTTTTTAAGATATTACTGATTATGAAATTTGAAAAACAAAATCAGTAGAACGAACAGCAGAAGGTAAGCGAGTAAAACATAAGTCGGATGTTGGGTTAGGAATTCGGTTTTTTAAAATAATTATTCTGTTAGAATTTGCACAAAAATATGATAGTCAATGATTAAAGTTTGTTCGTGATTTAAAAAATGATGAAATAATTAATAACAAAGAATACTATTGGTCAGAAATTACTAAATTAAGTGTTAAAGAGCGGTTAGAATTGTTTGATATTGATATTTTGAAAAAGAATTTAAAACCTAAAAAAGAAAAAGGAAGTGGTAAAAGTGATTAATTTATTATTCAGAAAGTAGTAATTGAGATAAGATTTTTAGTTTTATTTTTGATGTAATTTGAAATACAAAATTACCGATGACAAATACGACAATTGCTTATTTTATTATCTTTTTTATGGTTGTTAAGTTATCTATTTATGCTATTCACGGAACAAAAACCCAATACAACGAATTAGGTTCAACAGTACACACGGGTGTATCAAATATTTATTCTGCAACAGTTCGTGGAGTTTCAGATAATAAACAAGGTATCCAAAAACATATTAAAGAGCGTAAACAGTTTAAAATTAATCGTAATAAGCAACAATTATCAAGTTTAGCAAAACAAGCAAAAACAAGAGAACAAGGATATTGGAGAGTGAATAAATAATGATTAGATTAGTTTTGTTAGTTGTGGCAATCGCTATTTTTGGAACAGGATTTATTACAGTCATTATAAATCAATTAACATCAGCAAAAAATATTATTATGGATTTATATAATTCAGACACTTTTTTACTTTCGTTGTTTGGTAAAATGGCAATTTTGTTTAGTCATCCGTTAATGTTAACGATATCAAGTTTATATATTGTTGGGTTTATTGTTTCAAAAACATTGTATAGTTAGGAGTTGAATTTATGGATAATAAAAATGAAAAGAAACATAAAAATGGTTTATTTATTTTTTGGGTTGATTTAATTTTGTATCTTATTATTAAGTTTTTCATTAACGCTTGTATGTGTCTTAGATGCAGTTTCAACTATTGATGAATTAAAAGAGAAATATGCTGGTATAAATGGTTATATAATTTATGGTTTATGATTTGATATATTATGATATATTTTAGTAATTCATTATTTTTATGGTTATCTATTTACTCAAATTATTAAATTAATAAAAGAAAAAAAGAAAAGGTGGTAAAAAATAATGCGTAAGTCATTATCTTTATTTGTTATATCTATTTTAGGTATTTTAGGGTTAATTATTCCTTTTATTACTTTAACAGCATTTAAACCATTAAATCAGCAAAATTATACTGTTAATCAACAAACAACGGGAATGAATGAAACTGATTTTATTAATACAATGTTTTTACGCAGTAGTTTTTTTGAAAATTGGTCTGAAACAAATTATTTTATTAATCCGACTTTAAAAACATCACAATCATTAATTTATAATGATAAATGATATTTAGATTTTTTAAAGGATAGTTATTCAACGGGAATTTCATTTGATAAGCCGAGTGATGAATTTATGGATTTATATAAAAATTGAGATAGTTATGTTAAGCAGTATAATATTGATAAATTTTATGACATTGATAAAAAACAATTTTTAAAAGAATTAACTAATTTTTCTTATTCTTTTGCAAAGTATTTTAATACTGTTGAAGTTATTAATAAATTAGAAAAAAGTGTTGATAATTTACAAATTGTTAAGTTAATGTTTCAAAATTGAAGTTTAATTAATCAAGAAGAATTTTTAAATTTAGATCAAAAATGAGCTGTTGTTATTTTAGATGATGGTGAAGAAAATATTTGAAGAATTATTAAAATTGATATTATATGAGAAGGATATGCAACTAGATTAAAAGTTTTAAATAATTTAATATCGGCCAATCATTCTAAATATAAACCTAAATTTTATATGTGAAATCAAAATAATGAACCTGAAACACCAACAGCTGATAAAGATACTGGTAAAGTAATCTTTTATACTGACAATCAGTATCAAAATACGCGCTCTTTTTTATTAAAGTATATTAATGCTATTGTGCAAGAAAATATTCGAGTTCAGCAAGGTGGTAACCCCGATTATGATGACCCAAATTTAGGTAGTCAAAGAATAATTTTTGATTTTGAAATTATTAATAATATGGAAAAATTAGATTGAAAACCTGATATTATTTTAACTAGAAAATCAATTTATCGAATGATTTTAACCATTGATGAGCATAAAAATATTGTTGCTGGTAGTTTAGAATTAACACATTTTAAACAATATTGGGATGGTAATAATGCAAATAGTTATCGATATACTGATGATTTAGGTTTTTTGTTTACTTTTATGAAAGAAAAAGATAGTATCTTTAATTTTAGTGCTGAAACTTATAATTATAATCAAAGTAGTACTCCTAATACTGGTAAATACGTTTTTGAACAGATGAAAAGTCAAATTGATATTAATAAGTTTTTAAAAGCATTTTTTGCACACGCTTTGGTGCCTGTATTTCAAAATCGTAGTAATTTTATTGAAAGTGGGTATATTGATAATTTACAATATGATACTGTTTTAATTAACTTTTTTGGTTTGAAATTAGTTAATTTTAGAGATGTTTTAATTGATGAAAATAATACTAATAAAAGTCAATTTGAAAAATTATTAAATAGTATGTTTACAGTTTCTCAAAATTTTTATAAAGATTATTTACGAACGATTTTTGATTTAGAAAATAATACTTATGTACAAGGATATAATAAAAAGTATGGTTTATTAGCAAATAATGGTTTTAAGATTTATCCTCGTTATTTTTATTTTTCAGATAAATATAATCAGTTGGATATTAAATTGTATTCAGCATTTAAAAATCGATTTTATAATACAAATTATGGTAATGTATTTAATTATGATTTTTCAGTTGCAAATAATTATAATATTAATCAAAATGAGGGTTATGTTTTTGAAGGTGCTTTAAAAGATAAATATGGTTTAAAATACAAAAAAATTGAAGAACAAAAAATCGGTTATAATGTTTTTGAATTACAAGCACAAAAAGAAAATGATATGTATCGATATTATGATTTTAATTTTGGTATTTATAACTGACAAGAAATAAATAATGGTGGATTATTTCCTGATGGGCAATGATGACAAGCACAATATGAAAGTTGTAGTTGGTATAATTTAGCGTGTCATATCAGAAATGCGGCAATATGAATTGTAAATAATATTCCTGGTGTAAAACAAGTAAATGAATTAGCAAGTGGTGTTGGTAAGATTTTTCAAACAATATATAGTTTTTTTAGTCAGACATTTGAGGTGTGAAAATTTAGTCCAGCATTATATAATACAATAACAAATATATTCCTATTAATTATTTTTATGAAATTTGTACGATTAATTTAAAAAGGAACTATTAAGTTCCTTTTATTCTTTTCAGTTTGTAATTTTACCAGTATCTTTATCAGCTGTTGGTGTTTCAGGTTCATTATTTTGATTTCACATATAAAATTTAGGTTTATATTTAGAATGATTGGCCGATATTAAATTATTTAAAACTTTTAATCTAGTTGCATATCCTTCTCATATAATATCAATTTTAATAATTCTTCAAATATTTTCTTCACCATCATCTAAAATAACAACAGCTCATTTTTGATCTAAATTTAAAAATTCTTCTTGATTAATTAACTTTCAATTACTATTTTCTGGTGGTTGTTGTGGGTCTGGTATGGGTTCTGGTTTATTACCCCCCCGTTTTCATTGTTATTTGGTTTTTCACAACTAATTAATGATGTTGTACTTGTTGTTGTTAATCCGATTGCTCCTAAAATGTTAAGTCATTTTTTCATATTTTACTTCTCCTTTATTAAAATTACTTGAATGCTATAGTTGATTTTATCATATATCAATTAAGTTTTATTGATAAGGTTAAATTGGAAAAATTATTATTATCAAAATTATTTTTAAAAAAGAATGGTGAAATAAATATTTCACAGATTGCTAAATGTTTGAATAAACATCGTAGTACTATTTTGCGAGAAATTAAGCGTTTTAAAACGATTAATGAATATAGTGCTTATAAGTCAGATAAAATGTATTATGAGAAAAGAAAAAAGAATAATAAAAGATATAAGTTTATAGAAGAACAATTAAATTTTATTAATATAAGATTTAATGTTTATCGTGATTCTCCATCACAACTTATTCATTGTTATTTTATAAAGTTTGGTATTAAATTTCCTGTTTGTGTTAAAACATTGTATAAATGAATTCGTTTGGGTTTTTATGGTTTTTTAAAACAGAATTTACGTCATCGTGGTAAAAAATATAAAACAAAAGGAAAATTTGATAATCGTGGTAAATTAATTAATTTTAAATCAATATGAGATATTAAGAATAAAGAGACTGATGTTGGTTGATTTGAAATGGATACCGTAGTTGGAAAAGACCATCAATCTAGTAATTTGGTTTTAGTTGAACAAAATAGTAAAAATTATTTTGTTATGAAATTAAAAAATCATACTGCTAATGAAATTGTAGAAAAGTTTAAAGATATTGTTATAAGAAATAATTTAATTGGGAAAATTAAAGGAATAATAACTGATAGAGGAAAAGAATTTAGCAAATGAAGAGAATTAGAAATATTTGCTGAAACACAAATTTATTTTTGCGATCTTGGTAAACCACAACAAAAACCATTAATTGAATATATGAATTCTGAACTTAGAGAATGATATCCTAAGGGAACTGATTTTAATCCTATTAGTCAACAAAAAATAGATTGAGTAGTTAATGTTATAAATGAAAATTAAGGCCTATTTTAAATTGAAGAACAGCAAAAGAGGTATTTTTAGAGAATTTTAGATAAGTTTATTTGAAGTAATTTAATAAATTATTTTTCAGTATGCTTAATTTTCTTTAAAATGAAATAAAAATTATAAATATTTTGATTTTTAAAAATTTATAATTGATTTTTTATAATTTTTATTATATTATTTGACTAATAAGATTTGTTGCACTTCATTTTACATAATTCCATAGTAATAAATTAATTAGATAGGGGGCGCTCCCTTATTTTTTTATCCCAAAACTACAATATAATTCAAGAAATGTAACGAGTATGGTTTTTAACTTTGCTATGTTATAATTATGCTAAGAGTTTTAACTACTTCATAATTGTTTTTCCAAATAGTTAGGCGGTAATTTAATGGAATTGTTATAAATCATTTGTGACATTCTTAAAATAATCACCCTCCTATTACAAATTATTTACATATATAAAGAATCATCCGAATAGAATAATTTAGACATATAGTGGAGTGGCTAACTCTCACTTTTTTAATTGTTTCCAACCTAATGCTATTATATTTTCTGAAAAACCAAGCAATCGCTATTTTTGGGGATGGTGTTGTAATTTTGGGAGAGAATAAAAAAGGATGACCTTCTTTCTAATTAGTTTATTCAAGAAAAATCAATTAGAAAGGTGGATTTATGTCATATATTAATTATAAATTAAATATCAAACTTATTAAATAAATTGAAACCCGATTTAACAATTATAAAAAAGGAGCTTTCATTATGAAAAAAGTATTGAATATATTATCAATAATAAGTTTAATTACAATAGGGGCGAGCAATGTTGTTAGTTGCAGTAATAAAGAGATAAAAGAACAAAAAATTTCTTTTAATCATAATATTAAAACAATAAATGGATCTTTTTCCAATGAAAATAGACTTTATTTTGATACTGATAATGGGGCTTATGTATTGGAAAATGATAGCAATATTGCTAAAAAAATTAATGATATTGATAGTACTATTACTATAATTAATGCTGATGGTGAAAATAACATTTATTTTGGTATCAAGAATGGAGCCTTTGTGTTAAAACAAGGTTCAACAATACCAACCAAAATTGGTGGAATTAGTGATTCTGTTAATGCAATTGCTATTGATAGTAATAATAATGTTTATTTTGGTGCTGATAATGGTGTCTTTGTTCTAAAGCAAGGTTCTGACATAGTAATATCAGTTGGTGGGATTACTGGCGAAATTAGAACGATTGAAATTGACAGTGCTGATAATGTTTATTTTGCAGGAAATATTGTTTGAAAAATATTAAATGCAGATATTAATAATGTTATTTTAATATCTGGTTTTTCTGGTTATTTTGATGTTTATGCTATGAAAATTGATCAAAATGATAATGTTTATTTTAGTGGTGTATTTACTGATACAATTTTATATAAACTAGAAAATAATTCAAAAAAAGTTACTCCCGTAATTCATCAAAATAATAATAAGATGTTGGCTTTTGAAAATGTTGTAAGTAATTTAGTAATTATAAATAATTATATTTATGTTTTAGAAGGTAACATTTTTACTGTTTATGATAATAAAGAAAAACAATATTCTGATATAAAAGGTTATAATAAAACGGAAATTGCCCGAAGTGCTGTTTATTATCACAATAATGTTTATTTTGGAACAAGTCAAAACATGTATAATTTACAACTTAATACTCAAAAAGCAACGAAATTAAAAGGGATTACTGGCAATATTAATAATTTAACTACGTTTAAAGGTAACTTATTTTATAGTAAAAATAAGGATGAAATATATAAATTATTTTCTTATCATAAAACTACAAATTTATATTGAATATGAATAATACTTGGATTAATAATTTTATTAATTATTATAATTTTAGTTGTTATTAAATTTAAATCTAAAAAAGACGACCTAACAAATTTATAATTAATTTATTTAATGTAGTTAGATGAGAATCTTGTTATGATAACTGGTATAACCAGTTATTTTTATTTATTTCTTTTTGCCAATTATTATACCATAATCCTAATGCCATCACTAGAGGGTCGGACAATGATATTTCTTGGTTTTTATGTTATAATTAATGTAAGTTATTAAATTGCGAATAGGGTGAATAATTATATGGGTGAAAACATAAAAAAAAAGAGGGGCGTAGTAAAACTTGTCATAATAATTGTCGGATTCATCATAATCCTGATTTTTTTAATTATTATCAATATCAATATCCATATTCACCGTTTTATCCATATCCTACTCCCCCACCAGTAGTGCAGTATACCCTACCGCAAAATTTATATCCCCCATTATTAACACAGTACCATTATTCGCCAATAATTCAACAACCAATGTCATCACAACAACAATCTCCGCCGGTGTTAGATTCAGCACAACCGTATCAAAATATGTTAAATCCTAATGGTTTGCAAAACATTAATCAGGGTTCAAATCTTCCTTCGGCACCAAATCTAATGTCTGGAAGTGATGGCACAAATCCACCGTCGTATGGTAATCCCGGCGATTATCATAATCAGCAATATTTGGATGATTATTATTCGCCACGTTATAATTCTCGTCCACCAGCAAGCCAAGGTACTTATAATAATGATTTTCGTCGTCCTGTTGGTCCCCTTAGTGCGGAAGATGAATACAATTGAGCAATTCATATTTCTGAAATTTTAGATGAGTTTATTAGTCGTAATCGTAATCAACCAAGGTCAACTAGTGGTGAGTACAAAGAATTAAAAAATACGTTAGATACTTCGCTTCGTCATTTAAAAGAAGCTGAAGCTTTGAACAAAACTTTAATTAATGCTTGGGAAAAACGAAATGAAAAACAAGTTCCACTTCCAACTGTAACTAGTTCAGAAACAATAATTTTACCAGAAACATCAGTAACAGATGAAACTGAAGAAGTAATAAAAAATGACTCACCATCTAGTTTAAATGTGAAGAATCAATCCGAAGTAAAAGATACTGCTAAACCTGAACCAAAATTAAAAATCGATGCCCTGTCTGAAAATAATGATTTTGATTTATTTAATTTTGATGATGATTTTGATAATCACTTTGATGAAGATGATGATGAACATAATTTCTTTTTTGACAATACTGAATTTAATGACCCAACCACATCAATTGTTGATGAATCAAAAAATAATGATACTTTAAATAATAGTTTTACTGAAGATTTAAATGATTTTTTTGACACAAATGCACCCGTAATTGATTTAGATTCAACAAAGGTTGAAGTATTGGCAGATGATAAAACAGAAGTAGAATTAAAAAATAGTTTCACAAAGGGTGTTCTTGACACGATACCAATACAGGGAACATATAAAAATTATACAATTAATACTTTAATGGGAAAAATTCAAGCGCAAGATATTTATGATAAAATTTTTGATGAATTTGGTCATAGCAAGATGGATCAGTTTGAAGTTATGAATGAATTTGGTCTTACACCAAAGCAATACGATAAATTAATTGATAACTTTTATCAAGTAAAGAAAAATCGAAACAAAAAAATTGATGAAAAACAACTTGGAGTTGTAATTCGTTCAAAGTTTAATGTTAAAGCTTTTTGAATTAGTATGATTGTTATTGGCATAATTTTATTACTAGTTGGGATTGCTGTTATTCTTTATTTTACCGTTCCAAGTGTTGCGAATACAATTGATATGATTATTAATAAAATTCGGAGTCTATTTTAGTTTGGAAAAATAAATTTAAATAGTTTTTGAAATATTATGTATAATAATTATTGTAATGTTATCCAATTTAAAGGAGAGAAAAAATGGCGAATACGCTGGTAATAATGGAATCCCCCACAAAAACAAAGGCAGTTGAAAAATATCTTGGTGATGGTTATTTAGTATTATCTTCAGAAGGACACATTCAAAACTTGTCAACAAAGGGTGAGTATGGTCTGGGAGTTGATATTGAAACTTTTGAACCAACTTACAAGATGGAACGTGGGAAAAAAGAACTGGTAAAAAAATTAAAACAAGAAGCTAAAGCGGCAAATTTAATTATTCTCGCAACAGATCCCGATCGTGAAGGAGAAGCGATTGCATATCATTTAAATGAAGTTTTAAACTGTAATGATAAATCACGTCGTGTTCGTTTTAATGAGATTACAAAAGATGCTGTTTTAGAAGCGTTTAATCATCAAACTGATATTGATATGAATTTGGTAAAATCACAAGAAGCACGTCGGATTCTTGATCGTTTTATTGGGTTTCGATTAAGCAAATTATTACAAAAAAAGATTAAATCAAAATCAGCGGGACGAGTACAATCTGTTGCGTTAAAATTAGTCGTTGAACGTGAAAAAGAATGACAAAATTTTGTTCCTGAAGAATATTGAACTGTTGAAGGAATGTATAAAAAAGCGGTTGTTAAATTAACTAAATTTATGGATGAAAAGATTGATTTAAAAGTCGAAGCTGATGTTTTAAAAGTTAAAAAGGCATTAAAAAAAGATTTTGTTGTTGTCCAAATTAAGAAAACAGAAAAACAACGAAAATCCCCTAATCCACACACAACATCAACAATGTTGCAAGAAGCAAGTAGCAAATTAGGTTTTGCTTCAAATAAAACTTCTTTAATTGCTCAACAACTATATGAAGGAATTAAGGCAAAAGATGATATTACGGGATTTATTAGTTATCCCCGAACAGACTCTATTCGTTTAAGTGACAAATTTATTCAAGATGCATTTGATTATATTACAATTAACTATGGTGAAAAATATTTAGGGGAAGTTAAAATTCCTGCTAAAAACAAAAAAAATGTACAAGATGCGCATGAAGCAATTCGACCAACTGATTTGATGATGACTCCTGATATGGCAAAAGAATATTTAAGTCGTGATCAATTACGTTTATATAAAATTATTTATAATCGTGCGCTTGCTAGCTTGATGGCGAATGCTAAATTACTAAGCAAAGCAATTATTTTAGATAATAATAATTATGAATTTCGAATGACTGGAAGCACGGTTCAGTTTGATGGTTTTTTAAAATGTTCAGCATTGGATGATGAAGAAATTGCAAAATTACCAGCATTAAAACCAAACCAAGTTATTAATTTAAATGAATTATTTGGGATTCAGCACTTTACAAAACCACCAAGTCGTTATTCTGAAGCAAAATTAATTAAAACATTAGAAGAAATTGGTGTTGGTCGTCCTTCAACTTATGCTCCAATTATGCGAACTTTAAAAGATCGTGGCTATATTATTGTAGAAAATAAAGCTATTAAAGCAACAGAAAAAGGGATTTTAACAAGCGACAAGTTGCAAGAATATTTTAATGATATTATTAATGAAACATATACTTCAACAATTGAGGAAAGTTTAGATGTCATTGCCCATGGTGAAGCAGACCCTAAACCATTATTAAAAGAATTTTGAGAACGGTTTGAACCACGAATTGAAGCAGCAATGGAACTAATGGAAGAGATTCCGGTTGAAAAAGCAGGGATTGATTGTCCAGAGTGTGGTCGTGATTTAGTATATCGTTATGGAAAATACGGAAAATTTATTGCTTGTTCTGGTTTTCCAAAATGTCGTTACATTCACCAAACTGGTCCTAAATTTGGCCCATGTCCAGAGTGTGGAGTCGGTGAAATTATTTTAAAATTTAATAAACGTTATCAACGTTTTAAAGCATGTACTAATTATCCTAATTGTCAGTATACTGCTTCTTACAAAGAAGCAAAACCTGATCAAGCGGGGAATATTGGGGATAATAATGAAAATAACGGGTTATATCGCATTAATTTATTAAAGTAAGGCAATATAATCCTTTTTATATGAGGTTGATAAAATATTTTCTGATTTAGAAAATGATTTTCATAGTTATAGTGGTGTAATTATTACAGTTTTAGAAAGGGGATGTGACTAATTATGTATGAAAAAGGAAGTAAAGTTATTGCTAAAATAACAAATATTACACCATTTGGTGCTTTCTGTGAGTTAAAAAATGCTGCTGGTTTAATCCATATTAGTGAATTTTCAGATTTCTTTGTAAGAGATATTAAAGAATTTGTTAATGTTGGCGACAATGTTGAAGTGGAAGTACTTGATTTTGATCCAGTTAAAAAACAGGTTAAATTAAGTTATAAAAACTGCCGACCTGAATTATTGAAGAAGAACAACAGTCAAATTCAAGAGACAGGAGCAGGTTTTCAACCTTTACGTGAAAAAATTACTTCGTTAACAAGTAAATAAAACGTTTAAATTTTGTAAACAAAGGAATTTTTAGATAGAAAGCAGGCAATATTATTAAAATGATCAAAGTAAATTTTACTAATGCATTAAGTGAAACTGTTTTCGAAAAGTATTTAGGACAAGTTAAAGATATTCACCATATGATTCATGACAAAACTGGCCTAGGAAGTGATTTTTTAGGTTGGGTTGAATGACCAAATACTTATGATCAAGCAGAACTTGCAGCAATGAAGCAAACAGCAAAACAATTAGCTAATGAAATTGATGTTTTATTAGTAATTGGAATTGGTGGGAGTTATCTTGGTGCTCGTGCTGCGATTGAAATGATTAATGGGTTATATAGTCAACAAAAAGCCAAAGTAATTTATATTGGTAATACAATGTCTTCAACTTATACGGCACAAGTTTTACAGTATCTTCAAAATAAGAAATTTGGAATTTGTGTTGTTTCTAAATCTGGAACAACAACAGAACCAGCGGTTGCATTTCGTCTATGTAAGGAGCTTTTAGAGAAAAAAGAAGGGTTTTTAAAAGCGGCAAAATTAATTGTTGCCATTACCGATAAGCATAAAGGCGCATTAAAAACATTGGCTGATGAAGCAGGATATCAAACCTTTGTCATTCCTGATGATATTGGAGGAAGGTATTCAGTTTTAACTCCGGTTGGGGTTTTTGCAATGCTCGTAAGTGGCATTGACGTTGATAATGTTTTTAAAGGGGCACAACAGGCTTATCAAGACACTTTAATTGATGATTTAACTAATCATGCCTATAAATATGCTGTTGGGCGTTATATTTTGAATCACGAAAAGAAATATAAAGCTGAAATGCTTGTAAGTTATGAATTACAAATGCAGATGATTACTGAGTGATGAAAACAATTATTTGGAGAATCAGAAGGAAAAGATTCAAAAGGATTACTACTTTTATCATGCATTTTTTCAACAGATTTACATTCTCTTGGTCAATTTATTCAAGAAGGAACAAAAAACATCTTATTTGAAACAGTTATTGAAATTAAAAAACCACAATTAGATCTTGCTTTAACCAAAGCAGAGCAAGACCTTGATGATTTAAACTATCTAGCAGGAAAAACATTGCATGAGGTCAACACAATTGCGATACAAGGTGTTATTGCAGCTCATTCCGAAGTAGGACATATTCCTAACATTATTTTGGAATTTGAGACAATGGATGACAAAATGTTTGGTTATTTATCATATTGATTTATGAAAGCATGTGCAATGTCAGCTTATTTATTAAAAATAAATCCGTTTGATCAACCTGGTGTTGAAATTTATAAAAAAAATATGTTTAGTTTGTTAGGAAAAAATTCAAAATAACAAAATAAAAAAAATATTGAATTCAATATTTTTTTTATTTTTTAAAAGTTAAATTGTAAATACAAGAGGCATAAAACCATTAATTAAATCAGAGGATATTTTAAGTTACATATCAAAAAATGATTTTCTTATTTTTTAACATAGAATAATACTATATTAGTGTAAATTAAGAAAGAAAGGTTAATTTGAAGTGAAAAAAATTTTAAGTTTAGTGAGTGTATTAACAATTGCTGGTGCTCCAATGTTAACATTAAATGTCATGAGTTTATATGATGTAAAAAATAATTTGGAAATTACTAATTTTAAAACTAATAAACAAGAAAAAAATTAATAAAAAGAGAAACTAATATAAATCAAGAAAGTCCTAGTTTTATCGAAGATTTTGAATTAGAAACACCAATTACCAAGGTGACCGCTTTTTATATACACTCTTCGGATGAAAATACATTTAAACTGTAAATTGTAAATGCCAAACCATAAAAAGTTAACTATCAATTTAGTTAACTTTTTTAAGTTAGTTTTAAGGAGTTGAAATTATGCAAACAAAGCAATATTTTATTTTGTGGTCGTTAGTGAAAAAGTATGGGAAAGATAATGTTATTAATACTGTCAATAAGATTACAAATGATATTGAAATTAAAAAGTAAAAGAATAAATTATTCCGCGTAATTTATTAGCGGGATAATTTATTCAATAATGTTTTTTAAGTGGAGCAAAGCGACAACGAGCGGAGCGAGTTTGCAAATTTCAATTTTTTAATTTATTGAAAGGAGATATATTATGCCAGTTTGATTAACGACAATATTTAGTGTTGTTATTATATTAGGTATTTTTGCTTGAATTGGTTTGTCAATTTATCAAAAAATTCGCCAAATTCGAGGTAAGAAAAAAGATAAAAAAGAAATTGAAAACAAGGAGGATACGAAATAATGTTAGGGATGTATTTAACAACAGCAATTATTTTTTTAGCAGTTGGTGATAAGCCTACTATTTCAGATGGAATGGGTTCTATTTGAAGTGGTTTAGGACAAGCAATGATGAAAGTTAAAGAAGCAATTTATGCTGTATTGCCACAATTAATGACCTTTTTAGGTGATGCGTGAATTATTTTAATTCCATTTGGTATTTTTGTTATTGTTAAGATTTTAAACTTTTTCCGTGTTATGGTTAAAGGATTTTAATAGAATATAACATTATATTATAAGTTATTTTAAACAAAACTAAGGCACACTAGTTTATTTATATTTTATTAATTTATTTTATATAACTATTACTTTAAAACTTAATAGTATTTTTCAGTGTGCCAATTTTTTAATATTTTATATATTTAACAATGTTTATTAACCGTGTTTATTTAGCAATATATAAACAATATTTTAACAATATTTATAATATTGTTAATTAGAAACAATGTTTATGAAGGAGTTGATAAAATTAAGTAATTTTGTTAAGAAAAATCAAAATGTAGAAAATTATTTTATTTGTAAAGAGTTGATAGTTTTTGAAACAGATAAAGCAAGTTTTATAAATTTACCTAATCATAATCGCCATATTGGTTTTTGATTGAGTAATAAGTTTATTTATCTTAGTAAAAAACATTCTGATCAAGTAGCTATTGGTTTGATTTATGATAATTCTTATCCTATTGTAAAATATGATGAAAATTTAAAACACCATATTTGAAAATATTTAACTGGAACAGAATTAATTAATTTGTATAATCAATATAAACAAAATTATTTTAAAAGTATGCACAAAGTATTATTTTCAAATGAACCTAAAAAAGTAAAAACAACTAATAACAATAGTAATTTAATAAATTGAAATGATGAAAAAGTACAACAATTAATTAATGACTTAGAAAGTTTAAATTAAATGAGTTTATATGATTATTGAGTTCAATTTGTTAGTTATATTATTGGTTCAAATGCCCCTGAATTTTTATATGTGATATCGTTTGTATTATTTATAGTTTTATTTTTTGGAATGTTTTTTAAACTTATTCAAAAAATGTGGAGTTTTTAAATATGCAAAATGATTGAGAAAAATTAAAAAAGTTTTTTATTTATGTCTTTTTGTTTATAAATAAAACAAATGTTGAAAGTATTACAACTTGGAATTTAACGCAAAATGAATATTTAACTCTGATGGTTGGCATTTGAATTGTTATTTTATTTTTAACTTGGTTTTTATTATGAATGGTTTTTAAAATAGTTGGGTATTTTAAGTAATGAAAAAGTTTATATTTTTGTTAAAAAATTATTGTTATATTAGTGGTTCAATGATTTTGTTTAGTTTAATTGATTTATTATTTTGGATAATTTCATTAAATTATACTGGTTTAGTATTTTGACTTTTATTTGCTTTGCAGTGTATTTATTTTGTTTGGTGATTATGAAAAAATATTTTTTATCAGTTAAATGCGTTTAGGTTAGTAAATTTTGTTTGAGATAATCCATTATCAGTTATTTTTGGTAAATTAAGAACTGGAAAAAATTTACTTTTAACTTATTTATCACAAACTATGAAATTATTAACAGATAAAATTTATAGTAATTATCCGTTAGAAGATGAAAAAGTTAAAGTTTTAACATTTAAAAATTTAGATTTTACCGATAGAACAAAACCAGTTCCCCTTGATGATAGTGTTATTTTATTTGATGAAAGTTATTTATATATTGACGAAACTAGTCCGCACGATGAGAAAAAGGTTCATAGTGGTAAAATTCCGTGAATTGTTTTAGCAAGACATTTTGGTAATCGTGCTTTGTTTACAGCTCAGCGTGAGGGTATGATTTGAAATAATATTCGCCAATTAGCAAGTGGTATTATTATTCCAATTTCACTGAAAAAACCGATTGCTAAAAAAGGATTTAATTTTTTTAATCGATTCTTTATTATGCGAATTGGCATTTTTCAAGATATTATTGATTATGAAATTTGAAAAACAAAATCAGTAGAACGAACAGCAGAAGGTAAACGAGCAAAACATAAGTCGGATGTTGGGTTAGGAATTCGGTTTTTTAAAATAATTATTCTGTTAGAATTTGCACAGAAATATGATAGTCAATGATTAAAGTTTGTGCGTGATTTAAAAAATGATGAAATAGTTAATTATAAAGAATATTATTGGTCAGAAATTATTAAATTGAGTGTTAAAGAGCGTTTAGAATTGTTTGATATTGATATTTTGAAAAAGAATTTAAAACCTAAAAAAGAAAAAGGAAGTGGTAAAAATGATTAATTTATTATCAGAAAATAGTAATTGAGATAAGATTTTTAGTTTTATTTTTGATGTGATTTGAAATACTAAATTGCCAATGACAAATACGACAATTGCTTATTTTATTATCTTTTTTTTTTTTTTTTTGGTTGTTAAGTTATCTATTTATGCAATTCACGGTACAAGAACTCAATACAACGAATTAGGTTCAACAGTACAAACAGGTGTATCAAATATTTATTCTGTAACTGCTCGTGGAGTTTCAGATACTAAACAAGGTATGCAAAAACATATTAAAGAGCGTAAACAGTTTAAAATTAATCGTAATAAACAACAATTATCAAGTTTAGCAAAACAAGCAAAAACAAGAGAACAAGGATATAGGAGAGTGAATAAGTAATGATTAGATTAGTTTTATTGGTTGCTGCAATTGCTATTTTGGTACTGGTTTTATTACAGTTATTATTAATCAACTTACATCAGCAAAAATATTATTATGGATTTATATAATTCAGACACTTTTTTACTTTCTTTATTTGGTAAAATGGCAATTTTGTTTAGTCATCCATTAATGTTAACGATATCAAGTTTATATATAGTTGGGTTTATTGTTTCAAAAACATTGTATTGGATGGGTTAAGATAAATTGGACAACAATAATGTAGAGTAAAAGATTATAATTAAGTTACAATGGAGGTGTAATTATATGGCAAAGAATCATTATACCGATGAATTTAAACAACAAATTGTTGGTCTTTATAAATCAGGCAAAACATCTGGTCAATTATCTAATGACTATCAAATTGGTAAATCCATTGTTTGAAAATGAGTGCATGAATTTAACAATTCAGGATCATTTAAAGCAAAAGATAACAGAACACCAGAAGAAAATGAGTTAATTGAACTAAGAAAACGAAATAAGCAACTAGAAATGGAAAATGATATTTTAAAGCAAGCAGCACTGATAATAGGCAAAAAGTAATATTAATTACTAACAATAAAGACAAATATTCAGTGAGGAAAATGTGTCAAATATTAAAAATAGCAAAATCAAAGTATTATTATCAAATTAATAAGATCACTAAAACTGAAATTAATATTTATGAAAATGAAGTTATCAGTGCATTTAAAGAAAGCTATAAAGTTTATGGTGCTAGAAAAATTAAAATTATTTTAGCAAGAAAGAACATTATTTTATCTCGACAAAAAATTAGAAGAATTATGGCAATAAATAATTTAGTATCAAAATATACTAAATTAAAATATCGCAATCATAAATCTCCTGTAAATAATGATCAAATTAGTAATATTCTAAATCGTGAGTTTAGTAATAAAAGACAAAATGAAGTTATTGTGAGCGATTTAACCTATGTTCAAGTTGGTTCAAAATGACATTATATTTGCTTACTAATTGATTTATTTAACCGTGAAGTAATTGGCTATAGCGCTGGAACAAATAAAACTGCTGAACTAGTTCAGCAGGCATTTTATAAAATAACATGACCACTAAATCAAATTAGGTTGTTTCATACAGATCGTGGTAATGAATTTAAAAATAAAATTATTGAAGAAATTTTATTAACATTTAATATTAAAAGATCATTAAGTGCAAAAGGTTGCCCTTACGATAACGCAGTAGCTGAAACAGCCTATAAAGCTTTTAAAACTGAATTTATTAATGGTCGAAAATTTAAAAATTTAGAACAATTAAAGTTGGAACTATTTAATTTCATTAATTGATACAACAATATTCGAATTCATGGTAGTTTGAATTACTTAACTCCAGTTGAATTTAGAAATCAGAAGTCTACATAAAAAGTGTCCTAAAAAGTGTTGCCATTCCAACATCCCAAAAACACTAAAACCAGCATTATTAATCATGATATCAAAATTAATTTTATTAAGTTCAGAAATTAGTTTTCTGTTTGCTGAAATTTCGCTTAAATCACAATTAAATGTTTGGACATAATCACTTAGATCTTGTTCTTCTGCTCATGTGGCAATTGGTGTTGTGTTTCTTGCAACACAAAAAACATTAATATGGTTGGTTAAGTATTTTTTTTTTTTTTTTGCTAACTCAAAACCAATTCCTTTGCTTGCTCCTGAAATAAAAACATTTTTAATGTTATTTAATTTCATTTTAACATCTCCTTTATGTGTTATTTTTTTAGTTGTTCAATTTGCTTTAGAAAGGTAGAAGAAATTTCAGTTAAACCATAATCAGCAACAAAAAAAATTGTTTCAACATTTTCATTTAATTTTTTATTGGCAAAGGCTAATTCCATTTCATATTTTAGGTCATTATTATTTCGTAATCCTCGAATAATATAGTTAACTTTTAATTTTTTTGCAAAATCACTAGTTAACATTTCATCATTAATGACAACTTCAATGCGAGGATTAATTTCTTGACAAACAGCAGTAACTTTTGCTGCTCGAATTTTAATGTCAGTCTGTCCTGTTTTTTCTAAGTTATTTGTAACAATAACATATAATTTTGAAAAGAGAACACTTGCTTTCTTAATAATATTAAGATGCCCATCATGAATGGGGTCAAAATTACCTGGAAATATTGCTTTCAATGTTATTTTCACATCCTTTATTAATACTTTTATTATTTTAACTGAAAAAATGTGCTATTATAATAGTAATAAGATATTTTTTTAATTATTTGTGTATTTTTTTAATACTAATGTATAATAATTAAGATTACATTTATTTAATTTAAGAAAACAATGTAAAAAACATTTAAATAATGAAATATAAATGCGTATTAAACAAAAAAGAATAGAAAGAAGTAGATTTTAATTATGGCAAAAATTAGTTTTTTCGCTCTTGGGGGTCTAGATGAGCGAGGTAAGAATTTATACTGTATCGAAGTAGAACAAGATATTTTTATTTTTGATGCAGGAACAAAGAACCCTGAACGGGGGATTTTAGGAATTGATGTAGTAATATCAAATTTTGATTATTTAAAAGAAAATCGTGCTCGTATTAAGGGGTTTTTTATTACGAAACCTTCTGATGAGTGTTCAGAAGGATTGACTTATATGTTAAAAGAATTACCAGTACCAGTTTATGGTAGTGATTTAACATGTAATGTTTTAAAATTCCACTTACAACGTTTTAAAGTACGTGGTAAAGAAGAATGTTTTAAAGTTATTAATGCAAAAGATGTCCTTGATTTTGGGACATGTCAAGTTGAAGTTTTTTCAACAACAACAAATATGCCTAATAGTTTTGGGTTTGCATTACACACATCAGATGGAACAATTATTTATACGGGAGATTATATTTTTGATGCTAAAGCTGATTCAAATTTTGCAACTGATTTACAACACTTAAATCAAATTGTTGCTAAAAATAAGGTATTATTATTTTTATCAGAAGCTTCAACAGCATCACGCCGCGATTATACTGCACCAAACCATAAAATTAAAAATTATATTGAGCGAGCAGTGAAAGAAGCAGAAGGGCGAATTATTTTAGCTTGTTTTGACCAAGATTTACATAAAATTAGTGAACTCTTTGACTTAGTACGAGAAAATAATATTTCAGTTGGAATTTATGGTCAAACTTTATTAGAATCATTAAAAGTGCTATCAGATAGTAATAAATTAAACTTTAATGGTATTAATATTAAAGTTTTACAAGAAGCGGCTAAAGAAGAAAAATCTTTAATTATTGTAACTGGTAGTGGTGAACGTTTATATAGTCGTTTAATTAAAATTGCTTCTGGAAATGATGATATTTTAGATATTAAAGAAAGTGATATGATTATTTTAGCGACACCACCAAATCCAGGAAGTGAATTAAACCATGCGAATGTTTTAGATGAATTAGCACGAACTGTTGCAAAAACAATTGCTTTATCGGATAAAAAAGTTTGAACAATGACAGCGAGTTATGAAGATGTTAAGTTAATGAGTTCAATTATTAAACCAAAATACTTTATTCCGGTCAAAGGATTATACAAAGATTTCGTTCAAGCAAAAACTGCTGCAATTGAAGCTGGAATTAACCCAGAACATATTTTTATTGTCGATAATGGGGATGGTGTTGAATTTGTTGATGGTGAATATACAAAAACAACAAACAAAGTAAAAACAGCTGATTTATATGTTGATGGAATTGGAGTCGGTGATATTGGCGCTGTTGTTTTAAATGAACGAAAACAATTGGCAACTGATGGTGTTGTTATTATTGGTGTTTCAATTGATGGTAAAACAAAAGAATTAGTTTCATTAATTGATACACAAATGCGAGGAGTAATTTATATTCAAGAAAATAATGATATTTTTCGTAAGATGCAAAGAGTAATTACTGAAATTATTGAGAAACATTATAAAAAAGCTGTTGCTGGTGAAATGTATGATGTTAATGAAGTTAAAAATGAAATTAGATCAACAATTAGTTCATTTGTTAAAACTGAAACAGGAAAAACACCAATTATTTTAGCAATTGTGAATGAAATTTAATTTTATGATATATTTATAGTAGATAAATATTTGAAACTTTTAAATGTATGGTCATATTTAAAGTAATTCTTAAATATTTAGGATTTTAGGAGGGCTGCACCATGAAAAAGAAATCTTATGATGATCACCTTTTAAATGATCATAATGAGAACACTGCAATCTTAAAAGTCGAAAAAAAACAACGCCGCAATGATTCAATCGGGTGAGTAATTAGTGCATTGTTAGTTACTTTTTTTACGATTCTTGCGGTGGGCCGAATTACTTTAATTGGGCAATTTTTGGATGATGTTTTATTTACTTTTGCCTTTGGTTGATTTAAGTATCTACTATATTTAGTATGCTTAATTCTAGGGGTTACCATTTTTATTGGTGTACGAATTAAATTAAAACGTCGGGTATGTTGAATGATTATTAGTTTTGTCATTTTATCTTGCTGATTAGTAAGTAGTGTTTTATTGATTTATCAATATGCTAATGGTCAAATTGCTTTTTTTAATAAAACTGTTTTTTTAGACGTTATTAATAATTATTTACAACATTGACAAGATGCTTCAATTTTTAATTCTAATCCGAGTCATCCAATTACTTTTATTGGGTTTAATGGTGCTTGAATTACTTTATATGCTGGTGGCGGAATTATTGGAAATTTCCTGGCGGGAATTTTTAGTTATACGACAATTTTTGGTTCACTAATTTTCTGTTTATTAGCGTTTTTATTATGAGGAAGTTGAGTAATAACTGGGACAGCTTGGGGGTTATTTTTGTTAAAAATACAACGTCAACAACAAGGATTACGAGTGTTAAGATTATCGGCTAATCGTCGGCAAAAACAAAATATTTACCAATCGTTTAACATTCCTGACGAGGAATTATTTTCAGCACGGCAAGTAATGCATACAACTGAAGCGTCAGATATTACCATTCAAATGCCTTCTTATACTGCTTTACATGACCAACGGTTAATTGATGATTTAATTGCTGATGATTTTGTTGGAAAGAAAAAAGGGAAACAAAATTATGTTCGTTTTGATGAACAAGAAGCAAGGCAATCAGGAATGCGCTCTGATAAATTTAATGATTATAATCCAACAGCATTGCAACGTGCACCAAACGCCCCTTTCGCACCAGAACAATATATTCAACCACGTAATCGTCAAAACAATAATTATTCTAATAAAAACATTGACGATTTACCAGTGTATAGTTCTGCTTATGGTAAAGACGTTAATATTGATGCTGCTCGTGATAAGCTGAATTCGGAAACAAATATCACGCCGTTTGGGAAAATTAATCGCAATCTTAATCCAACTAAAGTTAAACAAACATCATTTTATGATGATTATGTTCAGGTTGAAGATTTTAATTCAGAACCACAAGACTATGACCAATTTGATTCAACTGTTCTTAATGATGATGGGATTTATCATCGTCAGAGTAATCAACCAATTTTTAATGAACCAGACCCTTATCAGTCAGAATATTATCCCCCTTATGAACCACCATTAATGAGCGGGAATAATTTTGGCATGCCACCACAACAACGCCGTGCTTCAAAACCAAAAACAATTGAAGTTAATAAAAAACTTAGTCAAGCTGCGCCGCGACGTAGTAGTTTTAATAATCCCCATTATAAATTACCAAATTTGGGGTTGTTAAGTCCAAAAGAAGATAACCGTCGGAACAATGAACGTAATAAAACTTCGGCTCAAAAAAAGGCTGGCAAAATTAATGAGGTTTTTCATCAGTTTAATATTGCTGCTAGTGTCCAAGGAGTTAACATTGGTCCAACAATTACTAAGTTTGAAGTTCAGATGCAACCAGGTATTAAAGTTAATAAAATTATGAATTTAGAAAATGATTTAAAATATGCTTTAGCGACCCAAAATGTTCGAATTGAAGCACCAATTCAAGGTAAGTCAGCAGTTGGAATTGAAATTGCAAATGAAATTAGTAACAAAGTAACATTACGTGAAATTATGGAACGAGTGCCATTAGAAAAACAAAATAAGAAGCTTTTAGTGGGAATTGGTCGTAGTGTTAATGGTGAAATTATTTTTGTGGAATTAGATAAAATGCCGCATTTATTAGTTGCGGGGTCAACAGGAAGTGGAAAATCAGTATGTATTAATACGATTTTATCATCATTATTATTACGAACAAAACCATCAGAAGTTAAATTATTATTAATTGATCCAAAACAGGTGGAATTGGCCGTATATAATAACTTACCACATTTATTAGCACCAGTTATTTCTGATACAAAATTTGCAAATGCAGCTTTGAAAAAAGTTATTGCAGAAATGGAACGCCGTTATAGTATGTTGTCAGAACGTGGGGTTAGAAATATTGAAACATTTAATAATAAAGTTTCTCCAAAAGAACGTTTACCATACATTGTTGTGGTGATTGATGAGTTAGCAGATTTAATGATGACAGCTGGAAAAGATATTGAAGACTCAATTATGCGAATTACTCAATTAGCCCGAGCAGCAGGCATTCATATGGTGATTGCAACGCAACGTCCTTCAACGGATGTTATTACTGGGGTCATTAAAACAAACATTCCATCACGAATTTCTTTTTCTGTTGCTTCTGCAATTGATTCGCGAACAATTTTGGATCAAGGTGGCGCTGAAAAATTAATTGGTTATGGTGATATGTTATATGCTCCGGCTGGGCAGAATATTCCAACGCGAGCACAAGGAGCCTTTATTTCTGATGATGAAATTCAACGATTAGTTGATTTTTGTCACGCTCAACAAGAACCTGATTTTGATGAGGAATTCTTAAATATCGAAAATTCTAATGAAGTTGGTGGTGGAAATGAAGGGGAAGACATTGATCCAATGTATAATGAAATTAAACGTTTTGTAATCTTAAATCAAAAAGCATCGACATCGTTAATTCAACGGAAATTTTCAATTGGTTATAATCGTGCAAGCCGGTTAATTGATGCCTTAGAAGACAATGGGATTATTGGACCACAAAATGGTGCGAAACCACGCGATGTTTATATTCAAAATATTGACTTAGATGATAATGATTTTAATAATAACGGGCAGTGGTAGTTGCTATTGTGAAAAATAAATTTTTTGTTTTTTATTTATAATATTTATATATAATTAAATATGAAATTGGAAAGATAAAATTTCAATTAATATTTAAAAATATTAAGATATAATTAAACTATTATGTAATTAACATTGAGGATGAGAAAAAATGGCAAAAAAAGCAAAGAAAACAAATTCAAAATTAGAGAAACTAAATGATATTTCATTAAAATTAACTGATGTTGAATTTCGCTACCGTGAAAATCATCCTAATGCCGTTGATGGAGTGAGTTTTGAAATCAAACATGGTGAATATGTGACGATTATTGGCCATAACGGGAGTGGAAAATCAACAATTAGTAAAATTATTATTGGTGTTTTACGTCCCCAAAAAGGAAAAATTGAAGTTTTTGGCAATGAAGTTCATTCATCAACGCTGACTGGAATCCGTAAATTCTTAGGAATTGTTTTTCAAAATCCAGATAACCAATTTATTGGGTCAACTGTGCGCGATGATATTGCTTTTGGATTAGAGAATCGCCAAATACCACAAAAAGATATGCAAGCAATTATTGACAAAGCTGCTGCAAAAGTAGGAATGACTAATTTTCTTGACCATGAACCATTAATGTTATCGGGGGGACAAAAACAGCGTGTTGCGATTGCTTCGGCGTTAGCATTAGAACCTGATATCATTATTTTTGACGAAGCAACAAGTATGTTAGATCCAAAAGGACGGAAAGAAATTAAACAAATTATGGTTGATTTAAAAGAATCACGTGAAAAAACAATTATTTCAATCACCCATGATATGGACGAAATCTTAAATGCTGATAAAGTTATTGTAATGAATAAGGGGCAAATGGTTAAATGTGGAAAACCACATGAAATTTTGTATGATGAAGAATTCCTAAAATCAATTCATTTAGATGTGCCCTTTGTTTCGCGAGTAATTGATAGTTTACGTTTAAATGGATTAAATGTTAAAAATACGCTAGATCTTAGAGAGTTGGTGGATGAAATATGTCAAAAGTAAAAAAGAAAACTAAAATTGAGGCCTTACAAAACATTGACATTACATTTACCGATGTCTCTTATGTTTATGCACCAAAAACACCATATGAATATAAATCATTGCAAGATATTAATTTAGTTATTAAACCCGGGAAAATTACTGCTGTTATTGGTTCAACTGGAAGTGGAAAATCAACTTTAATTCAGCACATTAATGGTTTATTAATTCCAACAACCGGAGTTGTTGATGCAAATGGTTTTATTATCAAGGCAAAGCAAAAACGGATCAGAAATATTAAACAATTACGAAAATCAATTGGTTTAGTATTCCAGTTTCCCGAATATCAGTTATTTGAAGAAACAATTGAAAAAGACATTATGTTTGGTCCAGTTCATTTGGGGGAGAGTAAAGACGTTGCTCGGGAAAATGCTAAGAAATATTTAACAATGGTTGGTTTACCATTAAATTATCTAGAACGTTCACCGTTTGACTTGTCAGGAGGACAAAAACGAAGAGTTGCGATCGCTGGAATTTTAGCAATGGAAGGAAATACGTTAATTTTAGATGAACCCACAGCGGGATTAGACCCTGAAGGAGAAGAAGACTTTATTAAATTATTTTCCCGGATTAATCAAGAACAAAATAAACGAATTATTTTAGTTACTCATAATATGGATCATGTGTTAGAAATTGCTGATGAAGTTGTTGCTTTAAAAGATGGGAAAATTGTTAAAATTGGAACACCTTTTGAAATTTTTAAAAACAAAGAGTTATTACAAACACTTTTAATTGAACCACCAAAGATTTATAATTTAATTTATCAATTAAAAGAAAAAGGATTTGATTTATCAGATGCTGACATCCGGAACATTGATGAATTAGCAAAAGAAATTATTCAACGTAAAGGTCAAAAAGGAAAGGGATAAAAAGATGCGCTTATCATTTGGACGTTATATTGCCTATAATTCCGTTGTTCATCGAATGGACCCACGGGTAAAACTATTTATGTTGTTATCATTAATGATATCAATCTTTTTTTCAACTGGTTTTACTGGCTATGCCATTCTAGGATTAACCATTTTTACGTTGTTTTTTTTAGCAAAATTACCACCACGGTTGTTAGTATCATTATTAAAACCAATTTTATTTATGTTTGTCGTTTTATTATTAATTAACTGTTTTTTAGTAACCGATGGTTATATTGGTTGACACTGAGGTGGAAAAGCGACAGCAACTGGTCCTTTTGCACCAGATGGAAAGAGCTGATTTGCTTTTTCGGAAAAAGCCGTTTTTAATGCGTTATATATGGCTTGTCGGATTTATTTAATGATTATGATTACAACAATTTTAACAGCAACAACCCAACCATTGGATTTAACATTAGCATTAGAGGATTTATTAAGTCCTTTAAAATTAGTTCGTTTCCCGGTTCATATTTTATCAACAATTATTTCGATTGCATTACGAATGATTCCAACACTAATTGAAGAGGCTGGTCGAATTATGAAGGCCCAAGCTTCGCGAGGGGTTGATTTTCGTAATGGTCACTTTAAAGATAAAATTAAATCAACAACAGCTTTGATTATTCCGTTATTAGTATCAGCTTTCCAAAAGGCAGAAGATTTAGCTTATGCAATGGATGCTCGTGGTTATGATCCTCATGCTAAACGAACACGTTATCGTCATTATCTTGTTCATTTTCCAGATATTTTATTATTTATTTTTGGTGTTGGGGTTGCAAGTATTATTATTGCGCAATCAGTGACAATGGGTCAGTATCAAACTTTTTATGAGGTTTGATACTGAGGAACAAATGGCTGAACATTTGGAAAAATCCCAACTGGATTCTTACAAATTCGCATTCCCCATATTGATGATTTTGTTTTAGGATGATAATGTTATCGTTATTATTAACCCTTGAATATGATGGTTATGATTATAGTGGTTGAGTTAAACAAAAAAATGCAAGAACAATTCAAGGGGAATTGGAATGAGCATTTTTTGGCATTTGTCAGCAACCAATTTGAACATTAGGAGCTAGTAAGACTGATGCTGGTGTTCATGCTTGTGATCAAAAAGTTCTAGTTAAGATTCCTTTTCAACCACGAAACATAGCATTTTTTATTAAAACAATTAGTAAAAGTTTACCAATTAATATTAATATTAAAGGTTATCGAGTCGTTGTTGATAATTTTAGTGTTCGTACAACAAAACTAAAAGAATATGTTTATACGATTAATGATCATGCCTATGATCTCATTAATCATCGCTATGAATTAAAAGTTGATGAATTATTGAATATTAAAAAATTACATCAAATTAGTCAGGTGTTTGTTGGTGAGCATGACTTTGCTTATTTTTCAGGAGTAAAAAAAGGCGAAGAAATTACTACGCGTCGTATAATTAAAAAAATTTATGTTAAACGAAACAAAGCAAAAAAAATTGAGATTCATTTTATTGCAAAAGGTTTTATTCGTTATCAAATTCGGATGTTAACACAAAATATTTTAGCATGTTATTGGGGTAAAATTAGTTTAGAACAATTAACAAAAAATTTAAATTATCCCCCAGTTGGTCAAACAACAAAATATTGTGCAAAACCATATGGTTTATGTCTAAAAAAGATTAAATATTAGAGAAAGATAGGTTTTATCTTTTTTTATTTTTTAAAGCAATAATCTATTAATCAAAAAATAAATATGATACTATATATTATTTCCTTTTTTTATGCTATAATGTATGTAATAGAGTATGGGCAGAAGATAGGGTAAATGAGGTGTAGTAATGAATAATGGCTTTTATATCTTACCAAATGAAGAAGGATATTTAGTAAAGTCACATGATACCAATAGTGAAATAGCATTATTTAGAAGTCGTCGTGATGCCGAAGTGTTTATTAGTACACTAACGTTATCACCATCAATATCAACAGTTCCACAATATTCAACACCGCCACAACAAGTTGTTACACCGTATCCTGCGGCTAGTGGTGCTTCGCCACAAGTTTTTTTTATTCAACAACCAGCGCCAGCACCATATCCATATTATCCAATGATGCCACCAATGCCACCGATGGGAATGCACCCAGGAATGTATCATGGCATGTATCCAAACAACTGAACACAAAATAGTTGTGGTGGAGGATGCACTTGTGGCCATGGCGGATATAATGAGCATTGATACGAAGATTATCATAGAAAAGATTCTACGGAAAAAAAGTATCAGGGCAGTAGAAGGGATAATGATTTAAGAAAACGCGATGGTGATGATGATCATCAACAAAGTAATCGTGGATTTAGTGCCGAAAATAATGAGTTAAAAACCGGAACGGTTGTCTCAAATCTTAATGAAACTAAAACTGAATTAGGACAAACAGCACAAGGAGAACCAATAACACCTGTTACTGCACAGCAACAATATAATCCTGCACCGACGATTGTTACAAATGAACCACCTTTAGAACAACAAGGAACTGAGTTACTTGGGGGCACTGTACCAACACAACAAACATTTGCAGAACAAGGTGCACCCACAGAACAACAACCAAATCAAAATCAAACTGGTATAGGAAATCCAGAATATTACGAACAGGCTTTTGTGACCAACCCGGTTTATATTAACCAAGATGAAACACAACAATCTCAGGCAGCAGTAAAACCAATTGATTTAAGCGATGATGATTTCTTTAGTTTTATTAATGATGATGATTTTAATCATAATCCAGAAATGTCAAAGAAAGAAACAAAACGTTTAGCAAAAGAAGAATTAAAAGCGGCAAAATTACAAGCAAAGTTAGAAAAACAAACTCGTAAAAAATCAAATCGCGCGAATGTTAATGATATTGAAGATTTAAATCCGATTGTAAAATAGAAAGTAATTTAAATTACTTTTGTAATGTTTCTTTTAACTAAAAATATATTAATAAGAACCTTTTCAGGTTGTTATTAATATATAAAGTTAGGAGAGACATTTTTATATGTTTAGAATTTGTGTTGTCTATTCCTAATTTTATTTAGTCTTTCTGCAAAAAAAATGAATAAATTATTTGCGATAATTTATTCAGTGTTGTTTATTTTTAAACCTAATTTTAATTTAGAATTTAATTAAAAAATTATTTGCTAATTGATAGCAATTTAGTTTTTTTTGCTTTTTATTAGTTACTTTGAAATGTCAATCTAATTCGTTCATTTTTTGTCTAATCTCGGCTAATGATTTTCTTGTTAAATTCTTAATGTTTTTTAATTTCATCTTCTGTTTTTGACAAAAAATCATGTATTGTATAAATTCCTGATTCTTTTAAACAAATTTGTGTACGTTGTGTCATTTCTAAATCGTCAATACTACGATTTTCTAACTCTAAACGTTCTTGATATTCTATTATTTCTCATTCTGTGTTTGCTGGTAAGACAGTTTGATTTTGAATATCATATGAATTATTAGCTATTAGATTTGGAATAGCTCCAAAGGTTATAGTTGTAATAATTAATAAGTTAAAAATTTTTTTCATTTGTTGTCTCCTTTCATTTTTCATAGTTGATATTAAAAATATTTTAGCATTTAATTTTTAACTTTTTAAGTGAAACTATATAGTCTGAATTACTTTTTTATTTTTTTAAATTTTAGTAATATATTAAAATTTTAAATTGGATAAGGGCAATTAAAATTATTCCATTATTTTTTAAAATATTTTGGTTTTATAGTTGTTTTTTAAACAAAATTAATGTTATAATAATTTAGGTTTTCGGGCTATAGCTCAGTTGGTTAGAGCGCACCCCTGATAAGGGTGAGGTCGATGGTTCAAGTCCATTTAGCCCGACCATTTTTTATCTAATTTTGGGCCCGTAGCTCAGCTGGGAGAGCACCTGCCTTGCACGCAGGGGGTCGACGGTTCGATCCCGTTCGGGTCCACCATTTCAAGTATATTTAATTTAAATAAGAAACAATAAATAAAACATATCAAATTCCCATTGATATGTTTTTTTAATTTTTTAGAAAAAGTTATTTTATTAAAAGACAGATAATAAAGATTAATTTAGATAAATGGTCAAGCGTGAGTGTTAACAAGTAGATAAATTTTAATTAAGGGGTTATAAAAGTTTTAAGAGGGAGTACTTTAATTAATCCTGTTTTTTTGGTATAATACATTTAATATAGAAACAAAAAATATAATCAGGGGTGAAGTATGTCAATTTTTGATAAAAATGAAAATGAAAGATATGCATATTTTTTAACAAATTTTAAAGAAATTTTATCTGATTGGTCAGTGATGGTTAATGATCAATTTATTAAATCGTCGTTAGATAATTCATCAACTAAATTATTTGGTATGAATGTTGATAAGGCAATTATTTTTTTTAATATTAATTTAGAACTAAATAGTACCCTACGAGAATTAGGGGTTATAAAAGAAAGTTATAGTATTGATTTAATCAATGACTTGGAATTAGATTTAAATAAGAAATTAGACCAGAAAAAAGAACAAAAAAATTATGATGTAATTTATAATCAAATTGATACTTTTTTTGTTGAAGATTCAGAATTGTTAAAGTTTTGTGAATATACTTTAAATGTTGTTAATTTATCAACAGAAACAGATGGTCCAAATATTATTGCTTTAAATAATTATAAGTCAATTGCCTTTGGCAGTTACTCAACTAAAATTCATGAATTATTAGATTGATTTGGAATTGATGTTGTTGATACTATTAGTAATGGTTATAAGGTCAAACGTTTTGGTGTAAAGGAAAATCATTTTGGTGGTAATAGAAAATTAAGACGAAAACCAGAATTTACATCAAAGCGATCATTTGATAATGATAATGATGAAGAAGAAAAAATTAATAAGGAAGCAATCTTTACGGAGTATTTTGCTAATAATGGTGATATCAGTGCAAAGTTAACGGTGTTAAATAAATTACTACCATTGTTAGAAGAAAAACGAGTAGATATTAAAGAATTTAATCCTAAGTTAGAATATGATATTTTTAGTTTTTTACAACATACAAAATATCGTAATTCATTAACATACCAAGAAGATCCTGATGCAGAAAAACGGTTAGACAAGGTTTTTAAAAAAGCCGTTTTATGTTTATACTTATTAGATATTGGCTAAAAACGAATTGTACAATTTGTTTTTTATTGTTTTTTTTAAAATGATAAAAGAAGTCTTTTTTTAAGATAGTTTTCCTATATAATTGATAATAGGTGATTATGATGAAAGTGATTTTAATTAAAGATGTTAAGGGAAAAGGTAAGATTAATGATGTTATTGAAGTTTCGGATGGTTATGCCAAAAATTATTTAATTAAAGAAGGATTTGCTATTCCAACAACCCCAACTAATTTAGCAAAGTTAAATGTTGTTTTGTCCGAACAAAAGGTTCAAGCAGCAGCAACTAAAGCAACGTTAGAAGCACTAAAAGCGACTTTAGAACAATTGACATTAAATTTTAAATTAAAAGTTCATGATAATAAAACTTTTGGTTCAATCTCGTTAACTCAAATTGAAGATCGTTTAGCAAAAGAATTTAATTTAAAGATTGATAAAAAGAAATTTCTTGATAATAATAATTTAACAAGTTTTGGGCTGCACTATTTAAAAATTAAATTAGCCCCTAATTTAATTGCAACTTTGAAAGTAATGGTCGATAAAAAGGAGAGTTAGGTAATGGATAACTTAAGCAAAAAAGAGTTAAATAAGATTAATGTTATTAATGATGCTGAAAAAAATGTTTTAGCAATTATTTCTCATTCAATTGCTGCAGCAGAAGAAGTTTTTTCAATTTTAACAGAAGAAGATTTTACAGTAATGAATTATAAAGTTATCTTTAAAGCCTTGCAAGAACAATTCTTGGCTAAAGTAGCTATTAATATTACTACTTTAAGTAATTATATGTTAAAAAATAATATGTTAAATAAAATTGGGGGAATTGAGTTCTTAACAGATTTATTTCAATCATATACGACTGATGCAAATCTAACAGAGTATCTAGATATTATTATTAAAAATACAACATCACGTCGTTTAAAAGCAGTTCTTGAAAATATTCATCGTGAAATTGAAACTCATCAACCAATTGATGAAGTTGTTAGCAAAGCTGAAAAAGAAATTTTAGATGTTAAAAAAGAACGTAAAGGAAACTTATTTAAAACATCATTTGATGAAGTTGATAAAGTTTTACAAAAAATTGAATTGTTAGAGAATTCTGGTGAGATGTTAACAGGTAGTCCAAGTGGTTTTCGTGATTTAGATCGAATGACATCAGGTTTTCAAAAAGGAGATTTTATTATTTTAGCAGCGCGACCATCAATGGGGAAAACAGCATTAGCTTTAAACTTTGCTGTTAAATCTGCTGCACAATCAAAAAAAGCTGTGGCGATTTTTTCAGTTGAAATGCCAGTAGAACAATTAATCCAACGGATGATTGGGAGTTATTCGACCGTAGATTCAGCAAAAGTTCGTACCGGAAAAGGTTTACAAACGCGTGATTGAGAAAACATTACCAAAGCTGCTGATTTTTTAAAACAAACTAAATTGTTTATTGATGATACGCCAGGATTAAAAGTTATTGAATTACAATCAAAACTTCGAAAACTATGTCGTGAAAATGAAGTTGGATTAGTTGTCATTGATTATTTACAATTATTAAGTACAGGAACACATTTTGGTGATTCACGTCAGCAAGAAGTTTCAACTATTTCACGACAATTAAAAGCTTTAGCACGAGAATTAGAAATACCAATTATTTGTTTATCACAGTTATCACGATCAGTTGAAAAACGAGAAGATAAACGGCCAATTATGTCAGATTTACGTGACTCGGGGGCAATTGAACAAGATGCTGATATTATTATGTTTTTATTTCGAGAAGACTACTATGCAACACATGATCCAAATAATTTAGATGTTCCATTGGAAACAGAAAAAGCACAATTAATTTTATCAAAACATCGAAATGGGCCAACAGGTAGTGTTGAATTATTATTTGTAAAAAAACATGGTTCATTTGCTGATTATGGTTTGCAAAATTCTAAAATTTAGGTTAACATTTTAGATAGTAGCAGATGCAATTATATTAAATAAACGCTTAGGAAAAGAGGTCTAAAATGCGTAAATTATTATCACTTTTTACAGCATCAACTTTAATCACAACATCAACAACTTCACTTGTTGCTTGTAATACAACACCGCAAGGAAATCCGGTGCCTGTTTTTGTATATAATGGGAATCAAAAATTCAGTCATGCGCCAACAGTAACTGGAAAGTCAGTTAATGGAATTGATAATGCCGCTGAAGCCGGGAAAGATGAAACAGGAGCTCCTTATGAATATGGTTTACAAGGGGGAAGAATGGGATTAATTAGTAATGTCATTGTTCCATTTTTAACGGGAATAAATTTAACAAAAGACAATAGTAAGACAACGGGAAAAGGAGCAAACTGAACACCTGAACAAATTGCGGCAGGATTGCAAGGACAAAAAGATAATATTATTACAAATGCAAAGACTGATGGTTCTGATCCGTTTGATAATACAAAAAAGATTGACCAAAAAACATTATGAAAAGAATTCTTTGCCAACTATTCAACTAGTTATGATTCATATTTTGAGCAAGTAGGTGTAGTTGCAGATGAAAATCCAGCTGTTTTAGATCATACTAATCAAAATTTGATGACAATGACTGGTAATGCAGAAAAAACATCAAATAAGGATTGAGTGAAAGATCATACTTGAGGTACTAAGAAGGGGCCATACACACCGCCATCATTAAAAACTTTATCTCCAGTTGCGACAATTTTAGACTGATTAAATGATTCAAATAATAATTATAGTAAAGGGTTTGACCAAATTAATGAAAACCGTGGGTATCAATCAGCTCGTTATATTGCAATAACAATTCCAAATGTAACAATTCGCTTTGAATTTCAGGGTGAGCATAAACGCTTTACTTTTTCAGCGACAATTGATAAATTAGTTGCTTATGCTAATTACTTGGTTTATAAAAATCCAAATAGTAGTACGGACAAACCAACATATGCACATCAATGGTTTTTCCTTAGTTATGGTTTTTATGATTTTAGTACATTAAAAAATGATGATTATCATGACTATAATTTTAAGATTCCAGGTCTTAATATCGATCCAAATATTAGTATTGCCTTAGGATATGTTAAAAAGGGTGATAAGGATGGGATTTTAACAGCTGATGAAGATAAGAAAGTTGATAAAGAAGGTCAATTTTCGACATTATCACCAGATTATGCCTTTCCTGATTTAAAATGAAGAATTAATGTTGATTCAATGACAGATCAATACAATTAATGGATATTAAAATTTTAACAGTTGGTTCATTAGATAAAACTTTTTTGGTAACTGGATGTGCAATGTTTCTGGAACGCATCAAACATTATGCTAAAATAAAAGTCATTGAGATTAAAGAAATTATTAATAAAAATGAACAAGTGGCAATTAATGAACAAACAGCATTAGTCATAAAAAAGTTTTAGATTATTCGGATTATTACAAAGTATTATTAGTTTTGAATGGCCAACAATTAACAAGTGAAAAAATTGCTGCTTTAATAGCAGATGTCAAAGATTTTAAAAAAGCAAAGTTAATGTTTATTATTGGTGGTAGTCATGGTTTTAATTCGGTAATCCAAACACAGGTTACTTTTCAATTAAGTTTTGGTGCAATAACATTACCGCACCAATTATGCCGTTTAATTCTATTAGAACAAATTTATCGTGGTTTTAAAATTATTAATAATGAAGTTTATCATAAATAAATTAGCAGTATAAAAAGTTCTCCTTTTTATATTTTTTTATTTTTTGACTCTTTTTTTCGGTTGTGTTCCTTGTCTCATCATTTCAATTTTTCGTTTTCGTGCTAATTCAGAAAGACCAGTTGTTTTTTTTCTAATAATAATTGACGATAATACGGACTTTTTTTTTTTTTTTTGGGGGGGGGGCTAGTTTAACAACTTTAACACGGTCGGCAACAGTCATATTATTAACATCAATATAATTAGGGTCATCAGTTTTAAAAGCTTGTTTTCTTACTTGGTTATTATTTTTTTGGCATTTAATAAGATTTTATACATTGGATTATTTTTATCAATTATTTTTTTCTTATCAAGTTGTGGTTTTTTAGTTGTCTTGCGGTATACTTCATGGGCTCGTGATGTTTTACGTGCTAAATTATCAAACTCAATTTTAACTATTTGGGCTTTAAATTCCTGGATTTTTTCATAACGTAAATCATGCTTAACATTTGTTGATTTTTTTCATATGATGGTTTTATCATCTTTTTTGTTTGCCATTTTTCTCCTCACCTTTTGTTACTTTTATATAATAATAATTATAACGAGATTAAAAAAAGAATAAAAGGTAAGATAATATTTTTCTGTTATTGGGTATTATGAGCACAATAAGGACCATTAATTTAACTGCTTTTTAGATATTAATTTTTATTATTTTTTTCAAAAAAATACTTGCATTATTGATTGTTATCCAATAAAATAAATTAGCATGTATATTCTGTGGAAACATCTTTTTTGGTCTATCTTTGATACACTGATAGGAGTTGTCAATGTTTACACAAAAAATATAAATAAATTAGGAGGAAAAGTAATGGCTCAAACTAAAATGAGAATAAAATTAAAAGGTTATGATCACCGTGTGGTTGATCAATCAATTCAAAAAATCATTGAAGCAGCCCAAGCCGCAGGAGTAAAAGTTAAAGGACCAATTCCTTTACCAACTGATCGTGAAATTATTACTATTTTACGTGCAACTCATAAATACAAAAATTCGAGAGAACAATTTGAAATGAGAACACATAAAAGAATTATTGACATCATTAATCCTGATGGTCCAAAAGTAATTGATACTTTAAAACGTGTTCAATTACCAAGTGGTGTTGAAATTGAAATGAAATAAATAATCATTCTTAAATTTAATTTATCAGCAAGATATACATGACGTATTTTCAAGGAGGAAAGAAATGAAAGGAATCTTAGGACGCAAAATTGGTATGACACAAGTTTTTGCTACCGATGGTAGATTAATACCAGTTACAGTAGTTGAAGTACAATCTAATGTTGTTTTACAAGTATTAACTAAAGAAAAAAATGGTTATCAAGCACTTCAAATAGCTGTCGAAGATAAAAGAATTAACTTGGTTTCAAAACCAGACCAAGGACAATTTAAAAAAGCGAATACAACACCTAAGCGCTTCGTTAAAGAAATCAGAAACATGGATGGCTATAATTCTGGCGATATTATTAAAGCTGATATCTTTACTGCTGGGGAATTCGTTGATGTAACCGGAACTTCAAAAGGAAAAGGATTTACAGGTTCAATCAAACGACACAACTATTCGCGTGGACCAATGGGCCATGGGTCAGGATACCACCGTGGAGTTGGGTCAATGGGACCAATTGCTCCAAACCGCATTTTAAAATCGAAAAAAATGCCAGGACATATGGGAACTGAAAAAGTAACAATTCAAAATTTAGAAGTAGTTGCAATTGATACGGTAAAAAACGCCTTATTAGTAAAAGGTTCAATTCCGGGACCAAACAAACAGTTTGTAGTTATTAAAGAAACAATCAAAGGTTTAACACCAAAAACACCAACAGAGCTAATTAAAAGAACTGTTGACCCAAAAACACCAGAATCCGAAATTAAAACAGAAAAACCAGTTGACATAGTTGTTGAAGCACCTGTTGAAGCAGCACCAGCAACTGATGCACCAGCATCGGTTGCAGAATAGTTTTGTAGAAAGGAATTTTAGAATGAAATTACAAGTACTTGATGCGAAGGGAAGTAGCATTAAAGAAATTAGTGTAAATAAGACAATCTGAGGGATTGAGTCACATCAACAAGCAATGTTTGATGCTGTTGTCGCGCAACAAGCTTCAATGCGTCAAGGCACACACAAAACTAAAACAAGAACTGAAGTATCTGGTGGGGGAAGAAAACCTTGAAGACAAAAAGGTACTGGTCGTGCTCGCCAAGGGTCAATTAGAGCACCACAATGAAAAGGAGGAGGGATTGTATTTGGTCCAACTCCAGAAAAAAATTACTTGAAACATGTTAATAAAAAAGTAAGAAAATTAGCAATTAAATCGGCGTTATCATTAAAAACACAAGATAAAAATTTAGTGGTAATTGATCAATTTGGAATTGAACAACCTTCAACAAAAGCAATGGTTGAGGTTTTAAATAATTTAAAAGTTAATGATGAAAAATTACTAATCATTACAACAGAAGGTGATGAAGTTAATTTTAAATCATCACGTAATATTAAAAAAATAAATATAATTACATCTGCTGGAATTAACGTTTATGACTTGCTAAATGCTGACAAGTTATTAATAACAGAACAAGCAGTAAAAGCAATTGAGGAGGTGTACGCATAATGCATATTACAAATGTCATTAAAAAACCAATTTTATCAGAAAAAACATATCGTAATATGGCTGATGGTGTTTACACTTTTGAAGTAGCACGTACTGCTAACAAAGTTCAAATTAAAAAAGCTTTTGAGAAAATCTTTGAAGTAAAGGTTGAAAAAGTTAATGTTATTAATTATGACCCAAAAGAAAAGAAAATGGGAAAATTTGTTGGAGAAACAACTTATACAAAACGTGCAATCATTAAATTAAAACCAGGAGAAAAATTAGATTTATTAGGAGAAGATAAATAATTCCAGGAGACACTATCTGGGACTGTTTATTGGCGAAATAGGAGGATAAATAAAAATGCCAATTAAGAGTTTTAAACCAGTTACACCGAGTCGTCGTAATATGACAACATTAGATTATTCCGTACTAACAACTGATCGTCCGGAAAAATCATTAATTGAGACTCGGAAAAGACATGCTGGTCGTAATAACCAAGGGGTTATTACCACAAGACATAAAGGTGGCGGTCATAAAGTTAAATATCGAATTATTGACTTTAAGCGAAATAAAGATGATATTGTTGGCAAAATTGTCACAATTGAATATGATCCAAATCGTAATGCCTTTATTTGTTTAGTTAATTATGTTGACGGTGAAAAAAGATACATCTTAGCACCAAAAACAATTAAAGTTGGAATGCAAATTATTAGTGGTGAGAAAACTGATATTAAAGTTGGAAACTGCATGCAATTAAAAAACATTCCAGAAGGGACAGTACTTCATAATTTAGAATTACGTCTTGGCAAAGGTGGACAATTAGCGCGTGCAGCGGGTTCATCAGTTCAATTACTAGGGAAAGATGAAGATGGTAAATATGTTACAATTCGACTAACTTCTGGTGAAGTTCGCAAGGTTTTAGCTGAATGTCGAGCAACTATCGGAGAAGTTGGAAATGAAGACTATGGCTTAGTAAATTGAGGAAAAGCAGGACGTAACCGTTGACGCGGAATTCGCCCAACTGTTCGTGGATCAGTTATGAACCCGAATGATCACCCACATGGAGGAGGAGAAGGAAAAGCTCCTGTTGGGCGTAAAGCACCAATGACACCATGAGGTAAAAAAGCATTAGGAGTAAAAACTCGTAATAAGAAAAAAGCTTCAACTAAACTAATTGTTAGAAGACGTACTAAATAATCTTGCTAATTAGAGTCAAATATGACTAACAGTAGTTGAAAGTAAAGATTAAAATTAGAGAGATTATTTAAAAGGAGGTACAACAATGTCACGAAGTTTAAAAAAAGGACCATTTGTTGATAAACATTTGCAAAAAAAAGTTGAAGCATTAAATGCAATAAATAAAAAAGAAGTTGTTAAGACTTGATCAAGAAGAAGCGTTATTTTCCCTGAATTTGTTGGTCATACATTTGCCGTACATAACGGGAAAGAACATATTCCCGTTTATGTTACTGAAGATATGGTTGGTCATAAATTAGGAGAATTCTCACCAACGAGAAAATTTGGTGGCCATGGCGATGATAAGAAAAAGAAAAAATAATTAAATTCAGAAAGTGAGTATTATATAAATGGATGTAAGAGCAAACTTAAGAAGTATTCGAATATCGCCACGAAAAGTTAGATTGGTTGCCGATTTAATTCGTAACAAAAAAGTGGGAGACGCAATAGTTATTCTTAACAACACAAACAAAAAATCATCAGTACCAGTTCAAAAATTAGTAAAGTCAGCAGTAGCAAATGCTGTTAACAATAATGGGTTGGATGCTGATCGCTTATTTATTAAAGAAATCTTCGTTAACGAAGGGCCAACATTAAAACGATTCCGTCCTCGTGCCCACGGACGAGCATATGAAATTTTAAAGAGAACAAGTCACATCACAGTTACTGTTAGTGATGGACAGCAATAAGAAAGGAAGATAACAAGATATGGGTCAAAAAGTTAGTCCAACTGGATTACGTGTTGGAGTTATTAAAACATGAGATTCAAGATGATATGCTGAAAAGCAAGATTATGTGAATTGATTGCATCAAGATATCAAAATTAGAAAAGCTCTAATGAAAAAATTAAAAGGAGCTAGTGTTTCTAAAATTGAAATTGAGCGAACAAAAAAAGAAATTGTTATCTTTATTAGAACTGCTCGTGTTGGTGTTGTCTTAGGGCAAGAAGGAAAAAACATCGCAGAATTAGTAAAACTAGTAAGAGTTACAATTGGTGATCGTAAAATGGAAGTAAAAATTAATGTTGTTGAAATTAAAAACCCTGATACTGATGCACAATTAGTCGCAAATACAATTGCGGAACAAATTGTTAATCGTGCATCATTTAGAACTGTGCAAAAGTTAGCAATTAAAAAAGCAATGAAAGCTGGTGCTCAAGGGATTAAAACTTCTGTCGCAGGACGTTTAGGTGGCGTTGATATGGCTCGTACCGAAGGATATACCGAAGGAACAGTGCCATTAGCTACTTTGCGTAGTGATATTGATTATGCTTTGGTTGAAGCTTTGACAACTTATGGTCAAATTGGTGTTAAGGTTTGAATTTGTAAAGGTGAAATTTTAAGTAAAGATTTAGTCACAACTAGTGATGAAAAACCAAAATTTGAACGAAGAGATTTTGATCGTTCAAATAATAATCGTCGTGAGTATCCACCAAGATCACATTCTGCTCCTAAGGAGGCAAAATAATGTTAGTACCAAAAAGAACGAAATATCGTCGTCCACATCGGATTAAATACGAAGGAAAAGCAAAAGGGAATACTAAGGTTGATTTTGGAGAATTTGGATTACAATCACTAGACGGAGTATGAATTACAAACCGTCAAATCGAAGCAGCACGGATTGCCATGACTCGTTATATGAAACGTTGAGGAAAGGTTTGAATTAGAATTTTTCCCCATATGGCAAAAACCAAAAAACCATTAGAAGTACGGATGGGATCAGGAAAAGGTTCACCAGAAGAATGAGTAGCAGTAGTTAAAACGGGAACTGTTATGTTTGAAGTGGCAGGAGTTTCAGAAGAAACAGCCCGTGAAGCGTTACGTTTAGCAATGCATAAATTACCGGTGAGATGTAAGATTATAAAAAAAGGAGAAGAGTAAGATGAATGATTTAAACAAAAAATCAGTTGAAGAGTTAAAAAAAATGGAAGAAGAATCACGCGCTGAATTATTTGCTTTAAGATTTCAATCAGCTATGGGAAACTTGGAAAAACCACATCGCATTCCTGAATTAAGAAAGCAAATTGCTCGCATTTTAACAATCTTATCTTCTCGTAAAAAAGCTGGTGAAAACACGGCAATTAATGTCAAAATTAATTTAAGTGAAACATACGCTAAAATTGAAAAAGAATCACAGGAATTTGCAAAACAACGCAAAGCTAAAATTGATGAAATAATGGCAGCACAAGAAGCTTCAGAAGATAACATGGCAAGTTTAATGGATTTACCATTAACTGATGCGATGGAAATAAGTGATGAAGCAGTAAATCTTGAAACATCTGCTCAAGCGGATGACAAAAAATCAGCAGCGCCAAAAGCAGAGACAACAAAAAAAGTTGAGCCAGCGCCGGCTAAAATATCAGTAGCACCATTGAAAGAAAGTAAATCAGCTGCTGAAAAAACAACAGAGCCAGTGGTAAAAAAACCAGCGGACAAAAAATCAGTAGCCCCTGTGGCAAAGAAAGAACCTGACCAAGCGGCGTCAAAAGCAGCACCAAGGGTGAAAGCAACGCCAATAGCAGCTTCAAAAACCCCTGTGGCAAAGAAAGAATCTGCTAAACCAGCAGGGGCAAAAGATGCTGCTTTAAAATCTTTAATTAAAAAGAACGAAGCAGCAAAAGCAGCAAGTAAACCAGCTGCTCCAACAACAAGTAATAAATCAACAGTAACCGTTAAATCAGTTACTTCGGCAAAAGCAGAAATTGAAGTGTCAAAAGTAACAAAAAAAGCAGCAGGAACTAATACTGCAAAAAAAGATGTGGAACTTAATGCTAAAGAAAAATTAGCCGCAATGAAAAGTTCAATTTCAATCGGAACTGCAAAAGGTCGCGGCACAGGTGTTAAAATCAATTTAGATTTAAAAGCAAAAGACCCAAAAGCATCAGAGTATACTTATGGGACAAATTGAAAAGAAAACCGTGATAAAATTTTAACTGTAGGAAAAACAACAAAAAAAGCCGATGATAAAACAACCACTAAGAAAGGGACAGGGAAAAAATAATGGAAAGAAATAGTCGAAAAGTGCTACAAGGCCGCGTTATTTCAGATAAAAGTGAAAAAACAATTACTGTTTTAGTTGAAACATACAAAAACCACTCATTATATAAGAAACGTGTTAGATATTCAAAAAAATATTTAGCACACGATGAACTCGAACAAGCACATATTGGTGATAAGGTAAGTATTATGGAAACACGACCTTTATCAAAAACTAAACACTTTCGTTTAATTGAAGTTATTGAAAAAGCAATTGGTTAATTAAGAAGAGGAAAAGAAAATGATCCAACAAGAATCAAGATTAAAAGTTGCCGATAACTCCGGAGCAAAAGAAGTGTTAGTAATTAAAAACTTAGGTGGTTCATGACGTAAGTTTACTAATATTGGGGATATTGTTATATGTACCATTAAAAAGGCCACTCCCGGTGGAATTGTTAAAAAAGGGCAAATTGTTAAAGCAGTTATTGTTCGCACAAAACGCGGATTAAAAAGAACCGATGGAACACAAATTCAATTTTCAGAAAATGCAGTAGTTTTAATTAAAGACGATAAAACACTACGGGGAACACGTATTTTTGGTCCAATTGCCCGTGAAGTTAAGGATGCTGGATTTGGAAAAATCGCATCATTAGCACCAGAAGTATTATAGGAGGGACTAAGTTATGAGTAAAGTTAAATTTAAAAAAGGTGACTTAGTCAAAGTTGTAACGGGAAAACACAAAGGGACTGAAGGACCAATCATCCGTGTTTTACGTGAAAAAAATCGTGTTGTAATTGAAGGAATTACCAACATTAAACATGTTAAACCTTCACAAGATAACACAGAAGGAGGAATTCAACAAGTTTCTGCTTCAATTCATATTTCAAATGTTGCATTAATTGATCCAAAGAACAAAAAAGAAATTACTAAAATCAGTTATCAAGTTGCTGATAGTGGTAAAAAAGTCCGCATTGCTCGTAAGTCAAAAGCGCATTTAGCGTAAAGAAAGGAATAATTATTAATAATGAATGTTAATTTAGAAAAAAAATATAAAGATGTAATTGTTAAAGAGTTATTCAAAGAGCAAGGTTATCAGTCAATTATGCAAGTTCCTGTTGTTAAAAAAATTGTTGTTAACATGGGAGCTGGCGATGCAGCACAAAATAGTAAAGTAATCGAAGATATTACAAATGAATTAGCGTTAATTACTGGGTTACATCCAGTTGTTACCAAAGCAAAAGGTTCAATTGCGGCCTTCAAATTACGTGAAGGAATGCCAATTGGAGCAAAAGTTACATTACGTGGTAAAAAAATGTATCAGTTTTTAGATAAACTAATTAATATTGCTTTACCACGAGTAAGAGATTTCCGTGGAGTTAGTTTAGACGCTTTTGATGGGCGTGGAAATTACACCCTAGGAATTAAAGAACAAATTATTTTTCCCGAAATTGACTATGATAAAGTTAAAAAAATTCGCGGAATGGATATCACAATTGTCACAAATGCAACTAATAATAGCGACGCTCATGCATTATTAGTCAAAATGGGAATGCCATTTAAAAAATAGGAGGAAAGAAATATGGCCAAAAAATCATTAAAAGTTAAACAACAACGCCATCCAAAATTCAAGGTAAGAGGTTATACTCGTTGTGGAAACTGTGGGCGACCTCATGCTGTGTTACGTAAATTTAATTTATGTCGTTTATGTTTTAGAACTTTAGCATACAAAGGACAAATTCCTGGGGTTAGAAAAGCTTCATGATAGAAAGAGAGACTAATTAATTATGATGATTGATACAATCGCTGATATGTTAACAAGAATTCGAAACGCTAACCAACGTTTACACAAAAGTGTGAACATGCCTTCAAGTAAAATGAAAGTAAGAATTGCTGAGATTTTAAAAGAAGAAGGTTACGTTGAAGATTTTAAAGTATCAGGAGATGTGAAAAAAGAATTAAGTTTAACTTTAAAATACAAAGGAAAAACAAAAGTTATTTCAGGATTAAAAAGAATCTCAAAACCAGGATTAAGAGTTTATGTAACCGTTGAAAAAGTACCTCAAGTTTTAAATGGGATGGGAATTGCAATTATTTCAACAAGCCAAGGAATTATGACTGACAAAGCAGCAAAACATGCTCACTTAGGTGGGGAAGTTATTGCTTATATTTGATAGCAAACTTTAAAGGAAAACAGAAAAATGTCTCGAATTGGTAATAGAGAGTTAAAAATTCCAACAGGTGTCGAAGTAACAATTCAACCAAACAATGTTATTGTCAAAAGTACAAAAGGGCAATTAGAACAAGCAATTCCAAGTGTTATTACAGTTAACGCAAAAGATGGCATTGTGACAACAGAAAGAGCAAATGACGTGAAACATAGTAAGCAACTACACGGAACCATCAATTCTTTAATTCAAGGAATGTTGGAAGGTGTTAGCAAAGGTTTCAAAAAAGAATTAGAAATTAATGGGGTTGGTTATCGTGCTGCTTTAGCAGGTGATAAATTAACCTTAAACTTAGGATATTCACATCCAATTGAATATAAAATTCCACAAGGAATTACCATTACCCTTCCCAAGCCAACACAAATTGTTGTTGAAGGAATTTCAAAACAATTAGTTGGGGAAGTAGCAGCTAACATTAGAAATTATCGTAAACCTGAACCTTACAAAGGAAAAGGTGTTAAATACAAATATGAACATATTATTCGCAAAGAAGGGAAATCTGCTGGTAAATAGCAGAAGAGAGGAAGAACAACAATGGTAAATTCACAAAGTCAAAGTCGAAGCGCAAAACGTAAAAAAAGACATTTCCGTGTTCGTGCAAAAATTAATGGTATTTCTGCAATTCCCCGTTTAAATGTGTTCAAGTCAAATGGGCATTTCTATGCCCAATTAATTGATGATGTTAAGCAAACAACAATTGTTGCTGTCTCAACATTAAAAATGGCAGATTTAAAATCAACAAGCAATATTGTTGCAGCAAAAAAAGTTGGAACTGATATTGCAAAAAAAGCACTTGATAAAAAAGTTACAACGGTAGTATTTGATCGTGGTGGGTATTTATACCATGGTAAAGTAAAAGCATTTGCAGAAGCTGCGCGTGAAGCAGGATTAAAATTTTAAAAGGAGCAATAAGAAAATATGGCAGAGAATAAAGCAGGTTTAACACCAAATACTGGGACATCAACATCAGGGCAACCACCAAAAGGCGATTTTTCACGAAATAATCCTCGCCAACCACATCAACGTTCAGAACGAAACTTTGATCGTCGTGGTGAGGATAATATGTTTGAAGAAAAAGTAGTAGCAATTCGTCGTGTGACAAAAGTTACTAAAGGAGGACGTCACTTCCGTTTTGCGGCAGTTGTTGTTATTGGTGATAAAAAAGGTCGTGTTGGGTTTGGAACTGGAAAAGCAAATGAAGTTCCTGATGCAATTAAAAAAGCAATTAAAGAAGCAAAAAAACAATTAGTAAAAGTGCCTTTAGTTGGAACAACAGTTCCCCATGAAATTATTGGTCATTTTGGAGCCGGCAAGGTTTTAATTAAACCAGCGCGAAAAGGAACCGGAGTTATTGCCGGGGGACCAGCGCGGGCAGTAATTGAACTAGCAGGTTTAGCAGATGTTTATACAAAATCATTAGGATCAAATACACCAATTAATATGATTAGAGCAACATTAGATGGTTTACGCAATTTACGAACAGTTGAACAAATTGCTAAATTACGTGGTAAAACCCCCGAAGAATTACAAGGATAAGAGGTAAGGAAGATGAAATTAAACGAATTACAATATACCGAAGGGGCTCGTCACAGTAAAAAACGTTTAGGACGAGGAACTTCATCAGGACTTGGAAAAATTTCAGGGAAAGGTCATAAGGGGCAAAATGCTCGTACTGGAGGTGGAGTTCGCCCTGGTTTTGAAGGGGGACAAACACCGATCTTTCGTCGGTTACCAAAAGTTGGGTTTACTAACATTTCAACAAAAACTTATGTTTTATTAAATTTAAATGATTTAGAAAAACTAGGTTTAAATGATGTTAACCATCAAACATTAGTTGCAAAAAAAGTGCTAAAAAATGAAAAAGAATTAATTAAAATCTTAGGGAATGGTACAATATCTAAGAGTGTTAATGTCAAAGTTAACAAAGTTTCACAAACTGCAAAAGTAGCAATTGAAAAAGCTGGAGGAAAAGTGGAGGTAATATAGTGAAAACTAAGGTGAAAAAAAGAAAAGCAACCCGTAAAAATGGTGATGTTGATATTGTTAAATCATCAAATTTCTTTGTTAAAAATAAAGATTTGATGAAACGAATTGGCTTTACCTTATTAGTTTTAGTTTTAATTCGCTTGGGAAGTTATTTAACAGTCCCAGGTGTGACAATTTCACAAAACTTCCAAGATTTATCAAACAATGATCAGTTCTTTAGTTTGATTTCAATGTTGGGAGGAGGAACGCTTGGGAAGTTTTCAATTTTAGCTTTAGGAGTTTCACCATATATTACTGCTTCAATTATTGTGCAGTTGTTATCAACGGACGTTATTCCCCCTCTATCACGTTGAGCGAAGAGTGGGGAGCGCGGGCGTAAAAAATTAGATCGTTTAACAAAATGATTAACAATTCCTTTTGCAATTATGCAAGGAATTGCAACAATTTTTACTATGGCAAACCAAGGAATCATTTCACCAAAATGAGATTCATCTGATTTTGGAACAGGAAGTCCAATCTTCTATTATTTATTAGTACCAACCGCTTTAATTGCCGGGACAATGTTAATGTTATGATTAGCGGATCAAATGACAATTAAAGGAATTGGGAATGGAGTTTCGTTAATTATTTTTGCTGGGATTGTTGCACAATTACCAAACAATTTACAAACAACATTTAAGTTTTGAATTTCAGGACAAGAAGATATTAACTTATTATTTACTGGAATTTTAAAATTCTTAGTTTATGTTGTAATGTTCTTATTAGTGGTTCTGTTCGTTGTAATGTTAAATGAATCAGAACGTAAATTACCAATTCAGCAAACCGGAAGTGGGTTAGCCTCGGGTGATGAAAATAATCGTCCTTTCTTACCCTTAAAAATTAATTCCGCAGGAGTTATTCCAGTTATTTTTGCCTCAGCATTAATTTCAGCGCCAATTACTGTCGCTCAAATTATTAGTGTTAGCAATCCAACCAATGGCTTTGTCCAATTTACGAATAATTACTTATCGTTTAGTACATGGCCAGGAATTATCATTTATGCTGTGTTAACAATTTTATTTACGTTCTTGTATTCACAAGTACAGATGAATCCAGAGAAGATTGCGGAAAACTTTCAAAAGGCCGGAACCTTTATTCCGGGGGTTCGTCCTGGGAAAGAAACCGAAAAATACATTAAAGGAACAATTAATCGTTTAAGTATTTTGGGGTCATTCTTTTTAGCGGCAATTGCGATTTTACCATATGTTATTAGTAAGTTAACATCATTACCAAGTGCGTTAGCAATTGGGGGAACAGGATTAATTATTATGGTGTCAGTTGCGCTAGAAACAATGCGTCAAGTTAAAGGTCGTATTACCCAACAAGCTTTTATTGACAAAAAGTCACAAAAATTAGAAGATGAAACAAAAGATTCATACTTATGATAGAAAGCCAGTGGACAAACATGCGAAACATTATTTTGTTAGGAGCGCCAGGTAGTGGGAAAGGAACCCAGTCTGAGCATTTAGTAAAACAATTTGGCTTTACGCATCTTTCGACGGGAAATATTATTCGTGATAATATTGACCGGAAAACATCATTGGGGTTGCTTTGCCAACAGTATTCAGAGCAAGGGAAATTAGTGCCTGATGATTTAATGATTCAAATGGTAGAACAACATTTGCAAACAATCAGTGGTGATTTAATTTGAGATGGTTTTCCGCGGACAATTACGCAAGCAGAAAAATTAGACCAGTTATTACAAAAGTTAAATAGTAAAATTGATCATATTTTATATTTTGAAATTGATGAAAAAAAATTGGTTGATCGAATTGTTGGACGGTTAACTTGTCCAGCTTGTGGACGTACGTATCATCAAACGGCGTTTCCACCAAAAGTACAATGAGTTTGTGATGATGATCAAACACCATTAGTACAACGTAAAGATGATAGTGAAGAAAAAATTAAGATTAGGTTAGCAGCTTATCAAAATGATACAGCACCTTTAGTACAGTATTATTTGAACCAGCAAGTACTAACCGTTATTGATGCTGATATGGAAGGACATGCTGTATGAGATCAAATTATGGCAGTTCTAAAATAACGGGGATTGGAGGTAATAGATAAAATGGCCAAAACTGATTTATTAGAAGTACAAGGAACAATTTTAGAAGTATTACCAAATACAATGTTTAAGGTGAAATTAGAAAATGGGGCAGTTATTTTAGCTCACGTTTCGGGTAAAATCCGGATGAATTACATTCGCATTTTACCCGGGGATGCAGTAGTTGTCGAAATGTCACCTTATGACTTAGAACGTGGGCGGATTATTTTTAGACATAAATAAAAGGATAACAAAAGAAAACTTTAGTAAAGGAGAATACACGATGAAAGTAAGATCATCAGTTAAAAAAATCTGCGACAAATGTCGTGTAATTAGAAGAAAAGGGCGTGTGATGATAATTTGTTCACAACCAAAACATAAACAACGACAAGGTTAAGAAAGGATGGGAAGAAAATGGCACGTATTGGCGGAGTGGATATTCCAAATGATAAGCGCGTTGTAATTGCATTAACTTACATTTATGGAATTGGAAAATCACAATCACAAAAAATTTTAAAAGAAGCAAAAATATCAAAAGATATTCGTGTAAAAGATTTATCAGAAGATGAATTAACAACAATTAGGAATGAAATTGCAAAACTAAAAACCGAAGGTGACTTACGACGTGAAGTTGCTTTAAATATTAAACGATTAATGGAAATTGGGAGTTATCGTGGGATGCGTCATCGTAAAAGCTTACCAGCACGCGGACAATCTTCAAAGCAAAATGCTCGTACGGTTAAAGGACCACGTAAAACGGTTGCTAATAAGAAAAAATAATGGATAAGGAGAAGAATTATGGCTGTTAAAAAAACAACGAATAAGAAAAAAGTTAAGAAAAATGTTCTAAAAGGAATTGCGCATATTCATTCAACTTTCAATAATACAATCGTTACAATTTCCGATGAAGCAGGTAATGTAATTTCATGATCATCAGCAGGAGCAATGGGTTTTAAAGGAAGTAAGAAATCAACGCCTTATGCGGCGCAGATGGTTGCTGAAGCTGCTGGTAAAGCAAGTCAAGAACACGGAATGAATAGTGTTCAAGTTGAAGTAAAAGGACCAGGTCCAGGGCGGGATGCTGCGGTCCGTAGTATTCAAGCAATTGGATTAGAAATCACTTCAATTAAAGATGTAACGCCAATTCCTCATAATGGGGCAAGACCACCAAAAAGACCAAGAGGATAGGAGAAGGATTAGGCGATGAAACAATTTATTAGACCAGAATTTAAATTACAAGCAGAAGATAAAGCAAATAATTATGGAAAGTTTTTAGTAGAACCCTTAGAACGAGGGTTTGGGGTGACATTGGGGAATGCCTTACGCCGAACATTGTTATCAGCAACACCAGGGGCTGCTGTTTTTGCGGTTCGCATTAAAGGGGCTTCGCATGAATTTACGGCTATTCCCGGCGTTGTTGAACATGTTACGAAAATAATTTTAAATATTAAAAATTTAGTATTAAAAATTAACCAAGATATTATTCCAGATGGTGAATCAGTAATCTTAAAGGTTGTTTCTTCAAAAGAAGGAGAAGTTTACGCAAAAGATTTAGTGGTTCCAACAGGAGTTGAAATTATTAATGAACACTTATTATTAGCAACAATTGCTAAAGGTGGCGAATTAGAATTAGAATTACATGCTCGTAATTCGCGTGGTTATAAATCATTTACGGACAATAAGAAAGAAAAAAAATATGCTGATTTAATCGTGATTGATTCAAACTATTGTCCAATTCAACGTGTTGCATATAGTGTTGAACCAACAAAAGTTGGGAAAAATGCGGATTTAGAAAAATTAGAATTAGAAATTCAAACTGATAGTTCAATTACACCGGTTAATGCGGTTGCAATGGCGGCAAAGGTTATTACTGAGCACTTAGAATTCTTTGTTAATTTAAATGACGCAATTAAAGCAACGCAAATTATTTCATCAGAAACAGAAACCGAAGAAGATGAATTAGACCGTAGTATTGATGAGTTAGAATTTACGCAGCGTTCACAAAACTGTTTAAAACGAGCAAAAATTGATACCCTACGTGATTTGGTTTCAAAAACAGAAGATGAAATTCAAGATATTCGAAACTTAGGAAAAAAATCACTAACAGAAATCAAAGACAAAGTGGCCCATTTAGGTTTACACTTTCGTCGTGATTAGGAAAGGAGGAATCTTATTATGTCATACCAACAAAAAAGAGGAAATAATACCGCTTGACGAAATGGTTTAATGCGTAATTTAGCAACAGAATTAATTATTAATGAACGATTAGAAATTACTGAAACACGAGCAAAAGAATTACGTTGTCACGTTGATAAATTAATTACCTTAGGAAAGCGTCAAGACTTACATGCTCGTCGTCGTGCTGCTAGTTTTTTACGCGATATTGATGCGAATGAAAAAGAAACAGCATTGCAAAAGTTATTTAATGGTGTTGCAAAAAAATATCAAAACCGTAATGGAGGCTATACGCGCATTTTAAAATTAGATAATCGCAAAGGAGATAACGCTCCAATGGTGATTATTGAATTAGTATAAAAGAAAAACTAACAGTATCGTTAGTTTTTTTCTTTTTATGATAAAATAAAAAAAGAAATGGAGTTAAAAGATGATTACAATTAAAACTGAACAAGAAATTGAATACATGCGGCAAGCTGGTGCTGTTTTAAGACAAATTCATCAAGAATTACGAGCAATGATTAAACCAGGGGTAACAGGAATGATGCTTAATCAACGGGCAGAAGAAATTATTGCAGCACATAATTGTCAACCTAATTTTAAGGGATTATATGGTTTTCCCGCTGCAATTTGTGTCTCATTAAATACTGTCTTAGTGCACGGGATTCCTAACAATGTCCCGTTCCAAGCGGGTGATCTTGTTTCTATTGATGCGGGATGTGCTTACAAAGGATACAACAGTGATGGCGCTTTTACGGTTATTGTTGGTAATGAAGCAAATCCAAAACATGTTAAATTATTAACTGTTACGGAAACTGCTTTAACAAAAGCAATTGCAATTTTAAAACCCGATGTTCGTATTGGTGATATTGGGGCGGTGATTCAAACTTATGTTGAAGGAGAAGGCTTTTACTTACCAACTGAATTTACTGGCCACGGGATTGGCCGTGCCTTACATGAAGAACCAATGATTCCCAATGTTGGGGTTGTTGGAACTGGGATGCGGTTACAAGCAGGAATGACAATTTGTATTGAACCAATGGTGCAAATTGGTACTAAGGCAATTAAAATGTTATCCGATGGATGAACCCCCGTTTCTGCGTTAGGATTAGGCAGTGCTCATTTTGAACATACAATCTTAATTACGAAAACTGGTTCTGAGATTTTAACATAACAATTTTTTATTATTTTAGGAATTTTTTATTTAAAAATTGAAAAGTAATTTAATATCGTGTATTATAAAGAAATAGGGCTTAATAGTTTATTATAAGGGGAGATAATGATGGGATTTAAACAAAGAAATTGAACTTGAAAAATTAATATTTTTGGTAAGCATATTAAAGCGGGGTCAGGAAAGCATGATCCGTTTGATTATGGGCGTGTTAAAAAAATGGCGCGCGAAGAAGCAAAACAACAACGATTAGAAGCAAAACAAAATCGTAATAATAATTATAATTTTTAAAACCATACTTAAAATTAAGTATGGTTTTTTCTTTTTTATAATTAGAACTGTTTTAGATTAGGTAAATGATAAAGATCAGCAATTTTTTATAAATCATGGTTTGACAATCTTCATCGGTATAACCATCGAAACAAAAAATACCAACAAAATGATAACCAATTCCCATTTCTTTTTCATTTAATTTTGCAAAGGTGACAAATTGTGTTTGCTTTTGAATTTGTTGTTCACCAAGTTTTTTTTCGTTTGCTAAGTGCTTTGGTACTATCAAATTGATAAAGATATTGACCGTCAGGAGCCATATAATTGGCATAGCCCTTTTTAATTTCAATTGCAAGTCGCTGCGGGAGTGTAATATTTGGAAATCATACTTGTTGATGATCATTAATAGTATAACCACTTCTTAAAGTTGAAAGGTGATTTTCATCGGTAAAAAGAGCACTTAAGACATCAAAGATTGTACGAAAAATAATATCATCGGTTGTTTTAATTTCTCTTTTCTGTAAAATTTTTTGTAATGTTTCATTTCCCATTTTAGAACCTCGATTTTTAGAACATTTAAGTTTAACTATGTTCTTTTGTACTAAAAAAGAAATTAAAATGTTATAATTATTACAAGTATAAATAGGGAGGATACTAGTATGTTTTTATCATTTCTTATTGTAACACAAAATAACCCCGTAAAACTAATGAAAACATTAATGTCAATTAAAGAACAAACCAATGATGATTATGAAATTGTTTTAGTTGATGATACTGGTTTTCAACCTAAATCACCAACGTTAGAGGTTATGAGTGAGCATTTTTATAATGTTGGCAAAAAAATGCAAGTAATCACAAATTTACGAAGTCAAGGTTTTTCTTATGGGCTTAATACTGCTATTGGTGTTGCGCATGGTGATTATTTTATGATTGTTGATGAAGGTGAAATTATTCACAAGACAGCTGTTGCTGTACTAAAAGAAAATGTAATAAAACACCAAGTTGAACACAAGAAAATTGACATGGTTGAATTTCGGTTAAATTATCCTCATTCAAAAGGAAATAGTGAGATTCGAAATAAGGCGAATGTTTTATTATCTCCAAAAACAGATAAGGAAGTTTTAGCTTATACGCATTCTTTAGTTTTTACTAAAATTTTTCGTCGTAAATTAGTATTACAAAAAAATATTACTTTACTTGATTATCGCCGTACTGATGCCTTTTTTATTTATAATATCTTGGCATATGCCAACGGCTTTTTAGCAATTGAAGATATTTTAGCTGATTATGAAATAGGGCTTGTAAATTATAGCGTTTTTGATTTAATTAAACAATGAATTTATATTTTCAATTTATATCGTGATTTAAATTTATATCGTGAATATCAAGAAGAATTAGAATATGCTTTTATTCGTTTTTGCCTTGTAACATTTTTACGTCTTGTTCGTTTACAAAATAATAAAGCCTTATCCATTAAAGCAATTCATAGCACCGAGAATAAATTAGAACGACGATATAAAAGTTTTCTTAAAAATAAATACATTAAAGATATTCAAGAACCAAAGTTTAAAGTAATTGTTAATGACATTAAGGGATTTATTAAAAGTTGAAAACTAGAAAATACTAAATAAGATTTTATGGCAAAATTAGCAGATAAAACTAATCATTCAATAGTGAGCAAAGATGCTACGGATATGGCAATGACAGCAACGAGACGAGATGAGGATTATAACTTGCATCCATTAGCACGACCATTACGTGTTATTTTTGTGCGTTTTCTTGATATTATTTTGGCTAGTTTAATTCCGTTAGTTTTAACTTTAACAATGAATTATTGAGATGCCCAACGTACTGTCTGAGCACCAATTGTTGTTATTGGTATAACGTTTTTGTTGTTCTTCTGTTATTTTGTTCTTTTACCATATTTTTGAGATGGGAAAACTGTTGGTAAGTTTTTGTTTCAAATTAAATTAGTTAATACAGAAGAAAAGTTAAAATTAGGGGTTATTTTTAGCCGGGAACTATTTATTATTTTTTTGCCATGATTTATTGTGTTATTAACCAATTTAAGTTTAAATTTAATTTTTCATGTTAATTTAGGCGATTTATTCCGAACAACCAACAAAAACCCGGTGACAATAATTGTGATTCGAATTGTGACAACAACTTATTTTTTATGATATTTAGGATTAATTTTTGCAGTTGCTTTAAATCCAAACCATCAAATTTTATTTGATCGTCATTTTCATTTGTTTAATGTTAAAACAAAACCAATTGTTAAAAAACAAAAAAAAGTTTCGAAAAAACCAATAACAAGAGCGACACAACATGTTCATTTGCAAAAAGACCAACCAGGGAATATTTCTGATGAAGTTTTAAAAGAAATTGATGAATTATAAGGTAAAATGTAATTGTTTGAAAAGAAAGGCAGAAGCGTATGGGAAATGAATTTATTCAACATTTGAATCCAAATCAGCGAGAAGCTGTATTAGCAATTAAGGGTCCTGTTCGAATTATTGCTGGAGCTGGTAGTGGGAAAACACGGGTAATTATTAATAAAATTGCTTATTTAATTAAGTATGCTAATTTAGAACCGTGACGAATTTGTGCGGTGACTTTTACTAATAAAGCAGCAAATGAAATGAAAGAACGAATTGTTGACTTAATTGGTGTTAATGGAAAACGTTGTATGATTTCAACTTATCATGCTTTATGTGTGCGCATTTTACGAGAAGATATTGTTGCCTTAAATTATGAGCGTGATTTTAATATTATTGATATGGCTGACCAGGATAGTATTTTACGCAATATTTATAAAACATTTAATGCTAAATATGACGCACAAGAAGGTCGAATGGTAAAGAGTTATATTAGTAATCAGAAGAATGACTTTATTAGTCCAGCTAGCGCAAAGAGCAATGCTGTTGGTGCTGAAAAACGTTGAGCCGAAGTCTATGCATATTATGAGGAACGGTTAAAAGAATTGAAGAGTCTTGATTTTAATGATTTAATTTTATTAACATATAAGTTATTAAAGCATCATCCTGAAGTTTTAGAAAAATGACAAAATCGTTTTGATTATTTTTTAGTTGATGAATTTCAAGATACGAATGAATTACAATTTGATATTATTAAATGATTAGTTGGGGCTGCTCATAATATTACAGTTGTTGGCGATCCTGATCAAACAATTTATTCATGACGAGGCGCAAAAGTTAGGTTAATTTTAAATCTTGAGCAATATTTTCCTGGAACGGAAACAATTATTTTAAATGAAAATTATCGATCAAGTCAAAGTATTTTATCATTAGCTAATAATTTAATTGTAAATAATAAAGATCGGATTGCAAAAGATTTATTTACAAATCAGGCATTAGGACAATTACCGATTTTATATCATGCTGTAAATAGTGCTGATGAAAGTGATTTTGTGGCCCGAAAGATTAAGGATTTGATTAAACAAGAAAGTTATGATTATAAAGATATTTTGATTTTATATCGGGCAAATTACTTATCGCATGACTTAGAAATTGCTTTAGCAGACTATGGGATTTCTTATCGTATTTTTGGTGCTTTTAAATTTTATGAACGAAAAGAAATTAAAGATGCTCTTGCTTTCTTAAAAGTAATTATGAATAATGATCAATTAGCGGTGGAACGAGTATTATTATTAACACCAAAAATTGGGCCAAAAGCATTTGAACAAATTATGACCGTTTTAAAAGAACAAGAACTATCTTTTACAGTATTATTAGAACAACATTTTAATTTACTATCAACAAGTTTACAGCATAACCTAACTGATTTGCGCACAGCAATTTTAGCCGCTTTAACGGAATTGCCAAAAACAAAAACAATTGAAAATCTTTTAATGTTGTTACTAAATAAAACAGGATATCAACAACGTTTACGTGATAATTTTGAAGAAGAACGTGAAGAGAATATTTTAGAATTAATTGCTTCAGTGGCAAAATTTGATCAACAAAATAATAATTTAACTGGAGTTGAATTATTAAGCGAATACTTACAATTAGTTTCGTTACAAACTGACAGTGATAGTGATAATTTAACTGATAATACTGTTTCTTTAATGACAATTCATAGTGCCAAAGGATTAGAAAAAAAAGTTGTTTTTATTGTTGGTTTAAACGAAGGAATTTTTCCAACAAGTCAAGCGATTAAAATGGGACATGATCAAATTGAAGAAGAGCGTCGAACGTTATATGTTGCGATTACAAGAGCAAAAGAATTACTATTTTTAAGTCATCCGGAAGGCTATTCATATATTACTGGAAATGAACGCTTTCCTTCCCGTTTTATCAAAGAATTAGATAGTGATTTTCATCAAAAGGTTACTAGTGAATTAATATTTAGTAAACCAAAATCTTTTTTTGGTCGTGATGGGGTAAAGACAAGTGGTGAAACAACAACATCTTTTCATTTAAATAAAAATCTTGAACCTTCTTTTCAACCTAACATGTGAAAAGTAAATGATAGTGTTAGTCATGATTTGTTTGGAATTGGTGTTGTTGTGAAAATTATTGCTCAAAATGTGCAAATTGTTTTTTCAAGTCCATATAATGTTAAAATCATCTCGGCGGATAGTCAGGCAATTAAGAAAATAAAATAATGGGGGTTGAACGAGATGAAAATTAAAAATTATAAGGAATTAGCAAAAATTGCCGGTTGTGGAGTTGGAACATTTTCTCGTTATTTTAGCGGGGGGGGGGTCAATTAGTGATGATATGCGCGAACGAATTAGTGCAATTTTACAACAAAATTATTTTTTATTTAAAAAAAATCAAGAGCAAATAAATGTTACATTATTAATTTTTGATAAAACATCAAAATGAACTTGTCAAATTATCCAGTTTTTAGCAAACAAATTAGCTAATGAAAATACTGTGGTCAATATTGTATTAGTTAATGAAGATAAAAACCTTTTTGATTTAAAATTGCAAACCTTGCAACAGCAATGAAACATGAAAATAATTATTTTTACTAGTTATTATGAAGATGTTTCAAATTTACTAAAAAAATATGAGAATAATGCAAATATCCTTGTTTTTGGACAGCAGAATAATAAGTTTCAAGCGTTGTATTTTAATTTTGAAAAAATAATGTATCAATTAGTAACAAGAACAGCTTTGCAAGCAAAAGCAATCTTGTATTTATCATTAGGAACAGAGTGAAAAACATTATATTGCGGATATTTTAAGGCGAGCAATGATTTAAACTTAATGACAAATTATCTTGTTTTAACTGGTGATGATTATGAGACAAATTTAACATTATTGACAAATACAATAATTGATAAACATATTGAAACAGTAATTTGTGTTGATGAAGAGAGTTATTTTCTTGTTAAAAGTATTAAAAAAATAGATTTAAAAATTATTAATGTTATTTTTGATCCTAATTTGGTAACTAATTATTTAATATCAAATCAAGCAATTAAAATTAATTTTAATTGAATCATTTAGCAGGTGATGACATTTCTAAATTCAAGGATAATTTCAAATGAGCAACAAGAAATTCTCATTGAAATTATTGCTTAAAAAGGTAAAATTGTTGAATGATAATATAGTTATTTTAATTTTTTTTGATATAATAATTGAGTATATTTTAAAGGAGGAAATTTAATGGCATCATTTAAAGCTGTTATCGCTGATCCTGTTGGGATGCATGCACGCCCAGCTGCATTAATTGTAGGAGAAGCTGGAAAGTACCAGTCAGATATTACTATTTTCTCAGGCGGAAAAACTGGTAATCTGAAATCAATTATGACTATTATTGCGTTAGGAATTCATCAAGGTGCAGAAGTCGAAATTGTTGCATCAGGTGCTGACGAAGAAGCTGCAATTGCAGGCATTGAAAAAGTAATGAAAGACAACAAGGTTATTTAGATTGGATTTTTATTGAATATACAAAACTAAAATAAATACTACACTTCTGTAGTATTTTTTTATTATTTTTGATAGTAACCGGTTTCTTATCATTTTATTAAAAATTATTATATAATATTTTTGAGGTGTATGTAATGGTAATTCTTGCAATTGAAACAAGTTGTGATGAAACTAGTATTGCGATTTATAAAAATGGAAAAATTTTAGCAAATATTATTTCGTCACAAATTAATGAACACACAAAATATGGTGGTGTTGTTCCAGAACTTGCGTCCCGCCTGCATTTACAAAATTTTCCGTATGTTTTATTAGAAGCTTTACAAACAGCAGGAATAAAAGTAACGGATTTACAATACATTGCTTACACAGCAAAACCGGGTTTAATTGGTGCTTTACATATTGGTAAAATAATAGCTGAAACGTTATCCAGCTATTTGGCGATTCCAATTCTCCCATTAAATCATTTATATGGTCATATTTATGCTAGTGCAATTGACAATGATTTTTTATTTCCTTTGTTAGCGGTGCTTGTTAGCGGTGGCCATACACAACTAATATTAATGAAAAAACATTTGGATTTTGAAATTTTAGGTTCAACGTTAGATGATGCAATTGGTGAATGTTATGATAAAGTTGCGCGGATGTTGGAGCTGGGATATCCTGGTGGGCCAATTATTGATAAATTAGCAGGAACTGGGATGCCAACTGCTTATCATTTACCATTGCCTTTAAATGATCAAAGTTATAATTTTTCATTTAGTGGTTTAAAATCAGCGGCAGCTAATTTAATTACAAAAGAACACGGTAAGGAAAATCTTAACCTCCCAAACTTTTGTGCCACTTTTCAAAAAACTTGTGTTGATATTATTATGCGAAAAACAAAGTTAGCAATTGAAAATTTTCAACCAAAGATGGTTACGTTAGTTGGTGGAGTTTCTGCCAATAGTGCGTTACGAACAGCAATTTTAGCTTTAGCAACATCAAACTTAAAGATAATCATTCCAAAATTAGAATATTGTACTGACAATGCGGCAATGATTGCCCGGTTAGCAGCACAAGAATTAATGGAAAATAGAATAAAAGGAGATTAGATTACAATGGCTTCGTTTTTATCAAAATTAGAGACATTTGATTCAAAAAATTTTACAAAAAAAGAAAATGAAATAATTAAATATATTAAAGAAAATATGAAAGAAGTAACAACAATGAATATTGAAATTTTAGCACAACAAGTTAATACTGGTTATAGTGCAATTTATGGTTTGTTACGAAAAATGCAAATTAAAGGTTACCGTGATTTTTTAATTGCTATTGCAGCAGATGTTGAAATCAAATCGTTGGATTTTGAGAACATGGAAAGTTTAATGAAAAAAACATATTTTGATATTCTTAATCAAAATGATGCGATGATTAATAATGATGTAATGCATCAAACAATTAATGCTATTAAAGGGGCATATCGAATTTTTGTAATTGGAATGGGCTCAACTAATGCTTTGTCACAAACTTTAGCATTAGAACTATACCGTTTTGGTTTTAATGCCTTTAATTTAAACGAAAATGAAGAGGATTTAATGGTCCGTTCTCGTTTTATGAATAAAAATGATTTAATTTTAGCTTATTCATTATTTGGTGATAATGAATCAGTTAATAAAGCCTTAACAATTGCGAAAGAAAAAGGAGTTACAATTGTTGCAATTTCTGGAAAGGATATGTCAAAAGCGGTTCAGTTATCAAATTGATCACATATTATGTCTACTCCTAATCAACGTGCTAACGACCATAAAATTTATGTCAATAAACTATTGCCTTGAATGTATTTTACTGATAATTTAATTAATAAAGTTTGATCATCAGATATTGTTGATAAAGAATTTGTTATGGCGCAACAAGATAATCGTTGGGATTATTAGCAAATGGAAAATATTTCAATCCTTTCCAAGTTATCAATGATTCAAGGAAGTTGTACCAAAAAAGAAGTTAGAATTGCTAATTACATTCGTGATAATGTTCGCAATCTTCGAAATATTAAGATTGAAGAATTATCAAAGGCAACAGGTATTGGTTATTCTCCAATTTATTCTTTAATTGATAAATTAGGTTTTAAAGGCTATCGTGATTTTATTATTGCAATTGTTGCTGAACAAGAGCGCTTAGAAACTAACAATTTAAATTTAGATGCAACAGAAAATATTTTTCTATATTATCAAGATATTTTACAACGTAATAATCAAATTTTTCATAGTGATAAATTATTAGAAACAGTTACATTATTAAAAAAAGCAAAAGCAATTTATTTAGTGGGTGTTGGTAATACTGGTTTAGCAGTAAAAGAATTAGCTAATCGTTTATTTAGTTTTGGTTTTGCTTGTAGTATTTTGGTTGAAGATGAAAACAATACCATTATGCGGGCAAGTTTAATGCAGCCAGATGATTTATTAATTTGTATGAGTTTAGAGGGCAAAACACAAGCTGTTGTTGCGGCAGCAAAAGAAGCAAAAAATAATGGTGCAAATGTTGTTGCTGTTACTTCAAAATATAATTCTGATTTATCAAAATATGCTGATGTTAACCATATTGTTGTTTCATCATCATTATACGAAAAAAGTGAAATTTTTATTTCTGTTTTATTACCATTGATATATTGAAATGATAATTTAATTCAGGTGTTATTATCAATGGATAAAGAACGACAATATTTAGAAAATAAGGTTAAAAGTAATAAAATTTTAAAAAAGTATCGTTAAATTATCAGGAACTAATGTTCCTTTTTATTTTTTATAGTACAATATAAATTAAATATAGAATATTAAGAGGAGACAACAATGACACCACACATTAATGCCAAAAAAGAAGATATTGCTAAAACAGTTTTAATGCCCGGAGATCCGCTGCGCGCTAAATTTATTGCAGAAACTTTTTTAGAAAATGTAAAATTAGTAAATGAAATTAGAAATATGTATATGTATACCGGAACTTATCAAAATAAACCAATTACAATTGCCGGAAGTGGAATGGGCTGCCCAAGTATTGGAATTTATTCATATGAATTATTTAAGTTTTATGATGTTGATAATATTATTCGAATTGGGTCGGCCGGAAGCTATGATGCTTCATTAAAAGTTTATGATATTGTTAATGTAACAAGTGCTTATGGGGAAAATAATTTTGCTCAAATTGTTGCGGGTGTTAATGATAAAGTTCTTCAGGCTTCAGAAGCTATTTTTGAAACAATTGAAAAAGTGGCTCAAGCAATTAAAATTAAGACTTATTCTGGAATCGTACATTCTTCCGATGTTTTTTATCGTAAAAATGTCGATGATTGAAAAAAGATTCGAACTGAATATAATGCAGTTTGTGTTGAAATGGAATCGTTTGCTTTGTTTGCTAATGCTTTAGCATTAAATAAAAGAGCTGCAGCATTATTAACCATTTCAGATTCATTTGTTTCAGGCGAAGTTACCTCAGCTGCTGAACGTCAAAGTAATTTTCACCAGATGGTTGAATTAGCATTGCAAAGTGCACTTAAATTATAAATACAAAAAAGGAGACAAATAATGACAACAGTTTTACAATTATATCAAAACGAAATTCAAGATCAAAGTGAAATTACAATTTTAGCATGAGTACGCTCAAATCGGAGCGGTGGAAAACTAGGGTTTTTAATTGTTAATGATGGAACTATTTTTGATAATGTTCAAATTGTTTATAAGGCAGAACAACTAACTAATTTTTTAGAACTTAGTGGAGTTCGTATTTTATCGGCAGTAAAAGTTACAGGAAAATTTTGTTTAACACCAACCGCGAAACAACAATTTGAAATTCAAGCAAGTAATATTGAAATTCTTGACCAAGCAAGTGAAGATTATCCGTTACAAAAAAAAGAACATACTTATGAATATTTACGTGAAATTGTGCACTTGCGGGCAAAAACTAATACTTTTAATGCAATTTTTCGAATTCGTAGTAGTAGTGCATTTGCAGTTCATGAATTCTTTAATAAGAATAATTTTATTTATGTTCATACACCAATTATTACAAGTAATGATGCTGAAGGAGCGGGAGAATCATTTGTTGTCACAACAAGAACCGATGATAATTATGCTGAGGATTTCTTTGGTAAAAAAGCAAGTTTAACTGTTTCAGGTCAACTTCATGTGGAAGGGTTTGCCCAAGCTTTTCGCCAAGTTTATACTTTTGGTCCAACCTTTCGCGCTGAAAATTCTAATACAACAAAACATGCTGCAGAATTTTGAATGATTGAACCAGAGGTTGCCTTTATTGATTTAACCGAAAATATGGACTTGATTGAGACAATGGTGAAATATATTATTAATTATTTATTTAATAATAATCGTCGTGAACTTGAGTTCTTAAATAATAATGGTGATAATCAGTTATTAACAAGGTTGCAAAATGTTGTTGACAATCAATTTGTGCGTCTTTCATATAACGAAGCAATTACAATTTTACAAACAGCGGTAAAGAATGGCCATAAGTTTGACAATGTTGACATTTTTTGGGGAATGGATTTACAAACTGAACACGAAAGATATTTATGTGAACAAGAAACTAAGAAACCAACTTTTTTATTTAATTATCCAAAAGAAATTAAAGCTTTTTACATGAAAGTTAATGATGATAATAAGACAGTAGCTGCTTGTGATTTGTTAGTACCAGGAATTGGTGAATTAGTAGGAGGAAGTGTTCGTGAAAATAGTTATGATAAGATTATTGCACGTTGTCATGAATTACAAATTCCAACATCAGATTTACAATGATATTTAGATTTACGAAAATATGGTTATTATAAAAGTGCTGGATTTGGGCTTGGGTTTGAACGGTTGGTAATGTATGTGACCGGAACGTTGAATATTCGTGATGTGATTCCTTTTCCACGCACCCCCCGTAATTTATTATTTTAATTTGATGCATACAAAAATTTTATTTAACAATAAAATTTTTTTTCTGTTATAATTTTAGCATTGCATAGATAAAGAGATATATTATTTAACTTAGTTATTTTTTATATGAAAGAAATATATAAATGAACGAAGTTATTAAGCAATTACGGATCCATAAGGGTTTAACCCAACGTGAATTAGCAAAGATATCTGGCTTACAACAATCAACAATTTGTCGAATTGAAAAAGATTGTTCAAAAACTAGTTGAAATAAAATTTTGAAATTACTAGTTGCATTAAAATTAGATGTTAAGAAATTTATTGATAAACTATCAACATATAATGAAAATAAGGTATATGAATTTTTATCCTTAATTATTGATAATCCAAAAATTCGAAAAGAACTTGATCGGAACCTACGAGTATTAGCGTTAAAGGTTTTACGAATTTTTACTAATTAATTTAAAATAGTTAGATAATATTGTCTTACCGTGCAGTTGAATCAATTATGAAGAAAAATGAAGACCAAAAGAGTCTTTTGTCTTTTTCTGTCCTGTTTTTGTAAATTAATGATATAATAATAAAAGAATAGTTATTAATGTCGTGAAATAAGGAGCAAAGCAGTGAATTGGGATTATTATTTTATTTTTGGTGGAAATGGAACAACACAAACATTGCGTTGCATTTGCAAAACGGCCGCTGATGCAAAACAAGCATTGGAAGATTGTTATTTAGATGATAAATATAATACTGATATTGTTAAGCAAATTTCATTCTGCTTAATTTTTACCTTTGATAATACAACTGATAATTATGAATTAAATAAACGCGCAACGGAAGAATTCATTAAAGAATTATCGGTTTGTCAGCAATGCAACCGCGTAAAAAGTAAATTAGATCGTCATCACCTTTGTTCAGAATGTGAAAGTGAATTATTAGGAGTTGAAACATTTCAATGTGATTTGTGTAAAAAACACCGGCTTGTTCGTGATGATTTTAACCGTGAATTATTTGGCAAATTATTAGTTAATAATAAAGACTATCTTATTTGTTTTAAATGTGCAGAACAAAATTATCATCAATTACCACAACAAGAAAGGATGAAAACATAGTGAATGAGACTAAGAATTTGTATATAGTGTTTTACACTGAAAATGCACTTTATCCAGATCAAGCTAAAGTTGTGAAAATTTTTACGAACCAAGCAGAAGCTAACAAATATTTGTTAACAAAAGTGACTTTGAATGGTAAGAAAGTTTCAAAAGATAATAAATGAATTTTAAAAGTTTATGGTTATGTTGGTTCAAATGATCGTTATGAATATTCAAAATGAGAAACGGGTCAATTTAAAAATGACATTGGTAATTGTATTCATTGTTATGAATACTTTTTGCGGGAAAATAATGCAAATATGTGTGAAAAGTGTTTGGGGCAAGTTAAACAAGGACTAAAAGAATGCGAAGTTTGTCATAACTTTTTTAATCCAGTCGGAATTAAATTTGTTTCAAATGGGGATGTTTTTCCATTTTTAGCTTGTTCTGATTGTTCTAAAACATTAATTAAAAATTTGAAAATTACAATTAAATAATGAAAGATTTTTTAAAACCAGGGGATATTGTTATGGCTGACCATTTTGATAAATTTCAAAATTGATCACGTCATCTCTTTATTATTATTGGCCTTGATGAACAATATGTGTTGGGATTACAGTTTAGTTCTGTTAAAAAAGGAACTGGAAAAGCAATTGGTTATTTTGATAAAATGATTTTAGATATAATGTATCAATATGAAGCATTACAGACAGGGATAAAATCTTTTGACGAACTTTGGGAAAGTTTTTTTAAAACAAGTGAGAGTAAATTTGAAACAATTGATTTAGACCATGAAGATGGGTTTGAATATTGGTCGCGAGCTAATTTGAATGATTTATATTTATTTGATTTAGAAGATGCTTCTGGATACCACTTTGATCAAAAAAGTAGTGTTTTCCCAACAACCTTTCAAATCATTATTGACAAATTAAAGAAATACCAATGAGAAAGTGACATCGTAACAAAAATATTACAAAATATTAAGTAAAAATTAGTTAATTTAATATCGGAGGTTTTTGTATGTTTAAATGAAATAATAAAATTTTATTTTATGTCCGTTTAGGAACTTTGTTATTAGTATTATCCTTTTTAATTGTTGATTTAGTTTTAACAATTATTGATCCACTACCACAATTTAGCGCGTTAGGTTATGCGGAACGAGTATCAAATTATTATGCTTTTTTTACAACGCAAACAAATTATATTGTTGCGATATATTTTTTTATTTATTTATTTGAAGGTAAGTTTGCAAATCGAAGCCCTAGTTACTTAATAAAATTAGCAGTTACAACATATATTACAATTACAATGTTAGTTTTTTGATTAGGAATTTTTACAAATACGCAAGATGCTAATCAATATGATGCTTATTCATGAATATCAACGATTGTATTACATTTAGTAATTCCAATTAGTATGATTATTAGTTATGTTTTAACATCGGGGAATTTTCAATATAATCTTAAAAAACATCATAAATTGGCATTATGATTAATTTTAGTTTATCCAATTTTATATTTTATTGTTATTTTAATTCGTGGTACACTACGTTATTTAGACCATAGACCACTAAATACATGATATCCATACTTCTTCTTAAATGTTTATCAAGAATGAGGATGATTAATTTTAATCTTTGCTTTCATTTGCATTTTAATATTATTTATTGGTTTACAATATTTATATATTTTTTTAAATAATAAGTTATATCATAAGTATCATGGCCAAACATTGAATAAACGGGTGAATGAAAAAGTATTTGGGATTAAAGAAGATAGTGTAACATTACAAAACAAAGATGTCTTTATACCACAAACATTATTAAATATTTTTTATAAATAAGGTGTTTTATTTTAACAAAAAATTGTTATAATAAATTTATGAAAACGATGAGAAATTATTTTTATTTTAAATCACTGTATTTTACTTTTTGACCATAAATTACTTACATTCTGAAAATGATTACCGATATATTATAGTAATCATTTTTTTATTGTTAAATTTAGTAATTTTGGTAGGGTGGTTGGGTTGTATAGAATAAAAGGAATATTAATATAGATATGCAAAAATTATTAGTATGATTAGGAACAATGATAATTGTTGGAAGCGGAATAGCAAATGCTACTGCTAATAGTAACCTGTTAGGGAGCAAAGACCCTATTATTAATAACAATTTATCAACTATCCAAGGCATAAAAACTGATGTTGAGGAAGTTGATGAGTATTTTAAAGATCTACATAAACAATCTTCGAACAAAAGTTCACGTGAAAAAAAGATGTTTGAATTAGCAAGTGATTTTGGTAGAAAAAGTGTAAAAAATATCAAACAATGGAAGTCCAGTCTTTTAGTAACTTACTTGATAGTATGATAAATGATTTTCGTAAAGAATTTCCAAACTTTAGAAATCTTTATGACAAAGAAGTACAAAAAAATAATAAGGGAACTAAGTCATTTGGTTCAAATTCAACGGTAAATCCTAATGAATTTACTAATAATACAAATTTTAGTAATATAAATAAAGATAAACAAGCTGCATTAGAATATTGAGATAAACTAAATAATATAAATACAGGATTTAAAACGGCAACTGCTATTGTGGCAATTGCAGCAGCCGGTTTTTGAGCGGCAGCCTGATTTTTTGGAATTAGTGTACCATGAGCAATTGCGGGACTGTTGTTGCAGCATCGTTGGGTGTTACAACGGCGGTAATATCCTATTATTTAGCTCTGCATAATGAGTATGCGGACAATATTATTAAAAGTATTAATATCACTTTATCTATTAAAACATTAGCGCATAGTTTTTGAGATATTATTTTTCCAATTTTAACAGCTAATGTGACAGTTGCTAGTGGAACATCGGTAGTAATGCCGGCTTTTACTGCAATATTAGCAACAACTTCTGCTTTTTATGCCTGAATTTTAGGAACAAATATCTTTTTGGAAGCAGAAAATAATGAAAAAAATAAGTTAAAGATAGAAGAAGGAAAATTAAATCCAAAAATCGATTTTAAAAAAATAGGATTTATGAGTACAGGCGCTACAAGGGATTATTTTAATATTAAATTATTTAAGTGAACGGATTATGCTACTTCATGAGAAGAATTTTTAAAATATTATAATTATATTAATCTAAATAATTCAACTGCTAGTGCTGGTGGGCAGGGAACAACAGTTGAACGAGTGAATATTGGTTTGTCAACAAAATTAATTAGTTATGCAAGCAAGAATTGATAAAAATAATTATTAGTAATAATAGTAATTATTTTAAACAAAATTTAATAAGATATGAATACCGCTTTATTGTAGCTTATCAATTATCAACAATAGATATGTATTTATATCGTAGTGGGGATGAAATTCATGGCTTTTTAAATGTTGGTACACAAAGTGCTAATGCTGTTTATCGAGTATGAAATTCATTAAAAGTGGCATCATTTGATGTTACAAATAAAGATTTTTATGATCCAAGTAACAGAGATAATTAAAGGAATAATAGGATAAAATTATATCTTTAACATTATCAATATTTATAAAAACTAAAACTTTTTAAAACTTTGTTTTTCACAACAAAGTTTTTTTATTTAAGATATTAAAACTATTTTATATAAATAATTTAATTGGTGAAACTGATGGGTAAGGAAAAATAGTTAAATAAACAAATATTAAATTAACAACAAAATTAATTAGTTATGCAAGCAAGAATTGATAAAAATAATTATTAGTAATAATAGTAATTATTTTAAACAAAATTTAATAAAATATTAATATCGGTTTACTGGTTTACTATAACTTGTCAAACATCATTAATACATATGTATTTATATATCGTAGTGGGAATGAAATTTATGGCTTTTTAATAAAGATTTTTATTAATTAGAAATTATTAAATATTTCTTCTTGTTATTTTTGCCAAGTAAAAAAACTGTTAAGTTAAAAAACTTGACTCTTTTCTTAATTAGGGTATGATATATAGGATGTTAAGTTTCATAGTTTAACATAAGAAGAGAATTAGAAAGGAAAAGATTAATGGTAAAATTACGTTTAAAAAGAACAGGTAAAAAGAAAGCAGCTTTTTATCGAATTGTTGCAACAGATGCTCGTGTCAAGCGTGATGGAGAATATATTGAGTTAATTGGAACGTATAATCCTATAAATGGTGATGTGAAAATTGACCAAGATATTGCTTACAAATGATTATCAACAGGAGCGCAACCAACTGATACCGTTCGTAATTTATTAAGTAAAGAAGGTTTAATGACTAAATTACATAATGAAAGACAAGTTTCAAAACCCAAAAAAAGCACAAAAAAATAGTTGTTGTTTAAAATTTCAACAATAAATAATATGTACATTACAGAACTTAAAAATTTAATTGAACCGTTAATTTCTCAAGACGATAACGAATTATATTATGAAATTCGACAATTGCCAGAAACAAAAACCGGTGAAGTTGACTTATTAGTAATGTGTAGTGAAGAAGTTTTTGGGTATGTTGTTGGTAAATCAGGATTGATTGCTAATAGTTTGTGAACATTATTAAATATTAGAGGACAAGTTGATCAACATAAAGTTAATATTAAATTTGAGGTTTTTTAAATGGAAGATTTACTAAAAATTTTTAAGATTAATAAACCACATGCAATTAAAGGGGAAGTTAAGGCAACCTTATTAGTTAATATTAAAGATGTAAAACAGTTAGTTAATAAGTTAATGTTTCTACAATTACCACTGCTTTATCAACCAGTAACATTAATTAAAATTACGCCCACTAATCATGGATATATTCTGAAGTTTAAAGAGTTTAGTAATATTAATGAAGTGATGACCTTTAAAGAATGTTATCTGTTATGCCAAAAAACAGATTTGGAACTAGCAACAGTTATTAGTCAAGAAGATTTAACTAATTTTGAAGTTTTTTACCAGAATGTTGTAATTGGAACATTATTGCATCAATTTGAAACAAAAGCACATGTTGTTTTTGAAATTAAAAAAACTGATGAGACAAAAATGATGATTCCATATGTTGATGAATATGTTGAACAAATTGATTTTATTCAACAAAGAATAATTTTAAAAAAGGTGATTTAAATGAAACAGTTTATAGTATTAACTTTATTTCCAGAAATGTTCAGTAATTTTTTAACAACATCAATTATTAAAAAGGCTTTAGCAAAGAAACTGGTTGCAATTAATATTGTTGATATTCGTGATTATAGTATTGGCAAACATCACCAAGTTGATGATTACCAATATGGTGGTGGTGAAGGAATGGTTCTAATGATTGAACCATTAGTTAAAGCTATTAAGGCTCATCAAATTAAAAATACTACTATTATTTTATTATCACCTCAGGGAAAACAATATAATCAACAGCAAGCACAACAGTTTGCAAAACAAGAACAGGATTTGATTTTAATTTGTGGTCATTATGAAGGTTTTGATGAAAGAATTTTACATTATGTTGATTATGAATTGTCGATTGGCGATTATGTTTTAACAGGTGGAGAATTAGCAAGTATGATTGTAATTGATAGTGTTGCAAGACTATGCAGTGATGTTATTAATGCACAATCACATCTTAATGATTCTTTTACAAATAATCTCTTAGATTATCCTGTTTATACAAAACCAGTTGCATATGATGGGCATCTTGTTCCTGAAGTCCTGCTAAGCGGTCATCACCAGAACATTACACAGTGACGAGAATATGAGGCGTTAAAAAAAACTTGATTAAAACGACCAGATTTATTGTCAAAAATAACTTTAACACCACAACAAGAAATCTTATTAACAAAAATTAAAAACGAAAAATAAAATAGGTTTATTAACCGTAGAAAGGAAGAATAGTTATGAATATGCGTTTAACAGAAGAAGTTACAAAAAATCAACTTCGTACTGATTTACCTGAATTTTCTTCAGGAGATACTATTAAGGTTCACTATAAAATTCAGGAAGGAAATAAGTTTAGAATCCAGATTTTTGAAGGAGTAGTAATTAAGTTACAAGGTAGTGCCATTGCCAAATCAGTTACAATTCGTAAAATTAGTAATGGTGCTGGAGTTGAAAGAAATTTTCCGTTACATTCCCCTTTAATTGACAAAATTGAAGTTGTAAAATATGGGCGTGTTCGTCGTGCTCGTATTTACTATATGCGAAATCGTGTTGGTAAAGCTGCACGGATTAAAGAAATTATTAAAACTAAATAAATTAAAAAGACTGTTAAAGTCTTTTTAATTTTTACTAAATTATAAAACAAGGAGGAAACACAATTATGTGTGACAATACGTTTGAAATCCCAAGTGAATTTATTAAAAATAATAAAAGAGCTGATAAACTAGCATTAACAGCAGACGTTATTATTGAAGTTGTTGATGCAAGAATTGCCTACTCTGGTGCTAATCTCTTGAATTATGCTAAATTAGAACAAGCAAAAAGAATAATCCTTTTTTCAAACACGCAGAAAGCTGATGTGGAACAAACAAAAAAATGAATGCAATATTATCGTGATCAGGGAATTTATTGTCAAATGTTATTAAGTCCCGATCAGCAGAGTGAGGAAGAATATCAGCAGTGTCTTAAGGGTTTTAATGCCTTTTTAAAAGATTATGTTGATAAAAAAATATTAATCATTAGTTTACCACACAGTAATAAAGAAATTTTATTAGCAAAGCTATTTAACAATAGTGAAAGTTTTGAAAAAGCAAGATTAGCATTATTTGGTCGTGAAAAAGTTCATCGTTATAATAATGTTGAATTTATTGACACAGCACCGATTACTGGTGTTAATTTCAATACACCAACTGTTTATTGAAATACTCAAATTTTAGGAATTTTTGATATTGAGGATAACACAGAAGTTGTGGCCATTAAAGCCTTTAAATTATTATTAACAAAATATCAAGAAAAATTAGAAACAGCATATAGTGTCCGTGTTCAATTAAAAACATCTGTTGATGAACTTGTGAAAGAGTTTATTAAGTTAAAGTCAGCAAATGTTTCATTACCAGAAGGTGAAACAACGGATAATTTATTATTGTGTGCTGATTTTTTAGCAGATCTTCAAAATGGCAAAAAAATCCCAGCAGTTTCATTAGAATGAGTTGAGGACTATTTTAAATAATTATTTTTAAAATAATAATTTAATAAAGGAGCATATTAAAAAGGGGGAAAAGAAGATGTCAACAAATATTCATTGATTTCCTGGTCATATGGCAAAGGCAATTAAACAAATTGATGAACAAAGTAAATTAATTGATTTGATTATTGAAATTGTTGATAGTCGAATTCCTTTTTCTTCTGCCAATCCTTTAATTGATAGATTACGGGGTTCAAAACCAAAACTAATTATTTTAAATAAAAAAGATTTAGCGGATCCAATCGTAATTAAAGCGTGGCTTAGTTATTATGAGCACCAGCAAATTGCTGTTTTACCATTAGATAGTAAACACACTAAAATTAATAAAATTATTGTTGAAAAAATTTATGCTATTTTAAACCCCAAAATTGTACGCGATAAAGCACGAGGAATTAAAACGCCAAAGTTAAAAGTATTAGTAACAGGGATTCCAAATGTTGGGAAGTCAACTTTTATTAATGCTTTAGTAAACCGTAATTCAGCGCGGGTTGGTAATAAACCAGGGGTAACAAAAGGTCAACAATGATTAAAATTAAATGAACAAATTGATTTAGTTGATACACCTGGGATTTTATGACCAAAAATTGAACAACAGCAAGTTGCTCTTAATTTAGCATTTACTCGGGCAATTAAAGAAGACATTTTACCAAAGGAAGATATTTGTTTGGCAGCGGTTAAATGAATGTATCAACATTACTTTTCATTATTAGTAAAACAATATCATTTATTACCAACTGATCAGTTTGATGTAACTAACGAAGTTGAATTGTTTTGTTTACTGTTAACAATGCAAAAGAATCGCTTTCATAAAGTTGATGAGGACAATGTAACGAACATTGTAACTGATTTTTTAAATAAATTATGAAATAATGAATTTGGATTAGTTTCATTTGAATTTCCCCCAACAAAGGAAAGATAAATTATGAATATTTTTGAGCAGAAGATTTTAGAAATATATCCACCAGAAACAATAATGGCAGGAACAGATGAAACGGGTCGAGGTTGTTTAGCGGGGCCCTTAGTTGTTAGTGCCGTTATTTTACCAACTGATTATTTCAATCCAGCAATTAAAGATAGTAAAAAGCTAACTGTAAAACAACGAACAATGTTGGCAACAGAAATTATGAATGTTGCTATTAGTTATACAATTGAAATAATGTCAGTTAAAATGGTTGAGACACTGAATCCAAAACAAGCAAGTATTATTGGCATGCAAAATGCCATTGATAAGTTAACGGTTAAACCAGCCTTGATTTTAACTGATGCTGAGAAATTAGCACCATCTTATCATTATCAAGCAATTATTGATGGTGATAATCTTTCACAATCCATTGCAGCAGCTTCAATTTTAGCAAAAGTAACGCGGGATAATTTAATGTTAGAATACGATCAAACATATCCGCAATATGATTTTAAAAATAATAAAGGTTATGGGACTAAAAAACATTTATCTGCTTTACAAAAATATGGAGTAACAGCAATTCATCGGAAAACTTATCGTCCGGTTCGAGAAATTATTTTAAAAAATATAAGTCTCCTGATAAATAAAAATTAAAAAAGTAAAATTCTTCGTGTTATATTTTTTATGTTAATAAGATGCTATTTATTAATAGAAAGGAAGCAAAATGCGTCGAGTTTTACTTTTTTTGCATTAAAATATGAGGGAAATTGACTTAAGATTTATCAAGCATTAGAAACAAAAGAGAAAATTGTTTATGAAGATTTAATTGATATTGAAGCAAAAATTACTTGTCGGTATGTTACAATTATTGATCAGGATTATCCGAAAGCTCTTTGTAATATTTATCGGCCACCTTTTGTATTATTTTATGATGGTGATTTAACGATAGTTAATAATAAATGTCATAAGTTAGTAATTTGTGGAACAACAAAACCTGACGAAACAGGATTATTGATTACTAAAATGTTAACAAAAAAATTATCAAACGAAAGTTAACTTTAATTGTAATGCTAGAAAAAGGAATTAATCAATGTGTTATTGAAAATCTTGGATTGGGCAATAGTATATTATAATTAAAAAATGGCAAGATTATAATCACATTAGTAAAAAATATCCCGATGTTAAATTTCAAATCATCATTTCTGAATCATATGATGGAAATTTTAAAAAGACAAAGTATGAACTTTATCGAATTATGTCAGGTTTAATGGATGGTCTTATTATCGTTCAATCAACACCCGATGATGATACGCACCGCCTTGTTGAATTAGCAAATCATGATGGTAAAGAAGTCTTTTGTTTTCCCGAACGAATTACAATTGCTAATAAGAACAATAGTTTTATTAAAAATGGAGCACAGTTAATTGAAAGTGCTAATGATATTTTTTGCAAGCTATAATGTTTTATTAGTTTTTTATTTTATTGAAACATTTTTTAAATTAAAGGCATAATCAATTATAAATAAGATAGGATATAATTCAAAAATTATCTTGCATTAATAGCAATAATAAGTTATAGTTGTTGTATGATAAAAATAAAATGCTTATATATGTTAGTGTTATGGACTAATGTTTCTACATCTTACCGTTATTAAGATACTATAGGTCATGAAGATTCTTTTGTTTTATTTTCTTAATTTAACAAAAATAATTTGCATAACCTATTTAGAATTAACTAATGCAGTTTATGCTTTTATTTTTTTATTTTTGTAAAGGAGATTATTAATTGTGCAAATGGAAAAACTAGAATTATATCTTTCTGAAGCCAAGATTCAGCAAGGAATTAAAACTTATGCGGAAAAAATTAATACGTTATATGCTGGAAAAAAATTATATTGTGTTGGTTTGTTGAATGGGGCGTTGTTTTTTATGAGTGATTTGTTAAAACAACTTAAAAATTATATTGTTGTTGATACAATGAGTGTTTCAAGTTATAAAAAAACAAATTCAAATAACAATATTACAATTCATAAAGATATTTCAAAAGATATTACAGGTCAGGATGTTTTGTTAATTGAAGATTTAATTGACACGGGTCAAACATTATCGGTTGTGATTGAAAAACTGCAAGCAAAAAAACCAAATAGTTTACGAGTGGTTTGTTTAGCAGATAAAATAGAAATGCATCCGGACTTTAAATATGATTATGATGCTTTATTTACATTCCCAAATGAGTTTGTGGTTGGTTATGGGTTTGACTATGATGATCAATATCGTCAATTACCCGATGTATATATTTTTAGAGGTGAATAAATGAAAACAGAAAATAAAATTATTATCTTAGATTTTGGGTCGCAATATACGCAACTAATTGCCCGTCGAATTCGTGATTTAGAAGTATATTGTGAGGTGTGACCATATAATACACCATTAGAAAAAATCAAAGCAACTCCAATGAAAGGAATTATTTTATCAGGTGGTCCTGCTTCAGTTTATGCTGATGATGCCTTTTTAATTGATTCAGAATTACTTCAGTTGGATTTACCAATTTTGGGAATTTGTTATGGGATGCAGTTAATTAGTCATTTGTTTGGTGGAAAAGTTCAACGAGCAGCAAAACAAGAGTTTGGTTTTTCAGAATTAGTTATTGATGATAAACATGATTTATTTGCTAATGTTCCAGTTAAATCACAAGTATGAATGAGTCATGCTGATCACATTGAAATGATGCCAACAAATTTTGTTCAAATTGCCCATAGTGCAAATTCAGTTAGTGCAATTAGACATAAAACCAAAAAAATTTATGGGTTACAATTTCATCCTGAAGTAACTCATACTTTAATTGGTCAACAATTATTAAAAAATTTTGTTTTTAAAATTTGTAAATGTGAATCAGATTGAAAAATTTCAGAATTTATTACTATGTCAATAACTGAAATTAAGACCAAAGTTGGGACTGACAATGTTGTTTTAGCATTATCTGGAGGGGTTGATTCTAGTGTTTGTGCTGTTTTATTACATCGGGCAATTGGTCAACAACTAACTTGCATTTTTGTTGACACGGGATTATTACGTCAAGATAGTGGTTGAAATGATTTACAAAAGTTTCAAAAACAATTTGGTTTAAATATTTTAAGAATCGATGCTAAAGAAAGATTTTTAACAGCGTTAAAAGGAGTTAATAACCCGGAACAAAAACGAAAAATTATTGGAAACTTGTTTATTGAAATTTTTAATGAAGAAGCCCAAAAAATTAAAAATGTTAAATGATTAGGACAAGGAACGATTTATCCCGATGTCATTGAATCGGTATCAGTGAAAGGGCCTTCAGCAACAATTAAATCGCATCATAATGTTGGGGGATTACCAAAAGATTTACCTTTTCAATTAATTGAGCCATTACGTGAGTTATTTAAAGATGAAGTTCGTAAAACTGGGGAAGCATTAGGGATTGGCCACAAATTTGTTTACAAACATCCTTTTCCGGGACCAGGTTTAGCGGTTCGTATTATTGGGGAAATTACATCCGAAAAAGTAACATTATTACAAGCAGCTGATCAAATTTTTATTGATGAATTATATAATTTTAATTTATATGATCAAGTTGCCCAAGCCTTTGTTGTTTTATTGTCAGTTCAATCAGTTGGGGTAATGGGGGATGTGCGAACATATGGTTATACTGCCGTTGTACGAAGTGTTGACACAACTGATTTTATGACAGCAAATTGAAGTCGATTACCGTTTGAATTGTTAGAAAAAGTTTCGTCACGAATTGTTAGTGAGGTTCATGGTATTAATCGTGTAACTTATGATATTACTTCAAAACCGCCAGGAACAATTGAATGAGAGTAGCAATTACAATATTGTTTAACAAAGAAAGTATTAGGATAAAAATGGGAAAATATTTAAAATATAACCTGTTTTTTTTTTTTTTTTTGATATAATACCAATATATTAACCTACCAATTTAAAAATATAAATAATATTAATTAAATAAAAACAAAACAAATAACTACACTGTTGGATTAGAATTTATTGTAGAGTTATTTTTTTGTACACAATGTTTAACTTTGTTTTATAGAAACTATATTATATTTTTTATTTTGGAATATTAAATAAATAAAATTAAAAGGAAAGAAGGACAATAGAATGAACAACATATTAAGTATTTTAGGGGCAATGGCAGTTGTTGGCTGTGGAGTACCCAGTGTTATGACCAACAGTGCACATTATATAGATAAAAATATAAGTATTTTACATACTAATTATCCTACTACCGATCAGGATTTTCATTCAACAGCTGAAGTGCAATTAGATCCAGCGATAAGTGCTGGTGAAATTGATCCAAGAACTATCAACACTTGGGTTTCTACGCCAGGAAATCCTAGTAGACTAATAAATAAGGTTCATATAAAAGGTTATTTTGCAATCATTGATTGAACTAATAAAAAAGAATATCGAGAAATTACTATTTTAAAATACTTAAATAAGTCTACTGCTAAAAAACTGATATTTACGTATTATGATGAAGTACAATATGGTAGTGATTCTGACCCTAATGGATATAGACTTGGACAAATTAAAGTTAATGTTACAATAGTTCTTATAGAACCAGCAGATAATGATTATAAGGTTACAATTGAACACGAGGCTATCGGAACTGTGCGAGGAAATACACACCCACTTCGCATAACAAATTATATTAGTAATGTTATTTTTCAAGATTATTCAGAATAATTTATTGTTTTGCTAATTTAAGGATTTTTTGTTCTGATATCAATGATTAAATTAAAAAAGTGTGAGGATAACCACTCCCTTTTTTATTGTTTAATAAAGAATATTATAAGGCAATAAAAAAGGGGATAAATTATTTGCAAATTATTTTAAAAATGTTGAGGTATAAAATGCAAGTTAAGATGCTACAAGAATTTAAAACTTTTTTACAAAAAAATAAGTTAATTCTTTTTGATATCTTTAATATTCTACAAATTAAAAATATAATGAAAATTAATAATGCAATTTACTAGTTGGTAATACTTACAAACTAGTTTTTTATGCAATTTTAACAATGAAAGGAGAAAAAATGGAGAAAGAACAAATTACAAGTATTAATAATAATGTTAAATTATTATTAGCACCACATGAACGGCCAAAAAGTTTTTTACAATGATCAATTTTATCATTACAACATGTTTTTGCAATGTTTGGTTCCACGGTATTAGTACCCCTGATTATTAACCAAACGGCAGGTGTTGAAGTTATGAATATTTCAATGGCCTTATTTTGTTCGGGGGTTGGAACATTAATTTACATTGCTATTACAGCAGCAAAAGTACCAATGTATTTAGGAAGTTCCTTTGCTTATATGGGAGCAATGGGGGTTTGTTATCCGCTATATGGCAATGCAATTTTTATTGCTGTTATGATGGTTGGAGTTTTAGTATACTTTATTGGTAATAAATTTTTAGAACGACTATTACCAGCAGTTATTGTTGGACCATTAATCATTATTATTGGAATGTCAGTTGCTCCGAGTGCTATTAATAATGCTGGATTTAATCCAATGGCTTGAAAAGAAAGTTATTCACATTGAATCGGGATTGGAATTGCAGTTTTTACTTTTTTAGTAACAGCAATTATTTCCTTAAAATGTAAAGGATTTGCAAAAGTAGTGCCAGTTATTATTGGTGTTGTGATGGGTTATTTATTGTGTGTCATCTTACATTTTGCAATTGGAACCCAATATCATATTTTAGACACTTCAAAAATTAGTGACCCAAGTTAATGACAATGATATCCTTCTTTTAAAAAAATTTGAGATTTAAAAGCAAGTAATATTGGACCAGCAATTTTAGCAATTAGTCCCTTGGCAATTATTGCCATTGCTGAACATATTGGTGATCATATTAGTATGGGTCAAATGACAGGTAAGAATTTTGTTAAAGATCCTGGAATGCATCGAACATTAGTTGCCGATGGAGTTTCAATTATTTTTGATGGATTAATTGGAGGGCCCGCAAACACAACTTATGGTGAAAATGCATCAGTTGTTGGAATGACAAGAATTGCTTCCGTGTGAGTAACGGGTTTAGCGGCGCTGTTTGCGATAGTATTATCTTTTATTGCTCCCGTTAATCAGCTGGTACAGATGTTACCAGGTCCAGTTATGGGCGGGATTAGTATGATTATGTTTGGATTAATTGCTACGAATGGAATTCGTGTTTTAATTAATAATCGGATTGATTATACAAATATGAAAAATGTTTTTGTAACAGCAATTATGTTAGTTTTAGGATTGGGCGGAGCAATTTTTAATTTTAATATTGGTAGTGGTAATTTACAATTTACGGGTGTTGCTTTAGCTGCTTTTGTTGGAATTTTCTTAAATTTACTGTTGCCAGATCATCAAAATAATGGTTTTTTATGGTGAGAAAAGATTAAACTAATTATTAAAAAGAAAAAAGAACAACGCTCAATCAAAATAAAACAAAAAAATAAACAAAAAGAAAAAATAACCCAAGACCAAAAAGCAAACAAAAATAAGAAGCTTGATAAGGAAAAGGAATAAATTATAATAAAAGAAAAAAGCAATGAAAATTGCTTTTTTAATGCATTTTTGAATGTAAATGTGTTTATTAATTATTTTTAATAATGTTTTGAATCCAGTCACTAAAAGCTCCAACAGCCGTAAAAACATTTGGCAATGGTGTTGTTCAGTCATAAACACCATGACTAACAATTCCCTCTGTTACTCAATGGTTATTAATTTTTTGAATCACAGGACCACCACTATCACTAAGAGCACCACTTATTCTTTTCCCCGTAATTGTTCCGCCTAAAAAATCATAGTTTTGATCAAAATTAGAAATTTGGTATTTTGGATCTTTGGCAATTGCTGGGTCTTGAATTGGCATTAAGGCTTTTTTCATATGTGTTGGTCAAATTGCATGGCCTTGAGAATCAACGCCACTAATTCCAAAACCAGTTACAGTTGCATTTTGCCCTGGTTGGGGAATTTGCAACTTACTTGCAATTTGAATTGGTGTAATATCAGTTACAGGATGATTTAATTTAACCAAGGCAATATCTTTTGTCATATCATAATGAATACCACCATAGACAAAATATTGATTAGCATATACTGTTTCTGGTTGATAAGGTTTTATTGTATCATAAATACCAAAGGTGATTTTCATTGGCATTTGTGCAAATTGAAAATCACTAGCAACATGAGCGGCTGTTAAAAGTCAATTTGGGGCAATTAGAACACCACCACCTGCACCAGTGGTTGTAATTGGAGCACCTTTGGCATTTATAAGACCATATCATGGGAATTCACCATTTTTAACATCAACATCATTCGTGACTTTAACATTATTATTTTTATTATTGATAACGATTGTACTAATTGTACTTGTACTAGTTATTGCTAAACTAGTAAAAAGAATCAGTATCTTTTTCATAGTTCCATCTTCTTTCTTAAATTATTGGTTCTGAGGTGAGGGCGGTTAATCCTCACTTATTTTATAACCGGCTTCATTATATGCTTAATAACGTGCAAAAAAATTGTTTTATCTTTTCTTATTGTAAAAATTATTTCCATAATTTTATTTTTTATAAATGATTTTAAAAAATTTAGTTGCAAATAGTTAACTTTTGTAGAATAATTAATAAGGAATAATTCGGTTTGTTATTAGGTTAAATTTTAAGGAAGTGAAAATCAGTGCTATTTTTGAAAAAACTGGAGGCTTTTGGATTTAAGTCATTTGCTGATCCATTAACTGTTAGTTTTGATCATGAAATGATTGGAATTGTTGGTCCTAATGGGAGTGGAAAATCAAATATTAATGATGCAATTCGTTGATGTTTAGGTGAACAATCAATTAAATCACTTCGCGGAAATAACAGTGAAGATGTTATCTTTAATGGTTCTGAGACAAAATCAGCTTTAAATATGGCAGAAGTGAAATTAACTTTTGATAATACAAAACGGATTTTTGCAATGGATTATGATGAAATTGAAATTATTCGTCGTGTTTTTCGAGGGACAGGAGAAAATGAATATTTTATTAACAAACAACGTGTGCGCTTAAAAGATATTCAAGATTTTGCGATGGATAGTGGTTTAACAAAATCATCATTAGCTATCATTTCGCAAGGAAATATTAATGGTTTTGCAGAAGCAAAACCATTAGAGCGACGTGCTTTGTTTGAAGAAGCGGCGGGAGTTGCAAAATATAAACGACGCAAATTAGAGTCATTAAAAAAATTAGAACGTTCAAATGAAAATTTGGCTCGTTTAAAAGATATTTTAAATGAAATTGAACGAAAGTTGCCAAGTTTGAAACGACAAAGCGAAAAAGCTTTAAAATATACTGCTTTAAAAGACAAATTGAATGAAATTGAATTAGCAGTTTTAGTTAAAGATATTACTTTTTTTAATGATAAATTACTTGAATTACGTGAACAACAAAAAACAATCACAAGTACCAAACAAGAAACTGATCGTGAATTAAAAAATAAAGAAATTGAATATAATGAATTAAATAAAGAAAATTTTAACTTAGATACAAAAATTAGTGTCTTAAGTAAAGAATTTCAGAGTTTGGTTTCAGAAATTAGTGACTTAAAAGTACATAAAATTGAATTAGATAATAAAGAAGTTGCTTTAAAAATGTCAAATAACGATATTACAATCACTAATATGCTTAGTGATTATAATGAATTAACTTTTAATCTACAAAATGAACAAGAAAAATTAGAGATTTTGGAAAAACAACAACTTGAATATCGCACTAAGCGAAATGATTTTAATGCAGCTCAAGCTAAATTAAATGAAGATTTAGGATCAATTAATAAAACAATTGTGCGTTTAGAGAGCGATTTAGAACGAGCACAACATAAATTTGAAAATCAAGATAATTTACATGAAGGGGTTAAAAATATTATTAATAATAAAAATGTTTTGCCAGGTATTATTGGATTAGTACAAGAAGTAATTAATGTTGATGACAAATATGAACAAGCAATTGTAACAGCTTTAACGGGACGGTTGCAAGACATTTTAGTTAAAAATGTTGATAGTGCGAAACGAGCAATTTTATATTTAAAACAAAATCGTGCTGGACGAGCAACTTTTATCCCATTGGATGTTATTTCACCACGTTATCTTAGCAGTGATGAAGAATTTGTGATTAAGTCAGTACCGGGATATTTGGGACTTGGAAATAATTTAGTTAAAACTAGCAAGGAATATCGTATTGCAATTGATTATTTATTAAGTCGTTATATTATTTGCAATGATTTTGATAGCGCTCAAGAAGTTGGAAAATTAACAAAATATCGTTACAATATTGTTACTTTAGATGGCGAAGTAATTCGCCCCCAAGGTGCTGTTTCGGGTGGGTCGCGCCGTGCCAAAATGACAATCGCGAATCCGGAAAAAGAACTTAATGAGATTAACGGGAAATTAGCACTTAAAGGTGATGAACAACAAGGAATCATTCAACAATTAAGTACAATTCGTCATCAATTGGATGAAGTTAATGAAATTATTGCTGAAAGCCAAGCTTCAATTGGGGCAGCAAAACGGCAAATTGAAATTATTAAACATGATCAGATGAAATTACAAAGTGAATATCATTTGTTGACAGCAAAAAATATTGATGAAACAAAATTAGAAGAAAATCAAGAAATTTTGAATATTGTTGATAAAATTCAACAAAAAGAACTTTTAAAAACAAAATTAGAACAACAATTAAATGTTGCACGTAGTTTAAAAGATAAACAATCATTTAACATTAATGAATTGAATAATTATATTTCAGAAAAACGTTATTATGTTTCCGCGTTACAAGAACAAATTAGTAAAATTAATACTGATTTATCAATTATTAATGTTAAAATTCAACAAAATTTAGCACACTTAACAGAAGAATATCAGATGACATATGATCATGCCAAAACATTGGAATTAAAAGTAATTGATAACGAAAACTTAATTCGGGACGAAATTAAACAATTACGAAGTGATTTAACTCAAATTGGTAGTGTTAATTTAGAAGCAATTGATGAATATAAGGAAGAATATGAACGTTTTCAGTTTATGAATAATGAGTATAATGATTTATATGCTTCTGTTAAAAATTTATTAAAGTCAATTGATGAAATGGATGCTATTATGGAAGAACAATTTGACAAAACAATTAAAGAAGTTAATAAGAATTTACCATCAACCTTTGAAGTTTTATTTGGTGGTGGGTCGGCAAAAATTATTTATACTGAACCAGAAAATTTATTAGAGACTGGTGTTGATATTAAAGTATCACCACCCGGGAAAAATATTACTAATTTAAATTTATTATCTGGTGGTGAAAAATCATTAGTTGCATTGTCAGTTTTATTTGCGATTTTAAAAGTCCGTCCAATTCCATTAGTTATTTTAGATGAAGCAGAAGCACCATTAGATCCAGCAAATGTTGAACGTTTTGTTAAATATATTCGTACGTTTGTTGAAACAACACAGTTTATTGTTGTTACTCATCGAGTTGGAACAATGAAAAATTGTGATGTGTTATATGGTGCAACAATGCAACAAAAAGGGGTAACTAAGATTGTGGGAATTAAATTGCAACAAGCAGAGGAAATGATTAAAGATTTTGAAAATAAAAAAGCATAAGATATTTTATGATTTTTTATTTTTTTTTTGATACAATTAATGTAAACAAATGAGCAGAGTTTAAGATATATCACAGCAGGAGGAAACTTAACGGATGAAGCCAAACGAATCTACTAAAGCTGTTTCAAAAAAGAAAGAAAAGAAGAATTTCTTTAAAACTTTAGTAGGAGAGATTAGCAACCATAAAATGATTACTTTAATTTGTTTTGTTTTAGTGTTAGTAATATCAATTGTTATTTGAACAGTTGCTTCTGCGAGTAACGTTATTGTTGCGGGGGGAAGTACCTCTGTTGCACAAGTGATGGCAAATATTACTGAACAATATAAACGTGATAAAAAAACAGACATTTTATATAATTCATTAGGAAGTGCAGCTGCCTTAGTTGGGGTTAAAGGTGAGGCTTATTCTTTTGGCTTTTTATCAAAAGATGTTAATTCAACGCCAACCCAAGACGATAATCATGCTAATGCACAACAATTATGAGAAGACTATCAAATATCTCGTTTTGTATTTGCCCGTGATTATATTGTATTGTTTTATCATTTACCAACTGGTTGTCAAATTGATCCTAAGCAACACTCATTACAATTTAAAAGTTTTTATGGCGGAGAAGGAACAGAATTAATTCGTCGAATTTATACTGATCCTAACTTCACTTGACAACAAGCTTTTGGTTCACAATTAGCTTGTAGTAGTGACAGCAATAAGTTTTATACTTTAACACGAGAAGCAGGAAGTGGAACAAGAGATTTCTTTGAGTCAGCAGTAATCCAAACCAAAAACTATGATACAAATCAAGTTGCAGCTTCAAACGGAGCAATGTATCAAGCTGTTTCAACTACAGCAGGATCAATTGGTTTTATTTCATTTTCCTATCTTAAAACAATTATTGCTGATAACCGTCTTGGAACACAATCAATTGCTAGTGTAATTGGAAAAAATACAACCGTACCTGAATTACCATATAAAATTGTTGATGAAAACTTAGAATTTAATCCGGCGTATTCTTTAACGCGACCATTTACCGGAATTATTAATTATCGTGGGTCGCAATTTGACCGAGCATTAGCTTTTATTGCTTGAATGTTAGATCCGTTGCCATATGCAAAAACAAAAAAATATTTGCGTAATGGGCAAGTTAATCCGTATTATGACCCAAATTTTAAATTAAGTGCTCATGATGCAGCATATTGATATATTGAAGAGGGAGAAGAACCGTTAACATTTGATGATATTTTCTTTAGAAAATATAATAATAATACAGAATTTGCAAAAAGCGGGAAAACAACACTTAATGAAAAAGTACCTTGGAATTTTAAAACAAACTATAGTAGTATTTGAGATACTATTTTACAAAAATTCCCTGGTACATATCAGGCGTATCCTGGTTATGAATATAACGGATTGGAGAACTAACGATGGCAAATAAAGATGTTAAAGAAGTTATCACAGCAGATAAAAAACCAATGCGGGGGAAAATGCGTATGTTACGCATTCGCTTTGCCAATAATTTTCGTGGCCGAAAACAGCTGATTGATTTTGGGTCTAAAATTATTATTTATAGTTTTGCGATTTTAACAATTTTAATTTTATTAACTTTAGTTGGCTTTATTATTTATAAATCAATTTATTTCTTCCAGCATTATCCTGGTGGTTTTTGAGGATTTTTATCGGGTCAAACATGAAATGCTAATAATAATCAATTTGGAATTTGACGAATTATTATTGCAACTTTTTTTGTTTTGTTAATTGCTTTACTTTTTGCAATTCCGTTAACAATTTTTTCTTCGTTATATATTTCAGAATATTTAAGTCCAACCCTTAAACACCGTGTAATAGGAATTATTCAATTACTGGCAGGAATTCCTTCGGTTGTTTTCGGGTTATTTGCCTTGGCTATTTTGGGACCATTATTTATGTTAATGGGAGCACCATCAACATCAAACTTGTTGGTGACATCAATTACATTAGCATTTATGGGTTTACCAATTATGATTTCTTTATCAATAAATGCATTAGAAAATGTTCCTGATTCATATCGTTTTGGGTCATTGGCATTAGGATTAAGTAAAACCCATACTACTTATCGAATTGTGTTACGATCAGCATGGTTTAAAATTATTACAGCCATTATGATGGGGGTTGCACGAATTATTGGAGAAACAATGGCTGTTATGATGATTGCTGGAAATGCACCTGATGGATTAAAAGTTGGGAATGGTTTTCTTAATTTTATTTTTTCATCAATTGCAACATTAGCTTCAACTATTGGGTTAGAAATGTTAGAAAATTCTGGGCCAATGCATGAGTCAGCTTTATATGCTATTGGGTTAGTTTTGTTCATCATTGTTTGTATTATTAATATTTTCATTATTTCATCACAAGCGTTTAATAAACGTAAACGAAATTATCATACTCGTAAAACAACAAAAAGTTTGCGTTTAAGCAAATCATATAATGGTAATAAAATTAATAAATTATTTTATGAACGAATTGAAAAAACACGAGGAATTAAAAAATTTAAAGATGGTTTAGAAATGTTCTTTTTAATCTCATCAACAGTAATTGTTGTATCCTTCACCTTAATTATTTTAATTACTATTATCTGAAAAGGACTATTTGGAATGGTTTGGCGAGACTTAATTTCTACATCAACATTTGATGGTAATGCTGGGATTCTTTCAACCTTTCTTGTTACTTTGTTATTAGTTATCTGTTCAATGATATTTGCTGTGCCGTTAGGTTTAATGGTTGCTATCTATTTAAATGAATATGCTCGTCAAAGTAGTGTTTTTGCTAAAGCAGTACGCTTTGCAATTGATGTTTTATCATCAACACCAAGTATTATTTATGGAACATTTGGATTAGCATTTTTTATTGGTGTTTGTCGGTTGCCGTTATCGGTTTTAGCATCAGGATTAACTTTAACAATTGTTATTCTACCAATTATGATTCGTAGTATTGAAGAAGCTTTAGCGGGCGTTGAAAATTCAATGCGAAATGCTTCGTTAGCGCTAGGCGCAAATAAAACAGCAACAACCTTAAAAGTTGTTTTGCCAAATGCAATGCCAGGAATTGTAACAGCAATTATTTTAGCAATTGGGCGAGTAATTGGGGAATCAGCACCAGTTTATTTAACATTAGGAACGGCTGTCCGCTTGCCAATTGCAGGATTTATGTCGCCAGGAGCAAGTATGACAACTCAAATTTTAATGTTATCCAAAGAAGGAGCAACTGCTGATGCGATGCGAATTATGTTTGAATTAGCTTTTGCAATTATGGTGTTAATTTGATTATCAAATAGTTTTGCTCATATTTTAGGGAAAAAATTTGCTCCAAATTATGTTAAAATTGGATTTAAGCAGAAGTGAAAAATGCGAATTAATAGTTTGAAATTTTTCTTTTCAAGGGAAAACTATCTCCATCAAAAAGAGAACGTTAATAATTTTTGAAAGAAATTTGTCCCTAAGAAAAAACAAGCAGCAAAAAAAGACAAAGATGATAAGAAGGGAGAACAATAATGGATCCGAAAGTAATTATTAATAATCCAACATTTGATTCATCAGATAATAATCCAGATTTAATTGAAGTAAAAAATGTTGATTTTTTCTATAAAGGAAATAAACAGGCCCTTTTTAACATTTCAATGAAAATTAAAGAAAATACGGTAACTTCTTTTATTGGATCATCAGGGTCTGGGAAATCAACATTATTACGACTATTTAACCGGATGAATGATGTTGAACCCAAATCGGTTGTTAAAGGTGAAATCCTAATTAATGGGAAAAATATTTATAGTCCTGAAACAGATATTGTTAAATTACGAACTGATATTGGAATGGTTTTTCAGAAACCTTCACCATTTCCAATGTCAATTTATGATAATGTTGCTTATGGACCACGAAACCAAGGAATTCGCGATCGAAAACTGATTAATAGTATTGTTGTTGAAAGTTTAAAACAAGCAGCATTGTGAGATGAAGTAAAAGATAATTTAAAAGATTCTGCTTTTGCTTTATCGGGGGGACAACAACAACGATTGTGTATTGCTCGTGCTATTGCAATGAAACCAAAAATTTTATTAATGGATGAACCAACAAGTGCGTTAGATCCAATTTCAACATCAAAGATTGAAGAATTAATTACTCAGTTGAAAAAAGATTTTACAATTATTTTAGTAACGCACCACATGCAACAAGCAGCCCGAGTTGCTGATTATACTGCTTTTTTTGCAAAAGGGAAATTAATTGAATATAATAAAACTAAGATTATTTTTTCACGTCCGGCTAATAAAAAAACTGAAGATTATATTACTGGTCGTTTTGAATAATGATAAAAAGGAGGGAAATGATGAGCATTAAAATTGAAAATGATCTAGCCCAAACAAAACAAATGATTATTGATATGATTGCAATGACAAAAAATCAATATGATGATATGGTTAAATGCCTTGAAGAAAATGATATTGAACTTGGGAAAAATGTGATTTCATCTGATGAAACAATTAATAAAATGCAAGAAGCTTTTATCGAAGTTTCATTATGAAAAATTGCAAAACAACAAATGGTAGCAAAAGATTTACGACGAGCAGTTGGTTTTATTTTAATTGTTAAGGAAGTTGAACGGATTGCTGACTATGCAAAAAGTATTTGTCGTTACTATATTAAATATAAACCATCAACTAAATTAATTAATTTTTTAAAAAAATTAGTTGCTAAGGTTATTGAAATGCTAACGCAAGTATCAAATATTTTTGAAGAAGAACGGATTGAATCAGCTTATAATATTTTAAAATATGATACTGAATTAGATAAAATTTATAAAATTGAAAATGATGCATTAATTGAAAAAATTCGAGAAGCAAAAACTAAAGAAGAAATTAAAGTTATTACATTAACAATGCAACAGTTACGTTCAATTGAACGAGCAGGAACGCATATTATTAACATTGCAGAAACTTTAATTTATATTATTGAAGGAAAAATCTATGACTTTGAATTACCAATTTAAAATAATCTTCTTTATGAAGATTATTTTTTATTAATAATATTATTGAAAATAAGGACTGATTTACTAGTAATTTGTTATAAATATTATAAAATAAAATTGTTAAAAAGGTGAATTTTAAAGGTGAATTTTAAAGGAGAATTAATATGTCATATTTAGTTAATTTAAAGTTATGAAAAAATGCTAAAAATTTAGATCCAACCTTAGCAGCTGAATTTCAACAAATGTCTGAGTCCGAATTAATTGCTGCTTTTTCTAACGATTTGGAATTTGGAACGGCTGGATTACGGGGATTACTTGGCCCTGGAACAGGAAAAATGAATTTATATACAATTAGAAGAGCCACATTAGCGTTTATACAATATTTAAAGAAAATTTATTCAGAAGCAGATTTAAAAACAAAGGGTGTTGTAATTGGCCATGATAATCGTCATTTCTCAACGGAGTTTGCACAAGAAGTTGCTGATATTTTTGCTACTAATAATATTAAAGCAATTTTATTTGAAAATAATGATTTACGACCAACGCCAATTGTTTCATATACTATTCGTAAAATAAATGCGGTGGCAGGAGTTATTATTACAGCTAGTCATAATTCGCGTGAGTATAATGGTTATAAGATTTATGATCATAATGGTTGTCAGTTTTTGCCAGTGGCAACGGATATTATTGGAGCAAATTATTTAAAAATTAAGGAAGAGGTTTTTAATTTAATGTTGAAACCAGATCCAAATTTAATTACTTATGTTCCTACAACAATTGAAGAGGATTATGTTACTGATGTCAAAGCAATGCAGTTTTATCCAAATCAACGACGTAATATTAAAATTGTTTTTTCAAATTTGCATGGGACGAGTAAAGATTGAACACCACGGATTTTGCAAGAATGTGGGTATGAAGTTATTATTGTTGAGGAACAATTTGCCAATGATCCTAATTTCACTTTTGCGCCTAATCCAAATCCAGAATTAACGGAATGTTATGAGTTAGCCTTAAAATATGCGAAAAAGGTTGATGCGGATATTATTATCTTGAATGATCCAGATGCTGATCGATTGGGAATTGGTGTTAAAACTGCAGATAAAGGATACTATTTAATGACAGGTAATGAAACTGCACCGGTTTTAATTGAATATTTGTTTTCCCATTATCAAAAAAACAAAACATTACCAACAAATGGTGTACTATATAATACTTTTGTAACGGGTAATTTATCAGATAAAGTTACTGAAAGTTACGGTGTTAAAGTGATTAAAACATTAACTGGTTTTAAATGAATTGGTGATCAAATGAGTAAAACAGATGCCAATGGAATTCAATTTTTATTCGGATTTGAAGAAGCATATGGTTATGTTTTAAAAGATATTACCCGTGATAAAGATGGAATTCAATCATCGTTGGTGATAGCTGAAGCTTGTTGATATTACCACCAACAAGGAAAAACACTACTTGATGTCTTGGTTGAACAATACGATAAATTTGGATATTTTTATTGTAATACTGTTAACTTAGTCCGTGATAGTGTTGATGGGAAAACAATTATTAACAATATGTTACAAAAATTGCGTCAAGAAGAAATTCTTAGTTTGAATGGCATCAAATGTATTAAAAAGGAAGATTATCTAAAAGGGTTATATGGTATGCCAGGACAAGATTTATTAAAGTTTTATTTTGAAGATGGTAGTTGATTTGCTGTTCGGGCAAGTGGAACAGAACCAAAGATTAAGTTTTACTTTGTCTGTGTTGATAAGTCAAATAACCAAGCGAAAGCAAAAATGGAGGCAATGTATCAAGAATTAGAAACTAATTATTTAAATGCTTAAAAGTGTGCTAAGATATATTTAGAAAATAGGGGGTACTAAATGGCAAAGATTATATTTGAAGCTGATGATAATCGTAAAGGTATTATAGATAAACTTTTTGTTAAAAATCAACAAAAAGTTCAAGTAGGAGATAAAATTGCTAATGTCATCACCCAAAATAAAGTATATGAAATAAAAACATCAGAAGATGGTGAAGTACAAAATCTTATTGCTTATGAAAATAAAGTTATTAATAGTGGCGATATTTTATTAGAAATAGTACCACTAGAGCCCACTCTTAATGAACAAAAATATGAAACTAGTCAAATTTATAATACTAGTTCTTTTAGTGGTGCATCCAGATATAATGCAAATAATAATCCACCAGGTGATATTAAAAAATCAGAAACTGAAATTTTTCGGGAAGAATTAATTGAAACATTATTAGCGCGTGAAGTTGCCGGTGAGAATCTTAAAAGTGAGTTTGAACCTACGGTTGAATTAAAGCCCGAAGTATCATCATCACAACAAGTGTCGCAAAATTTGTTTCAGGATAATGTCAGTACAACGTCATTTCTTTTAAAAGACAAGGTTGAAAATGTCATTGAGAATATTCCAAATGAAAATAATATTGAAACCTTGCAAAAGGATCTTGGACAATTAAAAGATAATTTAGTAACAGTTAAAGATGATTTAGAAACAATTAACATTCAAGAAGAAATTATCGAAGACATTACTCATTTAGAACAAGATTTAGCATTGTCAGCAGAAATGACTGAAAGAACAAAAAACTATGATGAAATATCAAATACAATGATTCATCGTATGTATACGGACATTCAACATGAGTTAAATCAAGAAAGTAATGAAAAAGAATTGGTTTTATCTGATGATAATCCTGAAACAATTTATTTTAGTGAGGATTTAACATTAGAAGAATTAGGAGAAGATATTGCTTTATCTGCTTCAAATATTGATGGAATGAATCCCAATTCAAAGTTAGCACCTGATGTTTTAAATGAAATTAATGAAACGATAGCAAAACCGCATAATGATGAACATGTAACGCATGTTGAACATCCAGGACATTTAAAATCACATCCTCATCATCGCGAAACTGTTGCCCATCCGACGGAGTCAAAACCACATTCAGGAGTTCACTCAGAGGCTACTGGTCATCATAAAGAAGTGAAACATGATGAAGAAGTAAAAGTCCATCATTCTGGTTCGCATGCAAAACCCCATAGTAGTCATAGGGAATCTGCTTCGATTCCTGCTGAACCAAAACCACATTCAGTAGAACATTCAAGTGTACATTCTGAAGCATCAGAACATATTAAAGAAAAGGTTGCTCCTGATCATAGCGGTCAAAAATTACAAGCTGATCAAGTTAAATTAAATCATCAGGCAATTACCCGGGCAAAAGAAATTATGGAGAGTAGAAAGAATATTGCCCATAGTTTTATTGATGTTGAAGTTGATGTTAGTGAATTAGTTAGTTTATTGTCAATTATGCGAGAAGCATATTCATCAAATGGACTTGAATTAACATTATTAACATTTTATATTAAAGCAGTTTATGAGGGTTTAAAAAAATTCCCAATTTTAAATGCAGCATTTATTAATAAAGAACATGCACTCTTATTAAAATGATTTTATAATATTGCTTTTAGTGTTGACCTTGATGTAGGGGTTAAAATGCCGGTTTTGTATGATTTAAAAAATGAATCAATTAAAGAAATTGCAGTGAAGTCAACAAAATTAATTGAGCAAACTATTAATGATAAATTAATGGACAAAGATTATCAAGACGCATCATTTTCAATTGTGAATTATGGTGAGTATGGAATTACACGAGGTACTTTTACCATTCCAGCTGACAATGTTGCTGGTATTGCTATGGGAATTATTTTTAAAAAACCAGTTGTTGTTGAAAAAAATGATATTACAATTCGTGATATTATGGTAATTACACTTGGTTATAATGAAGCGGTGGTTGATGTTACTGAAGCAAGTAAATTTGTTCATTATGTTGCATATTTATTATCAAATCCAGGATTATTATTATAAAACAAAAAAGTGATGTTTTTCTTCATTACGTACTTTTTTATTTTTAGAAAGGAAAAAAGACAATGAATATTAAAGACTTAACAAAAGAGACCAATAATGTTGAATTAGTGGTAATTGCTGATAAAGTAACACAAGGAACTGCTTCTAACGGGAGCACTTATTTGTTAATAACATTAAAAGATCGTACCGGAACAATTGAAGCTCGTCTATGAGATGCTCGTCCTGCTGATATTGACTGTTGAATTAAAGGTAATTGTTATAAAGTAAATATTAATATTATTGAATATCGAAAAGTATTACAAGCAAAAATTAATACTTATGACATTATTGATAATGATAGTATTAATTTAGAAGATTTTATTGAAGTAGCACCACTTTCACCTGATGTAATGTATGATGAAATTATTACTACAGTGCAAGCAATGCAGACAGTAGAATATCGTGAAATTATGACTTTAATTTTAACAAAATATGGTGAACAATTTAAAATTTGACCAGCAGCAGTTCGCAACCATCATGAAATTAAGTCGGGATTAATTTGACACAGTTTAACAATGTTAAAAATGGCTAAAAATGTTGCCAATGTATATTCTGACCGGTTAATTGATGCTGAACTTTTATATTGTGGGGTTATCTTACATGATTTAGGAAAAGTTATTGAAATTACAAGTGGGGCAACTAATGATTTTTCATTAGAGGGAAAATTACTGGGTCATATTTCAATTATGGCGAATGAATTAAACCATCTCGCTAAAATTAATAATTTAAGTTTTAAAAAAATTATTTTATTAGAACATATGATTTTAGCTAGTCATGGCCGCTTAGAATATGGGTCACCAGTTGAACCGCATTTATTAGAAGCTGAAATTTTATCATTTTTAGATAATTTAGATGCTCGAATTTATCGAATTGATAAGGAATTAGAAAAAATGCCAGTTAATGAACAAACACAGCGGTTATTAGCTGTTGAAGGTCGCTGATTCTTAAAGCATTTTGAAAAATAAGCAGTGTTTTTTCAGTTTTCTGATCTTTTTCGTATGTTTTTCTTTTTTATTTTTTATGGCAGGTATATAATAGAGTTACGGTATGATTTAATTTTCAGGAATAAATGCCGTAGTTTAACATATAACTATGGGCATTTTTTTAGTTAGTTATATCGAAAAAACTAAAAATACTATGAGAACAGAGAAGGAGAATATAAATGAAAGTTATTGTAGTCGGAACTAATCATGCGGGGACAACTGCTGTTAGAACCCTAAGAAGATTAGACCCTAAAGCAGAAATTGTTACTTATGATAAAAACAACAATATTTCGTTTTTGGGATGTGGAATTGCATTATGAGTTTCAGGAGAGGTAAAAGATCCAAAAGGTTTATTTTATGCTTCACCAGAAATTTTGCAAAGTGAAGGTATTAAAGTAAACATGGAACATGAAGTATTATCAATTGATAATAAAGGTCAAAAAATTCGTGTTAAAGATTTAAAAACTGGTAAAGAATTTGAAGACAATTATGATAAATTGATTTTAGCAATTGGTTCATGGCCAATCATTCCACCAATTGAGGGTATTAATCAAGAAGGTGTGCATATTGTTAAATGATACCAACATGGGGAATTGGTAAAAAAAGCAAATGATGATAAAAATATTAAAAATGTGGTTGTGTGTGGAGCAGGATACATTGGCGTTGAATTAGTTGATGCTTTTTACCAAAAAGGAAAAAATGTAACCCTAGTTGATATTTCAGATCGTATTATGCCGCGTTATTACGATAAACCATTTACTGATAAAGTTGAAAACGCAATGCGTGAAGCAGGCGTTAATTTACGTGGTGGCGAAAAAGTTGTTAAATTCGAAGGAAATAATAACAAGGTAACAAAGGTAGTAACCGATAAAGGTTCATATGATGCTGATTTAGTAATTTGATCGGTTGGATTTAAACCTGCAACAGAAATTTTAAATGGTGTTGTTGATTTAGATAAAAATGCTGCAATTATGGTTGATCAATATATGAAAACTTCAGATCCAAATATTTTTGCAATTGGAGATTGTGTTGAAGTTTATGATAATGCTAAAAAAGCACCAGCATATATTGCTTTAGCAACAAATGCTGTTCGAACAGGAGTTATTGCTGCTGTTAATGCTTTAAAACCAGAAGGTTTAGCCTCACCCGGATTCCAAGGTTCAAATGCAATTAATGTTTTTGGTTGAGCATTAGCTTCAACAGGAGTAACAGAAACAGTTGCTAAAGATCTTGGTTTTGATTATGAACAAATTACTTTTACGGATAATGATTGTCCAGAATTTATGGAATCTTATCAAGAAGTTTTAATCAAAATTCTTTGGGATAAAAAAACAAGAAAAATTATTGGAGCACAAGTTGGTTCAGTAGCTAATCATACAGAAGTTATGTATATGTTTTCATTAGCTATTATGAAAGGAGTTACAATTGATGAATTACCATTAGTTGATATTTTCTTCTTGCCACACTTTAATAAACCATATAACTTTATTACTTTACCAGCATTAGAGGTATTAGGTTTAAATTACTTTAAAAAATAACTATGATTTGTTTTAAAAATCTTTCAACGGATGTCTATTTTAATTTGGCTTTAGATGAATATCTTTTAAAAAGTGAGATTAACGACAATATTTTCTTTTTGTGAAAAAATTCTAATACAATTGTAATTGGTCGAAACCAAAATACCATTGAAGAAATTAATTTACAGGCAGTTGAAACTGATAAAGTAAATGTTGTTAGACGGATTACTGGTGGAGGAGCTGTTTATCAAGATGAAGGGAATTTATGTTTTTCCATCATTGTTGATAAAAATGATGAAATCGCAAAAAATTATGAAAGTATTTTGCAACCTATTATTAATGTTTTACAAAAACTTGGTTTAAATGCTAAGTTTGCCGGTAAAAATGATATTGAAATTGATGGTAAAAAAATTTCTGGAAATGCTCAAATAAAATATAAAGATCGCTTATTACATCATGGGACATTTTTGTTTGATGTTGATTTAAGTAAGATGCAGAAATATTTGAATGTTGATCAGAGTAAAATTGTTTCAAAAGGAATTAAATCAATTCCAGCGCGCGTAACAAATATTCGCCCATTGTTAGAGACAGATATTACAATTGATCAATTTATGGATTTTATTACAAAAGAACTATTAGCCCAAGGAACAACCGTGGTTGATTTGTCACCCGATATTATTGCTGCTGCTAATGAATTAGCTGATGAAAAATATCGAACATGAAACTGAAACTTTGGTAATTCACCAGAGTTTAGTTATCAAAATAAGATCCGTTATGAAGGAAAAGGAACTGTTGATGTTCGTTTAAGTGTTAATGAAGGAAAAATTACAAATATTAAATTTTATGGTGATTTTTTAGGTTCAGGTGGTACAAACCACCTTGAAACGCTTTTAACAGGTTGCGAATATAGCCCAGATAAAATTAAAGAAGAATTATTAAAAATTAATATTAAAGAAATTTTTGGGGAAAAATTTGAAACACAAGAAATCTTAGATGTTATTTTTAATTAACAAGTTACAATAAAACAGGAAGGATGGAATTAAAAATGTATTTTGACAAGTTTAATTCGTTAAAAAATGAAATGCTTCAAATTATGGATGCAACAGGAAAAATTGTTAAACCAGAATTGATGCCAAAAATTAGCGATGATGAAGTTTTAACCGCGTATAAATTAATGTGTTTATCACGTCGCCAAGATGATTTTCAAAATAAAATTCAACGTCAAGGGCGAATGTTATCGTTTTTATCTTCGACAGGACAAGAAGCAACAGAAGTAGCGTATGGAATGCAAATTATTAAAGGAAAAGATTGATTTTCTTCAGCTTACCGAAATAATGCTGCTTGATTAGCAACTGGTGTTCCAATGCGAAACATTATGCTATATTGATGTGGAAATGAAATGGGAAGTAAAATGCCAGAAGGGGTTAATACTTTGCCGGTAAATATTCCGATTGCAACACAATATTCACATGCAGCTGGTTTAGCGTTTGCTGAAAAGTATAATAAACGTGATGGTGTTGCTATTACAACAACCGGTGATGGAGGTACATCAGAAGGAGAATTTTATGAAGCAATTAACTTTGCTCAGTTACATGAAGTTCCAGCAATCTTTATTGTTGAAAATAACCAATATGCTATTTCAACCCCACGTCAAAAAGCAACAAAAGCAATTAACTTTGCTGTTAAAGGACTTGCTGTTGGTATGCGCAATATTTTAGTTGATGGAAATGACTTTTTTGCTGTTTATGGAGCTGTTCAAGAAGCAATTAGTTTTGCTCGTAAAGGTGAAGGACCATCATTAATTGAATGTAATACTTATCGTTTAGGAGCCCACTCATCAGCTGATGATCCAAAAGTTTATCGTGATGAAAAATTGCACGAAGAAGCCTTGAAAAAAGACCCTTTAATTCGTTTAAAAGCATACTTAATTGCCCAAAAAAAATGATCAGAAAAAGAACAAGAAGCATTAGATGCTGAGCAAGATAAATTTATTAAAGGTGAATTTGCTTGAGTTGAAGAAAACAATAATGTTTCAATTCGTGATATTTTTGCTTATACATATGCTGAAATGCCAAAATTCTTAGAAGAACAATACCAAGAAGCAGAAGCATTTTTTGCAAAATATCCAAGTAAAGGAGGACATCACTAATGGCAGTTGTAAATAATATTCAAGCATTAACACATGCTTTAGATTTAGCAATGGAAAAACACAAAAATGTTGTTGTGTATGGAGAAGACGCTGGATTTGAAGGGGGAGTTTTCCGAGCAACAGTTGGATTACAAGAAAAATATGGTGAAGACCGTTGTTTTGATGTGCCAATTGCCGAAGCAACTTTAGTTGGAAGTGCCGTTGGAATGGCTATTAATGGAATGAAACCAATTGTTGAAATGCAATTTGAGGGATTTTCATATCCTGCTTTGCAACAACTTTTTACGCATGTTGCACGTATGCGTAATCGTTCACGCGGACGTTTTACTTGTCCATTAATTGTTCGTATGCCAATGGGGGGAGGAATTCGTGCCCTGGAACATCACTCTGAGGCAATGGAAGCAATGTTTTCTCATAATCCAGGATTAAAAGTAATTATTCCTGCTACCCCTTATGATATTAAAGGATTATTATTAGCTGCTGTTGAATCACCAGACCCAGTAATCTTTTTAGAACCAACAAAAATTTATCGTGCTTTTAAACAAGAAATTCCTGATGAATATTATACTTTACCAATTGGGGAAGGTTATAAAATTCAAGAAGGTGATGATTTAACAATTGTTACTTATGGGGCACAGGTTGGAGAATGTGAAAAGGCCTTAGCGCAACTAAAAGAAGAAGGAGTCAATGTTAATGTTGATTTAATTGATTTACGAACAATTCAACCATGAGATCGTGATATGGTTATTGAATCAGTTAAAAAAACTGGTCGTATTTTAGTTGTACATGAAGCTGTTCGTTCATTTTCGGTTGCCGCAGAAGTAATTACAACGGTTAATGAAAATTGCTTTGAATATTTAAAAGCACCCGCTGGACGGGTAACAGGTTATGATATTATTATTCCGTTTGATCTTGGAGAACATTATCATCAACCATCAGTACAAAAAATTGCAGTTAAAATTAAAGAATTAATTAACTACCAATTTTAGATAGGAGTTGTAAGAAAAATGGTTAAATTTAAATTTGCAGATATTGGAGAAGGATTAACCGAAGGAAAAGTTGCTAATATTATGATTAAAGTTGGCGATAAAATTAAAGACGGAGATGAAATGTTTGCTGTTGAAACAGATAAAGTTAACACCGAAATTTACGCTCCATGTGATGGAATCGTTAGCAAGATTAACATGAATGTTGGTGACACAATTTATGTTGGCGATGTTGTGGTTGAAATTGATGATGGTGGAGCAGATAGTGCTGATAGCCCTGCTCCAGCACAACTAGCAGCACCAGCAGAAGAAGAAAAAGCGGCTGGAGTCGTTGGTGCAGTGCCAATTTCCAATACTGTTTTAGCTCCTCGTCATTTACCAAGCAGCAATGATGCTAATAGTGGGAATAACAGCAATGTCTTATCAACACCACTTGTGCGAAAAATGGCTGCTGATTTAAAGATTGATTTAACAAAAATTCAAGGGTCAGGACCAAACGGTAAGATTATGAAAGTTGATTTAGCACAAGGTGGTGGCGCCGCAGCAACTGGTCCATCATTATCAGCAATGCCAATTGAAATTCCAAAAATTAATGCAACAGGAGCTGTTCGTCGTGAGCCAATGTCACCAATTCGTAAGGCAATTGCTAAACAAATGACATTGTCAAAAACAGTTATTGCTGAAACAACATTAATGAAAAATATTGATGTTACAAAATTAATTGGAATTAGAACACAATTAAAAGGACAAGCAGAAAAGCAAGGAGTTAAATTAACTTATATGCCTTTCTTTATGAAAGCATGTGCCATTGCGTTAAAAGATTTTCCAATCTTAAATTCATCATACGATCAAGAACAACAAGAAATTATTTTTAAAGATTACTATAATATTGGGATGGCAACTGATACCCCAACAGGGTTGATGGTTCCCGTTGTTAAAGCTGTTGATCAATTAAATATAATGCAAATTGGGAAAATGGTTAATGATTTAGCATCAAAAACACGTGAACGTAAATTAAAACCAGATGAAATGAAAGATGGAACTTTTACAATTACAAATTTTGGTTCAGCTGGAATTGAATTAGCAACACCAGTTATCAACTTTCCAGAAGTTGCAATTTTAGGTGTTGGAATTATTAAAAAAACACCAGTTATTAATAGTAACAATGAAGTTGAGGTTAGTTCAATCTTACCATTGTCATTAACAATTGATCATCGTTTAATTGACGGTGCTGATGGTGGACGTTTTTTAGCACGGGTAACTGAATTATTAGAATCACCGGCTTTATTATTATTGTAAGAGAAGAGGTCATGAGATGGAAAATAAATATGATGTAATTGTTGTCGGAGCTGGTCCGGGTGGATATGTTGCGGCAATTAAAGCAGCCCAAGAAGGTTTAAAAACATTAATTATTGAAAAAGAATATTATGGTGGTGTTTGTTTAAACGTTGGTTGTATTCCAACAAAAGCGTTATTAAAAAGTAGTAAAGTTTATGATTTAATTGGTCATGCTGATACTTATGGGATTGATATTTCAAAAATGACAGAAGTTGCCCCAAATTGAATCAAAATGCAGGAACGAAAAGCAAAGGTGGTAACGCAATTAACAAAAGGGGTTGAATTCTTATTGAAAAAAAATAAGGTGGATTTAGTTAAAGGTGAAGCTAAAGCAATTGATAAAAATACGATTGAAGTAGTGGGAAAACGTTATACAAATACAAATTTAATTATTGCAACAGGAAGTGTTTCACGTAATTTACCATTACCAGGATTTGAGCAAGCGGAAAAAGAAGGTTATGTTATTTCATCAACAGAAGCTTTATCATTACCAAAAATTCCAAAAAAATTAGCAATTATTGGTGGTGGTGTTATTGGAATTGAATTTGCGTGTTTGTATCGTCGTTTAGGAACAGAAGTAACAATTTTACAAGGTTTAGATACAATTTTAGAAATGTTAGATAAAGATATTCGGGAAGAATTAACAAAACTATTAATTAAAAATAAAGTTAAAATTGAAACATCTGTTAAAATTAAAGAAATTAAAGGTAAAACAGTTATTTATGATGATAGTGAAGGTAAAGAAGTTAAATTAGCAACTGATTATTGTTTAGTATCAGTTGGGCGTGTACCTGTTACAACTGGTTTTGAGAATATTGGTTTAAAAATTGGTGAACGAAAAAATATTGAAGTTGATGATCAATGCCGCACTAATTTACCGGGCGTTTATGCCATTGGGGATGTTGTTGGAAGAGCAATGTTAGCCCATCTTGCTTCAGCACAAGGACTTTTAGTAATTAACAATATTAAAGGACAAAATGAAAAAATGAATTATAATCGAATTCCATCATGTATTTATTCATTTCCAGAAGTTGCAACAGTTGGGATTACCGAAGAACAAGCGATTAAAGACAAGATTGCTTATAAAGCCTTTAAATTCCCCTTATCAGCTAATGGAAAAGCATTAGCTGATGGTGAAACTGATGGGTTTGTTAAAATTTTATGTGAACCAAAATATGGTGAAATTTTAGGAGCACATATTATTGCTGCAACAGCAACTGATATGATTTCAGAAATTACTGTTTGTATGGAAACAGAAGGAACAATTCATGAATTTGGAAAAGCAATTCATCCGCATCCAACTTTATCAGAAGTTTTAATGGAAGTTGCCCATGGATTAGAAGGACATGCTATTCATATTTAAAGTTACAAAAGGTAACTTTTTTTATTATTTTGTAATTTAAAATGTTATACTGGAATGGCAACACTTTTTAGGACACTTTTTATGTAGACTTCTGATTTCTAAATTCAACTGGAGTTAAGTAATTCAAACTACCATGAATTCGAATATTGTTGTATCAATTAATGAAATTAAATAGTTCCAACTTTAATTGTTCTAAATTTTTAAATTTTCGACCATTAATAAATTCAGTTTTAAAAGCTTTATAGGTTGTTTCAGCTACTGCGTTATCGTAAGGGCAACCTTTTGCACTTAATGATCTTTTAATATTAAATGTTAATAAAATTTCTTCAATAATTTTATTTTTAAATTCATTACCACGATCTGTATGAAACAACCTAATTTAATTTAGTGGTCGTGTTATTTTATAAAATGCCTGCTGAACTAGTTCAGCAGTTTTATTTGTTCCAGCGCTATAGCCAATTACTTCACGGTTAAATAAATCAATTAGTAAGCAAATATAATGTCATTTTGAACCAACTTGAACATAGGTTAAATCGCTCACAATAACTTCATTTTGTCTTTTATTACTAAACTCACGATTTAGAATATTACTAATTTGATCATTATTTACAGGAGATTTATGATTGCGATATTTTAATTTAGTATATTTTGATACTAAATTATTTATTGCCATAATTCTTCTAATTTTTTGTCGAGATAAAATAATGTTCTTTCTTGCTAAAATAATTTTAATTTTTCTAGCACCATAAACTTTATAGCTTTCTTTAAATGCACTGATAACTTCATTTTCATAAATATTAATTTCAGTTTTAGTGTTCTTATTAATTTGATAATAATACTTTGATTTTTCTATTTTTAATATTTGACACATTTTCCTCACTGAATATTTGTCTTTATTGTTAGTAATTAATATTACTTTTTGCCGATTATCAGTGCTGCTTGCTTTAAAATATCATTTTCCATTTCTAGTTGCTTATTTCGTTTTCTTAGTTCAATTAACTCATTTTCTTCTGGTGTTCTGTTATCTTTTGCTTTAAAAGAACCAGAATTCTCAAATTTTTTTACTCATTGATAAAGAACTGCCTTTGAAATTTTATATTCGTTAACAATTTCAATATTACTTTTACCATTTTTATATAACATTACGATTTGTTTCTTGAATTCATCGGTGTACTGGTTTTTTGCCATTTTTATATTCCTGCTTTCCTAATAATTTTAGCTTATTTTTTTACAGTCTACATAAATATGGTCCAAGTTACAGAGTTAAAAGAATTAGACCAATTTAATAAAACTACTCGTTGAATTAATACTAAGAATATAACTGAATATAAAATTAATGAAGGAAGTACACCAATTATATATTCTGGTAATCATTCATTAGCAAGAGCAGTAAAAACTATAATAACTCATTAATAAATTATTAGTTTTTAAATAAATTATTTTAAAAATAATTACTTTTTTAGGTTGCAAAAAAAGTTATTTTAAGGTTAAATTAAATCAGAAAATTAAAGAAACTTAATTTTGTAGACGTTTAACTAAATAATATAAGGAGTTTTTCAAAAAACTATGGTTTTTTGGGGAATAGTCGGTACCTAAAACTTTATTCTAAGCTGATTTAATCTTTAATTGCATTTATTCTTAATTTTGCTATAATAAATCCATTATAGCAAGTGGGTTATATAAAGGGGAATTGGGAATTAAGGAAGAGACTAATGGCAAAAAAACCAGGAAGTTGAGATAAACTTAATAAATTAACTAAAAATGTTACTGTTGCTTCGCGAAAAAAAGGATGAATTGCAGCAATTTGTGCATTGTTGTATATTGCGGTTTTGATTCCGTCGTCTTATTTTGCTGTGTCATTTTTAGCAAAAATTTTAAGTTATGGTGGTATTCAAACGGATGGTCCTTTACCAGATTTTGAGGCGGGGGATTATTTTCAAGTTAATTTTGCTAAAACAGAACTCCGAGATAATACGAAAAAAACACCTGTTTTCGCGACATATGAGTTGCCCGCTGATCCAAACACTGGTCGTGTTGCTCAAACACGAGTTCAAGCAACATCATTAAGATTAGAATATGCTTATAATTTTATTTTTCAAAATGCTCCAAAGATGTATATTGCTAATAATATCTTTTTTAAAGGAAAATATGGGGATGATAACCAAATTCAAATTTTAAATATTTATACTAATCCGCAAGGAACAAAAGCATTAGGACTTGCTGATGTTCAAACAAATAAGTTAAATTTAATGAAAAATATGTTGTATTTAAAAATTAAGTATAAAGGTGTAGAGCAATCAACATTAATTTGAATGCCAACTCTTTTTGTTGGAATTGAAGGATTTTTGTCAAATTTTTTAAATTTTAAAACAGCAGAAACAATGAACAAAGATAAGCCGAACCCAACAATTTGAGAAAATCAGACAAAAATTCTGGGTAGTCAAGCAAATAATCTTATGTTAAATGGAAGCAATAATAGTTTAGAATTAACTAATGCAGTTTATGCGGCTTACAAAACAAAATTTACTGCTTTTTATGGTGAAAATAAAGGTGCTAATAAAGAATTTATTGGTGATTATAATCCATATAGTAATTTTGCTATTTCAAGTGTTAATCCACAAGATCAAATTTTACCGGGTGTTTCTGTTAACACTGTTGGATATATGTTTGATATGAATCGAGTGATTCAATCAGCATATCAAAAAAATAATGAATTTAACGGACCATTAGCAAAAAAAGACATTAATATTGGTGGTAAATATATTCCACAGTTATTAATTTTTCTAATTAATGTTTTAGAAACATCAGAAAACCGTGGGTTGGTTTTACCAGAAGATTTAGTGCCAAATGATTGAAAAGATTGATATGGATTAATTCAACCCAAACGATTAGATGTAACTAAACCAGAGCAATTTTATTTTATGTTCTTACCAAAAGATGAAACAATTCAAAATATCATTGGTAATCGTCTTCGTGAACAAGCAAGAGATGTTTTAGATGGTAAAGAGACATTAGCAACCGCTATTAAAGATTTACAAGAAGATGTTTTGAGTAATCCTAATGATTCAAAATATAAATGGGTTTATGATTGAAATATTTTACCATTTCAATCATATGGTTTTATTGAAAAGAGTGACTATACTGTCGTTAAACGAACAATTCAAGAAAATAAAAATTTAGTAATTGATTTTCTTGGTAATCCGGTGCTAGAAACAGAGTTTGTAACAATTGATCAGCCATCATTACATTCAGTTATTAATTTAGTACATCCGGGAAATCTTGATGTCTATACCATTGATGATCCACAGAAACGGAATGCTTTATTTACAAAATATTGAAGTGCTAATTTATATGGTGCAACAAGACCGTTGAATCAAATTAATATTGATGTGCGAAATGTTGGCCTTGATCAAAAGGCATTTGAAGCAATGTTGATGAATCAAGTTATTGATCAAACATGAGAATTTATTCAAAATATTGCTCAAGTAGCAGGTAATAACTTAAATATTGTTAATGGTATTTCAAAAGGACAATATGAGACAGCTTTTGAAAATAATTATCAAATAACATTTACTCCTCTGAATAATTATCATAGTAGTGCTGGTTCATTGTTTGAATGATTCAATGACATCCTTGCTAATGATGAAAACCGTTATAGTCTTTTCACTGTCTGTGATATTAAATTAGCATTACAAGCAGGTGGCAATGTTCCAGAGGATTTAAAGGCGGTTACTTTCCGTTTTAATATTAATTACCAATAAGATAGTAAACAGTGTATAATTATATTAGTAAATATTTTTAAGGAAGGAGAGATGTTCTCAATGTGAAAAATTTTAGCACTTTTAACAGCAACTGTTTTGGTAAGCAGTTCAGCAGCTAGTATGATAGCATGTGGAACACCTTCACCTTCAAAAATTAATGGGAAAGAGAATCTAGCAACAGAATTTACTTTAACAAATAATGTGATTGTTACTGATGACAATGTTCCTGTTATTGACTCAATTTTTGAACAAGCAAAAACAGAACAACGAATTCAGTCGGGAGTAACATTGGATATTTTTACGGTTACTGATTCCGCTAATTTAACAAAGCCTGTTAACCCCAATACACCACAAGATGGTTTTGTTGTTTTAACAGTTCGTGATGATAAAGATATTCCGTTTATTGGTTCAATCAGTATTTATTTTACTGTGGTTAAAAAGGCATCAATTGATCTTAGCCAAACAATTCAGTTAAATGAGCTTTGAGATATTACAAAATATGATTCAATTGATAACTTATACCAAGATATTTGAAAAGTAGCAGTTAATAATCTTCAACCAGATGTACCAACGGGTTATGATACTTATGATATGTCGGGGTTTAAATTACCATTAATTTTTAACCAAAATTTAGATGTTGAAATGCTTGCAACTTATAATGGTAAAGCTAATACACCAACAACATTTTATAGTGGAACAATTACCGTTAAATTAGAAGTTATTAGTTATCGTGCGCAAGTTAACCTAAAATTACAACAAAATAATTTACCACCAGATGCATTATATGATTTAGTTTGAATAGAAGTTAAAAAATATTTTGTAAATGATGCAAGAGTTTCAAATAATCGAAATGATTATTTAATTGATTGAAGTAGTGTGATAGAACCACCAGTTGGAGAAGCTATTTATCTAAACTTCTTAGCAACGCCAAAAGATGAAAAGGCACATCATTATATTCGTGTTGTTGGGGGTGTGACAAAAGATCCAATTTGATTATCATCAACAATTAAATTAACCGTGCCAGTTGTTGTAACGCAAAGAGAACGTCCAAATGTTAATAAAGACTATATTTGAACAATGGCAATGCAAGAAGCAAACTTAGTAAATGGTCCAGAATTAAAGGACTTTGATGTAACAAGTTGAGAAACAACCTTAACTAAAAATTGACCTAGCATCGGTGGGTCAAGAATTGTGACATTGAATGCGATTAACCTTAATACGAATTTAATGTTTAGAGGTGATATTGCAATTGAAGTTGAGTTAATTAATCAAGGAACCGCTATTAGTTTATTACCAGTTGATTCAATTTTATTAGTTCGTCAAGATAATCATACCGTTGATTCAGTGTTAAATTTAGTTTGAAATAATGTTATTAATACATCAGAATGGGGACCTAATTTATCAAAACAATTAAGTAATTTTAGAATTGAACGAAAAGATGATTTAAAACGGGCATTGGAAGCAACAGAACGCAGTGGTGATTGAACGCCTTATGTTATTTCAATTCTTGGCAATCAAGAAGATGGATCTGGTCGTGATGTCGATATTCTTGTTCAAGGAAAAATTAAAATGATTGATAATCCAATTACAACGGATTCAGCAATTGATTTGACAAATAAAAATTATAGTTTTAATGCAACAAAATTAGAAACATGAAGAGACCAGGGGTATTACCTTAATCAACAAATTTGAAAAGATGTGATTAAACAATCAGCATTTGTTGATCAGCAAGAGGCTACTTTTGGAATTTCAAAAAATGAAGCTGATTGAAATGTGAAAGAATTAGGAACAATGATTGGCACTGAAATTAAAAATTATGACCCAAATCAAGGAAATGAACTCGTTTTACAATTTGATTTGATGTTACGAAATCCAACAAATTATGATGGTAAGATAACTGTTAATTTTAAATTAACAGCAGGAGCATCAACTGCTTTTGGCGATATTGATTTAACTAATAAAGTAGTGCCAATTTTTATTCATAAGTTGCCAACAACTGAGGATGAAAAAACTGCTTTGCTAGGAAACATTATGCAAATATTATTAGATGAAGGCATTACAAAAAATACTGCTTTACATAATAAATACCCAAATGTACCGTTAGATTTAAATGTTTATAATGCTTTTACAGAGGAAGTCTTAAACCAATTAGTGTTACCTTCAACAACAGATACTATTAAGGAATCAACTATTACAATTCAAGCATCGATTCCAGTGTTTGAAGGAACAATTAAATTTAAAGTAAAACTTATTTATCAATCATAAAAATTCTTCTAATTTAGAAGAATTTTTTTATTTTTTGAGGATAGTATTTTTTAGAGAAGATGTTATAATCATTGTAAATAAAAGGGAAGTAATAATTTTAGGTGGTATTGATGAGTAAAACAGACAAATGAACAACAAAAGCAAGTTCACAAGACCAGGATATTCGTTTAACACGAATGTATTTTAATAATACAATGGAAATTATTGGTCGTATTATGATTTTACTTGGGGAAGGAATTATGTTGGGGGTTATTATAATTGTGTCAGCTTCATTAGCAATGATTGCAACTAGTAATCTTCCAATTCCTGCTGTTTTTAATAATTTCGGTGTTGCTGATGGTGTTTTTCGCGGGATGACAATTATTCTTGCTCTTTTAGGTATTATTTTTTCGTTGGTTTTTGTTATTCCAACGTTAATTGTTCGTAATATTAAAACAGTAAAATTAACAGGAATTATTTTTATTACATTAGGTTCTTTTTTTACTTTATTAATGTTAGCAATAAGTGTTGTTGCTTATCTTTATATTCCAGTTCGCTTAAATTTTCCTGGGGTTATTATGGCTGGGGTTTGTACATTAGTTTTGTTTTGGGGTAGTTTTTTACTATGATTTTCAGCATGACAACAACAAAAACGAATTAATATTGCGATGGTGGAAAGTTTAGATTTTAGAGCACAATTAAAAGTGGTTGAATAGGAAGGTGTCAAATGGAAAAAGAAAAAACAATATTGTCAAAAAGTGAAACTTCACCAGAACTGGTTCAGACAATTCAATTTGTGGAAGACAATCGACCAGCGTCATTGAAAAGTTTAGATAAAACTGTCATTGATAAAACAGTTAAGTCATTAGGTGAATATGAATTAAAACGAAAGAAGCAAAATAAACCATTGCCGTATCAGCATAATGTTGATGCAACTAAATATTATTTTGCAACAAGGGGTGAAACTTTAGCACGAGTAATGATTGTTTTTGCCCAATTACTATTAATTGTTGTTTCATTAATTTATATTTCAACGTTAAGCCAAGTTCTTGCTCAATTCCTGATGTCTTTGGTTTCAAAATTAAACACCTCTTTTACAGGACCAATTGTTGCGATTGGACAGCCAATTGTTCTTGCTTTAATTATTTTATTATCAATTTCCTGAGTAGCAACATTCTTTTTCTTAACAATTCCAATTTTAATTGCTCAAACATTTCGAACTGTTCATATTTGAACAATTGTGGTAAGTATTGTTGGTAATATTAATTGTTTAATCGTCTTCTTAATTGCAGTATTGCAGATCCTTTATGTCAAAGGTTCAGCTGTTGGATTAAATATTAACCCTTTTATTTTGCCAGGAATCATTCTTGCTTGTTTTGTTTGTTTTACAATTGGATGTATGGCTTTACAAAATAACCGTAAGAAATATCAACGCAAGGTAGAAAATGAATTAGCAAATCAAATTCGTGCAACAAGAGGACAAGGAGAGATTAGGATGTTAACAAAAATTAGTTCAAAACGTGATGAATTAGCATTACAATGAAACACTAGAGTTGAAGTTGCAGCTCGGTTATTAATTATTGGTTTTTCTATTTTAGGTACTTTTATGGGTTACTTTATTAGTGCTGGTTGTGCAATGGCATACAATAATATTAAAAATTTAACAGGTGTTATTTCACATCGAACCTATGAAATTCATTACATTATTGCTGGTGTTGCTGGTCTTGTTTGTGCATTCTTTTTCTTTTGTTTTATTGGTTTGCCATATCTTAAGTTAAAAAGAGCTGCTAGTTTTAAAAGTTGAATTATTATTTCCACTGTTTTTGCTATTGTATATTATGTTGTTTGTTTTGTTTTAGGAGTTACTTATATTGGAATGTTTAATACAATTAACAATTATTTTATTGTTACTTTTACCTTGATTAGTGTTTGTATTTTGGTGATTTTTCCTTCATATGTTTTATTGTGACGAGAAGTTAAAAAACAATGAGTTTTACGAAAACAATTTGAATACTTAGCAGATGAGGAACAAATGAAGAAAGTTGAAACAAAACTAGTTACATTAGAACAAGAACGACAACATCTTGTTGAATTAGAAACAATTAAGTATAATAAAGAAAAATATAATTTAAATAATTTAAAGGAAAAAAAACAACGGATTTATGTTCAAAAACCAGTTTTAGAACAACAAGAAAAAAAGCTAGAAACAAAGTCAAAAGAGCTTAAAGAAAAGTAAAAAAACGATTAATATAGATAGGAGCAAAGATTATTAATGATAAAAGAAGATAAGACTAACAATATTTTAAAATCATCACTACCAATTCGACGTAAATTATCACGAAAAACCAATTTAAAGATTTTTGCCATTGTTGGAACAGTTGCGATTGCGGCTGGTTTGGGTGGTGTTATTTATTCAGCTGTTGCGCCCTCTTCTTATCATAATAAAAATCCGTGAGCTAATGCTACTTTATTAGATAATAAAATTACAAGAATGATAAATTTACAATTATCAAAACCATTAATTGATCTTAATGGTGATCCAGATCCAAAACATTTACCAACCTATGTTTCTTTTAATGTTGGTGAAAAAGATGGGATTGATATTTATGCTAATCTAGATAATATTAAAATTATTCAAGAAATTTTTGCAAAAAAGGATTGAATTAAAAATAATTTAAGTATTGTTGAAACAATGTTACAAGGAACGGGGGCAATTTTATCGGGAACACAAATAATTTATCAAGGAAATCGGTTAAATTTAATTTTACGACCAAAAATTTTAACTTATCCCTATAATGATGATGATAAATATGGTTTAGTAACAGTTACACCGGTTGATAAAGATCGTGGATTGTTTACTTATAAAATTAGATTTGCTTTGCAATTAATTGGAACTGATAATGTTGGTTATTATGTTGATTTAAACAAAACATTTGATTATACATATGATACGACGCAAGCCGCAACGCCAACATGATTAAATTTAAGTCAAATGTTAAATTTAATGAGTAATAGTAAGATTGCTATGTTAGTTCAGAAATATGGGATTGCATTAGATACTAGCAATGAAACAATTTTAAATGCTCTTTTAACAGAATATTATCCAATAGCAAAAGATGATAATAGTATTATTAATGAACAAGTTGTTAATAAAGATGGAGCCCCATTTGCCACAATTACCGATAATCCTTCTGCGAGTAATTTAGCCTTAAATGTTAAATATAATTCTAAAAAATTTAATTCTTTACAACAATTTGGTGCTAGTCTTTTTGATTATCATCGCAATAATTATGGGGCGATTGCAAATATTTTTACTAAGATTGGAATTAAAATGCCAACTTTTACTAATGTTAAAAATAGTTATGATTTATATGAACGAAATACTGACCAAACATTTTTAAATGGTGCAATGCGGAATGAACGGGTTAATTCTTACCAAGGTTATATTAAAGAAATGGGACTAGAATCGGATAATGTTTCTGATAATTTTGATTATGAAAATAATGATTTTAGTCAGTATGTCTGAGGTTCTGAACACCAAATTTTTTATAATGAAGTATTAATTCAGTTTTTAAATATTAATAATAATGGTCTTCCCGATAAAGTTAACCGTGATCCAACTAAAATGTATTATGATCAACAAAGTTATACTGATCGTTCAATTAATTATCAGGAATTTAATTTAGTTGATAATGTTAAAGATGTAATTGAAAATGTTCAATATGATGATTTAGAACGAGAAATTGATCTTCGTTTAACAAATAAAATTACAGCAATTAAAACAAGTTTAAAAAGTTATTTGTTAGAAAAATTAAATAACCAATATATTAACATAAATAATATTGTTAAAGACATTACAGTTGGGGTCGGGACAAATGCCACAACAATTATGGGAACAAGTTTTAATAAACAACCACCGATTAATGGGATGTTACGCGGAAATAATAATAAAGTGTATCAAGATAAACTTTTAAGTCTTCCCAAAATTATTATTAAGGTACAATTTTCATATGATGGAACTATTGGGAATCTTTATGATTTATCTTATGAATATGAAATTCCAACTAAAGTTGTGAAGGACCCGCGTGGAGTTGACAAAAACAGTCTTAGTGTTTTACAATCAAATTTTGCCTTGTCAAAAAGGTATACAACTTTGGATAGTACAAAAGAATTATATAACGATTATCAACAAACAATTACTCAAGTTGCTAATGAATGAGAGCATAATCATCCAACGGGGAGTGGCCAACCAGGTGATAATTATCCGGTTGAGATTTCAAGAAGTAATGGTTTTAATATTGCTGTAAATGAAGTTAGGGTTGGGCGATATAATAACACTAATTTACGAGTGGGAACATATAATGCAACAATTGTTGCAACCAAAGATTCTTTAAATTACCAAGGCAGTTTTAAAACAGGGGTTATTCATGTTACAGCAGCTCCAATTAGTGCTATTTCCTTATCACGGTTGGTGGTAGATAGTTCTTGAACTCAGCAGGATGTATATTGTGAAATTCAAAGACGAATTTTAGCACAAGCACGAAGCAGAGGGTTGAATTTAAATGAATCTGATTTTAGAATTAGTGGGATTTCGGAAAATAGTTTAATAAAATTGAGAACAGGAAATAAAACAATTACGATTACCGCACTTGGTAATGATAATGTTGTAACAGGAATGGCAACTTTTAATTTAATTGTTAATCCTGTTTCAATTAGTAAATATTATGATAAGACTAATCCTGGCGCTCAAAAAGTTGGAAGTTCTGGTCAAAATGTCATAAGTATCATTATGAATCAATTAAAAGAAGCAATTAATAAGGATGGTTATAATATTAATGATATTATTAATTATTTTACAATTGTTATCACTGATACAAATGGAAGGCACCTAAATGATAGTGATATTTTTCAAACGCCAGGAACCTATTGATATGATATTGAAGTAACAGCAATGGGCGGTTCAAAATATTTTAATGGGATAATACAACATATTTTCGTTGTTGAAAAGTAGGAAAAATGTAATTTAATTGCTTAAATTTATGAAAAAATGCTAAAATAATAACAATATGGTTCAATATGTAGCAAAAGGGGGTTCAAAATGAATAAAAATAAGCCAACATATGGGAGCAAATTTCCGGATTTAGAGTTACTTGATACAGAGGAAGAACGACGAAAGTACGAGGAAGATGTTAAAGAATTATCAAAACAAGAACAAAAGCGTTTTAGTTATGTTTCACCAACACAAAATAATGATTTTTCTCAACGTCGCATGTTTTGAGATAGTCCGTTAGAACGGGTTGGGCGTAGTTTTATTATTCTTGGTCAAGTATTTGCAATTACTTTGGCGTACTTTATTGGCCAAAAAGCAATCTTAATTGCTTTAAGTAACTATGTTGATCCTAATATTAAGGTTTTTGCTAATATTTATGTTAAGGATATTTTAAGTTATGGATTTTTATTTATTACATTATTATTTAGTTTATTGTATTTTATTCCAATGGGGATGGCGCGAACTGCCGGAGCAGTTTACGGTTGGGCAGTTGCCTATATTATGTTAGCGATTTTGTACTTTCTATTTGTTGAAATTCTATGTGCGACTTTATTAATCTTAGGTAGTATTAAAACAAACACATCAGAACCAGTTAGCCAGTGATTATTAATATTTATTGTTTTAGTTTTAGTAATTACCTCAATCTGAATTGTTGGCGCATGTCTGTTAGTTGTTAAATCAGATGATGCCAAACGAAGAATTAATTTAGAAGTTTAAGGAGGAAAGAAGAATGATGACACTTACAGAAAGATTAGAAGAATTAACAAAACAGTTACAACAAAATGTTTATGAAAAAGAAGAAATTTTTAATTTAGCAATGTTAGCAATGCTAAGTGGGGAATCTATTTTTCTTTTAGGAAAACCAGGAATTGCAAAATCATTAGTTTCACGACGTTTAAAACATGCTTTTAAAAATGGAACTATTTTTGAATATTTAATGAATCGTTTTTCAACTCCAGAGGAAATTTTTGGACCAATTTCAATTGAGGATTTACAAAAAGGAGTCTATAAACGATTAATTGATAAATATTTGCCAACAGCAGAAATTGTTTTTTTAGATGAAATTTGAAAGGCGGGACCTTCAATTCAAAATACTTTATTAACAATTATTAATGAAAAGATTTTTCGTAATGCTGGAGTTGATATTAAAGTTCCAATGAAATTATTGATTTCTGCGTCAAATGAGTTACCAGCAGAAGGGCAAGGATTAGAGGCGTTATATGACCGTTTTATTATTCGTTATATTGCTCATGGTTTAAAGGATGAAGCAAATTTTAATTATATGATTGCCGGAGTAACAGAATTAGATGTTAAAGTTGATGAAGCTTCACAAATTACGCATGAAGAATATGATGTGTGACGAAAAGAAATTAATAAAGTTAAAATAATTCAGTCAACATTTGATTTTATTTCACGGTTTCGAAAAGCAATGTATATTGCGACTGACGGTGAATATTATATTTCTGATCGTCGATGAAAAAAGATTGCTCATTTAATGAAGGCATCAGCTTTTTATAATGGTCGTGATACAGTTGACAAGGCTGATTGATTAGTTATTCCATATTGTATTTGAGATGATGAAGAACAAGAAGAAGAATATAATGCTATTTTTAATGAGTTTTATTTAGATGCTTTAACTTACGATGTTCGTGAAAAAAAGAATCGTTTAAGTAAAGAATTAGAAGAATTATCAGCGCAATATGAAGATATTCAAGGAGTTAATAGTCGTAAAAGTGAGTATTTAGATGTTTTTGATGGAAAATTACAAGGAACTTTCCATCGGATTCTTTGAAAAAATCAACAATACCCAATTTGCTTTATTCGCGTTGAAGATTTGATTGATGCTCGTCATAACAAAACGCAACCGACATTAGTTGAATTATATTATGGAGAAGATTTAGATAATATGGTTGATGTGTTACGAACTGAAATTAGTTATGTGAATGATAGTACTTTTAAAGTTATTAAAACAGATGAAGAAATTAGAGTTGAAATTAAAAATTCAAAAGTAGAAGACAATAATTCAAAACTTGAGAAAAGAATTTTAGCAGTTGAACGTGAAATTGATAGTTTAGCAACTGCTTTTCCTGATGAAAAAGACCGTTTATTAGAATTAAATTGTATCTTTTTTAAAGACCGTTTTGTTTTAGCAGTTAATAATGCTTTTAATGATGATAAATTAAACTTTAATGAGGATATTGTTGATGTTGATTATCGTTCAAGAGATAACACAGAACCTAATTCTGGAAGTTTATCAAATTTAGTTAAAAATTAATTTTGTGAAACAAAGGAGTATTCACTATGAATCCATATTTAGAGCAAAAAACGGGAGTTAAATTAGCGGAAAAATTAACAGAATTAAAAAAGACGGATTTATCTAGTCCAAATTTTGCTCTGCTAAAAAAATCAAATCGATGATTAAGTGATATTTTTGACCAAGAAATTAATAATTTTTATGATCAAAAAATTGAAGATGAAATTATGAAAATTAAATTAACCCCGAATATTGAAAAGGAAATTTATTTATTTCATTGAATTAAGGTTAATGGGTATGAGGGTTTAAAAAATAATTATGCTTCAACACAGGATTTTTTATTTAAAGTTAATTCACCGTTTTATGATCGACTAAATTATTATCGTTATGAATTTAATAAAAAAAATAATAATCCGAATATGTTATTTCGAGATTTTGTTGGTATATGAGAATCTATTTTGATTAAAAGAATTAATGATTATCGTTTTGCTAAAATTGAAGAGTTACGTAATAAATTTATGCAAGATTTATATAATAAACTTGCAATTTATAATAAAGCTAGTAGTTTGTTAAAAACAGTATGAAATTTTTTTGGAAAAATGTGAGATCCAATCCAATTATTGAAACCGGGTGTTGATATGACAGCAATTGATAAGTTTGCTAAATTTTTAGAAAGTAACCCGGCAATTATGGAGATTGCAACTTTATTAGGGCGTTATCAAGGCGAAAGTAATTTAATTGAACAGCGAATTTTAGAAGAAATTGTGATGGACTATGAATGAAAACCAGTCGGTTCATCACCAGAAGAGATTATTGGTGCTACTGAATCAAAAGATTTAGAACATATGTTTCCTGCCGAATTAGTTTTACTACGCGATTCTGTTTTAAAATATATTTTTTATAAGAAATATATTGAAGGAAAACTAACAACATTTGAATTTTTATCACAAGATAAAGTTCCAAAAGAGCAAATTAAATTAACTACAGTTGAATCATATGTTCCTGAAGAAAAAGGACCAATTGTGTTATCAATTGATACATCCTCTTCAATGCGAGGTAGTCCCGAACAAATTGCTAAGGCCTTGGCGTTGGCAATTGCTAAAATTGCTTTATCAGAACACCGCCCATGTTATATGATTAATTTTTCAAAAAGTTTAGATGTTTATAATTTATCGCAACTAAAAGATTCTGTTCCAAAGTTAATTGATTTTTTATCAAAAAGTTTTGGTGGTGATACGGATGTTGAACCAGCGCTGCAACATACTTTAACGGTAATGGATAGTAATGAATATTTTAATGCTGATTTATTAGTAATTAGTGACTTTATGACTTCGGATTTATCATCTGATATTATTGAAAAAATTAAAGTATTAAGAAAAAGACGTAATCGTTTTCATGCTATTGTTATTGGAACAATGGGCGAAGAAAAGGTGACAACAGTTTTTGATAATGCATGAATTTATGATCTTCGCGATCCATTTGTTTCAGAACGCATTATTGCTTCCTTAACGGGGGAAGTTGTTAAAAAATATGATAAAATTCCGAGAGCAAAAACAATTTTAAATAAAATTAGAACAGAACAGGAGGCCAATAAAAATGTTAAGTAACACAACTTTTGCATATTTACTTGAAAATCAAAAAAAACTAGATCATCATATTTTGACAAAATTTAAGTTAAATGATGAACAAACTTTAGATAAACGAATTTTAGCTTTTTTAGTTGAATTAGCAGAATTTATTAATGAACAACGTGATTTTAAATATTGAAGTATTAAACCAGCTTCAGAGCAAGATATTTTATTAGCAGAATATATTGATGGAATTCATTTTTTAATTAGTATTAGTAGTAGTTTACAAGTTGATTTTAATAAATTTCATTATCAAAATAAATATTTTGGTAAGACAATTAGTTTAACAAAACTGTATTTAGAATGTTTTACTGCTTGTGCCAAATTAATTAAAAAACAAACAATTAAAACTTATTTTCAAGTTTTAAATCAATATTTAATTATTGCTGAACAATTAAAATTTACTGAAGCTGATTTAATTACAGCATATAATAAGAAAAATAAAATAAATTTTGCTCGGCAAGAAAATAATTATTAAAAAATGTTTTATAACTATTTATAAAACATTTTTTAATCAGTATCAAGACTACTCTTACGATTTTCTTTAAATTCTTCTAATGTTTTAATAAAAATGGCAGCAGTTGGGCAAACCATTTGAGCTTCAACTAGTTCTTGATTATTTTCTGTTGTATTTGCAAAACCATCATCATCCATAAAGAATGTTTCGGTTTCATCAATCATAATGCAGCTTCCACAAGAAATACACAAGTCAGTGTTAACATATGTTCTTTTTTTTGAAATATCGCGGTCTGCCATCAAGATCCCTCCATTATCTTATTTATTACTATAATGATAACAAAAATTTTAATAATAATATATAATTTTAATGTAGTTTGAAAAAGTTGGAGGGGTACAATGGAAACTAGAATGGAAAAATTTGCCCAACTACGTGAAATGATTAAGAAAGAAATTGAATTAGATCAAGAAATTAATCAGGCAAATCAAGTAATTAATAGTTATATGGCAAAATTAAATGTAATTGATGCTACTTTGTTTAATAATGTTAAATCAGATTTTGAACAAGAATTTAGTTGAGAAAAAGTATATTTGGATAAAAATCCAGATGAGCAACCATATCCATCTGATTTTAAATATGATTTACAACAATTGTTAGAGCAAGTTGTTAATACAACTAATTTAACAGCACAGGTTAATCCTAAAAATGAACAAAATGCTGGTGATGTTATGCATAATATTTTAATTGCTGAAACCTTGTTAAATAAACCAACTTATCAAAAATATCAGACAATTTTAGAAAGCATTTTAGCTGAAAAAATTACATATCATCGTCTAAGTGATAAAATCCAAGAAGAAAATAGTAATTTTAAAATTAATTCAACAAATATTGAATTTAGTACAATTGCTCATATGCGTAAAAATGACAATCGTAGTACAGCAGAGATGTTAAAAGAATCAAGTATTTTATTAGAAGAAAAACATAATAATGTACTAGTTACTTATCGTAAAGTAAAACTACACTACAAGATGCTATTATTAACAATGCTTTTGCTTGTTGTTTTATTAGGTGTTTGTTTAGCACTAATCTTTGTGTTATAGAAAATGGGAGAAGATGATGAAATTAAATGTAGCTATTGATGGTCCAGCTGGTAGTGGTAAATCTTCTGCTGGTTATGAATTGGCCAAAAAATTAAATTATCAGTTTATTGATACGGGATTAACTTATCGTGCTTTTACTTATTTTTGTGCAAAAGCACAACTTGATTTTAGTAATCATCAGCAGTTAAAAAATCAATTGGCAAAGTTTAATTATCAAGTGCTAAATAATAAAATTTATGTTAATAATGAAGATGTAACAATGATGCTTCAAACAAGTTTAGTGCTTGATAATATTAACAAAATTACTGGCCTTGAGTTTATTCGAACAGCAATGGTCGCATTACAGCGTCAATTAGTTATTAAGAAAGGCAACGTTGTTGTTGGCCGCGATATTACGACGGTTGTTTTACCTGATGCAGAAGTAAAAATTTATTTAACAGCTAGTATTGCTGCTCGGGTTGAACGAAGATGAAGTCAGAATAATGAAAATAATATTATGCCAAATAATTTAACAGAAATTACTGCAAAGTTAAAGGAACGAGATTATGTTGATACAACTCGTGCAGTGGGACCATTAAAAATTGCTGCTGGTGCAATTGTAATTGATAGTAGTACTTTAACCTTTGAACAAACAGTAGCAGCAATTTATCAAGTAGTAATGGATTATAAGAAAGTAGGAAAATAAATGGCACAAAAAGGAACCGTAGCAATTGTAGGACGACCAAATGTTGGGAAATCAACATTATTTAATCGTATTATTAAAAACCGGCTTGCGATTGTTGAAGACACTCCGGGTGTTACACGGGATCGAATTTATGCTTTTTCGGAATGATTGACTCGCGAATTTTTAATGATTGATACAGGGGGAATTACGTTAGATAATGAAGCAATGTTTGCACAAGAGATTAAAATGCAAGCCGAAATTGCCATTGCAGAAGCTGATGTTATTATTTTTGTTTTATCGTATAAAGAAGGCATTAAGCCAGATGATGAAATGATTGCAAAAATATTATATCGTGCGAAAAAACCAGTTTTATTAGTTATTAACAAGTATGATAAACAAGAAAAAGAAAGTGAATTATACGAATATATGACATTAGGGTTTGGTGAACCAATTGCTGTTTCAGCAACCCATGGAATTGGGGTTGGTGATTTATTAGACAAAGTAATTTCTTATTTAGATCAAATTCCAATTCAACCAAAAACCGATGGAACTCATTTTTCCTTAATTGGAAAGCCAAATGTTGGGAAATCATCATTAACAAATGCTATTTTAGGAGAAGAACGAGTAATTGTCTCACCAATTGCAGGAACAACAACTGATTCAATTGATACATCCTTTAAACGAAATGATCACCTTTATACTGTTATTGATACAGCAGGAATTAGACGGAAAGGAAAAGTTTATGAAAAACTAGAAAAATATAGTGTTCTTCGTGCTGTTAGTGCAATTGAACGAAGTGACCTTGTTTTATTAATTATTGATGGAACAGTACCAATTACTGATCAAGATACTAATATTGCAGGAATTGCTTTTGAACAAAATAAACCAATTATTTTAGTTGTTAACAAATGAGATGCTGTAGCAGAAAAAAATGATCGCTCAATGCAGATAATTGAAAAACAAATTCGTGGATATTTTAAATATTTAAATTATACAAAAATGGTTTTTGTTTCCGCGTTAGAAAAAAAGCGTTTGCATATATTATTTCAAACGATTGATGAGGTTTATGCTGGTTTAACTCAGCGCGTAAAAACAAGTGTTTTAAATGAAATTTTAGTTAAAGCACAATTACTAAATCCACCATCAGATTTTAATGGCGGGCGAATAAAAATTTATTATGCAACGCAACCCGAAAGTATGATTCCAACCTTTATTATGTTTTGTAACACTCCTAAGTATATTCATTTTTCCTATAAACGATTTCTTGAAAATCAAATTCGTGAACATTTCGGGTTTGACGGTGTACCAATTAAAATATTATTTAGAGAAAGAAAGTAATGAGGTAAGTAATAATGAGAAAAGAACAAAAGAATATCACTATTATCGGAACGGGAGCGTATGGTACTGTTTTAGCTAATGTTTTAACTGATAATGATCATAATGTTATAATGCATGGTATTGATAGTAAAGAAGTTGATGATATTAACAATGAACATTTGAATAGTCATTTTTTTGGTGATTTAAAAATTAATCGGGAGATTAAAGCAACAACTAATTTTGCCGAAGCCGTTGAAGATGCTGAATATATTATTTTGGGAATTCCAGTTATTGCTATTAAACCAGTTATTGAAAAACTTAATCAAACAGTAACAAAACCAGTCGTTATTATTAATGTCGCAAAAGGATTAGATCCTGAAACACATGAAGTATTATCACATTCAATTGTTAAATTAATTGATAATAAAATTTTAAAAGCATATGCTGGGATTTATGGTCCAAGTATTGCTAAAGAAGTTTTACAACGTAAACCAACTTGCATTATGGCAGTCTCAAATGAAATTGCAATTGCATATGAAGTTCGTAATTTATTTAATAATGAATATTTTGTTACCTTTGCGAATACAGATGTTATTGGTGCTGAATATGCTGTTGCGTTAAAAAATGCTGTTGCAATTGCATCAGGAATTTTTAATGGTCTTTATGCATCAGATAATGCTAAAGCATCATTAATCACAATGGGGTTAAATGAAATTCAACTTTTTGCAAAAACAAAAGGTGCTCAAATTGAAACTTTTTTAAATTTTGCTGGATTGGCAGATTTAATTTTAACTGCAACTTCGAACAAATCACGAAATTATTCGCTTGGTTTTGAAATTGCGCAAGTAGATGATGCTAAAAAAGTATTAGAAAGTCATGCTAAAACAGTTGAAGGAGTTTTAACTTGCAAAACAATTGTTTTAGATGCTCGCGCTAATAAAATAGTATTACCTTTATTTGAAGCTTTATATGATATTTTATATAATAATAAACGCCCAAGTGCGATTATTAATAGTGTTTTTATAAAAGCAATATTGGCATAGCAAAAATTATCATTTTATGATATAATTATTGTACAATAGTGTATGGCAAAATTTAAATGAAAGGGCATAAAATGAGTTTACATCATACTTGGACCAATAATGGTTTAGAAAATAAACCTGACAATAATCAACAGCAACTTTCCTCAAATCAAGGGAGTAATTTTAATGTTGCTCCGCAGCAGTATCAGCAGAATGTTGCTTCACAACATTATCAGCCGCAGGCTGCTCCGATGGCGCAACAATATTCACAGCAACAAAATTTAATGCAACAACCACCACAAAGTGTTGCTCCGCAACAATATTCACAGCAGCAACAAGTGGGGGTTGCTCCGCAGCAGTATCAGCAGAATGTTGCTTCACAACATTATCAGCCGCAGGCTGCTCCGATGGCGCAACAATATTCACAGCAACAAGTGGGGGTTGCTCCGCAGCAGTATCAGCAGAATGTTGCTCCACAACAGTATCAGCCGCAGCCTGCTCCGATGGCACAACAGCAGCAGCAATCTGCTCTGAATACCGGAGCACAGCAGTATCAGCCGCAACAACAACATCAACAACCAATGATGCAGCAGCAACCATCTGCTGTTCCAACGCAAAACCAAACCTTAGCAGAACGAATTGCTAATTTACAAAGTGGTGGTTTAAATCAAAATGAAAATTATTCTGGTCAAAGAAATATTAAACCATCAGATTTATTAAATGTTCCAATTGATCCTAATATTAAGGTAGGTCTTGGCAAAAATATGAACATTGCAGCAGCCTTACCATCAGATTTATTTGAAAGTGAAACTGAAAAAGGAAACCGTAAGAAAAATCGAAAATTAAATGCTGAAGTTGAAATTGATGGATTACAATGTCAATGCAAAAATTGTGTAAAAAAATCACGCCCTTGATTAACGGTCTTGGTTAGTGTTTTAATAATGCTAGCAATTTTAGGCGGGGCTGTTGGAGCTATTTATGGTTTTCGGGTTCAAATTAAAGAATGATTATTAGGAACAGAACTAACTGTTGCAAATTCATCACCAATTGTAAGTAAAAGCGCAGGAGCATTATTACCTAATGATAAATCAATTTCACCAACTAGTTATTATTTAAATTCATAAACCATATTTAAAAATATGGTTTTTTCTTTTACAATATAATTATGAAATTTTTAATAGAAAGTAGGAAATTATAAGAAACATTAAATTAATTGCATTAGATATGGATGGGACTGCTTGTCGTTTTCATCAAGGGATTGAAACTGCTAATATTATGCCAATTATTAAGGCACAAGAAATGGGGGTACGGGTTATTTTTGCAACTGGGCGACCAATTTTAACATCATTACCAGAAGCATTAAAAGTAAAAATGGATTATTTTCAGCAATATTTTATTGGTTTTAATGGTGCTTGTATTTATGATATTAAAGCAAACAAGATTGTTCATCAACAAACATTATCTGTTTTACAAGTTAATTTTTTATTTCAATTAGCAAAAAAATATCACAAAAAAATATGATGTTATATTGATGATTTAACGAAAGTAATTGTTAATTTTGACCCGATTGGAGAAAATAATCCAGAATTAACTTTTTTTCATGGTGAATTTATTCAATATGATAATTTATCTGAAATTAAGAATACTGCTTATAAATGTATTGTAATGGATGTACAAGAAACAGATCCATTTATTATTTTAGCACGTGCTGAAAACATTGAAATTGCAATTGATGCTAGTCATACTGCTGAAATGAATGCTCCCGGAATTAGTAAATTAGCGGGTTTAAAATGAATTTCAAAGCAATGGGGAATTACGCTATCAGAAATGATGGCAATTGGTGATAGTATGAACGATTATTGAATGATAAAAAATGTTGGGTTAGGAATTGCGATGAACAATGGTCAAGATCAAATTAAAGCAATTGCGAAAGATATTACTAGTAATGTTGAAGAGGGCGGTGTTGCCAAAATGATTGAAAAATATATTTTCAATCATAAAAAATAATTATATAATTGTTGAGGAAAAAGAAAAAGAGGAGAAATATTGAAATGAAAGCTAAACAACCAATTTTATTAGCAATTCTTGATGGGTGAGGGATTGCCCCTGATTCAAAAGGAAATGCTGTTACACAGGCACATATGACAAATGTTGAAATGTTAAAGGCAAAATACCCTTGAGTAGCTGCTCATGCATCGGGAGAATGAGTTGGGTTACCAGATGGTCAAATGGGAAATTCAGAAGTTGGTCATATTCATTTGGGAGCTGGTCGAATTAAATATGAGTCATTAACGTTAATTAATAAAGCTATTAAAGATGGAACTTTTAATCAAAATCCGGAAATTTTAGCGGCAATTAATTTTGCAAAACAAAATAATGGTGCTTTTCATATTATGGGCTTATTTTCAGATGGTGGAGTTCATTCACATCTTAATCATATTTTTGCAGCGTATCAGTTAGCAGCAAAAGAAGGAGTTAAGGAAATTTATTTACATTTATTTGGTGATGGCCGTGATACCAAACCAGAATGTATTAAAACATATATTGAACAATTCAATGTTTTACAAGCAAACTTGAAAGTAGGGGCAATTGCTACAATTGGAGGCCGTTATTATGCAATGGATCGTGATAAAAAATATGAACGGGTTCAAGTTGCATATGATGTTTTAGTTTCGCGAAAAGGAGCTGAGTTTAGTGATCCGTTAACCTATATTGATCAAGAATATCAGGCGGGTCGTAATGACGAGTTTTTAATGCCAGCTTATAATATTAATACTCCACAAGGATACATTAAACCAGGTGATGGAGTCTTTTTTGCTAACTTCCGTCCCGATCGTGCAATTGCTATTGCTTCAGCATTAACAAATGCTGATTTTCCTGTTAATGAAGCAGAAAGTTATTTTATGCCAAAATTAAATGATATTTATTTTGTGTCAATGATGGAATATGCTGCAACAGTTGGATCAAAATATGTTGCTTTTCAGCCAATTGAAGTTGTTAATGGATTAGGAGAATGGTTAAGTAAAAAGGGTTATCATCAGTTACGAATTGCAGAAACGGAAAAAATTGCACATGTTACGTTTTTTTTTGATGGGGGAAAAGACTACTTTAAAAATGGTTTAGCAACCCAAACTGAAATTACATTGCCAGGTGCATCAGCCGCTTTAATTCCATCACCAAAGATTGCAACATATGATTTAAAACCAGAAATGTCAGCATATGAAATTACTGATAAATTAATCGCTGAACTTAATCGTAATGAATTTGATGTTATTATTTTAAACTTTGCCAATTGTGATATGGTTGGTCATACTGGGATTTTACCAGCAGCGATTGAAGCAGTAAAAACAATTGATGATTGTCTTGGTAAAATTTATTTGGCAATGCAAAAAGTTAATGGAATTATGATTATTACTGCGGATCATGGTAATGCTGAAATTATGATTGATGAAACTGGGGGACCAAATAAAAAACACACTTCCCAATTAGTTCCAATTATTATTACCAAAGCAGGATTAAAATTGCGTGATAAAAATCCGGCAATTTCCGATATTGCTCCAACTATTTTAGAATTATTGGAAGAAGAAATTCCTGCCGAAATGACACAACCATCATTAATTCTTAAATAAAAAAAGATATTATTTAATATCTTTTTTATGAAATAATTTGTAGTTTTAACTACATTTTGGTTAAAAATCAGTATATAATAAACTAGTAAGGTTTAGAGGAGTATTAAAAATGAATAACAATGAAAATGTTTATAATAATTTTAAAAGACCATGATATGAATTAAAACCAACCTTAGTTGATCGTGCTTCACCATTTGATTTTAAATTAGTTAATATTCGTAATACTGGTTATATTTTTATCGGAACAGCAATCTTTGCACCATTTTTTATTAGCATTTTAATTTCATATTTATTTGCTCATAATGAATATGCTTTAGTTGGAATGAATTTTGTTAGTTGAATTATCGTTGCTGTTGGTTCTTATTTTGTAATTGGTGGCGCTCAGAACGAAATTATGCGTTCTGGTGCAATTGCATTTTATTATTTTTATTTTATTCCTAATATGGTTGGTTTAATAATTGGTATCATTGTTAAGTCATTTCAGCCATCTGCTTCTGCTTTAATAACAATTAATTTATTAACAAGTTTACTTGCTGCTGGGATAACGATTTTTATTACTTACAAAACTTCACCCTTTATTTTTAAAAAAATTAAATTAACTTTTAAACAAGATTATAAACGCTTGCTGTTGGTTAGTTTAATTGCAATTATTGTCGTTTTTCTTTTTAATTTTATTTTTGGTTATTTACAGTCATTAATAACATCAACTCAATCAAAGAACCAAGAGAATTTAGTTAAAGGTCTTGGTAAGTGATGGAACATTGTGATTTTATTGATTTATACCGTTTTTTTTGCCCCAATTATTGAAGAATTAGCTTGTCGACATGGAATTTTTAGTTTAACAGGAAACAAATGAATTGCGTTTGTTGCTTCAACAATTTTCTTTGCTGGAATGCATGTTACTTCGACTGGTGATTGAGAACACATTATGGGTTATTTAGGAGCAGCATTAGCATTAGGAATGTTGTTTATGGTTGTTAATGGAAATGTAACTTATAATATTATTGCACATGGGGGGTTAAATTGTATTACTACCATTTTAATTATTGCAGCTCCGAGTTTTTTAACTAGATAAAATAAAAAGACCTTGTTGGTCTTTTTATTTTTTTAGAGTTGTTAACAATTGTTCTAAAAATGAATTAATTTCATTTTGATATGTAAAACTAATAAAAAATGGGGTTCCACCACCAGTAATTTTAAAATGTTCCTTATTTGTTTGCAAGAAATTATTAAGATTAAAGTTAGTTTGATTTTTTTAGTAAAACTAATAAAACCATATTTTAAGGTTGCATTAACAAAAATAATTAAGGTATTTTGATACTCTTGCAAATATTTGTTTAATTTATTACGAATTAATTCAAGAGTTATTTTTTTATCATTAATAATAATTTCTTCCACTGTTAGGTTATTATTAATAGCAGTTGTTTTAACCGGAAAAGTAGTTTCTTCAATGGTTTGTAATAATTGCTTATATTTTACCTTTGCTATTTCATTTAATTCTTTTTCTAATTTTTCAATTTCAAGGTTTAAATTGTTTTTTTCAATTAAGGTTGTTGGTACAGGAAAATCAGGAAACATAAGAGTAAAGGTTGAATCATAACCACTAATTTTTTTTACACTTTGTTCTAAACCGTTTCTTTTTTGGTTAATTCAGTTGGTAAAGTATGCTTGTGTTGTTTTCTTATTCGTTGAAAATTGCATTCGAATTTTCTTTTTATCCGCTCAACAATCTCAAATTTCAAAAAAATCAATTTCTTGTAGATTATTAACATGCGTTCCACCACATAAATCAATTGTGGCAGTAGGGAATTCAACTACCCGAACAATTGGATCATATTCAAAATTTGGATGTGCAATTGTTAATTTTACTGCTTCAGCAATTGGCATTTGATGTTCAATTTTAGCAATATCATGGTTAATTAAATCATTAATAATTTTCTGACGCGCTGCTAAAATAATATTTAATCAATTATCAACTTTATTCATTGCTAATAAAGCATAATCAATTCTAATTTGAACTGAATCTGTTATTTCACCATCATTTAAAATTTGTTCAATAAGATATGATAAGAGATGTTGGGCAGTATGGTTTTTTGTAAGTTTAATGCGACGTTCTGTGTCAATTTTTTGTTCTAAAGTATCGTTAAGATTGATTGTTGCTCCTTGTGTATCAACAAGATGAAGATATACTTTTTTATAGATTTGCTTATTAAGATCAAAAACCATAATTTTATGCTTATCTTTAATTAAAACACCAGTATCTGAAATTTGGCCCCCACCAAGAGCATAAAAAACAGTATGGTCAAAGGCATTAAAACCAACTCCGTTTAATTGTTCAACGGGGTGCCCTGCTTCATTAAAGAGAGCTACAACGGTTCCGTTGTTGGTCATTTGTTGATACCCATGAAATTTTGTTAGGGGAATCATAACTTTGTTATCTTGTTTTTTTAAGTTAGTTCATAATAATTCAATTTGTTCATTATTCATAGTTCTTAATATTAATTAAAATTATATGTTATTTTATAAAATAAAAAAAGAATAATTAAAGTATTCTTTTATTTTTTATTTAAAATGACAGGGATAATTAGCGGATTACGACGTTTATAACGGCAAATAAATGGCGATAGTGATTGTTTAATTGCATTTTTAAGAGCACCAAAAGTTGGCTTTTGAGTTTTTAAAACTTCATTAACTGCTTCAGTCGCTAATCGAATTGATTCATTGATAATATTTCCTGATTCTTTAACATAGAAACTTCCTCGTGAAATAATACGAGGTGGTGTTAATAACTGGTTATTTTGTGAATCAATTGAAATAACAACAGCAATTAAACCATCTTTTGATAAAATTTCACGGTCACGAACAACAGCAGTTGTTTGACCAGATAAATCTTTTCCATCAACATAAACTGCTTCGGCTTCAATTCGTTTTCCAATCGCTCCGGTACCGTTTAACAATTCAATTTGATCACCATTAGCACAAATAAAGACGTTTTCTTTTGGAACATTAACACTAGTTGCTGTTTCACCGTGTTGACGTAACATACGATAATCTCCATGCATTGGCATAAAGTATTTTGGTTTTAATAATGTAAATAATAATTTTTGTTCTTCTTGCGAAGCATGCCCTGAAGTATGAATCTGGTTCAGAGGACTATTTTCTTGGACAATTGCCCCAGTACGAACCAATTTATTAATAACGCGTTCAACATCGGCTTGGTTACCAGGAATTGGTGATGATGAGAAAATAACAGTATCACCAGGAATAATTGAAATATGTTGATGCTGATTATTAGCAATTCGTGATAAAGCAGCCATTGGTTCTCCCTGACTTCCGGTACAAATAATTAAAATCTCGTTATCCTTATAGTTTTTAGCATCATTAGCTTTAATAAAGGCTTTATCAGAAATTTTTAAATGTCCCATTTGACGGATAATTTTAATAATTCGGTCTAAACTTCTTCCAAAAACTAAAATTTTACGACCATATTTATTAGCAATTTCAACAATATGTTGAATTCGGTGAACATTTGAAGCAAATGTTGAAATCAAGATTCGTCCTTTTGCTTTTACGAATAATTCTGCAATATTTTTAATAATTTTTGTTTCAGTTTGAGTATATCCCTCAACTTCCGCATTTGTACTGTCTGCCATCAATAACATAACACCTTCTTGCCCCATATTTGCCATTCGTTCAATGTCAGAACGATGTCCTAATGGTGTTCAGTCAAATTTATAGTCTCCTGTTGATACTACTTTGCCATTTGGTGTCATAACTGAAATTCCAAAGGCATCAGGAATACTATGGTTAACAGCAAAAAAGTTAATTTTAAAGTTTTTAGTTTTAATAACACTCATATTGTCAACTTCTTTAACAATAGTGGTTTGTTCTAATTTTGCTTCTTTTAATCGATCACGAATCAAAGCAGCAGCTAATCGAGGGGCATAAATGATTGGAATTGTTACTTCTCTTAACAAGTATGGAATTCCTCCAATATGGTCTTCATGCCCATGAGTAATAAATAGAGCTTTTATTTTTCGTTGATTTTCTTTTAAATAATTGTAATTTGGAATAACAGCGTCTACTCCAAGCATTGTTGAACTAGGGAATTTAACTCCAGCATCAAGCATAATTAATTCTTCATCATGCTCAATACAGTATGTATTTTTACCAACTTCTTCTAAACCTCCTAAGGCAAAGACTTTTGTTGGAAATTTATTTTTAATAATATTTTGTGTTGTTGTTTTTGGTACTATACTAGCTGGTTTTGTAGTTGTTGTTTTATTTTTATTTATCTCTTTGTTTTCTTTATTCATTGAAACTATCACCTCATAATTCTAAAAATTCATAGTTTTTTCTTATTAAATTTATTATTTAATATTATTAAAAAGAAAAAAATTAATTCCCTAGTATCCAAAAAATTATAACACAAAGATTAATAAGTTTACAAAAAAATATTTTTTCTTAAAAAAGTTAAAAATTATTAAGTTTATAGAATAATTCAATCCGAATTTTTTAATCAAGGATTTTTTTTATTAATTAAATCATAATATAATTTACCCTCTAAATGTTCTTGTTCATGTTGAAAAACAATTGCTTCATAACTTCGAACGGTAATTGTTACTTGTTGTTGTTTTAGATAGTCATATCCATCAATGATAATTCGAAAACTACGGGGAACAAAGCCTTCTTTATCACCATCAACACTTAAACAACCTTCGCCTTCTTCAATACAAGCTAATTGTGCGCTTTTACCAATAATTGTTGGATTAATCATTGCGTGTTCAATTACTTTTTTGGTTCCAGTTTCATCATCCGTATCTTCAATTCTAATATAATACATCTTAATATTATGACCAATTTGTGGGGCGGCAAGGCCAACCGCAGGTCTAATTGTTTGTTTATCATTTTTTTGTAAATCTTGTGAATATCGCACAAAATCAATTAATTTTTGCATAACAAGTTCATTTTCGGGCGATAATGGAAACGAAACATTATTTGATGATTGTCGAATTGATGGTGTATCATCAAATACTAATCAATCCTTCTTTGGAATTTCATTTTGCAACACTAAAAATCACCTCTTAGAAAATTATAACATATACCATAATTATTGATGAAATTTAGTATAATAAAAAAGATAGAAAAGAGATTAGAAGTATGCGTGTAATTAGTGGAAAGTATAAGGGTTATCAAATTAAAACTTTAGAAGGAATGAACACCCGCCCGATGACTGCCCGAGTGAAAGAAGATATGTTTAATATTTTAGATAACTATTTTATCTATGAAAATAAAACTGGTTTAGATATTTTTGCTGGTAGTGGTCAATTAGGAATTGAAGGATTATCACGCGGATTACAACAATGTTTTTTTAATGATTTCCATCAAGGTGCTTATCAAATAATTACAATTAATCTTCAAAATCTAAAAATTGTGAATGGAAAAGTATTAAATTATGATTATAATGTGTTATTAAATTGAATGTTTCAAAATCAAATAGCGATTGATATTTTATTTTTGGACCCACCTTTTAAGCAAATTCAATATTATTATGATATTATTACTACAATATTGAAAAACAATATTATAAATAACTATGGAATAATAGTTTGTGAATCAAATCAAGAACTATCATTTGCTCAATTTGACTTAGTGATGTTATGTTACAAAAGATATAAAAAAAAGTATTTATATATACTACGTTTAGAAAAAGGAGAAAATTAGTGTGCAAAAAAGGGGTTTTTTAATTATCTTCTCTGGTCCATCGGGAGTTGGGAAAGGAACAATTTGCCAGGAACTGTTTAAATATGAAGAATTAAATTTAGCTTATTCAGTTTCAATGACAACAAGAGAAAAGAGGCCAGATGAAATTGATGGCGTAAATTATTTTTTTGTTGATCGACCAACCTTTGAAAATGCAATTAAAAATGATGAACTATTAGAATATGCAGAATTTGTTGGGAATTATTATGGAACACCAAAATCATATTGTATTGAACAAATTGAAAAAGGGAAAAATGTTTTATTAGAAATTGAAGTTCAAGGAGCAACACAAGTATTAGAAAAAATTACTGATGCAGTTTCAATTTTTTTAATTCCGCCAAGTTTAGATGAATTAGAGAAGCGGATTCGTGGACGAAAAAGTGAGCCCGAATCTGTTCTTCAAGCCCGATTAGCAAAAGCAGCTGATGAACTTCCGCTACAAAGTAATTATAATTATGTTGTTGTGAATAATACCGTTGAACAAGCAGTGGCAGAAATTAAAACAATTTTAGAGCAAGAAATTGCTAATCGTTTATAAGTTAACTAAAGGTGGTTAAGGTATGCGAGCAAGAGAATTAGCCTGAGATATTCTGTGGAAGGTTTTTGCAAAAAATAAATTTAGTAATCATTTATTAGCAAAAACAATTGAACTAAACGCCAGTTTTACTGATCAGGATAAAACCTTAATTTATCGAATTGTTTATGGCACTCTTAAAAACAAATTATATTTAGAATATATTGCTAATCAATTTATTGATAATAGAAAAACTAATCAAAAACTACAAGTCATCTTATGAATGAGCATTTATCAATTTCGTTTCTTGGATCGCATTCCAAACTATGCTATTGTTAATGAAGCAGTTAACATTGGAAAAAAACTTAATTCAAAATATGCGGGGTTTGTTAATGCTACTTTAAAAAGGATTTTTGAAAGCAGTGATGATATTTTTGAAATCAACCTTGCTGATGAAACAAAAAAATTAAGTATTAAATATAGTTTTCCGTCGTCATTATACTTAATTCTTCGAAATGAATATAATGAAGAGATTGCGCGAAAAGTTATGGAAGATAATTTAACACTTCCAAAACTTGCTTTTCGTGTTAATACTTTAAAAATTACACAAGATGAATTATTAACAAAATATGCTGATTATAATTTAACAAAAAGTGTGGTTTCACCAGTTGGAGTTATTGCTGAAAAACCGGTTATTAATTCCGCAATGTTTCAAGATGGTTTAATTTTTATTCAAGATGAAATGAGTATGCGAATTGCAGAAGTCTTAGATCCCCAAGAAACTGATCGTGTCTTAGATATGTGTAGTGCTCCTGGTGGTAAAACAACACATTTAAGTCAGTTAATGAATAATAAAGGCATTATTGATGCATATGATATCAGTGAAAAGAAACTTAATTTAATTAAAACTAATGCCCAACGATTAGGGATTACTAATATTTATTCGCATTTATTAGATGCTAGAAAAATTAATTCATCGGTTCAATATGATAAAATTTTATGTGACGCACCTTGTAGTGGTCTTGGTGTTATTAAACGAAAACCAGAAATTAAATATCATTCTTTTACAAGTGAGAAGTTAGCTAATTTAGTAGAAATCCAAGAACAATTGTTAGAGAAAGCTTATGAATTATTAAAACCAGGAGGTATTTTAGTTTATTCTACTTGTACATTTGAAGTATATGAAAACAGTTTACAAATTAGAAATTTTTTAGCAAAATATAATGATCTTGAGATAATTACAACTGAGCAAATTTTTGGGTATGAAAACAATACTGATGGATTTTATTATTGTAAAATTAGAAAAAAAGATAAGTAATTATAAAAAGTATGTAAAATATATATAAGAATAAGAAAGAAAGGAAGCATAGTTATGAATACGAATGTTAAACTGATTGAAGATCTTTTGCAGCAATATTTAAAGGCACACAATTTAACCAAAGAAGTAATGATTGAAAAACCACGACAAGAAGGTTTTGGGCATTTATCAACAAATTTAGCTTTATTATTAGCTAAAGATTTAAAAAAAGCGCCAAATAAAATTGCCGAAGAAATTATTGCTTTTATTGAAAAAAATAATAAAACATATTTTAAAAAAATTGAAATTGCTGGAGCAGGATTTATTAATTTTACGCTAGCTGACGAACAATTACATCAAGTTATTAATGATGTTTTAAAGTTACAAGCAAAATATGGACATTCAGCACCAAAAGATTTTATTTATAATTTAGAAATTGTATCAGCAAACCCAACCGGTTTTTTACATATTGGTCATGCACGGAATGGAGCTATTGGGGATAGTGTTGCGCGTATTTTACGTGCGGCGGGATATAAAGTTCAAACTGAATATTATGTTAATGATGCTGGTAATCAAATTAATAATTTAGCCGTAACTGTTTTTGTTAGTTATTTAAATTTATTAGGGAAAAAAACTGAATTACCACCAGAAGCATACCGTGGTGATATGTATGATGAAGTAGCACAATATTTTGTGGATAATTATCAAGATAAATTTATTAATTTAACTTTTAATGAGGATTATAAACTTAGTGATTCAGAGGTGCACGAATTGTTTCGCAAGAAATCGGTTGATTTATTTTTAGATATTATCAAAGAACAATTAAAATTATTTCGGGTTGATATTGAATATTATTCATCAGAAGCCTCAATGTATGAAGGCGGTAAAATTCAAGGAACATTAGACCAATATGCCAAATTAAATAAAACGTATCAACAAGATGGCGCTTTATGATTAAAGACTACTGATTTTGGTGATGATAAAGATCGTGTTTTAGTTAAATCAAATGGTGATTTAACATATATTACGCCAGATTTAGCTGCACATAATGAACGTTTAATGCGAACAAAAGCCGATAAATTAGTTAATTTTTGAGGTGGTGATCACCATGGGTACATTATTCGAATGTTGGCGGGTTTACAATTATTAGGTTATAAAAAAGATATCTTAGATATTGATATGATTCAAATGGTGCGATTAATTAAAGATGGTGCTGAATATAAAATGAGTAAACGAAAAGGAACGGCAGTTTGATTAATTGATTTAATTGAAGAAATTGGGGTTGATCCAATTCGTTATATGTTAGTTTCAAAAAGTGCACAAAGTCATATGGATTTAGATATTGGTGTTTTAAAAGAGCATTCATCAAAAAACCCCGTTTATTATGCACAATATGCAACAGCGCGTTGCAATAGTGTTTTACAACAAGCCAAAGTTAATGATATTAAAATTGATAATGTTAAAACTTTTGAGTTATTAACTTCACAAAAAGAATTAGATCTTTTAAATGATATTGATTTATTTAATCGTTGTGTTGAAGGGGCGGCAAAGTTGCGCCAACCGCATTTAATTTGTGATTATTTACAAAATATTGCACGTCAGTTCCATTCGTATTATAATGAATCAAAAGTTATTAATTTAGATAACTTAGAATTAACAAAACAACGTTTAGTTTTTATTAAAGTAATTTATCAAATCTTAGCAAATGCCTTTAATTTATTAGGGGTTAATGTTATTGAACAGATGTAAATTAAGTTGTGCTATAATTTATCAGAGAAGAAAGAGGGTCTAAGCATGTTAAACGATAATTGAGATGTTTTTTTATTTAGTCCATTAATGCTATTATTGTTATTTGTTCTTTATATCTTAATTTTAGTAAAAAACATTAAAATTAAACATGCTAGTCAAAAAGCATTCTTTGTTCAAACTTTTTTATATTGGTTTGCTTTATCAGCCATTGTTGGTGATAATTTAGAATTTAGAAACCTTTTTTTTGTTGCTTCAATTAATAATTTTGAAGGGATTGCGTTAATTACAGTTGCATCTCTTTCATTTTATACAGTGTTAGCAATGATCCCTTATGTTTTTTTACATAAGGTTTTTTCTCGCGTTGGCTGACATTTTGTACAATATGGAATTTTTGCTGGTTCGGCCCTAGGTATTATTATTTTAATTGCTTATCCGTCGCTACCAACTTTAATTATTGCGGCAATTTTTTTAGGGTTTGGAATTGTTAGCAAAGCTAGTTATTTTTTATCATATAATGAAGTTTACGGTCGTAAGTTCTTTCCTTTTAAAACTGTTAGTTTAATTGCACCATTAATGACTTTTGCCCTTATTTTTGGAAGTGAGCTTAATAATTTGGTTATAACAGGAGCTAGCAATTTATCCAATCATTTGCAAATAGTAATTATTGGAATGATTGCCGTTTGTGCGATTGGGATTGCAGCAATGTTATACTCGTTATTTTCACATAAAGAATTTACTTCACAACCTTTTACAATTGAACAACAAAAAATGTTTGAACCATTTAAATGAAAAAAAGTTTTAATTATCTTTTTGATGTTTCTTTTAATTATTGCTTTAAAAGAAATATCACAATCAAATATTTATATTTGATTATTAGGGCAACGGACTTGGGGAAAATACCATGATGTCTTAAAGGTAAATCAATTTGTTCGTTTGAATGAACAGTTATTTTTAATTCCACAATTTTTTGGGGCTTATTTAGTATGTCATTTACTTTATAATAAAATTGGTGTTAAGTATTGTTTTGGTTTAGGATTATTATTATGATTCTTATTCTTTAGCATTGCTGCTTTTAACCATTCTCCTGATGCTTATTTATTTTTACAAATAATTAATGGTTTAGCTTATTCAATGTGTTTTAGTATTTTATTTGCAATGACTTGCGAATGAAAATATCGTTCCCCAATCAATCGTCCTGTTGTTGCTCAATTACAATTATTATGATTTGGAGTTGAATTTATTACAAAATTCTTTGATGATTTTGTTCGTGAAAAAAAGATAGGAATATTTAGTAATTATGTTCCGGGGCAAAACTATATTCCAGTTGATAATTTTGCTGGTCAAATTGATAATATTACAACAATAATTTTTACAATTTGTGCATCAATTGTACTAATTATTCTGTTAATATTTTATTATACCTCAGACCTAATTTTAGCTGAATATCGTAATCATTTGCGATTATTGGTTCCTAAAATTAACTTGTTGCTACGTGAAAGCTTTATTAGTCGTGTAAAGTCAAATATGGTAATTGAGGCAGATGAAAAAAATAAAAGTTAACATAATAATGAATTATTTCTTGGTTTAAGAAGCAATGCTTTTTATTGTGTTTAACTTTATTTTTAGAAGGAGTATGTAATGAGAAAAATAATGAAATTTATAATGGCACTGCAAATAGTTATTCATTCGGCGGGTTTTTTAACAGCTTGTTTAAAAAAATACCATTACATGAATAATATTTGAGTTATTAGCAGTGGTACCATTAATGATAAGTCTTTTAATCAATCAGTATGAGAAGGAGCAAGTAAATATCTTGTTTCACAAGGGGGACAGCCAGCTTTATCAAATTGACAAAATAGTAAGATTCGTGCCAGTTATTTTGAACCAGTAGGGTTAACACCAGCTGAATTTAAAGCAGCTTATATTACAGCAAGTATTGCTGGGGCAAAAACATTAATTTTACCAGGATTTATTCATGGAAATACAATTGGTTGAGCATCAACCCTTGCCAATAATGTAATTTTTATTGATGGTAGTGGTCAGAATATTCATAAAAATATGGAACAAAAAGGATCTTTAGCAGATAACATTGTTGGAATTTTATTTCAAAAAGAAATTGCTGGTTTTTTAGCTGGGTTTGTTACAACAATGTGACTTAATTTGCATCAAACAGAATTTAATGGTCAGTTACGGATTGGAACTTATGGTGGGATGGATAATCCAATTGGGGTTTCAAATTATTTATGAGGATTTTTATTATCAGCAGATATTTTTAACGAAATAATTAATAATAATAGTGTTTATCCTAATTTGCACGAGTTAAAACAAGACATTTTAACTCTTTTACAAGGAATCAATCCAGCATTAACAGTATTACAACCGATTCGTAAAGCACAAACAGTATTAAACAAAAACGAATCATGGTTTTCACAATCATTTAATCAGGGAGATGGAAAAGTTATTTCGGATTATTTAATTAGTAAAAAAGCTAATGTTATTTTTCCTGTCGCAGGACCACAAACTCAAGATACAATTGATCGAATTAAATATAACGAAGCAAATACAAAGGTCGTTGGTGTTGATACGGCTCAATCAGAAATTTATGGTGACCAATACATTATTACGAGTGGTTTATTAAATATTGCCCAAGCAACAGAAGACGCTTTAACAAATATTTACTCATCAGCGTGTAGTTATCAAGCAAATAGTAAAACATGAGATAATAGTAAAACAACTAATAACTGTTGAATTAATACTGATCAATCATCAAAAACAAATGCTAATTGGTTGGGTGTTGAAAAGACAAAATGAATTGATAATAAGATTATTAGTTACATTAATAAAGACCAAAAGTTAATGAAATTAGCAACAGCGGTGGGAACAGTTTATAGTAAGATAAACCAATTACATTTTGTTGATACGTTAGCTTTAACATATGAAACCCAACAAACCCTTAAAAAAGCGGTACTATTGATGTTAGAATATGGTTTGAAATAAAAAAATATTTTTTTTGTAAAAATTAGAAAATTATAGTATAATACTTTTAGATAGTGTGGTGGTTATATGGGAGGAATCTTGGCTATTAGTATCAAAATCTTAGATTTAGAAATTCCAATAATCGGGTTAGTTGGGTTTTTATTAGGATTCGCAACGCTATTATTATTTATTTATTTTGCTATTACTTTTTCTTTATTTCGAAGTAAAAAGAGTAATCAAAATTGAACAAATATGATGAAATTAAAAGAAGAAACAAGTTTTAAGGAAAAAATTGAGTATTTTGAACAAGAAATTATGCTAGCTAAAAAAACGGGTGATAAAAACTAGATAATTCTTTTTTTAAATAAATTAATCTTCACAAGTAGGGTGGGTGAAACAAAGTATGGGTTTTTTTAATACAGTAAAATCTTTTATGACTAAAGATAAAGAACATGATAAACAGTCACAAATGCAACCAGGGAATGGTTTTGGTGATAATTTTAATCCTGAATCATTGCATCAAAATAATCCAAATTTTACCCAATATCAAGGAAATAATAATGGCATTGCACAAAATCAGTCGCCACAAGATCAGTATTTCCGCCCTAATGAAGCATATAAGCAAAATCAATTAAATAATACTGAAATGTTATACCAAAATCACAATACAATTCGTCCAGCACGAATGAACTTAAGTAACCAATATAATTATTATGCAAATAATGAAAGACAATATATTGATGAAGAACGTGAGTTAATTACAGCCCCAGGAACACCATCCGTGCCACCAGGTTATGTTGAACCTTATTATAATCATGATGCTGCTAATAATTATTCACGACCACCACAGCCGCAAATTTTACCACGCCGAATTCATCAACCCACACCAAATTCGATGCAAGATCAATATTTAGCTGCTCAACAGAATTATGGTGGATATTCGTATCCAGAAACAATGAATTATCAAAATAATCGTGATGGTTATTTTAATGATGAACATGTTTATGTGAATCAATATCGTCGTCCTTACCAACGTCGTGTAGTTAATCCATATAATCAGTTACAGTTTAATGAACAATTTAATCAGTCAGAGGTATCTTATGATGGAAAAAATTATTATCCTAATGTAAATCCACAACCATATTTTGATGGAAATCAAATGATGGCAAACTCAATGCCGGTTCCACCAACCTTCTATCAAAATAATAGTTATTTACCAGCAACTCAGTTGGAAGGGCAATCTTTCCCAAATGGTTTCGAAAATAATCGTTATGCTTATCAACCACAATTACCAACAAAACATCGTCGTCGTCATTTTAATCGTGAATATGTTAATAAATTAATCCCATTAGAAATTGCGCGTGAAATTCGTTCGGAAAAAGTTCGAACATTAATTATGATTACATTTGGGCTTTTTGGTACAATGTCAACAAGTTTATTTATTGCCTTATATTTTATTACACATCAACAAGGAATATCATCAATTATGGAAATTCAAGCAAAATATATTCCGCATCCATTTTTAACAATTACCTTTTTATTAATTTCATTAGGATTATTATTTGCTGGGATTTTTGATTTATCACGGGTTCGAATTGAAACAAACAATTATATTTCACATTTAATGCGTGGTAATCATACGATTCCCCATTTGTTGATTGATAATTATAAAAAAATGACAGTTCGTAGTATTATTTTAAATTGATTAGCATTTCCAACGTATTTCTTTGGGGGAATTGTTTTAGGAATTCTTTATGGTTTTCAGCAACATTCTGGCGAAGAATTCCGATTTGGATTTTGAAGTTGGGGAATTGTTGATGATTTAACAGCGGCAATTACGATTACAATTGCAATTTTAATCGCAACATTAGGAATTCATATCGCTAATATTGTTTTAACAAAAAAACGTAAAGCAAATATTATTGGTTATTATGGATATGAAATTGTTAAACCAGAAGAATTAGCAGCCTTGAAGAAAAAAACCAATCGGATTTGTTTAGTTATTTTCATTATTTTTCTAATTATTTTAACGCTAGTAATTTCAATTCCATGATTAATTGCACGTCGTCGTAAACGACGTGTTGAACCAATCTTTGGTCGTTTATTTAACCGTAATTAAGAATTGTTTTAAAAACAATTCTTTTTTATTTAAAATTATTTTATAATTATTAATAAAGAAGCGAGGATTAATAATGATTGAACATTTATATGTACATATTCCTTTTTGTGACCATATTTGCTTTTATTGCGATTTTTTCAAAATTAAGAAATCACGTGATGAAATGGTTAATGAATATTTACTGTCGTTAGAACAAGAAATTTCACAATCACAGCCACCATTTAAATTAAAAACAATTTATTTAGGGGGAGGAACACCAAATAGTTTAGATGATAAACAATTAGAAAAATTATTACAATTGTTGCAAAAAAATGATCAAACAGCAGTTGTTGAATATACCACTGAGTTAAATCCTGAGAAAATTACAAAAAGTCAATTGCAACTTTTAAAAAATTATCATGTTAATCGGTTATCAATTGGAGTTCAAACATTTAACGATCAGTTATTAAAAAAAATTAATCGCCATCATAGTGTTGCTGATGTCGTTGCTAGTTATAATTTAGCACGAGACGAAGGATTTGATAATATTTCTTTTGATTTAATTTATAACTTGTTTGATCAAACAACAGATGATATTCAACAAGACTTAATAATGGTTAAACAATTACAACCTGATCATATTAGTTGGTATTCATTAATTTTAAAAGAAAATTCTTATTGAGGAAAAACGAAAGTAAAATTACCAGATTATGATATTGCCTTTGACGAAATTATTAATGCCGCTCTTAATAAAATGGGTTATGTTCGTTATGAAATTTCAAATTATACCAATAATAATAAGAAATCACAGCATAATTTAGGCTATTGAACTAATAAATCATTTTGATTATTTGGACCAGGCGCCGCTGGTTTTATTAATGAAGATGGTCATTATTTATTAGAAAACACCCGGAAATATGCAAATTGAACACAGCAGAAAACAGAAATATTATTAGCAGATTATTATTTTCAAATTTTGATGATGGGATTACGAGTTTTAGAGGGTATTAATTTAGCAACAGTAAAAGATGCTCAAGCAGCAATAACTTATTATGAAACTAAAATTGCCGATGAAGTTGCAAAAAATAATTTGGTTTTTGAGAATAATCATTTACGTTGTACAAAACAAGGATTAAATATTCTAAATGATATTTTAGTTAATATTATGGAATAAATTTTATGTTATGATATGAGTATCAAGGCCCTTAGAAGGGATAGGAAAATAAAATGGAAATAGATGTTATTAAATTACAAGAAAAATATTTTTCAGAAGCATTAGCAAAAATTCAAGATATTATTCAAATTCCATCGGTACGTAGTGCAGCACAACCAAGTGCTTCATTTGGAATAGGAACAAAAGCTGTTTTAGATTATGCCATTAAATTAGCACAAGAATTAGGTTTTAAAACTTATCAGGATCCCGAAAACCGTTATGGTTATGTTGAATATGGTACGGGTGCAGAAATCTTTGCTATTTTAGGACATTTAGATGTAGTTCCGGCTGGTGATCTTAAAAAATGAGATTTTGACCCATTTCAAGCGCAGATTAAAGATGGAAAATTATTAGGTCGTGGCTCATTTGATGATAAAGGACCAACCATTATCAATTTATATGCTTTAAAATATTTTAAAGACCATAATTACCAACCAGATTATTGTATTCGTTTAATTTTTGGTTTAACAGAAGAAACTGATTGAGCGTCAATTGAAGCATATATGGCAATTGAAGGAACCCATGCGCTAGGTTATACTCCAGATGGTGAATTTCCAGTTGTATATGCAGAAAAAGGCATTATTAATGCCGATATTATTGGTAAAGGGGAAAAATTTGTTTTATTAGGTGGTGAGGCATATAATTGTGTGACTGATGTTGTTCGTTATCAAGGACCATATCTTACAGAAATTAAAGCTAAATTAGATCAAAACCAAATTGAAACAGCTCTTGAAAATGATTGATTAATTGTGAAGGGGAAAGCATCACACGGAAGTTTACCTGAACGAGGAATTAATGCATCATTAGCAACATTGGCAACATATGCTGAGTTAACAACTGATTCACCAATTGCTAATTTTGTAAAAAAACATTTATACAATGATTTTAATTTTAGTCAGATTTTTTCAACAATAAAGGATGAAACTGGTTTATTGATTGTTAACAATGGAATTGTTGAGATTAATGCTGAAAAAACGCGTTTAACATTAAATATGCGAGTACCAATTTCATATCAGTTAAAAGATGTTGAAGAGCCATTAACAGGTGAGTTATCAAATTATCATTTACAATTAACAATTATTTCTTGAGAAAAACCAATTCATGTGCCAATTGATAGTCCGATGATTAAGAATATTATGCGGGTTTATCGTGATGTTATTGGTGATCAGGATGCAAAACCAGTTGCAATTGGTGGAGGAACTTATGCAAAGGCAATGCCAAATTGTGTTGCTTTTGGTGCTGAATTTGATATTAATGAATCAACAATGCATGCATATAATGAGTATGTTAAAATTAGTGATTTACAAAAAATGTTAGAAATTTATACAAAGGCAATTCCATTGTTGACAACAAAATAATATTTTAGCAATTAAAAAAGTTTTAATAAATATACTTTATAAAGATATTTATTAAAACTTTTTATTATTACATTAATTTAGCAAGACGTTGAGCAATTGATGGTTGTCCTTTTGCTCAGAAAATAATAACGAAGATTGTTCCAACAATTGTTACCATTAAAATTCATTGTAATAAGGAACATAATCCATAAACAAATTTTCCTTTGCGAGTATTTGGACAATCAGTTCCAAAAATCAGTGTTCCAACAGGATTCACATTAAAAATTCATAGAATCACATTTAATCAACAAAACAAAATGTTGAAAAGTGATGACAGCATTCTTTTAGCCATAAAATTGACTCCCTTCATAATAAAGATAGTTAATACATACAACTATTATACTATGGAATTTTAAAAATTTTTGGGTTAAGTTGATTGAACATAGTTATCCAAGTTAATGCTAACTAACAGATAAGTTCTTAATTGTTTCCTTTCAATTTGTGATATAATAAATGCATTGAATTCTTTGGAGGATATAATAATGAAGTTAGAAAACTTGCGAGATAATGATAAAATAACTGATGAAAATAATGAACAAAATAATAAAAATGATGTTAAACGTCATTATGAATATTGAATTAAATTTAAAGATGAATTATTTGAGTATTTATGTGAAATAATTAAACTTGGGAAAATTACTTCTTTTTGTTGTAATAACTGTCATCAGGAAAAAGATATTGATGATTTAAATATTTATGATCTTTTTTTTGGTTTTAGTTTTGATAAAATTAATGTAAAAAAAGAAGCAATTGAGTAATTTAATGTTGATTTATGTAATGAATGTAATCAAATGAATGATGTTACTAATTCATATATTAAAGTTTTACGAAATAATGTTGCTTGTGTTTATTGTAAAAAATTACTTTATCAAGATGACGAACATTTAGTTCTTGACAATAATAATTATTGTTCACGAGAATGTTTGCGGAAATATCTTAATAAAACAATTAAGTAGGGAGACTAAAAAGATAAATAATAAAGTTTTAAGTAATAATAAATGATTAGATAAATTTGCAGAATTAGTAACAAAGATTCAACATTTAACAAATATTCTATATGTTGATTGTGAAACTTGTAATTATGAGAACCAAATGTCAAATTTAGCTTTTGCAAATTCTTCATATGAAATTTTATCCGTTTTAATTAAATCAACTTGTGGTCATGATGTTGCACAAGGAGTTAGTTTTTTACGAATGGTTAATGACAATGGCAGCAATTTTGAACTATTAGGGCAAGGAATTGCTGAGTGTTGAGTTCATAAAGAAAAACCATGTACACATCATTTAAATGAATCAAAAGAGTTTGTTTGTTATTAATGTGATAAGCTTAAATTAAAAATTATGCGAATTGATAATGTTAATGTTTGTTCGTTAAAATGTTTAAAAGATTATTTGAATGCACAAGCAAAATAAGGTTTAAGGATAAACTTAAACTATTGTTTTAATAATTTTTTAGAGAAAAAGAAAGAACAATTTAAGTTGTCAAAATGATTAAATTAAGTACTTTTTTTTAAATTATAAAACTTATCTATATTTAAAGTTTTTTAAAAAATGTCTTTTAGAAAAAGATTAATTTATAATTTTCCTTTACTTAACGAATTATAAAAGTTAAAATTATAATTAGTTAATTACTATGGTTCAAAGAAAGAGGTTTATATTTATGCCATTATATTATGCAGAACATATTCTAAAATTAAAACAGCCAAGATTAAAAGCGCCATTAACTGGAACTGAAATTGACACGATTGTTAAAAGTTTTAAGCATTTAGTATGTAAAATTAAAAAAGATGCGGTTATTATAAAACATGAAAAATTTGGATATGAACTCTTTCGCAGTAAAGCTGACAACAAATATTGATCATATGCCATTACTTTTACTGAACCAATTGACCCTTTAAAGCCAATTTATAAACATCATTGAATTGGCAATGCTTTTATTGGCTATGGTTATGATACTTTAGCAGAGACAATTGCTCGTACTTTTAAAATGATGGAACAAGGTCCAACCTCGCAAACGAATTTCCGTGATTATTTAGATAGTTGAGATGAAGGAAAAGAACGTATTTTTTTAACATGAGAAGAAAAGGAATGAAGTTTTGAAAAATACTTACAATTTCAACGTTGATATAAAAAAAATAAGATTAAGATCATGGCAAAACAAATTGGTGTTAAAGATGCGGAAGATTATAATCAAGAAAATAATCAAGAAAATAAACGTACCGGATTATCGGTTTTATTAGGAAAAATGCAAGATCCACCAAAACGCCCACGGGCAATGGCGGTGGCCATGCGAGAAACAGCAATAACAAAAAAACAGTGAGATGATCCTAAAACAAAAAGGTATCTTGTCGGCTTTATGTATGTTAATTAAGAAAGAAAGAAAACAAGCAGATGGAGTATCGTGAAATTAATTCAACACAAAATGAACACGTTAAATTATTGGCAAAGTTAAAAGAAAGAAAATACCGTAAAGAGTTAAATTTAGCGTTAATTGAGGGTTGAAATATTATTGAAGAAGCTTTACAACAAGAATTACTAGTTGAGATTTTAACAACTGCACCAAATAAATTAAAATTAAAAAATGTTTCTAATGTTTTAATAACGATTTGTTCAGAACCTATTTTAGCAAAATTAAGTCAAAGCAAAAATAGTCAAAATATTATTGGTGTTATTGATTTAAATAAGATAAATAGCAAGAATGATTTCGGGACTAATCAAAATATTTTATTATTAGAAAATATTCAAGATCAAGGAAATTTAGGGACATTAATTAGAACCGGTTTGGGTTTTAATTTTACTAATATTATTTTATATAATCATACTGTTGATATTTTTAATGATAAAGTATTGCGGGCTAGTCAAGGTGCATTTTTTGGGACTATTATTAAAGAACTTAATTTGGAAGAAATTAAGGCTTTACAAGCAAGGCAATATAAACTTATTACAACCACTTTAAAACAAAAGAGCATTTTTTTACAAGAATGTCAGTTTAATAAAACAGAAAAATATATTTTAGCGTTAGGAAACGAAGGACATGGCCTTTCTGTTGAGTTACAAAAAATTAGTGATTATAATGTTCAAGTCAAAATTAGTCCAAAGTTAGAATCATTAAATGTCGCATAAGCAGGCACAATTTTAATGTATGAAATCAATCGTCAATTGGAGGGGCAATAATGTTTAAATTTAAAAATGCTAATTATCTTACCTCGGCAGTAAACAAAGCCGGTTGAATCAATGATGATTTATTTGAAATTGCCTTTTTAGGTAAAAGTAATGTTGGAAAATCAAGTTTTTTAAATATGTTAACAAATCAACGTCAATTAGCAAAAGTTTCACAAACACCAGGAAAAACAAGAATGTTAAATTTTTTTTCAATTAATAATAATCAATTTCGAATTGTTGATGCCCCAGGTTATGGTTTTGCAAGAGTAAATGATAATCATAAAGTTGCTTTTGCAAAAATGATGGAAGAATATTTAACCCAACGAGATAATTTAAAATTTGTTTGTTTATTAGTTGATTTACGGCATTCACCAGCCCAAGATGATTATGAGATGTATCAATATTTAAAACATTTTAAAATTCTAACAATTGTTATTGGGACAAAATTAGATAAATTAAAAAAGAATGATATTCAAAAACAAGAAAAAATTATTAAAACAAAATTAAATTTTACCGATAGTGATTATTTTATTAAAACATCAGGCAGTAAAAACATTGGGCGTGATGAATGCTGAACATTATTTGCAAAATTATTAGGATTTAATGTATAATTTAAAACAGAGTTTATTTTAAGAACGAAAGGAAAAACAATGAAAAATACTATTAAAATAGTAAAATATCAAAATGAAATTGATAAGTTATCAAAAATTGATGTATCAATTTTAGAGGGCCATTGATCTTATTCTGAACAAGCTATTATTGGTGCTTTTGAATCATCTGATCGTAAAATTAGGGCCGGAATTATTAATACGTTATTGAATGGTTTTTTAGGAGGCCTATTTATTTCGGTTGGATATATTGCTGCATTGTATGCTATTCAAGGAATTACAACAACTGGGATTAAACAAGTAATTTTTGGGATTGTTTTTCCTGTTGGCTTATTGTTGGTAACATTTTTAGGTGGTGGAATTTATACTTCGCATTGTGTTGGATTTATTAATGCGGCAATCGGACACGCAAATCCATGATTGTTTGTTCGTAATTTATTATTAATTTTTTTATCTAATTTTATTGGTTGTTTGTTCGCAGCAGTTATTATTTATTATGCTGCTGTTTATGGTCATCAAACAACAACTGATTTAAACAGTTTTGCTGGTCAAACGATGAACATGATTCAACATAAGGTTGGTTCGATTGGAGAGGCTTTAGCCCATGGTCACGCAGTGACTAGTAGCGATATGGGAATAACTTTTTTAAATAGTCTTATGTCAGGGATTTTTTGTAATATTTTAGTTGCTGCAACATTATATGTTACTTATTCTTCAAAAAGTCCAACTGCTTCAATTTTATGTATCTTTTTTGTTCTATTAGCATTTTGTATTTCTGGTTATCAACACGTTGTTGCTAATTCATTTATTTTCTGAATGAATGTCTTAATGTTAGGAACCCCAATGTTTGGGACGGAAGTTTTACCAGGTTCGTCAGTTGGTTATTTTGCAGGATTTAATTTATTACCGGCTTTTATTGGTAACTTTTTAGGGGGAGCAGTTATTATTCCAACGGTGGCATACTTTATTGCACATAAAAAGGTTGCTGCAACAGCTGTTAATTTAAAAAAAGAAAATTATGGAAGTAAAATTAAAATATTACAATTAAAAGCTGGTTTTGCAGAAATCATTGATAATAATTTTGTCTTGGATCAAGATAAATTTAGTAAAGCAATTAATAATGTCCAATTACCAGTAAAAAAACAGCGATTTATTAAAAAAAGAAAAAATTAAGTAATTTATTGTTTTTTAAGATAAAAAGAACTATTTAATATAGTTCTTTTTTTGCTAATTTGTGAATTAACAAAAGAAAAATTAAGTTTGGTAAATTTTGGAATATTAATAGTATAATATTATTGATTGGGTATTTTGAGAATAATAACATTAAAAATTGCAGGATAAAACTATTTTATTTTTCTAAAAATATATTTAATCAAGAGTTTAGTAGTTAAAAATAAAAAACAATAGGAGGATATTATGAATAAAACATGATTTCCAGAGTGAGAAGGTTTTCATACAGGTAAGTGAACCGATGAAGTAGATACACGATTATTTATTCAAATGAACTATAAACCTTATATTGGAACAGATGATTTTCTTGCTGGGCCAACGGTGGCAACAGAAAAATTATGAGCAAAAGTAATGGATTTAACAAAGCAAGAATGCGAAAATGGTGGAGTGTTAGATGCTGATGAAGACTTGCCAGCAAGTATTACTTCACATGGGCCAGGGTACATTGATCAAAAATTAGAAAAGGTAATAGGGGTTCAAACTGAAAAACCATTTAAAAGAGCAATGATGCCAAACGGAGGAGTTCGAATGGTTGAAGCATCTAATGAATCTTATGGGTTTAAAGTTTCGCCACGAGTAGTTGAAATTTTTACAAAATATCGTAAATCACATAATTAAGGTGTTTTTGATGCTTATACTGATGATATGCGAGCATGTCGTAAATCACATATTATCACTGGACTACCTGATGCATATGGGCGCGGTCGAATTATTGGTGATTATCGCCGTTTAGCTTTATATGGAGCTGATTTTTTAATTGCCCAAAAAGAGGATGATAAAAAAAATACCTCGATGGTAATGACTGATGAAGTGATTAGATTACGAGAAGAAATTTCAGAACAAATTAGTGCTTTAAAAGAAATTAAAAAAATGGCAGCATTTTATGGTTTTGATGTTTCAAAACCAGCGAAAGATGCAAAAGAAGCATTTCAATGGACATATTTAGCTTATTTAGCAGCTATTAAAGAAAACAATGGAGCTGCCATGAGTTACGGACGGACAAGTAGTTTTTTAGATGTTTATATCGAACGTGATTTTCAAAAAGGAATTTTAACTGAAGAAGAAGCACAAGAATTAGTTGATCATATGATTATGAAATTAAGAATTGTTAAATTTATGCGAACACCAGAATATAATCAATTATTTTCTGGTGATCCAATTTGAGCAACAGAATCAATTGGGGGAATGGGGCTAGATGGTCGTACATTAGTAACAAAAACAGCATTTCGTTATATCCATACTTTAGCTAATATGGGACCTTCACCAGAACCAAATTTAACAATTTTATGATCACAAAATTTACCAGAAGGTTTTAAAGCCTTCTGTGCAAAATATTCAATTTTATATTCATCAATGCAATATGAAAATGATGACTTGATGCGTGTTACACACGGCGATGATTATGCAATTGCTTGTTGTGTTTCACCAATGAAAGTCGGAAAACAAATGCAATTCTTTGGTGCTCGTTGTAATTTAGTAAAAACATTATTATATGCTATTAATGGTGGAATTGATGAGGTACATAAAAATCAAGTATCACCACGTTATGAACCATGTCATGGCGATGAAAAAACACCATTAAATTATGAAGAAGTTTGAAGCAAATTTGTTCAAATGGCAAAATGATTAGCTGGTGTTTATGCGAATGCATTAAATATTATTCATTATATGCATGATAAATATTTTTATGAAAGAAGTCAGTTATGTTTTATGGCCACAGATACTCATCGTTTCTTTGCCACCGGGATTGCTGGTTTATCAGTTGTAACTGATGCTTTATCAGCAATTAAATATGCTAAAGTTTATCCAATTCGTGATGAAAACGGAATTGTTGTTGATTATCGTACCGAAGGAGAATTTCCAACTTATGGAAACAACGATGATCGAGCTGATGATATTGCAATTTTAGTTGTAAAAACATTTATGAATGAAATTCGTCGTCAACATCATTATCGTAATTCTGAACCAACAATTTTTCCAATCTTATGTATGTCAAATTCAATTCAGCCTTTTAGTCAAGTTAATGGTGTTAAGACATTTATTGGAACAGGATTTACGTGATTTATTATTAGTGGTTTATTAACAATGAGTGTAAGTATGACGCTAACTTGGTTTTTAGAAAAAGTCCCGCGTTTTGCAAAATTACGAAATGAATTATTAAGCATTAAAGGAAAAAGTTTACTTAATTTTAAAAACCAACCAAAAATAGCGGAAAATATTAGTGAATAAATAACTTAAATAGTAAAGGAGCACATAATGGATAAAATTAATTTTCAAGAAGCGTTTGTGTATGAAATTCATCCACAATCTTTTTATGATAGTAACAATGATGGTGTTGGTGATATTTCAGGTATTATTCAAAAGCTAGATTATTTAGCAATGTTAGGTGTTAATTATTTATGGTTAAACCCAATTTATTTTTCACCGCAAAAAGATAATGGTTATGATGTTGCTGATTATAAAAAAATAAATCCTTTGTTTGGAACGATGAATGATTTTGAAAGATTAATTAGTGAAGCAAAAAAAAGAAATATTTATCTTATGATGGATATGATTTTTAATCATTGTTCAATTGAACATGAATGATTTCAAAAAGTACTTGCAGGGAATAAAGAATATCAAGACCGTTTTTTCTTTTTATCAGGGGATAAAACAATTCCACCAAATAATTGGCAGAGTAAGTTTGGTGGTTCAGTTCGAGAATATCATGATGGATTAAAAAAGTTTTATTTACACTTGTTTGATAAAACTCAGATTGATTTAAACTGACGTGATGATAAATTACGTCAAGATATTTATGAAATTATTAATTATTGATTACAAAAAGGGGTGCAAGGATTACGTTTTGCTGTTATCAATTTAATTGGAAAACCATCAACATTTGTTGATGATTTAACTGGTGATGGACGAAAATATTATACTGATTTGCCACAAGTTCACAAGTATTTGCAAGAAATGGGGCAAAAGACATACCATATGAAAGAAAATGTTATCACAGTTGGTGAATTTATCGTCAACTTCAATTGAGCAAGCTATTTTGTACACTAAATCAACATCACAAGAATTAAATATAGCCTTTACCTTCCATCATTTAAAAATTGATTATTTAAATAATGAGAAGTGAGCATTAGCACCTTATGACCCTGCAAAATTAGTAGCAAACATTAAAGAATGACAACAGTTAGTTCAAGCAGAAGACGGTTGGTTGTTGGTTAGCAACTTTTTTAAATAATTATGATCAACCACGGGCTTTATCTCGCTTTGGTGACTCACAAAATTATCGTTTTGAATCGGCAACTGCTTTAGCCGCTGTTGTCCTGATGTTAAGAGGAACACCATATCTTTATCAAGGAGAAGAATTTGGAATGGAAAATAATGATTATCAAAATATTAGCCAACTTAAGGATGTTGAGTCAATTAATTATTACCAAATTTTAAAACAAAAAGGCTATGAAGTGTCAGCAATTTTAAAAATTCTTAGTGCTCGTTCACGTGATAATGCCCAAACTCCAATGCAATGAAATAATAAGCAGTTTAGTGGTTTCAGTTCTCATCAGCCATGAATTAATGTAAATACAAATTATTTAAGAGTTAATTGGGAAAAAGATTATCATAGTCCGCAATCAATTTTTAATTCAATTACGCAAAAAAAATTTAGCCTTTAGTTATGGCTAAATTGATTTTCTTGATATTAATCCTGTTGTGTTAAGTTTTTATCGCTCTTATCAGGACCAAAAATTTTTAGTAATTATTAATTTGTCGAATCAAGAAATTATGTTTGATAATAAGTTAACTAATTTTAAAATTATTTATAATAATTATCAAACTATTGATGAAAAACTTAAGCCATATCAAGTAATAATTTTTGATTATTTAATATCAAAACCAGTTAAATAATCTAATCCCTTTCTCAAATGACTTAAATCTAATTCAATCTTAGCAATTAAATCATCAATACAATTTTGAATATTTTTGTTTTTTGCAATAATGGGTTTTCAAATTTGATCTTGATGATGTGCTTTTTTACTATAATAATATTTATCAAGCAGTAAAGTAAATTTATTATTAACAAAGGACATTGATAAAACTTCTTGATATTTATTACTATTGTCAATTAAATTAGCCATTACTTTTGGTGTTAAAATTTTTCGTAGTTCAACTGGATCAGTTGTATTAGTATCAAATAAATTAGGGAATTCCGTTCCTTCTAGTTGGATTTCTTTGTTATTTAAAATAAACTTTTTAAATTTATTTTGATGGGGAACAATATTTGCTTCAATTTCGAAGTTTTTTGGTAATGTGGCCGTAAAGAAAAAGTAGTTTTCTGAACGCTTCATTTCAATTCATAATAATAAGTAAGTCATATTAATACCATTTGCAATGCTATTTGATGTTTTTGAATCTTTGCCTTTACTATTAGAAAGACTAGCTAAAATAATTAGGCCAATAAGAAGACAAAAAATTAATGTTTTTAAGAAGACCATTGTTTTTTGAACAGTAATAACACCCAATGAAAAGGTGTTATTTTTTGTTGTACCATTAATAACTTTATTATCTAGCTTCTCTTCTAAGCTACTTACTCGAATTAAACTTTGTTGTAAAAGATTATTTTTCTTTAGATCTTTGCTAAAACTAGTAAAGTTTGGTTCAGGAATAATTTTAAAGTTATTGCTTACTTCATCAAGGGTAATTTCATCTTTTCAAAGATCTTCAATTGCAATTTGGTAATATGCATTATAATCTAATCGATTAAGAAAAAGACTAATACTAACAGCACCAGCTTTAATTAAAACATAAATAATAATTGTTATTACTAATAATGGTAAGGCAACATAGATAAGATAAAATTGTAATTTATTATTGCTAATATTAATAACATTAAGAATAATTCCCACTAATAAACCTGTTCCTAAAATTGTAATTAAGATACTAAAAATAACATCAATTATAACTGATTTTCGTCAAAAATTAGTAATTTTTTTATAGTGTTGTTGAAGATGTTCTTGATGAAGAGTTTTAATTTTATTAACTGCTGTTTCTGATAACGCAGTGGTATTCATTTTTAACTTCACTTCGCTTTCTGGGTTTATATTAATTTGTATAAATTATAATTTAAAAAGCAAGGAATTACAATTATGTTGTAAAAATAAGTGAACTTTTTTATCATAATTTGGTGTATAATTGTTATGCATTAATTATTAGCAATTATTAATTAAGGAGTGAAAAATTAAATGAGTAATATTTTATTAACAAGTGGGCCACCATCTCCGGATTGATTTACGCCTACTAATACGCCGCACGACATTTTAGCAACATATGGTGGCTGAGTTCATATGTATGCTGTATTTATTACTACGGGAATGATTTTATCTGTTTTAGCCTGTTTTATTCGGTTAAAAATTAAGAAGATTCCGATTGAACCTCTAATTTGATCAGTTTTTGTTATTATTCCTTTTTCATTATTTGGTGCTAGTTTTTTTGGAAAAGTTAATAATGATGTTAACAATCCATGGGTAACAGAACCAGGAGCGGTGCCATTTTGGTCATTATTTGCGTTTTGAAAAGCAGGAATGAGTATTCATGGTGGTGTTCTGTTTGGAACCATTACTGGTTTAATTGTGTTTGGCATTGTGGGGAGAAAATCAAAGGTTTCACTTTGAGTTTATACTGATGCTATTATTCCAAATATTTTATTGGGACAAGTATTAGGACGTTGAGGTAATTTCTTTAACCATGAATTATTAGGAAGTGTTACTTCGTATGATTCATTACGTTGACTACCAGCATTTATTCGTGATAACTTATGACAATGAGCTGGATCTGGATTATCACCAGAAACAAGTGGCGGAGAAATTGTCTTTCGTCAACCAATTTTCTTATATGAATCGTTCTTTAACTTTTTAGCATGATTATTTATTACTTTTTTTATTCCTTTTGCTGGACAGTTATTTGGCAAAAAACCATGGAAAAAAGACTCAAAAGAATATCCTTTTGATTTAAAATATAATTTTATTCATTTCTTTAACCGGAAATATCTTAAAAAAGATAAAATGACATGAAAAGAAGTCTGAGATAAAGCATATTTTAATTATGTACCAAGCCAAAAACAATTAGATGAGATGCCGAAAGTATCATTTGTTAAAACCAAATTAGAACTAGGTAATCGTTTTAAAAAATGGTGGCATAATGATAGTGCAGAATTAACAAAATTAAATAATCCTGGGCGTTATTCAATAACACGTAGTGGAGTTCAAACTGGTTTCTATTTTTTTTTATGAAATTTAATTCGTTTTGTTCTTGAAACGCAACGTGATGATGTTTCAACATTATTTATTAAAAATTATCGAGCATTAGATTATGCGGTTTTAATTTTAATTGCAGTATTGGGATTAGTATTGGCAATTTATGCACAATGAGGAGCACCACGAAAATTTCGTAAGAATGGTTTTATTTATGAAAAAGAATATGTTGATTTTGAGAGTTTACAAACTTGAAAATTTGATAAATATTTAGCTAATAATATTGTTATTGGTGAAGATAATTATGTTGATAAATTACCAATAATTATTAAGACAAAAGTAATGGAATTCTTAGGTTATCAAGATGAATCTTTTGATAAATATTTTGAATTAAAATATTTTAAAACCAATGATCAAGTTTTAACTAATAATGAAATTACTAATTATAGTTTTAAAATTGTGGCATTGCCAACAGCAAGTAATAAATTTATTGATGATTTGGTTGTTAATCAAACATATAAAGTTGATTTAAGTAAAATCTTAAGACAAGTAACGTTAGACCTAACAAAACCAAATAATAATCAATATTTAACATTATCAAGTCAGCAATTTGGAACATTATTAAATGATTTTATTCATCGTGATGAAACAGCAGCACAAATTAAAGCAATCTGAAATAATTTTTATCCAAATATTAATGAAAAGAAAACAACTATTTTTAACCTTAATCTTAATGAATTAATTAATTTTGATGAATTAAAAATTAGCCCTATTGTTAAAAAAATTGAAGTATCAAAATTTAAATTTAAAGCAAACCAATTTTATTATTTTAATAAAAAAGTTTGTTTTAAATTAAACTGACAATAAAGAGTGTACAATAATAGTAGGAAGAGGGGGAACTTATGTTAAAAAAAGATATTGAAAAAGACTTACAACAATATATTAATGAACACCTTAAAATGCAATTTTTTTGTTATAATTTAAGTTCAGTGGCCGAAAAATTAGGTTTTCCTGGTTTTAGTCATTATTTTCAAGTTCAAGCACAAGATGAAGTTTTACATCAACGTCGAATTATGAACTTTGTATCAGAACGTGATGGTCATTATGAAGTAAAAAATATTGTTGAAGAATATCATGATATTAAAAATATTACAGAACTAATGGAAATCTATCAAACAAAACGGGCATATTTCGCTGATTTAACCAATAAATTAGCACATCATGCTCAAGAAGTTGGGGATTTAGTAACCTATAAATTTTATGATTGATTTGTGATTGATTTTTATGAAGAATTAGCAGAGATAAAAGACATTGTTGATTGAATTAAAATGTCAAACAATACTTACTATAATATTGATCATAAAATGGGTGCAAAAGAGGAACCAGATACTTTAACAGTTATTGATCCATTTAGTCCACATGCATAATAGTGCTTTTTCTTTTAAAATCAAAAATTTTAAAAGAAAAAGCATTTTTTTATTGATTTTCAATTTAAAATTAATACTATGGGAAGTAAAGAATTAGAGACAATTTTAAAAACAATGATAAGTAAAGGCAAACCAGGGTTGAGATTACCATCAGAAGCAATGCTGATGAAACAATATCAAGTTAGTCGGACAACTTGTTCGTGATACATTTAAAAAGTTAATTGGAAAAAATATGATTTATAGTTTGCAAGGGAAAGGTTATTTTACTTTGAATCGAGTTTTTTGAAGTACGGAATTATCATTTTCAAAAAAAATATGACAATGCAGTTAATAAATTATATGTTGTTAATATTCCGCTTGATCAATATTTTCTTGATACATATCAATGTTTGGATAATGATTTTATGAGTTTAATTAAAGTTCGTTATCAAAATGATAGGATTAAGAAATATTCCATTATTTGAGTTAATAAAACAATTTTAAAAAACCTTAACTTTAAAGATTGTGAAGATAGTTTATTATCTTATATCCATTCAAAGAATATTACGCTAATCAATAACCTTAAATGTTTACGCTTAGAATTGCCTAATGCTTATGATGAAAAGTTTTTGCAGTTAAGTTTTAAAACATATTTGCCTAAAAATTATTCAATTACTTTTTCAGAATATCATGAAGTTGTTGAATGTAGTAAAAAAACATACCAACCAGAATTATTTGAATTTTATAAAGTAAATTATTTTTAGTAAGAACTTGTCGTAACAAGTTTTTTTTTTTTTTTTTGGTAAATAAAATTAAAATAGAAAGGAGAAATAAAGAATGGCAAAGTCAGAAAATTTAAGGCAAAAGGAAAACTATTTTATGAAATGGAATCATGTAAAATGAAATGCAACAAATCTTATTAATCAAATAATATAATAAAAATCATAAAAAATCAATTATAAATTTTCAAAAATTAAAATATTTATAATTTTTACTTTATTTTAAGCACACTTAGCCATACTAAAAAATAATTTATTAAGTTAAGTAATAAATTTATTTAAAAATTCTCTAAAAATACCTCTTTTGATGTTCTTCAATTTAAAATAGGCCTTAATTTATCATTTATAACATTAACTACTCAATTTATTTTTTGTTGACTAACATTATTAAAATCAGTTCCCTTAGGATATCATTCTCTAAGTTCAGAATTCATATATTCAATTAGTGGTTTTTGCTGTGGTGAACCCGGATCGCAAAAATAAACTTGTGTTTCAGCAAATATTTCTAATTCTCTTCATTTACTAAATTCTTTTCCTCTATCGGTTATTATTCCTTTAATTTTCCCAATTAAATTATTACTTATAACAATATCTTTAAACTTTTCTACAACTTCATTAGCAGTATGATTTTTTAATTTCATTACAAAGTAATTTTTACTTAATTGTTCTACTAAAACTAAATTACTAGATTGATGGTCTTTACCAACTACTGTATCCATTTCAAATCAACCAGCATTAATTTTTTTATTTTCAATATCTCATATTGATTTAAAATTAGTTAATTTACCACGATTATCAAATTTTCCTTTTGTTTTATATTTTTTACCATGATAACGTAAATTCTGTTTTAAAAAACCATAAAAACCTAAATAAATTCATTTATACAATGTTTTAACACAAACAGGAAATTTAATACCAAACTTTAAAAAATAACGATGGATAAGTTGTGATGGAGAATCACGATAAACATTAAATCTTATATTAATAAAATTTAATTGTTTTTCTGTAAACTTATATCTTTTATTATTCTTTTTTCTTTTCTCATAATACATTTTATCTGACTTATAAGCACTATATTCATCAATAGTTTTAAAACGCTTAATTTCTCGTAAAATAGTACTACGATGTCTGTTCAAACATTTAGCAATTTGTGAAATATTTATTTCACCATTCTTTTTTAAAAATAATTTGGATAATAATAATTTTTCCAATTTAACCTTATTAATAAAACTTAAATGACTATACATAACATTTATATACCTTTCATTAATTTATAAATTTAATATTAAAATTATTTAATACATTATTGATATATAATATAATTAATTATAGCATTCAAGTAATTTTAATAAAGGAGAAGTAAAATATATAAAGGAGAAGTAAAATATGAAAAAATGAGTTAGCATTTTAGGAACAATCGGATTAACAGCAACAAGTACAACAACATTAATTAGTTGTGAAAAACCAAATAACAATGAAAACGGAGGGGGTAATAAACCAAAACCTTGAAATCCACAACAACCGCCAGAAAATAGTAATTGAAAATTAGATAATAATCCAAATTTTATTAATTATAAAGTTGATAATAAATGATATATTGCAATTTTTAAAAATTATACAAAAGATTGATATATTGTTAATTTTTTAAATGATAGTAGAAATGATAAAATTTTAGGTGAATTTTGTTTTTATGATACTTGTCAAAATCTTTATTTATCTAGTCTTAGAGAATTTTTTAAACGGGGTGATGTAAAAACAGTTTATCAATGAGATGAAAATAATGAACCAACAATACTAATAATTGATAAAGATACAGGTAAAATTACCAATTGAAAAGAATAAAAGGAACTACAAAGTTCCTTTTATATTAATCTTACAAATTTCATAAAAATAATTAATAGAAATATATTTGTTATTGTATTGTATAATGCTGGACTAAATTTTCATACCTCGAATGTCTGACTGAAAAAACTATATATTGTTTGAAAAATCTTACCAACACCACTTGCTAATTCATTTACTTGTTTTACCCCAGGAATATTATTGACAATTCAAATTGCAGCATTTCGAATATGACACGCTAAATTATATCAACTACAACTTTCATATTGTGCTTGTCATCATTGCCCATCCGGAAATAATCCACCGTTATTTATTTCTTGTCAATTATAAATACCAAAATTAAAATCATAATAACGATAGATATCATTTTCTTTTTGTGCTTGCAATTCAAAAACATTATAACCGATTTTTTGTTCTTCAATCTTTTTATATTTTAAACCATATTTATCTTTTAAAGCACCTTCAAAAACATAACCCTCATTTTGATTAATATTATAACCATTTGAAACTGAAAAATCATAATTAAATACATTACCATAGTTAGTATTATAAAACCGATTTTTGAAGGCAGAATATAATTTAATATCTAATTGCTTATATTTATCAGAAAAATAAAAATAACGCGGATAAATTTTAAAACCATTATTCGCTAATAAACCATATTTTTTATTATAACCTTGCACATAAGTATTATTTTCATCAATTAATACATTTCTAAAATTAACTAACTTTAAACCAAAAAAATTAATTAAAACAGTATCATATTGTAAATTATCAATATAACCACTTTCAATAAAATTACTACGATTTTGAAACACAGGTACTAATGCATGAGCAAAAAATGCTTTTAAAAATTTACTAATATCAATTTGACCTTTCATCTGCTCAAAAACCCACTTACCAGTATTAGGAGTATTACCCTGATAATAATTATATGTTTCAGCACTAAAATTAAATATATTTTCTTTATCTTTCATAAAAGAAAATAAAAACCCTAAATCATCAGTATACCGATAACTATTATAATCATATCCATTCCAATATTGTTTAAAATGTGTTAGTTCTAAACTCCCAGCAACAATATTTTTATGTTCATCAATCGTTAAAATCATCCGATAAATTGATTTTTTAGTTAAAATAGTACCAGTACTAGACTTATCCAAATTATTAATAATTTCAAAATCAAAAATTATTCTTTCACTACCCAAATTTGGATCATCATAGTTTGGATTTCCACCTTGTTGAACTCTAATATTTTCTTGAATAATTAAATCAATATACTTTAATAAAAAAGAACGAACATTTTGATATTCATTGTCAGTATAAAAAATTACTTTACCAGTATCTTTGTTGATTTCTGGCGTATTTGGATTATTAATACCATTTCATTGATAAACTGTTTTTACATCACCCCGTTTAAAAAATTCTCTAAGACTAGATAAATAAAGATTTTGACAAGTATCATAAAAACAAAATTCACCTAAAATTTTATCATTTCTACTATCATTTAAAAAATTAACAATATATCAATCTTTTGTATAATTTTTAAAAATTGCAATATATCATTTATTATCAACTTTATAATTAATAAAATTTGGATTATTATCTAATTTTCAATTTTGAAACTTTAAATTAACTTGTTGTAAATTATCAACACTTTTTTCTAATTTATTAATAACTTCAACAGTATTAAAATACTTTGCAAAAGAATAAGAAAAATTTATTAATTCTTTTAAAAATTGTTTTCTATCAATGTCATAAAATTTATCAATATTATACTGTTTAATATAAGTATCTCAATTTTTATATAAATCCATAAATTCATCACTCGGCTTATCAAATGAAATTCCCGTTGAATAACTATCTTTTAGAAAATCTAAATATCACTTATCATTATAAGTTAATGATTGTGATGTTTTTAAAGTGGAGTTAATAAAGTAATTTGTTTCTGACCAATTTTCAAAGAAACTACTGCGTAAAAACATAGTATTAATAAAGTCAGTTTCATTCATTCCCGTTGTTTGTTGATTAACAGTATAATTTTGCTGATTTAATGGTTTAAACGCTGTTAAAGTAATAAAAGGAATAATTAAACCTAAAATACCTAAAATAAATATGGCAAATAAAGATAATGACTTACGCATTATTCTTTACCACCTTTTCTTTTTTATTTTCTTTTATTAATTTGATAATTTGATTAAATAGATAACCATAAAAATAATGAATTACTAAAATATGTATAATGTACGATGAAGCTCCAAAAAAACAACTCTTGTTAGGGTTGTTTTTTTATTTGAAATAAAACAACTCCTAAAAGGAGGTAATGATAATTAAACAACAAAAAATATGTGATGTTAATGATTGCTATAAAGTAATATCATTCATTACCGAAGAATTTTTATCAAATAAAGTTTTATGAACTTGTGAAAAACATAAAGATTTATTGAATAAAGTAAAAGATAAAACACAAAAACAATTTTATCAAAAATTAGAAAATTCAAAAATTATCTTTGATTGAGAAACTGGGTTTTTAAAACTTAAATTTTATAAAACAACTTAATGCAGTGTGGGACGGTTATTTTTAATAACTAAGTGTTTTTATTCCACAGCCTGCCGAGGCAAGTACTGAAATAGTGTATGAGGAAAAATGTAAATCGGCGCTGGTTTTTATAACTAAGCGATAGTCGTGATAAGTCCAAGGCTAATATCAAACGACAATAAAAAAAGAGATAGTGACTTAAACAATTAAATTTGCGTTTAGCATTCGGTCCTTCATATGGGTGCAAGTAAATTTAATTTCAAAAACTGAGCGTCAAATCCCAGAGCGAAAGCACAAATGGGCACGGAAGAAGGAAGACATATATGTCTGGCGTACCAACTATACAAACAACTACAAATTGTAGAACATTGTAGTTGATTTACCAACATTTACCAAGATTATAGGAGGTTTATATGAAAAAGTTAAATAAAATTTGTCTTAAACAAAGATATTGAGGTTATTGCTCAAAATGTAATCAAGAAAATAAATTAAATCAATTAATGCTTAAAAGTTATCCAGTTTCATTTGAAGAAATGACTGATGAACATTGAGCATTAGGCAGAAAGAATTAAGAGGAAAAATATATGAATTGAGAAATTAATTATAAAAACGCTTGATTAACTTTTATTAGTGTTAATTGAAATAAATGTAAAGATAAAAAATATAAGTGTTATTGAAAAGATAATTCTATTGACATATTAACATTATCAGAATTATATTTTAATTTTAAAAATACAAGCGAGTTAAATAATTTATTAAGATTGAAAATTGTTAGGAGGAATAAATTATGAATAAAAGATATTTATTAGTAATGAAAAGTAAATATGGTGATTTAATAACAAACTGCTTTTATACATTAGAAGAAGCGAAAATTACTGCTAATGTTGAAAATAAACAAGAATGATTAACAACAATTATTGATTTAGAAAGCATTCAATGAGAAGGAGTTGAATAATATGAAAGAAAAAATTAAAATTAGAGATTATGAAATGACATTAGAAGAATATCAAGTAGATACTTTATTAGATATATTAAGAGAATTTATAAAAGCAAATATTCTTAAAAATAGTGAAGAATTGATTAAAAAATTAGAACTTATAGTAAAGGAAAATACTTCAGAATTATATTCTAATATAGAAAAATTAAAAATTATGGACCCTAAAAAATACAATGAATTATTTGGTAAAGGAGATGAATAATATGGAAAAAAATAATATTAGTATTAATGAATTTTTAAATAAATATAAAGCTAACGAAGATGAAGATGATTTTAAATATGATGTTAAAGTTGGTCATTATTTTGTTGAAGGAGATTGGTCATTAAATTTTAAAGAATTACATCTTGATAAATATAATATTGATGAATTTAAACAGTTAATTAAAGATTATGATAATAATCGTAAATATTGAGAAGAAAATGAAATTTGTAAAGATTGTGAAAGAAGAAAAAGACTAAGTGAAATTTGTAAAGGAGATAAATAATTATGAATTTAAAAGATTTATTAAATGAAATGTTTGATAATTATCCAGATTGTTATAAAGATTATGGTTTAGCAATTATGGATCGTTATGAAATTGAAGTTGAAAAGAAAAAATTAACACCTGAAGAAATTGATAATCTTACTCATTTATATTTTGATAAACCCAAAAATAATTATATTGTAAATGAAGATTAATACTTATTTTAGAAAGGATGATTAAAAAATGAGTAAATATGCTAGTAAAGATTGAATTAAGAAACATTCAAAAGATGGATTATATCTAAGTTATAATGAAAATTATATTTTTTGTCCAACTCATCGAAAAATGTTAAAAGTTGTAATTAATGATTTAAAAAAATTGATTGGAGATGATAAATAATGAGTGATGTAGTTAAAAATATAGTAAATAATATTACATTTCAATTTCCTTTAAAAGGAGATGATTTTAAAAATGCAAGTCTTTTAGCGTATAATATTCAAAAAATTAAAGAAGAAAATAAACAAGAATTAACTGAGTATATTTTTAGACATATTAATCATTATGCATTAAATGGTTATCAAGATGTTCATTTAAAAGATATTCCAAGTGCTATTACTAAAAATAATTTTGTTTTTAAAGAATGATTAGAACCTATTCAAAAATTATTAGATGAACATAATAGAATTGGCAAAATAATTACTAATTATAGAAATTATATTGAAAGATACAGAGTTGAAATTAATAATAATTTGACACAAGCTCGCAAACAAAAACAACAAGAGTTTTTAAAAGAACAAGAATTAAAAAAGCAAGAATTAATTGAAAAAGCAAATAATTTAACTGTTGATATGGGTGTAGACATAGACCAAATTCAAGATGAACAAGTTCGTGTAATGGAAAAAATTGAAGAAATTGATAAATCACTTGATCCAAAACAATTAAAAAAAGTTGGTATTAATATAATTAAAGAAAAATTATTAGTAAAAGATATTGAATTAATTGGTATTAATGATGATTTTTTACAAAATGCAGATAAATTAGAACTTATTAATTTAATTAAAAATTATTTAATTATTGATGAAAAAATTGTTAAAAATGAAATTAAAGACCAATGAGATAGTAATGCCGATGTAAATACTATTGGAGTTAAAGGTATTAATTTTAAAATAAATAAAGGAGAAAAATAAATATGTTAGAAGATACTAAAAGAGAAATAAAAAATATTATTGATGATATAGATACTTTAAAAAATGAGATTGATTATTACGAAGATGCAGAAACAACAAAAGATATGGATTTTGGTGGTTGATATAAAAGTTTTATAAATATTATTACCCAATTAAAAGAAATAATTAAGGAGGATTAAAATATGGCAAATATGATTGATTTTTTAAAAGAAGAAAAAACAACTCAATGAATTAAAAGTAAATTTTCTAATGAAAGTGAAATTGCTAGATTTAAAAGTAATTTAGTAGCTATTTCTAACAGCAATGATTTATTACAAAAAGCAAGTCCTGCAACAATTATGACTGCTTGTTATCAAGGTGTTTTATTAAATTTACCTATGGAAAAGCAATTTGGTTATGCTTATGTCGTTCCATATAATACTAAAATAACAAGAATTATTAATGGTCGTGAAATCCAAGAATGAGTTAATCAAGCACAATTTCAAATGGGTTATAAAGGTTATATTCAATTAGCACAAAGAAGTGGTCAATATTTAGATATGTCAGTATCTGATGTCAGAAATGGTGAATTAGTAAATTATGATCGTTTAAAAGGTACTACTTTTAATTGAATACAAGATGAAGATGAAAGAGAAAAATTATCAATTATAGGTTATGTAGCATATTTTAAAATGGTTAATGGTTTTGAAAAAACTTTATATATGACAAAAGAACAAATGGAAAATCATTTTATGAAATACTCTAAAACTTATGCTAAAAATAAATCATTTTATATTGCTAGTTTTGATGAAATGGCATTAAAAACAGTATTAACTAGTTTATTAAGAAAATGAGGTATTATGTCTGTTGAATTACAACAAGCATATAAATCAGATCAAGCCGTTATTACGACTAATGATGAAAAGATTTATATTGATAATGATATTACTGTCGCCAAAAATCAGGGGCAGATGAGCGTTGAACCTGTATCAAATAATATAAATACCACATCTTATACAGAAATAGCGGACACAAACGATAATGTAGTTAAAGAAGAAGATATATCAAATGTAGTACCAGCAGTTAATAACAATGATGAAGAATGAGCAACTTGATAAAAATTGGTATTGACCCATCAGGAACTGGTACTACCGCTATTGCTATTTTTGAAGATAATAAACTTATTAGAAAAGAATTGTTTGATAATAAAGATTGAAAATGTCATGCTATTTATATTATTGAAATTATTTGAGAATATCTATATCAAAATGAAATTATAAATATTGAAAATTGCTTATATACAAATGCTAATGGTTCAAAAGACCGCGATGATTTATTAAGATTATTAGGTGTTGTTGAAAAACAATTTTGAAATAGTATTAATTGAGTATCACCAAAACATACTAAATCAGTTGTTAAAAATATGGAAAATTTAAGTAAATATAATGATAATTGTTTATGAGAATTTGAAAAAGATGTTAATTTAACTTATGAATATGGTAAAGGTTGATTCTATAATAATGAAAAAATAAGTAATCATCTCCGCGATGCAATTATTATTGCTAATTATGAGGGTTAATTATGAAACAATCATATAATCAAAAAACAGGAAAATATTATTCTAAATTAATTCGTAATGTTAATGTTTACTTAAATGAAAACCAAGAAAAAGTATGAAATGAATTACCTGAATTATATACTAATAATCAAAAAATACAGCATTTTATTAATTATTATATTATAAATAATAAAGGAGGAAATGATAATGAATAAAGTAAAATATAAAATTAACAACGATATTATTTTTTCTATCACAAAGTATTTAGTTGAAAAATATAATATTAAAGAACCTGTTAAATTACAAAAAATTTTATATTTTTTATATTTAGATTATTTAAAACAATATGATGAAAAATTATTTGATGATGAATTTGAAGCATGGATTTATGGTCCAGTTATAAGAAAAATTTTTAACCATATAAGATATAATGGATATAATTTTATTGAAATAGAAAGTTATACTGATAAATATTTAGAAATAGAAAAAATACAATACTTAACAGATGAAAAAGTGAAAAATTTTATTAATGAAAATATAAAAAAATACATAAATATGTCATCAATAGAATTAGTAGAAAAAACTCGTTATTCATTACCATGAATAAAAGCAAGAAAAAATTTAGGGCCACACGATATATCAAAAAATAAATTATTATTTAAAGATATTCAAGAATTTACAAAAGGCAACAATGATAATGAATAACTATATATTATGTTATAAAACCTTACAAGGTAATAGGCCTTGTAAAACACCATTAGGTAATTATATTACTGGATCAGATATTGAAGATATAAATATTAATTCAACTGAATACTGAGAATATTATAAAAAAACATATGGGGAAAAGAATTTAGTTATATTAGAAAATAAAAAAGGAGGTTAAATAAATGTGTGGAAATTGTAAGTGTCAAAATTGTAAAGATGAAAACAGAAGAATTAGAAAGAAAAATTATGCTTTTGAATTTTGTAAAGAACAAATAAAGAGAAATCCAAATCAATTTGGAATCAGAATAATAATGCGTATGATAGAAGATAACTTTTAGAAAACAAATAAAAAATAACCTTAATTGGTTATTTTTTTAAATACTATTTGTTAGTTGTCTAATAGCATCTTTTTGTGCTTGTTTTTTGTCGTTTACTTTAACTTGTTTTTTAACATTTTTAATTTGACCTGTTTTTAATGCTAATTCTGTTGCATATTCAGGTCCTCGTAAATGTTTTTCGTGTGCAATAACAGCAGTTCTTAATTCTCTAATTTCTGCTTTATATTTTTTAATTTTTTTAGCAGATAATCCAAGAATACCAAGACTACCCATTCCACCAGCACCTGCTAACACAAGTAAAGTAATCATTAATGTTTCATTCATTTTTTTAATTCCTTTCTTATCCTTACTCAAACAGTGGCCATCCATCCTTTCAGAACAAAATAATTTATAAATTAAACTATATAACCACCCAAAATATCAACCGCCCCTATATAGTTTATCTTAATTTATATTTAATTCTTGTTTTTGTTTTTTAATGTTTTCATTCTGTATATTTTTAAATATATCTTCTGTTATACCATCTAATTTATTTCATGCTTTTGCTATTCGTGGTTGAATAACACGCGGATTAATTCGACAATCTAAACAATGTCTTAAATGGTCTTTTTTTCATTTTGATTTATCAATTCAAATAATAATTAAAGAAATTATTAAAGTAATTAAAGGTAATATTGTAAATACTAATCCCATTTTGGATATTTTTAATCGTGGTATATCAATTTTCATATCTACTTTGGGTTTACTACTAGCAACAAATATACCCTGAATTCCGTGTGTAAATAAAGGTGTTAATAAAATAGCAATGCCATTACCTCAATATTGACCATAATTATACCAATTAATATTATCTTTAATTGCATTAATCATTCCATATTCTAATCAACAATTTAATACTAAAAATATTAATGTATAAAAACTAACTACTCAACTACGAATTTTATATTTTCTTTCTCATTCTCTAATATCTTTATGAGTTCAATTATAAGTCGGAATAGGGTCTTTTTTAAATCAATTTCACGGTAATGCACCCTTTAATCAAGTTGTTTTATCTTGTTTCATTAATTAAACTCCTTTCTAACTTATTTTTTTCTTACGCATAATTACAATATTTTTTATTTTTTCATATATTATATTTTTTTTATAAACTCTTATTTTTTTATCAGATACTTTAAATGAAATAGTATATAAATTATCTTGATTTCAAATAGCAATACAATTATTATAATAATTAATATTATCATTAATTGGATAAAAACTTAACATTCCTGATATGTTATCGTTTCCTAATCCATATACTGATATTTTATATTCATAATTGCTATCATATTTATTAAAAATATAACTTGTGCTTTCTGATATAAAATCACTAGTATCTACAACTTCTCAATAATGATGTTGCGTTGGAGTATAATCTTTTACTTCAATTGTATTATTTTCTCCCATTGTTAAAGTACGACCTAAATTAAAATTAATATGATTATCATTACTAATACTAATACCAACGCCATTTTGGATTTTATCTTGTTTAGTATTAATATCTTGTGATGTTTTTACAATATATTTACCATTTTGCTTATCAATATAATTTTTATCTAAATCACTATTTTTAATAACATCTGATGGAACATCGCCACCTTTTTTTGCTTTTCAAACTCCATTTTCATTATAAATTGTATCATTATCAAATGGAACTATTAATTTAATATATTCGTTATAATCAATCTTACTAAAATCATTAATAGTTGGATAAGTTATATTAATTGAATTATTAGTTTGTAATCGTTCTTTTAATCAAAATAATAATGTTGGATAAAAAGTTTTTTTACTAATATGTTTATATTCTTCTTCTCATGGATGAGCATAATTATCTAAACTATAATTATAAGGTCTAGATACTGTTTTACTAGATATAATATCAATTATTTCACCTGCTAATTTTAAAGCATTTTTAACATCACGAGTAATATTTTCATTTGCTTCTGGGTCATTAGTTTGTGAATATGCGACACCACCTTGTGAAAAAGATGCACTACCAGTTAAATCATTGACTCCTTTTGGTAAATATCAATTCATAACTGCTAATAAACAAGCAGATTGAATATAACTTAATCATTTATCATATTCAATTAAACCAGTATTATCTTTTTTTACTCAGGGAAATAAATCTTTTTTATTTATTTTATCGGAAATTGTTCCACCTGATAATCTATCCATTCATAAACTAGTTTTTAAAATAGCATTATAAATTAAATTATCATTATAAGCAGATTGTTTTCTATCATTAATAGGTTGTCAAAGTTTACTTTCTTTCACATCTTCAACTGTTATAAATAACAAATTACTTAAATTATTTTCCATATAAAACACCCCTTAATTGATTACGATATTTATTTTTTAAATTACTTGGCTTATAACTATTAACTCTTGTTCTTGTTTTCTTAATTGTTTTAATAGATTTATTAACCTGATAAAATTTATTATTAACTGGTGTTTTATATAAATTCTTAATGTTTTTAACATCACTTCGGCGTTCACGATACCATTTTTTATTATTAATTTCACCAGCAAAATTAAAATTAAAATGTCCAATTTTTAAATTATTAATAAAGTTTTTAATTTGTTGTAATTTTTGAACTGTTGGTAATGTTAATTTAGTAGTTCCTTTGGGGTATTTTTCTTTTAATGCTTGTGGTAATCGTTTTTTAATATAATCTCTTAAATGACTAGGTAATCATTTTCTTAATCAATATCTTCAAAATAATGTTCCAGCGTTAGATACAGCATTACTTAATAATTTTCAAATTTCAACTGGAACACTAGGATAAACATATGGACCATAAAATTTCGGATTTTTTGCTGTTTTTGTATATATTAAAATAGTTAAATTACCTGTTAAAGTTAACTTATTTGTAATATTAAACATACCGCTATCAAGTCAACTACTATTTAAAGGTTGTCAATTAGTATTTAGATAATTTTCATTTTTAAATTGTTCTCTATTTTGAATATTATTATCTTTTTCTAATTGACTTAATATTTGTTGTATTTCTTTTTTATGACCTTTTTTAATTAAATCTAAATAAGTAAATGGATTTAATCACTGATAAATATCTTCAATTTTATTTGTAATTTTATTATATTTATCAGTAATATAATTAATTGGCTTTAATACTTTATTTTTAACTTGATTAACTCTATTAATTAAATTTACAAATTTACTTATTAAAGGTTTATTTTCTAAATTAGATACTAATAAAGTTAAAACGCGTAATATTAGTAAATTCATTGTTTATTAAGAATTTTTAATTACAACATCAATAGGGTTTGTTTGACCAGTGGCGTTATTTTTACCTTCAATTTGAACGGCAACAGTTTTATCATTTGTAATATTAATTGGTCAATCTTCACCTTTACTTTCAATAAAGTAATCAAAATCACTTTCAGTTAAAGAAATATCTACGGTTTTAACTGCTTTTAAAACAACATCTTTAAATTGTGGTGTTAATTCTTGTTGCGTAACACTGTTCGGATTTTTTACTTTTATATTTGGTTCATCAATTTTATTAATTTTACTAATATCTATTTTACTTGCTGCTGGAATTACATAATCAATTGGAACTCTAAATGTTTTATTTAGATTACTTTTAGCAGTATTAATTTCATCTTGTGTTGGTTGTTTTTCTAAAATAATTTTACATGTTTTTGGATATAAAATTGTTGGTGTTGCATATTGAACTTTACCAATTCATTTAGGGTTAGCAGTATCATTATCTAAAACTTGTTGAATAGTATCCATATTAATTGGATATGCTCATACTTGTTTATTAATAATTAAACCATTTACATTATTAAAATTATAACCTTTATCTCGGTTAACTTGTCCTTTTGTATATGTTTTTTCTAAATGAAAACTTTTAGATACAGGAATTCCCATTGCTGTATTTTCATATAATTCACCATTTACCATTGCTTTTAATTGAGCTTGTGAACCAATTACTTTTAAATAAGCAGGTGTTAATCCTAAATATGCTCTTCGCCCTAAAACCATAAACATTTTATCTGTTGGCAAACCAAAATATAAATTACTAATTTGGTTTGTTAATTCAATCAAAGTTTCATTTAATGTAAAGAATGCTTTATTTGCATCATCAGCATTTTCAGCTGTATAACTACGAAATGGAATTACCTCATATTGACCATCTGCTAAACAATAATCATAAATAGCCTGAATTAATTCACATTCTAAATTAACAAATTTATTCTGTACAACACTAGAAATAGCATCAGCAATAACACCATTTTTAATATTTTGTTCTATTAATGCTAAATCAAAAGCCTCATTCATTAATTTTAAATTAAATCTTTTATCAATAGGAACTGGAATTCTTGTTAATCCCATTGTTTGAGTTGTTCCACCATTTGGTAATGAATAATCATCTTGTCATACTACACGATGAGTTAAATTATATAATGCTTGACCAGCATTAGGTAATCAAGCAACTTGTTCAGCTGTTGCAGTAGCATACTGCATAATACTTGCATATTCATTATATAAAGGTCCACGCAATAAAGCATTAACCATATCAACATATGCTTTTTGATCTGTTGTATTACCTTCTAATGTAAAAGGTACTTGTGGCAAATTAATTGTTGCCATAATATTTCACTCCCTTATTATCTAAGGTTTTTAAGTGTATAATCAGTTATTTTTTTAATTTCATCAGGAGTATATGCTCCTTTTTCTTTAATAGTTTCAATTTCATCATTTTTATTTTCAGTTGATTTTTCAATCATATCTTTAATAAAATTAGTTGGTGAAATTGATTGTTGTTCTTCAACAAACAAATCAGGTTTTAATTCTTTTAAAGTTTGCATTTTTTCAGTTAAAGAATTACCACTAACTTTATCTAAATTAGTTTTAATATCTTCAATTTTAGTAGATGGAACACCTTTAAATGCTTTTAACTCATCTAATTCATTAGCAACTTTTAAATACTCTTCTTTTGAAATAGTATCTTTTCGTTTTTGTATTCCCTCAATAATTTGTTTTGTTTCATTATGAAATTCATTTAAAATATTATCTGCTATTTCTTCACTTAAACCTTGTTCTATTAATTGTTCTTTTGTAAGTGCCATTTTATAAACCTCTCTTTTTTTATTCTTGTCCGAATAACAAGTCAGCATAAGTCTTTTTAAGGCGGAAAGCATAAACCGTAAATTACTTTTTTGTTAAAAGGATAAACCGTTAACTTTATTTTACACTATTATTTTAGTAATACAACTATTAATATAAATATTATAACTTAATATATTTCATTGCTAATATAGCTCTTAAAACAATTAATAAAGGTATTTACATTTATTTATATTTTTATATAATTTAACTAATAGAAAAGAGGGTTAATTGGAATGAAAAGATTATTAAGTATTATTGGTGCAATTTCATTACTAGGAACAAGTACAACAAGTTTAGTTGCTTGTAATAAAACACAAGAATATACAAAAGAAGAATTAGAACATTTAAAAAAAGAAAACCAAATAAATACAGCAGATGAAACTATTAAAAACAACCTAGAATGAATAGCACCACAAGAAAAACCATTTAATAATGTTGATAATAAATATTATTATGTAGTATGAAAAGGTAAATCAAAATGATATATAACAAAATTATTAAATAATGAAAAATTATTAAATCGAGATAGTAGAAAAGTCTTGAAAGAAGAAGAAGGATATGAATTTGGTTTATATAGGTATAGTTTAAATTATGAAGTTGATTTGTTTAATTACGAACCATCTAAAACAACAAACTGACCTTGAAGAACAGACAAAGGAACTCATTTTAAAGCAGTTTATCGTTGAAATTTAGATACACAAGAACCTGATTTAATTATTGATGAAAATGGTAATATAAAAGTTAATGGTGAATAAAAAAGAGTCTAGCAAAAATGCTAGATTTTTTTATACTAATGTAATTTTTAAATTGTCATTGTATTTTTTGGTTAGAAATTCAATATTAACAATTTTACATTTATCTAAATTAGGTATATTTACTAAATAATTAAGCTTATTAAATTTATCTCTTTTAAGATATTTTTTTTATTAAATTTATATTGCTTATTATTAAAAATAATAACTAAATTACTTTTATTTTTAAGTTCTTTTAAATAATCTAAAAATGTCATTTTATTACCTCATTTTATTTTTATTATAACATTTTACCTTGGTTTTATTGTAATTTTAATAGGATTATCGCTCGTATTTACCATATTTAATACACCTAAGGCATTTAAGTCTATTGTTATATTTTTGTCATTACCTCATGAAGTATTATTTGTTAAACAATATCCTAATAATTGAGGAAATAATACTTTTGAAAATCTAATTTTTAATTTTACATCATTAGTATAATATGCTTGTAAATATGTTTCTTTAATTTTATTATTATCATTATTAGATAATTTTGTTATTTGTAATAAAAAATTAATGTCTCAGTTTCTTCATGAAATAGTGTATTCACTTTGATAATTTCCACTTGGTAAACCATTAGTATATGCAATAGGTTCAAATGTTTGAATATCATTAGTTATTTTTTTCGTATCTATTGTAAAAGTATTTGGAAAATTAACATTATCCTTTTGTTGCAATCCCTTTTTGTGTAAAGTTGCATCAGATAGTGACCCAAAATTATATTCACAAGTAGAATAACCTCCTAGAATATTAACATTTCTATCACGAATAAAATGTTTTATATCAGGTTCAATACAACTAACTTTTAAATTGTCAAGATTACTTATTTCTATTGTTTTATAAGAACTAATAAATTTATCGATACTTTGAATTGTTGGATCAATTTGTCTTAAATCAAGTTCAGTTTCATAATAAGCATCCTTAAATTCATCAGAAAATAAATTAATATAACTATTAGGAGTATTTGAGCGGTTACATTGTGCTGGTGCTGTAATTTTAGTTATTAATGCTTGTCCTGTTTTACCATTTCAAATATCTTGTGTATAAGGTTGATAGTTATAAGGTACTGGTGGGAGAACATATTGTGGGTAATTAAAGGTTGGTATTTCATAGTCGTGTGGGAGTAAGAAACTAGTTTTATAATTAGTTGTCATATCTCGTAAATAATTATTTAATACACTTTTTGTTTTTCCACGAAAACTCCATACTGATAAGCGTAAATAATCTTCTTCATTATTAGTATATGGATTATCAGCATAAAAGATAATTTCAAAATTACCTTTATATAATGCTTGAATTGAAAACATATCAATTATATAACTACAATTTGTACCATCAGGTGTTTGTAAGAATTCACAATCATCATCTTGTTCACTAAGAGTAACTGGTGTTTGAGCATCAACTGCTTTAGTTTGTTCATTAATTAAATAAACTCGGTTAGTTTTAGGATTTAATTGTTTTAAATTATATGTTGAATAAACTAACTCACTTGTTTTTGAACCATCGTTAGTTAAAACAGTACCTTTACATTTATCAGTTAATAAAGTTGTAAAACCTAAACTAGTGGCATTTGCACCAAAAATAGCACCAACTTTATCATTACCTTGTTCTCTAAATATTTCAAATGGTAAATAACCTTTACCTTTGGAATCATCACCTCAAAATGCATCATTATAAAAACTATAAATATTTGCACTCATAAAACCATTTAATCATTGAAAATTAGGTCAAGTTTTTTCATCTTGATTAATAACTCAACCTCAAGGAATACCAAATGAAATAAAGTTTAAGAATTTACCAACTCCACCTGGTATTGTAAAAGGATTAAATACTAATTTTTGCGTATAGTTTAAGGGTAATACTGTAATTTGGCGATTAATAAAATTATTCATATTTAAAATATCTCAAACATTACATTTGCCCATTTTATTATATTCAATTTGAACTTGACCAACAGTATTACCAAATTCATCTTTTCTTCTAAAATAAGATGAAGCTTGCGTACTAATAATATTATCAACATTACCACTATTTACTTTTACTTTATTTGGTGGTGTTATTTTTCAGTTTTTAGACCAATAAAACTTAGAACTATCATCTTCTGTATGAATATTTCTACCAACACTAGAATTAGTTGCTGATGTAGTAGTTGGGTCAGTTATAACAATACCCTCACTATTTTTTTGATTTCAAAAATCATATCTTGCTTCCATACTATCTTTTCAATCTTTAAATCCTGTTATCATAGTTGGCTGAATAGCTTGAATATTATATCAACTTACATCAGGTGAAGCATAAGTATTAATTTTATCTGGAGGAGCAGGAAACATGTTATACATTAATAAATCACGAGAATTCATTACTTTTTTATTAAATTGACCTTTAATAATTGGTCGGCCAATAACTGGCATATCAAAAAAGATTGGATTACCATAAAATTTAACTGACATTGCTCTAACACCAGGGTCTTTTAATAAGATATCATCTAGTTCAACAATACCTTTATTTAATTTTTCATCATAAGTTATTTTAGGAAAACAATAACCTTCACCAGGGGCACTTGTTTGAATAAATTGTCTTACTGATAAACCACTATTACTAATTTTGTCATTAATACTTGAAAATGTAATTTCTTGTCATAAGAAACTTCCATCATAAGGGGAATAATAATTAATAACATTTGAAGGATATAATCATTGTCTATCTTGTGGAGCAGAATTAATATCACCACCACCAATATTTAAGCCACGATCATTAAATACAGTATAAAAATTATAATAATCATTAATATTTAATTTCTCAGCATTTTCATCTAAAATTAATAAAGTATATTGTCTTTCTGTTGATTGTTGAGTAAATACTTGCTCAAATTTAGCATCACCAAATTGAATTGAGCTTCTATCATCAATCATATATGCATCTCAATATTTACCAACTTTAACCTCTTTTGTATAAAAGTTATCGGCTTTATTATCATTATTAATAAAATAACTTAATTTATATTGATTTAAGTATTCTAACATTCTATTAATATCATAAATATTTTCACCATCAATTAATTTTCAATAAACATTATTATTTTCATCTTTTAATTTTATCGCAAAAGGTGTTTCATTATTGGCTCATATAGTTGAGTTAATAGGTTGATTTTTAAAATCATCAATAGTTAAGATATTAATTTCTTCACCTTTATATTTTTGGATTATTTTTAAACTACCTTGTCATTGAGCAATAGTACTTTCCATATTATCAAATATTCGTGTATAACTACCATAATCACTTGGTTTAGCGTTATTAGGTTTTCATCCTGTTTCTGTATCAGGTATATATGAACTATAAACATTAAAAGGAAATACCATTCAATGTCTATTATCTCGTATGTTTTCTCTAATATCTATTAAAGTATCGTGGGCTTGTCTTCTTAATTCTTCCATAACCCCTGGGTTAATTCTACTCATTTGTTAATTCTCCTTAATTTCTGTTCTACCTTGTACAGCATTTTGATTATTACCAGTTTCATCATATTCCATTAATTTATTATTATGTTCTATTTCTTTTGCTTGCATTTTATCTTGTCATGCTTCTACTTTTTCAAAATATTTTGTTGCTTCTAATTCATCAATATTATCATATTCAGTTATGGCTCTTATTGGTTCCATTGTGCCATTTTCTAATCTAGCAGTAATTAATTCATTTTGTCGCATTTGGTCTACTAAACTAGCACTAACAAAATCAAATCCATAAGGTCGTTCACCATTTCCATCTCATAAACCATAATATTTTAAAACAGTATCAAACATTTTAGTATAATATTGTTTACGATATGCTTGTAAATATGCTTGTTTTTCTAAATCTTTTGTTTTAGTTAATAATGATTGTGTTTTATTTTGGTCATTATCTGATTTATCACCAAATGGACTAGAATAATGACATGCTAAATATACTTGCTCAATAATAGATTTTTGGTCTTCTGTATATGTTTCTAAGGTTGGTGTACCTTGTACTACTTGTAAAGATTGAGATAATTGGCCATCTACGGCTGATTGACCTGATTGAATAAAAATATCATCAAAAGCATTTTGTAATACTTTTTTATTACCTTTATTGTAAGCAGTCATTAAATCATCATCTAATATTCCATATCAATGAGTACGGTTTGCTCATCGTTCTTTTGATTTAATATCAAAACTATCTTCTAAATCAAATTGTAATTTATAACAATTTGCCATTGTAGGTCATGGATTTAATGTAGTTGAAGTAGATAAAAATAAAGGATTAGGTTCATTTATCATTTCTCAAAAAGGTACTATACCTAATTTATTTTTAAATTCTTGTACTAAAACAGGTTTAACATTATCTTTAATTTGTGTTTTACTTTGTCCAACAACTACTTCATTATTTTTTGGTCAACCTTTAATAATTATTTTATCTTTTGTACAAATTAAATTTAAAATAAAACCACTATCTGATTGATGATAATTTAATCAAATATCAGCACCTTGTTCAATTTCGTTTATTTTACTTACACGTGATGTAAAGTTAAAAGGATTAATTCATAAATCAATATTACCATCTGATGTTTCTAATAAACCAAAAATAGTTTTACCCATTAAACTTGCTGTTAATTCATTTTTATCTAATTTTTCTTTTATTTTATAAGTTTCATATCATCAATTTAATTTTTCTAAAATATCTTTACGATGAGACTTAAATAAAATATCTTTACCATTTACTAATCGCATTTGATGGCGAGCAATAATATTGGCTAAATTAATAGTTCAATCATAATTATAAAATTTTAAAACACTATTAATATCATTTAAGTTTGGTAAACTAGGGAAAGTATTATTCATTGTTATTTTGCTCCTTTAATTTTAAAATAAGTGCATAATTAATAATATTTACTGTTAATAAACTAGGTTCATTTGCTAACACTTGCACACATACTTTAACTTTTTGGTATCTTTTAATATATTCGTTATATAAATTTAATTTACATATTGCGATATTATCTTTTTTTAATTCTTGACAAAGTCTTTTTTTAACTTGTCCACAAACAGACATATATGGTCTTTTTGCATTTATTACACGCTCATCATGTATTACATAAATATCTTTTTTCATTAAGTTATTCACTCCCTTTGTTGTCATAATTTATAATCTGCTGAATTATTATGTTTAACCATTGGAATTAATTCAAAGTGTAAGGCATAAAAATCACTATCAAAGGTATCATCATATAAGTCTAACGGTCGTTCTTCTCGGGCATCTGGTTTATCTTCTCATTGAATTAATTCATACTGCTTTTTACTTATAGGACATTTTTCTCATAATCATTTTAATTGATTAGTATTTATTAGCATTGTGAATGCTTCAACACGATGTCTTACTTTAAACTTCTGCTTTTGTGCTGGTTTAAAATGCATATATTGACCAAAAGAATAATTATATTTTTCTCGGTTTAAACTTTGCAATGTTGAATAAGCACTATCATCAACATTAATTGATATACCTTGTTGTATTAAATTAAAATATTGATTTAATTGATTGTTATAAAACTCTAAAATATCTTTAACTTGTTCTAATTCAGTTTTAAATTGTTGTGTAGCATTTGAGTGTGTATATTCTGCTACTTTATATGCTTTTTTATCAAATGAATTATATATTCAAAAACTCGCTGCTGTTGTATGTCCTTTGGGACTAGTAGCATTCGCAATATCAACGCCACCTAATAATTTCGTTGGTTGAATAATATCTGTTGCTTGCATTATATCAATATATCTAGCAAAGATTGACCCACTAGTATTACCTGGTAAACCTCAACTCCATACTCTTGCTCTTTCAATATCTAATTGTTCTAATCTTAATTGTTCATTAACTTTATCTTGTGGTAATTCATAATTAAGTCTTCAACTAGAATAATGAATAATAATCTTCATATTTCATTTTTTAATATATTTAATTTGTTCATATTTACTACGCATTATTTCTTCATTAAAAGGTAATAATTGATTACAATAACCAACAATATATCTTTTTAAACTTTCAGGATTACATGTATTAATTGTTATTTTATTTTTATAACCACGAATAGCAAATTCTAAATCACTTAAATCTTTTTGTTGAAATTGATCACATTCTTCTCTTCAATCAATAACTAATTTATATTTATTCAAATCAGCAAAGGCTTTTAATTTTTCTTTCCGACTTGGTGAATGTAACCCTTTACAATATATTTTGCTACCATTTGATAAAGTAAAAGTAAAATTTGATAAATTAATAGTATAAGGAATATGATTTTCATCTAACATATTTCATATGTTTTGAAATACACTATCTTTTAAATCTTTACTTCAATACATACTAGCAATAATACAAATTGGCTCTTGAATTAATAAACTAATTTTTAATAATTCACCAAACATTTTAATATTTGAAATAGTCTTACCACTATATCGTGTTCCAATTTGATTAATTTCATTAACTAACTCATATTTCTTAGCAAAGGGATATTTATTACCAATACTACTATTTTGTAATAACCAATAAGGTGTTTCTAACAAATAAGTAAAATGATTAAGCATTATTATCACTTTCTTTTTTAATATCTCTAATATCAGTTTGTAAATTAACAATTATTGGCTGTTGATTATTTAAGTTTAATTCTTTTTCAAGTTCTTTTTCTTGTAGTGAATATTTATAATTAAATGCTCGTTGTCAATATAATTTAGCACCATCAGGTGATTTCATCATAAAATTAATTATTTCACTTTCAATTCTATCAACTTGTTTTTCAAGTAAAGGAACTATCTTTTCGCTCCGATAAATTTCTTGCCTTCAATGACGAGAAAGGTTGAATTCATTGGTTAAATCATTCAAAGTATATGGTTTATTAGGTGATTTATTTTGCCAAAATTCATCTATTTTACGATAGAATGTTCGTAAACTTGCTTTATTTGGATTAAATTCTTTCATTTTTACTCCTTTTTGCATATTAAAATTGCTATTATTTAACGAATATGATTAAATAAAAGAGTAATAAAACCTATAAAACTGTATCAATATATAAAAGAACTTAATATAATATTTTGTTCTTTTTTATTATCTATATTTTACATCAAAATTAAAAAAAAGTAAATTACTTTACTTTTTATTTTAGTATACAAGCATATAGAGATAAATTGGAGCTTGTTACAATATAATTATATAATTAATAATATATTTGTCAATAATTTTAATTTAAAAAAATGTGAAAATTTATCTTTTTTATAAATTTAATGTATAACTATTTTTATAAAAGAATTGGAGGAAATATAGAGTAATGAAAGATTATACACATGTAAAATATGATGAACGAAAATTTTTTAAGGATTTATTTTTATCTGATAGTTGCAAAAAGAAAAATGGCACACTTAATTTATCTGAAATATCAAGACAAATAGGAAGAGATATTAATACTGTTAAAAGAGAAATTAATAGATTTACAAATATAGAAGATTATAATGCCCGTGAGGCACATGATGATTACTATAAAAAACGAAAAAAATCTATTAAAAAACTACCTACATTTACAGAAGAACAACAAGAATTTTTAAATTTAAGATTTAATATTTTGGGTGATTCACCAGCAGAAATTATTCAGCGATTTTTAATAAAATTTGGTATCAAATTTCCCGCTTGCCTTAAAACATTTTATAAATGAATTTTTTTAGGTCTTTTGGGTTTGTTAAAGAAAAATTTATTAAATGGTGGTAGAAGAAATAGAACAAAGAAAAGACCTGATAATCGTGGAAAATTAGATGAAAGATTTAAATCAATATGAGATATTGAAAATAAAAAAACTAATACTGGTTGATTTGAAATGGATACAGTAGTTGGTAAAGACCATCAATCTAGTTGTTTAGTATTAGTTGAACAAAATAGTAAAAATTATTTTGCTATGAAATTAGAAGAACATACTGCTAATGAAGTTTTAAAAAAACTTGAAGAATTAGTTAGAATTAATGGTTTAGTTGGAAAAATTAAAGGAATAATAACAGATAGAGGAAGAGAATTTAGTAAGTTTGAAGAAATGGAAAAGATTACTAGTTCTAATATTTATTATTGTGACCCAGGTTCACCTAAACAAAAACCCTTAATTGAAAGAATGAACCGTGAATTTAGAAAACGATATGGTAAAGGAACAGATTTTAATCTTGTTACGCAACAAGAAATAAATTTAGTAGTTGATATTATAAATGAAAAATTAAGGCCTGTTTTAAATTGAAGAACGGCAAAAGAGGTATTTTCAGAGAATTTTAAATAAGTTTATTTGAATAATTTAATAAACTATTTTTCAGTGTGTTAAAATTAAGATAAATTTACAAATAATTTAACAAATAATTTATTTTTTTTAAAAAATAGTTGCATTTCTTTAAAAGAGTGTTATTATCAAAATAACAAGAGATAAATTTGGAGCTTAGATTTACATAATACAATCCATAAACTTAACTCCTAACTATACAATGTTTTTGAAACAATAAACCCAACTATATATAAACTTGATATCGTTAACATTAATGGATGACTAAACAAAATTGCCATCTTACCAAATAAAGAAAGTAAAAAAGTGTCTGAATTATATAAATCCATAATAATATTTTTTGCTGATGTTAATTGATTTATAATGACTGTAATAAATCCTGTTCCAAAAATAGCGATTGGAATGGCAACACTTTTTAGGACACTTTTTATGTAGACTTCTGATTTCTAAATTCAACTGGAGTTAAGTAATTCAAACTACCATGAATTCGAATATTGTTGTATCAATTAATGAAATTAAATAGTTCCAACTTTAATTGTTCTAAATTTTTAAATTTTCGGCCATTAATAAATTCAGTTTTAAAAGCTTTATAGGTTGTTTCAGCTACTGCGTTATCGTAAGGGCAACCTTTTGCACTTAATGATCTTTTAATATTAAATGTTAATAAAATTTCTTCAATAATTTTATTTTTAAATTCATTACCACGATCTGTATGAAACAACCTAATTTGATTTAGTGGTCATGTTATTTTATAAAATGCCTGCTGAACTAGTTCAGCAGTTTTATTTGTTCCAGCGCTATAGCCAATTACTTCACGGTTAAATAAATCAATTAGTAAGCAAATATAATGTCATTTTGAACCAACTTGAACATAGGTTAAATCGCTCACAATAACTTCATTTTGTCTTTTATTACTAAACTCACGATTTAGAATATTACTAATTTGATCATTATTTACAGGAGATTTATGATTGCGATATTTTAATTTAGTATATTTTGATACTAAATTATTTATTGCCATAATTCTTCTAATTTTTTGTCGAGATAAAATAATGTTCTTTCTTGCTAAAATAATTTTAATTTTTCTAGCACCATAAACTTTATAGCTTTCTTTAAATGCACTGATAACTTCATTTTCATAAATATTAATTTCAGTTTTAGTGTTCTTATTAATTTGATAATAATACTTTGATTTTGCTATCTTTAATATTTGACACATTTTCCTCACTGAATATTTGTCTTTATTATTAGTAATTAATATTACTTTTTGCCGATTATCAGTGCTGCTTGCTTTAAAATATCATTTTCCATTCGTAATTGTTTGTTTTCTTTTCGCAACTGAATAAGTTCATTTTCTTCAACAGAGCGATTGTCTTTAGCTTTAAAAGAACCAGAATTCTCAATTTTTTTACTCATTGATAAAGAACTGCCTTTGAAATTTTATATTCGTTAACAATTTCAATATTACTTTTACCATTTTTATATAACATTACGATTTGTTTCTTGAATTCATCGGTGTACTGGTTTTTTGCCATTTTTATATTCCTGCTTTCCTAATAATTTTAGCTTATTTTTTTACAGTCTACATAAATATGGTCCAAGTTATTGTAACCTATCCAGTTATTTATATATTGATGGAACTAGTCCCCATGATGAGAAAAAAGTTCACAGTGGTAAAATTCCGTGAATTGTTTTAGCAAGACATTTTGGTAATCGTGCTTTGTTTACAGCTCAGCGTGAGGGTATGATTTGAAATAATATTCGCCAATTAGCAAGTGGTATTATTATTCCAATTTCACTGAAAAAGCCGATTGCTAAAAAAGGATTTAATTTTTTTAATCGTTTCTTTATTATGCGAATTGGCATTTTTCAAGATATTACTGATTATGAAATTTGAAAAACAAAATCAGTAGAACGAACAGCAGAAGGTAAACGAGCAAAACATAAGTCGGATGTTGGGTTAGGAATTCGGTTTTTTAAAATAATTATTCTGTTAGAATTTGCACAGAAATATGATAGTCAATGATTAAAGTTTGTTCGTGATTTAAAAAATGATGAAATAGTTAATTATAAAGAATATTACTGGTCAGAAATTACTAAATTGAGTGTTAAAGAGCGTTTAGAATTGTTTGATATTGATATTTTGAAAAAGAATTTAAAACCTAAAAAAGAAAAAGGAAGTGGTAAAGATGATTAATTTATTATCAGAAAGTAGTAATTGAGATAAGATTTTTAGTTTTATTTTTGATGTATTTTTGTTTATTTTTGATGTTATTTGAAATACAAAATTACCAATGACAAATACGACAATTGCTTATTTTATTATCTTTTTTATGGTTGTTAAGTTATCTATTTATGCAATTCACGGTACAAGAACTCAATACAACGAATTAGGTTCAACAGTACAAACAGGTGTATCAAATATTTATTCTGCAACTGCTCGTGGAGTTTCAGATACTAAACAAGGTATGAAAAAACATATTAAAGATCGTAAACAGTTTAAAATTAATCGTAATAAACAACAATTATCAAATTTAGTAAAACAAGCAAAAACAAGAGAACAAGGATATCGGAGAGTGAATAAATAATGATTAAATTAGTTTTATTGGTGGCGGCAATCGCTATTTTTGGAACAGGATTTATTACAGTCATTATAAATCAATTAACATCAGCAAAAAATATTATTATGGTTTTATATAACTCAGATACTTTTTTGCTTTCGTTGTTTGGTAAAATGGCAATTTTGTTTAGTCATCCATTAATGTTAACAATATCAAGTTTATATATTGTTGGGTTTATTGTTTCAAAAACATTGTATAGTTAGGAGTTGAATTTATGAAAAGTAAAATTTTAAAGTTTTTAAAAGAAAAATGATGAAAAATATTATTATATTTTTTGGTAATTAGTTTAGGAATGTTCGTACCTTTTCTTTATATTGATATTAAAGAATTTCAATTGTTTTTGAGTAAATTTGGTTCAGTTTCTTCAATTATGTGTATTGGATATATAATTTTTTGAATTTTAACTGCTGCGGGAATTATTGATTTAATATTATGAATTAAGAAAAAAATTAATAAAGATATAGTTAAAGGTAGTAAAGAATAATGCGTAAGTCATTATCTTTATTTGCAATATCTATTTTAGGTATTTTAGGTTTAATTATTCCTTTTATTACTTTAACAGCATTTAAACCATTAAATCAGCAAAATTATACTGTTAATCAACAAACAACGGGAATGAATGAAACTGATTTTATTAATACAATGTTTTTACGCAGTAGTTTTTTTGAAAATTGGTCAGAAACAAATTACTTTATTAACTCCACTTTAAAAACATCACAATCATTAACTTATAATGATAAGTGATATTTAGATTTTCTAAAAGATAGTTATTCAACGGGGATTTCACTTGATAAGCCTAGTGATGAATTTATGGATTTATATAAAAATTGAGATATTTATGCTAAACAGTATAATATTGATAAATTCTATGATCTTGATAAAAAACAATTTTTAAGAGAATTAAATAATTTTTCTTATTCATTTACAAAATATTTTAATACTGTTGAAGTTATTAATAAATTAGAAAAAAGTATTGATAATTTACAATTAGTTAAGATGATTAATGAGTTTTGAATACAAATTCCTAGAACACAGGCACCTAATAAAGAATTTTTAACTGCTACTAATAAATGATATTTTTATGGAGAAAAAAGAAATGGTCAATATTTGCTTACAAAATTTTATTTTGATAATAATTTTATTAAAAATCAAAATTTATTATGGCAACACTTAAAAAATGATTCAGATTTTATTTGAAACTATAATTTAGTATATCGTTGAAACGGAAGCGGTGAACCAAAATTACCTGTTGTTGATAATGATGGTAAATTAAAATGATATACTGAATATTATCAAAATGTTCGTACTTTTTTATTAAAGTATATTATTGCTATTGTACAAGAAAATATTCGAATACAGCAAGGTGGTAGTCCTGATTATGATTGCTGGCAGTTTAGAGTTAACACATTTTAAACAATATTGAAATGGATATGATTATAATAGTTAACGGTATACTGATGATTTGGGTTTTTTATTTTCTTTTATGAAAGAAAAAGAAAATATTTTTAATTTTAGTGCTGAAACTTATAATTATTATCAGGGTAATTCACCTAATTTTGGTAAACAAGTTTTTGAACAAATTAAAGGTCAAATTGATATTAATAAGTTTTTAAAAGCATTTTTTGCATACGCTTTGGTGCCTGTATTTCAAAATCGGAGTAATTTTATTGAAAGTGGTTATATTAATAATTTACAATATGATACTGTTTTAATTAACTTTTTTGGTTTAAAGTTAGTTAATTTTAGAGATGTTTTAATTGATGAAAATAATACTAATAAAAGTCAATTTGAAAAATTATTAAATAGTATGTTTACGGTTTCTCAAAATTTTTATAAAGATTATTTACGAACGATTTTTGATTTAGAAAATAATACTTATGTGCAAGGTTATAATAAAAAATATGGTTTATTAGCAAATAATGGTTTTAAAATTTATCCGCGTTATTTTTATTTTTCAGATAAATATAATCAGTTAGATATTAAATTGTATTCAGCATTTAAAAATCGATTTTATAACACTAATTATGGTAATGTGTTTAATTATGATTTTTCAGTTTCAAATGACTATAATATTAATCAAAATGAGGGTTATGTTTTTGAAGGTGCTTTAAAAGATAAATATGGTTTAAAATACAAGAAAATAGAAGAACAAAAAATCGGTTATAATGTTTTTGAATTACAAGCCCAAAAAGAAAATGATATGTATCGTTATTATGATTTTAATTTTGGAATTTATAATTGACAAGAAATAAATAATGGCGGATTATTTCCTGACGGACAATGATGACAAGCTCAGTATGAAAGTTGTACTTGATATAATTTAGCTTGTCATATAAAAAATGCGGCAATTTGAGTTGTAAATAATATTCCTGGTGTTAAACAAGTTAATGAATTAGCAAGTGGTGTTGGCAAGATTTTTCAAACAATATATAGTTTTTTTAGTCAAACATTTGAAGTATGAAAATTTAGTCCAGCATTATATAACACAATAACAGATATATTCCTATTAATTATTTTTATGAAATTTGTACGATTAATATAAATAAAAGGAACTACAAAGTTCCTTTTATTCTTTTCAATCTGTAATTTTACCTGTATCTTTATTAATTTCTGGTATTTGTGGTTCACTGTTTCCGTTTCAACGATATACTAAATTATAGTTTCAAATAAAATCTGAATCATTTTTTAAGTGTTGTCATCAAGTATTTTGGTTATTAATAAAATTATTATCAAAATAAAATCTTGTTGTTATATAATTATTTTCATATTTATTTATATAAAAATATCATTTATTAGTAGCAATTAAAAATTCTTTATTAGGTGCCTGTGTTCTAGGAATATTAGTTCATTTACTATTTTCTGGTGGTTGTTGTGGTTTATTAGGTTCTGGTTTATTACCCCCGTTTTCATTGTTATTTGGTTTTTCACAACTAATTAATGTTGTTGTTAATCCGATTGCTCCTAAAATGCTAAGTCATTTTTTTATATATTTATTCCTTTCTGTGAAATGTTATAATTTTTTTAATTATACTATACCTTTTTTAAAGTAGGTGTAAATTTATGAAATATATTAACTAATAATTTTAATTTAATAACGAAAGGAAATAATAAAATGTTTAATTTTAATAAATTTAGTGTAAATATTTATGAAAATGCTTTAAATCAGTTAAAAGAAAAGATAGAAGGAACTGATGATATAATTTTTAAAAAACGAGATAAAACAAAATATTTTGTAAAAGAAATAAAAACTAGAAAAATTAAAACAGAATTTGGAATATTAATTTATAAGAGAAGAATTTATAAATATCTTTATAAGGGTAAGTGAAAATATGTTTCTCTTGTTGATAAACAATTTGGAGTTAAAAAATGGCAAAGAATAATTAATGATTTAAAACTAAAAATAACTGCTGAAATAGTAAAAAATAAAAGATATAGTGATATATTAGATATGTTTAATTGCAAATTACATTGTTCATCTGTTTCGCGTATTTTACGAAAAGCATTAATAAAAAGAAAAGATATTGTAAAAATTTATATATTAATTTAGATGATGCCCATGTAACTTTAAAAAATAAAAATAATAAATCTTATTTGCAAACTGTTAGAATAATTTCATTTAATACTGGAAAAGAAAATAATAAATTTTTAAATAAAAAATATTGTTATTTTTTTCTTAATAAGAAAACTTGGGGTGCGGAATTTAATGCGTTCTTTATTAAAAAACAAATTCAGAAATTTTTTAAAAATTATGAAAATATTAAATTAATTATTGGTGGGGATAGTGCTAAATGGATTAAAAAAACTGCTAAAATTTTAGATGGTATGTTTATATTTGATAGATTTCATGCAATAAGAGAATTAAAGAATAATATATATTGTGGTAATCGTAGTAAAGAATCCTTTAAAAATTATTTACACGCAAAGGAATTATTTTTACAAGGAAAATACGACGAATTTATAACTTTTTTAAAATCATTACAGAATGAAAGAATTAAATTAAGGTATTTTATTAATTTAAAAAATGGTATTTTAAATCAAAATAAAGACTGAAATATTGGCGTATCTGCTGAAAGTGATGTTTCAAGAATTGTAAAATCTTGTTTGGGATATGGGAATAAAACATTTTTATTTTCAACATTTAAAAATATTTTGGATTTAAAAATTATGAGATTTAATTTTAGTTAATTTAAAATAATTTAATTTTAGTTTTTAAACTATTTTTTAGTATGTTAAAATATGAAATTATTTTTTTGTATTTTTATTTTTTTGTGTTATTTTGTTTTTATAAAAGAAAAAAGTTTCTTGTTTTTAAATAAATTAAATAATACCCGTTTATATGCAACACTCCCGAACTTATTAGCATATTCATTTCCACAAAAGCAACCAATTTTTGATCTCAACTATGATTATGCTGTTGTTAAAAGGATTAGTGATTTTTGATGACAAGATGATAGTTTATATCTTGAAGTTACGTTAAGTAATTTACAGAAATCAACTTTAAAAATAACATTATATGTTAATGGAATTATTAATTTACAGTATTATCAAAAAAAGATCAGCAACAATCGTTTTGATGAACATCTAGAACCATTGAGTATTAAGAAAATTGATTTAATTAATCACCTTAATTATTTTGAAATAAAATTATTAAATAATGAAAAGTTATTAATTCAAAAAGAACCTTTTTGCATAACATTGCTTGATTGTAATGATACCATTAAATTTAAAACTAATACTCGCAAAGGGTATGAAATGTTTGAAAGTTATCGTACCCCACCATTGGGATGAAAACTTGATAAAAGTAATGAATGACAACCATTTATGTCATTTTGGTTAATGAATGATGAAAAAATATATGGGTTAGGAGAAAAGTTTTGTTTTTTAGTTAAAAATGGGATTGAAACAACAATTTGAAATAGTGATAATTCTTGTGTTGCAAATCATGATTTAGGATACAACGGATTACCATTATTTTATTCAACCAAAAAATGAGGAGTATTAGTTAATACTGGTGAACAAACTAGTTTTGAAATTGGATCACCAGTAACTGATGCCATTAGTTTTCTTAGTTTTGAATCCTGTTTAGATCTTTATTTTTTTACGGGGCAAACAATGAAGGAATTAATTAATCAATACACGGACTTAACTGGTAAACCAACAGAAATTCCTGATTTAAGTTATGGAATATGATGCAATCGTTTGTATTATCATAATAAAGATGAATTGTGAGCAGAAGTTGAAAAAAGCAACAGGGCTAATTTTCCATTAGATGTTATTTGCTTAGATCCAAAATGATTAGAAAATCGTTATACAAAAAGTTGTAATTTTGAATATAACGAAAATGCTTTTGGGTCTTTTCAAGAATTATTTGCGCAATTAAAAGCAAAAAACATTGCTGTTTGTTTTTGAATAAATCCTTATTTACAAGCTGATAATAGTACAAATTGACAAATTGCCTTTAAAAATAATTATTTAGTAAAAACAACTGATGACAATTCATATGCGCATCCACTAACAGGAACAGAAACTTATCAAACAAATTGTGGGATTGTTGATTTTACTAATCCAGCTGCTGTGAAATGATATCAAGATGAATTACAAAAATTATTTAACTTAGGATTGCGTTTTATTAAACCAGATTATGGTGATGGTGTTCCACCTAATGCTTATTTTAGTAATGGATTAACGGGAAAAGAGTTTCGCCAATATTATCATTTTTTATATTGTAAAACAGCATATGATGCTAGTGCCAAATATTTTGGACCAAACGAGAGCTTAACTTTTTGTCGGCCGGGATATATTGGAACACAACGTTTTTCAGGGAAATGATCTGGCGATAGTTATTCAAATTTTACTGAATTAAAAAAATTCATTTAAATGCCGGGTTATCCTTAGGAATGAGCGGTGAAATGGCGTGAGGGACCGATATTGGTGGTTTTTATAGTGAAGAAGCATTTGATGAAGACTTATATATGCGTTGAACACAAGTTGGAATGTTATGTCCTTTATTACGTTTTCACGGAATTGGTCCGCGTGAACCATGAAATTTTTCGTCAAGGGTATTAGCTAATGCAATCAAATATGCAAAGTTAAAACGCAAACTATTACCGTATTTTAAAATGTGTGAATTAGAAGCAGTGACAACAGGGGTGCCAATTTTACGAGCAATGGTTTTAGAAAATGAGGATGATTCAATTGCACAAATAATTGATAATCAATTTTATTTAGGGAGTAATTTATTAATAGCTCCGATTTTAACACCACAAACAATGAAACGAGAAGTTTATTTACCTGCAGGAGAATGGTTTTTGTTTGGCCAAAAAGAAAAGAAATATCTTGGAAAGCAATCTTATTTATTGTCTTGTTCGGCAGATGAAATTTTGCTTTTTGTAAAAGGAAACATTATTATTCCAACTATTACAGAAGATAATTATCATTTTGAACAATTAGACACTGTTTCATTAGAATTAAATCTTTATGGAACATTACCATCAAAATACGAATTAAAGTTTAAACTTAACAAAAATTTAATTATAATTACTTATCAAAATCAAAAGTTTAATATTTCATCAAAGCACAGTTATGTTGTAAAATAGTTAATATTTCCATTTTTTCCTTTAAAAAAGAGTATAATATATGTGGTAATTATTTATTGCCATTATTCCACTTATACACTTAAATTAATACTTCTTGCTTAATACTCTAAGTAGAGGGACATAATTATGGAAATATCTATATGAGTAATAATCATTATTGCTGTTGCAATTGGCTTTTACTTTTTTGGATTTTTATGTGAAAAATATCTAAGATTTAAATTAATTAAAAAAACAAAGTTAAAAATAAAACAAGCTGAAGAAAAGGCAAAAAAAATTATTAATGCTGCAAAAGCAGATGGAAAAGTTGAAGCAGCACAAATTAGACAAGAAATGAATAATGAATTAGCTCGGAAACGAGAAGAATTTTTAGAAACGGAAAAGTTTTTAACAAATAGGGAGCGTTTAATTATTGAACGCGAAGAAGTATTACATAGTAAAGAGCAAGAAACGTTTCGGAAGAAAGAAGAATTACAAGGAAAGATTAACTATTATCAAGAACTAGTTGAACATAATCTTCAACAGCTTGAAAAAGTTACTGGTTATTCTCTTGAAGAAGCGAAAGATGTACTTTTTAAAGAAATAAGTGACCGTTACCAAAAAGAAATTGGTGAATTTTTAAAAAATGCTGAGAATACAGCAAAAATTAACGCCAAAGAAACAGCTATTAATATTGTTACTAGCGCAATTGAACGTTATGCTGTTAATATTGTGGCAGAAAAAACAACTACTTCTGTTTATTTGGAAGATGATAATATGAAAGGACGGATTATTGGGAAAGACGGCCGTAATATTCGAACTTTTGAAGTAGCCGCTGGAGTGGATCTAATCATTGATGATACTCCAAATGTTGTTCAAATTTCATCTTTTAACCCCATTCGCCGTGAAATTGCCAAAAAAACATTAGAAAAGCTATTAATTGATGGACGGATTCAACCAAATCGGATTGAAGAAACAATCAAGTTAGAGCAAGAAGAAATTGAAATGACAATTTTGGAAACAGGAAAAGAAGTTGTTGCTGAATTAGAATTAGATAATTTAGACATTGAATTAATTCGCCATCTAGGAATTTTAAAATACCGAACTAGTTATGGGCAAAATGTTTTATTGCATTCAATTGAAGTTGCTAAATTAACGGCAATGATGGCTAGTGAATTAGGTTTAGACGCAACGATTGCAATGCGAGCTGGTCTATTACATGATATTGGAAAAGCAGTTGATTTTGATAACGAAGGAAGCCATGTTACCTTGGGAGTTAAGTTAGCAACAAAATGTGATGAGAATCCAATTATCATTAATGCGATTGCTTCACATCATGGTGAAGTCTCTGCTAATAATCCATATTCAGTTTTGGTTTATGCCGCTGATACATTATCAGCAGCACGACCAGGGAGCCGTAATAATAATCTTGAAAATTATATTTCCCGTATGTCTGAATTAGAAAAAATCTGTCAAACAGTAGTTGGTGTTCAATCGGTTTATGCTTTACAAGCAGGACGTCAAATTCGTGTTATTGTTAATCCAGTTATTAGTGATGATGACCGTACACACAAAATTGCAATTGATATTAAAGAAAAAATTAAAAAAACAAAGGCAATTCCAGGGGACATTGTTATTACAGTAATTAGAGAGTTACGAATAACAGAAACTGTTATTTAAAAGAATAATTTTTTATTCTTTTTTTATGGAAATTTTAGTATTATAATTATTAGGAAAGATTTTGTTATAAAAAATAAAGGAGAATTAGTGATGATTGGAGACTTTTTAGCAAATCAATTGAAAAAATCAATTAAAAAAAATATGAAAAAATCAACTTTAACTAGTGATGCTATTAGTGAAACAATGCGTGAAATTAGATTGGCATTATTAGAAGCGGATGTTAATAATGAAGTGGTAAAAGATTTTATTAAGGCAGTAGAAACAAAAGCCCGCGGAGAATATATTTCCGATGGTTTGAATGCATCACAGATGATGGTTAAAATTGTTCATGAAGAATTGGTTAATATTTTTGGGAAAACAACGAAGGAATTATCTTTTGCTTCAAAACCAACAATTGTTATGATGGTTGGATTACAAGGGAGTGGGAAAACGACAACCACTGGTAAAATTGCCAAATTAGTGGAAAAAAAATATCAAAAAAAACCATTATTGGTAGCTTGTGATATTTATCGTCCCGCAGCAATTGATCAGTTAAAAACAATTGGAAAGAATCTAAATATTGAAGTATTTGAACGAGGAACACAAAATCTCGTTCAAACAGCGCAAGAAGCAGTTACTTATGCAAAAGAAAATAAAAATGATGTTATTTTAATTGATACTGCTGGTCGTTTGCATATTGATGCGGAATTAATGCAAGAATTAAAAGAAATTAAAAATAATATTACTCCTGATGAAATCTTACTTGTTGTTGATGGAATGACAGGGCAAGATATTATTAATGTTGCAACAGAATTTAATCAATTGTTAAAGTTAACCGGAGTTGTTGTTACTAAGTTAGATGGTGATGCTCGTGGGGGAGCAGCATTATCAATTACTCATTTAACCAAATTGCCAATTACTTTTATTGGTACTGGAGAGGGAATGAGTAGTTTACAAATTTTTTATCCCGACCGAATGGCAGATCGAATTTTGGGAATGGGGGATGTTCAAACCCTAGTTGAAAAGGCAAAAGATGTTTTAGATGAACGTGATATTAAAAAAACAATGAATCGAATGATGATGGGACAATTTGATTTACAAGATTTGTTAAATCAAATGCGACAAATCTCAAAAATGGGAAAAATGGGTGGAATTATGAAATTACTGCCTGGAATGCCAAAAATGAGTGATGAAAAAATTGCTGATGCAGAACGTAAATTAAAAGCAACAGAAGTCTTATTATCTTCAATGACAGTTAAAGAACGTCGTGAACCGCGGTTGTTAAAACACTTATCACGCAAAAATCGGATTTTAAAAGGTTCGGGGCGAACAGAAAAAGAATATAATGAGTTAATTAATCAATTTGAAAAAACAAAAAAACAAGTTGATGAGATTGCTCGCCAAATTAAATCTGGTCGTATGCCAAACATTCCAGGAATGGGTGGTTTAAGCGGAATGGGTTTTAATTAAGACAATATTTCAAAGTTTTATTATAAAAAATTGTGAATCAAATAAAAAAAGTTTAAGGACAATTAAATGTTGTAACTTAAACTTGTTTTTATTATTATTTAATTTCTTTCTTATTCTATTTTAGTTCTTTCTGCTATAGAAAATTCCATTCCCATTTTGGATAGGTTACAATAACTTGGACCATATTTATGTAGACTGTAAAAAAATAAGCTAAAATTATTAGGAAAGCAGGAATATAAAAATGGCAAAAAACCAGTACACCGATGAATTCAAGAAACAAATCGTAATGTTATATAAAAATGGTAAAAGTAATATTGAAATTGTTAACGAATATAAAATTTCAAAGGCAGTTCTTTATCAATGAGTAAAAAAATTTGAGAATTCTGGTTCTTTTAAAGCTAAAGACAATCGCTCTGTTGAAAAAAATGAACTTATTCAGTTGCGAAAAGAAAACAAACAATTACGAATGGAAAATGATATTTTAAAGCAAGCAGCACTGATAATAGGCAAAAAATAGTAATTATAAAAAATAACAAAGAAAAGTATAAAATTACTAATTTATGTAAAACACTAAAAGTTGCTAGATCAACATTTTATTATCAATTAAAATCAAATAAACTTAGTCAAGCCCAACATATTGATAATACTATTATCAGTATTTTCTTAAAAAGTAGAAAAAACTATGGTACAAGAAAAATTAAAGTTATGTTAGCACAACAAAATATTATATTGTCACGAATAAAAATTAGTCAAATAATGCAAAAATATAATTTAATTTCAAATTATACAAAAATTAAATATAAACATCATAATAACAAAGATATCACTTACAAATATAATAATTTGTTAAATCAAGATTTTGATAATTATAAATTACATGAAGTTGTTGTCAGTGATTTAACTTATGTTTGAATTAATAATCAATGATATTATGTATGTTTATTGATTGATTTGTTTAATCGTGAAATTATTAGCTATGATGTTAGTTCTCATAAAGATGCAAAATTAGTTGAGAGTACTTTTAACAAACTTAATTTTTCTTTAGAAAATATTAAAATATTTCATACTGACCAAGGAAGTGAATTTAACAATAGTACTATTTATAAACTTTTGACTAAGAACAATGTACAAAAATCTTATAGTAAACCTGGATATCCTTATGACAATGCAGTAGCTGAATCTACTTATAAAATTTTAAAAACTGAATTAGTCAAAAATAAAAAATTTAAAAGTATTGAAGAATTTAAATTAGAATTATTTGATTATGTTAATTGATATAATAATACTCGTATTCATAGCAAATTAAATTATTTATCACCAATCCAATATAAAAATCTTTACTCTATATAAAATTTGTCCAAAAAACCCTTGCCATTCCAAAGTGTGTTTTAATAAATGTGTAAATAAGATACTTTTAAATTAAGCGGTTTAATGATTAACTATTTTTAAAAATAGTCTAAAATTATTGTTAAACTGGTACCTAAAATAATATTTGGACATTACATTTTATTTTGCTTATTTTTTAAAACAATTTATAATATATTAGGAATAAACAAGAAAAAGAAAGGAATGTTATAATGGCATTACAATATAAGCGTGTTTTATTAAAATTGTCTGGCGAAGCATTAGGAAACCCTGATGATTTGTATGATTCAAAGAGAATTCATGATATCGCTAGACAAATTGTTAAATTACAAAGAGAAGGACTTCAAATTGCGATTGTTGTTGGTGGTGGCAATATTTGGCGTGGTAATCGTGCTGATAGTATTAATATGAATCCGATTAGTGCGGATTATATGGGAATGTTAGCAACCGTAATGAATGCACTAGCATTAGAAGCAGTCTTAAAAAATGAAGGAAGTGAAAATGTTGTTGTAACTTCAAAAATTCAAGTTCCAGAAGTAGCATCGCCATATTTATTTAAAAAAGCAAAAGCTGCTTTGGAAAAGGGAGCAATTGTTATTATGGCTGGTGGAACTGGCCAACCAAAATTTACAACTGATACTGCGGCAACAATTCGAACAATTGAAATTGATGCTGATGTTATGTTAATGGCAAAGAACGGTGTTGATGGCATTTATGACAAAGATCCGCGCGAAAATTCTGATGCAATTCGATTTGATAATATTAGTTTAAATGAATTACAAGAAAAACAATTAAAAGTGATGGACTTAACAGCATCAAGTTTAGCAATGGAAGATAATGTTAAAATTGTTGTTTTTGACATTAATGAACCAGATAATATTTATAAGGCAGCACACGGAAGTGCTCGTTCAACAGTTGTTACAGGAGGAAGAAAATAAATGTCACAAGAAATTATTAATCAAACAAAAGAAAAAATGACAAAAGTATTAGGAACATTTGAAAATGAATTAGTAAAAATTCGTACTGGTCGTGCTAATCCAAATATGTTAGCACATATTATGATTGATTATTATGGAACACTAACGCCAATTCATCAATTAGCAAATATTATGGTTCCTGAGGCGCGCCAATTAGTAATTAAACCTTATGATCGCGGAACAATTAGTTTAATTGTTATGGCAATTAATAAGTCAGATTTAGGATTATCACCAAATTCAGAAGCAGATTTAATTCGTTTAAATATTCCTCCTTTAACAGAAGAACGTCGTAAAATGTTAGTAAAAGATATGTGAAAAGAAGTTGAACATTTTAAAATTGCAATTCGTAATGAACGCCGCGATAGTAATGAACAAATTAAAAAAGATCCCAATTTAACCGATGATGATAAAAAATACTATGAAGGTGAAATTCAGAAATTAACAGATAATTTTATTAAACAGCTTGATGAAAAAGGGACATTAAAGGAAAAGGAACTAATGGAAGTATAAACTTTCATTTTTTATTATGCCAGATATAATAAATAATAGACAAAACAAGAAAGAGAGAACAAGGAATATGAATGTACCACAACATATTGCAATTATTTTAGATGGCAATGGTCGTTGAGCAACAAAACAAGGTTTAAAGCGAACAGCTGGTCATGAAGAGGGAGCAAAACGAATTAAAGAAGTTGCTTTAAAAGCAAATGCATTAGGAGTTAAATATTTAACACTTTATTGTTTTTCAACAGAGAATTGAAAGCGTAATAAAAAGGAAGTTGCTTATTTGATGGAAATGCCAGAACGATTATTAAATAATAAAGAAGTAAGTAATTTTAAAAATGAAAATATTGTTTTAAACCATATTGGTCGTAAAACAAAAATGCCAGCAAAAACGTTAGATGCTATTAATGACGCTATTAAGCAAACGAAGGATAACAATGGTTTAGTATTAACCTTTGCCTTTGATTATGGGGCAATTGAAGAAATTGTCACTGCTATTAACGAAATGTTAGTAGCGCAATTGTCTGAAGTTGATGAGAAAACTTTGTTTAATTATTTATATACTAAAAATCTACCAGCTGTTGATTTAATGATTCGTTGTGGTGGTGAACAACGCTTAAGTAATTTTTTACTGTTGCAAAATCGTTATGCTGAGTTATATTTTACTGATAAATTTTGGCCAGAATTTGATGAAAATGCTTTGTTAACAGCAATATTAGATTATAATAATAGAAATAGAAGATTTGGAGGGGTTAAAAGTGATGAATAATAAGCAAGATAATGTTCTTGTTGATGAAACAAATGCACCATCAGATACAAATGGTAATAATATTACCGTAACAAAGAAAGTGGAACAAAAAAAAGGAATGTTTCAAAAAAAATATGTTGCACGGCATATTACATTTTATGTTTTATTAATTTTTTTGGGATTATATTTGTTTACTGGGGCAATTGCAACAGAATGACAAGGTAAAGTTGCTCATATTGATATTGCTGATTATGTTTTTATTGGCATTAATGTCGTAATTTTGGGGTTAGTTAACTATGAGATTTTACGGTTAGTGGGGGGAACAAAGTGACCAATTTATACTCAAGTTATTACTTATTTATTAATGGTGTTTTTATTTTTATTTTCAGTTGAATCTGTTGCGGAAAATTATGGTGGAATCGGCGCTATTAATTATCCGTTTTATACTTTATTAAATTGAAATTGGTTGAAACCATGAATTATTTTTGTTATCTATTTATGTGCGATTTTAGTATATTATTGCCTAGTTTTTAGTTCAAAAGAAATTACCTTTGGTAAAATGACTTTAGTATTGATTTTTACGTTATATTTAATTTTTGCTTTTAAAGCAATGAATAAATTTATGTTAAATCCTGATTATGGTTGAAGCAGTGTTGTTTGATTAGCTTTAATTATTATTTTAACTGATACTTTTGCTTTTGTGGGAGGGGTTAGTTATGGAAAACACAAATTAGCACCAAATGTTTCACCAAACAAAACTTGAGAAGGAGCTGCGACAGGAACAATAATGGCGGCTGGAATTGCTATTACTTACGCTGTTTTAATGTTCAATTTAAACGAAAATGAAAAACACTGAGTTTTTAATTTCTTTTCAAATGATAATGATAAACATGTAATGCGTTATGTTATTTATGTTTTATTAGCTTTTGTGTTAAGTATTTTATCACAATTAGGTGATTTATCGTTTTCATGAATTAAACGTCGTTATGATATTAAAGATTTTAGTAATTTATTACCTGGCCATGGTGGGGTGCTAGATCGTTTGGATTCATTTTCGTTAGTATTTTTTGTAATGTTTATTATTTCAAATGTGGCATTGCAACGCTAATTAATGATGCGAGAACTTATTATTTTTGGGGCTTCAGGGAGCATTGGGCAACAAGCCTTACAGATTATAAAAACCAATCCAAATGATTTTATCCTTAGGGCGATTAGCGTCTATCATAATGTGACCGTTCTTGATGAAATATTACCAACATCACCAACAATTAAGATGGTTTATGTTGCTGATGCAACACAACAAGCAGCATTTACTGTTAAGTATCCAACAATTACTTTTGTTACTGAAGAAGCGGGTTTTGATCAAATTTTAACAACATTCCCATCAGCAATGGTTCTTAATGCTATTGGGGGGTTTGCAGGATTGTACCCAACTTTGCAAACATTGCAAGGATATCACCGTACCTTATTATTGGCAAATAAAGAATCACTAGTATTAGCGGGTGATTTAATTAATAACTTATTAGAAGAACATCAAAATCAGTTGTTTCCAATTGATTCTGAGCATTGTGCAATTTTTCAATGTTTAGAGCAAGATAATCCGGTGCAAGAGATTATTTTAACTGCTTCAGGAGGAATGTTTGCTGATAAAACATTAGCTCAATTAACAACAATTGATGAAAGCCAAGCTTTGTGTCATCCAAACTGACAAATGGGACAAAATATTACCATTGATTCTTCAACAATGGTTAATAAAGCTTTTGAAGTTATTGAAGCATATCATTTATTTAAAACAAAAAATATTACTGTTGTGTTGCATCCCCAATCAATTTTGCATTCAGCGGTGCAGTATGAAGATTACTCAATTTTAGCACAGTTATCACCACCATCAATGATTCAAGTTTTAAATTATTTTTTCTATTATCCGCTGCGGAAAAAAAATCCTTTATTAAAACCATTAGATTTTAGTGATTTAATTACTTTAACATTTCAAAAAGCAGATTTATCACGATGAAAGGCGCTAAAATTAGCTTATCGTTGTTTGAATGAAAACAACGCTTTGGCTGTTGCTTTTCATACAGCAAATGAACAGTTACGAGCGTTATTCTTAGCGGGAAAAATTAAATTTTATCAAATTGTTGATTATATTGAGTTTTTTATGGATAAAATTAAGCCACAAAAACTATTTAATTATCAGCAAATAAAACAATTAAATGATACTATTAAAAGAGAAATTATTAATTATTTTTCCGAAAAATAATGTTATGAAAAGGTAAGTTAGGAGTTGGTCGATAAATGTCAGCGGGAATGATAGTTTTAGGATTTGTAATTGGCATTATAATTTTATTAATGCTAGTTACAGTTCATGAATTTGCCCATTTTGTTATTGCAAAATTATCGGGAGCATATGTTTATGAGTTTGCAATTGGGTTTGGCCCAAAGATTTTTTCTTGAGGGAAAAAAGAAACGCGTTATTCAATTCGAATTTTTCCTTTTGGTGGTTATGTGTATATTGCCAGTGAATTAGTTGATGCGCCAAAAGGGCGCGAAGAAGAGGAAGTTTCAAAAGAACGAAAAATGGAGAACATTGCTAAATGAAAACGATTAATTTTTATTGTGGCGGGAGCTTTAATGAATTTTTTTATTGCTGTTTTCATTTTTACAACAACTTTTGCTGCTTTAAATGCCAAACCATCAGATATGACATATTGAGGAGCAAAATATGATGTTGGAGGAGCAGCATATAATGCTCTAAAAACAAGTAAAGAACCAATTGGACAGGATATTGTTATTTTAAATTATTGATTAGGTTTGAACCAAGCCACTCTTAAAGTGGCGCAAAATTATTATCGTAATCATGAAAAGGATGATGAAAAATATAATGAAGCTAATAAGATTTTAGTTAGTCATCTTGGAACTATTAATAATATTCCAAATTATCAAACAACAGTTTATAATTTTATCAATAATTTAAAAAAACAATATAATCAAAGCGATGAACATCAGAGCGCTAATTTTATTACATTAGATTTTGTTCGGGTGAACAATAAAAAAGAGGTAACAACCGATTCAAAGAATCGATTGTTTCAAACTGAACCAGTTGAATTAAAAATAACTGGCAGTACTTATACCGTTGGGATTCGTGCACCTGATCGCCAGTTTGCTACAACAGCACAGGCTTATGGTCATGGTTGACGTGAAACCTTTACTGAATCAGTAACAATTTTAAAATCATTTGGTTTATTATTTACTGGTCAATGAGGACAATTATCAGGACCAGTTGGAATTGCAAAAACAGTTTCTTCAATTTTAACGGAAGGACCGGCATTATTTTTTATGTATGTCGCAATGTTATCAGCAAATTTATTTGTTTTAAATTTAATTCCGATTCCACCATTGGATGGATACAAATTCTTAGAAACATTAATTGAAGGAATTGTTGGTGGTGGGAAACGCCTCAAAGGGCGTTTCCAAATTTGAAAACAGCGTCATAATCCAGCACAGCAAAAATTATTATTAGAAGAATATCAGGTAAAAGAACAAAATTGGCAGCTTCCGCACAAGGCAAAAATTATTATTAATGTCACGGGGGCAGTGCTTTTTATTTTATTATTTATTGGAATAACAATTAAAGATGTCTTTTTTTAAAGAAGAGAGATAGATTAGGGATGGCAAATGGATCAACAATTGGTAAAACTATTTACAGTTAACAACTTAGAATTTCCTGATAATTATTTTGCTGATGCAAAAATTATTAAAAGCGAGTATAGTACAGGAGAATCGTTTTTTCGTGTCATTATTGAAATTAATGATTTTTTGCCAACTGATGTTTTATTAAAATTAGAAACAACGTTATTAGCAAACCCAACATTACCAACGAAAGTTTCGTTCCTAGTACGGAATAAAAATTATCAATTAGAAACTATTTTTACTTATTTAGAATATATTCGTTTTAATAAATCAGAATTAAAAAATAGTTTTTTTAGTAAATTACCACCATCACGTTTTATGTTAGCAGATAATATTTTAAAAATTACAGTTCATTCAGATAGTGAAAAAAAACTTGTTAGTGAACATTGTCATTATTATGAAAACAAATTACGTCGTTATGGGTTTCATAATTTACGATTAGATTTAATAGTCGATTTACAAGAAAATAATATTTTAGAAATTAATGAACAAGAATTAATAAAATACCAAGAAAATCAGCAGAAAAATGAAAGTTTAATGTTAAAACCAGCAATTACAACAAAGCAGGCACGGAATGGAACGAATAATTATGTAAAAGGAAAAATGGGGCAAGTAAGTTATGAACGTCTTGCTGATATTGACCAAGATGCGCCAAATGTCACAATTTATGGGAAAATTGTTAATAAGGATCGACAATTAATTTTCACTAAAAAATTTATTTATACAATTACGATAACTGATTATAGCGATACTATTGCTGGAAAGTTTTTTACCCGTACTGAACAGGCAGATGATTTTTTTGAAGAACTAAAAAATGATGAATGAGTTAGCATTTTTGGTGATATTCGTTATGATACTTATGCTAATGAACAAATGCTTTTTATTAAAAAAATTGCGCGATTAGATCGCGAGGACTTATATCGTGAAGATAATGCGGATGAAAAGCGTGTTGAATTACATTTACATACTAAAATGAGTGCAATGGATGGCGTTGTTAATATTCCTGCCCTTTTTAAAACATTACAACATTGAAAGCATTCGGCAATTGCTTTTACTGATCACTTAAATGCCCAAGCTTACCCTGAAATTTATAATATTAATATGAAATATCCTGATATTAAAGTTATTTATGGGGTGGAAGCTGACATGCTGGATGATAAAGTTTGGTATGTTAAAAATCCTCATCATTATGATTTACGAACAGCAAAATATGTTATTTTTGACTTGGAAACAACTGGTTTGAGTAGTAGTTATGATGAGATTATTGAGTTTGGAGCAGTTATTATGGATGGGATTAGTGGTGAACGAAAAATTATTAATCACTTATTTAAACCAACAATTAAATTATCTTCATTTACAATTGAATTAACCGGAATTACTGATGAATTATTAGCTGATAAACCAACTTTTATTGAATCAATTGACCAAATTTTAGAATATTTTAAAGATGCAATTTTGATTGCCCATAATGCAGAATTTGACTTAGGTTTTATTCAATCATGGTTAGAAAAAGCGGGTCGTTCTAAAATTAATAATACTGTTATTGATACCTTGCAAATATCAAGGATTTTAGAACCAACGTTAAAGAACTACCGTTTAGGAACGATTGCTCGTTGTTATAATGTTATTTACAATGAAGAAGTAGCGCACCGTGGAGATTATGATGCGATTGTTTTAACTGATGTTTATGAACACCAGTTACGCAAAATGATTAATGTTTATGGGGTTGAATTTGATGATGATATTGATCAAATTCATAATTCTGCTGTTTATAAAAAGTTACGACCAAAACATATGACGATTCTTGCCAAAAATCAACAAGGATTATTGGAATTATTTAAATTAATTACAGCGGCACATACAACCTATTTTTATTCGTCACCAAAATTATTACGCAGTGTAATTAATGAACATCGTGCTAATTTGTTAATTGGTTCATCGTGTGTTCATGGTGATGTTTTTGAAGTAGCAAGGAATAAAGATCTTAGTGAGTTAACAGAAGTTATTAGTTTTTATGATTACATTGAAATTCAACCCCCAAGTGTTTATAAACACTTGGTTCAAATGGGTGATTTATCAGAGGACCGGTTGTTAACAGTTATTAAAGATATTATTTATGCTGCAAAAAAATTAAATAAATTAGTTGTTGCAACTGGTGATGTTCATTATCTTAATCCAGAAGATAAAATTTTTCGTGAGGTTTATATTAATGCGAAAGGAATTGGGGGAAGACCGCATCCATTGTATGATTATAAACAACGGGTGACTGATTACCCTGATCAATTTTTACGAACAACAACGGAAATGCTGCATGAGTTTAAATTTTTAAATGATGATACATTAATTCACGAAATTGTTGTTACAAATCCAAATCTTATTACAAACCAAATTGAAAAAGTTGAAATTATTAAGGATAAATTATACACTCCCAAAATTGATGGCAGTGATGAACTTTTAAGAGAATTATGTTATCAAAATGCTTATAAGATTTATGGAAATCCATTGCCAGAAATTGTTGCAAAACGGTTAGAACGAGAATTAAGTGCAATTATTAAACATGGTTTTGCCGTTATTTATTGAATTGCTCATAAATTAGTTGATAAATCATTACAAGATGGTTATTTAGTTGGATCGCGAGGAAGTGTTGGGAGTAGTTTTGTTGCAACAATGAGTAATATTACGGAAGTGAATCCCTTGCAGCCACATTATTTATGTTCAAATTGTAGTTATAGTGAGTTTATTGTTGATGGGTCAGTAAAATGTGGTTATGATTTACCATCACGTAATTGTCCAAAGTGTCAACAACCATTAAAAGGAGAGGGCCATGATATTCCTTTTGAAACATTTTTAGGATTTGAAGCAGATAAAGTTCCTGATATTGACTTAAACTTTTCTGGTGAATATCAACCAGTTGCCCATGATTTTACGAAAGAAATGTTTGGAGAGCGGAATGTTTATCGTGCTGGTACAATTTCAACTGTGGCAGAAAAAACTGCTTATGGATATGTTAAAGGTTATTTTGAAAATAAGAATACCTTGCATTTAAAACGCCGGGCTGAATTAGAACGAATTGCAAAGGGGTGTGAAGGAGTTAAACGAACAACGGGGCAACATCCGGGGGGAATTGTTGTTATTCCAAAAGAATATCAAGTTGAAGAATTTACGCCCGTTAATTTTCCCGCTGATGATATCAAATCAAATTGATTGACAACACACTTTGATTTCCACGCTATTCACGATAATGTTTTAAAATTAGATATTTTAGGGCATGTTGATCCAACAGCATTACGAATGTTAGAAGATTTAACAGGAATTAATCCAAAAACAATTCCAACCAATGACGAAGCAGTGTTAAGTCTTTTTCGTAGTCTAGATGTTTTAAAAATTAAACCAGAAGATATTAATGGTGAAAAAACAGGAGCAATTGGAATTCCAGAGTTTGGGACTTTTTTTGTTCGGAAAATGTTATTAGATACTAAACCAACGTCTTTTGCTGATTTAGTTCAAATTTCAGGATTATCACATGGAACAGATGTTTGAATTGGTAATGCACAAGATCTAATTCGAAATCAAAATATTCGAATTTCTGATGTTATTGGGTGTCGTGATGATATTATGGTTAACTTAATTTATAAAGGGTTACCAGCGCAAAGTGCTTTTAAAATTATGGAAGATGTTCGGAAGGGAAAAGGGTTAACTCCAGAACAAGAGCAATTAATGCGAGAAAATAATGTTGAACAATGATATATTGATTCATGTAATAAGATTAAATATATGTTTCCTAAAGCACATGCAACAGCTTATGTTTTAATGGCATGACGAGTGGCGTGGTTTAAAATAAATTATCCTGTTGAATATTATGCAACATTCTTTTCAACCAGAACTGATGTTTTTGATATTAAAACAATTTTAAAAGGAGCAGAAACAATTAAACAAGTTTTACGCGATATTCAAGTTCGTTTGGATAATAAAGATTTTAATGCACCAAATAAACCATCGCAAAAAGAAAAGGATTTGATTCCCGTTTATGAAATTGCGTTAGAAATGTATGCTCGGGGTATTAAAATGAGTAATATTGATTTAAAAACAAGTATGAATAAAAACTTTACCGTTGTTGAAAATGATAATAATGAAAAAATTATTTTACCACCATTTTCAGCGATTGATGGTTTAGGAGGTGCTGTTGGAGATAGTATCATTAATGCTCGGAAAGAAAAACCTTTCTTATCAATTACTGATTTGCAAAAACGAACAAATATCACAAAAGCGCATTTGGAATCTTTTGAAGAACTTGGAATTTTAAAAGATTTATCATTAGATGATCAAATTGCATTTGAATTTTAAAATAATAATCTTTTATCTTATTTTCCTTTATAATTAAATTAATTACGAGGTGATAAAAATGACAATTAAATCGGGATTTGTGGCAATTGTTGGCCGCCCGAATGTTGGAAAGTCAACATTATTAAATACAATTTTAAATAATAAAGTGGCAATTGTTACTGCGAAAGCTCAAACAACACGTAATCGAATTCAAGGGATTTATAATGACAATGAAGCACAAATTGTTTTTATGGATACACCAGGAATTCATAAAGCACATCATGAAATGGGGAAATTTATGAATAAAGTTGCTTTATCCACGACAAAAGCAGCGGATGTTATTTTATTTTTAGCACCCGTCAATGAGCATATTGGCGATAATGATCGCTATATTATTAAAGCACTAGAAGAACGAGGGGTTCCCATTATTTTAGTTGTTACTAAAATTGATTTAGTATCAAAAGGGGATTTAATGGTTAAAATTGCGGAATGAGAAAAGGTTCATAATTTTACTGCTGTAATTCCAATCTCAGCGTTAAAACATGAAAATGTTCCTAAGTTGCTAACATTATTAAAAGATCATTTAACAGAGGGACCACAATATTATCCTGATGACATGTTAACTGACCAGCCTGAAAAATTTTTAATTCGTGAAATTATTCGAGAAAAAATTTTACTTTTAACTGAAAATGAAATTCCGCATAGTGTAGCAATTTTAATTGATAAGGTTGACGAACAACGAACATTGTTAAAAATTATGGCCTCAATTTGTGTTGAACGTGATTCTCAAAAGGGGATTGTGATTGGCAAAAATGGACGACTAATTAAGGAAATTGGAACTCAAGCTCGTTTAGAATTAGAACAAATTTTAGGAACAAAAATATTTTTAGAGTTATTTGTCAAAGTGGTTGAAAAATGACGTGATAAATCATCAATGATTGCTCGTTTATGATATAACAAAGAAAGTTACTAAGTAATAATGACAACATCAACAGCATTAAATAATTTACTTGCTTGAGAAGATAATTTAACTGTTGTGATTGTTTTTATGTTCCAGGTTTTAAAATGGTATGGTTTACAATGGAATTTAACAATGTGTAAACGTTGCGATGGAAAAAGTAATATTAAAACAATTAGTTTCATTGAAGAAGGATATATTTGTAAAAACTGTTATTTATCAACGGATTATCTTTTTTCAATTGAATTAGTTAAAATTTTTAGTATGACACCCCTAGATAATTTTTATTTTCATAATAAAATTAATGTCAAAGAAATGATTGTTTTATTTAAAATGTTATGTGAGTATTATTTAACGAAAGTTGGGATTTTTTCTTATAGTATTTATGAAATGCAGAAAAAATTAATTTATTTTAAATAATAACATAGTATAATTGAGGGTAGAGAAATAAAAAGGAGTTATATTTAATGCGATATACATTAGAAGAAGTTGTTAATCATTTAAAATCACAAGGCTTTGTTTTTCAAGGGAGTGAAATTTATGGCAGTTTAGCAAATAGTTGAGATTTTGGTCCATTAGGTGTTGAGTTAGAACGAAATTTAAAAAATTTATGATGACAACATTTTATTATAAAATCAAAATATAATGTTGGTCTGGATAGTACAATTTTAATGAATAATAATGTGTGAAAAGCCTCAGGCCATTTAGGAAATTTTGCTGATCCATTATTAGATTGTAGAAAATGTAAAACTCGTATGCGAGCAGATAAATTAATTGAAGATAATTATCCTGATCTTAATTGTGGGGGATGAAGTAATGAACAATTAAAAAGTTTTATTGACGAAAAAAATTTGTTATGTCCAAATTGTGGTGCACATGATTTTACTGATATTCGTCAGTTTGAATTAATGTTTAAGACGAACCAAGGGGTACTGGAAGATGAAAAATCGATTGTTTATTTACGACCAGAAACAGCACAAGGAATTTTTGTTAATTTTAAAAATGTTCAACGTTCATTACGAAAAAAATTGCCTTTTGGAATTGGCCAAATTGGAAAGTCATTTCGAAATGAAATTACGCCGGGAAATTTTATTTTTCGGACACGCGAATTTGAACAAATGGAACTAGAATTTTTCTATCATCCGGATGACCAAACAGATTGGTTTGAATATTGAGTTAAAGAAGTTACTAAGTTTTTAAATTTAATTAATCTAAATCCTAAGAATTATCTTTTTCGTAACCATGAAGCGAGTGAATTAGCACATTATGCTAAACGCACAATTGATGTTGAATATAAGTTTCCGTTTGGAACGGGTGAATTATGAGGAGTTGCTGATCGTGGTGATTTTGATTTACGTCAACACAGCAGAATGAGTAAACAAGATTTAAGTTATTTAAACCAAGAAACAAACGAAAAAATTTTGCCACATGTTATTGAACCGTCAGTTGGGGTTGGGCGTTTAATGCTAGCAATATTATATGATGCTTATCATGTTGAAAAAATTGGTGATAATGATTCACGAATTGTTTTGAAATTAAGTCCATTGTTAGCACCATATCAACTTGCTGTTATTCCATTAAGTAAACAATTAAATGAAGCAGCTTATCAATTATATGAAAAATTATTAAATCAGTTTCAATGTACTTATGATGAAACAGGAAACATTGGGAAACGTTATCGTCGGCAAGATGCAATTGGAACTCCATTTTGTGTCACTTTTGACTTTGAATCATTAGAAGACCAAAAAGTTACTGTTCGGAATCGAGATACAATGGTTCAAGAACGAATTGATATTGCAAATTTCGAAGATTATTTTAGAGCATTATTAAAATAATTAAAAGGAGGAGGAAGGTATGGCATTAATTAGTAATGAAAAGATTGATTTAATTCGGTCAAAAGTAAATATTGTTACAGTAATGTCAGAGTATTTATCACTGGAAAAGCGGGGGCGGAATTACTGAGCTGTTTGTCCTTTCCATCAAGATTCACATCCTTCAATGAGCATTTCACCAGAAAAGCAAATCTATCGTTGTTTTGCTTGTTCAGCTGGTGGGAATGTTTTTACTTTTTTACAAGAATATGAAAATATTAGTTTTATTGAAGCGTTGAAAAAAGTTGCTGTAATGGCTAATATCTCCTTAGATGAATTAACAACTTATCAAGAAAAAGCAAAATATGATGAAATTGATAAATTAATTTTTGAAATTAATGCTTTAGCACAAGCTTATTTTAGTAATAGTTTGGCAACAAAAAAAGCCTATAATGCAAAAGAATATTTAGCAACAAGAAAGATTACACAACAAGAGATTGAGTTGTTTAATATTGGTTATGCTGAAAGTGGCTTTGATCATTTATATCATTTTTTAATAAAAAAAGGATATTCTATTAATGACATTCAACAAACTGGATTAATTACTATTAAAAATGGGAATGTTTATGATTATTTCAATAATCGTGTTATGTTTTCAATTAAAAATGAGGATAGTTATATTATTGGATTTTCTGGTCGGGTGATTGGCCAAGATGATAAAGTTGCCAAATACTTAAATAGTCCAGAAACAAAAGTCTTTAAAAAAGAACAATTAATGTATAATATTCAACGAGCAAAACCATTCATTCGCCAACAAAATAACTTGATTTTGTTAGAAGGATATATGGATGTTATTAGTTTAGATAAATTGGATATTAAAAATACGGTTGCTTTAATGGGAACTAATTTAAGTGATTATCACATTAAGGAAATTAAAAAGTTAACAGGTGAATGTCTAGTCTTTTTAGATGGTGATCAAGCAGGAATTAATGCTAGTTTAAAAGTTGTTGCAAAGTTATTAGTTAATAATTTGAAAGCTAAAATTGTGTTAAATGAAACACAACAAGATCCCGATGAATTAGTTAATAGTGGCCAAGGGGAATTAATTCATACAATGTTAACGCACGCTATGCATCCAATTAATTTTGCAGTTGATTATTTTAAAAATAAATTTAATTTAGAAGCAGCAAATGAGTTAGAAGAATTCATTAATGTTGTTGGAACCTTAATTAAAGCAAGTCCTGATCCATTAGAACAAGAATTAGCAATTAATAATTTGGTAAAAATTACTGGTATTTCAAGCGAAACAATTCAAACTAAAATTAATCAAATTAAAGTGTATCATAAACCCTTAGCAAATGCGTCAGTTTCAGAGCCAATGCTCTCGACTGATTCTTCTGAATTAGCAAAAAAGAGGGAAAAATCAGCAACAGTAATTATTAAAGATTCTAATGCTGTTACAAAAACAAAATATAAGATTAAAAGTTTAAAACGTTATATATTAGCGGAACAAAAAATGTTGTTACAATTGCTTGCTTCTAGAAAAGCAGCTGATTTTTATCAAACAAAAATAGCAAATTTAAATTTTAATGGTTACCGATTACTAGCAAATGATATAATTATATATTATAATAGACATTTAGGGGCAGAAAATGTTAATATTAGTATGTTGTGTGATGAAATAAATGATCCGGATTTAAAAAAAATGTTAATGGACATTATTGATAAATCAACGATTAAAACTAAATATAATAAGAAAGAATTAGAAGACTATGCGCTGCTAATTGATGATTTTGCCAATGAAAAAGAGATTGCAATGCTATGAAATAAACTAGAAAAAGCAAATAATCTGATTGAACAACAAACCATTTCGATGGAAATTGATAAGATGAACCAACGGTTAAAATTTAAAAAGGGGTAGAGAAAATGGGATTATCAAAAAAAGACATTAGAGAAATGAAAACTTTTGATGAATTTAAAGATTATATTAATAAATTTTTAGAAGAAAATAACAATGAAATTGAACAAGAAAAATTAATTACTTTAATTAATGATCATTTTGAGATTGATGATAATGATGTTGACGAGTATTTTGAAGAACTTGTTGCAAATGGAGTCGAATTTAGTGATATTAATTTGGAAGAGGTTGAAGAAGTAGTTAAACCAGGAAAAAAACAAAGTGAAGATAAGTTACGTTATAAAGTTGGGGGAATTTCAAACGAAACTAAAATTCAAGATATTATTAAAGCGTATTTTAATGTTTTAGGAACAAGTAAAATTCTAACGCGTGAAGAAGAAATTAAATATGCTAAAATATTGGAATCATCAGATCCTGAAGAAAAACGATATGGTCGTGAAAAATTAATTACTTCAAACTTAAAGTTAGTCGTATCGGTTGCCCGTAAGCATTTAAACCGAGGACTAGATTTTTCAGATTTAATTGAAGAAGGAAATATTGGCTTAATGAAAGCAGTTGATAAGTTTGATTATACCCGTGGTTTTAAGTTTTCAACGTATGCAACATGATGGATTCGTCAAGCTATTACACGAGCAATTGCTGATCAAGCTCGAACAATTCGAATTCCAGTCCACATGGTTGAAACAATTAATAAATTAACAAGGATTGAACGTCAGTTAACACAAGAGTTGGGTCGTGAACCAAGTTTTAATGAAATTGCTGAACGAATGGGGCAAGGAATGACTGGTGAAAAAGTACGTGAAATTAAACGATTATCAATTGAACCAGTTTCATTGGAAAAACCAATTGGAGATGAAGATGATACTCATTTTGGTGACTTTGTTGATGATAAAGACATTTTTACACCGGATGAATATGCTGAAAAAGAGTCATTACGGGAAGTAATTGATGAAATTTTTCATGAAATTTTATCAGCACGTGAGGAAAAAGTAATTAGAATGCGGTTTGGAATTTTACCAACAAAATTAAGAACAGTTTTAAGATTAGCAAAAGAATGTGAAGATGAAACTTTCCCGGAATTGGTGCAAACAGTGAAAGCATTAGATATTCACTATGATACCCCAATTGAAAAAGTTCAAAGTCGAAAAAATAAACTAATTGATAAACATTTGTCAAAATATGATTCACCAAAAACATTAGAAGAAGTAGGAAAAGAATTTAAAGTTACTCGTGAACGAATTCGCCAAATTGAGGCAAAGACAATTCGAAAATTTAAACCAAACCAAGCTAATTCAAAAGCAAAAGTATTAAAAGACTTTTTTAAAGGATAGGTGTTTTAAACCATGGATAGATTATCAGAACGTTTATTATTAATTGCAAAACAAGTTAATGATAAAGACGTTATTTGTGATATTGGAACTGATCATGCAATGATTCCAATTTATTTGGCAAAAGGAAATTTAATTACCAAAGCGTATGCTTGTGATATTGCGGAAAAACCATTGGAGCAAGCAAAAAAGAATATTGCTAAATATCAGGTTGGGGAAATTATTACTCCGATTTTAGCCGATGGATTGCAAGGACTTGCAAATATTAAAATTGATTCGGGTATTATTTCGGGGTTAGGTAGTGCTAGCATCCTTGAAATTTTACAGCAAGATTCAGATTTAATTGACCGCTATATTTTGTGTTCAAATGATGATCCAATTATTTTGCGTCAATGAGTTAAGGAAAAAAAGTATTTTATTGAAAAAGAACTTTTGATTAAAGAAAATGAAATTATTTATGAAATTATTGTTATTAATAAAGTTGCTGGACAAAAAGTTAAAAATAAGAAAGATATTCTTTTTGGACCATTATTACAAAAAGAACAAACTAAACTTTTTCAAGAAAAATGATTATTAAAAAATGATTATTTTCAAACATTATTAAATAAAATTCCAGTAAAAACAAAACGCTATCAAGAAATTAAAACAAAATTGAAAATGATAAATAAGGTGATTTAATGCTAATTAAAAAATTATATCAAGAAATTGAAACTGACTTTCCATTAAAAACAGTAGCGAAATGAGATTACAGTGGTTATCAATGGGGAGTTAAAAATAATGAAGTAACACAAATTTTTGTTAGTTTGGATTTAACTACAGAAGTGATTGATGAAGCCATTGCTCAAAAAGCGAATGTGATTATTACACATCATCCGTTTTGTTTTGGGAAGAAAAAAACATTATATCAAATTGGCTATAAACAAGAAATTTTAAAACGTTTGAAAGAACACCAAATTTCAGTTTATGCTCTCCATACTAATTATGATGGTTTAATGAATGAACTAATTTTACAAGAAATAAATGCTCAAAAAATTACTTCGTTTATAGGTGATCCTTTTACTAAAATTGGTTATGTTACATTAACGGTTGATGAAATTATTACCAAGTTAAAAACAATTTTTAACATTGTAACAGTGCAACATAATTTAACAAATTATCAGCAGCCAATAACAACGGTTGCTTTAGCAGCTGGTGCTGGTGGGGATGTTATTGCTAAACTTGATAATGAAGTTGACCTTTTTATTACCGGCGAAGTAAAGTGAGACCAGTGAGTGCTAGCAAATGAGAAACGACTTTCAGTTGTCTGTTTTAACCACTATATGGAAGATTTTTTTAGTAACGCTTTTGCTAGTTATTTAAAACGTAAATTTCCAACTTTATCAGTTATAGGTTATCATATTAAAAATATTATTAACTACCGTTAGTAATATTTTTTAATTTTGCAAAATATTGCAATATTTTGCAAAATTAAATCATATTTTTATTTGATTATTCTTTTTTTAAGTCATAATTAATAAGTCAATTAAAAAAGGAGATGTCTATATAAAAATGAAAAAACTATTAACATTGTTGGGAATTTCTGCTTTGACAACAACAGGAGTTAGTACAATTGTTGGATGTCATCAGTATTCTCAACTAGAAGAAGACCCCAATATTGGGATCGCTAAAGATGTTGAAATTTTAAACAAAATTTCACAACGTGCTTCTAATGGTTTTTTAGATTATATTCGAACTAAAAACATTATTGATAGTACTGAATATCAAACTCAATTTGATAATTTATATACAATGGTTGATAAAGATAAACAAAATGTGCCCATTATGCTAACTGACCCAAAAGTTGAACCAGCTTTATCAATTTTAAGTACTGGTTTTATGGCAAGTTTTAATAATATTAATAATGCAATTATTAATGATTATTCAAATTATTATATTAATACAACACCATTAGCCATAGTGCCCAATAGTTTAACATACCATCTAAATTTTATTGACGTTGAACAATTGGCAGTTATTTCTGATCCAACGATTAAAAATGTCCATGCTGTTCGAGTTAATTTTAATTTTAAATTTGAAGTTCATTTTAAAACGTTAACATCATTTTCGGAGTATTCAATGCAATATATTATCACTGATAATCCAACAGTAATGAAAAAAGTTTTAGCGGGGTTCATTAGTAAAATTTCAAAAGTAGTTGTTGCTTTTTTTAATAAAGAAGGAACATTCCAAATTGATAAGAATAATGATTTTAAATCAGTTTATGATAATTTTAATGTTAATTATACAAGTAATTTTACCGATTTAGATAATATTATTTTTACAAAATTAAAAAAGGTTTTAACAGAAGATGTTAATTTAAAAACTTTTAGTGATAATATTAAATATAATTCAGCAATTCCATTATTAACTTTGTTAACTAGTGCGGTTAATGATAAAACAAATGGCCAAGTCCAAGTTGTTGTCCGTTTCGAAACAGCTTCATATAATTGGGCTGGTGAAAATTATCAGGTAAGTCAAATTACATCAGAACATTTTGTTAAATTTTATCGTTCGTTTATTAATGTTTTTGATACCGGGGGTAATAATTTAAATTTAGCAACTTTTAATATTAATTTAGGAAAAATAATTGTTGCTGGCTTGCCATTATCAGGCGCTGTTGTTAGCGACGAACATCCGTTAAAAGTCCAAGTTGAAATTACAGAGGAAGGTTTAACAAATAAATTAATGCAATTTGGAAATTTAATAATTGCTTTTTTTAAACATTTTCAAATTGAATCAAATAAAAACTCGGGAGTGTTTTATCTTAACCAAGCAACGTTTGATAAAGTTTTAGCTTTGTCACAATATGATTATAGAAAGGTTTTACGTATTTTACTTAATGATTTTAAGGCCTCTGAGGAAGCAAAAGATTTACCGGGTTTAAATATCTTTAGTTTAGGAAATTTAAGTAGAAATCATAATCTTCAATTAAATGTCAATAAAACTAGTTTTATTTTAGGGCGGCGTTTAATTTGAAACTTTGATTTTCATTTTGGAACAAATAATGCGATTTTTTATACTGCTTGGACCTCATGATATTTTGAACTTCGGTTTGAAAAATCTAAGGTATAATTTTAAGATAATAAAAATAAATAGGAATCTTTTTGTTATAAAAAGATTCCTATTTATTTTTTAGATGGTTTCTAAAAAGCGAATTACTTCTAATTGAATAATACTTGGTGTTGAAGCACCAGCAGTAACAGCAACACAACTTTTGTTTGCGAGTCATGCCAGGTCAATATCATTTTTATCATTAATACGATATGATTTAATGCCAATTTGTTCTCCCATTTCTACTAATTTTAAAGTGTTGCTGCTGCGTTCATCACCAACGACTAATAAAAGATCAATACTGGTTGGGTCTAAATTCAAAACTGCATTTTGTCGTTCTAATGTTGCGTTACATAAGTCGTTTTTAAAAGTAATTTCATTAGGAATTAATCTTTTAATTTTTTCAACAATTGCTTCAATATCAATTTTTGATAAAGTTGTTTGATTAGTAATTAAGATTTTTTTATTCGGATCAAGACTGGGAAGAATTGCATCAACTTCTTCTTCGTTTGTAACAAGTTTGATGGTTGAACTAATTGCTAACATTGTATTTGTCTCTGGATGAAAGTGCTTTCCAATAAAAATAATTTGATAGTCGTCTTTTAATAAGTATTCTTTAATTAGGTCCTTAGTTACTGTTACTCATTCACACTCGGTATCAACAAGCGTAATATTTTTTTCAGCAGCAACAGTTTTAATTCGATCATCGCTGCCGTGGGCGCTTAATATGACAACAGCATTATCTGGTAATGTCTTAATTAACTCTAACCGATCAAGTTTAAAATCATTGACAGGAATTACACCTAAGTTAACAATTTCTTCAATGACATGACGATTATGAACCAAATAACCTAACATATAAATTTCGCGACCAGCATATTTTATTGCTGCTTCTTTTGCTCATTTAATTGATTTGACAACACCAAGGCAATATCCGCGTGGTGTTACTTTGACAACTTTCATTTTTTCACCGTCCATTTTATCTATTTATATGATAACACAACTAAAAAATGTTAGTTTTATCATTTTAAAATAATCTATTAAAGGTATTTATTAATTTGGTTAAATTTGATACTATTATATAGTCTATTTTAAGGTAAAGGATATGATTTTCCTTAAAATATTACATTTATCTTAAATTAGTAATACTTTAGGATAAAAATAATTTAATTAAATATATAGCGCTAAGAGCATTATATGAAAGGAGATTGAGTATGGCAAGCTCAAAAACTGTGAAAACTAGCAAGGCATCAGCGCCTAAAAAACAAGTAGTAAAAAATGGTGTGGAAGAAAAATGACTATTTATTAAGGAACAAGCAGTAGTAGATTCAACTCCAGCAATGAAAAGATCAATTGATCGTTCGGTTGGAGATGTTTATACTAAAACTGCTGCGGATTATCGCGCCAAAGATGGTTCAGCAATTACTACCGCAATTACTGCACAAAGATTAATTGCAGAGAGATTAGGAAAATCAACAGCACAACGTAAAGCACTTGAAGCAAAAAATCGTAAAGAAGCAAATGAAAAATTAGAAGCATTTGGAAATGGGAACCCTGCCAAAAAAGCAACCCCAAAAAGCAATGGTGCAAAAAAACGACAGGGAAAAAATCTTCGTTAAAAAAATAAGAGAAAAAATAGAGATAGTGACAATAACTAGTTTAACTAGTTATTGTTTTATTTAAAGTTTTTATTAATATTTTTCCTGTTTTATTGAAAATAGAAAAATAAAATTAAGAATTTTAAATAATTAGGACTATAATAAACTTAAATGAGGGGGAAGAGGTTAAATTATGAAAACATTTGCAAAATGAAGTATTGCTTTAATTTGAATTATTGTTTTATTTATTTTAGTCTTAGCGTTAGCTTTTTTAGCTGTTCATTATAATGGTTATTATTGGGAAGGTAAAGAACTACCTGTTAATGTTAAGGATATTAAAACATTCGATGGGAATGGTTATCAATTAATTGCTGAATTAGGACTTGGAAAAGTAATGCGATTAGCAACAAGCGGCAGTTTTATTTGAGGATATTCCAATTATGTTACTGTTAATGGTTCAGCAATTGATTTGATGGAATGATTAAAACATCCAGGAAGTGTTATAAATGGTGTCATTCAATGACCATCAGACTATGAACCTGAAATTGGAACAAATTTTGCAACAGTGACTGGAAGCATTGTTGTTGCCTTGTTAGTTGCCATCCCAGTTTTAAGTCTTGTTGGTTTTTATATAACTGCAAAAATGGTTAAAGCAATGACTCGCCCATATTCAATCGAATATTTAGATGCTCAAAAAAATCTTAAAAAAACAAAAACGCATGCTAAAAAAGCATTAGCAAAAATGACAAAAGCCGTTAAAAAGGGTCAAGAGCAACCAACCAATTTTGCAAAAGAAAAAGAATATTGAACTAATTTATTAGACCAAGCACAAACTGCTTTTAACAAAGAAAAAGATCTTTTTAAAATTAAATATAATAAAAAAACTACGATCAGAAAGCTAAATGTTATTGCTGGAAAATAGCAGTTTAAATAGTGAAATTAGCAATAATTTCATTTTTTATTTATGTTATAATTTTGATATTGAGAGGGTGCTAATAATGAATAATTTTGATAAGTTAGGTTTAAAACGATTTCTAAATTTAGGTTTGGAACAATTAAATTTTACAGAACCAACAATGGTACAAGAAAAAGTTATTCCATTGTTATTAAAACATCAAAATGTTATTTGCAAAGCTCATACTGGAACTGGCAAAACTTTTGCATTTTGTTTACCGATTTTAAATAATTTAGATTATGAGCAATCAAGCATTCAGTCAATTATTGTGACACCAACCCGTGAGTTAGCAAAACAAATTTATGATAACATTCGTTTTTTTAAAACATTTCAACTAGCATTACAAGTTAATTGCTTTGTTGGGGGAGAAGACATTAAACGGCAAATAGAACAGTTAGAACGAAGTCAACCGCATATCATGGTTGTAACACCAACACGGTTAAAGGATTTGTTTGATCAACAAAGTTTAAAATTAGGAAAGTTAACAATATTTATTATTGATGAATGTGATATGATTTTTGATTTAGGTTTTATTGAAAATGTTGATTATCTTTTAAGTAAAGTTAATCCTAACGTTCAAGTTTCTGTATTTTCAGCAACAATTCCAGAAGTGTTAAAACCATTTTTAATAAAATATTTAAAAAATCCGCATTATTTGGATTTAAATGCTAATCAAATAACTAACCAAAATATTACGCATATTTTAATTCCAACTAAGCATCAAGAACGAAGTACTATTTTATTGAAACTTTTAAAAACATTTGATCCTTATTTGTGTTTGATTTTTGTTAATAAGAAAGAAGAAATTAATAAATATTATGATTTATTATTAGAACATAATTATTCAGTAACCCAATTGCATGCTGGTTTAGAACCACGGTTACGAACTCAAGTTGTAAAACGAATTCGTAATTTAGAATATAAGTATGTTATTGCTAGTGATATTGCGGCGCGAGGAATTGATTTTGTTGGAGTAAGTCATATTATTTCAATTTATTTACCAAATGACTTAGAATATTATATTCATCGTAGTGGGCGAACTGGACGGGCAAATTATACTGGTTATAGTTATGCTTTGTATGATACAAAAAATTTAACGCTGGTTGAACAATTAATTGCAAAGGGAATTGCTTTTAAGTATCAAAAATGAAATCAGGTGAATGAATTAGTTGATATTGATTTAGTGATTAATAAACCAAAAAAACAAAATTCAGAACAAGTTAATAATGAAATTAATAAAATTATTCATCGTTATAAAACAAAAGATAATAATAAAAAAATTAAACCTGGTTATAAAAAGAAACGAAAAGAAGAAATCGCGGCGTTAAAGAAACAAATTCGTCGTGATCATATAAAAGCATCAATTAAGAAAATTAAAAAAGAAAAATCAAAAGAACGGGGGATTAAATTATTTGATAAAGAATAATAAGGTAAGGTTTAAAAATTTAATTTAAAAAAAACAACAAAACCTTTTTTTTTTTTTTTTTAATTATTTCATAATTTCTAAAATTAGAAATTATTGATTAAATAAATAGGAGGAAAAATATGACTTATAATGAGGCGACAAAGACAACACGTATTAAGAAAAAATCAGATCTAAAGAAAAAAAATAGTTCGTTTTTTTCAATAAAAATGCTTCGTTATACTTTAATTAAAATGTTAAAATCACCATCAACATATGTAATGTTTGTTTTAACATTTGCAGTAGGATTAATTATTATTATTTCGATGTCAACATCAATGATGGATAATCCTAGTGGCGAATATAGTGAGAATGCAAAATCAACATTTAACATTTATGCATGAATTTGATATATGCTATAGTTTGGCTTAACATCAATGTTTATTGGATTTAAAGCCGTCCAACTAGTTCGCGATGAAATTGATGATGGAACATTACTAATTTTTTCATCAATTCCAATTTCACGAACAAGAATGATTATTGAAAAATGATTAGCATTACAATTTTTATGTTTAATATATTCAGTAATAATTTTGTTAGTGCGACCTTTAATTTCATTAGGAATGGGACTAAAAGGACTTGCCTTAGGAAAAGCAATCTTAAGCAAAGTTAATTTTATGATTTTAACAAGTTTTATTTTACAATTATTTTTAACAACAATTGGAATTTTAATTTCATTAGGATTAAATGTAAAAGGAGTTATTGGAATTTTATTTACAATTGGTTTTTTAACTGTAATTGGTGCAATGATTCCGTTTATTTATAATTCAACGAAACTTTCTGATAATTTTTCAGCATATTTAATGAAAACAACGGACTTAGCAAAAAGCCCCGTCAAATTTAATGATTCTGAACTTATTAAAACATATCATAATATGCTTGATCGTGTTGGATGACCAACTTGAAATTATTACAATAACAAACTTCAACTTAACATTAATTCTAATTTAGATAGCCAAACAGTTGGTTCATTTAATGTTACTAGTTTAGCTAATAATATTAATGTGGCAATTCAAAGCGCCATAGCAACTGCAGGAACACCAACAATTAATTGAGAACAGTTTGTAGCAGAAGTTAAAAAAATCCAACTAATTATCCAAATTTAGCAAAATTAATTAACAATTATGTTTTAGAATTTGATGGTTATAATCCAAAGCCATTTACTGAAACTGAAAGTGGAATTGATAAAGTTCAATTTTTCAATAATACTGATAAAGGAATTAATATTTTAGGGCAATTTTATCAAGAGTTAGCAAGTGGGAATCCCCTTATTGTTTCATCAACAAAACCATCATCAGCAAAAATTAATTTAAATGAATTAGATGAAAGTAAATTAACAACCAATACTTCAAAACAAATTTATAAAATTATGAAAACAATGTATGATAAAGGAGTATTTTCACCAACAATTATTGGTTATGATAATAAATACAGTTCTGGACGATATGGTGGTTTACTTTCACCAAATGTAATTGCAGGTTCTATTAATGAAAACTTATCAGCTGATAGTCATAAACATTTTAATGATTTTAGAGATAATTTAATAAACTTTTTAACAAATAATTTGTATTTGCAAAATGTCTATCTTGATGATCCTGTAATGTCAATCTATTATCAATTTGTTTCACAAATGTATTATTGGTTGAATCAAGGAGCATATTTAAGATTTTCAGATAGTTCTATTTTTGATGATAATACTAAAGCAACATCAGAATTGCAAAGTATTACAAATGCTCAAACAGAATATAAATTAATGGCTTATTTAAATATTTGGCAACAATGAGTTATTATGTGAACTGGTGATGCCCGCGCGAGTTTGACAGGACAAGATAATATTGTGTCATCAATGTTATTACCATTAAATAATTATTTAGAAGCAAAAGTTAATAATGTTGAATATAAAGTTAATAGTAATGCCACACAAAAAGGATATTTCTTAATGGCTGATTTTAATAAATCGGTAACTTTAACTAGTTTAACAGGAATGTATGCTGGTTATTTATTAGTAACTGGTGGATTAGCAGCAATAACATTATGATGAATTACAAGAAAGGATTTTGTATAGTTATGAAAACAAAGAAAAATGATTTTACACCAGATCCTAATTTAGCAATTGAAATTCATGGATTTACAAAAAGATTTAAAAAATATGGTTTAGATCCTGATAATATTGATATGAAAGTTGCAAAGGGAAAAATTCATGGTTTTATTGGGCCAAATGGTAGTGGGAAAACAACAACAATTAAATCGTTGGTTGGAGCAATTATTCCTACCATTGGTAATTTTAATATTGATGGTTTGAAAGCTAATTCTCCAGCAGCTAAAAAAATTATTGGATATATTCCTGAAAATGCTCGTTTTCCAAAGCATTTAAATGTTTATCAATACTTAGTTGAAATGAGTTATTTACGTGATATTCCTTTTAAAGATGCTAAAGTAAAGGCAAAGAAAATTTTAGAGAATTTAAATTTATGAAAATTTCGCAGTAAAAATCCTAATACTTTTTTCATCAGGAATGAAGAAAAAAGTTTTATTAGCTCAAGCTTTAATTGCTGATCCAAAAGTGTTAATTTTAGATGAACCTGCCGCTAATTTAGCTCCAACTGCACGCCAAGAATTATTTAATGATTTGATTCGAATTAAAAATTAGGGCAAAACAATTTTGATATGTTCGCATATTTTAACAGAATTACAAGATATTGCAGATGAAATTACAATTTTAAATTATGGGAAAGTTGTTTTTTCAGTTAATAAAAATTTTGGGCATGCAAGTGCATTAACTAATTAATTAAAGATATCTTTTCTTAAAAAACCTTAATAAATTATTTTTTTGAGCTATAATATAAAATGGATTATAAATATAGTTTCATAAATTACTTTACTTAGTAAGGTTTTTTGTTTTTTGTAGTAGAGGGGGATTAAGTTGTCAGAAGTTTTAACGGTTCGTGAGAAAAAATTACGGTTTGAACAACCATGAAAAACAATTGCATACTTTTGTATTCCAACAGTTTTTTTAATGGTTGTCCAAGGATTATATAATATTATTGATAAAAAATTAGCTTTAGCATTTGTTGCACCTGATGCAATTTATGATCAATTTTATATTGATGCTTATAATCAAATAACAGGAAGTGCTGTTTCTGTTGTTCCATTAGCTGATATGCATTCATTTATTAATGTAGCAACACAATATGCTTCACAAACGTATAATTTACAATGATCATTTAGTATTATGATTGGAATGGGTTGTGCAATGAATTTTTCAATTGCCTATGGTCAACGTGACATTCCCAAAATGCGTCGGATTGCTGGAAATGGGTTTTCAACAACGGTGCTTTTTTCGATAATAATAGCATTTGCAATTTTTTGTATTGTGTACCCCGGATGAAATGCTGTTTTCATTACTTCTCAAATGGGGGAAAATTATAATCCAATTACAGAACGACTATGTTGGGAATATTCATATCCAATGTTAGCAGCAGCCCCAATGATGTTCTTAAGTTATTATTTTATGTCATTAATTCGTAGTGAAGGGCGAATGAAATGAGTAACAATAATGATTTTAAGTTCAATTGTTATTAATTCTGTTGCTGCAATTTTCTTTATGAAAGTTTGTCATTTAGGAATGGCTGGTGCAATGTTGGGAACAGTTTTTTCTTGAACAGTGCAAGTAATATGGGGCTTAATTATTGTTTTTAAAACAAAAAATAGTTATTCAAAATTTTATTGAAGTGATTTACTCCACATTGAAGGTAGAAATGTTGCTGATTTTGCAAAGGCGGGGTTACCAAATTTTATTAATAATGCTGCTTTAGTTATTACATCATATGTTGCAACATCACTTGTTGGGCAATTACCAAATCAAGTCATTCATAATCGTGTCCCTGTTTTGCAAGAACTTTATTCTTCAATTGTGCCATGAATGACATTAGTTTTATCCGCCGGGATTGGAGTCACCCAAGGGGCGCGGAGTATTATTGCTTATAATTATGGGGCGAAGAAAAATGCTCGGATTTGAGAAGTTTTAAAGCGAGTTAGTTTATTGATTATTATTTGCTTTAGTCTAATGTTAGTTGTTTTCATTTTGTTTGGAAAAGATATGATGATTCTGTTTGCTTTTCCACCAGAGTATGCGACTCAATATCGTTGATGAATTGTTCTAAACTTTATGACATATCCATTTTGTTCGTTGACTTATATTGCTTTAACATTGTTCCAAGGAATTAATCGTTCAATTTTAGCAACTTTTACAAGTAGTTTACGTTCAATTGTTGTCATATTACCTTTGATTGGTATTGGATATGGGGTTAGCCAAGCAACTGGTAATCCAATTTTCTATTATGTTTTTATTGGTTTAAATGATTTAATTGCAGCAGCAATTATTATTCCAATTTTAGTTTATTTTTGAAAAAAATATCGTACGAAATTAATTGATGAACCAGATCCATATTTCAATGAATACCAAGAAGATTTATAATTAAAAAAAGGATTAAAATTAAGTCGTAAGAAAAATAAGAATTAGGTAATTTCCTAATTCTTTTTATGTTATTTCGTCGTTATTTCTGTCAACAAGGATTACTCATTTATCCTTTGTTGAAAAACTATAACAATTTTGATGATAATTATTAATAACAAAATCATTTAAAGGGGTAATAGCCATCAGATATTTTTGATCAAGGATTTCACTATTACATTTTTTACAAGTTAAATTATTAACCATATAATTAATTGTCGTTTGTTGAATGGTTTGAATATTTTTAATTTTACCTTTACTAATTTTAGTTGCAATTTGACTTAAATCGTTTCCCTTTGTTTTTGTGACATATTCACTTAAATATAAATTAATTGGGCGGAAACCTAATTTGCGATAAACATTATATCCTTCTGGGGTAGCAATTAAACCAACTAAATCATAATCTTGATTATAAACACGGTTAATTAAATGATTCATCATTAATTTTGCTAGTCCTTGGCGGCGAAAATTTTGGTGTGTTGAAATATCATCAATAATGGCATGGAATGGCAACACTTTTTAGGACACTTTTTATGTAGACTTCTGATTTCTAAATTCAACTGGAGTTAAGTAATTCAAACTACCATGAATTCGAATATTGTTGTATCAATTAATGAAATTAAATAGTTCCAACTTTAATTGTTCTAAATTTTTAAATTTTCGACCATTAATAAATTCAGTTTTAAAAGCTTTATAGGTTGTTTCAGCTACTGCGTTATCGTAAGGGCAACCTTTTGCACTTAATGATCTTTTAATATTAAATGTTAATAAAATTTCTTCAATAATTTTATTTTTAAATTCATTACCACGATCTGTATGAAACAATCTAATTTGATTTAGTGGTCGTGTTATTTTATAAAATGCCTGCTGAACTAGTTCAGCAGTTTTATTTGTTCCAGCGCTATAGCCAATTACTTCACGGTTAAATAAATCAATTAGTAAGCAAATATAATGTCATTTTGAACCAACTTGAACATAGGTTAAATCGTTCACAATAACTTCATTTTGTCTTTTATTACTAAACTCACGATTTAGAATATTACTAATTTGATCATTATTTACAGGAGATTTATGATTGCGATATTTTAATTTAGTATATTTTGATACTAAATTATTTATTGCCATAATTCTTCTAATTTTTCGTCGAGATAAAATAATGTTCTTTCTTGCTAAAATAATTTTAATTTTTCTAGCACCATAAACTTTATAGCTTTCTTTAAATGCACTGATAACTTCATTTTCATAAATATTAATTTCAGTTTTAGTGTTCTTATTAATTTGATAATAATACTTTGATTTTGCTATTTTTAATATTTGACACATTTTCCTCACTGAATATTTGTCTTTATTGTTAGTAATTAATATTACTTTTTGCCGATTATCAGTGCTGCTTGCTTTAAAATATCATTTTCCATTCGTAATTGTTTGTTTTCTTTTCGCAACTGAATAAGTTCATTTTCTTCAACAGAGCGATTGTCTTTAGCTTTAAAAGAACCAGAATTCTCAAATTTTTTTACTCATTGATAAAGAACTGCCTTTGAAATTTTATATTCGTTAACAATTTCAATATTACTTTTACCATTTTTATATAACATTACGATTTGTTTCTTGAATTCATCGGTGTACTGGTTTTTTGCCATTTTTATATTCCTGCTTTCCTAATAATTTTAGCTTATTTTTTTACAGTCTACATAAATATGGTCCAAGTTATTGTAACCTATCCATTATCATTGAGATGAAAATAATGAACCAACAATACCAATAATTGATAAAGATACAGGTAAAATTACCAATTGAAAAGAATAAAAGGAACTACAAAGTTCCTTTTTATATTAATCTTACAAATTTCATAAAAATAATTAATAGGAATATATTTGTTATTGTATTGTATAATGCTGGACTAAATTTTCATACTTCAAATGTTTGACTAAAAAAACTATATATTGTTTGAAAAATCTTACCAACACCACTTGCTAATTCATTTACTTGTTTTACACCAGAAATATTATTCACAATTCAAATTGCCGCATTTTTCATATAACACGCTAAATTATATCAACTACAACTTTCATATTGAGCTTGTCATCATTGCCCATCAGGAAATAATCCACCATTGTCTATTTCTTGTCAATTATAAATTCCAAAATTAAAATCATAATGTCGATACATATCATTTTCTTTTTGTGCTTGTAATTCAAAAACATTATAACCGATTTTTTGTTCTTCAATTTTCTTATATTTTAAACCATATTTATCTTTTAAAGCACCTTCAAAAATATAACCCTCATTTTGATTAATATTATAATCATTTGCAACTGAAAAATCATAATTAAATACATTACCATAATTTGTATTATAAAATCGATTTTTAAATGCTGAATATAATTTAATATCCGACTGATTATATTTATCTGAAAAATAAAAATAACGAGGATAAATCTTAAAACCATTATTCGCTAATAAACTATATTTTTTTATTATATCCTTGTACATAAGTATTATTTTCTAAATCAAAAATCGTTCGTAAATAATCTTTATAAAAATTTTGAGAAACTGTAAACATACTATTTAATAATCTTTCAAATTGATTTTTATTAGTATTTTTTTCATCAATTAAAACCGTATCATATTGTAAATTATCAATATACCCACTTTCAATAAAATTACTACGATTTTGAAATACAGGCACCAAAGCATGTGCAAAAAATGCTTTTAAAAACTTATTAATATCAATTTGACCTTTCATCCATTCAAAAACCTTTTTACCAGTATTAGGTGAATTACCCTGATAATAATTATAAGTTTCAGCACTAAAATTAAAAATATCGTCTTTTTCTTTCATAAAAGAAAATAAAAAACCTAAATCATCAGTATACCGATAATTATTATAATTACTACCATTTCAATATTGTTTAAGATGTGTTAGTTCTAAACTACCTGCAATAATATTATTACTTTTATCAATTGTTAAAATCATCCGATAAATTGATTTTTTAGTTAAAATAGTACCAGTACTAGCTTTATCTAAATTATTAATAATTTCAAAATCAAATATTATTCTTTGACTACCTAAATTTGGATCATCATAATCAGGACTACCACCTTGCTGTATTCGAATATTTTCTTGTACAATAGCAATAATATACTTTAATAAAAAAGAACGGATATTTTGATATTCATTATCAGTTCAAAAAATAACATCACCAGTATTTTTGTTGATTTCTGGCGTATTTGGATTATTAATACCATTTCATTGATAAACTGTTTTTACATCACTCCGTTTAAAAAATTCTCTAAGACTAGATAAATAAAGATTTTGACAAGTATCATCAAAACAAAATTCACCTAAAATTTTATCATTTCTACTATCATTTAAAAAATTAACAATATATCAATCTTTTGTATAATTTTTAAAAATTGCAATATATTATTTATTATCAACTTTATAATTAATAAAATTTGGATTATTATCTAATTTTCAATTTTGAAACTTTAAATTAACTTGTTGTAAATTATCAACAGTTTTTTCTAATTTATTAATAACTTCAACAGTATTAAAATACTTTGCAAAAGAATAAGAAAAATTAGTTAATTCTTTTAAAAATTGTTTTCTATCAATGTCATAAAATTTATCAATATTATACTGTTTAGCATAATTATATCAATTTTTATATAAATCCATAAACTCATCACTAGGTTTATCAAATGAAATTCCCGTTGAATAACTATCCTTTAAAAAATCTAAATATCACTTATCATTATAAGTTAATGATTGTGATGTTTTTAAAGTAGGATTAATAAAATAATTTGTTTCTCACCAATTTTCAAAGAAACTACTGCGTAAAAACATTGTATTAATAAAATCAATTTCATTCATTCCCGTTGTTTGTTGATTAACAGTATAATTTTGCTGATTTAATGGTTTAAATGCTGTTAAAGTAATAAAAGGAATAATTAACCCTAAAATCCCTAAAATAGATATCGCAAATAAAGATAATGACTTACGCATTATTTTTTGCCACCTTTTCTTTTTTATTTTCTTTTATTAATTTGATAATTTGATTAAATAGATAACCATAAAAATAATGAATTACTAAAATATATCATAATATATCAAATCATAAACCATAAATTATATAACCATTTATACCAGCATATTTCTCTTTTAATTCATCAATATTTGAAACTGTATCTAATACACATACAAGTGTTAATGAAAAACTTATAATAAGATACAAAATTAAATCAACCCAAGAAATAAATAAACCATTTTTATGTTTCTTTTCATTTTTATTATCCATAAACTTAACTCCTAACTATACAATGTTTTTGAAACAATAAACCCAACAATATATAAACTTGATATTGTTAGCATTAACGGATGACTAAACAAAATTGCCATTTTACCAAATAAAGAAAGTAAAAAAGTGTCTGAATTATATAAATCCATAATAATATTTTTCGCTGATGTTAATTGATTAATAATAACTGTTATAAAATCTGTACCAAAAATAGCGATTGCTGCAACTAATAAAACTAATCTAATCATTATTTATGCACTCTCCTATATCCTTGTTCTCTTGTTTTTGCTTGTTTTGCTAAACTTGATAATTGTTGTTTATTACGATTAATTTTAAACTGTTTACGCTCTTTAATATGTTTTTGCATACCCTATTTAGTATCTGAAACTCCACGAACAGTCGTAGAATAAATATTTGATACACCCGTTTGTACTGTTGAACCTAATTCGTTATATTGTGTTCTTGTGCCGTGAATTGCATAAATCGATAACTTAACAACCATAAAAAAGATAATAAAATAAGCAATTGTTGTATTTGTCATTGGTAATTTAGTATTTCAAATTACATCAAAAATAAACAAAAATACATCAAAAATAAAACTAAAAATCTTATCCCAATTACTACTTTCTGATAATAAATTAATCATCTTTACCACTTCCTTTTTCTTTTTTAGGTTTTAAATTCTTTTTCAAAATATCAATATCAAACAATTCTAAACGCTCTTTAACACTTAATTTAGTAATTTCTGACCAATAATATTCTTTATAATTAACTATTTCATCATTTTTTAAATCACGCACAAACTTTAATCATTGACTATCATATTTTTGTGCAAATTCCAACGGAATAATTATTTTAAAAAACCGAATTCCTAATCCAACATCAGATCTATGTTTTGCACGTTTGCCTTCTGTTGTTCGTTCTACTGATTTTGTTTTTCAAATTTCATAATCAGTAATATCTTGAAAAATACCAATTCGCATAATAAAGAAACGATTAAAAAAATTAAATCCTTTTTTAGCAATCGGTTTTTTCAATGAAATAGGAATAATAATACCACTTGCTAATTGTCGGATATTATTTCAAATCATACCCTCACGCTGAGCTGTAAACAAAGCACGATTACCAAAATGTTTTGTTAAAACAATTCACGGAATTTTACCACTGTGGACTTTTTTCTCATCGTGAGTACTAGTTCCATCAATATATAAATAACTTTCATCAAATAAAATAACACTATCATCAGGGGGAATTGGTTTTGTTCTATCTGTAAAATCTAAATTTTTAAATGTTAAAACTTTAACTTTATCATCTTCTAACGGATAATTACTATAAATTTTATCTGTTAATAATTTCATAGTTTGTGATAAATAAGTTAAAAGTAAACTTTTTCCGGTTCCTAATTTACCAATAATAACTGATAACGGATTATCTCAAACAAAACTTACTAACCGAAAAGCATTTAACTGATAAAATATGTTTTTTCAAACTCATCATAGAAAATAAACACATTGCAAAGCAAACAATAATCAGAATACTAAACCAGTATAATTTAATGAAATTATTCAAAATAACAAATCAATTAAACTAAACAAAATCATTGAACCATTAATATAACAATAATTTTTTAAGAAAAATACAAACTTTTTCATTATTTAAAATACCCAACTATTTTAAAAATCATTCATAACAAAAACCAAGTTAAAAATAAAATAACAATTCAAACACCAACCATCAAAGTTAAATATTCATTCTGTGTCAAAGTCCAAGTTGTAATAGTTTCAACATTTATTTTATCTATAAACAAAAATATATGAATAAAAAACTCTTTTAGTTTTTCTCAATCATTTTGCATATTTAAAAACTCCACATTTTTTGAATAAGTTTAAAAAATATCCCAAAAAATAAAACGATAAATAATACAAACGATATAACATATAAAAATTCAGGGGCATTTGAACCAATAATATAACTAACAAATTGAACTCAATAATTATATAAACTCATTTAATTTAAACTTTCTAAATCATTAATTAATTCTTGCTCTTTTTCAACACTTCAATTTGTTAAATTATTATTGTTATTATTTGCTTTTACTTTTTTAGGTTCATTTAAAAATAATGCTTTGTGCATACTGTTAAAATAATTTTGTTTATATTGATTATACAAATTAATCAATTCTGTTCCGGTTAAATATTTTCACACACAACGTTTTAAATTTTCATTATATTTTACAATAGGATAAGAATTATCATAAATCAAATCGATTGATACTTGTTCTGAATGTTTTTCACTCGGATAAATAAACTTATTACTCAGTCAAAAACCAATATGGCGATTATGATTAGGTAAATTTATAAAACTTGCTTTATCTGTTTCAAAAACTATCAACTCTTTACAAATAAAATAATTTTCTACATTTTGATTTTTCTTAACAAAATTACTCAATTTTATCAACTCCTTAATAAACATTGTTTCTAATTAACAATGTTATAAATATTGTTAAAATATTGCTTATCTGTTGTTAAATAAACATTGTTATATCTAATGTTTAATAATGTTTATATATTGCTAAATAAACACTGTTAATAAACATTGTTAAATATATAAAATAATAAAAATTGACACACTAAAAAATACTATTTAATTTATAACTAATAGTTATTAAAATATAAAATTAATAATTTATAATTAAGTCGATATTTTTACACTATATACTGCCTACAAGTTTTTAGAAAAAGAAATATTTTTTACAACATTATTTATATTAAATCCTACTAATAAACAATATAAATGTAACTACTATTGGCGATATAGTCATATTTATTTCAGTTAACATTATCAATAATAACCAAAATAATTAAATTTATTTAAAAATAAATTTGTAGACAGTGTATAGTGCAAAAATAAACAACAAAATTATTTATTCAACTCACATAAAAGCTAGTGTGCCACAGCTAAAATATATGATTAGTTGTAATAAATATTAAAATCCTTTAACCATACATAATACGGAAAAAGTTTAATATCTTAACAATAACGAAAATACCAAATGGAATTAAAATAATTCATGCATCACCTAAAAAGGTCATTAATTGTGGTAATACAGCATAAACAGCATCTTTAACTTTCATCATTGCTTGTCCTAAACCACTTCAAATAGAAACCATTCCATCTGAAATAGTAGGTGGCGTATCTGCTGCTAAAAAATTAATTGCTGTTGTTAAATACATCCCTAACATTATTTTTTATCCTCCTTGTTTTCAATTTCTTTTTTATCTTTTTTCTTACCTCGAATTTGGCGAATTTTCTGATAAATTGATAAACCAATTCACGCAAAAATACCTAATATAATAACAATACTAAATATTGTCGTTAATCAAACTGGCATAATATATCTCCTTTCAATAAATTAAAAAATTGAAATTTGCAAACTCGCTCCGCTCGTTGTCGCTTTGCTTCACTTAAAAAACATTATTGAATAAATTACCCCGCTAATAAATTACGCGGAATAATTTATTCTTTTACTTTTTAATTTCAATATCTTTTACAATCTTATTGACAATATTAATAACAATATCTTTACCATACTTTTTCACTAACGACCGCAAAATTAAATATTGCTTTGTTTGCATAATTTTAACCTCCTATAATTAACTTAAAAAAGTTAACTAAATTAATAGTTAACTTTTTATCGGTTGGTATTTACAATTTACACATTTTTATTAACCACTAGCGCAACTGCAATACCAATTGGAATTGTTGTAAGCACTTATCAAAAACAAGAACAAAATTCAAGTATAAATAAGGAAAATATTCAAATTGCTTCAAAAACAAAAAGATGCAATACAATTTATATTTCTAAAAAACCTAAAAGAGATAATGTGGATAATATGAATAGTAGTCAACGGCGCTTAAATTCATCTGGTCCAATTTGATTTAATTTTGAACATAAAGATATGGCATTTACTTTACAATACTATTATAATATTGATACCACATGTTATTATATGATTGATATAAACATTGAAGAAATTAATCCTTCTAATTATAATAGAATTATTTTTTACGTTCGTGATAATTTTGAGGATCAATTTACATTTGCAACGTGGGGAAATACCAGACTTTATGGAAAGAAAATTAATCAAGTACTATATGGTGATTTAAAAGACCTTATGACTGAAATTAAAGTAGAAGATAATTGAGATGATATTTCAAAATATTTACATTTGTCACCACTGCAATATGTCAAGGATTATAAAGAAGGACTTGCATATTTAAATGTTTCCCAAAGAGCAGGATTAACATATTACTATGATCCAGCAGAAGAAGCATATCATCTTCAAATTTTGATAGGACAGTATGCTGGCGCTATATCATCTTTTAGTGGTGGAATGGTACAACTTGGGATAGGATCATATTTGGAATTATTAAATTAACAAACTATTTATTAATTTTTAATTAAAAAAGCATAAGAAAAATTAAAAACTAAAAAATTTATTGAATTTTTTTAAGATAACGATATAATTAATTATGGTTGTTTCAGTTTCAACCGCTCTTTGACTTTTAAGTACCTAAAGGATATGCAATACTTATCTACTTACAAGGCGAGTCTAAACTGGAGGTGTAAAAATGTTTGCAATAATTAAAACTGGAGGGAAACAATTACGTGTTTCTCAAGGTGATGAAATATTTGTTGAAATGTTAAACGGTAACGAAGGTGAAAAAGTTAACTTTACCGAAGTTCTAATGATTGATGGTAAAGTAGGAGCACCCTTTTTAAAAGGGGCGTCAGTAACCGGGACAATTTTAAAGCAAGGAAAACAAAAGAAAATTGTTGTGTTTCATTATAAACCAAAGAAAACACAACATAAGAAATATGGACATCGTCAGCCATATACCAAAATTAAAATTGATCAAATTTTATTGTCAGGAACAGCAAAGCCAGCTGCAACAGCAGAAACTAAACCAACAGCAGTTAAACCTGTGGTTAAACCATCAACTGTTGCAAAAGCTGCAACAAGTGCTGAACAAAAACCTGCAGCAAAGCCAGTTGTAAGTAAACCGGCAACTGCTGCGAAACCTGCAACAGTAAAACCAACAATTGCCGCAAAACCTGTGGCAAAAACTTCAACAACAACATCAGCAAAAAACCAGTAACAAAAACAGAAAAAAATGATAAATAATTATGATTAAAATTGTAATTAATAAAACTGAACAAAAATTTATGAAAATTGAAATTACTGGTCATGCACAGGCAGGCGAATATGGTAAAGACCTTGTTTGTGCAGCAATAACAGGAATTGCAACAGGAGGTTTAAATGCAATTGATCAAATTAAACCAAATAGTTGTGAATTTGTTATTAATGAAGGATTAATTACTATCATAGTAAAAGAAAATAGTTCTGATTTACAAGTTATTTTACAAACAATGTATTATCAATTTTTAACAATTTATCAGCAATACCAAGAATTTATTAGTGTAAAGGAGGTTGAAGAATAATGATGAAGTTCTTATTAGGCTTACAGTTATTTGCTTCAAAAAAAGGAGTAGGATCGACTAAAAATGGTCGTGATTCACATTCAAAACGTTTAGGCGCAAAAAGAGCTGATGGTCAAGCAATTCGAGCTGGATCAATAATTTATCGTCAACATGGAACAAAAGTTCACCCAGGAGTAAATGTTGGGCGTGGTGGTGATGATACCTTATTTGCCTTAATTGATGGGATTGTTAAGTTTGAAAAATTTGGACGAAACAAAACAAAAGCATCAGTTTATCAAAAAGCAGCGAAATAAACAAAAATAAAAATACTAATTTATCCCAAAAGGTAGCATTAGTATTTTTTTAATTATATAATATTATATATTTAATCGAGTTTATTATAAATTATTTTTTGCAATTTTAATTGGCTGTGGTATTTTTGCGGCATTAATTGAAAGTTATGTGCATGGAATTACGATTACTGTGAAAAATCCGGCATGATCAGAAGAAGCAACAAAAAACTTTATTAATGATAAAGGTGATTATACTTTTAACTATTTTAGTTATTTTACAATTCAATCAAATCTGTTAGTACTTGCCTGACTAGTTGGAGCAGGGTTATTTCCTAAGTATGAGGGAAAAAACAAGTGATTAGGCTACAATATGACATTAGCAATTACAATTTATATTAGTATTACTTTTTTAATTGGATGGGTTAAGATAAATTGGACAACAATAATGTAGAGTAAAAGATTATAATTAAGTTACAATGGAGGTGTAATTATATGGCAAAGAATCATTATACCGATGAATTTAAACAACAAATTGTTGGTCTTTATAAATCAGGCAAAACATCTGGTCAATTATCTAATGACTATCAAATTGGTAAATCCACTGTTTGAAAATGAGTGCATGAATTTAACAATTCAGGATCATTTAAAGCTAAAGACAATTGCTCTGTTGAAGAAAATGAACTTATTCAGTTGCGAAAAGAAAACAAACAATTACGAATGGAAAATGATATTTTAAAGCAAGCAACACTGATAATAGGCAAAAAAGTATAAAATTACTAATTTATGTAAAACACTAAAAGTTGCTAGATCAACATTTTATTATCAATTAAAATCAAATAAACTTAGTCAAGTCCAACATATTGATAATACTATTATCAGTATTTTCTTAAAAAGTAGAAAAAACTATGGTACAAGAAAAATTAAAGTTATGTTAGCACAACAAAATATTATATTGTCACGAATAAAAATTAGTCAAATAATGCAAAAATATAATTTAATTTCAAATTATACAAAAATTAAATATAAACATCATAATAACAAAGATATCACTTACAAATATAATAATTTGTTAAATCAAGATTTTGATAATTATAAATTACATGAAGTTGTTGTTAGTGATTTAACTTATGTTTGAATTAATAATCAATGATATTATGTATGTTTATTGATTGCTTTGTTTAATCGTGAAATTATTAGCTATGATGTTAGTTCTCATAAAGATGCAAAATTAGTTGAGAGTACTTTTAACAAACTTAATTTTTCTTTAGAAAATATTAAAATATTTCATACTGACCAAGGAAGTGAATTTAACAATAGTACTATTTATAAACTTTTGACTAAGAACAATGTACAAAAATCTTATAGTAAACCTGGATATCCTTATGACAATGCAGTAGCTGAATCTACTTATAAAATTTTAAAAACTGAATTAGTCAAAAATAAAAAATTTAAAAGTATTGAAGAATTTAAATTAGAATTATTTGATTATGTTAATTGATATAATAATACTCGTATTCATAGCAAATTAAATTATTTATCACCAATCCAATATAAAAATCTTTACTTTATATAAAATTTGTCCAAAAAACCCTTGCCATTCCAATGCAAAACAATATGTTGTTATATTAATTAATGCAGTTTTAGCAGTTTTACGAAGAAATGATGTAATTGAACAGATCCAAAATTATAATACTAGTAAAAATCTTTTTACAATAAATTCAAAATTTGAAGATGATCAAACAAGTTATTTTATTGTTCCTATGTCTATTTATGGACAAGAATTTAGTCTTGTTTTTAGAGTTAGTGACTTTTATGTTCAAGGGATAATTAATCTTCAACATGGGCAACAAACATATAATTATTTTCAAGATGCATCTATTAGAAGTTTGGATCCACAAGAAAAAATTAATGAAAATGGGTTAATAACAATTGTTCGTGGATCTAACTATAATTTTTTAATGAAAGAAGAAAAGAGAGATATACATTTTAATTGAAGTACAAATATTCTTCCATCTTTTAATAATATTGCAAATGTTAATATTTATGATAACACAGCTATTAGTTCCCAAGATTTTGGGCGTGCTATTGTAGCAACTGCCGAAACATTAGGCTTTAGAGAAGTAAGAGGAATGATTGAAGGTTCCGATGCAGCAACCAATTTAACTTGAAATGACTTTTATCCAATAGTAACTAGTTGAGCAACTTGAACAAAGAATGCAATTGAATGAATAAGCAAATATGGAGACTTAAAAAACTGAGATTTAACAAATCAAATTCTTATTTTAAGTATTCTTATAAGTAAATCCTTAAATAAATGTTCAAAAACAAATTTTACCACCGACGCAATTAATTCTTCAAGTTTGAATAGTGATGTTTGTTCTTTAACTCATGGTTTAATTTCAACTGATATTAATTATCATTTTTCTGAATCTTATGTAGTTTGAAGTAGGGATGACTCAGGTATATATTCAGTATTTAAATGAACTAAATATGCGCATACTTGAGAGGATTTTGTTTATAAATATCCATTTTTTGCAATAAATGGTTTTTTAAAAGCTGAAATAGTAGGAGAATCTGGACGTGTTGTTTCTAATCCTGTAGTATTAACACAAAATATAGGTTTTCCTGGTGGAGTGCAAATGGCTTGTTTTTTTTTTTTTTTTTTATATATATATATATATATATATATATATATATAACAGGTACCAAATATACAGCAATTACATTAACTTTATGATGCGATGATGATAGTATTAAATGACAATGAAAAGCATATTTTAAGGGACGTAATACCAATGGTATAGAATTAAAATTAGATTATATTAAGTTTTATGCAAAATTATAAATTTTATTTATTAATTATTTTAAAATTAGAAAGGAAAATATATTATGAAATTATCTAATAAAATTCCAGTTTTGATTAGTATGTACAGGGTCGGCAATTGCTTAGATAATACTGTTATTGAATTATTTCATGTAATTTTAAAAACTGAATTAGTCAAAAATAAAAAATTTAAAAGTATTGAAGAATTTAAATTAGAATTTGGATAGGTTACAATAACTTGGACCATATTTATGTAGACTGTAAAAAAATAAGCTAAAATTATTAGGAAAGCAGGAATATAAAAATGGCAAAAAACCAGTACACCGATGAATTCAAGAAACAAATCGTAATGTTATATAAAAATGGTAAAAGTAATATTGAAATTGTTAACGAATATAAAATTTCAAAGGCAGTTCTTTATCAATGAGTAAAAAAATTTGAGAATTCTGGTTCTTTTAAAGCTAAAGACAATCGCTCTGTTGAAGAAAATGAACTTATTCAGTTGCGAAAAGAAAACAAACAATTACGAATGGAAAATGATATTTTAAAGCAAGCAGCACTGATAATCGGCAAAAAGTAATATTAATTACTAACAATAAAGACAAATATTCAGTGAGGAAAATGTGTCAAATATTAAAGATAGCAAAATCAAAGTATTATTATCAAATTAATAAGAACACTAAAACTGAAATTAATATTTATGAAAATGAAGTTATCAGTGCATTTAAAGAAAGCTATAAAGTTTATGGTGCTAGAAAAATTAAAATTATTTTAGCAAGAAAGAACATTATTTTATCTCGACGAAAAATTAGAAGAATTATGGCAATAAATAATTTAGTATCAAAATATACTAAATTAAAATATCGCAATCATAAATCTCCTGTAAATAATGATCAAATTAGTAATATTCTAAATCGTGAGTTTAGTAATAAAAGACAAAATGAAGTTATTGTGAGCGATTTAACCTATGTTCAAGTTGGTTCAAAATGACATTATATTTGCTTACTAATTGATTTATTTAACCGTGAAGTAATTGGCTATAGCGCTGGAACAAATAAAACTGCTGAACTAGTTCAGCAGGCATTTTATAAAATAACATGACCACTAAATCAAATTAGGTTGTTTCATACAGATCGTGGTAATGAATTTAAAAATAAAATTATTGAAGAAATTTTATTAACATTTAAGATTAAAAGATCATTAAGTGCAAAAGGTTGCCCTTACGATAACGCAGTAGCTGAAACAACCTATAAAGCTTTTAAAACTGAATTTATTAATGGTCGAAAATTTAAAAATTTAGAACAATTAAAGTTGGAACTATTTAATTTCATTAATTGATACAACAATATTCGAATTCATGGTAGTTTGAATTACTTAACTCCAGTTGAATTTAGAAATCAGAAGTCTACATAAAAAGTGTCCTAAAAAGTGTTGCCATTCCAATAATCAATAATCACATATTTAGGACAAAACCACAAAAATTGTTGCAATTAATAAAAAAAGAATTATAATAAGACCATAAATATTAGAGGAGTAATTAAAAAAATAGTTCAGAGAGTTAATTGGCGATGAGAAATTAATCTATTTATTTAATGAAGGTTACTAATATTTTAACTTGATATTTTAATTAAGATAATAAGTTTGCACTTATTAAAAAAGGATGGTACCGTAATTATTAAATAATAATTGCTCCTATTATTTTGTTAAAATAATAGGAGTTTTTATTTAGATAGGAGATTTAATGGCAAGGGAATTAAACAAAAAATATGATCATAATCTTGTTGAAAAAGGAAAATATCAATTTTGGAAAGATGCCGGATATTTTACCGCAGACGTTAAAAGTAATAAACCAAGTTTTAGTATTGTTATTCCACCGCCAAATGTAACTGGAAAGTTACATTTAGGCCATGCGTGAGATACAACTTTACAGGATTTAATTATTCGTTATAAAAAGTTAATGGGATTTGATACTTTATATTTACCAGGAATGGATCATGCTGGGATTGCAACACAGGCAAAAGTTGAAGAACGGTTACGAATAACAAATAATGTTTTACGTCATGATTTGGGGCGTGAAAAATTCATTGAACAAGTTTGAGAATGAAAAGAAGAATATGCGGAAGTTATTCGTGAACAATGAAGCAAATTGGGTTTAGCGTTAGATTATTCGCGCGAGCAATTTACTTTAAACGATAATTTATCAGCCGCAGTTCAAAAAGTTTTTATTGATTTATATCAGAAAGGATTAATTTATCGTGGGAAGCGAATTATTTCGTGAGATCCAGTCCAAAAAACAGCGTTATCAAATATTGAAGTTTTATACCAAGAACAACAAGGGAAAATGTATTATTTTAAATATTTTTTAGAAAATAGTACTAGTGAATATTTGACAATTGCTACAACGCGTCCAGAAACAATGTTTGCTGATCAATGTGTCGTTGTTAATCCAAATGATGAACGTTATCGTCAATATTGAAATAAAAAAGTTATTAACCCTGCCAATGGTGAATTAATTCCTGTTCTTTGTGATGATTATGTTGATCAGGAATTTGGGACAGGAGCAATGAAATGTACGCCAGCACATGATGCCAATGATTTTGAAATTGCGTTACGTCATAATTTAGCAATGCCAATTTGTATGAATACTGATGGAACAATGAACGAGATGGCAGGAAAATATGTCAATCAGGATCGCTTTGTTGCGCGACAAAATTTAGTAGTTGCTTTAACAAAACAAAATTTAGTAGTTGAAATAAAGGAACACCTTCATCAAGTTGGTTTTTCAGAACGAAGTGGTGCAATTGTTGAACCATATTTATCTGACCAATGATTTGTTAAAATGGATTATTTTGCTAAAAAAATTATTAAATTTCAAGAAACAAATAATCAAATTAAATTTTATCCGCCACGGTTTAATACAGCATTAATTAATTGAATGGAAAAGATTCAAGATTGATGTATTTCACGGCAACTATGATGAGGGCATCAAATCCCAGCATGATATATGAAAAATGACCCTACTAAAATTCATGTTGGATTAACTCCACCAGATAATACAAATAATTGATTACAAGATGAAGATGTCTTAGATACATGATTTTCATCAGCATTATGACCAATGACAACATTAGGGTGAACTTGAGATGAAACATTATTTCAACGTTATTTTCCAACCAGTGTTTTAGTAACCGGTTATGATATTATTTTCTTTTGAGTTTCAAGAATGATGTTTGATGCATTAGAATTTACTAATAAGAAACCTTTTAATGATGTTTTAATTCATGGTTTAATTCGTGATGAAGAAGGCCGTAAAATGAGTAAATCATTAGGAAACGGGATTAATCCAATGGATGTTATTAATGATTATGGTGCTGATGCCTTACGCTACTTTTTAGTTACAAATAGTGCTCCTGGGCAAGATTTACGATATTCGCAAGAAAAAATTAATGGTGCTTGAAATTTTATTAACAAGTTATGAAATGCTGCACGTTATCTTGAAATGAATTTATCAAGTGATTTTAAACCATTAATAAATTTTGATCAAGAAATTAGAAAATTATTAATTAAGCATCAAGAAAATGCGATTGACCAATGAATTTTAACAGAGTTAACAAAAACAATTAACAAAGTTAAAGTTAATATGGAAAGATATGAGTTTGTTTTAGTTGGTAAGGATTTATATGATTTTGTTTGAAATAAGTTTTGTTCATGATATATTGAGTTGACAAAAGTTAATTTACAAAGTGATAATCAAACAATTAGAGCAACAACAATGCAAACATTATTTTATGTTTTAAAACAAATTTTAGTGATGTCACACCCCTTTATTCCATTTGTAACAGAAGAAATTTATCAAAAATTAAATTTAAAAGCATCAATTATGGTAGAAGCATATCCGACAACTAATTTTAATTATGATGTTGAATATTTAAATTTAGTAACAGAAATTATTGCTGCAATACGAGAATTACGTAGTAATTATCAAATTAAAAAGTATCAATTAATTGAAATTTGATTAGATTTAGGAACTGACAAAACGAAAATTAATGCGACGATAATTCCATTAATTAATGATTTTATTGTGAAAATGGTAAATAGTGAAATTAAAGGGATTTTAAAAGAAAAAGATGATCAACAAACATATGTTACAATTCCATTAACAAATATGATTTTAGAAGTAGTTGCTAATGATATTATTTATTTAACAACAGAACAAACAAAAATGACAGTTGAATTAAAACGTTTAGAACAAGAACTTATTCGTAGTAAAAATCTTTTGCATAATCAGGACTTTTTAACAAAAGCAAGTTCAGCAAAAATCCAAATTGAACAAGAAAAATATGCAAAATATTTAGAGCAATATGAACAAGTAAAAGAAAAAGTAAACGATGGCAAAACAAAAAATTAATATTATTGGTGATGGTTTGGCTGGGACTGAAGCAGCTTATCAGTTGGCAAGAAGAGGACTTCAAGTTAACTTATATGAAAGTAAACGGATTAATAAAAACCCTGTTCAAAAACAAGATACTTTTGCTGAATTAGTTTGTTCAAATTCGTTACGAAGTGATAGTTTAACAAATGGTGTTGGCTTATTAAAACAAGAAATGTTAGCTTTTGATTCATTAATTATCAAAGCCGCTTATGCTAGTCGGGTTCCTGCCGGTGGCGCTTTAGCGGTTGACCGTCAACAATTTTCAGATTATATTACAGGTTGTTTAACAAAACATCCTAATATAACCATAATTGATCAAGAAGTTACAAAGATTGATTTAACAGCAATTACCTTAATTGCGTCAGGACCATTAACAACAACAAGTTTACAAAATGAGATTCAACAGTTACTAGGAAGAGAATACTTTTATTTTTATGATGCAGCAGAACCAGTTATTACAAAAGAAAGTATTGATTTTCAGAAGGTTTATTATAAGTCACGCTATGATAAAGGTGAAAGTAAAGATTATATTAATTGTCCCATGACAAAAACAGAATTTGAAATGTGAGTGCAAGAATTAATTACGGCTGAAACAGTTGCTTTGCGTGAATTTGAAAAAGAAATTTATTTTGAAGGATGTATGCCAATCGAAGTGATGGCAAAGCGGGGAGTTAAATCATTATTGTTTGGACCATTAAAACCAGTTGGTTTAGAAAAACCAAATGGCGAACGACCATATGCTGTAATCCAATTACGCCAAGATGATGCAGTTGATACTTTATATAATGTCGTAGGATTTCAAACTAATTTAAAATTTTCAGAACAAAAACGTCTTTTTGCAATGGTTCCGGGATTAGAAAATGCTAATATTGTTCGCTATGGTGTTATTCATAAAAATAATTTTATTAATTCACCAGTGTTATTGAATCAATTTTTACAATTAAAATCACAGCAAAATATTTTTTTTGTTGGTCAGATTACAGGGGTTGAAGGTTACGTTGAATCAGCGGCAACTGGGATTATTAGTGCTCTTAATATTGCGAATTTTTTAAACAACAAAGCAATGTTAACTTTTCCTCCCGAAACAATGATGGGTGCATTAGTTAAGTATATTATTAATGCTTCACCAACTAATTTTCAACCAATGAAAGCTAACTTTGGGATCGTGCCTAGTCTTGAACAGCATTTTAAAGCAAAGGCCGATAAATACTTAGCATATACTGATCGGGCTTTAACAGAATTAGCCAATTTTATTAAAAACAATCGGTTAAATGATGAAATTAACTTTTAATAATTTTAAAAAAGCATAAAATAGAAGTAGAATGATATGAAAAGAAAAGAGGCAGTGAAAAATGAACTTAGAATTAAATGCATTAATTGATGGCGAATTAATAAATAATGGTGATTGGTTAGAAATAATTTCACCAATTGATAATAAACCTTATGGTCGTGTTCCAGCTTTAAAAGAAAAAGAAATTAATAAGGCTTTTCAGACAGCACGACAAGCACAAAAAAAATGAGCAAAATTAACTTTGTTTGAACGAATTATTTACTTACGAAAATGAGCAGAATTATTGTTAATTCATAAAACAGAGTTGGCAAAAATTATGGCTTATGAAGTTGGGAAAAGTTTGAAAGATGGTCAAGTTGAAGTTGAACGAAGTATTGAATATATTGATTATACAATTGAAGAAGCAAAACGAGTTTTTCCAGAAACTTTAACTGGAGATGGTTGAAATGTCAAAAATAAACTTGGAATTTTTTCACGTGTTCCTAAGGGCGTAGTCTTAGCAATTTCACCATTTAATTATCCTGTTAACTTAAGTATTGCTAAAATTGCTCCAAGTTTAATTGTTGGAAATAGTGTGGTTTTTAAACCAGCAACAAATGGCAGTTTAACTGGATTATATATGGCAAAGTTAGCACATGAAGTTGGTTTTCCGAAAGGAGTTATTAATGTTGTAACGGGCCGCGGCCGTGATATTGGGGACTTATTAGTTTTAAATCCAGAAATTGATGTAATTTCTTTTACTGGCTCAGTTGCTGTTGGGAATCACATTCGTAAATTAGGACATGGGAAAGATTTAGTTTTAGAATTAGGTGGAAAAGACCCGGCCTTAGTATTAAAAGATGCTGATTTAACTAAAACAGTGAAAGAAATTATTGGAGGGGCTTATTCTTATTCGGGGCAGCGTTGTACAGCAATTAAGCGTGTTTTAGTTGATGAAGCAATTGCTGATGAATTAGTTGCCTTATTAAAAACAGAAGTCAGTAAGTTAGAGATGGGTTCACCATTAGAAAACAAGGCAATTATTCCAGTAATTGATATTAAGGCTGCTGAATTTGTTCAAGGATTAATTGATGATGCTTTGGCCAAAAAAGCAACTTTAGTTGTTGGAAATCATCGAAAAGATAATTTACTTAGTGCAACTTTAATTGACTATGTTACAGCAGATATGCGATTAGCTTGAGAAGAACCATTCGGACCTGTTTTGCCAATTATTCGTTGTAAAAATGTTGAAGAAATGATTATGCTAGCAAATAAATCAAACTTTAAATTACAAGCATGTATTTTTACTAATGATATTAATATTGCTTTTAAAATTGCTGGTGAATTAGAAACAGGAACTGTTAATATTAATGGTCGAACACAACGTGGCCCTGATTCATTCCCATTTTTAGGAATTCATGATTCAGGACAAGGAGTGCAGGGCATTCGTGAAACTATTAATTCTGTTACTCGTTTTAAAGGTTTAGTAATTAATTACTAAAGTAATTTTAAAGAACCTTTTTTCATTTTATTCTTTTTTTATGATATATTATACTTGTAAAGTAGGGGGAGAATAATATGGAAAAAAAGAGGAACAAATGTCCTTACGCGAAGAAAAAATTGAGCAATCACTAAATGAACTAATGTTAACAGTTCAAGATGTCAATTTAGATCTTAGTGAATTACAAGAACGAGCGAGTTTAAATAATAGTGCCGTTGTTGATGATTATGAAAATATTACCGACCAAATAAAAAATATTGAAAAAGAGATTTGTGAATTAGAATATAAGTTTGATATCACTGAAATTTCGTTATATTTGATATTTTTAGATTTAAAACTATCATTTAATATTTTAAAAAATAAATTAGAAGTAACAAAATATTTAATAGAACTTTTTAAAAGACAGTAATCAATTATTATTGTCTTTTATATTATAGTAGTAATGGGTGGGGAGGATATCTTAAATGAATTTAAAGCAAGAAAAATTTTTATTTACTGATGGAAAGGAACATCTAATTTCTGATTTTCAAAAAGAAAAGGGTTATATCTTTTATTTTTTTCCAAAAGCAGCAACAACGGGTTGTACGTTAGAAACGGTTGCTTATAATCGTTATTATCAAAAATTCTTAACGGCAGGTTATAATGTTATTGGTATTAGCCGGGATAATTTAAAAAAACAAACCAAATTCCAAAAAGATCATGCTGTTGAATTTCCGATGATTTGTGATGTTGATGAGAAACTATGTAAAATGTTTAATGTCTTAAAACAAAAGAAAATGTTTAATAATGTTTATATGGGGATTGAACGTAGTACTTTTTTGTTAAACAATGATTTTGTAATTATTGAAGAATGACGAAAAGTAGCGCCAGTTGAACACATTAAAACCGTTTTATCAAGCGTATTGTAATCAACTAGGTATTATATTTAGGATATATATTAACTAACAATCTCAACAACAGATGATTAGCCCAATTGTAAAAATCTAATTTATTATTAATAGTTAAATTAGATTTTACTTATAAAAATAGAAAGAACAATGAGGAAACATAATGGAAGAAAAATTAATAATGACAAAACGTGAACATAAGTTACGTTATGCTAAACCATGATCTGCAATTTGGTATTTTTGTGGTCCAATGGTTTTAATTATGCTTATTCAAGGGTTATATAATATTATTGATAAAAATATGGCCCAAAATTTTACAAGCTCAGATATTATGAAGCGTTTTAATATTGATGAGCATACAGCAAATAATTTAGTAAATATTACAACTGGTTATACAATGACTGCATTTTATACTTTATTTGCTTTTGCAGCATTATTTGGTGTTGGAGCATCAATTGTCTTTTCAATGGAATATGGGCGACGTAATATTGCTCAAATGCGACGAATTGTTGGGAACATGGTTGGTTTACAAATTGTTTTATCAATTCTTGTTGCCTTAGTATTATTCTTTTTGATGAATGAACATTTTGGAGCATTATTAGTAAAAGTTCAAATGAATGGGGGAATGTCAGGTTTAGCGCAAAGTCGCTATATTACTTTATCGTGAGAATATTCACGAGTGTTCATTTTCTGTGCGCCACTGTTGTTTTTATCATTTGCTTTACCAACTTTTCTTCGAACAGAGGGGAAAGTATTTATTGTTTTAATAATGCAAATTATTTCAATTCCGATTAATGTTTTATTTTCGTTTATTTTTGCAAAATTAGCACATTTGCAAATGTCAGGGGTAATGATGGGAAGTATGATGGCATGGATTTTTAATATTGTATTTTCTGCTTGTGTTATTTTTTTTTCGAAGAATTCATATTGTAAATTTAGTTGAAAGGAAATGTTGTGATCTCGCGAAATTATTAAACGGTCATTTCCAATTGGAATTGGTGCCTTCTTTCTTAATTTTGCTATGGCAATTCAAGTTTTAATCTCAACGATTTTAGTAGTGCATTTGCCAGGTCAAGATGATGTTTTAATTACTGTTAATGGTCAAAAAGTATCGGCAACTTCAGCTGGAATTTATATTTGTCAGTTAGTCTACTCAACCGTTTCGCCGTTTATTGTTATTTTCACTTCAGCTGGTGTTGGTTTGGCTCAAGGGGCAACCGCTATTTGTGCTTATGCTTTTGGGGCAAAAAAATATAAACGAATTGAACGAATTATTTTTAGAGTTGCAATTCTGGAATTAGCATGGTTTACTTTTGTTTTTCTACTAATTTTAGTATTTGCTGATAAAATGATGTTAATTTATAACTTTCCGCAAGAACTCGTTAGCCATTATCGTTGATATACTGTTTTGGCATTTTCAACTTATATTTTTGCATCAGTAACTTATACTTCAATGGCCCTATATTCAGCGATTGGAAAATCAACACAAACTCTAATTTGTTCAATGTTACGTTCATTAATTGTTATGGTTCCATTATCATTTATTGGTTATGGGATTAGTTTATTAACTGGCAACAATATTGATTACTTTATCCTAATTGGATTAAACGATTTAATTTGTGCTTTTATTATTGGTCCAATGTTAATCTCAATTTGACGGAAAAATAAAACAAAATTAATTGATCATCCCGATGATTTTGAACAACAAAATCGTAATAATTTACAAGATAATGTTGTTGATAAAATTTCGTTAGAAAGTGATATTAAATAAAAAATGATTTAATATCACTTTATTTTTTCTAGTAATGTTTTTGAAAATACGATAAAATTAATAGTAAAGGAATTTACAGAAGGGAACAGCTGTTAATGAACAATAATGTTTTTTCAAAAAATGAGATTAAGTTGCGTTATGATAATTTATGAAAAATAATTTTTGTTTTTTCATTGCCAACTGTTTTTGTGATGGCAATCTCAGCTTCCTATCCGATTTTAGATAAACTAATTGCTTTAACGTTTGTAACTCCTAATGTTTTTCATTATCAACCATATTTAGATTGATATAAAGAAAATATTAACAACAATAATGGCGTTTTAACTTATGAAGGGGCAAAGATTTTTGTTAATTTAGCAACCCATTTTTCAGGTCAAATTTATAACCTCCTTCTATCTTTTGCTGTTTTAATTGCAATTGGAACATCAATTACTTTTGCAATTAAGTATGGACAAAATAATAAACAACAAACGCAATCTTTAGCGGGAAATGCCTTAACAATTACAATTTTATTTTCAATTGTTGCGGTATTTTTTGTCTTCTGTTTAGTCTTTCCTAAATGAGATAATATTATGATTTTTATTCAATTAAGTAAAAAAGGGTCATGAATTACACAAGATTTGACTTGACGTTATGTCTTTCCAATGTTACTAGCAAGCCCTTTAATGTTTGTTAGTTATTTACTATTAACTTTATTACGTACTGATGGGAAGGGACGGATTGCAGTTTATATTACGATTGGATCGATTTTAGTTAATGTTTGTTCTTCAATTATATTAGTTAAGTATGCTAATTTGTTGTTAGAAGGAACAGTCTTTGATACTATTATTTCATGAATTTTTATTATTGTTGTTTCACTAATTTGTATTTATTGAAACAACGATCCATATTTACGATTTTATTGAAAAGACTTGTTTTATTTTCGAAAATCAACTGTAAAAGAAATTTTTCGATTAGGATTTTCATCATTTATTAATAATTTAGGTATTGTTTTGGTTTCTATTTTATCATCAACAATTATGTCATATTTGCCGGGACAATTTGATGAAAAACAAAGAAGTGGTTTATCAGCCTTCCAGTTATTTAATAGTGCAATGACGCCATGAGTTGCTTTTTTTACAGCAATTGCGTTAGGGATTGCGCAAGGAATTAAAACAATTATTGGATATAATTATGGGGCAAAGAAATACTTGCGGATGTACCAAACCTGTTGATATGGATTAATTATCATTGGAAGTTGATTGTTTTTTGTGCTTTTATTATTTATTGGTATTGGACCACAATTATTAATGACTTTTGCTTTTCCATCATCGCTAGTTGAGCAATATCGGTGAACATCAGTGTTAATGCTAATGAGTTATCCGTGTGCTGCTATTTCTTTTATGGGTGTTTCGTTATTTCAGGGGATGAATAATGCTCGAAAGGCAGCATTATGTTCTGCGTTCCGAACGCTTATTGTATTGCCAATTTTGATGTTAGTGGGAGCCTTTATTGTTCGTGGTTTAGCTGATGGAACAACAAAAAATAATATTTATTATTTCCTTATGTTGGGTTTTAATGACTTAATTTCGGGGTGTATTGTGGGTATTATTTTATATGTATTCTGGCATAAAAACCGTCATAGTATTTTTAATGAAGTAAATAAAAGGGATCAAGAATATTTACGAAATAAAACCCGTCAAGATAAAAATAAAATATAATAATTATATACTTTTCTTTTATTTTTGACAATAATTTTATTTATTTTTTTGCAAATTTATAGTATAATATACTTATCAAACAAAGTGGGTATATTAAAGTGGGGGGTATCACATGAATAATAGTGGAATAAAAACTACTGAAGAAACAGACAATCATTCGATTTCTTTTTGTCCTAACAATAGTACACCTAGTGATAGTTTATTTAATCAAATACCTCCGTTAACACCATTGTCAAAGCCAATTAAGGTTCCATTAGACAAAGATGGTTTTAAATCGGGGCCTAATCCGGCTTTTAATCCATCATATATTTCACAATCATTAGGAATTAATGGAACAACATTGCAAGCACAATATAACAAACCAATTTATCAACCAATCATATATCAACCATATGTAATGCCAGTTGTGAATAATAATCCTAATTTGGGAATGAATCAGTATGGAATGATGCCACAATATCCGGGGATGATGGGGTATTCACAAGTACCGCAATTTCCAGGGATGATGTGATATCCACAAGTACCGCAATTTTCAGGAATGATAATGGGATATCCGCCATTGGCAGGACCAGATTTAACACAGCAATATCCACCAATGCCACAACAAACGCCTCAGGAAGCTAATCATTCAGGAGTAGGAAAACAAGGGCACGATGATGGTTCTCATTTCGCAATTATGAATCCAGATTTAATGAAGCAACATCATAAAAACAGCGGTGATTTTGGTGGTTTCGATGACGATTTTGATGATGATATTGCACCATTTTCAAAAAATAACAATAATGACTTTGGTTCAGCTCCAGGTTTTAATACTGAAAATAATTTCGGACAATTAAATCCAAATTTTGGGTCAACAAATGATTTTAATGATCAAGGACAAAGTTTTGGACCAACGCCAGACTTTAATGCTGCGCCTAGTTTTAATTCGCCATCTGATTTTAATCCAACCTCAGAATTTAATCCAAATAATGCGGTCTTGGGGAAAATTGATCCAGTTAAAATGCCGTTTGCACAAGGTAATAATCTTAATCAAACAATGAATAATTCAAATCTTGAGGGATATGAAGAAGATTCACAAAAACGAAGATTACCAATATGAGCAATAGTGTTAATTGTTATCTTGACTATTTTAATTGTTGCAGTAGTAGCAATTGTTATGTTGTACTTTAACTTAGAAGCAGTTCACGATTTAATTAATGGTTGATTTGGACTTGATGTTCCGTTTGACCCCTGATTTTAAAAAAACATAAAAACAAGGAATTACTCCTTGTTTTTATGTTTTTTATTATTAAATTGGAACATATTACACATAGTAAAGACTATTTAAAACCATATAATTTAATGATTGACTTTAATTGTATTCCAATTGATTATGTTATTATTTTAAAATAATACAATGTAGGAAGGAAATAAATGAAATGTGTAAAGTAAAGATGCAAGTAGGATTTTTAACCCTTATTAATCCAATAGTATATCTTTTATTAAAAATTGCAATACTTTTTTGAAAAAAATAATTTTTTTAAATTATGTAGTTATTTCAGCACCACGAAAAATGATTTTTGTTAAAAATCTAAAATTAAAAGTTAAACTATTAAATATTTTGTAAAAATACCTCTTTGGAGGATAATCAGCCTAAGCTCGGTCGTGGTTTTTCATTAATAATTTTCATAATTTTATTAATTTCTTTTTGAGTAATATTGTTAAAATCTGTTCCTTTTGGTAAATATTCTCTAATATCTCTATTCATTCTTTCAACTTTGGGTTTTGGAATGGCAAGGGTTTTTTGGACAAATTTTATATAGAGTAAAGATTTTTATATTGGATTGGTGATAAATAATTTAATTTGCTATGAATACGAGTATTATTATATCAATTAACATAATCAAATAATTCTAATTTAAATTCTTCAATACTTTTAAATTTTTTATTTTTGACTAATTCAGTTTTTAAAATTTTATAAGTAGATTCAGCTACTGCATTGTCATAAGGATATCCAGGTTTACTATAAGATTTTTGTACATTGTTCTTAGTCAAAAGTTTATAAATAGTACTATTGTTAAATTCACTTCCTTGGTCAGTATGAAATATTTTAATATTTTCTAAAGAAAAATTAAGTTTGTTAAAAGTACTCTCAACTAATTTTGCATCTTTATGAGAACTAATATCATAGCTAATAATTTCACGATTAAACAAATCAATCAATAAACATACATAATATCATTGATTATTAATTCAAACATAAGTTAAATCACTGACAACAACTTCATGTAATTTATAATTATCAAAATCTTGATTTAACAAATTATTATATTTGTAAGTGATATCTTTGTTAGACCGCGTAAAGTTATCGTTTGGTATAAAATTTTCAAAAAATAAGAAAAAGATAGATATAAAATTCTATCTTTTTTAATTAGGTTAAAATTGTCGTTAACCTTGCTTAGTTTAAAAAAATAACAGCAAAACCAACTAAATAAAACTCCCCTACTTGGAATGTCGTAAAACCAAGCAAGCGAGGATAAACAATACAGCAGGGGTGGCCGTACCGCTACGACATAATGGAGGCAATTCTTTTAGGCAATATAAAAGAGTTATCGTGGTTTGGGGATAAATCTTTAACCTGCAATGGTTAAAGAGTAAGTGTTCCACAATAAAAAAATTTTAGAAATCTTACTATTTATAAGGAGGATTTGAAAGTGTGTTTAAAAGAACTCTGTTGAAAAGAGTTAAAAATTAAATTAGCAAATAAGACAGTATTAATTAATAAATGTCAGTGTTATATTAATGAGTACTTTACAAAATTAACCAAAAATAAAAAAGGTGATTGATATTGTAAAAAGTATACTCGACATTGTTTAGCAAGATTAGAATTTATTAACAAACAAAAAATAAGTTATAATCTTTGATTTTTGACTTTACAATGCAAAAATAACCATCAAATTATTAAAAAATTAATTTTTAAGAAAAATAAATGATGAATTATTAATATTAAAAATTAGAAAGGAGAAATTATATGGTTGAAAATAATATCAAAAATACAATTAGCGATTTAATTAACGAAATTAAAACAACAACAGAAAACAATTTAAGCAATTTAGAACAAATTATGGAAGCTTTAATTGATAAAGTTAATAATATTGAAAATATTTTAAATCAAATACGATAAAAAAATTAAACCAACTATTTATTAAAATTAGTTGGTTTTTTATTTTTGATAAATAAAAAATAAAGGAGATAAAAATAATGAGGAAAATTTGTCCTAAATGTAGATCAAAAATAGATGGTGATAATAAACATTTATGATGCACAAATGTTTATTGTATTTTTGCAAAAAACCCATATATTTTTAAAAAGAAAAAATAGATAAATATGTTTGTTTGTGACTCTTATTTTATTTTGTTTTTTATTTAAGTTTTTAGATGATCGATTAGTTATTTAAAATGTTGTGAAATATTAGAAAATTTGGCGAAAATTTAATATGTTTGATAAAAAGCAATATAAAGAATGAATCATATTATCTAAATATTTAAGTTGAGATGAAATATTTAGATATTTTAAAAGAGTTTATGATTATAAAAATGAAGAACAATTAAATCAAACACTTAATAATTATTTAAACAATTTACCAATTAAGGATATTAAAGAATATGAAAGAGAGATTTTAAATGTAAATGTGATAGAAGACAACAATGTTTATGTGGTGATTGATTTTAAAAAGGAGGAAGAAAATGAATATAACAGAATCAATTAAATTTAACAAACTACAAGAAGAAAACGAAAAACTTAAAAAAGAACTTGCTAAAAAAGATAAAGAACATAAAAAACAATTTAAAAGAATGTATGACCAATTTCAACAAGATAAAGAATTTGAAATTAATCAGTATAAATTTGAAACTAAACAACATCAATTATTTAAAGAAGATTTTTATTTACTTTGTGAAGAAGATGGAATTACTTATGATTGAGAAAGTTTACAAACTGATGAAATAACAATTGAAATGCACTTAGAATATTGTGAAAGCAATAATCATAAATATTGTCTAATTAAAGATATTAATGATTTACCAAGTAAGTTAGAAAGCAAAGTAGAAGAATAATGGTATTTGAAACAAAAAAAGTTTTTGCTGATATGCAAACAAAAGATAATTTTATTAAAACTATTGAAATTATGAAAGAAGATAGTTTACAAAAAGTTTTACAACAAAATATGAGTATTGGTTTAGGAAATGCTAATTTTGTAGTGTCTCCGAAAGGTTTATTAACAGTTGATATGGAAATTGTTGATTGTGATTGTTATTATCAATCTCACATAGAATTACAACATTCCGAAATAGAACACCATTACAAATTAATCTTTGATGGTTTCCATAGAGTAAAAGTAAAAGATTTAAAAAGATGAATACTTGACACAACAATTCCAAAAGATTTTCCAAGTTGATTATTTAAAGAATTAGGATGGATGCTAGAAAATAAATATTGATTATTTGATAAATCTTTAAAAGATCAAGAATATTGTATTATCTTTTTTGTAAATAAAGAAGAAACATTTAAAGCTAATGGATGGGAGGGCAAATAATGAAAAAAACATTGCAAAATATAATTAAAGATTTAACAAATATTACTATTGAAAAAGAACAAATTAAAGCATATTTAGAAAAAGAAAGTTTAAAGAATTAAAAGAAAAATCGTGAAATGAAATTATAGAAAATTATGTTGAAGATAAATTTGGTTATACAATGGTAAATCATTTATCTGATATTAATTGAAAAAAAGAGCCAGACAAAAATATAGAACCACTTCGTTAAGAAGTGGTTCTATGGTTTAATTAATTATTTTTAAACTACTATTGGATATTAATTTTAGGAAAAATAAAATTAAAAGCAAAAAAAGCGAGGTGATTATCATAAAAAAAGATTATTCAAAACCCAAAGCAAGATTAAATGGAAATATAATTATTGACTGTATTAGATGTGAACAAGAGTTCACTATTTTAAATTCAGAATGATTAACGATGAATAAATTTTATAAATGCCAAAAATGTAAAAAAAATAAAGTGAAGTAATTAAATATGATAAAAAAAATTTATTTAAACCAAAATTTAATTTCACAAGAAATAAATAATAAAACACATATTTTAATAAACAAACAAAAAGATTGTGTTGTTTTGGATAAAAATTGTTTAGGTTTATCAAGTTATCAAAATTATTTTAGTTTAAAAATTGATGAAAATAAAAAATATGTAGTCAATAGTAGCATTAATAATAAAAGTGGTAATATTGTGGGAAAAAATTTAATTTTATCTTTTGAAAAATTAAAACAAGAAAACAAAAAACAGTTTAATTCGCAAAACAAAAATGATGCTAATAATGATTTATTAAATAAATATGATAATTATTATAAAAATAATAAAATACAACAACAAAAATTAACATCAGAAGAATTAAAACAATTAATAGAAGATTTAGAAAATATTGATAATCCCAATTATTGAGATAATGGTTTTTATTTAGGATACAACAAATATGAAAAAAATAATTAGTTTGTTATCAATATTTTTGTTATCGTGTACAAACACAGTGAATTTGATTAGTTGTGGTAATATTGCAAATAACAAACCACACTTACCACCAGCCAAACCAAAAGAACCACTAATCAAAGATGTTTTTTACTATGAAAAATTAAAACAAGAAATTACAGCAGAAATTAAAGAATATGATGAAGTAATTAAAGAAATTGAAAATAGTAAAAATGATTATGAAAATGAAGAAGAATATCAAACAGAACTAAAACAAACGCAAGCAGAAAAATTTATTAAAATGTCTGAACTAAATAATTGCGAATATCAAATTTTACTATGTCAAAAAGAAAATGATTTTACAGACGAACAAAAACAACAAGTAATTAAGTTGTTAGAAAAACAAATAAACAACTTAAATAGTGCTTTAAATTTATTAAGCGAAATTAAAAATAGTGATTTTGACCAGAAAGATCTAGAAAAAATAAATACAAAAATTAAAAAGATAAAAACAATTTTAGACGAAATTATAAATAATTAAGAAAGGAATGATTTAATGTGAAAAAACTTTTTAAAGAAATTAATAAATTAAGATTATTTTTTAATTGCTTATCAATTATAATGTGTGTTTTAACAACTACATTTTTAATTTTGTGTAGAGAATGAATAAATGATGGTTTGGGTTTTGTTGCATATGTTATGTTTTGTATTTTTGATATTATTTTTAGTTTAACACTTATATGAAATATTAGTTGTTCAATCTGAGAACTAATTGAAAATAAAAAAGAAAAACAACATAAATAATTAAAATAACACAAAACAAGATAATTAATATCTTGTTTTTTAGAAAGAGGTGCAGAAATGATTAATTGCCCATTTTGTAAATATATTCATAATATTTATAATGAAAACAATATTAATATTTTATTTTTTTGTTCTTATAGGTATCCCAATCCATGAATCGTTTTAGATAAAAGAAAAATTAGAAGAATGATTGTTTATTATGCTTAAAGTAATTGAATTATTTGCTGGGATTGGGAGTCAAAGAAAAGCATTAGAAAAGATTGGAATTAACCACAAAGTAATTGCATTTTGTGATAACGATAAATACGCTGAAAAATCATATCGAGCGATTTTTAATGATTATGAAACCCCTAATTTAAGTGATATTACTAAATTAGAAACTTTACCGTATGCTGATTTAATAACTTGATCATTTCCATGCCAAGACATATCAAATGCCAATAATAATGGCCAAGGATTAAATGGCAAACGAAGTGGTTTGGCTTACAAAGTTGTTGATTTAATAAGCACAATGGCAATAAAACCGCAATATCTTTTAATGGAAAATGTACCAAATTTATTAAGTAAAAAGTTTTTTGTTGGATTTCAAAATTTACAAAATCAAATTAATAAATTAGGATATCATAACCAATATTTTACAATGAATGCCAAAGATTATGGAATTCCCCAAAATAGAAAACGATTATTTATGATTTCAACATTAAAGCAAGACTTTAAATTTCAATATCCCCAACCTTGTAATTTAAAATTTTTAGTAAAAGATATTTTAGAAAACAATGTAAATGAAAAATATTTTATTAGACAAGAATCAATGAAAAAAGCAATTGAAAACAATAAACTTAAAATCATTCAACAATGTTTTTATACAATTACAACAAAACAAATGCGATGAGGAAACGCAGGAATTATTGCAATTCCCAATGATATAAAAAAACTTAATGATGGAAAATTAATGATTAATCTGAGAAATTATAATCAAGTTAATATTTTTAATGATATAACAAAAAATAATCTTATTCCAACCATTACAACAGGACACGGGAGACCACCACAAATTGCATTGCCAATTAAGGATTATGGTAATTTTATTGTTTTACCACGAGCAAAAGATGGTTTGCTAATTAATGGATCATATAATCGGTTTTGAAAAACAGAAAATAATTATATGGGAACAATTGCAGCAAGTAATGTCAATAAAATTATGATTGATAATAAAAGACAACAACAAGATAGTAGTAAAATACTATCTTTTTTAATTGATGAAAAAGAATACTTTTTACGAGTATTAACTCCACGAGAATGTTGATTATTAATGGGATTTAGTAATAAAGACTTTGATAAAGCAAGCAAAGTTGTTTCAGAAACCCAACTTTATAAACAAGCTGGTAATAGCATTGTTGTTGATGTGTTAGAAAAAATATTTATAGCAATATTTCAAATAGAAAGGAAAAATTAAAGATGAAAAATAAGAGAAAAGTTTGGTGAAAATGACTTTTATATCCTTTAACAATTATTATTGGAATTTTGTTGCTATTAATTTCCCCTATTTTATTTTTAATTGCCCTTGGAATTGATTGTGATTTTATGATTGGTGATTTATTATTGCATTTATTTTACTTACCTTTCGAAAGGAAAGAAAAAAATGACTAAGAAAAACAATATTAAAAATTACTTTAATAATCAACAGCAATATTATCAAAAAAAGAAAAATATTTATAATCAAAAAAGAAAAAAATTCAGTAAAAGTAAATTTTTAAAATAACAAAGGAGGACGAAAATATGAAATCAAGCAACACAGCAGATTTTAGTGAAATAATGGATGTTGTTATATTATGAAGTAATGTTGTTTTGGGGGTATTTATGGGTTTAGCGGTTGTTTTTGCAATTTGAAAATTAATTATTATTTTAATTTCAATAATGCGAAATGCTGATAATCCCGAAGCGAGAGGAAATGATTTAAGTGCTTTAAAATGGCCGATTATAGCAATTATTATAATATTGGTTATGATTGCTGTTATGAATGTTATTTTACAAGTTATCAAAACATATAATCCTAGTATTGGAACATAGTTGATAAAAAAATGAAAGGAAGTGAAAAATTATGATACTTAATGCACTGTATAAACTAATATGATCAATTTTTGTACAAGGGCCATTGCAATTAATCGCATCATTCAATACCGTTTTAAATTATTTAACAGGTGGTGTGGTTGGTGATTTAATGTTTGGATCAAAACAAGAATTTAGTTTTCAAAATATCCCAATGGCATTTTGATATTTTGTCATTACGGCTTTGTGTTTATTTTCTTTAATATTTACAATTACTATGATTAAAATTTTGTTTCAAGATGCTACCGAAACAAAAACAAAATTTATTGTTGCTTTACAAAATGGTAGTAAAGCGTTTGTTTTTATCTTTTTAATTCCAATCTTTTTCTTTTTGGCTAATTTTGCAATTGCCAATATTGCCAAAATGATTACATCGGGATTTGGCGGTGAAAATGGAAATATTGCAAACTATCTATACAATATTGGAAACGCGAATTGAGATGGTAGTGGTGATAATATATCAAGCAATTATTCTTATCCTGACAATATCCGTGATTTTAATATGATTGCCGAAGTTTTTGGAGTGTGATTTATGCTATTTGCAATGTTTATGATTGGAATTGCTTTGGTACAAAAAATAATCGAATTGTTTTTCTTATTTATTATTTCGCCATGAGTAATGGTTATTATGACAATTGACAATGGTAAAGGAGCATTTATTTGAAAAGATATGGTAATTGCAAAATTTCTAGCATCAACAGCTACTTTAACAGGATATTTTATTTTTATGACAACAATCCAAACAATTTTAAGCACTAATTTAGCAGGATTAGGTATTGAGGGAATTGGAAAATCATTGTTTGTTATTCTGTTTATGTGCGGTGGTGGCTTGGCAGTAATGGCGTTTTCGGATGTTGTTGCCAACTTAATTGGTGAAGCAGCTAGTGTTCGTGAGGGAATGAGTTCAATGAAATCAACTGTTGCTGGTGGAATGATGGCAATGGGAGCTGCTAAAATGGCAGGAAAAGCATTTGGATTTGCCAAAAGCAAAAGAGCCAAACGAGCAATGGCAATGGGTGGTTCTAGCATGAGCGAAAAAACAATGAACGCGATGGGTTCTGGCGGTGCTGGTGATTGAGGTGATAATGAAACATCAAACAATCAATCTCGCCAAGAAAAACCACTAGACTTTCGTCATTTCTGACACGCGACTGAGGGAATGAGTTCAAGAGCTGGGATTGTTGGTTTAGCGGGCTTTGGACTTGGGGTCACAACACTTGCCACAAGTAAACTAGTTGGTGCAGCTCGCGGAGGTGGAGCAAAAGGATTTTTCCGCCAAATTGGAACTGGGATTGCAACACCATTTAAGGTAATTGGAAAAAGATTTAACCCACAATTGGCTAGCAAAGGAAATCAAGAAAACAAAAGAAATACAATAGATTCTAGTAGATTAAGAGAAGGATTTTTAAATAAAAAACTAGGAAAAGTAAACAAAATAAAAACAACAACAGAAAAAGCAAAAATGAATATGCTGAATAAATTAATTACCAACGGAACAACAATAAAAGAAAGAATTAAAAATAAAAAATATTTAAGTTTAAGAAATTCATTACGAAAAATAAATGAGAAACAAATAAATATTAATGATACTATTGATAAACATAGTAAAGCCCAAAATACTCGACAGAAAAAATGAGATGAAAAAGCTGCCAAAAAAGCAGAAAAGAAAAAGTCATAAATAAAAAACACCTGGCAAAAATTATAAATTTGGTATAATGTAAATAAAAGGAGTGATAAATGATGGGATTATGACGATTATTAGGCGGCGAAGTCAACTGAGAACGTGTTGCCAAAATGCAAAATAAAGAACATTTGAGAGAAATTCATGCTGCAATTATTGATGCACTCGGGGGAGGAACATCAATCAATGTTGCTCTAAGTATTGATAGATTAAATGATGATGACAAAAATAATGTCATGTGAGTATTAGAAAAATTTGGTCGTAGTGTTCCAACAACTACTAAATATCCATGATTAAAACCAGTTGATGGTATTGGAAATTTACATCAAAAAAGAGAAAACATAAATCAAAAAGACTGAGATCAAGTTTGAGAATGATACGACAAATATAAAAAAGGTGCAATTCCATTTCTCGAATATCGCATTCAAATTCGCGAAAAAGAATTGGAAGAAGATGAAAGTAAATTAAAACAAATTAAATCAAGAGAAAAACTTACTAGAGATGCAAAATATTTGCTTAAAGCTTATGAAAAAAATATTCCTGAACAAAAAGCAGAAATTGCTAAGTTAAAAAGTGAATTAGAATCTCTGAAAGCAAAAGAAATGGAAAAACAACCTGACTTATCACTTGAAAATGAAAATTTACGCTTAAAAAAAGAAATTTTAGAAATGGAACTAAAATTAAAAGAAGCAAATAAACAAAGATAAAATGTATCAAATATTAACTTATCAAAATTTAATTTAGAAAAGGAGATATATTTTATTTATGTATGAAAAAGGAAAAAAAATTAATGTTAAAATAACAAATATTACTCCGTATGGTGCTTTTTGTAGAGCAGAAAGAGCTGATGGTTTAATCCATATTAGTGAAGTTTCAGATTATTTTGTTAAAGATATTAAAGATTTTTTTGATGTTGGTGATGAAATTGAAGTTGAGGTACTTGATTTTGATTCAGTTAGGAAACATCTTAAATTAAGTTATAAAAAGTGTCACCCTGAACTATTAAAAAATGATGATAAAGAAATTCAAGAAATAAAAGCAGCTTTTAAAAGTTTAAATAAAAAACAAAATAAAACAGACAATATTGAAAATATTAGTAAAACAACTGAAAACGAATAAAATAGTAAAAATAATTAAATGTAAAGGGAGAAAAATATGTTAGAAATTTGTTGTCCTGGTGGAATTAAACAACAAGAAAATAAGAAAAAATATAAAAAGTAAAGGAGTTAAATTAATAATGAATTATTTTGAAAATAAAAAAACAATTCCTAGATTTATTAAAAATAAAATTATTTTTATTAAAGTAATTTCGTTTTTTCAAGTATTACTTTCTTTATTTTTATTCTTGTTTTTATCTTTCATATTATTTTTATATTATAATATTGATTATAAAAATAAAATTTTTAAATTAAATACAAATATTAATTTTATCTTTAATAAGATTGTTAAATCCCTTGAAATAGAATTAATTCCCTATCCATTTTTATTAATTTTTTTATTAATAATCTTTTTTATTGTATTTATATATGGTTGTTTTAATTTAACAATGATAAAAAAACAAGCAAAAAAATATAAATTATGATTAAAAAATGATGAAAATACTATTCCAGAATTTATATATAGTGTATATAAGAAAAGTATTGTATATAAAATTATTGCTAATTGATTTTGCAGTTTTTCTTATATAGTTGGTGTAATTACATTGTCTATATTAATATGATTACAATATCAGTATATTAATAATAAAAATATTTTTTATTTAGGTTTTTGAAAAATAGGAACAATAAAAAATTTGCAAACAGAAATAATAATAACTAGTTCATTAATATTATTATTTTTTGTTTTGCATTGTTTTTGTTTTATTCACTTTAAAAAAACTAAAACACAAATAATAAGTTATTGAGGAACAGATATCTTATCATTAGAAGAAAAAAAATATTTAAAAAGAAAAACAAATTGAATTTGTTTTATTATAATTGCTATATTATTAACAATTACATTATTTTCTATTTATATTTTTATTAAAAAATTAAAGATAAAAAATAATAAAAAATTATTACCTTAATAAAAATTAAATATACATTAAAAATAAACAGAAATTAAAGTAAAATTACTGTTTTTTTATTTTGCCAAAATAGAAAGGAATACAAAAATGGATGAAAAAAATACTTAGTTTGTTGGTAATATTTTCTTTGTTTTGTGCAAACACAATGACATTAATTAGTTGTAGAAATATTGCTAATAACAAATCCCCACATTTACAACCACCTAATTCCGATAATAAATTAAAAATTGATTCAAAAACAAATATTGATTTAGAAAAAATATACTTGCCCCACCCTGTTTTAATGCAACAGCGAGGTTATAAAGGAACTTTCTTTAATCAATATAAAAAAGATATAATCAAAAATTTAACAGATGCTTTTTTAAGCAAAGCAGATAATAATTTAACAATTAAATTTAAAACAGAATTTAGTACTTATCAACAATTACAAAATTATTTAAAAATAGAACAACAAAATTACTGACAAAATTTACTTGATAATATTTGTCAAAAATACCAAGATAATTTAAAACAACTTATTTTATTATTTTATAATTTTGTTGCTATTATTTGAAATAAAACAAATATTAATGAAATTTTAAAAAAAATAGAAATTAAAAATGTGATTGATGGTGATAATAATGTCTTAGGACAAACAAATAATCACCAAACTATTTTACTAAACAAAAAGGTTTTATCTTGTGCGTTTGAAAAAATAATAAATAGTGAATGACACAAAGGACAATTTACAACCAATAACTTTCTTCATATTTTAATCCATGAATTAGGGCATATCTTTTATTTTTATGATTGAGAAACATTTAAAATCAATCATATTTTTTATTTAAAGCAATTTTTAGGACAGAAAATTAATAACTTAAATAAATTCGCAGAATTAGACAAAGAAAAAGTGTTAAAGATATTTGCTAACAGTAATTATGGATTGAGTGATGATGACGAGTTATTGGCAGAGGGATTTGCATATTGGTTATTAACAAAACAAAGTATGCAAACAAAAATATGAGCATTTTGAAACGAATACTTTACAAGTTATTTACCACAAATAAGAGATAAAAAATGAAAGGAAGTGTAAATAATGTTAAACACAATAATCGGAATGATAGGAACAATTGCCGTAATTGGATTGTTTGGTTCTTTATGAAAGTTTCTTGGTATTAAATTGCAAAAAATGAAAAAACAAATTGAGTTAACGAAATACAAAAAAACTTGTCGAATAATATTATATGTTAGTATAAGTTGTTTTGTGTTATTTTTGTTTGTAATTGGATTATGGTTTGGATTAATATATCCAACTTTGAAATAAAATGAAAAAAATATTCATATTTTTAATATTTGTTTTTCGAATTGGCAATTATTTAACTGGGATATATTTTTTCTTAACAAATTCAATATATTTAATTAAAAATTACAATACGAGTGAATGATTAATTTGATTTGTTATTATGCCAATTCATTTAATACTTTTTTATTTCATAGATTATATTTTATATAAAATAAGAAATTTTATAAAATAAATTTCTTTGCTTTGGAATTATTTTTATTTAAAAATCAAATAATTTTTATTAAAGTAAATGAAAATGAAAAAATTGGAATTTGAATAATGGGCGATATTTTTGAATATAATAATAAATTTAAACCAACCCCCTCTTTATCTGTTGTTGCTTTTAGTATTAATGAAAAAATAAATAAAGTTAAATACATTAAAAAAGTTAGAAAAACATTTTTAATGTATGTTATTTGATAGTTATTCATTCACTTTTTTAATTTATTTTCTTTTTTAATTACAATAGATAAAAAAGAAAGAACTAATTTATATAAAAATAATAAAAATATCGTCCATAAAAAAGTATTTATAATTACCATTATTAAACTTCCTTTTTTTGTATTTTAATATAAAAAATATTTAAAAGCAATTTATAAAATATTTTTAAAACAGAAAGGAGGTTATATAATGTTATCTATCTATTTATTAGTTTCATTTCACATTTTTTGGATTATAAGTTTTATTACATTTATTTTATTTACTGAAAAGAAAATAAGAACAAGTGTAAAAAAATATATATTGTGATACTTCTTTTATGGTTTCGTATTAATATTTCATATTTTTTTACAATTTCTTTTCATTATATATTATATTTTAATATTTCAATAAAAATTGTTTTTTTAAATAGAAAGGAGGTTATATCCTGTGAAAAAGATTATATTATCATGTTTATTAACATCGTTGATTGGTGTAAGTGAACCACTTATTGTCAAATCATCCATCAATGATAATTTTTTGTTTCTAAAACAAGAACAAGTTATCAGTAAAAATGCAAAGAAAAGTTTTAATCCAACAGCACCAAGTTTTACAAAAAATATTAATTGAAATGATGATATTGATGTTGAAACGGGTGGAACTTGGGGTGGTGATTATACAGAAAAAGTAGAGTCATCATATTATTATTTTAATATACTAGATTATGCTAGTAGTTGAAATGATTTTAAAAATAAATACAAACAGATTAAAATAGATTTTGAGGGTTATGTTGATCATAACAAAGCAGCAAAAGTTGATTATAATTCTTATCACTATATCAATCTAAATCAAATAAGTAGCACGGCAAAAACATCGCGGCTTTTTTATCACTATCAAGGTTATACTCAAAATGAAGAGTGAGGTTGAACAGATGTAAGATATCAATTAGAAAATAATCAAATTAAAGTTGATTTTCTAATTTATGCACGAGCGAAAAACGGATGAAATTCAAGTAATACATGAGCTAAAACATGATTAAAAGTTAATAAACTAATTTTTAATACAAGTTTTAGTTTTAATGATATGAAAAGTAATTTAACAAGAGAATTAAATAAAGAAATTAATTATTATTCTAATATTAATAATAATCCACAAAGTTTTTATAATTGAAACCAAATTAAGGCACAAATGGATAACAAAATCAAAAAAGCACTAAATGATAATAATGATACCCAAGGATGAATTGACTTTTTAAACCCAAATTATCAGTTAGAAAAAAGCAATAATGGTTATTTTATAAAAACAATAATTAACATCCATAATAATCAAAGTAGTAATTATGAAATGTGAGAATTTAAAACACCACTAAATTTTGATAGTGATTATAATATTTTTAATGCTAAAAATAGAATCGAAAACGAGTTAAACCAAACAATTATTTATCAAAGCGATACATCAACCAATATTTTAGATGAAAGTAATTGAAATGCAATTAAAACTATCTTAGATAATAAAATATTTAGTGTTTTAGGAAAAAAAGGAAACATAATGGAATGAAAAAAACTTATCAATCCTAATTATGCCTTAATAACAGAAAATAATAATTATTATCTTAAAACAAGTTTTAATATTTTTAATTATTTAACAGAACAATGAGAAAATTGAGTTTTTAAAACAAAACTCAATTTTTCATTAAGTGCAAAATATTGAAAAAGTAAATTACAAGAACGAATTTTAATAACACCAGGAAAAATTAGTGATGAAAATGGTGTTGCAATGATTAATGATATTGAAGAAGTTATTAATAACGGTGAAGGAAAAGAAAATAAATACAATAAAGGAATAATAAAATATCATACAACAACATTTTTTCAATACATCGAACCAAAGGAAAATAACAATGATCCTGATTATGATATTGTTAAAATAAATGGGGTTAATTTAAACGCTGTTAATGGTTTATACACATATACTTTTGATGATAAAGAAAAAGTTAATAAATATGAAATTGAAATTATCCACCGACCAAACCCTAAAATTGAGGGAGATGTTGGTGGTAATTTTAAGTTAACAATTTTAATTGAAACAATTACTCCATCATTACAATTAAAATTAATGGGGTGAGGGCCAAAAAATATTGATTATGAAAAATTAACAAGTGAATTTATCAAAGACCCAAGTAATGAAAATAAAACAATTAAAAACCCCAATTATGATCAAGAAATAAATAAAGAAACAGGAACAAAAAAACAATTAATATGGGTTCGCCATCAATCTAACACCCCATTTCCGTTAGATCCACTTGATAGAGATGGAAATTTAATAAAAAGTAGTAGTATTAATGATTATGATATTGGTTATTTAGCAGAAGCCAGTGCAGTTGGAGCAGGATTTGAAAACTTTTACAATAATGACAACATTGAAAAAGTTATTCGTTATTTATCAAATGAAAATTTAGAGACTAAATTTGAAAATGGTTACGAATTAGAAAAAAACAAAACGGGAGATGTTAATACTAGTGCTGGGTGATTTCATTTTATTATTCAACAAAAACGCTTTAATGATTTAAACGGAAATACACAAACACTATTTTATCAACACAAATTTATTTATGTTGATAAAAATAAAAGTTCAAATTATGGATATTTTTTAAATTCAGTTAATAACCAAAATGCTAGTGATTTTTGAAATACAACACAAGGAAAACATTTAAAAAATTATATGATTAACTATAAAAAGTGAAATTCAGATAATGATTTATCAAAATTAACTTATGAAGCAGTTTTATCATATTGACGAGATTATGTTTCAGATATTCGTAATCATTTAGCGGTTAATGAAAGCATCAATAATTTTAAGTCATTAAATGATTTAAATATTAGTGCTTTGAAAATGAATGCCAAAGATATGAAAACTATTAGAAATAAAATTGAAAACTTTGTTTGAAAAGAAATAAATAAACTTAGTTTATTAGCAATAATAAACAAAGATTATATTATTCAAATATATAAAAATAGCGAATGACAAAAATTAACTGATGATGATTTAAACCAATTAATAACTAATCAACAAGAACAAACAAAAGAAATAATGCTAAAAATCAAAGCACTAAATACATCAATGTTGTTATTTGGTGAAACAAACCAATTTAAAGTTATTAATAACTTAAATTATGATGAAAATAAAGTGATTGATTTAAGTAAAATTAAATATCAAAATCAAGAATATAATTTTAAAGATAAAACAAAAGATGATATTTTTAATAATTATATTATGAAATATATTAAGCAAGGTTTTAAAATTAATAAATTAGATGAAATCTTGAAACAAGATATTGATTATCAAATATCATTACAAGGATTAAATGGGCAAAAGATTAATATTAATGATAATGAATTACAGGAATTTATGAAAAAAATTCAAGAAACTAAATATAGTGAGCTAAAAATTACTATTTATGCTTTGGATAATAGTTTAAAAGCAGTTGGGAATGTTTCATATAAATTAATAAACAACCCAATAACAGAAAATGCCCCCAACAAACCAAATGAAATTCCCCCAACAGAGGGAATAATACCGAACACTCCTAATAAACCAAATGGAAATAACGAAAATAATGGGAATGAAAAGAATAATAATCCAAATAAACCAGAAAAACCAAACAAACTACCCGATCCTAATAAAAATAATGAAAGTGGTTGAAAAAAGTTTTTTAAAAAACCAGTTAATTTATTTTTTATGACTTTGATTAGTTGTGGGATAGTTGGTGGATTTATAATTTGAATTATCATTAAAAATCAATTAAATAAAAAAATTGGGGGCAAAAAGTTGAAAAAAATAAAATCGATAATGAAGGAAAAAAACAAATAAAATATTGTTTTATTTTTTCTTTATTTAAATACCCTTATTACGCATTTTAAGGGGCAAATTATCAATGAAAGTTATATTATTTAATTTTATTATATTATCCCTTATAAATAATTATTTTAAATATGAAAATAGTTTTTAAAATGGCATTTAAAATGCCGTTTTTTATTTTAAAGAAAGAGGTGCAAAATATGAAAAATGTAATACCAAAAAAACTAAAAGACGCCAAATATCGATTTTGACGGAATATAACAATAACAGATGTTTTGATAATTGCTGTTTGAATTGGATTAACAATTATGTTTATATTTGGTTTTCAATGAAAACTATGAATAAAATTATTATCATCATCAATCATGATTTTAATTAGCTTACCACTAATTATTACAAATAAAAAGACTAATTTAAAAGGATGACAATACTTGTATTATAAAATAAATTTCCTATTTAGTTATAAGAAATATAGTAAAAACAAAACCAGTTTACTGGTGCCATATAATAAAGTTATTGATGATAATTATATTGCAACACACGGAATTTTAAAGGGTACTTTAAAAAAGACTTTAATTGGAGCAATTAAAATAAAGGGATTCGATATCACTTTATTAAGTAGCAAAGAACAAATATTAAGATTACGAGATTTGCAAGATGTTTTTAAATTTGCTAATTTTCCAATAACTTTTTTAAAGTTAGAATTACCATTAAATTTTGATGACAACATTAAATATTTACAAAAACAAATTAATAAAACACAAATTCGTTATAAAAACAATGAAATTAGTTTTAATCAATTTGTAAAAATTACAAAACAAATTAAAAATAATATTGCTTTTTTAAAAAAAGAATTAATTAAAATAAACGATGAAATTAAAACTGAAAAATGTTTTTTTATTTTTGTATATGGAAATAATCAAAAAGATTTAAATGAAAAAATATTATTTTTAGAAGATAAATTATATAAAGGAAAAATTAATTGTAATACTTTATCTAATTACGAAATAACAAAAATCTTAAAATTAATGTGAAATCCGTATGAAAAACCATTAAATAAAACAGATTTTAATAAAAATAAAGATAATTTAGCAAAATTATTGCAATTTAAATATCTAAATATTAAACAAAATTATTTTATAGCAAATGATTTATATTATTCAATTAATACCATTCAGGACTATCCTTTATTTATTAACGATTTATGAGGAGCATGTTTATTTTCAAATGAGCAAACTATTATTTGAAATATAAATCCTTTAAATTATGATGAAACAAAAAAAGCAATCAACAGTGCCATTCAAACAACCCAAACAAGACAAGTAATGACAAAATCATATGTTAATACAAATGAAAATAACTATGAATTAGAAACATACTACCATTTAATTGATGAGGTTAATGGTGGTGGGGAATTATTAAAAAATGTTAATATTTTATTTTTAAATTATGGAACAAATAAAAAAACATTACTACAAGCACAAACATGATTAACAAAAGCATTAAAAGAAATGGATATTAAACTTAATCCATTGTGATATCAACAATTTAATGGTTTAAAAGGTTTTATATCCTATAACAATAAGGTCATAATAAAAAAATATGGCCGAGAAATGCCAACAAATACCTTAGCAGCATCATTTCCATTTATTGATAGTGGCTTATATGATAAACAAGGAATGTGATTAGGAACAAATAATATGGGAAATGTTGTATTGTGAGATCAATTTAAAATTACCAGTAAAAGAACAAACCATAATATGTTTATTCTTGGTTCATCAGGAATGGGAAAAACATATTTGTTAAAAAAAATAATAAATTATCATATTCAGATGGGGCGAAAAGTGATTGTTATTGACCCCGAAAGAGAATACCAAGAATTATGCAAATATTATAATGGAAATTGAATTGATGCAGGAGATGCTTCGATAGGAAAAATAAACCCCCTACAAATTTTAGATAATAACTTTATTGATGAATTAGAAAATATCAATTCATCGCCCCTATCAAATCATTTACGATTTTTAGAACAATGATTCAAAACGCTTTATCCTGATTTTAACGGGCGAGAAATTAATTTATTAACAAAATATTTGAAATTATTATATCATCAATTTAAAATTACAAATAATAATGACATTAATAAAATTAATAATAATAATTTTCCAATTATGAATGATTTTTATTATTTATTAGAAAAAGAATATAAAAACAATAAAAATCAACTTTTAAAAGAATTTATGGATTTAATAGCAACTGATTTTTTAAATGATGGAAAATATCAAGCACTTTGAAATGGTCACACAACAATAAAATTTAATAACAACTTTATTGTTTATGATGTTTATAATTTGTTTGATTTAGATGACAAAAAAACAAACGCAGCACAATTAATTTTAATGCTAAATATTATTAAAAAAGAAATAAAAGAAAATCGTTTTAAAGATAATAATCAAATTGTAATAATTGTTGATGAGGCTCATTTAGCAATCGATAAAGATAATCCAGTTGCCTTAAATTTTATGTATCAAATGACAAAGCGAATTCGGAAATATAATGGTGCTTTGGTTGTGGCAACACAAAACATCGCTGATTTTGTAGAAAATGAAACAATTTTAAAGAAAACAACAGCAATTATTAATAATAGTCAATATTCGTTTATTATGGGGTTAAAATCTAATGACCTAGAAAAAGTTATTAATTTATATAAAAGTTATGGCGGATTAACACCAGCAGAACAAGATTATATTGCTCGTAGCGTAAAAGGACAAGGGCTATTTTTTGTTTCTGGATTTGAAAGATATCGTATTGAAATTCAAGCAAACAAAAAAGAAAAAGCAGGGTTTGGAAAAAAAGATAATTAAAAAAAACAAGTAAATTTACTTGTTTTTTTTAATTTTTATGAAGAATTTTATTAAATTTTTGCTTTTTTAGCAAAAAATAAAAAAGGAGGAAAAAATGTTTAAAACGAATTTAGGAAAATTAATAAATGGTGACGCATTAACTTTTATTAAAAGTTTAGAAAATGATAGCGTTGATTTAATTTTAACTGATCCACCCTATTTATATAATTTACCAAAAAGAAAAAACGAGCAAATAAATAAAAATAATATATCAAAAAGTATAAATAAATATATTAATGCTATCTATGATAATAATTTACATAATTCATTTGATATAAATAATTATTTAGATGAGTTTTATCGAATTTCAAAAACTAAATTTATGTTAATTTGAATGAATAGATGACAAATTAAAGATTATTTAGATTGAATTTATAAAAATAATATGAATTTTGATTTTTATTTATGAGAAAAAACAAACCCAATGCCAACTAATAATTTTATTTTGCAAGATAAAGAATATTGTATGATTATTTACTCTAAAAAACATTCAATTCCAAATTATCAAAATAACTATGAAAATAAAAAAACAATATTTAAAAATTCAACAGGATCAGCTTATAAAATAACAGAACATCCAACAGAAAAACCACTAAATATATTTTACAATTTAATTCAAAAATATAGCAAACAAAATGATTTAATTTTTGATCCTTTTATGGGAAGTGGTACAACTGCGTATGCTTGTGAACAGTTAAATCGAAGATGACTAGGGTGTGAAATAAATAATAATTATTTTGCAATGATACAAAAACGATTAAAGAAAATACAACTTAAATTAAATTTTTAAAAAATGAATAATTTTCAATTAATTAAAAATATAAATTATGTGGCACTTTTAATTGCAATGATGGTTGTATTATCGCAAACTATGCGAATCCAAATTATTCCAAGAACATCAATTCCATTATTTTTAATCCCCATTTTTATAAGCGGTTTTATTTTAAATTGATATTGGTGTTTCTTAATTGGAATTATGGGACATTTTCTATCTGATTTAACATTATGAGGTTTTACTTTGGGATCATTATGTTGAAATATTGGGACAGGTTTATTAGCAGTTTTAATTAAACTAATTAATTGAATAAAAATAAATCATAGTATTAAAATTATTTTTATTTTATTATCAAATATAATTATTTATCTTCCGATTGATTTTGTTCTTTTTTGATTAAATCTTGGAGTTTTAAGTATAGAACAAATAATTATCGGAATATTAATTACAAACACAATATGTTTAACAATTTTTTATTTTATAACATTAAAAATTAAAAAAAGATTAAAAATAATTTTATAGAGAAAGGAACTATCAAAATGAAAGAAACAGAAAAATATATAAGTTATCAAGTTATGGCAAATAATTTAATTTTAACAAAACCTTATTATGATATTAAAGGTAATAAATGAATTGAGTTAAGGATAAAAAGTTTATTGTATCCTTATGCAAGTATTAATATAAATAGCAAATATTTTAAATTACAATATAACAAAGATTATTGTTTTATTACAATTTTTAAAAATCAAAACTTTTATATTAAAAATAAAGATGGAAAAATTGAGGGTGAGGTTAATTGAGAAAAACTGCGCCCTTTTTTATTAGAAATGGATAAGCAAGTTTTAATTAAAAAAGCAGAACTAAAACAAATATACCAAGAAAATTTAAAATATTTTAATGGTAATAAATTTCCAAAAAAAGATGATTAATTAGACAAAATAAAAATAAAATTTTTGAAATATTTTGGCAAAGTCAAAATGTATGATGAGCAAGCATTTTGGCTTTCTAAATTTAATAAATTTTAAAGGGTAAAAATTTCCAAAAAAGGAGGATAAAAGATGAAAAAAGAAAATAAATTTAGGTCATCACCACCAATTGCAACTTTTAAAAAATATAGTAGTAAAAGTGTCAATAAACTAATAAGACATAATTTTAGAATTGGAATACCTGAAAATGTTAATCCTGAGTTTACAAAATATAATTTTTATTATGTTGGTGATACAAAAGCAAAAATAAGCAATGACAAAGGTTTTGAGTTAACAAATAATAAAAGATTTGAATTATTAAAAAATATAGAAGAAGATTGAAATAAACAACAACAAAAATATAGTGAAGCACAAAAATCAACTTTTAAAGAGTTTTGTAATAAACATAATACTTATATAGAAATTGTTTTGCCAGCAACAAGACAATAATGATTTGAAAAAATGGGAATATGTCAATTTACAGATATTCAAGTATGGGACAAAAAAACAGATACGCGTAAAATGGGACAATTAATTCCTGAAAGTATAAATTATTATAAATTAAATGAATGAGTTAATATTGAAATAAATTTTATGAAACAATGAATGAAAAATAATCTTAAAACAGATATGGGGTATTTGTATTCAACAGTTCACATGGACGAGACAACACCCCATATTCATTTTGGTTTTATTCCAATTAGTAAAGTTTTTTCAAAAAAACTCAATGAAGAAAGATACATAATTAGTAATAATAGGATTTTTGGTGGTAAAAAACAACTACAAAAATTTAATAATTATCATGCTAATTATTTAACAAAAGCAGGTTATGAAATAAAACCTGGTGAAATTGGTGGTAAAGGTAGTTATAATGCAATGAATTTTCGAGAAGTTAAAGAATTTGAACGAAATAAATTAGAAAATGAAATTAATAATCTATTTGATGAATACAAGTCTAGCAAAGACAATATTAAAGAATTTAGCAAAATTAAAATTATTAGTGATGATTATGATGGTTTAATTTATGAAATTAAACAATATTTAAAATATGAAAATAATTTTACAGATTATGAAATAAACCAATTAACTAAATATTTAAATTTAGCAGAAAAAATGAAATATTACAAAATTATCACGACCATTCCTAGTGCAAAAGAATCAGATTTTAAAAATATGAGTTTAATTGAACAAGAATTTAATGAAATGGTTTTTAAAATCAATCCGATTATGCAAAAAGGATATGATTTAGTGAGCAGTCTAGAAAGAGAGTTATAAAAATATGTGAAATAAAATTAAAAAGAAAAAAATAATTTTATTGATTGGTTTATGTTTTGTTCCAATCATTTTTATTTTTTGTTTAACATTATTTGGAATAGTTTATTCAATTTTTATTAATTGAAAAGAAATTACAATATTTATCAATGAAATTAAGCAATTTCAAATATTATCATGATGAAATTATATAATTAAAAGTAAATACGGATTATTAATAACAGTTGGATTAAGTTTAGCGTTTTATTGCTGGTTTTTTTATTTTGTTTTATTTAGTAAAGTGAAGAGTAAAGAAACTGCAATTAAAACAACCGATAAAATAGATTTTGGGGATAGTAAATGATTAAGTATAAAAGAAATTAATGATATTAGTGAAAAAGTAAATATCAAAGATAATTATAAAAATACAGGCTTTGTTTTTAATTGTAATAAAAACAAAAAAGATTTATTGTTTAATTTAAAAAACAATATTCATAGTGTTATTGTTGGCTCAACAGCAAGCGGAAAAACACAAGGCATAGTATTGCCAACAATTTATTTAAATGGAAAATCAACTGCTAAACCAACTATGATCATAACCGGCCCCAAGGGAGAATTATATAATTTAACTAGTGGGTTTTTAGCAGAAAATAGTTATAAAATAAAAGTTATTGATTTTCGTAATTTAGAGAAAGGAAATACTTGAAATCCGCTAAAACTAATTTATGACGACTTTATTAAAATGATAATGACAAATAACAAAAAAGAAAAAATGAGATGAAAAATAAAATATCAAGATAAAATTAGATCACTTAGTCATATGTTAATTGACAAAAATATTGAAGATGAATTTTGAAATAATTCATCAAGTATGATTATTCAAGGAATTATTTTGGCAATATTAGAAGATTATGAAGATAAAATATGCAAAAATAATTTAACAACAGAAATAGAAGAAATTTTAAAAAAAGAATTATTTTTCAACAAATTTAATATGGCTTCTGTTGCTGCCATTGCTAGTATTAAAAAAGTTCTAGTTGAATGACTTAATAATCGAAAAAATACCAGCATTGCCAAAATAACCGCAAGCCAAGTTTTAGTTGATAGTAAAGAAAATCGAACACTAGATGCTATTTTAATGACTGTTGCAAAAAGTTTAGAAATATTTAACAATGATTTTATTCGTAATTTAACATCCCAAAATGATATTAATTACAATGATTTTATCGAATATCCAACAGTTTTATACATTATATTTAGTGACGAAAATGATAATTACTATAAATTAATAGCAATATTAATTAGTCAAATTTATCAATTTTTAACAAATAAAGCAAGTGAAATAATCGAACAAAAACTAGAAAAACCAGTATATTTTATTTTAGATGAATTTGCTAATTTAACAAAAATAAACAACATTGAAAAATGAGTTAGTATTTCGCGCAGCAGAAACATATTTTTTCAATTTATTTTACAAGATATCAATCAATTAAAATTAAATTATGGTGATACAATAGCAAAAATTATTTTAAATAACTGTGGAATGCATATTTTCTTACATACCAATGATTTAGAAACAATAAAATATTATAGTGAATTATTTGGAACAAAAACAATCGAACAAATTAGTATTAATGAAAATAAAAGCAATATTAGTGTTTCAAAAAATTTAAAAAGTCACCCCTTAATGTTAACTAGTGAGTTAGCAAATTTAAAACAAGGGCAAGGAATTGTTAAAATAGCACGCTATAACCCAATGAAAATAACTTTAAAACTATGAAAAGATTTAAAGTTAGTAGAAAAAACAAACATATTTCAATTAAAAGAAATTAATTATATAAATTTTAATAAAGAATATTTTTATGATATTAAAAATAACAAAAAAGAAATAAAAGAAAATGAAATTAATGAATTTGTTAATTTAACAACAACAGAAATTAAGACAAATATTAATAATTTAAAAATGCAATTAAGAGAGTATGAAAATACAAATTACAAATCTATTCAAAATAAAACAATGATAAATTTACTTTTACAAAAAATCAAAAACCTTGAAATAGAATTAATCAAAAGACAAGAAACCAATAATTATTCTGAAAAGGAATAATTATTTTTTATAAATAGTAAGATTTCACAAAGTGGTCAAGCTGGAACACTTAAAAATAAACGAAGTGGAAGGATATCTGTAAGGTTAATCAACTAATTAAATTAGTACTACATGGGGCAGAAGCGTAGTCGCAAGTGATTAACTAAACCATACCTAAGGGAAACTCTACCTAAATGATAAAAAACAATAAAGTTATTTAACAAATAACTAGTGAAAAATAAAAGAAAAAAGAAAAGTATAAATGCTTATTTCTATATCTTTCTTTAACAATTTTAATATAATAAAATTAAAGTATTATTACTTTTAATAAAAATTTGGTTTTTTATTATATAATTAAAATTATTACGAAGGAGTAAAAATGGAAAATAAATATATTAGTGAATCTGAATTAGAAAAAAAGTTTATTAATAACTTAAAAATTGAAGGTTATGAATATATAAAATTAAATAATGAAGAAGATATTAAAACTAATTTTAGAAATCAAATTTTTAATCATAATAAAAATGAATTAAATAATAAACCATTAACTGATAAAGAATTTGAAAAATTATTATTTAAAATTATGGGTAAAAGTATTTTTAATTCTGCAAAAATATTAAGACAGAAAATTACAATTGAGCGTGATGATTTTAAAAAAGTAGATTTAGAATTATTTAATAAAGATAAATGATGTGATAATATTTTTCAATTTACTAATCAATTAACAATAAAAAGTATTTTTCAAAATAGATATGATATAACAATTTTAATTAATGGTTTACCTTTAATACAAATTGAGTTAAAAAAACCAGGAATAAATTTTAAAGAAGCTTTAAATCAAATTAATAGATATAAAAAAGAATCTCATAAAGGATTATTAAAATTTATTCAGTTTTTTATAATTTCTAATCTTATAGATACTAAATATTTTTCAAATAATGATGGTAATATTTTATTTGAAAATTCTTTTTATTGAACTGATGAATTAAATAATAGAATAACTAATTTATTTGATTTTACTAAAAATTTTTTAAATAAATGTCATGTTAGTAAAATGATTGCAAGATATATGATTATTAATGAAAGTAAAAAAAAATTAATGATAATGAGACCTTATCAAATTTATGCAGTTGAAAAACTTATTAAAATAGCAAGTGAAACTAATAATAATGCCTATGTTTGACATACAACTGGATCTGGAAAAACTTTAACTTCTTTTAAATTAAGTCAAATTTTAAAATATATGCCAGAAAAAGAAAAAATATTTTTTTTAGTTGATAGAAAAGATTTGGATTTTCAAACCATTGAAGAGTTCAATAAATATGAAAAAGATAGTGTTGATTATACTGAAAGTACTTATAATTTAATTAAAAATATTCAAGATTCCACTAAAAAAATAATATTAACTACAATTCAAAAAATGGCTAATGCTTGTAAAAATGAAAAATATAAATCAATAATGGCTAAATTTAAGAATAAGAAAGTGATTTTTATTATTGATGAATGTCATAGAAGTCAATTTGGAAAAATGTATGTTAGCATTAAAAAAATTTTCGAACATGCACAATATTTTGGATTTACTGGCACACCACGATTTGAACAAAATAAATCAGAAGATGGAAGAACAACAGCAGATATATTTCATAAATGTATCCATAAATATTTACTTAATAATGCAATAGCAGATGGCAATGTTTTAGGTTTTAATGTTGACTATATGGAATCAATTAGAAATAAAAAAGACACTAATGATGAATTGATTGAAGATATTAATAATGATGAATTATTAATAGTTGATTCCAGAATTAACTCTATTTCAAAAAATATAATCGAAACATTTTCAAAAAAAACATACGGAAAGAAATATAATGCTATATTTGCTGTTAAAAATATTAATATGGCAATTAAATATTATAAAACATTTAAAAATTTAAAACATAATTTAAAAATTGCTTCAATTTTTACATTTGAAGCAAATGAAGATTTAAATAATAAAGATTTTTCTTTTAAAATAGAATTAGAAAAAATAATTAAAGATTATAATATAAACTTTGATACTAATTTTAATATAAACAGATTTAATGAATATTTTATTGATTTACAAAAGAAAGTTAAAAACAAAGAAATTGATTTATTAATTGTTGTTGATATGTTTTTAACAGGTTTTGATTCACCCATAACTAGTGCATTATATTTAGATAAATTATTAAAATATCATAAATTAATCCAAGCATTTTCACGAACAAACAGAATTATAAATATTACTAAACCATTTGGTAATATTGTTTGTTATCAAACTACTAAAAAAACTGTTGATGAAGCAATTTTATTGTTTTCTAATAGTACAACTACTGATCAAATATTAATGAAACCATTTGATTATTATGAACTAGAATTTATTAAGTTAGTGAATAAATTAAAAAAAGATTATAATTGTGCTTATGATGTAGGAAATGATGGTGACGAAGTTAAAATTAAAGAATTTATTTTTTTATTTAAAGAAATAGTAAAAATATTATTAAAATTAGAAACATTTATTGAATTTGATATTAATCAAAGTAAATATAATTTTAGTGAAAATGAATATAATGAATTTAAATCTCGTTATTTGTCATTTAGTGATGAAAAAATTAAAAAAGAAAAATTATCTGTATTAGCAGATGTTGATTTTGAACTAGAATTAATTTATAGTAATAAAATTAATGTTCATTATATTTTAGAATTATTAAAAAAAATAGATTTAAACAATATTAAAAGAAAAGAAAAACAAATTAAAGAAATAAAAAAAGGATTATTAGAATCAACTGATCCAGTATTAAAATATAAATCAGAATTAATAAATTCATTTATTGAAAGAGTTATTCCTACTCTTAAAAATACTGCAGATTTAGAAGTATTATATGAACAATTTTGTGATAAAAAATATGAACAACAAATAATTAAAATTAGTAAAAAATATAATATAGATAAATTAGATATTAATGAAATTATTAGTGAATATCGTTTTACTAATCAATTGCCTTCTAATTTAATTAGAGAAAAAATTAATCAACAATATACTGAAAAAATAGCTATTAATAAAAATATCTCTAAAATAAAAGCAAAAAATGAAGTAAAAAAAGAATTAGAATTAAATATAATTAATTTAATTAATGAGTTTGAAAGTTAGGAAAAATATTATGACAACACATGAAAAACAAAATGTACAACAACAACAATTATTTTCTAAATTATGAGATATTTCTAATACTCTACGAGGGACAATGGAGCCATCCGAATATAAAGAATATATATTAGGATTAATATTTTATCGTTATTTATCAGATAATGTACAATCTATAATAGAAAAAGATTTAAAAATAGAAGGGATTGATTATCAAACTGCTTTAACTGACGAAAAATATCGTAATGATTTTTTAGAAGTTTTATATGATAATGATAGTGCTGGATATTATATTGAACCGGAATATTTATGACAAGAAATAATTAATAAAATTAATATTGGAAAATTTGATATTTTCTTATTAAGAAAAGCGTTTAAAAAATTAATTGAATCAACAGTTGGTTATTCATCAGAAAAAGAATTTGAAAATTTATTTGATTCTGTTGATTTAGATTCTAGTAAATTGGGAAAAACAGAAGCAGAGAAAAGTAAAATAATTGCTAAAGTAATGTTAAAAATTAATGAAATTAATTTTGAAATTAATGAATCAGAAATTGATATTTTAGGTGATGCCTATGAATATTTAATTAGTAAATTTGCTTCTGAATCAGTAAAAGCAGCAGGTGAATTTTATACACCACAACCTGTTTCTAAATTATTAGCTAAATTAGTTAGTCAAGGAAAAACGGAAATTAAAACTGTTTATGATCCAACATGTGGTTCAGGTTCATTATTATTAAGAGTATATAAAGAATTAAAAATTGGTCATTTATATGGTCAAGAATTAAAAACCAATTCATATAATATTGCAAGAATGAATATGATGTTGCATGGTTTAAAGTATAATAAATTTGATATTTATAATGGTGACACATTAGAAGATGATGGTTTTAAAGGACAAGAATTTGAAATAATTGTTGCAAATCCGCCATATAGTTCTCATTGATCGGCAAATCAAAAATTTTTAAGTGATGAAAGATTTAGTGCTTATGGAAAATTAGCACCAAAAACAAAAGCTGATTTTGCTTTTATTCAAAATATGATTTATAAATTATCTGATAATGGCGTAATGGCTGTTGTTATTCCTCATGGAATTTTATTTAGGGGTAATGCTGAATTAATTATTAGAAAATATATGATTGAAAAAAATTGAATTGATACTATTATTAGTTTACCAGTTAATATGTTTTATGGTACATCAATCCCCACTTGTATTATTGTGATGAAAAAATGTAAAATTGATAATTCAATTTTGTTTATTGATGCTTCGAAAGAATTTCAAAAGCAAGGAAATAAAAATACTTTAACCGACGAAAATATTATTAAAATTATTAATATTTTTAATAAAAGAAAAACTATTGATAAATTTTCTAATTTAGTTGATATAGAAATAATTAAAGAAAATGATTATAACTTAAATATTGCTCGTTATATTGATAATACAGAAGAAAAAGAAATTATTAATATTAAAGCATTACAAGATAACTTAATTAATAATGAAAAAGAAATTCAAAAATTAGATGAAGAATTTAATTTAATGTTAAAAGATTTGGTGATTAATAATGAATAAATCTTTGGTGCCAAAAATTAGATTTAAAGGATTTAATGATGAATGAAAAAAATATAAGCTTAATGATATTGGATTTTTTTTTCGTGGGCTTTATAAGAAAACAAAAGCAGATTTTGAAATAAATAATTCTAATTTTTACTATGTTACATATACAAATATTTATAATAATAGCTTTATAAAAATTGATTCTTTAAAATATGTAAATATTAATAACAATGAAAAACAAAATCGTTTAATTAAAGGTGATATTTTATTTACGATGACTTCAGAAACTTATAATGAAGTAGGACTTTGTTCTATTTTTAATTCAGATATTGACAATGTTTACTTAAATAGTTTTTGTTCTGGTTTTAGAATAATTAATATAAAAGCCATAAATTCAATTTTTTTACTTTTTTTACTTTTATCAATTCAATATAGGGAAAAAATTATTAAAATGGCTAATGGTTTTACTAGATATAATTTATCAAAAAAATTATTATTAAATTTGCAAGTTAAAATTCCTAATATTATCCAACAAAATAAAATTGCTGATTTTTTTACTATTATTGATAGGAAAATTGAATTAATTAAAGAACAATTAAGTTTATTAGAAAAACAAAAGCAATATTACTTAAATAATATGTTTGTAAATGAAAAAAGTTATCCAAAAATTAGATTTAAAGGTTTTAATGATGAATGAGTTTTAAAACAAGTTCAAGAAGTATTAACAACAATAAAATCTTTAAAAATTAAAAAAAATTTTGAATCAAATACAAAATTACCTTTAATATCGCAAAAAAAAGATTTTATTGATTCATATATTAAAAAAGGAAATTTAGTGGAACAATTACCAATTATTCTTTTTGGTGATCATACAACTATTTTAAAATATCTTGATAAGTATTTTTTTGTTGCAGATGATGGTATAAAACTTTTAGAATTAAGTAATAGTTTTAGAAATTTTAAATTAAAATTTATTTATTATTCAGTATTATTAAATAATGTTTCACAAAGTGGATATAAAAGGCATTTTTTAATGTTAAAAAATGTTTTTATTTCTTTGACAAATAATATTAATGAACAAACTAAGATTGCACATTTTTTTACTATTATTGATAGAAAAATTGAATTAATTAAGGAACAATTAAATTTATTAGAAAAACAAAAACAATATTACTTAAATAATATGTTTATTTAATTTATGGTTTTTATCTGATTTTTATATAAAAATAAAACTTTTACATAATTTTTTGATTTTTGTAAGTGTTTATATTTTGATAATGGTAAAAGTATTAATACCATCAATTATTTTCTACAAAATTAAATGAGATTATTGCTGACATTCATTTTGAATCATTATAAAATTTTACTATCATGCAATGATGATTTAAAAGGAATATAATTATATGTTAAATATTTTCAATACTATTAATTTTAGAGAAAAAGTAAATACTGATGTTAATGAAATAGGAAAAAAATTAATATTAGAAGAATGAGAAAGAACTGATCAAGAATTAAGAAAACAAAATTGTAATGGCCAAAATGGATATATTATGTGGGGTAAAAGACCTTTTACAGAAAAAACAGAGTATGGTGATATTACCTTTTTTAGAACATTATTTCGTTTTTTTAATAAAGATACTAATAAATATGAATTTGTTTTCTTATTTGATAAGAAAGTCGGAAGAAAAAAACGAAGTAGAATTAGTATTTTTATTAAAATAGCAATTTGAAAATTAATGGATAGTGCTAAAAGACAAAGAGATATTATGGATATGTACCAAAAATTAAATATATCTAAGATGACAATCACAAACATTAATAAGGAAATTGATTTTGATAAATTATTTAAAGAACAATTAAAAACAGAAACAGAAAAAATAATTGTCCAAACACCATATTTGTATGCTGGGGTTGATGATTCATTTAGTAATTTAACAAAATAGAAAAAAATATGTTTAGAACAGCATATTTTCATACTGGGTATGATGAAATAAAAAGCACTAAAAGTAAAAATGTTCTAAAAGATAAAAGAATTTTTATTGTTATGAAATCAGTAAAAAATAAATACTATCTTATTAAAAAATATAAAAAAGAATTTTTATATTTTTTAAATCAAAATTTTAATATTGAAAATTGTAAGTTAACGCTAGCAGGTGATGGAGCAAAATGAATCCAAAAATTTGCTAACGAAATTGGTGCAATTTTTATTTTAGATCAATTTCATTTAATGAAAGAATTAAAAACAATATTTCCTTATCGAAGAAGAAAACTTACTAAAAATTTAACCGATAATGAAAAAATAAGAAAACAAATTTATTGAGATATGAATAAATTATTTAAAAATGGCGATCCTGATGAAGCAATAAAATATTTAAAAAAATTAATTACAAGAAAAAATATTAAAGAATATCCATTCTTAAAAGATAAAAAAGATAAAATCAAAGATTTCATTAAATATATCAAAAATAATTCTGAGGGTATTAAAGTTTATAAAGAGGATTGATATATGGGGTCTTGTACTGAACCACAAATTTCACATAATGTCAAATGATTAAAAGGATATGGTGCTAAATCATACAGTGAAAAAGTTTTTAAAAATATGATTGCATTGAAAATGGCAAAAGAAAATGGTGTTAATTTAATTGAGTTTTATCTTAATAAATTAAACAAAAAAAATGAAAAAGAATATAATTATTATTTTAAAAATAAAGATAAACAGCAATTTTTAATAAATAAAAATGTTGCTCACCATGCACAATGTTTTGTCTAAAATTTAAAGTAAAAATCAATAATTTAAAATAAATTTATTAAATAATTTGTGATTTTTTTTTGTATTGTAAATTATTACTTTTATGTTATAATTAAATTAATTAAAAAAGATAAATTTATCTTTTTCTTAGGAATTTTATTTTAGTAGATAAATATTTATTAGAATAAGATATCACCAAACGTTTATTTTACTCCCTCTCTTTTGTTATTATGATGTTTATATTTAATTTTTGTATAATTTGAAATTAAATTATATTTTTGCATTATTTGACTAATTTTTATTCGTGACAATATAATATTTTGTTGTGCTAACATAACTTTAATTTTTCTTGTACCATAGTTTTTTCTACTTTTTAAGAAAATACTGATAATAGTATTATCAATATGTTGGGCTTGACTAAGTTTATTTGATTTTAATTGATAATAAAATATTGATCTAGCAACTTTTAGTGTTTTACATAAATTAGTAATTTTATACTTTTCTTTGTTATTTTTTATAATTACTATTTTTTGCCGATTATCAGTGCTGCTTGCTTTAAAATATCATTTTCCATTCGTAATTGTTTGTTTTCTTTTCGCAACTGAATAAGTTCATTTTCTTCAACAGAGCGATTGTCTTTAGCTTTAAATGATCCTGAATTGTTAAATTCATGCACTCATTTTCAAACAGTGGATTTACCAATTTGATAGTCATTAGATAATTGACCAGATGTTTTGCCTGATTTATAAAGACCAACAATTTGTTGTTTAAATTCATCGGTATAATGATTCTTTGCCATATAATTACACCTCCATTGTAACTTAATTATAATCTTTTACTCTACATTATTGTTGTCCAATTTATCTTAACCCATCCAATATTTGAAAAAATTATTTTGTTATATATTTTAGGTCGTTAATTTATTTTGCTTGTATTATTTTATAATACTTGTGGTGGTCAAGTATTCTTTTTAACTTTAAAAAATCAAACAACAAAACCTAATAACACTAAGACAACATTTTGATTTGGTTTTGAAAAACAATTAATTTTTCGAATAATTTGTTTATTATATTGGCAATTATTTTCTTCGTTGATTAAAGCAACTTCTGTTTCACTAATAACATTTTCTTGGTGAATTGAATTAGTTAAAATATAGGCATAATCAAATTCTGTCTCATTTTCATATTTACTACGTAAAGGATTAAAGGTTCCAGGAATAAATAAACTTAATGAAAACTTAATTTTTTTAATAATATGTTTTAAAAATTTATTCATTGCTATTCACCTCTTAAATAATTACTCATATGATAACACAAAAAATAATATTGTTAATATTTTTTTTATTTTTTTCAATGATTTTATTTTGAAATAAGGTAAGATTTAAGTATGGAAAAATAGAAAACAGGGTGAAAATTAATGGAACAATATCTTAAGATGACGCGGTTTATTTTAGAACACGGTCAAGAAAAAGATGATCGAACAAATACTGGTACAATTTCTTATTTTGGTTATCAAATGCGTTTTAATTTACAAGAAGGTTTTCCGTTATTAACAACGAAAAAGATTCATTTTAAATCAGTTGTTTATGAATTATTATGATTCATTAAAGGTGATACTAATATTAAATATTTAGTGGATAATAATGTTCGAATTTGAAATGAATGGCCGTACGAGAAATATAAAGCATCGTCACAATATCAAAATGAATCATTAAATGAATTTGTGGAGAAAATTAAAACTGATGCTACTTTTGCCACTGCTTTTGGTAATTTGGGACCTGTATATGGGAAACAATGACGAAATTTTAATGGTGTTGATCAGTTAGCAATTTTGTTAGATAATTTAAAAACTAATCCATATTCACGTCGCCATATTGTTAGTGCTTGGAATCCAGCTGAAATTGAAAAAATGGCGTTGCCGCCATGTCATACTTTAATGCAATTTTATGTTTCAAAAGATAATAAATTAAGTTGTCAATTGTATCAACGTAGTGCTGATGTTTTTTTAGGTGTTCCTTTTAATATTGCAAGTTATTCGTTGTTAACTCATTTAATTGCGCAAGTTTCAGGATTAGAAGTTGGTGATTTTGTTTACACATTAGGAGATTGCCATATTTATAAAAACCATTTTACACAAGTTAATGAACAGTTAACAAGAACACCACGCAAATTACCAACTTTAAAATTAAATCCAACAATTAATTCTTTATTTGATTTTGTTTATGAGGATATTACCCTTGAAAATTATGACCCAGCCTCATTAATTAAAGGAGTTGTTGCTGTCTAATGATTAAGTTATTATGAGCAATGGATGAGAATAATTTAATTGGGAAAAATAATCATTTACCGTGACATTTAAAAGAGGAGTTACAACATTTTAAAAGAACAACAGTTGGACAAACAATATTATTTGGTCGTTTAACTTATGAAGGAATTGGTGGGCCACTCCCAAATCGAAAAATATTAGTTTTAACAACGAAAAAAGATTATATTATTAATCATCTTGATGTTAAAGTAGTAACAAACTTGAATGATATTATTAACACTTATCAACAGAATTTAACAGATGATATTTATATTTGTGGAGGAAAAAAAATTTATGAAGCAACATTACCATATGCTGATGAATTAATTATTAGTTATATCAAAGGAAAATATGAGGGGGATACTTATTTTCCAGCATTTGATTTAACACAATTTATCTTAACTAAAACCACTGAATTAGAGCAATTTGTAATAAAATATTATAAGAGAAAGGAACAAAATTAGTATGTTAAATATTTGAAAAATTATTCTTACATGACCACGATTTTTACGAACAATTACGAAAGCAAAAAGCATTAGTAAAAAAATTAAACGAGATCCAAATATTATTTCTGAAGAATATCGTTACCATTGGTTGCAAAAACGAGCACGTTATATGTTATGAGTATACGATGTTAAAATAATTGTTCATGATCGTGACAATTGAATTGATAAAGGTTGTTTAATGGTGGCTAATCATCAATCAAATGTTGATCCAGCCTTATTATTTGTTTTAAATGATTTTAATAAAACAGCACCATGTGCTTTTATTGCCAAAAAAGAATTAGCAAATGATAAGACATTTAAAAACTTTTTAACATTAATTGATGTTTTATTTTTAGACCGCGATAATCCACGGCAAGCTTTAGAGTTAATGAAAGAAGCTAATGATTTAATTCGTGTACCAAGAACAATGGTTGTTTTTCCAGAAGGAACTCGTAGTCGTAATCAAGAAATGGGAGAATTTCATGCGGGTAGTTTTAAGATTGCTCAGAAAGCACATGCACCAATTATTCCGGTTTCAATAATTAATTCTCATCCAATTTTTAACAAGGAATATAAAAAGAAGGGGAAAAAATATGTTCATATTGTTTTCCATAAACCAATCAAACCAGATACTTTTATGACAAAGCCAACAGAGTTAATTGCGAATAATGTAAAACAAATTATTCAAAAGGGGATTGAACAATACCGTGATGTTGATCACAAAAAAGCTTATTTAGAATATAAAGCTTCATTAAAGAAAAAAAACACGTAAAGTAAAAGGAACAAGTAATTATGAATATTTTAGTTTTAATTGATAAAAAGAAACATGGTCAGGAATTAACTCGTGAAGAAATTAATTTTATTGTCGAAGGTTATACGACAGGATTAATTCCCGATTATCAAATGTCAGCTTTTTTAATGACAATTTATTTTCAAACGATGTCTATTTCTGAAATTTCATTTTTAACAGAAGCGATGATTAATTCGGGTGAAATTTATGATCTATCATCAATTTCAGGGTTTAAGGTTGATAAACATTCTTCTGGTGGGGTTGGCGATAAAGTTAGTTTAATTTATGCACCATTAGTTGCTGCTTTTGGTTTGAAAGTTGCCAAAATGTCTGGTCGTGGTTTGGGACAAACTGGTGGGACAATTGATAAATTAGAGAGTATACCAGGTTTTAGAGTTGAAATTTCTTTTTCTGAATTTGTTAAAATTATTAATCAAACAAATTTATCAATTATGTCACAATCTACTAATATTGTTCCAGCTGATAAGAAAATTTATGCTTTACGCAATGTTACAGCAACAGTTGATTCTTTGCCATTAGTTGCGGCAAGTATTATGTGTAAAAAAATTGCAACAGGAAGTGATGGCATTGTCTTAGATGTTAAGTGCGGAAGTGGAGCTTTTATGAAAACAATTTCAGAAGCACGAAAATTAGCTCAAATTATGGTTGAATTAGGAATTAAATTTAATAAGAAAATTGCAGCAGAGATCACTAATATGTCACAACCATTAGGACGTGCAATTGGTAATGCCATTGAAATCTATGAAGTTTTGCAAACATTAAAAGGGGGAGGACCTGATGATTTAAACTATATTGTGTGTGAATCAGCAGCCTTAAGTTTATGCCAAGCTGGTTTGTTTCCGGATTTAGCATCAGCTGTTAATGCTTGTCAAAAAAAAATGCAAACTGAAAAACTACTAAATTATTTTCGTGCTTTTATTAAGGCACAAGGTGGTGATTTAAGTTTTATTGATAATGATTTACCTTTAAAGGATATTTTAAAAGTAAAAAATATTATTGAAATTAAGGCAGACCAAGCTGGATATATGGAAATTATTGATACAAATGAATTGGGTTTATTAGCCGTTCGCTTGGGAGCGGGTCGAACAACAAAAGATGAAGAAATTGATTATCATGCTGGGATTTATCTTAATAAAAAAACAGGTGAACAAGTTGTCGCTGGTGATGTTGTAATGACTTTGTATACTAACCGTTATGTTACTGACCCAGTTTATGAATGAGCAAAACAAACTTTTAAAATTGTCGCCACAAAACCACGTGAGCAAGAATTAATTTATGAAATAATTCAGTAAAAAAGTGATTTTAAATTAATCACTTTTTTTGTTATAACATCTTTAATTTTTTTAAAATATCGTTATTATTAATTAAGAGTATAAAAAACAGGAGAAAGAGAATGCTAAATTTTTCACGTTATGAAGTAAAACTTGATAATTTTTCAGGACCATTAGATTTACTACTGCACTTAGTAAAAGAAAAGGAAATGGACCTTTTTAATATTAAGTTAACAGAAATTACTGATCAATTTTTGGATTATATTCGTAAAATGGAACAATTGAACATTGAAATTGCATCAGAATATTTAACTATGGCAAGTTATTTGGTTGAAACAAAAACAAAGTTAGTCTTGCCAAAAGAAGAAGTTGAAATTGATGATAACTATGAAAAAGATTCGCGTAATGAATTAATTAATCGTTTATTAGAATACAAAAAAATTAAGGAAGTTAGTCAGTATTTTAAGGACCAACATCAAGAAGGAATTCAATATTTATCAAAACCACGAACAATTATTAAGGACCATTTAATGAAAGAAGAAGATTTACCATTGTCACCAAAAATTAATATTGATAAATTAACAAATAGTTTTTTAAAAATGTTAGAGCGAATTAATGCAACAAAACCATTAGAATCAAATGTTGTTATTACTGAGGTTTCGCCAGAGGAAATGGCAGATCGTATTATGTTTTTCCTTTCAAATGAAGACAAAGAGTGGTTATTAGAAGATTTATTAGGTAATTTTGAAATATCATTACAAGTTTTTGTTGCTTGTTTTATTGCTTTATTAGATTTAGCTCGTCATCAAAAAATTGAGATTGAACAGTATCAACATTTAGAAGCAATTTATATTCGAAAATATATGAAAAAAGAAGGGAATTTAACTTAATGAATTTAAATGAAAAAATAGCCTTATTAGAAGGCTTATTATTTATTAGCGGTGATGAAGGAATTAGTTTAAAAGAAATTGCCCATATTCTTGAAATTTCCGAAGCAGAGGTTGATGAATTGTTACTAAACTTAAAAACAGAATATCAAACAAATAAGATGCGGGGACTAACGATTACAGCATTCGCCGATAAATATCGTTTAACAACGAAAAAAGAATACTATAGTTTTTATTTAAAGCTGGCAAATAATAAGAATGAAGCACGTTTATCACAAGCAGCATTAGAAACATTAGCAATTATTGCTTACCGGGGACCAATTAGTAAACCAGAAATTGAAGAATTACGGGGGGTTAATTCTGATAATGTGATTCAAAAATTACGAGCACGAGAATTGATTGAAGAAGCTGGGAAAAGTGAATTACCAGGAAAACCAATGACTTATCAAATTACAAATGAGTTTTTAAAAGTTTTTAATTTAACTTCATTAGCAGATTTACCACAAATTAAAGAAGCAATTATTGATAATGATCAGGACTTATTTAAATAATGGAACGATTACAAAAAGTTATTGCTGCAAGAGGTTATTGTTCTCGTCGTAAGGCAGAAGAGTTAATTGTCCAAGGACAAGTGAAGGTCAACAATATTGTTGTGACAACATTAGGAACAAAAGTTAGCAAGGATGATAAAATTTATATTAATAACAAGCTTCTTATTGATGAAAATAATGAGAAGGTTTATTTAATGTTAAATAAACCCCGAAATTGTGTTTCAACAATGTCTGATCCTCAACATCGTAAAACTGTTTTAAATTATATTAAGGGTGTTCCCCAACGAATCTATCCTGTTGGCCGATTAGACTATGATACTAGTGGTTTATTACTATTGACTAATGATGGTGAATTTACTAATATTATTACACACCCGAGTCATATTATTAATAAGACCTATCATGTTTTAATTTCTGGTTGTCTTGCAAAACACCAGTTGCACCAATTAGCAGCTGGGGTGGAAATTGAACCAGGTATTATGACAAGTTCTGCCCAAGCAAAATTAGTAAAATACCAAGAAGATAAAGATGTTTCAATTTTGTTATTAACAATTTATGAAGGAAGAAAACATCAAGTTAAAAAAATGATTCAAGCAGTTGGCCATGAAGTTCTTAAATTAAAACGAATTGCTATTGGTTTTTTACAATTAGATGAAGCTTTAAAACCAGGCGAGTGGCGCTACTTAAAACCCAAAGAAATTAAACGTTTTTTTGGGATAGCATCACAATTAAAAACAAAATAAAGGAGAGAAAACACAATGCGAATTACCTTAGCTGGAGTTGTTGGAGTTGGAAAATCAACTGTTAGTAAAATGTTAGGAAAAAAACATCAATATATGGTGATGGATGAGCCAGTTGAAGAAAATCCATATTTAGATCAATATTACGCAGACCCCAAGGATATGGCTTTTAAAATGCAAGTGTATATGATAATGGCGCGCAGCAAACAATTAAAACAAGCAAAAATAACATCAAATATTATTTTTGATCGAAGTATTCTAGAAGACCCAATTTTTGTTGATGTTTTATATGAATTAGGATATATGAATAATACAGATTATAAAGTATATAAAGAATTTTATGATGTTGTTGTTTTACAAAGTTTATATTTGGATGAAAATATTAAACCAGAATTAGTGGTTTATTTACGAGTTGACCCCGAAATAGCAATGGAACGAATTATTAAAAGGGGACGAGCTAGTGAACAAAATGTTAACAGTGCTTATTGAACATTGTTAAATCGCAAATATGAGGAATGATATGAACGGGTAAAAGATAAGTTTAATTTTTTGGTAATTGATGCAAACAATAAAACGCCAGAAGAAATTGTGGCAATAATTTCAGAAAAGTTAACTGCTTAATTTGATAATAAAAAAATACTATTATCAAAAATAGTATTTTTTTATTAGGCTTGCCCCAATCCTTTTTCTTTTCAAATTTGCATTACAGCATCTTTTCCTTTTGTTTCTAAGAGGTCTTTATATTCAATGTATCGTTCTTGACATTCTTTAATTTCTTTTAAAGCCTGGTCTAAACCACTTCACCCATTAATTTTAACTGCTTTTTTTTGCAATGCTTTATATTGTAAAAAGAAGTTTTCAATTTCATCACGAAGATGTTGTGGTACATCTTCTAATGTTTGAATATGGTTAAAACGAGGGTCATCAGCAGCAACTGCCATTAATTTGGTATCAATTTCACCATTATCAATCATATTAATTGTTCCCAAAACGCGAACATTAATTTGACATCCTGGCATTGTTGGATATGTAATTAGCGAAATAACATCTAGTGGATCACCATCTCAATCTAAAGTATTCTCAATAAAACCATATTCACCAGGATAAAAATTAGCTCCATATAAAACACGATCTAAGGTAATGCGCCCAGTTTTAAGATCGTATTCATATTTATTACTGCTTCCTTTTGGAATTTCGACTATAATTGGTAAAACATTATTTTTACTCATTGTTTTCTTCCTTTCATTAATTTCCTAATTATTAATATAACATAGAAAAAATAATAATGTTATTATTTTTATTATTATCTTTTTTTACTTGCTTTTATATATAATGTAAACTGTAATATGAAGTGCAACAAATCAACTCAGAAAGGAGTTGATTTTTTAATGGAAAGAAAACATTATTTTATTTTGCGGTCCTTAGTAACTAAGTATGGAAAAGATAATGTTATTAATACTGTTAATAAGCTAGTAACTAATAATGTAAAAGAAAATGAATAAATTATCCGCGTAATTTATTAGCGGTAATTTATTCAATATTGTTTATTTTGAGCGTAGCGAACACGCGAAGCGTGCCGCGCGAACTAAATTTCTAGGAGGAATTAAGTTATGCCAGTATGGTTAACATGAATATTTAGTATTGTTATTATTTTAGGAATTCTTGCTTGAATTGGTCTATCGATTTATCAAAAAATTCGTCAAATTCAAGGAAAGAAAAAAATAAAAAAGAAATTAAAAATAAGGAGGATAAGAAATAATGTTAGGGATGTATTTAACAACAGCTGTTAATTTTCTAGCTGCAGATACTCCTACTATTTCAGGTGGAATGGATTCTATTTGAAGCGGTTTAGGACAAGCTATGATGAAAGTTAAAGACGCTGTTTATGCTGTGTTACCACAATTAATGACTTTTTTAGGTGATGCGTGAATTATTTTAATTCCATTTGGAATTTGAGTAATTATTAAAATATTAAACTTTTTCCGTGTTATGGTTAAAGGATTTTAATATTTATTATAATCGATCATATATCTTAGCTGTGGCACACTAGTTTTGTATATTTGATTTACTAATTTTATATTTTCTATTAACGTTGTTAATAGTATTTTTCAGTGTGCCTTAATTTTTATTTTTATATATTTAACAATGTAATTAACAGTGTTTATTACAGTACATATACATTTTTTAGACATTAGATATAACAATGTTTTTTTCAGTAACAGTAAAGGAGTATTTATGAAAAAAATAAATGTTGGTAATGATAAAATATTTTCTCGACAAGAGCGTGAAAATATTTTAGAGAAAGTAAAAAATTTTTATAAAAATATAATGCAAGATTTATTAGATGTAATTAAAATGAAGATTAAGACAATGCAAGCTACTTTAATTCAATTAAATGAGTATGAAATTCATCATGAATCAATAAATATTATTCGAAAAGAAATGAGTTTTTATCAGCATATTGCAGAACAGTTAGAAAGTAATATTGTGAAATAGTTTATGCAATTTTTAAGTCCTTTATCATGAGTTGGTGGAAAAACTGAAGCTGATAAATTTATATCTTCCTTTTTCCCCAACAAAATAAAAAGATATGTAGAATTATTTGCTGGTTCAGCTGCGATTGGTTTGCGTTTAATGTTTAATGACAAAGTAGATGAAGTAATATTAAATGATATTAATTCTGATTTAATGGCTTTTTGAAATGATGTAAAAACCAATAATATTATTAATAAATATCCCAAATTAAATTCTGTTGAAGAAGCTAAAAATATTTATAATTCATTACCTAAATTTGGCAAAAAAGGATGAGAAACTTTATTTCAAAATTGTTTGGGTTGAAGTGGCCGTGAAAATACTACTTTTTCAATTACACGTTATGAATTAAAATATTATGATTGTTTAGAGCGTGTTAAATTATGTGAATATTTACTAAATAAATATAATGCAATTTTAGAAAATAAAAATTATTTTGAAATTATTAAAATTTATGATGATGAGAATACTTTTTTTATTTAGATCCGCCTTATTATATTGCGAATATTTCTGCAATATATAAGCATTATAAATTTGATTATAAAGAATTATTGTATTATTTAAAAAATATAAAAGGAAAATTTATTTTAAGTTTAAATAATTGTGAATATATTAAAAATTTGTTTAGTAATTTTTTTCAAATTGAATGAGAAAAAATTTATGATATGAAACATAAAAATAAATTATTTGACTACCCAAATTTGTATCATCATAATTTGGATTTCCACCTTGCTGAACTCTAATATTTTCTTGTACAATAACATCAATATATTTTAATAAAAAAGAACAAATATTTTGATAATTGTTATGAGTATAAAAAATTAATTTACCGTTATTATCAATTTCGGGTAATTCAGGTTCATTAGTATTATTATCATAACGATAAAGAGATTTAATATATTCAAAATTAATATAATAATTCTGAAAAGATATATTACCACCAGGAGTTAAAACATCTCATTTTGAATTAAATTTAACAATATAATTTCTTTGGTCTATAGGTTTAAAAATTACTATATTGGATGGGTTAAGATAAATTGGACAACAATAATGTAGAGTAAAAGATTATAATTAAGTTACAATGGAGGTGTAATTATATGGCAAAGAATCATTATACCGATGAATTTAAACAACAAATTGTTGGTCTTTATAAATCAGGCAAAACATCTGGTCGATTATCTAATGACTATCAAATTGGTAAATCCACTGTTTGAAAATGAGTGCATGAATTTAACAATTCAGGATCATTTAAAGCTAAAGACAATTGCTCTGTTGAAGAAAATGAACTTATTCAGTTGCGAAAAGAAAACAAACAATTACGAATGGAAAATGATATTTTAAAGCAAGCAGCACTGATAATAGGCAAAAAATAGTAATTATAAAAAATAACAAAGAAAAGTATAAAATTACTAATTTATGTAAAACACTAAAAGTTGCTAGATCAACATTTTATTATCAATTAAAATCAAATAAACTTAGTCAAGCCCAACATATTGATAATACTATTATCAGTATTTTCTTAAAAAGTAGAAAAAACTATGGTACAAGAAAAATTAAAGTTATGTTAGCACAACAAAATATTATATTGTCACGAATAAAAATTAGTCAAATAATGCAAAAATATAATTTAATTTCAAATTATACAAAAATTAAATATAAACATCATAATAACAAAGATATCACTTACAAATATAATAATTTGTTAAATCAAGATTTTGATAATTATAAATTACATGAAGTTGTTGTTAGTGATTTAACTTATGTTTGAATTAATAATCAATGATATTATGTATGTTTATTGATTGATTTGTTTAATCGTGAAATTATTAGCTATGATGTTAGTTCTCATAAAGATGCAAAATTAGTTGAAAGTACTTTTAACAAACTTAATTTTTCTTTAGAAAATATTAAAATATTTCATACTGACCAAGAAAGTGAATTTAACAATAGTACTATTTATAAACTTTTGACTAAGAACAATGTACAAAAATCTTATAGTAAACCTGGATATCTTTATGACAATGCAGTAGCTGAATCTACTTATAAAATTTTAAAAACTGAATTAGTCAAAAATAAAAAATTTAAAAGTATTGAAGAATTTAAATTAGAATTATTTGATTATGTTAATTGATATAATAATACTCGTATTCATAGCAAATTAAATTATTTATCACCAATCCAATATAAAAATCTTTACTCTATATAAAATTTGTCCAAAAAACCCTTGCCATTCCACTTTTAAATTAAGCGGTTTAATGATTAACTATTTTTGAAAATAGTTTAAAATTGTTGTTAAACTGGTATCTAAAATAATATTCGGACATTACATTTTATTTTGCTTATTTTTTAAAACAATTTATAATTATATAAGGTGATAAAATGCAAGCAAGAACAAAAAGATTATTCTATTTAGATACTAAAAGAGTTGCAGCAATGGCAATTATTATTGCGTTGTATATTTTGCTATCATGGCTAAGTAAAATATTAAACTTAGCAGTTTTTCCTGTTGCTCCATTTTTAAAAATAGAATTAACTGATTTTTTAATGTTATTAGCTGTGCGGTTGGTTGGAATTATTTATGCTAGTCTTTTAACAATTAGTGTTAGTTGATTACGAATGGCTTATTTAGGTAATGGCCCAATCGATGTTTTTGCTTTAATGTTAGCTGATTTAATCTTTTTAATTGTGTTTTGATTAGGCGATATTTTTCTTCGCAAAGGAATTAATCGTTTAATTAAAAATAAAACTTCAAAAAAGGTGGATTATTTAATAACAACAAGCAATGTTATTTTAGCAATTATAATTGTTTCATTCTTAATGACTTTGTTTAATTGATTATTTATTTATGATATGTACGCACGTTTCTTAAATTATACACCAGAGGCAATTCAATGATTTAAAAGTATTTTAGTTCCAATAATTATTTCATTTAATTTATTAAAATTTACAATTAATGGCGCAATTTTTATTGCAATTTATCGTGCTGTTATTCATTTGGAAAAACAATTTGCTGTTGTAAAAGAAAGTATGAAACTAAAACAACCATTTTATGATTTTGATATTGTTGATGAAATTTATTTTTAAAAAGCAAATTTATTTTATTGAAAATAATCTTTAATATATGTTATAATTTTTATGGTATGCCCACGTAGCTCAATAGGATAGAGCATGCGCCTTCTAAGCGTAGGGTCGTGAGTTCGAATCTCTCCGTGGGCGCCATTTAAATTGCAATAAAGAGTACCTTATTTAATAATTTAAATAAGGTTTTATTTTTTTAAAATTGTTATAATAATATTACTAAAGAATCAATAATATAAGGAGGAGGTATTAAATGTCAACATCATTAAATTATTACGATGAATTAATTAATGAGATTGAAGGATTAATTGATAATAATGATTATAATGAAGCTCTGATTAAACTTAAAACGGAGTTAACAATGCCATATATTCCTCAACATATTGAAAAGATGTTAGAAACACTATTAAAAGATGTTGCTGCGAAAATGATTGAACAACAGCCAAAACCTAATTCAGTTTGATCATTAGCAAAGATTAGTGAAATTTTAACACATCCAACTGATGAAGAAACACAATTATTGGCCTTTCATTATTTAAAAGATCAAAATTTACGTAAAATTTTACCAATAATTCGAAAATATTTTGTTAATAAAAAGGTTTCAAATTTCACTAAGATTTATTTATTATATTTATTAAAAGAACAAGAAATTAACGAAGTCTTTCAGGTTCAAAAAACAAATGGTTTTTTTAAACTAAATCCACAGGAAATGATTCCTTATAAAGAAGAAAAACAAGTTAAGTTAGTGATACAATTATTAGATCAATGAGTCTATAATGATAATCCTAGTTTATATCATACTTGCTTGTATTTATTAGAAACATATTATTATGATTTATATCCATATTTTATTGTAGATAATGAAATTCAAGCGTTAGCGGTTGCAATTATTTATCAGGGGCAAGTAATGTATAATGAAAAAATTAATGTTGAAGAATTAGCACGACAATTTGATGTTGTTGTTCCAACAGTTCAAAAATATTTATTATACTTAAATAATAAAAATTTGTAGGCGAAATATTGCAATAAAACAAATAAAAATAAAAGAAAAATATATAAAAAAGTATTTTAAACCATTCTTTTTGTTATAATGGTTTATGTGAAAATAGTTAGGTAAGGAGTAAAATATGAAATTTAAAGCAGAAAAAATTCAAGATAAAGGAATTGGAAAATGATATGTAACTATTGATGGGGCAGAATGAACAGATTGTGTTAAAAAAGCAGAAACCAAGGCAGCTAATGAATTAGAAGTCCCTGGTTTTCGAAAAGGAAAAGTTCCAACTGATTTACTAAAAAAACATTTAACAGAGGCAAAAATTTTAGATGCAGCGCATCATTCAGTTGTTAATAAAGCTTACCAATTTGCTTTTGACCAAAAATCAGAGATTGAACCATTTTCTTCGCCAACACCAAGAGTTAAAAAAATTACTAAAACAGAATATATTTTAGAATTAGAATTTGACTTGAAACCAGAAGTTAAAATTAATAAATATACTGGGTTTAAGCATGACCACTTAAAAAAAGAAGAAATTAAAATTAAAAAAGAAGATATTGAAAATAATATTGATCAATTACGGAATCGTTTTGCAATTTTTAAACCAAAAACAACCGCAATTGCAAAAGGAGATACAGTTATTTTTGATTTTGAAGGATTTGTTGATGGTAAACCATTTAAAGGGGGAAAAGCGACTGATTTTACCTTAGAAATTGGTAGTGGTCAATTTATTCCTGGTTTTGAAGATGCAATGATTGGGTTAAAAACAGGAGATCAAAAAGATATTAATGTTACTTTTCCTGCCGATTATCAAGTTGAAGAATTGAAATCAACTCCTGCAGTTTTTAAATTAAATATTAAAGAAGTAAAGGCCAAAGAATTACCAGAATTAAATGATGAATTAGCAAAAGATATTAATTTAAAAGGAATTGATACTTTAGCTAAATTAGAAGACCATGTTAAAAATAATATTCGAGAACAATTATTAAAACAAGAATATGATCATTTTATTGGACACTTATTCCGTTTAATTGCGGAAGATTCTGAAATTGCGTTGCCAGAATCAATTATTCGAAAAGAAGCTAACCAGTTAAAACATGAGTTTGAACAAAAATTACAAGCTCAACAAATGGATATGAAGACTTATAAAAAACGAACAGGAATGGTGGAAGAAGATATTTTTGAAGAATTATTTAAAGATGCTAAAAATCGGTTAGAGAATGGGGTTATTGTTGATGCTGTTGTTCAAGCAGAAAAAATTACAGCAACTCCTGCCGAATGTGAAGTCCAATACGAAAAATTAGGAAAACAATTTGGGATTGATGGTAAAACCTTAAAAGAAACAAAATTAGTATCAGAACAACAAGTGAAAGAGCAAGTTATTCATGATAAAGTATTTGCCTTTTTATATGAAAATAACGGTGAATAAAATAAAACTAACAGATTGTTAGTTTTATTTTATTAAAGGAAGATATTCTTCATAACCAGCATCAATCATTTTTGATAAGGGAATAAAACGTAAAGCAGCAGAATTAATACAATAGCGTAAACCACCATCAGCTTGGGGGCCATCATTAAAAACATGGCCTAAATGAATATTTGTTTTGTTAGTACGGACTTCTGTTCGTGATATTCGCAAAGAATGATCTGGTTTTTCTTGGAGTACGGTTTTATCAATTGGTTTGGTAAAACTGGGTCAACCACAACCAGCATCATATTGATCAGAAGAAACAAATAGGGGTTCTCCTGATAAAATATCAACATAAATGCCTTTTTCTTGATTATTTCAGTACTTATTTTGAAAAGGCGGTTCTGTTCCGGCATTTTGGGTTACTTCATATTCTAATGGTGTTAAATTAGCAATTTGTATTGTGGTTCAAGGTTTTTTCATTGCGATCCTTCTTTCTTTGATTAGGATAATCTTATCATTATTGAGGTTAAAACTTTAAAAAATGGTATTTTTAGAGGCATAATAAATAAATACAATAATTTATAAAAATTAGCACTTATCTATTGCAAGTGCTATTTTTTTTGTTATAATCTTTTTGTAGTTCAAATTATATTCCGATATGCTTTAAAATGTGATAAGATATTGTCAATATAAAGTGAAGGAAAGAAACAGGAGGTGTTTTGAAGATGGATTCAAAGATAACCCAATTAAAAAATGTACCAGTTTTAGTAACACGTGGTAGTTATATTTTTCCAGGCTTTGAACAGGTATTAGAAGTAGGACGAGATAAATCAATTTTAGCGGTGAATACAGCAAACAAGGATTTTGATAATCATATTGTTTTAGTTAGTCAAAAAAAGCCACTAGAGGATGATCTAAAATTATCTGAAATTTATCGAATTGGAATTTTGACGGAATTAAAAATTCGGAAGGTATGAGAAGATGGTAGTTTAACTGTTAACTTTAAAGCAGTTGATCGGGTAAAAATTTTAGACCTACGTGAAGGTGAACTGTATATTGCGGACATTGATATTTTAAAATCAATTGTTAAATCAGAAGATAAAATTGCAGAAAAAATTACCGCTAACATTAAAGAGTTAATGGAATTACAAGATATTTTACCAGAAGATTTATTAGATCAAATTGGTGATTCAGTTGATGGTAATGAAGTTGTTGATACAATTGCCCAATTTTTACCATTTATTCCCGTGGCGAAAAAACAAGAAATCTTAGAACAATTAGATGTTGAAAAAAGATTACAAATTATTTTTGATCATTTAGTTAATAAACAACAAGCAAATGATATTGATAATAAAATTAGCAAAAAAATTAAGGAACGTGTTGATGAACAACAACGAGAATATTATTTACGTGAAAAGTTGAAAGCTATTAAAGATGAATTAGGCGAATTTGATGATGCTGCTGATGAAATGAAAACATACAAAGAACGTTTAGCAAAAGAACCATTCCCTAAAAATATTAAAGAACGAATTGAGCAAGAAATTACGCGTTATGAAGCATTGCCACAAGCATCGAGTGAATCAAATATTATTCGAACTTACATTGACTGAATGATGCAAGTGCCATGATGAGAAAAAACTGAAGAAAAAAATGATTTAAAATTTGCACAAGAAGTGTTAGATAAATATCACTTTGGTTTAGACAAAGTTAAAGAACGTATTATTGAATACTTAGCAGTAAAAACAATGACTAATTCTTTAAAAGGACAAATTATTTGTTTAGTTGGCCCACCAGGGGTTGGAAAAACTAGTTTAGCAAAATCAATTGCGGAAGCAACTGGTCGTAATTTTGTTAAAATGGCCTTGGGTGGTGTGAAAGACGAATCAGAAATTCGTGGACATCGTAAAACATATATTGGGGCAATGCCAGGACGAATTATTCAATCAATGAAACGTGCTAAAACAACAAATCCATTATTTTTATTAGATGAAATTGATAAAATGGCATCTGACTATCGTGGTGACCCAGCTAGTGCAATGTTAGAAGTACTAGATCCCGAACAAAACGCAACATTTTCTGACCATTATTTAGAAGAAAATTATGATTTAAGTAATGTTATGTTTATTGCAACAGCAAATTATTATGATAATATTCCAGAAGCATTAATTGATCGTATGGAAATTATTCAGTTATCATTATATACTGAATTAGAAAAATTCCATATTGCAAGAGATTATTTAGTACCAAAAGTATTAAGCAATAATGGGTTAGCCGATGGCCAATTAACTATTACTGATGATGCAGTTAACGAAGTAATTAAACATTATACTCGTGAAGCTGGAGTTCGTCAGTTAGAACGAGATTTAAATGCGATTGCCCGGAAATTTATTGTTAAATTTTTAAATAAAGAAATGACTAATTTAACTGTCACAGCTAAAATTGTTAATGAGTTACTAGGAAAACGTCGATTTGAACATACCGAAAAAGAAAAAGAATCACAAGTTGGGGTTGTTACTGGCTTAGCATATACTCAATTTGGGGGTGATATTCTGCCAATTGAAGTTAATAGTTTTTTAGGAAAAGGTTCATTAGTTCTAACTGGAAAACTGGGGGATGTAATGAAAGAATCAGCCTCAATTGCCTTAGATTATGTTAAAGCAAATTCTGATAAATTTGGCATTAGTGCAAAATTCTTTGAAACCCATGATATTCATATTCATGTTCCAGAAGGAGCAGTACCAAAAGATGGTCCATCAGCAGGAATTACTTTAACAACGGCAATTATTAGTGCTTTAAGTAATCGCCCGGTTTCAAAAGATATTGGAATGACTGGTGAAATTACCTTACGAGGACAAGTCTTACCGATCGGGGGATTACGAGAAAAATCAATCTCAGCTAACCGAAGTGGTTTAAAAACAATTTTAATTCCAAATAAAAACATTAAAGATATTGAAGATATTCCAAAAGAAGTTCAAGAGACTTTAAAAATAATTCCTGTTGCAACATATGATGAAGTCTTTAATAATGTTTTTGGCACAAACTAAAGGATAAAATGTATCAGTTTTGATACATTTTTTATTTGGCATCGTGTAAGTGAAGTGCAACAAATCAACTCAGAAAGGGGTTGATTTTTTATTGAAAAGAAACATTATTTTATTTTGCGGTCCTTAGTAACTAGGTATGGGAAAGATAATGTTATTAATACTGTTAATAACATTGTAATTAATAATGAAAAAGAAGATGAATAAATTATCCGCGTAATTTATTAGCGGTAATTTATTCAATATTGTTTATTTTGAGCGTAGCGAACACGCGAAGCGTGTCGTAAAATTAGATTTTTAGGAGGATTAAATTATGCCATTTTGATTAACGACAATATTTAGTGTTGTTATTATATTAGGGATTTTTGCTTGAATTGGTTTGTCAATTTATCAAAAAATTTGCCAAATTCGAGGTAAGAAAAAAGATAAAAAAGAAATTGAAAACAAGGAGGATAAAAAATAATGTTAGGGATGTATTTAACAACAGCAATTAATTTTTTAGCAGTTGGTGATAAGCCTACTATTTCAGATGGAATGGGTTCGATTTGAAGTGGTTTAGGACAAGCAATGATGAAAGTTAAAGAAGCAATTTATGCTGTATTACCACAATTAATGACCTTTTTAGGTGATGCGTGAATTATTTTAATTCCATTTGGTATTTTTGTTATTGTTAAGATATTAAACTTTTTCCGTGTTATGGTTAAAGGATTTTAATATTTAGTATAACTGATTATATATTTTAGCTGTGGCACACTAACTTTGTTATGTGATTTTATTAAATAATTTTATTGTTTATTTTTACACTATACACTGTTTACAAATTTATTTTTTAATAAACTTTATTATTGTTAATATTGGAATAATAAAAATTCCTATTATACATATAAGTTTAACTATATTTTCTATAGTGGATAAATCTATATTGTTTATTATTCATAATATTGAGTCTATTATGAAAAATATTTTTTTAGTAGGATTTAATAAAAATAAGAATATTTCTATTAAAGGTCATATTAGTAATAGATTTGGAAAATAAATTTTTATAATATTTTTTATAAATACACCTACTTTCTTTAAAATTTGTAAACAGTGTATAGTGTAAAAATATCAATTTAATTATAAATTATTAATTTTATATTTTAATAAATATTATTAAAAATTAAATAGTATTTTTCAGTGGCACACTAGTTTTTATGTGAATTGAATAAATAATTTTGTTGTTTATTTTTGCATTATACACTGTCTACAAAGTTAACAAGATGAAAAATCCTGTTTAAAGAAACTAAGGCACACTAGTTTTTTATGTGATATTTAAGGTATTATTATGGTTTTCTCTCTGTATAAAATATTTATAAATTTGTTAATTTATTAAAAATTCAAATAATAAAGTTAAAAGTTGTTATTAAAACTATTATTATTGAAATAATTGTTTTAATTGGTGATACCATTATGATAAGCAAAAAATAGATGGTATCACGTTTGTAAAAAATGAATTTATTAAATAGAAAAATGAATTTATTATTTCTTCGATATTTTATTTCTCCTTTCTATTTAAAATAATTTATACAGAGAGAAAACCATAATAATATCAACTTAATTATAAACTTATGATTTTATATTTTAATAGTTATTGTTATAAATTAAATAGTATTTTTCAGTGTGCCAATTTTTACTATTTTATATATTTAACATTGTTAATAACATTGTTTATTAAACATTAAATAAACAATATATTAGCATTATGTATAACATTGTTAATAATCAATGTTTTTATCAATAAATAAGCAATATATGAACATTAAATATAACATTGTTAATTAGAAACAATGTTTATTAAGGAGTTGATAAAATTGAGTAATTTTGTTAAGAAAAATAAAAATATAGAAAATTATTTTATTCGTAAAGAGTTAATAGTTTTTGAAACAGATAAAGCAAGTTTTATAAATTTGCCTAATCATAATCGCCATATTGGTTTTTGATTAAGTAATAAGTTTATTTATCCGAGTGAAAAACATTCTGATCAAGTTGCTATTGGTTTAATTTATGATAATTCTTATCCTATTGTAAAATATGATGAAAATTTAAAACGCCATATTTGAAAATATTTAACTGGAACAGAATTAATTAATTTGTATAATCAATATAAACAAAATTATTTTAACAATATGCACAAAGCATTATTTTCAAATGAACCTAAAAAAGTAAAAACAACTAAAAATAATTTAACAAATTGAACTGTTGAAAAAGAACAAGAATTGATTAATGATTTGAAAGATTTAAATTAAATGAGTTTATATGACTATTGAGTTCAATTTGTTAGTTATATTATTGGTTCAAATGCCCCTGAATTTTTATATGTGATATCGTTTGTATTATTTATTGTTTTATTTTTTGGGATGTTTTTTAAACTTATTCAAAAAATGTGGAGTTTTTAAATATGCAAAATGATTGAGAAAAATTAAAAGAGTTTTTTATTCATATATTTTTGTTTATAGATAAAATAAATGTTGAAAGTATTACAACTTGGACTTTGACTCAAAATGAATATTTAACTCTGATGGTTGGTGTTTGAATTGTGATTTTGTTTTTAACTTGGTTTTTGTTATGAATGATTTTTAAAATAGTTGGGTATTTTAAGTAATGAAAAAGTTTATATTTTTCTTAAAAAATTATTGTTATATTAGTGGTTCAATGATTTTGTTTAGTTTAATTGATTTATTACTTTGAATAATTTCATTAAATTATACTGGTTTAGTATTCTGATTATTGTTTGCTTTGCAATGTGTTTATTTTGTATGATGAGTTTGAAAAAACATATTTTATCAGTTAAATGCTTTTCGGTTAGTTAATTTTGTTTGAGATAATCCGTTATCAGTTATTATTGGTAAATTAGGAACGGGAAAAACTTTACTTTTAACTTATTTATCACAAACTATGAAATTATTAACAGATAAAATTTATAGTAATTATCCGTTAGAAGATGATAAAGTTAAAGTTTTAACATTTAAAAATTTAGAGTTTACCGATCGAACAAAACCAGTTCCCCCTGATGATAGTGTTATTTTATTTGATGAAAGTTATTTATATATTGATGGAACTAGTCCGCACGATGAGAAAAAAGTTCATAGTGGTAAAATTCCGTGAATTGTTTTAGCAAGACATTTTGGTAATCGTGCTTTGTTTACAGCACAGCGTGAGGGTATGATTTGAAATAATATCCGACAATTAGCAAGTGGTATTATTATTCCTATTTCATTGAAAAAACCAATTGCTAAAAAAGGATTTAATTTTTTTAATCGTTTCTTTATTATGCGAATTGGTATTTTTCAAGATATTACGGATTATGAAATTTGAAAAACAAAATTAGTAGAAAGAACAGCAGAAGGTAAACGAGCAAAACATAAGTCGGATGTTGGGTTAGGAATTCGGTTTTTTAAGATAATTATTCCGTTAGAATTTGCACAGAAATATGATAGTCAATGATTAAAGTTTGTTCGTGATTTAAAAAATGATGAAATAGTTAATTATAAAGAATATTACTGGTCAGAAATTACTAAATTGAGTGTTAAAGAGCGTTTAGAATTGTTTGATATTGATATTTTGAAAAAAAATTTAAAACCTAAAAAAGAAAAAGGAAGTGGTAAAGATGATTAATTTATTATCAGAAAGTAGTAATTGAGATAAGATTTTTAGTTTTATTTTTGATGTATTTTTGTTTATTTTTGATGTAATTTGAAATACAAAATTACCAATGACAAATACGACAATTGCTTATTTTATTATCTTTTTTATGGTTGTTAAGTTATCGATTTATGCAATTCACGGTACAAGAACTCAATACAACGAATTAGGTTCAACAGTACAAAGTGGTGTATCAAATATTTATTCTGCAACTGCTCGTGGAGTTTCAGATACTAAACAAGGTATGCAAAAACATATTAAAGATCGTAAACAGTTTAAAATTAATCGTAATAAACAACAATTATCAAATTTAGCAAAACAAGCAAAAACAAGAGAACAAGGATATCGGAGAGTGAATAAATAATGATTAGATTAGTTTTATTAGTTGCGGCAATCGCTATTTTTGGTACTGGTTTTATAACAGTAATCATAAATCAATTAACATCAGCAAAAAATATCATTATGGATTTATATAACTCAGACACTTTTTTGCTTTCGTTGTTTGGCAAAATGGCAATTTTGTTTTCTCATCCGTTAATGTTAACGATATCAAGTTTATATATTGTTGGGTTTATTGTTTCAAAAACATTGTATAGTTAGGAGTTGAATTATAAATATGAAAAAATCATTATCTTTATTTGCAATATCTATTTTAGGTATTTTAGGTTTAATTATTCCTTTTATTACTTTAACAGCATTTAAACCCTTAAATCAGCAAAATTATACTGTTAATCAACAAACAACGGGAATGAATGAAACTGATTTTATTAATACAATGTTTTTACGTAGTACTTTTTTTGAAAATTGGTCTGAAACAAATTATTTTATTAATCCGACTTTAAAAACATCACAAACATTAACTTACAATGATAAATGGTATTTAGATTTTTTAAAGGATAGTTATTCAACGGGAATTTCATTTGATAAACCTAGTGATGAATTTATGGATTTATATAAAAATTGAGATAGTTATGCTAAACAATATAGTATTGATAAATTTTATGATGCTGATAAAAAACAATTTTTAAAAGAATTAACTAATTTTTCTTATTCATTTGCTAAGTATTTTAATACAATTGAAGTTATTAATAAGTTAGAAAAAAGTGTTGATAATTTACAACAAGTTAATTTAAAGTTTCAAAATTGAAAGTTAATAACATCTGTTATTGGTGAAGGAAATACTGGTAAAACTTATATTGGTATTTTTGGAAGTAAAACAAACTGAAATATTATAGATTGAAAAGGAATTGAAGGAGAAGGAAAATGACATTTATATGAGTATAAATCAATTTATCGTTGAGATGGTGAAGGTGAGCCTGAAATACCAACAGTTGACAATAATGGCAATCCTAGTTTTTGGACTGACAATCAATATCAAAATACTCGTTCTTTTTTATTAAAATATATTGATATTATTGTGCAAGAAAATATTCGAGTTCAGCAAGGTGGTAACCCTGATTATGATGATCCAAATTTAGGTAGTCAAAGAATAATTTTTGATTTTGAAATTATTAATAATATGGAAAAATTAGATTGAAAACTTGATATTATTTTAACTAGAAAATTAATTTATCGAATGATTTTAACGATTGATGAACAAAAAAATATTATTGCTGGTAGTTTAGAGTTGACACACTTTAAAAAATATTGGAATGGATATGATTATAATAGTTATCGATATACTGATGATTTAGGGTTTTTATTTTCTTTTATGAAAGAAAAAGAAAATATCTTTAATTTTAGTGCTGAAACTTATAATTATAATCAAAGTAGTACTCCTAATACTGGTAAAAAGGTTTTTGAATGGATGAAAGGTCAAATTGATATTAATAAGTTTTTAAAAGCATTTTTTGCACATGCTTTGGTGCCTGTATTTCAAAATCGTAGTAATTTTATTGAAAGTGGGTATATTGATAATTTACAATATGATACGGTTTTAATTAACTTTTTTGGTTTGAAATTAGTTAATTTTAAAAATGTTTTAATTGATGAAAAAAATACTAATAAAAATCAATTTGAAAGATTATTAAATAGTATGTTTACAGTTTCGCAGAACTTTTATAAAGATTATTTACGAACAATTTTTGACTTGGAAAATAATACTTATGTACAAGGATATAATAAAAAATATGGTTTATTAGCAAATAATGGTTTTAAGATTTATCCTCGTTATTTTTATTTTTCTGATAAATATAAGCAATTAGATATTAAATTGTATTCAGCATTTAAAAATCGGTTTTATAACACAAATTATGGTAATGTATTTAATTATGATTTTTCAGTTGCAAATGATTATAATATTAATCAAAATGAGGGTTATATTTTTGAAGGTGCTTTAAAAGATAAATATGGTTTAAAATATAAAAAGATTGAAGAACAAAAAATTGGTTATAATGTTTTTGAATTGCAAGCACAAAAAGAAAATGATATGTATCGTTATTATGATTTTAATTTTGGAATTTATAACTGACAAGAGATTAATAATGGTGGGTTGTTTCCAGACGGTCAATGATGACAAGCACAATATGAAAGTTGTAGTTGATATAATATTGCGTGTCATATCAGAAATGCTGCAATTTGAGTTGTAAATAATATTCCCGGTGTTAAACAAGTGAATGAATTAGCAAGTGGTGTTGGTAAGATTTTTCAAACAATATATAGTTTTTTTAATCAAACATTTGAGGTATGAAAATTTAGTCCAGCATTATATAACACAATAACAAATATATTCCTATTAATTATATTTATGAAATTTGTACGATTAATTTAAAAAGGAACTATTAAGTTCCTTTTATTCTTTTCAATCTGTAATTTTTCCTGTTTTATTGTCAACTGTTGGTATTTCAGGCTCACCTTCACCATCTCAACGATAAATTGATTTATACTCATATAAATGTCATTTTCCTTCTCCTTCAATTCCTTTTCAATCTATAATATTTCAGTTTGTTTTACTTCCAAAAATACCAATATAAGTTTTACCAGTATTTCCTTCACCAATAACAGATGTTATTAACTTTCAATTACTATTTTCTGGTGGTTGTTGTGGATTATATGGTAGTTCTGGTTTATTGCCCCCGTTTTCATTGTTATTTGGTTTTTCACAACTAATTAATGTTGTTGTACTTGTTGCTGTTAATCCGATTGTTCCTAAAATGCTAAGTCATTTTTTCATATTTTACTTCTCCTTTATTAAAATTACTTGAATACTATAATTAATTATATCATATATCAATAATGTATTAAATAATTTTAATATTAAATTTATAAATTAATGAAAGGTATATAAATGTTATGTATAGTCATTTAAGTTTTATTGATAAGGTTAAATTGGAAAAATTATTATTATCCAAATTATTTTTAAAAAAGAATGGTGAAATAAATATTTCACAAATTGCTAAATGTTTGAACAGACATCGTAGTACTATTTTACGAGAAATTAAGCGTTTTAAAACTATTGATGAATATAGTGCTTATAAGTCAGATAAAATGTATTATGAGAAAAGAAAAAAGAATAATAAAAGATATAAGTTTACAGAAAAACAATTAAATTTTATTAATATAAGATTTAATGTTTATCGTGATTCTCCATCACAACTTATCCATCGTTATTTTTTAAAGTTTGGTATTAAATTTCCTGTTTGTGTTAAAACATTGTATAAATGAATTTATTTAGGTTTTTATGGTTTTTTAAAGCAGAATTTACGTCATCATGGTAAAAAATATAAAACAAAAGGAAAATTTGATAATCGTGGTAAATTAACTAATTTTAAATCAATATGAGATATTGAAAATAAAAAAATTAATGCTGGTTGATTTGAAATGGATACAGTAGTTGGTAAAGACCATCAATCTAGTAATTTAGTTTTAGTAGAACAATTAAGTAAAAATTACTTTGTAATTAAATTAAAAAATCATACTGCTAATGAAGTTGTAGAAAAGTTTAAAGATATTGTTATAAGTAATAATTTAATTGGGAAAATTAAAGGAATAATAACCGATAGAGGAAAAGAATTTAGTAAATGAAGAGAATTAGAAATATTTGCTGAAACACAAGTTTATTTTTGCGATCCGGGTTCACCACAGCAAAAACCACTAATTGAATATATGAATTCTGAACTTAGAGAATGATATCCTAAGGGAACTGATTTTAATAATGTTAGTCAACAAAAAATAAATTGAGTAGTTAATGTTATAAATGATAAATTAAGGCCTATTTTAAATTGAAGAACATCAAAAGAGGTATTTTTAGAGAATTTTTAAATAAATTTATTACTTAACTTAATAAATTATTTTTTAGTATGGCTAAGTGTGCTTAAAATAAAGTAAAAATTATAAATATTTTAATTTTTGAAAATTTATAATTGATTTTTTATGATTTTTATTATATTATTTGATTAATAAGATTTGTTGCATTTCATTTTACATGATTCCATATTATTTGATTAATAAGATTTGTTGCATTTCATTTTACATGATTCCATGAGTAAAAAAATTTGAGAATTCTGGTTCTTTTAAAGCTAAAGACAATCGTTCTGTTGAAGAAAATGAACTTATTCAGTTGCGAAAAGAAAACAAACAATTACGAATGGAAAATGATATTTTAAAGCAAGCAGCACTGATAATCGGCAAAAAGTAATATTAATTACTAATAATAAAGACAAATATTCAGTGAGGAAAATGTGTCAAATATTAAAGATAGCAAAATCAAAGTATTATTATCAAATTAATAAGATCACTAAAACTGAAATTAATATTTATGAAAATGAAGTTATCAGTGCATTTAAAGAAAGCTATAAAGTTTATGGTGCTAGAAAAATTAAAATTATTTTAGCAAGAAAGAACATTATTTTATCTCGACGAAAAATTAGAAGAATTATGGCAATAAATAATTTAGTATCAAAATATACTAAATTAAAATATCGCAATCATAAATCTCCTGTAAATAATGATCAAATTAGTAATATTCTAAATCGTGAGTTTAGTAATAAAAGACAAAATGAAGTTATTGTGAGCGATTTAACCTATGTTCAAGTTGGTTCAAAATGACATTATATTTGCTTACTAATTGATTTATTTAACCGTGAAGTAATTGGCTATAGCGCTGGAACAAATAAAACTGCTGAACTAGTTCAGCAGGCATTTTATAAAATAACATGACCACTAAATCAAATTAGGTTGTTTCATACAGATCGTGGTAATGAATTTAAAAATAAAATTATTGAAGAAATTTTATTAACATTTAATATTAAAAGATCATTAAGTGCAAAAGGTTGCCCTTACGATAACGCAGTAGCTGAAACAACCTATAAAGCTTTTAAAACTGAATTTATTAATGGTCGAAAATTTAAAAATTTAGAACAATTAAAGTTGGAACTATTTAATTTCATTAATTGATACAACAATATTCGAATTCATGGTAGTTTGAATTACTTAACTCCAGTTGAATTTAAAAATCAGAAGTCTACATAAAAAGTGTCCTAAAAAGTGTTGCCATTCCAGAAAAAAATTTTATTAACTTGGAGATTAAAATAATATCGGAACATTAGTATTAATTATTGTTTTTATTTTTTAAAAAGCATATAATTACTATTAAGGAGGATTGGATATGGCGATGTTTAATAATAAAAAGCCAACTTTCATATCAATGGATTTAGGAACAGCTTATACCTTGGTTTATATATCAGGAAGCGGAATTGTTTATAATGAACCATCGATTGTGGCTTATAAAATTAAAGAAAATAGAATTATTGCTGTTGGAAATGAAGCATATAAGATGATTGGAAAAGGAAATAAGACAATTAGAATTGTGCGGCCAATGGTCGATGGGGTTATTACCGATATTCGTGCAACAGAAGCCCAATTAAAATATATTTTTAACCGTTTACGGATTAGTAAACAATTAGCTAATTCAATTATGTTATTAGCTACTCCGTCAGTAATTACGGAATTAGAAAAAAATGCTTTAAAGAAAATTGCAATGAATTTAGGTGCAACAAGGGTTTTTGTTGAAGAAGAAGTTAAAATGGCTGCTTTAGGTGGCGGGGTTGATATTTATAAACCTTTTGGAAACTTAGTTATTGATATGGGTGGAGGAACCACTGATATTGCTGTTCTTGCTTCAGGAGATATTGTGTTATCAAAATCAGTAAAAGTTGCTGGGAACTATTTAAACGATGAAATTTTAAAATATGTTCGTTCACAATATGGTTTAGAAATTGGAATTAAAACAGCAGAAATGATTAAAATTGAAATTGGTTCATTAGCAAAACATGGCGATGAACGTAAAATGAAAGTATATGGACGAGATGTTGTTTCAGGGTTACCACGTGAAATTGAATTAACGCCAGAAGAAGTTCGTGAAGTGTTAAAAGTTCCAGTCTCACGGATTATTGATTTAGCCGTCCAAGTCTTAGAAGAAACACCACCAGAACTAGCGGGAGACATCTTCCGAAACGGAATTACTATCTGTGGTGGTGGTGGTTTAATCAAAGGAATTGACCACTACTTTGAAGAAACTTTACAATTACCAGCTAAAATTGGAGAACAACCATTATTAGCGGTTATTAATGGAACAAAAAAATTTGAATCAGATATTTATGACATTATTCGTCAAGAGCACCAAAAAACAAAAGAATTGGATTATTAATTGTTATTGGCTGAAGTTAATAATGAAGAATCGTAAAATTGTTTTAGTCGGTTGTGGCGCAGTAGGGACATCGTTCCTTTATGCTGCAATCAATCAAGGTTTAGCTCAAGAATATGTTTTAATTGATATTAATTATGAATGAGCAGAAGGGCACGCCTTGGATTTAGATGATTGTAATCCTGTCTTAGAGCGACCATTTTATAGCGTTAATGCCGGTACTTATCAAGACTGTGCTGATGCTGATATGGTTGTGGTAACGGCGGGACGTCCACAAAAAGAAGGTGAAACAAGATTAGAAATGATTGCTGATAATGCTAAGATTATGCAAGAAGTTGCTTTAGCAATTAAAGCTTCTGGTTTTGAGGGCATTTCTTTAATTGCATCTAATCCCGTAGATATTTTAACTACTGTATATCAAAAGGTAACTGGTTTTAATCCGCACACAATTTTAGGGTCGGGGACTAGTTTGGATTCTGCTCGTTTACGTCGTCTGATTGGAAAAAAGTTAAATGTCCATCCTAGTTCAGTTCACGCTTATATTATGGGTGAACATGGCGATTCAGCAATGACAGCGTGAAGCTGCGCTTCAATTTTAGGGAAACGAATTAGCGACTATGTAGAAGAAGGACGCTTAACACTTGAAGATCTAAAAGAATGTCAAAGTGATGTCATTAACATGGCATACAAAATTATTGAAAAGAAAAAATCAACTTTTTATGGCATTGGTGTTGTTTTAGCCCATATTGCTCGTATTATTATTCGTGGGGAGAACCAAGCAATCTTAATTGGTGCATACTTAAGCGGCGAATATGGGCAGAATGGAATTTATACCGGTGTTCCAGCTGTGGTTAGCAACTATGGGTGGGAACGAATTATTAAATTACATATTAATAATGAAGAACAAGAACAATTTAATAAATCTTGTCAAAAAATTCATGAGGCCGTAATTGTTGCTTTTCAAGCAATTGGGATTCAATAAAACTGATTTATTATCAGTTTTTTATGTTATGATTTAAAAAATAGGAGGGAAGATTAATGCAACAACCGTTAGCGTTTTTGTTACGCCCAACAGCAATTACTGATATTATTGGACAAAGTCATATTATTAATGATCAAAATGGTCTTATTTCTCGAATGTTAAAATATAACTATGCTAGTTCATTAATTTTTTATGGTGATCCTGGTGTTGGGAAAAGTAGTATTGCGCGTGCTTTGGCAAATGATTTGCAATTAGAATATGCTGTTTTTAATGCTGAAATTGATAAGAAACAAGATTTAGAAAACATAATTAAAAAAGCTCAAAATGTTGATCGTTTTATTATTATTGTTGAAGAAGTTCACCGAATGAATAAAGATCGCCAAGATATTTTGTTACAATATTTAGAAAATGGGCACTTAATTATGTTTGCTTGTACGACTGAGAATTCCTATTTTGTCATTAATCCAGCGTTACGATCACGGGCAAATATTATTAAATTAGAGCGGATTACTACTGATGAAATGTTAATCGAGTTAAAAAAGTTAATTGCCACAAAAAAATTAGCATTAACAATTACCACTGAAGCATTGGAATTAATTTGCCAATTAGCTAGTGATGATTTACGGATTGCAATTAATATCTTAGAATTATGTTTAAACTTATACCCTAAAGAAGAAATTACCACCGCAATTATTACAAGTATTGCACCAACAGCAAATTTAATTAATTTTGCCAATGGTGATAAACACCATGATTTAAAATCAGCGTTACAGAAAGCAATTCATGGCAGTGATGTTGATGCGGCATTGTATTATTTTGCTCGCTTATTGGCAAGTGGGGATCATGAAGCTTTGTTACGACGAATGCTAATTATTGCGTATGAAGATATTGGCTTAGCTAATCCCTCGATTGCAATTCATGTGAAAGCTGCTGTTGATAGTTTTCGTCAAATTGGGTTACCCGAAGGACGAATTCCATTAGGATTAGCAATTGTTGAAATGTGTTTAAGTGAAAAATCAAATAGTGCTTATTTAGCAACGGACCAAGCTTATGACGATGTTTTAAATGGTAAAATTTATCCAATTTCGCATCATTTACGTGATACAAGTTACGCTTCAGCAGTAAAATTAGGAAATGGGGTTGGTTATCAATATCCCCATGATTTTCCAAATGATTATGTTGTTCAGCAATACTTGCCAAAAGAAATGCTAGGAACTGTTTATTATCATCCCAAATTACATAGTGTGTATGAGAAACGAATCAATGAGTTATATCATCGTTTTAGGAATAAAACCAAGAAGTTACTTTAAAGTAACTTCTTGGTTTATTTTTTAGCAGTGTTAAAATTAAGGTATTAGAAATGGAGATGAGGATAATGACACTCGTTAAAATTCATGTGCCTGAACTTATATGTAGTAGTTGTTCAATGGCAATTGAAAAAAGATTAAAAAAATTCCTAATATTGAATTTCAAATTGGGATTGTAACACGAACTGTTAAAATTACTTATGATGAAACTCTTGTTACAAAAGAAGTGATTTTTCAACAAATTAAAAAAGCTGGTTATGATTTTGATGAAATTGCAACTGAACAGTTGTAATTTAGTTTTGACAAATGAAAAAACAACCAAAAACAAAATTAACAAAACGGCAAATTCGTGATTTATATGAATTAATTATTGCGATTATCTTAGATATACCGTTATTGTTGGGGATGATTCCCAGTTTAAGTATTTTACATAACCAATGATTACAATTAACTTTTGCGACAATTATTTTATTTTATTGTGGTCGTCGCTACTATATTAACATGTTTAATGAAATCTTCCGGTGACATTTGTTAGGAATGAATAGGAATCATGTAAAATGAAATGCAACAAATCTTATTAATCAAATAATATAATAAAAATCATAAAAAATCAATTATAAATTTTCAAAAATTAAAATATTTATAATTTTTACTTTATTTTAAGCACACTTAGCCATACTAAAAAATAATTTATTAAGTTAAGTAATAAATTTATTTAAAAATTCTCTAAAAATACCTCTTTTGATGTTCTTCAATTTAAAATAGGCCTTAATTTATCATTTATAACATTAACTACTCAATTTATTTTTTGTTGACTAACATTATTAAAATCAGTTCCCTTAGGATATCATTCTCTAAGTTCAGAATTCATATATTCAATTAGTGGTTTTTGCTGTGGTGAACCCGGATCGCAAAAATAAACTTGTGTTTCAGCAAATATTTCTAATTCTCTTCATTTACTAAATTCTTTTCCTCTATCGGTTATTATTCCTTTAATTTTCCCAATTAAATTATTACTTATAACAATATCTTTAAACTTTTCTACAACTTCATTAGCAGTATGATTTTTTAATTTCATTACAAAGTAATTTTTACTTAATTGTTCTACTAAAACTAAATTACTAGATTGATGGTCTTTACCAACTACTGTATCCATTTCAAATCAACCAGCATTAATTTTTTTATTTTCAATATCTCATATTGATTTAAAATTAGTTAATTTACCACGATTATCAAATTTTCCTTTTGTTTTATATTTTTTACCATGATGACGTAAATTCTGTTTTAAAAAACCATAAAAACCTAAATAAATTCATTTATACAATGTTTTAACACAAACAGGAAATTTAATACCAAACTTTAAAAAATAACGATGGATAAGTTGTGATGGAGAATCACGATAAACATTAAATCTTATATTAATAAAATTTAATTGTTTTTCTGTAAACTTATATCTTTTATTATTCTTTTTTCTTTTCTCATAATACATTTTATCTGACTTATAAGCACTATATTCATCAATAGTTTTAAAACGCTTAATTTCTCGTAAAATAGTACTACGATGTCTGTTCAAACATTTAGCAATTTGTGAAATATTTATTTCACCATTCTTTTTTAAAAATAATTTGGATAATAATAATTTTTCCAATTTAACCTTATCAATAAAACTTAAATGACTATACATAACATTTATATTGGAATGACAACACTTTTTAGGACACTTTTTATGTAGACTTCTGATTTCTAAATTCAACTGGAGTTAAGTAATTCAAACTACCATGAATTCGAATATTGTTGTATCAATTAATGAAATTAAATAGTTCCAACTTTAATTGTTCTAAATTTTTAAATTTTCGACCATTAATAAATTCAGTTTTAAAAGCTTTATAGGTTGTTTCAGCTACTGCGTTATCGTAAGGGCAACCTTTTGCACTTAATGATCTTTAAATATTAAATGTTAATAAAATTTCTTCAATAATTTTATTTTTAAATTCATTACCACGATCTGTATGAAACAACCTAATTTAATTTAGTGGTCGTGTTATTTTATAAAATGCCTGCTGAACTAGTTCAGCAGTTTTATTTGTTCCAGCGCTATAGCCAATTACTTCACGGTTAAATAAATCAATTAGTAAGCAAATATAATGTCATTTTGGACCAACTTGAACATAGGTTAAATCGCTGACAATAACTTCATTTTGTCTTTTATTACTAAACTCACGATTTAGAATATTACTAATTTGATCATTATTTACAGGAGATTTATGATTGCGATATTTTAATTTAGTATATTTTGATACTAAATTATTTATTGCCATAATTCTTCTAATTTTTTGTCGAGATAAAATAATGTTCTTTCGTGCTAAAATAATTTTAATTTTTCTAGCACCATAAACTTTATAGCTTTCTTTAAATGCACTGATAACTTCATTTTCATAAATATTAATTTCAGTTTTAGTGTTCTTATTAATTTGATAATAATACTTTGATTTTGCTATCTTTAATATTTGACACATTTTCCTCACTGAATATTTGTCTTTATTGTTAGTAATTAATATTACTTTTTGCCGATTATCAGTGCTGCTTGCTTTAAAATATCATTTTCCATTTCTAGTTGCTTATTTCGTTTTCTTAGTTCAATTAACTCATTTTCTTCAGGTGTTAATTTTTTCTTTTCAACTTCAATTTCATAACGATCCATAATTGCTAAACCATAATCTCTATAACAATCTGGGTAATTATCAAACATTTCATTTAATAAATCTTTTAAGTTCATATTATTCACATCCTTTTTCACATAATCATTCAATATTTTTATCTTCTAAATCTAAAATCACAACCTTATTTCCATAAAGGTTATAATTTTTGCTATTAATTTCAGCTTCTTTTTTTTGTATAAAATGATAAAGTATCAATGCTATATGCTTGTTTAATTACTAATAAATATCTTTTATTCATAATTTAATTCTCCTAATTCTGTTTACCTAATGCTTAATGTTCATCAGTCATATCTTCAAATGATACTGAATAACTTTTAAGCATTAATTCATTTAATTTATTAATAGTTTTTTTATTTAACTTTTTCATATATACCTCCGACTTTTTAAATTAACTACAATGTTCTACAATTTGTAGTTGTTTGTAGTTGTAAGTACCTCCTCATCAAGTCCCCACTAGTAGATTAATTAAGAAATCCTTGCCCAGTTCTTAAAAGTTCTTCAACCTCTACGCACACGATTTTATTTTTTTCTTGTTAATTAAAAGTTATGAATACAGCACTATCTGTTTATCTTAATCAAAGTTATTAATAATTTACAAAATCGCAAAAAAACAAGTTAACAGCTCTAATGATTTCATACCGGCAAAATGCCTTGCTGGGGAATCTTCCCTTAAAAAATATGTAATTGTAAAATTAAACACTTGTAGAGCCAATATATTTAATTTTTAGAGTTAATTTTCAAATAAAAAAATCAACTCTTTAATAAGAGTTGATTTTTCCTACTTCATCCTTTATTCTACAACATTAACGAAGGATGCATCAACTGTTGGGAATAGTAATTATAATCTTTTAACAAATATTTAAAATAATATTAATAATTTGGAAGAAATGGGGGAAATTAAAAGAAAATGTGATTAATTTAGAGATAAATAATAAAAATTTGTTTTGTCTCAAAAAATATGATAATATAGTATTGTTAATTTATATAGTTTTAGGAGTTGAAATATTATGGCTACTGTTGTTGTCAAAGCAGGAGAACCGCTAGACAAAGCTTTAAAGCGTTTTAACAAGGTTTCTTCGGTAAAACGAAAAGAAGCCCGTAAGCGAGAGCACTGAATGAGCAAAAAGGAAAAAAGACGCTATAAACAAGAGCAATCTCGTAGTTTTCGTTAAAAAAATCCCATATAAATGGGATTTTTTTCTTAAAAATTACTTTCTTTTAAAATAACATAATCAACTTTTTTAATTGCGTCCAAATCTTTGCCACCAGCATAAGAAATTGATGATTGTAAATCTTCAGTCATTTCTCGAAGGGTTTCAAAAATGCTACCACGAATTTCAATTAATTCTTTTTTTCCTTCAACATAGCGTTTTTCCCCTTTTATTGTATTCACTGGCCGATCCAAAGTATTCTTTATATTTAACACCATCAATTTCAACCTGTTTTCCGGGTGATTCTTGGTGGGCAGCAAATAAACTACCAACCATACACATTGTGGCTCCCATCCGAATTGATTTAGCAATGTCACCGTTAACGCGTAATCCACCATCAGCAATAATTGGTTTTGAGCTTCCTTTACTGCATCATTTAACAGCCGAGAATTGTCAGCCACCATTTCCAAATCCTGTTTTTAGTTTGGTAATACATACTTTTCCTGGTCCAATTCCAACTTTGGTTGCATCAGCACCTCATTGTTCCAAATCACGAACTGTTTTTGGTGTTCCAACATTTCCGGCAATAATAAAGGTTTCGTGGCCTAAATGGGTGCGGATATGTTCGATCATTTTTTTAACACTAAAGGTATGGCCATGAGCAATGTCGATTGTAATATAATCGGGAATTAACTGTTCTTTTTTTAATGTTTCAATTAATTCAAAATCATTTGGTTTAACTCCAACTGAAATCGAAGTAATTAAGTTTTTACTTTTCATATGTTTAATAAATTTAACTTGATCAACATTAAACCGATGCATAATGTAAAAGTAGTTTTTTTCAGCTAGTTTTTCGCATAATTCTTCATTTACCACTGTTGCCATATTTGATGGCACAACAGGTAAATTAAAAGTATGTTTTCCTAGTTTAACGGTTGTATCACATTCTTTTCGAGAATCAACAACACATAATTCTGGAATTAATTGAATGTCTTCATAATCAAATGCTTTCACTATTTATTTCACCTCACTATTTAAATGTATCATAAAAGCAAGGGGAAAAGGTTAGTTTTATTTTTAAAAATATTTAAAAAAACATCTTGTAATAAAACTAGAAAAGCATATAATTATTTACATAATTCTAGAAAGGAACAGTGATTATACAAATGATGACAAGAAATTTTGGATTTACTCGTTTTTGAATTGTATTGTCAAGTATCGTCGGTATTGTTGGAATTACCATTGCTGCAAGTGCTTATTTTTATTTCTTAGGTAAATATAACAATGGAACTTTTGTTGGCGACATAGATACCGCAAATACTTGATTAATGAATTCATATGCAGATTTAGCAAGTTATAAGGTAGTAATTTTACTTGCTGTAATCTTCTCGTTTTTTACAACAATTATCTGTAATATTGGGTTAATCCGTTATGCAATTGGCAGTAATGATGCTGAATTATGTGCTAACAAATGAAGTTTAGCTGTACTATCATTATCACTTGGTGGATTTTTTGCACCTTTTGCCTTAACATGATTACCAGATACTGATGTTAAAGCAACAAAAAATGCTCGTGTTGTAATTGTCCGTTATTTAGGAACTGCGTGATTAGTATCAGCGCTTGTTAGTATTGCTGCAGTTATGATTTTTTATAATTCAGCAACAAATAAAGTTTGAGTAGGCGACTCACAGCGAAATTTTGCGATTATGATGGGAGTGTTAGCTGCCGTTAGTGTTATAAGCTTAATTTTAGTTCCTGGATTTTATAGTAGTAGAGTTGTTGTTAATATGATGGCAGAAACTTCTTTTGGAAAATGATTACGCTTTGTGTCAACTGTTTATACTGTTTTAGTAACAATAATGTTAATAATTCAAATTATTACCGCATTATTAAAACTAATTGAAGCATTTGGCCGTATGTTTCAAAAGGGACAAAATGGTCTATCAATTTTTGCTAACATCTTAAACTTTACGTCAACCCTAATTGGGACAATCTTTATGGTTTACTTAATAACAAAAGTAATTAAAGGATTATGACGCCGTGAAGATGGATATATGGTTAATATCCCCCAATATAAAACCGAAGATCGTGCGCAACGTCAATTTTAATGAAACTTAAAACAATGGATTTTATTAATTAATAAAATCCATTTTTAATCAAAAAACCTTTCAGAAAATTAATTATTACAAGAAACAAAATAATTAGTAATTATTTTATTTAAATTAATAACCAAGATATTTAACACATTATTAAGTATAAAAAAGAATGTATTTATTAAATACATTCTTTTTTTCTTAACCATTCCTTACTTTTTTACAATAAATAGTTAGGTGGTTGGAATGGTAGGTTCCGAGGCATTTGTAATATTTTGGAATTAATTATGTTACTATTGTAATGTTATTTTAAGAAATCTTGTTTTTAATTTTTTATAAAAGTTTTAGTTATTTTAATATTTTGCAAAAAGAGATGAGCCTCATATTTGAAGCTTTTATTAATTTTAAAAGTAATAACCACCATATTGCAATTTATGATATTAATTTTCCGCTTCTTTTAGTAATAAAACAAAAACCTTTTAATATTAGAAACTGGGATGTTTAAATAAAAAGCATTGGAAATATATGGTCTTTATTTTATAACCATTTATAGTATAACAATAATTATTATCTAACTTTCAATAATATTTATATATTGCATTTTAAACTTTTGTCTTTTTTATTTTTTTCAATAGAGTCTTTGTCTTTTTTAAAAAAATAATTAATTAGTAATTATTTTAATTGACAAAAATTATTGTTTTATATAAAATTATAAAGGTTTTAACACAATACATGTATTGTGTAATCGGGTGTTAGCTCAGTTGGGGGAGCGTCTGCCTTACAAGCAGGTGGTCAGCGGTTCAAGTCCGTTACACCCGACCATTTTTAATGATAAGCTGGCTTAGCTCAACTGGTAGAGCAACTGACTTGTAATCAGTAGGTTGGGAGTTCGATTCTTCTAGCCAGCACCATTTTTGGAGGGGTAGTGAAGTGGCCAAACACATCTGACTGTAACTCAGCTCCTTCGGGTTCGGGGGTTCGAATCCCTCCCCCTCCACCATCTTTGTTAAAACATTGGGCTATAGCCAAGCGGTAAGGCAAAGGACTTTGACTCCTTCATGCGCTGGTTCAAATCCAGCTAGCCCAGCCATTTAAGTCTCCTGTTAGCTCAGTTGGTAGAGCATCTGGCTTTTAACCAGTGGGTCAAAGGTTCAAGTCCTTTACAGGAGACCATTTATTAGATATATATGCCCGAGTGGCGGAATAGGTAGACGCAACGGACTTAAAATCCGTCGGTTTTACAACTGTACCGGTTCAAGTCCGGTCTCGGGTACCATTTTATTTAAAAACAATTGACATCAAATTAAGACAGTGGTATATATATTATTGTCATTAATTATAAAAATTAAAAATGCGGGTGTAGTTTAATGGTAGAACTTCAGCCTTCCAAGCTGACTGTGAGGGTTCGATTCCCTTCACCCGCTCCATTAAAATATAAGTTGTTAGTTTAACAATTTTTTTATGCTAAAATAGGAATACAATAATCTTAAGAGGAGTAATTAATAATATGAAAGTAATTAAGAAGGATAACAAAAGCGGTGTTACTGATAATAATTGAGAACATTTACCACCGGAAGTACAAAATGATTTAGAGTTTCATGCTTCACGAACTGTTTTTTGAAAAAGTTTTTTATTTTTAATCATTGAAGCAGTAGGACCATTTTTGTTATTGTTTTTTTTAACTTCACCAGATTTGAATTTTACCCGCCATTATGATGTTGGAGCGGGGATTGGTTTTGGTTTAGCAATGGTTCTAGGAGTCTTTCTATTAACTTGTGCTGGTTTTTGACTAAAGTTTCATCAAGCTGATCAATTTACTTATACAATTACGTTATCTTGAACTTTATATGGAATTTATTTAACTGGTTATTGATGAGGATGAGATAAGATTTTATACCGTTGTTTAGTTGCCTTATTGTTCTTATTGTTTGCTATTTTTTTTGGAACTTTTATAACAGTATGAATGCGCAATTTACGCGGTTATTTACAAATGAAAAAGACTAGTCCCCAAGAACTAGCAATTGATGCTAAAAAGAAAAAAGAAAAGGATGAAGAACAAGTTCCACCATCCTCAACACTTGGTCCCTAATTATTGTTTTGTAAATTAAGTAATTTTAAATCAATAATTGCTAAGAAAATGTCATTGTTTGTTTGTTCATACATATAGTTAGCTCAAGCAATTCATACAATATTTTGATAATACATTCATGCATTAACTTTTTGTTGTTGTGTTGGTGTTAGCTTAAAGAGACTAAACCAATATGTTTGTTTTGCTTTAGTTGTTAAAGTTTCGGAAGCAAAAGAAGCAATATCAAAAAACTTATCATTTTGCATTGCATATTCAAAATCAATTAAATACAGGTTTTGCTCAACAAAAACTAAATTGCCACCATTTAAGTCATTATGACATAAAACAAGATCATCTGTTTGCAATTTAATATAATCAAGGTTTGCTTCATATCGTTGTAAGTCTACTAATGGTTTTTTTATAGCATTTTTAAAAGTTTCTAAAAATTGTTGTGGTTGAAAAATCTTAATTTGATCATTTGGAGTAATTTTAATTTCTCATAACTGTTTAATTATTGTTGCAATGCTTTTGAGAACTTCTTTAGTAAGTTTAACAGCACTAATTGGTTGTAATGTTGAATAGTATGGTGTTACTAAGAAAAAGTGGTCATTATCATAACCATAATCAATAATTGGAAGAGTTAACTTGCTATTTTTAATTTTTTCTAACACTAGCATTTCATTTTGATGATCAATAAATAAATTGGTAAAAGGGTTACTATATCGAATAAAAAGGTTATCAACTGTTTGATAATTTTGATTAGTAATTCCTAAATTTAATTTTGTTTTAATTTTGTATTTCATCATTTCCTTAACTTCCATTCTGCGATTTTCTAATTTTATTATACAATATTTATAATTAAGAAAAGTGAGGAAGTAGGAAATGAAAGAGATTTGAATTGCAACTAGTAATAAAAATAAAGTTCGAGAATTTAAAGAAATGTTTCAAGATGCCAATATAACAGTTAAATCATTATTAGACTTAGAAAATCTTATTCCTGACATTCCAGAAACAGGAACTACCTTTGAAGAAAATGCTTTTTATAAAGCAGATTTTTTGAGCCGAATGATTAATCAACCAGTCTTAGCTGATGACTCTGGTTTAGAGATTATTGAGTTAGATCATTTTCCGGGTGTTAATACACGTCGATGAGCATATCCAATTACTGACAGTAGAATTATTAATGATTTATTAATTGAAAAATGTAAACCATTAGAGCGCCGTGATGCACAAGCTGTTTGTGTCTTATGTTATATTGACCCAGTTAAAAAAGTAACGATGTACTTTCGGGGAGTTACAAAAGGGGTTATTACTGATAAGCCAGTTGGAGCGAATGCTTTTGCTTCCGATCCAATTTTTTTATTACCAGAAATTGGTCAAACATATGCCGAATTAACTTTACCAGAAAAAAATAAATATTCTCATCGAGCAAAAGCATTTTATGCTTTTAAAAAATGATGATTAGGAGAGTAAGATGAAGACAACTAAAAAAATTAACATTGTTTTATTTGAACCAGAAATTGCCCAAAATGTTGGGGCCATTATGCGAACATGTGTTGCAATAAATGCGAAACTATATTTAATTGAACCATTTGGTTTTATCTTTGATGAACGCTTTATTGCACGTAGTAGCGCAAATTATATTGAGTACGCTGATTATGAGTTATATAATGATTGAAACCATTTTTTGCAGTTGAATCCGAACTTAAATTTATATTGTGCAACTCGTTATGCAAAACAACCACATAGTGATGTTGATTTTACCAAAGATGAAAATATTTTTGTTCTGTTTGGACGAGAATCAACGGGGATTCCAACCGCAATATTAAAGGCAAATTTAAACCGAACTTTTCGAATTCCAATGTCTAAACATGTGCGTAGTTTAAATATTGCCAATACGGTTGGGATTGTTGGTTATGAAATAATGCGTCAGTTAGATTATCCCGGTTTATCAAAAGTTGAAATTCAAAAAGGGGCTGATTTCTTAGAACAAGATTAAGAATGCACTTTGTGAATTTTTTTCTTGTTTTTGAAAAAATTTTCTTATAATTCTTTTAGTATTGAGTTATATTGATGTTTTTAGAAAGGATGATTAAAAAATGAATCAAGTGATGTTGGTTGGGCAAGTAGAAGGAACTTATGAGATTATTTATGATAAAAAAGAAGCAGAAAGAAAACTAATGAAATTTTTGCTAAAGATTCAACGCCTTTTTAAAAATAAAGATGGTAACTATGATAGTGATTTAGTTAATGTTAAAGTATGAACAAATAATATTGATGATTTAGATATTAGTTTACGAGATAAAGCAATTATTGCAGTTAAAGAACGGATTCAATCGTTTCGTTCCAATAATTTTGATGAAGAAAATTATTATAACGATATAATTGCTGATCGTGTCACTTATTTAAGCAGTTTTAACTAGAATTACTTAACATTATTAACTTAATACAAATTAGCCATTTTTCAGATAATGGCTTTTTTATTTTAAAAATTTAATAAATTTATAATATAATAAATAAAGAAGAAATTAGGTAAAGGAGCAGAACAATGGCATTAAGTAATACTAAAAATCAAGATTTTCATAAATGATTATTTTCTGCTCGCACCAATAACATGATGATGTGCCGTTAATTTACATAAATTTAATAATGTTAAAAATCAATAATCAATTATTTTAAAAAAAGAAAGTAGTTGATTAATATGAAGAAAAAACAAAAAAAAGTTGAAAAATTATTACAAGAGCAAACCTTAACAACAAATTTATTAGACTTAAAGAAAGAAGTTTCTTTTTGTGGTTTAGTACCATTGTTATTATTTGTTATGTTATTTATTTTAGTGGGAATTATTTTAGATATTTTTAAAAAAGAAATTTTTTCAAAAAACAATTCAATGGGGTTTTATTTAATATTTGCTCCAATTATTATTTTAATTCCAACGATTATTGGTTTTTTAATTATTAAAGGGAATTTTACAACCAAATTAAATGCCTTTTTAAAAGGAAGTGCTGATCAGAACATTTTAATTATGGTTTTTATTTACTTATTATCTGGTTCATTTGCACAATTAATGAACACAATTGGGGCTTCTTCCGCAATTGCCTTTTTAGGGTTTAAGGTTATTCCCCCAGCAATTTTAGTTGGAGGTGTTTTTCTAATTAGTGCTGTTATTTCAACCGCAATGGGAACTAGTGTTGGAACAATTGTTGCATTTGGACCAATTGCGTTTGGAATGGCGTCGCAAGCAAATTTAAATTTAGCAATGATTGGTGGAGCACTATTATGTGGAGCAATGTTTGGTGATGATTTGTCAATTATATCTGATACAGCAATTGCATCATGTCGAACACAAGATGTTACGCCACAAAGTCGGTTTTTATTTAATTGAAAAATTCTCCTTTTTGCCGCAATTATTACCATTATTCTTTTCTTTACGGTTACTTATGTCAAAGATGCAAAAGTAAATAGTGAAACATGAATTTGATGGCGAGCATTGTTAACAATTTTACCATTCTTAGTTGTATTGGTTGTTGCTCTATGTGGGGTTAATGTTTTTATTGTTTTAATTAGTGGTATTTTTTGTGCAATTATTGTTGGTTTTAGTTTAAGCCAATTTAATCAATGGGTAACAGCAACTGGTGATTTAACATCCTCTTATTTACCAAGTTTAACACTAGCTCATATGCTAAATGGTAATTTAAATCCAAATGGTCATTTACTAAGCGGTTTAGATAAGTTTTTAGTAGCAACTGATGCGATTAAATCCGGAATGTTATCAATGGCGGAAATTGCCTTTTTAGCGCTTTTTACTGGTGGGTTAGCAGGTTTAAGCGAACTATCTGGGGGTCTGGAATGAGCAACAGCGAAAATTAATCAAAGAATTAAAGGCAAAAAAAGTGCTCAATTTGGGATTGCAACTTTAACAAGTGTTGTTGATATTGCTTTGGCTAATAATACTATTGCTATTATTGTTGTTGGACCAATGGTAAAAGAGATTCGTCAAAAATATGATTTAAATAAAAATAAGGTTGCTGCTTTTGTATCAATTTTTCCAGCTGTGTTTCAAGGTCTAATTCCATATGGGGCACAAATGTTAATTTTAGTTAGTATGGCAAATAACTATGTTGGTGTTAATCAAATGACAATTTCCTTTCTTGATGTTTGAAAATATGCTTGATATTTATATTTACTATTTTTTTCAGCAATTATCTTTATTACCTTTAGTCGTTTAGAACGCTATTTAACAGCATCATGATGAAAAGGAATAACTAAGATTTTTCGGAAAAAACAAGATTAAAATAACTATTGTTAAGTAGTTATTTTTTATGAAAAAAATATTAATATTTTTAGTAAAAACACTTGCAAAAAAATATGGATTTTATATACTTATAAAGGTGTCAGTTAGTAATACTTATTATTAATGAAGAATGAATATTTTCACACAATATCGTAAAAAATTATTGCAAAAAAAGGTAAAAGTTATTGACAATAATCAGTAATTTTTGTATGATTTGAAAGGTGTTTTGTTGACACAAAAACGATCTTTGAAAACTAAACATAACAACAACAAAGATAATCATTTAATCAATGAATATCCGTCATTAAAGCTAGGAACAAAATCAAGATTTTTTTAATGAGAGTTTGATCCTGGCTCAGGATGAACGCTGGCGGCATGCCTAATACATGCAAGTCGAACGGGGTGCTTGCACCCAGTGGCGAACGGGTGAGTAACACGTATCTAATCTACCCATTAGCGGGGGATAACAGTTGGAAACGACTGCTAATACCGCATACGACATTTTCTGGCATCAGAGAATGTTAAAAGGTCCGTTTGGACCACTAATGGATGAGGGTGCGGCGTATTAGTTAGTTGGTGGGGTAATGGCCTACCAAGACAATGATACGTAGCCGAACTGAGAGGTTGAACGGCCACATCGGGACTGAGACACGGCCTGAACTCCTACGGGAGGCAGCAGTAGGGAATTTTTCACAATGGGCGAAAGCCTGATGGAGCAATGCCGCGTGACTGAAGACGGTCTTCGGATTGTAAAGGTCTGTTGTAAGGGAAGAACAGTAAGTATAGGAAATGATACTTATTTGACGGTACCTTACCAGAAAGCCACGGCTAACTATGTGCCAGCAGCCGCGGTAATACATAGGTGGCAAGCGTTATCCGGATTTATTGGGCGTAAAGCGTGCGCAGACGGTTTAACAAGTTTGGGGTCAAATTCTGGAGCTTAACTCCAGTTCGCCTTGAAAACTGTTAAGCTAGAGTGTAGGAGAGGTCGATGGAATTCCATGTGTAGCGGTGAAATGCGTAGATATATGGAGGAACACCAGTGGCGAAGGCGGTCGACTGGCCTATTACTGACGTTTAGGCACGAAAGCGTAGGGAGCAAATAGGATTAGATACCCTAGTAGTCTACGCCGTAAACGATGAGTACTAAGTGTCGGACTAAGTTCGGTGCTGCAGCTAACGCATTAAGTACTCCGCCTGAGTAGTATGCTCGCAAGAGTGAAACTCAAAGGAATTGACGGGGACCCGCACAAGCGGTGGAGCATGTGGTTTAATTCGAAGCAACGCGAAGAACCTTACCAAGGCTTGACATCCAGTGCAAAGCTGTAGAAATACAGTGGAGGTTAACATTGAGACAGGTGGTGCATGGTTGTCGTCAGCTCGTGCCGTGAGGTGTTTGGTTAAGTCCAGTAACGAGCGCAACCCTTGCCGTTAGTTACTCCATTAAGTTGAGATACTCTAACGGGACTGCTAGTGTAAGCTAGAGGAAGGTGGGGATGACGTCAAATCATCATGCCCCTTATGTCTTGGGCTACACACGTGCTACAATGGCCGGTACAAACAGTTGCGATCTCGTAAGGGGGAGCTAATCTGAAAAAGCCGGTCTCAGTTCGGATTGAGGGCTGCAACTTGCCCTCATGAAGCCGGAATCGCTAGTAATCGCGAATCAGCAATGTCGCGGTGAATACGTTCTCGGGTCTTGTACACACCGCCCGTCACACCATGAGAGTTGATAATACCAGAAGTCGATATTCTAACCGTAAGGAGGAAGCCGCCCAAGGTAGGATTGATGATTAGGGTGAAGTCGTAACAAGGTATCCGTACGAGAACGTGCGGATGGATCACCTCCTTTCTATGGAGTTATTACTTTATAGTAATTTAATTAGTTTTAATGACCGTTATGTTTAGTTTTCAGAGGTTAGTTTCTCTGACAATAACAAGAAAAATGTTATTGAAATTGTTCTTTGAAAACTGGATAATAGACATCTAGTTATTTTAATCATATGATTAAAATAACAATAATTCAAAATTTCTGTTATTTTTAAAAAAATAACTAAAATTTCACAGTTATATTTGTAAATGATTCTCAAAACTGATTTAAAATCAGGTCAAATAATTAAATTAATAAAACTTTGAAGTTACAAAGGGCGTATGGTGAATGCCTTGGGAATAGGAGACGATGAAGGACGTGACTACCTGCGATAAGGTTCGGGGAGCTGGAAGTAAGCTTTGATCCGGACATGTCCGAATGGGGAAACCCGGTGAGATTAATCTCTCATCATCCTATAATGAATAAATAGTTATAGTGAAGGTATACCTAGGGAATTGAAACATCTCAGTACCTAGAGGAAAAGAAAGCGAATGCGATTCTCTTAGTAGCGGCGAGCGAACGGGGAACAGCCCAAACCAGATTTATCTGGGGTTGTAGGACCATATGAGTAGAGTTACAAAACTTGTTTATAGTAGAAATGGTTGGGAAACCATGCCACAGAGGGTGATAGCCCCGTATACGAAATGAACAAGACTCGAAATGGAATCCTGAGTACGGCGAGACACGTGAAATCTTGTCGGAATCAACGCGGACCACCGCGTAAGGCTAAATACTACCTATTCACCGATAGTGAACCAGTACCGTGAGGGAAAGGTGAAAAGCACCCCGGGAGGGGAGTGAAATAGTACCTGAAACCATATGCCTACAAGAAGTCGGAGCCCGTTAATGGGTGACGGCGTGCCTTTTGTAGAATGAGCCGGCGAGTTATGATAGCATGCAAGGTTAAGTAGAAGATACGGAGCCGTAGTGAAAGCGAGCCTTAATAGGGCGTTTAGTATGTTGTCATAGACCCGAAACCAGGTGATCTAGCCATGAGCAGGTTGAAGTTGAGGTAAAACTTAATGGAGGACCGAACCGACGTTCGTTGAAAAGACCGCGGATGACTTGTGGCTAGGGGTGAAATTCCAATCGAACCTGGAGATAGCTGGTTCTCCCCGATATAGCTTTAGGGCTAGCGTCGAGGTTAGCAAGTTGGAGGTAGAGCACTAAATGTATGATGGCCCCACCTAGGGGTACTGAATGCAATTAAACTCCGAATGCCAATTTTGTATACTCGGCAGTCAGTACATGGGTGATAAGGTCCGTGTACGTGAGGGAAACAGCCCAGATCATCAGCTAAGGTCCCAAAATTTATGCTAAGTGTGTAAGGATGTGAAGTCGCTTAGACAGCTAGGAGGTTGGCTTAGAAGCAGCCACCCTTTAAAGAGTGCGTAACAGCTCACTAGTCGAGTAACTTTGCGCCGAAAATGTACCGGGGCTAAGCATAATACCGAAGCTATGGGTTTTGTATATTTATATACAGGGCGGTAGGGGAGCGTTCTAACAGGGATGAAGGTAGACCGTGAGGACTGCTGGACTGGTTAGAAGTGAGAATGCCGGCATGAGTAACGTTTGAGGGTGAGAATCCCTCATGCCGTTTGACCAAGGTTTCCTGGGCAAGGTTCGTCCACCCAGGGTTAGTCAGGACCTAAGGCGAGGCCGAAAGGCGTAGTCGATGGACAACAGGTTGATATTCCTGTACCACCATATAGAGCGATGGAGTGACGGAGAAGGATAGTATATCCCGGTTATTGGATTCCGGGCTAAGCACAAAGAGGGTAAGGTTGGCAAATCCGCCTTGCATAACCTTGAAGTGTGATGGGGAGCGAACGGTTCGCCTAGTAGCGAAGTATATGACTCCATGCTTCCAAGAAAAGCTTCTAGCACTATTTATATGGTGCCTGTACCTAGAACGAACACACGTGGTCAAGGAGAGAATCCTAAGGCAAGCGAGATAACTGTAGCTAAGGAACTCTGCAAAATAACCCCGTAAGTTAGCGAGAAGGGGTGCTCATAGCAATATGAGCCGCAGTGAAGAGGAAGGGGCAACTGTTTAGCAAAAACACAGCTCTCTGCAAAGTCGTAAGACGACGTATAGGGGGTGACGCCTGCCCAGTGCTGGAAGGTTAAGGGGATTAGTTAGCATTAGCGAAGCTTTGAACCGAAGCCCCAGTGAACGGCGGCCGTAACTATAACGGTCCTAAGGTAGCGAAATTCCTTGTCAGGTAAGTTCTGACCCGCACGAAAGGCGTAATGATCCCTTCGCTGTCTCGGCTGCAGACTCGGTGAAATTTTAGTACCTGTGAAGATGCAGGTTACCCGCAACTAGACGGAAAGACCCCATGGAGCTTTACTATAGCTTGATATTGGGTTTTGATATAGCATGTATAGGATAGGTGGGAGACTTTGAAGCAGCGACGCTAGTTGTTGTGGAGTTATCCTTGGAATACCACCCTTGCTATGTCGAAATCCTAACCTAGATCTGTAAGCCAGATCAGAGACAGTGTCAGGTGGGTAGTTTGACTGGGGCGGTCGCCTCCTAAAATGTAACGGAGGCGCCCAAAGGTACCCTCAGTATGGTCGGAAATCATACATAGAGCGCAAAGGTAGAAGGGTGCTTGACTGTGAGACTTACAAGTCGAACAGGAGCGAAAGCTGGGCTTAGTGATCCGGCGGTCCCGTGTGGAAGGGCCGTCGCTCAACGGATAAAAGTTACCCTGGGGATAACAGGCTGATCTCCCCCAAGAGTTCACATCGACGGGGAGGTTTGGCACCTCGATGTCGGCTCATCGCATCCTGGAGCTGAAGTTGGTTCCAAGGGTTGGGCTGTTCGCCCATTAAAGCGGTACGCGAGCTGGGTTCAGAACGTCGTGAGACAGTTTGGTCCCTATCTGTTGTGGGCGTAGGAAATTTGAAGAGATCTGTCCCTAGTACGAGAGGACCGGGATGGACACACCTCTGGTGCTCCAGTTGTCACGCCAGTGGCACAGCTGGGTAGCTATGTGTGGAAATGATAATCGCTGAAGGCATCTAAGCGAGAAGCATACTTTAAGATGAGATTTCCCATCCTTTATGGAGTAAGACCCCTTGAAGACGACAAGGTTGATAGGTTGGGTGTGTAAGCACGGTGACGTGTTCAGCTAACCAATACTAATAGGTCGAGGACTTCAAACAAGCGAGAGCTTATTTACAAATTTTAGAATGTTTATTATCTAGTTTTGAGAGGATAATTCCACTCAAGTGATCTGGTGCTTATGGCATAGTGGACACACCCGTTCCCATCCCGAACACGGAAGTTAAGCACTATCACGCCGACGATAGCCGCAAGGTGAAAATAGGGCAGTGCCAGGTTAAAAAAGGCTTATTTAAAGCCTTTTTTAATTTGATAAATTTGGCATTAAAAAATGCATTATTATTTTGAATAATGCATTGTATAAACATTAAAATATAACTTTTGAGTTTTAAAACCAAGTTTTTCATATAATGGTAGCCCATCGGGAGTGGCAACTAAACCAGCAGTTTGATAATTTGCTTGTTTTGCTTGGTTTAATAAATGAATTAACATTTCCTTTGCATAACCTTGTTTTTGATGATCACTATGGGTTGCAATATCATCAATAATTGCTAATTCCGGTTCAAAGTATAAGTTTCCGGTTGAAACTGGAATGTTATTTTTTGTTAAAATTGTTAAGTAACTAATTTTTTGTACTTGATTTAATTCTCAAATTGATTGGTATTTTGCCAGGTCAATTAGTGATAAATCAAAGGCATCATTAACAACTTTGACAACATCATGAACGGTTGTTTGTGATGTTACTTCCTGGAATTGTTCATCAGAGTTTTCACGATTAGGTGTGTTAAAAGTTGCTAAATCAATTAGCATTCCTAGTGCGGTTTCAAAGTGTTGTAAACCACTTTTTTCAAAAAATGATTTTTCAACTTGGTTATTGTCAACTGTAATCGTACATCAAGTAAAAGGGGTTTTATTAACGTGATATTGATCAATAATTTCACCTGCTTTAGCAAACTGGTCGGCAGTTGTTAAGTGAGAACTAATAACAATATTTAAATTACTTTTTGATTCACGCGAATCAATGTGATGAAAGAAATTTTTATAATCAATTTCAATAAATTGCTTTCCATCATCATGTTTTGGGTCGACCATATAATGAATAAAATTTGCTACTAACTTATTTAGTTTTTCATCGTTAAAATTTAACATAATTTATCTCCTTCTTACTAAGAATAATTTTATCATTTTTTACTTAATCAAAATATTTTTTTAAAACTTTATTTTGTTAAAATGGGTATTTTTCTTTAATTTTTGTCATTTTTTGATATAATTAGAATAGTCTATGTAAAAATATCAAGAAGTATTCTTATATAGGAACGAAACATAAAAAGATGAGGAGTTTATTTATGACAGTAAAAAAGAAAGTTGTTATGCAAGAAGAGTTACCAGTAGTTGATTTAATAAAACAAATTCTTGAAGAGGGAAAAGATTTAACTACTAAAACTGATGAAAAAGAAGCAAAAGAAAAAGTAATCCGTGAAGAATGAATCAAAAGAAATAATGAAGCATCTATTGCGGCTGCAAAGAAATGAGAAGCAAAAATTGCTTTAGCAAAGCAAAAAGAAATTAAAGCTTCGGCAAAAATAAAAGATGTTGATAAAATTGAACAAGAACGAATTCATATATTAGAACAAAAACGCAAAGAAGAAATTGTAAAAAATAATGCATTATATGAAGAACGTGCTAAAAAACAAGTACGTTTAACAAATATTGCCCGAGTTAAAAGTGCAATGCGTGATCGAAAAGTGATTTTGTCAAAAGAATCATGAGAAAAAGAGTCACAAAAATGACAAAAATTATTAGATCAAGTTTCACATTAATTAACAACTTACACTGATATTTTATTAGTGTTTTTTTTCGAAAGTTTAACCTGGAAGTTATAATCTGTTTCATCTAAATAATTTAAAAAACTATGATTAAATAAAAATGGATATTGGATGGGTTAAGATAAATTGGACAACAATAATGTAGAGTAAAAGATTATAATTAAGTTACAATGGAGGTGTAATTATATGGCAAAGAATCATTATACCGATGAATTTAAACAACAAATTGTTGGTCTTTATAAATCAGGCAAAACATCTGGTCAATTATCTAATGACTATCAAATTGGTAAATCCACTGTTTGAAAATGAGTGCATGAATTTAACAATTCAGGATCTGGAATGACAAGGGTTTTTTGGACAAATTTTATATAGAGTAAAGATTTTTATATTGGATTGGTGATAAATAATTTAATTTGCTATGAATACGAGTATTATTATATTGGATGAGTTAAGATAAATTGGACAACAATAATGTAGAGTAAAAGATTATAATTAAGTTACAATTTTAAACAACAAATTGTTGGTCTTTATAAATCAGGCAAAACATCTGGTCAATTATCTAATGACTATCAAATTGGTAAATCCACTGTTTGAAAATGAGTGCATGAATTTAACAATTCAGGTTCTTTTAAAGCTAAAGACAATTGCTCTGTTGAAGAAAATGAACTTATTCAGTTGCGAAAAGAAAACAAACAATTACGAATGGAAAATGATATTTTAAAGCAAGCAGCACTGATAATAGGCAAAAAATAGTAATTATAAAAAATAACAAAGAAAAGTATAAAATTACTAATTTATGTAAAACACTAAAAGTTGCTAGATCAACATTTTATTATCAATTAAAATCAAATAAACTTAGTCAAGCCCAACATATTGATAATACTATTATCAGTATTTTCTTAAAAAGTAGAAAAAACTATGGTACAAGAAAAATTAAAGTTATGTTAGCACAACAAAATATTATATTGTCACGAATAAAAATTAGTCAAATAATGCAAAAATATAATTTAATTTCAAATTATACAAAAATTAAATATAAACATCATAATAACAAAGATATCACTTACAAATATAATAATTTGTTAAATCAAGATTTTGATAATTATAAATTACATGAAGTTGTTGTTAGTGATTTAACTTATGTTTGAATTAATAATCAATGATATTATGTATGTTTATTGATTGATTTGTTTAATCGTGAAATTATTAGCTATGATGTTAGTTCTCATAAAGATGCAAAATTAGTTGAGAGTACTTTTAACAAACTTAATTTTTCTTTAGAAAATATTAAAATATTTCATACTGATATAAAAATCTTTACTCTATATAAAATTTGTCCAAAAAACCCTTGCCATTCCAAACCACTTTTTTTATTTTTTAAAGCAATAATCTATTAATCAAAAAATAAATATGATAGAAATTCAATTTTTTATACACCATGGACAGCAACTTATTTTAAACTTTCATTTCAAATTAAAAAATTAAATAAAAAATGAACATCATTATCGATAATAGTTACTTTAATATTTAATAATGAAATGACAAAAATTGTTTATAATTAGATTTTATTAAACTAAAAATCTAAATTATTAAAAATAATTGTGACATAATTAAGGATAACAATAAAGCGTTTAAAACACTAATAACGCTTTATTTTTTAGTGGTTTTAGGATATAATTATTATATAGATTTTGGGGTTAATTAAAGTGGGTGCTAAATAATGAAGAGCAATGACATTAAAATTTTAAAAATTAAACCAATTAAGCAAGGCCTTCTTGATAATCAGGATACTGATTATCAAGAGCCTTCTTTAATTACTAAGTCGCATTTTTTTAGTGGTGAAAATAGCCATTTTTTTAATAATGGTTTTTTTGCAACAAAACCATCTCTTCAAAAACAAATGCTTGAACAAAATTATTCTTTTTCATTAACCCAATGTCGAGAATTAAATTTAAATCTTGATAACCCTGATGCATTAAGAGTGTTACATAATCAAGTAAAGAAGTTAGAACAAGAAAAAACAAATTTTCATCAGCGGTTAGATAAAATTAAAGCAACATTTGATGAAAAAGCACTTTTTCATTATGACAGTTATTTGCAAGAACCACCAGTAATAACCAAAAAGGTTGATTTAAATCATTTTAATTATAATCCAGGCCATCGTCCTCTTAAAGATGAACGGATTAATGTTGATCGTACATTGTTAAAAGCACAAGCACGTGCTATTGCACAAAAAATTGTACAAAAAACTGAGCAGGAATCACCTGATAAAACAACTGAAATAGTTGTTAAAAATGAAACTGTTTCAGAACCAAAATCAATTTTAGCAGCGCATTTTCCTAAGGTTACAACTATAAACCCAGCGCCCAAAAAAGATATCATTGTAACACAAAGCTATAATAATAAAACGCAAAAGCAACAAAATTCTTCTTGAGCAAAATCACAACCCTTTTTTGCTAATACAATAAATTTAGGTAAACAAGAACCAAAATTTGAGCAGACAAATACCTCTGAACAATCAACAGCTAAGCCAGAAGATAAGGGCATTAATTTAAAAGTTTCACTTGATTGTGCTTCACAGGTTTATGATGAGACTGATGTTATGGAATGAGATATTACAAAACGTCCAAATTTAGGTCTTGATCACACTACTAATAAATATTATCATCAAGAGGAAACTCCTAAAAAAGAAGAAGATACGGTAACTGATTTGTCGTTAGAGCAAAAAGATGATTCTGAAACATCACGAGCAATTGAAATTGATGAACCAGTAGGAAGTTATCGAATAAATAATTTTTATACTAGTTTATTTGATACCCCGTTGCCTGCTGCTAAATCAGTAAAACCAGCTGCAAATGTTAAAATTAAACGAATCCGCGGAAAAAAGCAAGACAAGCATGTTAATTCTAATGATGAAGAACTAACGCAAGAAAATAAAAAAAATACTGTTCAAGCAACAACATTTTTTAGTAATAGTTATAAAATTCAACAACTCCCAAACGAAAGGCAAAAAATTAGCAAAATTAGAAAAAACAATATTATTACTTGACGAAATCCAGTTATTTTAACGGCACGGATTATCGCTATTGTTGGTCTAATTCTTTTATGTAGTACTTTTTTAATATTTAATAATTGAATTAATAATTCATCATTGGATTTATATAATTTTATTACAACAACTTTTGGCAAATTTGATTTTATTCAAACTAACGAAGATTATCTTTTGAGTAATCGGTTGTTTATGATTATATTACTTAGTGTTTATGCTATTGTGATTATTTTGCCATTTAGTGTTATTCCTAACTTTAAAATCCAATTGTTTCTTTTTTTACCGCTTGGTTTATTATTTTTAGGAGCAATAATGGGAATCGCCTTGTATGGTTATTTTTATAAGAATAATAATTTTGTTTTAACAAGTAGTATTATGCAAATTGTTAGTTATAGTTTTTTAATATTAGCAAATATCCTGATGCTAATAGAAATTTTATACTTAAAACGTCAAAAAAGATAACACTAAGTTTTTTAAACTTAGTGTTATAATGTTAAAATAATATTGCTAATTATATTATTAATAAGGGAAGTGAATATAAATGCAAAAAGTTGTTGTTGGCTTGTCAGGAGGCGTTGATTCTTCTGTCAGCCTATATTTGTTACAACAAGCAGGCTATCAAGTTAAGGGTCTGTTTATGCGAAATTGGGATAGTCAATTAAATAATGATATCTTAGGGAATAAAGCAATTAATAATCCGATTTGTCCACAAGAAGTTGATTATAATGATGCTGCAAAAGTTAGCGATGCTTTGAAAGTTCCATTGCATCGTGTTGATTTTATTAAAGAGTATTGAGAATATGTCTTTAAATATTTTATTAGTGAATATCAAAAGGGGCGTACTCCAAATCCAGATATTTTATGTAATAAATATATTAAATTTGATTATTTTTTAAAATATGCGATTAATAATTATCAAGCTGATTTTATTGCAATGGGACATTATGCACGAGTGCAATTTAATGAAACCATAAATGAATATCAATTATTACGGGGAGTTGATGCTGATAAAGATCAGACTTATTTTTTAAGTCAATTAAATCAACAACAATTAGCAAAAACAATTTTTCCGTTAGGAAATTTAACAAAAAAAGAAGTTCGAGCAATTGCTAATAGTCAAAATTTAATAACAGCAAATAAAAAAGATTCAACAGGAATTTGTTTTATTGGTGAACGTGATTTTAAAAGTTTTTTACAAAATTATATTCCAAATCAAAATGGTGAAATTGTTGATATTGAAACAAAAGAAGTTGTTGGAACCCATAATGGTATTATGTATTATACAATTGGTCAACGACGAGGACTAAATTTAGGTGGCATGACAGAACCATATTTTGTTGCTGGGAAAAATGTTGAGAAAAATATTTTATATGTTGCAAAAAGTAGTGAAGAAAAATGATTATATTCAACTAGTTGTTTTGTAACAGATGTTAATTGAATTAACACTCTTAAAACTAATGAATTTAATTGTACGGCGAAATTTCGTTATCGTCAAAAAGATATTCCAGTGAAAGTAACAATTTTAAGTGATGATAAATGTCTTGTTCATTTTGATAGTAAAGTTAAAGCAATAACTCCTGGACAAGCGGCTGTTTTTTATAATGGTGATGTTTGTCTTGGCGGGGGAATAATCGATGAAGTTTATTTAGATGATCAAAAACTATGTTATTTATAAGAAAGGAGTTTTGTAATGGCTGAAAAGTTACGTGGTTATTTAAAATTAATTGTTTTTGAATCAAAGAATGGTTATCGGATTTGTAAATTTCAATTAGAAAAAGATAAAACACATTTTATTTTTATTAAAGGGTTTTTATCAGCTTTACAACCTGATCAATTATATGAATTAACTGGTGAATTTGTTTATAATAATCGTTATGGAGAAAGTTTTGAAGTTAACGAATTAAAACAAATTGCTCCTCAAAGTAATGATGAAGTTTTAAAATATTTAACAAGTAGTTTGTTTCCAACGATTGGGCCAAAGACAGCACAAAGTATTATTGATTATTATGAAAACGATGTTGTTAGTAAAATTAAAGCAAATGTATTAGCGTTAAAGCAAATCCCGGGGGTTACTTCTAAGCAAGCCGATATTATAGCAAAAGCATTTCAGACAATGAGTCGGGATGATGAATTAAATCATCAGTTTAATCAAAAAGGGTTATCTTTACAAGTTTTGTCATTATTAAAGACAAAGTACAATGTTGACCAAATTTATGCGTTATTAACAAAGGACCCTTATTCATTGTTATTAAAAGATAATATTTCGTTTAAAACAATTGATAAAATCTACTTGGCATTTGAACAAAATCCGCTTAGTAATATTCGAATTGCTTATTATGCTTGGTATTTAGCAAAAGAATTTTGTAATAATACTGGGGATACTTATTTAACATTAGAACAATTAACAACTATTTTGCAAAAACATTTTGATAATTTAACAAAGGAATCTATTTTAACTGGATTAAAATATAGTAAAGAAATTAATTTATTAATTTTTAAAAACGATAAAATTTATGTTGCTGAAATATATCATAGTGAACTAAATATTTCCGCAATGTTAGGCGGTTTAAATTCAACAGAACAATATGATGAAGAAAAACTAGAAAAATATGTTCAGGAGTTAACAAGTAAAAAACAAATTAGTTACAATATAAATCAAACGAAGGCGATTAAAGCTGCTGTTGATTCGAATTTTTTAGTAATTATTGGTGGCCCAGGAACTGGAAAAACAACTGTCGTTGATGGAATTGTTAACATTTTAAAAAAAGTTTATCAACAATCAAAAATTGTTTTAGCAGCCCCAACCGGAAAAGCAGCAAAACGATTACGAGAGAAAACAGGACAAAAAGCATTAACAATTCATAAGTTATTAAAATATGATGCAATTACAAATCAGTTTTTTTATAATGAAAATAATCCATTAGAAAATGACATTTTAATTTTAGATGAAGTTAGTATGGTTGATAGTTTATTATTATCTCAGATTGCTAAAGCTAGTTTAAATTTACGAAAATTAATTTTAATTGGTGATCCAAATCAGTTACCTTCTGTTGCTTGCGGTGATATTTTACGTGATATTATCCAGAGTGATGCTTTTAATGTTATTAAGTTAGAAGAAGTTTATCGGCAAGAGGCGGGGAACGATATTTTAGAATTAAGTTATGCGATTGAACAAGATCATTTTGAATATGATTTATTAAATAAAAGAGACTTAACTTTTATTGAAGAAACTGATCCCCATTTATTATTAACGACAATTGGTGATTTATATCAAAAACTTAATGAAGAAAAAGCGGGAGATTATAATGCAATTCAAGTGATTGCTCCAATGTATAATGGTCCTGTTGGCATTAACATGTTAAACACTTATTTACAAGATAAACTAAATCGTTCTTATGGTCAAAAAGAACTTAAAATTGGTTATCGAACTTTTCGTGTTAATGATAAAGTAATGCAATTGAAAAATCGTCCCGAATTAGAAATTTATAATGGTGATGTTGGCGTTATTATTGATATTAAAAAAGATAAAAACTTTAATGATGTTTTACTAGTAAAATATGACAACATTGTTGAATATAATAAAGAAATGTACTATGATATTACTTTAGCTTATGCATGTAGTGTTCATAAATTACAAGGAAGTGAGTACGATAATATTATTTTTGTTATTACCAAAAGTTTTTGAATTATGTTAAAACGAAATCTAATATATACTGCAATTACCCGAGCAAAAACAAACTTATATTTAATTGGACAGCAAAATGCTTTTTTGTATGGAGTTAATAATTTGCCACAAAAACGACGAACAACATTACAAGAAGTTATTAAAAACTATTAAAAGATAAGTTAGTTTACTTTTTAAAATTATATTGAATTAATAGCCAAGACAATTAATGTTGGTGGTATTTTAGGGGGGTTATTTTTTCACTTAATAACACCAATCCTAATGATTGTTTATTTATTTATGCATCAAGAAAAAATAACAATGACTAATCGCCAATATTTTAAGAAAGTCTTTTGTCTTTATTTAATTTATCCGCTTTTATATACTGGTTATTTATCGTCTCGATTTGGAATGTACTTAAATGATCCGTTACTGAAAAATATTCCCTATGATATTATTTTTCCTTATGCGCTATTTAACTAATATAATGTATTTTTTTATTATTAAAGCAAGTAACAAAAAGCAAAAGGGATTTCAATTCTAATATTTTTCTATAATTATGTGTGAATTTGTACTAGATGAAATGAGATACTTCTCGTCTTTTAGTATTATGGAATTGAACAAAATTGGGCGCAGTAATATTGCTAGCAAGATAGGGACCTACCTACTTGCTTTTTTTTTTTTTTTTTGGGTCATAATTAATGATTATATAGCGAAAATATATACAAAGAGGAGAGTTAAAAAATAAAAAAACTATTGGCGGTGTTGGGTATTTCTGCTTTTACTGTAACGGGGGCTAGCACAATTGTTAGTTGTCACCATGGGAACGAATCAGATGATTCAAATACTGGAGCGGCAAAGGATGCTGAGACTTTAAATAAAATTTCGCAACGGGTTTCAAATGCCTTTTTAGAATATGCACGTACTAAAAATACAATTGATAGTAAAGATTATCAAACAACATTTGATGAGTTATATGCCATGGTGAATAAGGACAGCCAAAGTAAAGACTTGGATCCAACTGATTCCAAAGTTGTTGCTGCTTTACAAATTTTAAAAACTAGTTTTATGGCAACTTTAAATAATGTAAGTCAGCAAATTATTAATGATTATTCAAATTATTATATTGATACAAAACCAATTGATTTATTTGAAGATAGTTTCAAATATAATTTGAATTTTATTGATACAGAAGAATTGGCAAAGGTATCTAATAATTCAACTGTGAAAGATACTAAGGCGGCGCGCTTAGATTTTAGTTTTAATTTTAAGGTTAATTTTAAAAATTTATCAACAACTTCAAATTACTTTATTCAATATGTTATTACTGATAATCCAAAAATAATGAAAGACGTCTTAAATGGGATTGTACAAAAACTGTCGAAAGTAATTGTGAATTTTTTCATTAATGAAGGAACATTTCAAATTGATAAAACTGATGGTTTTAAATCAATTTATGATAATTTTAATATTAATTATACACAAGGATTTGCTGATTTAGATAGTATTATTTTTAATAAATTAAAAACAGCAATTGAGCAAGATCCTGATTTAAAGAACCTTGTTGAAAGTATTAAATATAATTCTTCAATATCATTATTAACGTTATTAACAAGTGCTATTAACAATACTACAAATGGGGTTGATGTTGTGAATGAAAAAACAGCTTCTTATGTTTGAACCGGAATGGGTTATCAACCAGATAAAATTACGCCAGAAAATTTTGTTAAATTTTATCGTTCATTAGTTAATATTTTTAATACCGGGGATAATAATTTGAATTTAGCATATTTTAATGTTAATTTAGCAAAAATCCAAGTTGCTGGATTTCCATTATCTGGCGCCGTTATGAATAATGGTGAAGCTTTAAAAGTTCAAGTTGAAATTCCAAAAGATGGTTTGGATAAAAAATTAATGGAATATGGTAAGTTAGTAACTGCTTTCTATAAACATTTCCGTCTTGAATCAAATAAAAATTCAGGGGTTTGGCATCTTAGTAAGGATGCATTTAATAAGATCTTAGCTTTACCAAAATATGATTATCGAAAAGTCTTAAAAATTTTAATTGATGATTTTAAAGCAACTGATGCTGCCAAAAATTTATCAGGATTAAATATTTTTACAACGGGTAATTGAGCAAAAAAACAGTATAATCTTACTTTAAATGATGCCAAAGATACTTTTTCATTGCGTCGTCGTGCTGATTGAAATTTTGATTTAATATTTGGAACAAATAATGCTGTGTATTATACGGGTTGAACATCAACATTATTTATATTGCAATTTACTAAAAAATAAGGATAACCTAAAAAAGCAAGAAAATTCTTGCTTTTTTATTTATTTAAAATAAAACTAGTTGTTTCGTATGAATATTTGATAAGTAATAAATAATTTTAAAATAAGTTTTTTGTTTTAGGAAAAAGTTTAATTTTAACTTGCATTTTAAAATTAAACTTTATATTATTACTTTAACAACTTTAAAAAGCAATTTTGGATGTTACGGGAATTAGGTGCAAATCCTAGGCTGTCCCAGCAACTGTAAAGTGGATGAAAGCTAACATATGCCATTGAGAAGATACTTCTTGAGAAGGAATAGCGAGTAAAGTGAAACTGAGCCAGTAGACCGATCTAAAAAACATTGATATTTATCGGTGCTGCCTTTATAGTTATTATCCCTGGGGTTGGATAATTAATTATTTATTAGTGGAAAACTATTAAATAATAATTTGAAAGACGTCAAAAAGCGTTTTTTAGTTGTTAATTTAAAGCGATAATCCTATTAGGGCATTATTTGAAATAATAATAATTAAAAAATTTTTAAGTTAATAAAACTAATTTTAAAATATTTTATAATTTTAATTTTTTGTTAACTTAATTTATTAAATAAAATTCTTAATTAAACATTTCTTATATGAATATATTAAAATATTCCTTTTCGTTTTGTTTAAATTTATTTTTAATAAAAAACATTTTAAATAATAACCTAATTAATAGGAACGTAAATCCAATAAAGGAAGGAAATAAAAAATGACACCACATATTAATGCAAAACAAACTGATATTGCAAAGGTTGTTTTAATGCCTGGTGACCCGCTACGAGCAAAAGCAATTGCTGAAAAATATTTAACAGATTATAAGTTAGATAATGAGGTTCGGAATATGTTTATGTATACGGGGAAATATCAGAACATTGAAATTACAATTGCTGGAAGTGGGATGGGTTGTCCAAGTATTGGAATTTATTCATATGAATTATTTAAATTTTATGATGTTGACTATATTATTCGCATTGGCTCAGCAGGTAGTTATAAGTCAGAACTTAAACTATATGATATTTTTAATGTTCGTGCAGCGTTTGGGGAAAGTAATTATGCAAAGATTGCCGCAAATATTGATGATAATCTGATTTCAGCAAGTGAAAACTTATTTAACACCATTGAAGAAGTGGCGCTAAAGCAAGGAATTAAGACACATACTGGTATTGCCCATGCTGCTGATGTTTTTTATCGTTATGATGATTCATTATCATTTACCGAAAAACATAATTTAGATGTTGTTGAAATGGAAACATATGCCTTGTTTGCTAATGCAATTGTTACTAAAAAAACAAGCAGCAACATTGCTAACTATTTCTGACAATCTTGTTACAAAACAAGCAGCTTCAGCAATGGAACGTCAAAATAATTTTATGGCAATGGTGCAATTAGCATTAGCAACGGCAGTGCAATTAATTAAATAGCCTAATGGAGGAGAAAAGATGAAAATCGCTGTTTTTGGTACTGTTGGTGCTGGTAAAACAAAAGTTAGTGAAGCATTATGTCAACAGTTAAACTATAATTTATTTAAAGAACCCTTAGAAGAAAACCCATATTTTAATGATTTTTATCAGGATATGAAGGGATTTGCATTTAAGATGCAAATTTATATGTTAACAACCAGAATTGAACAATTTTTTGAAATTGATAATTTAGCAGATACTGTTTTTGACCGCACAATTTTAGAAGATCCTGTTTTTGTTCGGGTTTCACATTTGTTAGAAATTATGAATGATGTTGATTTTAAAGTTTACAATCGTTTTTTTCAAAATGTTATTACGCCAATTTTAAAACAAAAATTAGGCTTTGATGTCATTATTTATTTAAAAGTCTCAACAGCAAAAGCAGTTGAACGGATTAATAAACGTGGCCGGATATTAGAATTAGAAACACCATACCATTATTGGGAAAAATTAAATGAACAATATGAGGTCTTATATGATGAACTAAAGGATGATTATTATTTCATTGTTGTTGATGCTGATAACGATAATTTTGCGGAAAAGATGACCTTTATTATGCAGAAATTATTAATGATAGATAATAAAGTTCCTTGTTTAATTTAAAAATAATTATCGTTGATATTTTAAATTTATTAGGAGGAAAATTAAATGAAAGATACAAATAATAATATTGAAACAAAAAGCCTAAGTAATTTACGAATTTTAGGCTTAGATCCAATCATTTATAATAAAACTGGCCACCCGGGAATTGTTTTAAGTGCGGCCCCAATGATACAAGCAATTTACTTAAACAATTTAATTGCTAATCCAGCTGTCCCTGATTGAATTAACCGTGATCGTTTTGTTTTATCACCAGGGCATGCTTCAACGCTTCAATATGCCATTTTACACTTTGCTGGTTATGATTTATCAATTGATGACTTAAAAAATTATCGTCATATTAATTCAAAAACACCAGCTCATCCCGAATATGGAATAACACCAGGAGTTGATAACTCATCGGGGCCATTAGGACAAGGTGTTGGTTATGGTGTTGGGATGGCATTAGCAGAACAACATTTAGCAGCAAAATTTAATAAACCAGGATATGACATTATTGATCACTATACTTATGTTTTGTGTAGTGATGGTGACTTACAAGAGGGGGGAGCGCTTGAGGCAATCCAACTAGCTGGGGTATGAAAGTTAAATAAGTTAATTATGTTGTATGATTCAAACGATTGTCAACTAGATACAAAGTGTGATGAAGTTTTAAAAGTAAACTATCAACAGTTTTTTGAAGCACAAAATTGAAATTATATTCGAGTGGATAATGCTGATGAAAATTTGACAGCAATTAAAAAAGCAATTGCAACAGCGCAAAAGAGTGATAAACCAACTTTAATTGAGTGTAAAACAATTATTGGTTATGGTCATCCAAAACAAGGTTCACCAATGCATTCGTCACCATTTACTCCCGAGGAAATGCAACAAGTTCAAACTTTCTATGATTTTGAACATCCCCAATTTTATGTTGACCCGGATGTAAAAACTTATTGAAAAGATACTTTTATTAAACGTGGTCAAGAAGTATATCAAACATGATCAACAAAATTAGCAGCTTATCAAACTGCTTTTCCAAAAGAATACGAACAACTATTTGCTATTCCCGTTGTTGAATTAGATGCTTTTCAGTCTTTGTTAACAACTGATAAAAATAAAAAAGCAGGAACAAGAATTATTATGGGTGATGTTTTTAAATATTATCAACAAAAATGTCATAATAATATGTTTGGTGGTAGTGCTGATTTGGGCACAGCGACAAAAATTATTGGTTATAATGGGTCATGAACAATTAATAGTCCCCAAAATAATAACATTCATTTTGGTGTTCGAGAATTTGCGGCTGGAACAATTAGCATTGGGATTGAATTACATCAAGGTTTAAAAAGTTTTAATTCAACGTTTCTAATTTTTTCTGATTATATGAAACCATGTATTAGAATGGCGTGTATTCAAAACTTACCCGTTATTTTTGCTTTTTCACATGACTCAATTGGGGTTGGTTTTGATGGGAAGTCACACCAACCAGTTGAACAATTAGCAATGTTACGAAATTGTCCAAATTTAAATGTTTTGCGACCAGCCGATATTAATGAAGCAATTGGTTGTTTAAAACTTGTTGTGGAAACAAAAACAACACCTTCAGCATTAATTTTATCGCGACAAGATACCCCATATCAATTAGCTGAAACTTGTTATAAACAAACCTTACAAGGAGGATATATTATTGTTGAAGAAGATAAGGCAAAACCATTAACGGCAATTATTATTGCAACGGGGACAGAAGTGCCGATTGCTATTACTGCTGCTAAAACAATGAAAGCGAATATTCGTGTTGTTTCAATGCCTTGTGTTGAATTATTTGAACAACAGCCACCAGCTTATCAAGAAAAAGTAATTCCAAAAAACTTTTCAAAAGTTATTGCCATTGAGTTTTCTAATGATTATGTTTGATATAAATTTGTTGGTAAAACTGGTTTAGTGATTGGTGTTAATGATTATGGTTTATCAGGTAGTGCTGATGCTGTTATTAAATACAAGGGTTTAGATCAAGGTGCTATTATTCAAAGAATTGAAAAATATTTAGGTTAGACCATGAATAATTTACCCAAAGTTTTAGAACAGAAAGTTTTTTATGTTATTCGTAATCAAGATTATAATGTTGCTCAACAAATTTGTGAAATGCTAATAAATTTGCAAGTAACATGTTTAGAATTAACTTTTACAATTCCAAAGGTTGAATTATTAATTAAAGCATTACGTAAAAAATACCCAACAATTTTAATTGGGGCTGGGACCGTTTTAACATTAGCAGAGGCAATATTAGCGGCAGAAGCAGGAGCACACTTTTTAGTCGGGCCCGTTTTTAACCGTGCGGTTAGTGATTTTTGTCATCAAAAAGGATTATTATATATTCCTGGAGCAATGACGTTACAAGAAGTCACAAATATTGTTAATGCCAATTGAGAAATTATTAAAATTTTTCCAGCAAATGCTTTTAAATTAAATTTTATTCAAACGTTAAAAACCTTTTTTCCAACAAAAATATATATGGCTTCTGGTGGGATTAATTTAACAAATTTAAAAGAAGCAAAAGATTTGGGGTATGACTTAGTAGCGGTTGGTGCTTTTGTAACGGGTGATATTAATACCAAAATTCTTGAACAAGAAAAAATACAAACAATGATTAGCACAATTAGCCAAGAAGGAGGATAATAATGCAAGATAATAAAAAAGTAATTTATAATGCTGGGAGTATGTTCACTGAAGCACAATGAAATACACGAAAAACAGAAGGAGATCGGTTACGAGCAATGTTTCCAGATTTTATTATTGGAAATCCAGTTGATTTTGAAACAAATCAAACAGTTCGTCCAACTAATAAAGCAATTTTTGAATTAGATTATGCTGGTTTGACCGCCGCTGATTATGTTATTTTTGAATTAGATGGCTGAGATTCTGGAACGCATATGGAATTTGGATTAATGGTAGAACAAGCAATCCATAATAAGAAAAAATATCTATTTCCAATTATTTCTGATTTTCGATTACAACAGGGGATTTTAAGAGGAGAATGCCCTGGTTTCGGTTTAAATGAAATGCTAACTGGAGCATTATATTATGAACAGTTAAATAGTGGCAATGTTCCACAAATTACTTTATGTAGTTCACATGCAATGGCATGTGCGGCAATTAAAGCAATTGAAACAGGAGATATAACAAATTATCGCCAGAAATATGATATAAAAGAAATCTTTAAAGAAGATAAATTGTATCATGGCTTTGATTGTCATATTTAACTTAGTTGTTTTAAAGTAAAATTATTTAAATAAAAAGCAATATTTTAGAATTAAAAAAATAAAATATTGCTTTTTTAATGTTAAAATGTTATGGTTTAATTGTGTCAAACATTTGATTACAAATTAATTATGAAAAAACTAATTTTCATCAATTGTTTAAGTTATTTTAATGTCATTATTTAAATAATATTGATAAACAATAAACAAAAAATAGAATAGGAATAAATTAAACTTTTAATTTATAAATTAGAAAATATTAAAGGAGGATATTAAAAATAAATGGATTCAAATTATATCCAAGGAAATTCAGAAAATTCTTTTGAAGGGAAAAAACCAGATAGTTTATGTCGTGCTGGTTGTATTTTATCAATTGTTATATCATCAATAGTATTGGGACTTTTTGTTCTTTTTGCATTATTGTCTTTTGTTATGACAACTGGTTATTTTGCTCCTTTTGGAACATTAGCTGCCATTTTGTACTTACTAATCGGATCAGTTCAAATTGCACCAATAGTGTTATGCACTGCGGTTTTAAAGGGGAAAATAATGTTATAATAAAATGAGCAAAATACGATGAAAGCAATGGTGATGAAAATGAAGATAAATTTTATTACAAAATATCAGAAATTTATTAATGCTTTCTTTATTCTTTTTTTAGGATATATTTTTTTCTCATCATCTTTTTCAATTATTAACCTTGAAAATAATTATAGTTTCTTAAATATTACTTTAAATTTATTATATTTATTTTTATCAAGTATTATTTTTCTTTTTTTTATTGGAATTCTAGCACAAATCTTAGTTAATTTTCAACAAATTAAAAGAGAAACGCTTTTTACTTGAAAAGTAATCTTATATTCAAATTGACAAATTATTATTTTATGATTAGGAAATATCTTCTTAATTTCTGGTTTTTTATTTTTTGGCGAAACTTCATTAATGATGCAATTAAAAATAATAATTAGTTATAAAGCGATATATTCTTTTCTTATAATTTTTTGTTATGTCTTTTATGCGATTTTTACCCTTAGTTTTATTGCAATGTTATTACTGTTTCGTCTATATATTGGTTATTTAAAAAACATTAATGATATTATTTTTTCTAGTTATCAAACCTTTTGAGAAATAACATTAGCAAATAATATTTTTTATCAGAATCAACAATTGTCATTTTCTTTTTTATTAATGTTATTATTTAAAGGGTTTGTACGAAATTGCTGATTTTTGAAATGCACTTGTCTTATTGATAATTTGCGTAAAACAGAGTTACTAACACAATTTAAAAAACAATCAACACCACCTAGTTTTATTTTTAACTAAATTCAAATATCAAAAAATAAAAGAAAGAGTGTGAAAAAATGCCTGGTTTTAAGTTATTATTTAAAAACAATTTTAAAAACACAGTTAAAAATAAAATTCAGTTTGTTGGATTAGTTATTTTGGTGTTTTTAACTAGTTTTATTTTTACAATTATTGAAGTTTCAAAACAGCGTGTTGGAAATAATTATAATAATTTTATTTCTGAACAAGTAAGTAATCAACATGATTTTGTTGTTAATTTTAATGAAACTAATTATGTTAAAAATCTGAATGGGGGTGCTGATCAGTTTGAAAATATTACTGATGGGAATATTCGTCAGAATGCTATTTTAGAGTTTATTAAACAACAAGTTAATAATAAGGATGAAAGTTTTTCTTATAATCGTGTTGAAGCACGGACATTTAGTTTGGGGAATAATAAGGTTATTAAAGCGGTAACATTAAATCCGAAGCAAACAATTGACCGGTTTGTTGTTTCTGATGGAATGCCAATCGCTTTTTATGAACAATATTGAGAATCAATTAATCGTGAAACAATGCATTGAATTTATTTAACGCCACAATTTGCGCAGAAAAATAATATTAAAATTAATGATATTATTCGGTTACAAACAGATCGTTATGGAACGACAATTAAAGTTGCGGATAGTGAACTGCAAAAAGTTAATTTAGAGCCATATGCGCATCAAGATATTAATAAATGATTGCCAACATCACCATATAGTAATGAGAATTGATTTCGGGTGGTTGGTCTTGGTCAATCTGCAGATTATATTACGCCAATCATTGATGCATCTCATCCATTTCCGAACATGCACAACGAAGGAATTGCTTATTTGGATCCGCGGTTATTTGGACTAGTTGAAACAGAAGCGACTGATACAACAGGAAAACATTATCAAGTAACAGCGTTAGATTTAACAAGACAGGTGTTAATTCCAGAAAGTCAGTTAGATCGTGAAATTTATTATGTTGGAAAATTTAAACAGACTAACAAAGATCAAATTCGCAGCGTCTATAGTCAAACGATTAATAATTATCTTAATAGTGAGCAGGGTCAACATATTGGGTTACATTCATATTATGTTAAAACATTATCAATTGGTTTGCCAGTTGCTACTTTTCGAACTGATAACCGTTATGAATTTGCAAAACGGATTACTTATTTTACAACAACACTAAATGCCTTTATTAATGGGTCATATATTTTAATTACCGTTTTATTAATTATTTGCTTTTTTGTCTTAATCTTAGTTGTTCGTCGTCAAATTGATGCAACCGGACCGCAGAACGGGTTATTACGGGCATTAGGATATCGTCGTCGAGTATTAACCCTTAGTTATATTTCATATCCATTAATGATTGCATTAATTGGTGGTGTAATTGGTTATGCCAGTGGAATTAGCGGCCAATTTACAATTAAATACTTATTTGGTTCATATTTTAATTTACCATATGGCAATTTTGTTTTTGCACCAATGGCATTATTAACTTGTGTTTTGTTTATCTTTGTTTTATTGACTTGTGTCACAATGATTAGTGGGACAATTATGATGGTATCACGAACACCATTACAATTAATTCGTAAGGAAAAATCGTTTTCAAATGGACGGTTGAAAAAAGCAGTTTATAAAATGTTTGCAATTCGTAAAACATTTGATGCTCGTTTTCAAGCGGTGCAATTATCAAATTCATTAGGAAAAATGGTTGGTGTTTCGTTAACAATGATTATTAGTACGATTATGATTACAATGTCAACGACAATTCCAATTATTTTACAAAACAATATTCGTTACTCATATGAAGGAGATAATTACAAAACATTAGTTGAATATAATAGTCCAATTTATAATTTACCAACAACTTTTTTAAAAACTTATGATCCAAGTCAAAAATCATGAGATAGTAAAAATAGTTTTTTACCAAATACGAATATGACAAGTGATTTAAACCAATATTTAAGAGATTTTGAAACTGGTCAAATTAATCCTGAAAATTATGCGCCAACATATGATGCTGAAGATATGCGGTCATTATTATATCGTAACATTTCAAAAGAGTTTTTAGAAAGTAAAAAACTACAATCAAAGGATGCTGGTTTATCAAGAGCAATTTGTACAACATCATGAGGTGATTATAAGGATTATGGTTTAAATAGTTTAACAAAAACAACAATTGAACAATATTTACGAACAACAGAAACGGCACGCGAAAATATTAGTGCTTTAGAAAATTATCGATTATTTTATTGAAAATATCGAGATACGGTAGCTTTAAATATTAAACGCGACAAGTATTTTGATCAAACTGGAAATATTAGTTTAAATAATACTCTAGACCAAGAAATGTTTACACAAAGTGATTATCAAAGAGATTTTGGGCAAGGAAATGCTGTTATTGTATTAGATAATAATCATTTTCGTCCAGCTTTAGAACAACCCTTATCAACGTCATTTTATGATGTGTTAGATTCAGGAACAGGAAGTGACTTTAATACTCGTTTAAAAAAACCAATGTATGATTTATATAATTGAATTTATGCTTATTTTGTTGACAATGTTAATCAATGTTTTATTCAAGGAGTTTATTCACGTTCACCACAAATAGTTCGTGTTAAAATGCAAGAAGCTTTTAAAACACCAAACAGTAATTTTAACTTAACTTTTGGGGTAATTCCTTTTAACCCATTATTTGATGATCGAGGAACAATGGTTAATGCTGAACTTAACAGCATTGATTTTAAAATTTATGGAATTAATCAAACCTTTAAAAATCAAGTATTAACTAATAAAAATAAGGAAGATTTAAAACAAAAACTATTAGAATCAAATAATAACATCATTTTAAACGAAACATTAGCAAAACGATTAGGAGTTAAAGTTGGAGATACGATTGAACCGCGTATTATTCAAAGAGCATTGCTGGCAAGTGATCCTAGTGTCACAGCTGATAGTATTTTACAAGAATGAGACGCAAGTGAGGTAACCGGGACTAGTGCTGTTGGTAATGTCGGAAAATTAATGTTTAATGGAGATAATAACTATAAAAATAGTGTTTTAAAAGAAAACACTAATGAATATGTTTTAAAAAGTGGCATTGATATAACTGACCCTAACTTTACAAAATCAACAATTTTAAACGATAAAATTGTTAATGGAAGTTACACAATTACTAATCAAACGAATTCATCACAATTTAAGGTTACTGGGATTACTAATCAATTTGGTGCCGCTCGTGCTTGAGTTAACGAAGAACGTGCTCAACAATTGTTGGGATATGATAAAACCAGGGATTATTTATTACGGTTATTCTTAAATGAGTGAACAAATTCTTTTGTTAAATTTGCTACAGATAAGGAGTTTTCACCAGCAAATAAAGCTAGTTTAAATATGTTAGAAACTTTTATTCAACAACATCCTGCTACAGCAGGGAATAATCATTTATGAGATGAATTTGTCAAATATTGAAAAACAGTGCCAAGTAAGATTGATTGAATTGCTGTTTTTCAAAATGAATATCCTATTTTTAACTATAAAATTTCAAATAGTAGTAAAGTTGATGATATTGAAGCGGGTTTAGGAACAAGTCAATTATTTGGTGATTATAGTTTCTATGGTCTAAATGGTGGAATTAAACCAGTAACAGGAATTTCTTATCCATCATATTCAAATAGTGCGTTTGGCACTTTAATGCCAATTGAGCAAGCGAAAGAAATCTTAGGAAATATTGCAAAAGCTGTTAACGGAGTTGTATTCTTTATTATTGGAATTTCCTTTGTGTTAAGTTTTATGATTATTATTTTAACAAGTAATATTGTAATTGCTGAAAACCAAACCATTATTGCAACAATGAAAGTTTTAGGATATCGTAATCGGTATATTACAAAATTAGTTATTGGAATGTATATTCCAATCATTATCATTATGACAATTGCCGGATTTGGTTTTGGGTGACTTTTCTTAACGATTTCCAATATGATTTTGATTAAAATTGGGTTAGTACTACCATTATTTATGAATATAGTTATTCCAATTATTGCAATTGGGAGTGGGTTATTACTGTACTTTATTGCTTATTTAATTAGTTGATTTAGTATGAATCGGATTAATCCATTAATTGCGATTATGAATGCGGATTAAGGAGGGGATTAGGATGAAAAAACTGTTAGCAATTTTAACAACTAGTGTTTTAGTAATAACACCAGTAACAACAATCATTAGTTGCAATAAAAATAATGATTGAAATAATATTCCAGTTGACCCACCGGTATTGCCATTAGAAGTAACTGGATTTGAAGGCATTAATTTTAAAACAATCAATCCGCAAGATTCTAAACAAACAATTCCCAAATTATTAAATCAGTTAGCACAGTTATTTCAAGGATCAAAATGAGATTTTAATCAATTAGCTAAAAAATATAAATTTAATAATCAGACAAAATCACCAACCGAGATTGATTTATATCGAAATGGTGATTATGAATTAAATTTTAATGATGGAACAACAGTTAATACTTTAAAGATTAATAAGACGGTTATAACTTCAAATCATCTTGTTGATAAAATCAAAAGTACTGATTTGGGGGTTATTGATGATAGACGACCAAAAACAATTTTAATTGCAATTGTTTTTAACAATATGCAACTTATTTCAGAATTAGACAAATTTGGAGAATTTTTTATTGGTCCACAAGAAAGTGATGTTTGAAATCAACAAATTGCATCAGTACCAAAAATCACAGTTAATAAAGATCAAAGTGGAGCTACTTTAAAAACAGGGAAAGACCATTGAACCGAACATGATGATCCAACGAAGGAATATTATGGATCAGTGGCTATTCATTTTACGGTTAAAACACCAGTTCCTCCAACCGAAAAAGAAGATTTAGGTACAATGAAATTAACGACAGATTTAGGAAAATTACCAAAAGTTACAATTTTGCAAATAATGATGATGTTTATTAGTGCTAACTTTGTTAGCCAGTTAAACCGCTTAAGTGCTTTATTAAATGATTTATATGTTACAGTTAATGATGATAAAACAGGAGCAGAAATTTGGGCTTATGATAAATCACAATATTATATTGGTGAGGTTAACGTAACTTTTAGTTAATTAGGAAAAAGTATTTTAAAAAAAATCTTAATTTTAAGGTTTTTTTATTTTTTTTATTTAAAAATATGATATAATGTATTATAAGAAAAACATTTATACAAAAAATACTATGATAGCAAAATATAAGGCACTTTTTGAGAGATTTTATTTGATTTAATTATTTAAGGAGGCTTTTATAAATGCCAACAATTACGACTGATACAGTTCTTGTCATAAAATGTCGTAATAAGTTTTATGCTTTGTTTTGAAAACAAGATTTATTAAAATCAAAAGATGCATCTTTTGAAGATAGCGAAATTAAACCAGAATATGTTGCTGAAGTTTTAGCTTTTAATAAAATGTTAGCAAATGGGATGACAACAGCTAGTTAAAGTAATAATAGTTTATATTATTTTAATAATGAAAGATTGACGGATGTTTTTGCAGCCGATCAAAAACTTGCGATAAAAAATGTAGGATCATCATCGTACCCAATTGCAAACTCAAACCAACAATTAGTACAAATTAAGGATTCAAAAAGAAAGATCTATCGTTGAGTATGAATCATTCTTGCTATTTTATTATTAATATTATTAGCTGGTGGTGATGCAATTGGATATGAGTTTTATCGTATATCAGCGCGTACTAGTTTAATTAATTCTAACATTATTGGAGATGTTGTGATTGAAATTGATGTTGATGGTCAAGATCAAATTATTAAAGATAATAATGATGATCAAATCCAAGATAATAAAGAGGGACAAGATCAGGATGCTAAAGATCCTAAGGATGGTCAGGACCAAGTTATCAAAAAGAATAAAGATGATCAAGATGACAAAGATAATCAAATTCAAGATAACAAGGATGAACAAGACAAAGATAATAAAGACAGCAAGGAGATTCAAAAACAAATTCAAGATATCGATATTTCAAAATATAGTTTTGATTTTACCCAAAATAAAAGTAACTTGATTGAAGTAGAAAAATTAGAAATTAATTTAATTAAACCAAAATTATTAAAATTAGAAGATGTTTCTGATTCATTACAAAACTTATTTAAAAATAATAACCTTAAAATAGTTTTAGCGCAAGAACATGAAATATTAGCAGAAAAGGATGTAATTGTTGTTAATTTACAATTAGATGCTACAGAACTAGAAGGTTATACTGGACAAGCTATTCTTCGTCTTGCAGTTAAAATCAAGCAAGAAGTGCTTAATGGTGCTATTCAAATTAAGGGTATTACTAATTTAAATAAAGGTGTTAATGATGTTTATGAAACAACTAATTTTAAAAAACATTTTGAACCATTATTAAATTTATATGAAAAACCAGTTAAATTTACAGTTGAAACATGAACTGGATATTTACCTACACTTGGATTACCAATTGCCCTGTCCCAAAACTAAAAAAAATGTTTTAATGTCAGCTTTAAATGAGAGATACCTTCCAATTCGTGAGATTGTTCAAATTCGTAAAAATGGAAATATTCAAAATTTACGAATTCAATGAATATTTAGCAAAGAAAACAATAAAGACAAAATTATTGAACTTATGCCATATGCTTCAGAACAACCTTTTGATCAATCACATTTTCAATTAGATTTTAAATATAATTTGAAAATTAAATACACAGAAAATATTACTCTTTAGGTAATATTTTTTATTTTTCTTTGATTTTGGCTTTGTTTTTTTGAAGTAAAAAAGCAGTATTAAAAATCATTAAAATGTTATATAATATATACGTATTAAAAGATTTGAGGGGTGTAGGTGACAAATAGAGTATTAAGATCAGGCAAATCAAATTCATGATGGTCATTGATTTCTTTTTCAATTTTTAAAATACGTCGTTCAATGGCGGTTTGAGTTTTATTTATTTTATCAGTTGTTTTGTTTGGAGCAATTGCCATTACTTTATTTTCTTCTTCAAAAAATGTTTACGAATTTTTTAAGAATTTTCAGTATGGAGTTTTTATTTTTAATAATATTTTATTATTGTTATTTATTTTATTAGTAATTATTAAGATTTTTGGTCGTGAATTTGAAGATGGAACATATTTATTATTAATTTCAAAACCATACTCACGTTTTGTTCTATTTTTATTAAAATTAATTGCACTTTGAATCTTAATTATTCTTTTTTTAGGAACAATTATTCTTTTTGCCTTTGGAATTGGTTATTTAGGCAATATATTTAATAAGGATCCTGAATATTTACGCGTTTATCAAAACTTATTACTAAAATTATTTCTTTATTCAATGACATTATCATTTTTTGCTTCAAGTGGGATTTTATTTGCGGTAACATTTTTAAACTCACAAGTTGTTTTATTAATTGTTGTTATTTTCTGTAGTTTGTTTTTAGTTGGTGGGATGCCATATTCATTAATTATGAGTTTAGCAAAAACAGTTGAATTATCATTTGCTAATGATAGTATTACTCAAAACTATCCAGTTCCAATTATTAAAAGTACGATTAATTTTAAAAAGAATTTTAAAAAGGATTTAATTAAATATCCCCATTTAACAAATGCGATTTGAAACTTTTATGATCAATGAAGTTATAATGATTTAAATACAGTCTTTAAAAATGATGATTATAAAGATATTACTATTGATCCAACATTACGAGTTCGTCGATTAGAATTTTATAAAAGTTTAGGGTTAACTGTTCCAAAGGAAGAAGAATTTGAAATTAAAACCCTTAAAGTATGAGATTCATCAACAAGGTATCTTTATGATAACAAACTTCAAGATCTTAAAACAATTATCCTTAATGTTGGATCAGCGACTGGGAAAGATGTTTCAATGAAAGTTAATTTTGCAACAGATTATTTTTTTAAATCAGAGCAAGAATTAGACCAAAATGACCCAATCCAAAAAGAACTTGCAGATTATATGAAAGTTGTTTTAAAAGCAGCTCATTCATGACAACCTTATATTAGTATGAATCTTTATAGTGGAGCATCATCGTTATTTTATTTTAATCGTGAAACTTCATATTATAGTTTATCAGCTCCGGGTGATAGTAAATTAGTATCAGTTGATCGTAAATTATCAGAAGGAAATGCATTTAATCCAACGGATGTTTTTACACAAGAATATAATAATGAATATAAAGGACAATTGTCAGATTACAACAATAGTAGTGATTTTAGAGGATGAATCTTAGATTATTTTGATATTCCAACCCTTTTTGTTCTTCGTGAAATTGAAATTGATCTTTTAAAGAAAATAATGGACTATAAATTACTTGAAGAACAACCAATAAAAATTACCTCTGAGTGAATTAAATATGATGATTTAATGAACACTTATGGGTTAATTTCGAAGTTTAATATCATTGAACATTGAAACCAAATTTGAACTGCTTCGTTAAACTTCACACCATATTGATTTGAACCATTACAGCGAAGTAACATTGACTTTGAAGTTCAAAATAACTATTTAATGAGTTATCAAGATTTCCGGTTATCTTTAGGAGCTGATAAGAAAATTGATGTTAACCCAGCGCCATTCTTAAACATTAGTTTAATTAAATACATTTATTTAGCTTTATCTGGGGTTTTCTTAATATGTTCTTATTTAATCTTACGTCGTAAAAATATTACTTAAAAGGTGAAAGGGGGGATGCTCAAAAATGAATAATAATGCATTAGTAGTTAGTGAAGTTGCAATTTCATCACGAAATTTTACCAAAAAATTTAAAAATAGTATTGTTGGTCCTTTTAATTTTAATGTTGGACGGGGTAAATTGCATGCAATTTTAGGAGCTTCTGGGAGTGGAAAAACCGTTTTTATTAAATCTTTAATTGGTGGATTAAAAGGTTTTAAGGGTGATATTTCTATTTTTGGAAAAAAAGCAACCAAAGTTGGGATGAAAAAAATGATTGGTTATGTTCCAGAATTTATTACTTTTCCAGAAAACATTAGTTCTTATAATTTTTTAAAATATATGGGGAAAACAAATGGTTTACGAGGAAGATATTTACGTGAGCGAATTGAATACTTAATGAAGTCCTTAGAAATTTGAGAACACCGTGATAAAGATGTTAATTCTTTTTCATCAGGAATGAAAAAACGAGTTATGATTATTCAAGGAATTATCCATGATCCAGAGATTTTAATTTTAGATGAACCTGAAGCTGGATTAGATATTAATAATCGAAAAAAAATTATTTTTTATTTAAAACAATTAACCTTACGAGGAAAAACAGTCTTTTTTTCATCGCATTTACTAGATGAAATTAAAGAATATATTGATGAATTTACAATGGTAATGAATGGGACCCAAATTTATAGCGGTCAATTAGCGGCTTTTAATATTAAAAACAGTTATTATCTTGTTACTAATAATCCACCGGCGATGATGCGCTATTTTAACTCTAATCGGGTGCCAAATTGATATGACAAGGCCAATAATTATTTAAATTTTGTTTTAAATTCACCGTTGCATTTATATTATGTTACGCAATATGCTTTAAAGAAACGAATTAAGATTACAAAAATTAGTGAAGTTGAGTTTTCATTTGACTTCTTACTACAAAAATTAAATATTACTTTGCCGCCCAATATAACAACAAACCGAAAATTACGAAAAAAACAAATTCAAAAGAGTCAAAAATTTTTTCCAGGACCGGGAATGGGTCCCGGCCAAGGCCCTGGTGGGTATGGGCGATAGCAGATATTAAAGTTAAGCGAAATATTTTTAAAGGAATCAAAAAAATTTAAGAATTTTTTTTTTTTTTTTGTTTATAATTAAATTAGGTCCAAACAAATTCGAAGAAAGAAGGAACAATAATGGAATATGATATTTCAAGAGAACAAATTGAAAGTACATATAACAAAATTAAAAATCATATTATTAAAACTCCAGTAATTTATGCAACGAAATTAAGTAATATTACTGATAACGATGTCTATTTAAAATTAGAAAACTTACAACGTGCAGGCTCATTTAAATTACGGGGGGCCTTGTCAAAAATGATGGCTCTTGAGCCAGCAACAATTAAAAAGGGTGTTGTTACGGCAAGCGCTGGAAATCATTCCCAAGGAGTTAGTTTTGAAGCTAATTTATTAAATGTTCCAGCAACAATTGTGATGCCAAAAACAGCTCCAATTAGTAAAATTAATGCAACTAAAAATTATGGTGTAGAAGTGATTTTGCATGGTGATTTTTTTGACGATGCCAATAAAAAAGCGTTAGAGATTGCAAAAGCAGAAGATAAAGTATTTGTCTATGCTTTTAATGATCTCGATGTTATTATTGGTCAGGGAACAATTGCAATAGAAATATTAGAAGAATTGAAAGATGTTGATTATATTCTCGTCCCAATTGGCGGGGGGGGGGAATTCTTTCAGGAATTGCAAGCTATGTCAAAGCTGTAAATCCCAATTGTAAATTAATCGGTGTGCAAAGTCAAAATGTTCCGAGTTATTATGAAGCAAGGAAAACCAATAAATCGTTTTCAGTTCACGGTAAATTATCAATTGCCGATGGGATTGCGGTTAAGCAAACTGGGGATATTACCTTTAATATTTTAAATAAATATGTTGATGATGTTATCCTTGTATCAGAAGCCGAAATTGCTGAAACAATTTTATTTTTATTTGAAAATTGTAAAATTGTTGTTGAAGGAGCAGGAGCAGTAACAACTGCGGCAATGTTATTTAATAAATTAAATGTTAAAAATAAAAAAATTGTTTGTGTTTTATCAGGCGGAAATATTGATGTAACAACCTTTTTAAATATTATAAACCGTGCTTTGATTAATCAACGCCGTCGGGTTATTTTAAAAATTGATGCTCCGTTAGGGGAAGACATTTAACAAAAATTACTAATGTTGTTGATTCCCATGGAGTTCAAATTCATAAAATTTCTGATTCACAATTAGAAAATAGTTTAGAAATTAATCGCGAAATTATTCGATTAGTAGTTGATATTAATATAAAAGCTGAATTAGCAAACATTGTTACTGACTTAGAGAATTTAGGATATACTGTTATGAAAAAAGAATTTATTAATTTAATTACTAAATAATAATGAAATTAATTTATACGGATCAAGCACCCGCAGCAGTGGGTCCATATTCTCAAGCAGTACAACTTTCTAATGGTTTTTTATATATTTCGGGACAATTAGGTTTTGACCCGAAAACAATGGTGTTAGGAACTGATATTCAAACTCAGGCTAGCCAAGTTTTAGCAAATATTAATGCGATCTTAATCGCAGCAAACTATAATAAAAATAATGTTGTTAAGACAACAATTTTATTAAAAGATATTAATGATTTTTCTGTTGTTAATGAAGTTTATGAAACATTCTTTGGTTTACATAAATCAGCAAGAAGTACTTTTGTGGTGAAAGACTTACCAAAAGCTGGCCTTGTTGAAATTGAAATTATCGCTTTTAAATAAAATATGGAAAATCAAGCTCAATTAGCAAAAATTATTAAAAATGAGAATGATTTATTTCATCACACAGAAAATATTTATCAATGAACTGGTCGGCAAGGGGAGTTGGAAACGTTTTATAAGCAACAAATTTCGTTTTTAAAACAAGCGCTTAAAAAAAATAATCTTACCAAAGCTGATTTTGAATTAAAAGAAAAATATATTAAAGAAGCTTATCATGAATATTGCTAAAAGATCCAAGAATATTTAAATTTAAATTATTCATTGGCAATGTGAGAATATCAAGAAACAAACAAGTTAAAAAGTGATTTGGACTATTGAGCATTACACCAAGAATTTAAAACAAAAATCACTAGTGTTTTGCAAGATGAGACAGAAACTAAACAAGACAAAAAGCAACAATTAAAAAATATTAAAACAGAATATAACATGATGAAACGAAGCTTAAGTGGCAAAACAATTGCGATAATTGCGGTTAGCTTAACATTATTGTTATTATTAGTTAGTTTATTAGTAAATTACTTATTTTATTTTAAAATTGCAAATGATGGACAGGAGTTCACTTTTACTAATAAAAACCATTTAACAGCCTTTATTTTTATGTGTATTGGAATTGTTTTAATTTTAGGATTTTTAGGATTTATTGTTTGTAATACAACAAAACGAATTTTCTTAGATAAACAAGAGAACCTTTTTAAAACTTCAACAATTGGTTTTTTTGGTAGTTTTACTGATACGATTGGTGTTGGTAGTTTTGTTGTAACAGTTGCTGCTTTAAATGCGACAAATAGTGTTCCCGATGTTAAGAAGTTACCAGGAACATTAAATGTTGGTTTAACAATTCCTAATTTATTAGCAGGAACATTGTTTGTTAGTGCTATTCAAGTTGAACTAGTAACCTTAGTGACTTTAGTAATCGCAGCAATGGTTGGTGCGTTTTGTGCCGCAAAAATTGTTAATAAAGTTAATAAAAAATTTGTTGCTTTATTCGTAGCTGTTTCCTTAGCAGCGGCTGGAATTTTAATGATTTTAGGCCAAGTTGGGTTATTTAATACTGTTGGGACAAAAGGACTTAGCGGTTGAAAATTAGCCGTTGGTATTATTGCTTTTTTTGTCATTGGTGGATTACAAAGTTTTGGGGTTGGATTGTATGCACCAGCTTTAGCAATTGTGTCATTATTAGGAATGGAAACAATTATTGTTTTTCCAATTATGACTTGTGCAGCTGGGTTTGCATTACCAACAACAGCGTGAACATTTCATCGTGATAATAATTATAGTCCGAAAGTTGCTTATGGTCTTTTACTTGGCGGCGTTGCTGGAACTGTTACGGCTTTCTTCGTTGTTTTTGTCGGAATTCAAGGTGGATTAGGCGTTAAAATGAATGATTTTATCTATTACTTAAAATGATTCGCCGTTGGGGTTATGTACTATGCCGCATTTATGTTATTTAAGAAATACTTAGATTTACGGAAAGAAAATATTAATTTAAATAGGACCCAGACAGAAAATTATTATCAGAAATATAAAGAGAAGTTTAATAAAATGCTTCTTGAAAAAATGGTAAGTATTAGTTGAATGCACACTGATGATATGTTAAAAGAACAATAAAAAATGAAAATGTATAATGTTAAATTATTGGTGTGAACTTAAAAAACAACTTTTAAGAATTATTAATCAACTTTTTAATGATTGATTTGGTTTTAAAAAACCTTGCTTATAAGCAAGGTTTTTTAATTCAATTATACGGTAAAAAAGATAATTAACGAGGAAATTAATAAGATTGCGGCAATAATCAATAAAATATTACGAATTTTTTTAATGTTTGCTTCATCATCAGTTAAAGTTGGTTGATAACGACGGCGATGATCATTAAAATAACCAGCAGCTGTTTTATTTTTATATCATCCTAAGATAAATCAAATCAAGAGAATAATAACTAAAAAACTAACAACAATTCATTCAGTTTTTTTAATGTCTTTAAATGCAAAAATACCTAATAAAAAACTAAAACAAACAATAATTGCACTAATTAGCACAGCAATTAAGCAATGAAATCAAGTGATTCTTTTTAGTTTTTGATAAGTTTCTAATTTTAAAGTGTGATTTTGATATGTATCGTCAACAATTTCTGCCACTTCTTTTTGGTGGTTTTTTTTTTGTTCTTGCTTTAATTCGTGTAATTGTTTAAAAATATTTTTCTTTTTTGCCATTTTATCCCTCTTTATTAATATTTTTTAAATTTATTATTAAATTATATTGTATTTTTTACAAAAGTAAAATATAATAACATAATATAAAATTATATTTTGTATCAAGCACATTATTTGAACGAATTATTTTAAGTACATTATTTTATTAAAAATTTAAAAAAGGGACATTTTATTTTTCCTTAATATAAGGAGGGGAAAAAATATATGAAAGGGATTAACACGAGGAAAAATATTTCCGAAACCAATATTTTAGTTGCAAAAGAGTATGACCAAAAATTTAGTAATGTTGAGTTAGATTATCAAAGGGTAGATAAACGAACGTCGTGGCTTGCTGAGATGAAATATAGAACTACTATGTTTAATCATCATCGGCGTGAGTTTTTTGATCATTTTCCATTATTAGGTTATTCGTTAAAAAGAATCTTTTTTGCCATCATTACATTATTATTAGCAATTTGTGTTATTTTTATTTTATTACGATTAGTAACACCAGATGATATTTATATTTCCGATATTGATATTAATAAATTAAATATTCTACCAGGAACGCCAGAATATAATAATTTATTAGAGCAAAGAATGAAAATCTTTGGTGTATATGGTTCAATTTGGACCCAATTAGGGACATATTTATATAATATTATGCCTTTTATTAAAAAAACAATTATTGTTAATAGTGCTTTTGACCCAGTAACTGGACAATTAGTTGGGGATAAAATTACAACATTTTTTTACTTGGGGGTAGTTTTTTCAACTGCTGTTGCACAACCAGGTGAATTAGTATCCGAAATTTTTGCTAGAGCAATTCCATATTCGTTTGCTTTTGGTTCAATTGCCGTTTTATTAGCTTATTTAATTGGTGTTCCATTAGGAATCATTTCTGCTAAACATAAGGAACGTAGCGTTGATAATACCATTAATGCTGCTTCGATTATCTTTTTAGCAATTCCGCCAGTTGTTTTGGTGGTGGGGGTTTATCTAATTTCAATTAATGTTTTCTATGCTCATGGATTATTTAGTTCAGGCACTTTTGATACTAAATTTTGACCAGTTTTTGCGATTTTTCTAATGATTACACCGCCAATTGTACTTAACACAAGACGGTATGTCATTGATGAAATGACCGCTGATTATACCAATTTTGCGTTATCAAAAGGGATGACTAATCGTTATATTTTTTATATTCATATTTTCCGTAATGCTGGAATTCGAATCTTTCGATTATTACCAACTGCTTTTGTAACAACTATTTTTGGAGCAAGTATTTTTGCAGAACAAAACTGATCAATTCCGGGAATGAGTAAATTCATTGTTTCTGGAGTCGGAAATAAAGACTCCTTTGTCGTCATGGGTTATATCTTATTAACAGCAACTTCTGGAATTGTTACTAGTTTATTAGCAGATATCATTATGGCGGTTTTAGATCCCCGTGTAAAATTAACAAAATAGAGAGAGGAACAAGATGATGAAAAGAATTACAGACGAAGAATTATTTGATTTTCAAAACTATGATGTGGATAATTTAGATTCAAGTTTATTTGAAATTGTCGGTCCTCAAATCGAAGAAAATGAACGAATTTCAACGAAGTCATATAGTTATTGAAAAGTCGTTGGAAGAATCTTAATTGCTAAAAAAACATTTATTATTTGTTTATTATTATTAATTGCTATTGTTTTATTAACTGCAATTGTCCCAATTGGCAAAATTGCTAATCCGTTACCAGCGGATTTACCAATTCCAAATTATCAACAACCATTAGCACCAAGTGTGACTTATTTATTTGGTTTAGGAATGAATGGAGAAAATTATTGAGATAAAATCTGAATTGGAATGCGGACTACTTTATTATTTACTTTAATTATTGCCTTAATCCAAATTTTATTAGGAGTCATTATTGGTTCAATTTGAGGATTTTATAAAAAATTTGATATTTTATTTATTGAAATTACTAGATTTTTAAATTTAGTACCAACTTTAATTTTATGATTAATTATTATTTTTGCCTTAGGGAAATCAATGATTATAATTATCTTTGCTGTATCCTTGACGAGCTGGATTACTTTGGCCGAAGTTATTAGGATTCAAATTATTCTAGTTCGTAATACAGAGTATAATCTTGCTTCAAAGATGTTAGGAACATCAGGGCCAAAAATTGTCGCAAAAAATATTATGCCTCGTATTTTGCCATTAATTATTCAAACTGCATCATTTGCTGTGCCAATGGCAATTGCAATTGATTCAACTTTAAATTACTTTAATTTTGGCTTTATTCAAGGACGTGAAAATACAACATTAGGATTTATTTTAAACGAAGTATTAGCGTCAAATAAATGACAAGATTTTTCCCATTTATTAATTATTCCAGTTTGTTTCATTGCTGGAACATCGGTTTTATTTTTCTTATTTGGGAAAGTATTTGCTGATTCACTAGATCCAAAAAACCATTATAAATAAAAAAGTATTAAAGGAGATATCGCGTTATGAAAAAAGAAATTGTAATTTCAATTAAAAAATTAGTTATAAAGTTTAAAACTCGAGCGAATGTTTTAACAGCAATTCGTAACATTTCATTTGATATTTATGATGGTGAAACATTGGCAATTGTTGGAGAATCGGGAAGTGGAAAGTCAGTAATGACAAAAACTTTTACAAATATGTTAGAAAATAATGGCTGAATTAGTAATGGGGCAATTGTATATTCACCATCAACTAATATTTTAGCCGACGAGTTAACTTACTTTAAAAAACCAGTCCACTTAGTTGATTTTCATAAAATTTTATTGGATAGTAGCTTACGAAAAAGTATTATTAAATATAATAAAAAATTAATTGCAAAAACAGAACAAAAGATTAAAATAATCAATAGTTTACAATTAGAGACAGTTAAAACAGAACTTACACAGTTAAAAACAAAAGAGCAAGAATTAAAAAAGCAAATTAATTTTACACATTCAAATCGTTTGAATAATAAATTAGTAAAAATTAGTACTCAATTAAAAAGTATGCAAAAGAATCAAACAATGTTATTGGATTCTGAACTTAAAGCGAAAAATATTGAATTATTGCAAAGTCGAATTACTGATTATGCTAATGAAATTAGTAAAATGAAAAATTTAACATGAGCAGAAAAACATTTATTAAATAAAAATATGTTGTTTTTAAAAAAATATTTTGAAGAGCAAATAGTTCCAACCGATGAAGAATTTAAAAATATTAGAACTTATTTTAGTAAAACAATTTTTACTGATGGTGTTCGTTATCGAATTAATAAAATGAATCTTTTAATGTTTTCAGAACAACCATTAAATGTTCGTGATTTTAATAATTTGTGAGAAGAATGAAGTCTAATTAAAAATTTTGGATTTATTAATAAATTAAAAGCGGCAAAACAAATTAGTAAGTTACGAGGACAAACAATTGCAACAATTTTTCAAGATCCAATGACATCTTTGAACCCATTATTATCGGTTGGGTTTCAAATTTCAGAAGTATTACGAAAACATCGTAAGTTTTCTCGGACAGCAGCAAAAAAACTTGTGATTGAATTATTACAAAAAGTTGGAATTCCAAATGCAAAAAAACGTTACTATGATATTCCAGGAATGTATTCAGGGGGAATGCGTCAACGGGTTGTTATTGCGATTGCATTAGCTTGTCAACCAAAGGTTTTAATTTGTGATGAACCAACAACTGCTTTGGATGTAACAATTCAAGCTCAAATTTTAGATTTAATTAAAGAATTACAAAAAGAGTATAAATTTACAATTATTTTTATTACTCATGACTTAGGAGTTGTTGCGAATATCGCTGATCGGGTAGCTGTAATGTATGCTGGACAAATTATTGAATATGGTACTGTTAATGAAATCTTTTTTGATCCAAAACATCCTTATACATGAGCTTTATTATCTTCATTACCACAATTTGGAGAAAAAGGTGAAGAACTTTATTCAATTCCTGGTTCACCACCGTCGCTATATGCTAAAGTTTATGGTGACCCCTTTGCACCACGAAATCAATATGCGATGAAAATTGATTATTTATTAGAACCACCAATGTTTAAAGTAACTGAAACTCATTATGCAAAAACATGATTATTAGATCCACGAGCAACAAAAGTGGAAAAACCAAAACAATTACGACAGTTGGAAGAACTTAAAAATGATGCAAAGGTAGGTGATTAAGATGAACAGGAACGAACAAGAACAATTTATTATGGTTCGCGATTTGTTAATTCAATTTCGCCAAAAAAATAAAAAAGTAAATGCTGTTAAAAGAGCAAATTTTGATATTTATCGGGGGGAAGTTTTTAGTATTGTTGGAGAATCGGGAAGTGGTAAGACAACAATTGGTCGTGCCATTGCTGGGGTTCAGGCAATTAAAGATGGAACTGTTTATATGAATCGTCGAGTACTACGAGGAAAACCACCGCAATTATATAAAATTAATTTACATATTAATGAACAATTTCGTCTTTTAAAAAGTAATAATATGTTACTAAATAAAAACTTAAGTAATTATATTAATAATTTAAAAATTAGTTATTATCGCTATTTTGAAAATAAGCACTATGTGGTTAGTACAAAGGAATTAATTCCTTATGAAGCAAAGCAACATACAATTACTAGTGATAATGTTTTAAGTAAAGTTGATTTATTAAATTTTAATCATAGTAAAAATAATTTAATTTTATTAAAAGAAATGTATGAAAATAATTTAATTTTATTAAAAGAAATTTTAAAAAACTACCAACGAATTTTACGATTTGTTACTAATTTATACGAATGAATTCCAACTTTATCGTTAGAGTTAGAAACAGAAATTAAAATGCGAGTACAAGAAAATATTGAAATTATTGAAAAATGTATTTTATTAGGACATCAAATTTATAAAATTCTATTAAAATTAGATCAAATTCGAAATGAATTAAAAGATAACTTTGTTCTTATCCAAACAAAAAAATATTATGACGAATCTTTTCAAGAATTAGAAAAGTTGTTGCCAGTTCATAATAAGTTATTAGATAATGTTAAAAATATTACTAAAAATCAACGTAAAGCTTTTATTCTTTTTGTTCCAATATCAAAACGAATGAAATATATTTTTGCTTATAATAAACGTTATAATGTTTTTAAAAAAGATTTTGAAAAAGAATACTTGAAACAGTTAAAAAAGTTACAACTAGATTCAGTAGCAAATGCACAAGCAATTAATAGTTTACAAGAAAAATATGCTAATAGTTTGGTAAAAACATCTATTTCAGTATCTGCTTGTGCCAATTTATTAACAGCCTCTGATTTTAAAACAACGTTAGTTGCACTATCTGATGATGAGTGTAGTTTGGCGTTAAAAGATATTTTGACAGCGATAAAAGATAAGGACCAATTACAAGTAACGTTAAATGATTTATCTTATTTAGCCAGACATGATGTTTTTCGTGATCAAGCAACAATTAAATTATATTATTCATGAATTAAAAAGGAATATAAATATTCAGGTGCTGAAATTGCTGATTCAAATCGATTGTTAGATTTATTAGATTTACCATTAATTGATGAAATTGTGAAGGAATCTGAACTTTTTAAATTACCAACACAACGTGAAAATCGTGAACAGAAGAAAAAAATTCAAATGATTTTTCAAGATCCATCCTCGTCATTAAACGATCGGATTTCTGTTGCTGAAATTGTTGGTGAAGGGTTAACTAATTTTCCTGAATTATATAAAACTGATGAAGCTCGAAATTTATATTTAAATTATTATAATAATAATTTAGGTAAAAACGAAAAACCATTAACATTAGAAGCGGTTAATGATAAGAATGTAAAGAATTTTTTAATTTTAAATATTTTAAAAGAAGTTGGTTTACTACCAGAACACTTATCACGTTATTCACATGAATTTTCTGGTGGACAACGCCAACGAATTGGGATTGCACGAGCTTTAATTATGAAACCACAATTTATTATTGCTGATGAACCAATCTCAGCGTTAGATGTTTCAATTCGTGCCCAAGTTTTAAATTTATTAAAAAAATTTCAACAAAAATATAATTTAACTTATATTTTTGTTGCTCATGATTTATCTGTTGTTCGCTTTGTTGCTGATCGGATTGCGGTAATTTATCATGGTCAGTTAGTTGAATTAGCGCCAGCAGAAGAATTATTTGCAAATCCATTGCATCCTTACACTCGAGCATTATTATCAGCAATTCCATTACCTAATCCAAATTATGAAAAGGAGAAAGTTCATTTTATTTATGAACCAGAAAAAGAACATTGAGATTATTTGTTTGATTTACCCGAGTTTACTGAAATTAAAACAGGGCATTATTTATTTGGTAACTCTCGTGAAATTGCTGCGGCAAAAAATAAAATAATTGTCGCAAAAGAGAAGGAGGCATAACCATGTTAAAAAAGAAATTAGCGCTTTTTGCAAGTTTAACAGCAATTACAACTGTAACTCCCTTGGTAGTATCATGTGGAATTAGTTTGGATCGGTTAGCTAATCGTTTAAATTATGATAATGTTTTTCGTTCGATGTTTAAATATCCTTTAACATCATGATCAAGTGGGACAACAATGAAAGTAGAAGATAACAAAATTTTAGCAGATTTAGTTGGAACCCTAGTCGCAACAGATAAGTATAATCGTAGTTTTGGGGACATTGCTGTTCAAACAGATAAATCATCAAAATATGTTGGCCAACCAAATGCTAATGCGAGTGAATGAAAATATCAAATTTCTTCTGCAGCAAAATGGTTTGATTATCGCGGTAATTTTCAACGCAATATTAAAGCAAGCGATATGATTAATACCGCTAAGTTTGTTTTATTTCCAAAAAACTTATCCGCAACAGCTGGGATTTGACGAACTTTTATCGCTGGAGCACAAGAAATTTGAGATTATTTTCAAGCTGGTAAATATCAACCTGATTATTATAATGACCCAATTTGAAGTAAATTAGGGATGAGTGTTAATGCGACAGATGATGAAATTACAATTAAATTAGCAAAACCAGCAGAGTATTTTGATACTTTGATGACTTATTTAGCATTTGCGCCAATGCCAGAAAAAGCAGTATTACAAGGTTATAATTATGGAACAAACTTTAAAAATATTTGATATTCGGGAGCATATTTAGTTGAAAAATATAGTTCAACTTCGCAAATTTTATTACGAAAAAACTCTGAATACCGCCATGCAAATTTAACTTATATTGATAAGTTAAATTATACATATTTAGCAAACAATGATGTTTCGCGTGAACGAGTGTTATTTGAATCAGGTGATGTTAATGATTTTATTGTTCAACCAACTGATACGAATGGGTGAGGGAAATATGTTGGTCCAAATCCAGCTAATCCAATCTTTAGTGGTGCTTCAAGTATTATTAATCCGGATCCAACAACTTATACCATAATGTTTAATTATGCTAATGCTAATATTTTAAGTAATAACAGTAGTTTGGTGCAACAAGCCTTAAATGCTAGTAAAGCACTACAATATGATAAAATTCGAAAATACTTAGCAACTCATTTAGACCGTAGTAAGTTTGTAAAATATTATTCAGAAGCCTTAGATGATTCACCAACATCAAAATTTTTACGAAATGTTTATACTGCCCGTTATTTTGTTAAGAATGGTAATGTTGATTATGCTAGCTATGTTGAAGAAGAATATGCTAATAAGTATTTAAATAGTGATAAGCAAGCAAGCAGCCAGTTATTAAAAGATGGCAGTGATGCCTTGTATCTTAACCAAGATTTGTTAAAAAATGATCAGAACATTTTAGATGAAATTCGAACTTGGTTACAACAAAACACTGGTTCATCAAGTGTGGCAATTAAAATTTTAATGAACGGAGCATCAACTTTAACAACTAATCGTTTTTTATTAAATATGATTGATTCGTTTAATGCGGAAAATAATGTCATTAAAATTATTCCTGATATTACCGTTGATGCAACAGAATATAATAGTCGAACAAAAAAAGCAGATTGAGATATGCTTATTGGAGGTTGGTCACCAGATTATGCTGATCCATATACCTACTTACATACATTTTCTCTGGGGGGGGATTTACAATATTATTCAGGAACATCACGAATCTTTAGCGATTTAAAATTAGTAAATAATCAAGCCCCTGATTTTGCTGATATTAAAAATAAATTAAATAATCCATATTGAAATCAGTTAAAAAACACCACAGCAATTGAAAGTTTTTATAATGTTTTTAAAAATTATACAAATGAAGTTACAGATGCTGGTCATATTACTGATCCAAAATTGCTAACTGATCGTTATAAAGGTTTTGCCAAAGCAGAGTTTAATTCAATTTATACGGATTTTATCTTTATTCCAGCTTATGTTCCCAATGGTTCATATCAAATTCGAATTTCATATGTTACCCCTCGCACACAAATTACTGTTGGATATGGAAGTTCAAAATATAAACACTGAGGAATGGAATTAAATTGGTACTTATTAACTGCTCGTGAACGTCAAATTATTGAGGCACGTTATCAACAACAATTAGCAATTATTCAAACTGATTATGCTGCTTTTAGGGAGGATTATTAGAATGAAAAAGTTATTAACAATGTTTAGTGCTTTAACGGTGTTCAGTGCTCCGATAACAGCTGTTAGTTGTGGCAATTTTGAAACTCGTGATCGTAGTAAGATTTCATTAACGTTATTTAAAACACAATTAGCATTAATTCCTGTTTTTGATAAAACCGGAACAATTACAACCGTAACTGAACCAATTTTTCAAAACGCAATTTATGGAGCGTTAGAAACAAATGAATATCGTGGCGAAGTGGTTAGTAATGAATTAGAATTTACTTATTATAAACAAGGAACAACCCCAACTAGTTGAACTGATTTAAGTTGACAGGCAATCCCTAATGGGAGAGAAAAGACAACTTTAATTAAGGTAAAGATTACGGCAACGGCAACGAGTGTTCATTTTGCTAATTCAACTGAAATTATTACAATGGCATTATATCGAACACAACCAACTGATTTAGCAACAATTAAATTTAATTATGAAGAAAAAATTTTAAAAACATTACCAGTTACGGAAATGATGCAATATTTTGCTGTTTTAAATCCAACCTTTTATTTTACGGCTCGTCATTTTGAGATTAAAAAAACAGCAACCGCTGTTGAGATTAGTGCTGCTAAAAATTCAGAACGTTATATTGGGACAAGTGTTATTACTTGAAGTTAACCCATGTTGGTGCAATTCAATGCAAGAATTAACATCTTTTTCTTTTTTAAAAAATTAGGGCTTAAAAAGATAAGAAAAAAATTAACAAGTTGTCTTACTATCTTTATTTATTATTAAGATTATAACAATTAGGTTATAATCATTGTTATAAAAAAGATAAGATAGAAAAGGAAGAAGAAAATGATTAGTGTAAATGATTTCCGTCCAGGGTTAACGTTTCAATATGAAGGCAATATTTATGCTGTAGTTGAAGCCCAACATTCAAAGTCGGGGCGTGGGCAAGCACATGTTAAAACAAAAGTAAAAAATCTTCGTAGCAATGCTACAACAATGATTACCTTTACAGGGGGCGATAAAGTTGAGAAAGCAATGATTGACAAGGTTGAAATGCAATATTTATATGACGATGGGGCCAATGTTATTTTTATGGATACCCAAAGTTATGAACAATTAGAAGTGCCATCAAGCAGATTAACATGAGAAAAAAACTTTTTAAAAGAAGGCATAATGGTTTCGGTAACAAAATATGATGGGGAAGTTTTAGGAATTATTTTACCTGATAAAGTTGATTTAATAATTACGGAAGCTGAAGCGGCAGTCAAAGGTGATACTAGTTCTGGAGCAATGAAAAAGGCTGTTTTAGAAACCGGATTAGAATTACAAGTACCGTTGTTTATTAAAGAAGGGGAACTAATTACTGTTTCAACAAGTGATGGGAAATATTCTGGTCGAGCAGAAAAAATAAAATAAATGTAAGGAGTGATTAAAATGACTAATAATTTTAATGAGTTAACAATTGATAGTAATTATCGTGGTAGCATTGTTGTTAGTTTGTTGACAATTAAAAAAATTATTTTATATGCAATTCGTAATATTACCCATCAATATTTTGTTGATAAAGTTGAATGCCGAATGATTGATAATTCAATTTTACACATTTATATTAGTGGAAAAATATTACGAGAAGAAGGCTTAAATGAGTTAACCGAAGAAATTAATGAAGCAATTATGAAAGAATTAAGTTACTCATTACAAATTAAACCAAAAAATATTAGTATTGCTTATCGTCACTAAGTTATAGTTTTAAAAAATTAGCAGATAAATTATTATTTACGAAAATCTTCAGATTTTTTTTTTTTTTTTTGTATTTATATTAAAAATAATTTTTTATAAAGTCTAAAAATTTTTCTTTTTTCATTATAATATAATTGTGTAAGTATCAATTACTTATACTTAGAAATAACTAATGAAGAAATAATATTTAAAATTTTAAAGAAGATAAAACAAATCATGTTTAAGGAGAAAGGAAAATTAATAAAAATGATCAAAGAAAAAATAGAGTTATTACTCAACAAATTAATAATAACTTTTTGTATTATCGTTATAATATGTTCTTTAATAACAATTTAATTATTAAAAAAATATTTAAAGTAGAATTCATTAATTATGCAAATTTCTAATTGAAAGAATATTATTAAAGAGAACAAATATTTTTTAGTATTTTAACAATATTAATTATTTTTATTGCTTTTTTAATAACTGTTGGTGTTTGAATTGTGATTTTGTTTTTAACTTGGTTTTTGTTATGAATGATTTTTAAAATAGTTGGGTATTTTAAGTAATGAAAAAGTTTATATTTTTCTTAAAAAATTATTGTTATATTAGTGGTTCAATGATTTTGTTTAGTTTAATTGATTTATTACTTTGAATAATTTCATTAAATTATACTGGTTTAGTATTCTGATTATTGTTTGCTTTGCAATGTGTTTATTTTGTATGATGAGTTTGAAAAAACATATTTTATCAGTTAAATGCTTTTCGGTTAGTTAATTTTGTTTGAGATAATCCGTTATCAGTTATTATTGGTAAATTAGGAACTGGAAAAACTTTACTTTTAACTTATTTATCACAAACTATGAAATTATTAACAGATAAAATTTATAGTAATTATCCGTTAGAAGATGATAAAGTTAAAGTTTTAACATTTAAAAATTTAGATTTTACCGATCGAACAAAACCAGTTCCCCCTGATGATAGTGTTATTTTATTTGATGAAAGTTATTTATATATTGATGGAACTAGTCCGCACGATGAGAAAAAAGTTCATAGTGGTAAAATTCCGTGAATTGTTTTAGCAAGACATTTTGGTAATCGTGCTTTGTTTACAGCACAGCGTGAGGGTATGATTTGAAATAATATCCGACAATTAGCAAGTGGTATTATTATTCCTATTTCATTGAAAAAACCGATTGCTAAAAAAGGATTTAATTTTTTTAATCGTTTCTTTATTATGCGAATTGGTATTTTTCAAGATATTACGGATTATGAAATTTGAAAAACAAAATCAGTAGAAAGAACAGCAGAAGGTAAACGAGCAAAACATAAGTCGGATGTTGGGTTAGGAATTCGGTTTTTTAAGATAATTATTCCTTTAGAATTTGCACAGAAATATGATAGTCAATGATTAAAGTTTGTTCGTGATTTAAAAAATGATGAAATAGTTAATTATAAAGAATATTACTGGTCAGAAATTACTAAATTGAGTGTTAAAGAGCGTTTAGAATTGTTTGATATTGATATTTTGAAAAAGAATTTAAAACCTAAAAAAGAAAAAGGAAGTGGTAAAAATGATTAATTTATTATCAGAAAGTAGTAATTGAGATAAGATTTTTAGTTTTATTTTTGATGTATTTTTGTTTATTTTTGATGTAATTTGAAATACAAAATTACCAATGACAAATACAACGATTGCTTATTTTATTATCTTTTTTATGGTTGTTAAGTTATCTATTTATGCAATTCACGGCACAAGAACACAATATAACGAATTAGGGTCAACAGTACAAACGGGTGTATCAAGTATTTATTCTGCGACTGCTCGTGGAGTTTCAGATACTAAACAAGGTATGCAAAAACATTTTAAAGAGCGTAAACAGTTTAAAATTAATCGTAATAAACAGCAATTATCAAGTTTAGCAAAACAAGCAAAAACAAGAGAACAAGGATATCGGAGAGTGAATAAATAATGATTAGATTAGTTTTATTAGTTGCAGCAATCGCTATTTTTGGTACAGGTTTTATAACAGTTATTATAAACCAACTTACATCAGCAAAAAATATCATTATGGATTTATATAACTCAGATATTTTTTTACTTTCTTTGTTTGGCAAAATGGCAATTTTGTTTAGTCATCCATTAATCTTAACGATATCAAGTTTATATATAGTTGGGTTTATTGTTTCAAAAACATTGTATAGTTAGGAGTTGAATTATAAATATGAAAAAATCATTATCTTTATTTGCAATATCTATTTTAGGTATTTTAGGTTTAATTATTCCTTTTATTACTTTAACAGCATTTAAACCCTTAAATCAGCAAAATTATACTGTTAATCAACAAACAACGGGAATGAATGAAACTGATTTTATTAATACAATGTTTTTACGTAGTACTTTTTTTGAAAATTGGTCTGAAACAAATTATTTTATTAATCCGACTTTAAAAACATCACAAACATTAACTTACAATGATAAATGGTATTTAGATTTTTTGAAAGATAGTTATTCAACAGGAATTTCATTTGATAAGTCTAGTGATGAGTTTATGGACTTATATAAAAATTGAGATAGTTATGCTAAACAATATAGTATTGATAAATTTTATGATGCTGACAAAAAACAATTTTTAAAAGAATTAACTAATTTTGTTTATTCATTTGCAAATAAATATAATTTAATGCAAATGTTAAATAAATTAAAAACAAATATAACTGATTTACAAGTAGTTAATTTAATTGAAGATAATTGAAAGTTGATTACTGATGTTGAAAGAGAAAAAAAGAAGGACGTTGAACAAAAACTTATATAAAAATTTTTAGACGTTATTCGAATGTAAATTATGAAATTTTAAATAGTAAAGGAATATCTGGCACATATACTAATTTAAAAGCGGTTTATCGATGAGATGGAACTGATGAACCCCAAACACCAACAATTAATCCTAATACTGGTGAAATTACAGATTGAAGTGTTGAAAATCAAAATAAAGTTAAGGATTTTTTAAATCTATATTTAGATGTTATTATTCAAGAAAATATTAGAGTTCAACAAGGTGGTAACCCTGATTATGATGATCCAAATTTAGGTAGTGAAAGAATTATTTTTGATTTTGAAATTATAGATGAAAGTTTAGTAAGAAACAGTTTTAAGTCAATTTATCGGATGATTTTAACAATTGATGAAAGAAAAAGATAATATATTTAATTTTGATGCAAATACTAATTCGTATTTGGAAAGTGGAAATATTAAATATTATGAAAAAATGAATGGACAAATTGATATTAATAAATTTCTAAAATCTTTTTTTGCTCATGCTTTAGTTCCTGTCTTTCAAAATCGTAGTAATTTTATTGAAAGTGGATATATTGATAATTTACAATATGATACTGTTTTAATTAACTTTTTTGGTTTAAAATTAGTTAATTTTAGAGATGTATTAATTGAAGAAAATAATACTAATAAAAGTCAATTTGAAAAATTATTAAATAGTATGTTTACAGTTTCGCAGAACTTTTATAAAGATTATTTACGAACAATTTTTGACTTGGAAAATAATACTTATGTACAAGGATATAATAAAAAATATGGTTTATTAGCAAATAATGGTTTTAAGATTTATCCTCGTTATTTTTATTTTTCTGATAAATATAAGCAATTAGATATTAAATTGTATTCAGCATTTAAAAATCGGTTTTATAACACAAATTATGGTAATGTATTTAATTATGATTTTTCAGTTGCAAATGATTATAATATTAATCAAAATGAGGGTTATATTTTTGAAGGTGCTTTAAAAGATAAATATGGTTTAAAATATAAAAAGATTGAAGAACAAAAAATTGGTTATAATGTTTTTGAATTGCAAGCACAAAAAGAAAATGATATCTATCGTTATTATGATTTTAATTTTGGTATTTATAACTGACAAGAGATTAATAATGGTGGGTTGTTTCCAGACGGTCAATGATGACAAGCACAATATGAAAGTTGTAGTTGATATAATATTGCGTGTCATATCAGAAATGCTGCAATTTGAGTTGTAAATAATATTCCCGGTGTTAAACAAGTGAATGAATTAGCAAGTGGTGTTGGTAAAATTTTTCAAACAATATATAGTTTTTTTAATCAAACATTTGAGGTGTGAAAATTTAGTCCAGCATTATATAACACAATAACAAATATATTCCTATTAATTATTTTTATGAAATTTGTAAGATTAATATAAAAAGGAACTTAAAAATAGTTCCTTTTTAATCTTTTCAATTTGTAATTTCACCAGTATTAGGATTAATTGTTGGTGTTTGGGGTTCATCAGTTCCATCTCATCGATAAACCGCTTTTAAATTAGTATATGTGCCAGATATTCCTTTACTATTTAAAATTTCATAATTTACATTCGAATAACGTCTAAAAATTTTTATATAAGTTTTTGTTCAACGTCCTTCTTTTTTTCTCTTTCAACATCAGTAATCAACTTTCAATTACTATTTTCTGGTGGTTGTTGTGGATTTCAAGGTTCGGGTTTATTACCCACACCGTTTTTATTGTTATTTGGTTTTTCACAACTAATTAATGTTGTTGTACTTGTTGCTGTTAATCCGATTGTTCCTAAAATGCTAAGTCATTTTTTCATATTTTACTTCTCCTTTATATATTTTACTTCTCCTTTATTAAAATTACTTGAATGCTATAATTAATCTTATCATATATCAATAATGTATTAAATAATTTTAATATTAAATTTATAAATTAATGAAAGGTATATAAATGTTATGTATAGTCATTTAAGTTTTATTGATAAGGTTAAATTGGAAAAATTATTATTATCAAAATTATTTTTAAAAAAGAATGGTGAAATAAATATTTCACAAATTGCTAAATGTTTGAACAAAAATCGTAGTACTATTTTACGAGAAATTAAGCGTTTTAAAACTATTGATGAATATAGTGCTTATAAGTCAGATAAAATGTATTATGAGAAAAGAAAAAAGAATAATAAAAGATATAAGTTTACAGAAGAACAATTAAAATTTATTAATATAAGATTTAATGTTTATCGTGATTCTCCATCACAACTTATTCATCGTTATTTTATAAAGTTTGGTATTAAATTTCCTGTTTGTGTTAAAACATTGTATAAATGAATTTATTTGGGTTTTTATGGTTTTTTAAAACAGAATTTACGTCATCGTGGTAAAAAATATAAAACAAAAGGAAAATTTGATAATCGTGGTAAATTAAATAATTTTAAATCAATATGTGAGATATTGAAAATAAAAAATCTGATGCTGGTTGATTTGAAATGGACACTGTAGTTGGTAAAAATCATCAATCTAGTTGTTTAGTTTTGGTTGAAAAATTAAGTAAAAATTACTTTGTAATGAAATTAAAAAATCATACTGCTAATGAAGTTGTGGAAAAGTTTAAAGATATTGTTATAAGTAATAATTTAATTGGAAAAATTAAAGGAATAATAACAGATAGAGGAAAAGAATTTAGTAAATGAAGAGAATTAGAAATATTTGTTGAAACACAAGTTTATTTTTGTGATCCTGGTAAACCACAACAAAAACCTTTAATTGAATATATGAATTCTGAACTTAGAGAATGATATCCTAAGGGAACTGATTTTAATAATGTTAGTCAACAAAAAATAAATTGAGTAGTTAATGTTATAAATGATAAATTAAGGCCTTGTTTAAATTGAATAAGTGCAAAAGAAATATTTTTACAGAATTTTTAAATAAATTTATTACTTAACTTAATAAATTATTTTTTAGTATGGTTAAGTTGTGTTTAAAATAAAATAAAAATTATAAATATTTTAATTTTTGAAAATTTATAATTGATTTTTTTAATAAGATTTATTGCACTTCATTTTATATAATTCCAATCTATTCTTTTATCTTTTCTTTTTATTAATGCTTTTCGTAAAATACGCGAAATAGATGAACAATGTAATTTGCAATTAAACATATCTAATATATCATTATATCTTTTATTTTTTACTATTTCAGCAGTTATTTTTAGTTTTAAATCATTAATTATTCTTTGCCATTTTTTAACTCCAAATTGTTTATCAACAAGAGAAACATATTTTCACTTACCCTTATAAAGATATTTGTAAATTCTTCTCTTATAAATTAATATTCCAAATTCTGTTTTAATTTTTCTAGTTTTTATTTCTTTTACAAAATATTTTGTTTTATCTCGTTTTTTAAAAATTATATCATCAGTTCTTTCTATCTTTTCTTTTAACTGATTTAAAGCATTTTCATAAATATTTTCACTAAATTTATTAAAATTAAACATTTTATTATTTCCTTTCTTTATTAAATTAAAATTATTAATTAATATATTTCATAAATTTACACATACTTAAAAAATGTATAGTATAATTATGTTAATTATAACATTTCACAGAAAGGAATAAATATATGAAAAAGTTATTAAGTATTTTAGGAGTAATCGGATTAACAGCAACAAGTACAACAACATTAATTAGTTGTGAAAAACCAAATAACAATGAAAACGAGGGCAATAAACCAGAACTACCATATAATCCACAACAACCGCCAATTGGAAGTAATTGAAAGTTAATTCCATTAGATAAATTGAATAGGAATCCAGATAATAAATGATATATTGGAATTGTAAAAAAGAAACAAAATGATAATTTTTCTATTATAAAATTTAATTTTTCAAATAAATCAATTTGAAATAATAGTGGTGTACCTTATCATATTATTAATGGAGTATGATATTTTTTTAAATCATATTACTGTTGAGATGGCAATAGTGAACCAGAAATACCAACAATTGATAATAAAACAGGTAAAATTACTGATTGAAAAGAATAAAAGGAACTTTGTAGTTCCTTTTATTTATATTAATCGTACAAATTTCATAAAAATAATTAATAGGAATATATTTGTTATTGTGTTATATAATGCTGGACTAAATTTTCACACCTCAAATGTTTGATTAAAAAAACTATATATTGTTTGAAAAATTTGACCAACACCACTTGCTAATTCATTCACTTGTTTAACACCGGGAATATTATTTACAACTCAAATTGCAGTATTTCTGATATGACACGCAATATTATATCAACTACAACTTTCATATTGTGCTTGTCATCATTGACCGTCTGGAAACAACCCACCATTATTAATCTCTTGTCAGTTATAAATTCCAAAATTAAAATCATAATAACGATACATATCATTTTCTTTTTGTGCTTGCAATTCAAAAACATTATAACCAATTTTTTGTTCTTCAATCTTTTTATATTTTAAACCATATTTATCTTTTAAAGCACCTTCAAAAATATAACCCTCATTTTGATTAATATTATAATCATTTGCAACTGAAAAATCATAATTAAATACATTACCATAATTTGTGTTATAAAACCGATTTTTAAATGCTGAATACAATTTAATATCTAATTGCTTATATTTATCAGAAAAATAAAAATAACGAGGATAAATCTTAAAACCATTATTTGCTAATAAACCATACTTTTTATTATATCCTTGTACATAAGTATTATTTTCCAAGTCAAAAATTGTTCGTAAATAATCTTTATAAAAGTTCTGCGAAACTGTAAACATACTATTTAATAATCTTTCAAATTGATTTTTATTAGTATTATTTTCATCAATTAAAACATTTTTAAAATTAACTAATTTCAAACCAAAAAAGTTAATTAAAACCGTATCATATTGTAAATTATCAATATACCCACTTTCAATAAAATTACTACGATTTTGAAATACAGGCACCAAAGCATGTGCAAAAAATGCTTTTAAAAACTTATTAATATCAATTTGACCTTTCATCCATTCAAAAACCTTTTTACCAGTATTAGGAGTACTACTTTGATTATAATTATAAGTTTCAGCACTAAAATTAAAGATATTTTCTTTTTCTTTCATAAAAGAAAATAAAAACCCTAAATCATCAGTATATCGATAACTATTATAATCATATCCATTCCAATATTTTTTAAAGTGTGTCAACTCTAAACTACCAGCAATAATATTTTTTTTGTTCATCAATCGTTAAAATCATTCGATAAATTAATTTTCTAGTTAAAATAATATCAAGTTTTCAATCTAATTTTTCCATATTATTAATAATTTCAAAATCAAAAATTATTCTTTGACTACCTAAATTTGGATCATCATAATCGGGGTTACCACCTTGCTGAACTCGAATATTTTCTTGCACAATAATATCAAGAACGAACATTTTGATATTCATTATTAGTTCAAAAAATTAGATTGTCATTAATATCTATTTCTGGCGTTTCAGGTTCATTTAAACCATCTCAACAGTAATATGATTTAAAAAAATATCATACTCCATTAATAATATGATAAGGTACACCACTATTATTTCAAATTGATTTATTTGAAAAATTAAATTTTATAATAGAAAAATTATCATTTTGTTTCTTTTTTACAATTCCAATATATCATTTATTATCTGGATTCCTATTCAATTTATCTAATGGAATTAACTTTCAATTTTGAAACTTTAAATTAACTTGTTGTAAATTATCAACACTTTTTTCTAACTTATTAATAACTTCAATTGTATTAAAATACTTAGCAAATGAATAAGAAAAATTAGTTAATTCTTTTAAAAATTGTTTTTTATCAACGTCATAAAATTTATCAATGTTATATTGTTTAGTATAAGTATCTCAATTTTTATATAAATCCATAAATTCATCACTAGGTTTATCAAATGAAATTCCCGTTGAATAACTATCCTTTAAAAAATCTAAATATCACTTATCATTATAAGTTAATGATTGTGATGTTTTTAAAGTCGGATTAATAAAATAATTTGTTTCAGACCAATTTTCAAAAAAAACTACTGCGTAAAAACATTGTATTAATAAAATCAGTTTCATTCATTCCCGTTGTTTGTTGATTAACAGTATAATTTTGCTGATGTAATGGCTTAAATGCTGTTAAAGTAATAAAAGGAATAATTAACCCTAAAATCCCTAAAATAGATATCGCAAATAAAGATAATGACTTACGCATTATTCTTTACCACCTTTAACTATATCTTTATTAATTTTTTTCTTAATTCATAATATTAAATCAATAATTCCCGCAGCAGTTAAAATTCAAAAAATTATATATCCGATACACATAATTGAAGAAACTGAACCAAATTTACTCAAAAATAATTGAAATTCTTTAATATCAATATAAAGAAAAGGTACAAACATTCCTAAACTGATTATCAAAAAATATAATAATACTTTTCATCATTTTTCTTTTAAAAACTTTAAAATTTTATTTTTCATAAATTCAACTCCTAACTATACAATGTTTTTGAAACAATAAACCCAACAATATATAAACTTGATATCGTTAACATTAATGGATGACTAAACAAAATTGCCATTTTACCAAACAAAGAAAGTAAAAAAGTATCTGAGTTATATAAATCCATAATAATATTTTTTGCTGATGTAAGTTGATTTATAATAACTGTTATAAAACCTGTACCAAAAATAGCGATTGCCGCAACTAATAAAACTAATCTAATCATTATTTATTTACTCTCCGATATCCTTGTTCTCTTGTTTTTGCTTGTTTTGCTAAATTCGATAATTGTTGTTTATTACGATTAATTTTAAACTGTTTACGCTCTTTAATATGTTTTTGCATACCTTGTTTAGTATCTGAAACTCCACGAGCAGTTGCAGAATAAATATTTGATACACCTGTTTGTACTGTTGAACCTAATTCGTTGTATTGAGTTCTTGTACCGTGAATTGCATAAATCGATAACTTAACAACCATAAAAAAGATAATAAAATAAGCAATCGTTGTATTTGTCATTGGTAATTTTGTATTTCAAATTACATCAAAAATAAACAAAAATACATCAAAAATAAAACTAAAAATCTTATCTCAATTACTACTTTCTGATAATAAATTAATCATTTTTACCACTTCCTTTTTCTTTTTTAGGTTTTAAATTCTTTTTCAAAATATCAATATCAAACAATTCTAAACGCTCTTTAACACTCAATTTAGTAATTTCTGACCAGTAATATTCTTTATAATTAACTATTTCATCATTTTTTAAATCACGCACAAACTTTAATCATTGACTATCATATTTCTGTGCAAATTCTAACGGAATAATTATTTTAAAAAACCGAATTCCTAACCCGACATCTGACTTATGTTTTGCTCGTTTACCTTCTGCTGTTCGTTCTACTGATTTTGTTTTTCAAATTTCATAATCAGTAATATCTTGAAAAATACCAATTCGCATAATAAAGAAACGATTAAAAAAATTAAATCCTTTTTTAGCAATCGGTTTTTTCAGTGAAATTGGAATAATAATACCACTTGCTAATTGGCGAATATTATTTCAAATCATACCCTCACGCTGTGCTGTAAACAAAGCACGATTACCAAAATGTCTTGCTAAAACAATTCACGGTATCTTACCACTATGAACTTTTTTTCTCATCGTGAGGACTAGTTCCATCAATATATAAATAACTTTCATCAAATAAAATAACACTATCATCAGGGGGAACTGGTTTTGTTCTATCGGTAAAATCTAAATTTTTAAATGTTAAAACTTTAACTTTCTCATCTTCTAACGGATAATTACTATAAATTTTATCTGTTAATAATTTCATAGTTTGTGATAAATAAGTTAAAAGTAATGTTTTTCCGGTTCCTAATTTACCAATAATAACTGATAACGGATTATCTCAAACAAAATTTACTAGTCGAAAAGCATTTAACTGATAAAATATGTTTTTTCATACTCATCACACAAAATAAACACACTGCAAAGCAAACAATAATCAGAATACTAAACCAGTATAATTTAATGAAATTATTCAAAATAATAAATCAATTAAACTAAACAAAATCATTGAACCACTAATATAACAATAATTTTTTAAGAAAAATACAAACTTTTTCATTACTTAAAATACCCAACTATTTTAAAAACCATTCATAACAAAAACCAAGTTAAAAATAATATAACAATTCAAACACCAACCATCAAAGTTAAATATTCATTCTGTGTCAAAGTCCAAGTTGTAATAGTTTCAACATTTATTTTATCTATAAACAAAAATATATGAATAAAAAACTCTTTTAATTTTTCTCAATCATTTTGCATTTTTAAAAACTCCACATTTTTTGAATAAGTTTAAAAAACATCCCAAAAAATAAAACAATAAATAATACAAACGATATAACATATAAAAATTCAGGAGCATTTGAACCAATAATATAACTAACAAATTGAACTCAATAGTCATATAAACTCATTTAATTTAAACTTTCTAAATCATTAATTAATTCTTGCTCTTTTTCAACACTTCAATTTGTTAAATTATTATTGTTATTATTTACTTTTACTTTTTTAGGTTCATTTGAAAATAATGCTTTGTGCATACGATTAAAATAATTTTGTTTATATTGATTATACAAATTAATTAATTCTGTTCCAGTTAAATACTTTCAAATATGACGTTTTAAATTTTCATCATATTTTACAATAGGATAAGAATTATCATAAATCAAACCAATAGCTACTTGATCAGAATGTTTTTCACTCGGATAAATAAACTTATTACTTAGTCAAAAACCAATATGACGATTATGATTAGGTAAATTTATAAAACTTGCTTTATCTGTTTCAAAAGGAATAAGTTCCTTGCTAATAAAATAATTTTCTATATTTTGATTTTTCTTAACAAAACTACTCAATTTTATCAACTCCTTAATAAACATTGTTTCTAATTAACAATGTTATATTTAATGTTTATATATTGCTTATTTATTGATAAAAACATTGATTATTAACAATGTTATACATAATGTTAATATATTGTTTATTTAATGTTTAATAAACAATGTTAATAAACAATGTAATAAAAAACAAAAATACAAAATTGGCACACTGAAAAATACTATTTAATTTTTAACAATAACTATTAAAATATAAAATCATAAGTTTATAATTAAGTTGATATTATTATGGTTTTCTCTCTGTATAAATTATTTTAAATAGAAAGGAGAAATAAAATATCGAAGAAATAATAAATTCATTTTTCTATTTAATAAATTCATTTTTTACAAACGTGATACCAACTATTTTTTGCTTATCATGAATGGTATCACCAATTAAAACAATTATTTCAATAATAATAGTTTTAATAACAACTTTTAACTTTATTATTTGAATTTTTAATAAATTAACAAATTTATAAATATTTTATACAGAGAGAAAACCATAATAATACCTTAAATATCACATAAAAAACTAGTGTGCCTTAGTTTCTTTAAACAGGATTTTTCATCTTGTTAACTTTGTAGACAGTGTACAGCTAAGATATATCATTGATTATAATAAATATTAAAATCCTTTAACCATAACACGGAAAAAGTTTAATATCTTAACAATAACAAAAATACCAAATGGAATTAAAATAATTCACGCATCACCTAAAAAGGTCATTAATTGTGGTAATACAGCATAAATTGCTTCTTTAACTTTCATCATTGCATTACCCAATCCAGTTCAAATAGAACCCATTCCATCTGGAATAGTAGGTTTATCACCAACTGCTAAAAAATTAATTGCTGTTGTTAAATACATCCCTAACATTATTTCTTATCCTCCTTATTTTCAATTTCTTTTTTATCTTTTTTCTTTCCTCGAATTTGGCGAATTTTTTGATAAATTGACAAACCAATTCAAGCAAAAATACCTAATATAATAACAACACTAAATATTGTCGTTAATCAAACTGGCATAATATATCTCCTTTCAATAAATTAAAAAATTGAAATTTGCAAACTCGCTCCGCTCGTTGTCGCTTTGCTCCACTTAAAAAACATTATTGAATAAATTATCCGCTAATAAATTACGCGGAATAATTTATTCTTTTACTTTTTAATTTCAATATCATTTGCAATCTTATTGACAGTATTAATAACATTATCTTTACCATACTTTTTCACTAACGACCGCAAAATAAAATATTGCTTTGTTTGCATAATTTCAACTCCTTAAAATTTTTAAAAAATAATAACTTTAATATTAATAATTTCTATGTATAAAAGAAAAAACAAGATATAATCTTGTTTTTAACTAAAACCCGTATCTTTGCAACACTCCCTTTAATTTTTATGTAAATATCATCAATTAAATATTAACGCTGTTTTTTAACTAGGAAGGAAAAAATTATTTTATGCTTAAAAAAGAACAAAACAAAAAATTCAGTTTGGCGGATTTTGTTTGATTAGGCTTTAATTATACTGTTGGAATTAGTTTTATCGGTAATTTTGCTATTTTAGCAAATATTTCAGAACCTGACTCAATTGGGATTCATGCTGTATGGTTATTTGCAGTGGAAGGACTAATTGCTGGAATATGTGCATGAGCATTTGCTAAAATGGCACGAATTCATCATTCAAACAATAATGGAGCCTCATATATTTATGTTCGAACAACTTTCGGAAAGTTTTGAGGAATTTTTGTTGCTTTTATGCAATATGTTTCATTACCATTTTTAATTACGATTCAAGTAATGATGTTGATTTGTGGTTCATTTGGAGCGGATTGAATTTCACAAGTCAATCCTGATGGAAGTGTTAGTGTTCCGTGATATGCTGCTGATTGAGGATCATTTGGGGACTTATGGTTAGATTTTATTGGGATTGCCATTTATATGGCAGCGGCGGCAATTATCTTTGGGGGTATTAAATTATATAAAAAACTAGCAAATGGGACAGGAATTATTAAATGAATTACCGCTGGTTTTTTAATTCTAGCTGGATTAGTTTTAGCTGTTCAACATGGTGGCGAGAACTTAAGTTATTGAGGATATAATACTAAATTTTCATTACCAGGATTTATTAAAGCTTTTAATTCTTGCTTTTTCTTCTTTGCTGGTTTTGAAGTATTTTCAACAGCAGGATGAAATATTAGTAATCCAGAAAAAAATATTGGGCGCGGAATTATTTTAATTATGTTAATTAGCACAATTTTCTATATTGTTATTTCAATTATTTTCTTTGCTGCTTTTAATCACTTTGTGCAAAATATGAACATGGGGACATGAAGTTTAGGATTTAATAATAAAATTATTTTATATGGTGGTCCTATTATTATGATTATTAGTGCTTTGGCATTAAAGGTTAATGTTGCAATGCAAAATGCATTGTATGGGGGAACTTCCTTATAACCGTTATCATTTGATTAGCAATTCCAGATATTATTAAAGGAATTAGTTTAACAAAAGAATTTGGGTTTATGGCAACCCCCGGTCAAGCAATGACATATAAACAGCCATTTGATATTTCTTCGTTAACAGAAGCTTCTTCAGCAATTACAATTTTTATTTATGCAATGGTAATTGCGGTTACTTTGAAGTTGGGATATCAACAAAAAATTAAAATGCGATTATGAGAGCATATTGCTTTTCCAATAGTATTTATTATTTTGTGTTTTGTCTTTGTTTGACATTACTAATAGTTTGATTAATAATATCGTTACGATAACAGGATTTGATAAATATAAGCAACTTGAGATTGATGAAGACGCAGAAGAACATTATCAATAAAACAACTTAACAATAGTTAAGTTGTTTTTCTTTGTGATATACTAACATTAGAGAACCAGCGGGGGAGGGTAGATAATGAAACTAAAAAAGGAAAATAACGTTCAGTTAGTAACAATTGCTGGGGGAATAGCGAGTGGAAAGACAACAGTTGCAACTAAAATTGCTGAAATCTTACGAGGCAAAAAATTGCTTACTTAAAAATGGATCATTATTATAAAAAGTTAGATCATTTAACTTTAGCAGAACGTCAGCAAATTAACTTTGATCATCCCAATGCGCTTGATTTAGACTTACTAGTAGAACATTTAACATTATTAAAACAACATCAATTAATTGAAACACCCATTTATGATTTTACTGTCTATAATCGGTTAGAAACAACAAATAGTGTTGTGGCTGGTGATGTTATTATCTTAGATGGGATTTTAGGTTTAGCATTAGAAGAAATTCGGCAATTATCAGATATTAAAATATTTATTAAAACCGAAGATGACATTCGTTTTATTCGGCGTTTAACCCGAGATTTAAATGAACGTGCACGAACAATTGATAATATTATTACCCAATATTTAACAACGGTTAAACCAATGTATGAATATTTTGTTGAACCAAGCATTAAATATGCGGATATTATTGTGCCATATTATGAAGGTAACGAAATTGCAATTGATATGATTGCAACTAAAATTAAAACTTTATTAACAGAACAAGCTGGCAAAAAGTAAAAAAATCTTAACTATCTTATTTTTTAAGGTATAATAATTATTGTTGTAATCAAAAGTGGAGAGGAACGGGAATATCAAATGAATGAAGAAATTTTATTGACCAAAGAGGGAATTAAGGATTTACAAGAAGAATTAGATAATTTAATTAATGTCGTTCGACCAGAAGTTATTGAAGAACTAAAAGAAGCCCGTGCACAAGGGGACTTATCAGAAAATGCTGACTATGATGCAGCACGAAATCGACAAGCTGAAGTTGAAGGACGAATTAAAGAGATTGAATCGTTATTAACAAAAGCAAAAGAAATTAAAGAAGTAAAATCAAAAACAGGAATTATTAAATTAGGAAGTAAAGTTATTTTTACTAATTTATTAATTAACAAAAATTTTGAAATTAAAATTGTAGGTGCTGTTGAAGCAAATCCATTTGAAAATACGATTTCAAATGAATCCCCGATTGCCAAAGCTATTATTGGTCAAAAAGCAGGCGATTTAGTTGAAATTAAAGGAATTCAAGCCCCATATAAAGTTAAAATTGTAACTGTGGAATAATGGAAAGTAATTAAATAATTACTTTTTTTACAAGGAATTTATTCAAAAAAAGGTTAAGTATTAACAAGGAGGAAACGAAATGACAAAATTAACAATAAAACAAACGAAACAACTATCTGGAGGAAAAATTTCGGGTGCTTTTTTAACCGGCACTGAAGGTGGTTATAAAGCAACAAACGGGTCTCATCTTACTTGATCAGATAAACATAATAATTTAAATCATGCTAATTATGGACAAATCTTATTTGTCTAATTTTGGGCCCGTTGCAAAGATACGGGTTTTAGTTAAAAACAAGATATAATCTTGTTTTTTCTTTTATACATAGAAATTATTAATATTAAAGTTATTATTTTTTAGTATGTTAAAATATGAAATTATTTTTTGTATTTTTATTTTTTTGTGTTATTATATTTTTATAAAAGAAAAAAGTTTCTTGTTTTTAAATAAATTAAATAATACCCGTTTATATGCAACACTCCCCTAATTTTATGAAACTATTAACGATAAAAGAACAAAAAGAAACTACAGGTGGAGCGGCTTGAATTATTGGAGCGTTAGTTTTAATTAGTTTTTTTGATATTGTTAAAATTAGTTTAGATAGTTATCAGATTGCTCAACATTCATAACAACCAAATCAAAATGAAATAACGAAGGGAATTGAAGAAACAGGAACAAGAAGTTTAAGACAGAAATGAGATATTCTTTATGTTTAATGTTTAATGTTAAATATTAAATAAAAATAATTGTTATTTTAATATTCTTTATAGAAAATAATTTTTATTGATTTTAAAAATAAAAAACAAAATAATTTTTATTAATTTAATAATTTTTAACATTTTAACATTATCCATTGCTAATTTATTAAAAATACGATACAATGATTTTAGTTGTATTTTGCATATAGTCAAATATTAATTATAGTAAGATACACTAAAAATAATCAATTTTGGAAATTAATTATTAAGAAAATAGAGGTGGAAATTAAATGATCGGTGTTATTTCAACGGCATATTTTACAATGAAAGATAAGCACAGTATCAAAACAGTAAAAAAATATTGATGAAAAAACTGTGTTATCCAACATGTTAAGTACCATGGAAAAACTTTCATTATTGCAACAGTAGGTTATGGTAAAGCAAATGCTGCAATGGCTATTACTTACTTATTAGAAAAATATCCTGGCTTACAAACAATTTTAAACATAGATTTAGCCTTGTCAACAAATGACAAACATGATACAGGAGATACAACAATTTCAACAAAATTTATTTATCGTGATGCAGACTTAACAGTTTTCAAAGATATTAAATATGGACAAATTGTTAATGAACCTGAGTCATTCCAATTCGATGGTGAATTTGCTAAGGTTGTTAAAGACTTTAAATTAGGGTTGAATGAAGGAGTTACTGGAACAGCAGATATGTTGATTTATAACTCAAAACAATTTAAAGAAATGGTTGACAAATATGGTCACACAATTGATGTGATTGATACTGAAGCTGGTGCAATTGCACAAGTTGCTAAAAAATCAAGCATTAATTATATTGCTTTAAAAATTATTTACAATAACGCATTATCACCATGAGATAATGATCCAATTCATAAATTTAAAATGTATGAAACAGTAAATACTTTAAAATACTTATTAAGAAGATTATTTAACTTATTAAGTTCAAATTACATTATTGATTTATCACAATCATCACAAGATGATTTAGATTCAATTAATGAATTATTTGAAATCAAACATGACCAATGAATTAAATTATTTAAACTAAATACGCATAAAGTATTATCGGGATTTGGACCTTCATTAATGCTAGTTGATAAACAAGAAAGAACGCCTGTTGCGTTAGATATCATTCAAGTAATGAGATCAAAAACTAAGGAAAACGAAGGACCAAGTAAAGTAATCTTAGGAGAAGATGAATGAAAAAATGCTCCGAAAAAATGATTACGTAAATTATTATTCTTAGAACAAGTTCGTGTTAATGATGATGAATTATTATGAAATAAATCAGCAAAATATGATTTAAATAATGAAAAATTATATAAAATTGAAACAGTTGCTAATGAAATTGCAGCCGCAGTTGCTGAAAAATGTCAAGATAAATCATCATATACATATAATGGTGCAACAGTACAAGAAAAATATTTATTAGTAAATGTTGATGCTAGAATTTCATTTTACATTACACATAACCAATCACATGAATTTGTTGAAGATAAAAACTTTGGTGCACAATTAGTAAGCAATGAATTTATTAAGTATTTAAATGAAGCATTAAAAGATGTTGACTCACCATATCAACAAATCGTTGTTTATATGACAATCCCAGCATTAGACTATCGTAAAATCCCAGTGTTTATTCCTTCAAATAAAGGAGCAAACAGAGGAGTTAAATTTGGAAACTTAAACCAAAAATTACAAAAAGATTATACAGTTGTGGATATTACTAGAAACGATTATGATCCAATTAAAGTTGGTTCATTCAAAGTTACAATTCGTTTAAGAAGTGAATAATTATTAATTTTATTAAAAAACAACCCAAGGGTTGTTTTTATTTTGTAAGATAGTGTTATACTTATTTGTAATTAAGGTTAAGAAAGGATAAGGAAATGTAAAGTATGACATATGATGAAGAAACAGATGTAGTACAAAATAATAATACCTCGGGAGTTGGCCCAGAAGATGTTGAAAGTAAAACAATCGACGCATATAAAGAGGGCCATCGGAAAACAAGAAGTCGTGAACGGATTTCACGAAAAGAATTTAATTTACGATTTAAATCTTATTTTAAATCACGATTATTTCGTGATTATGGTTATATTACTTTTGCCGCGTTTTTAGCAATGGTTAGTTATGATTATTTTATTGCCGCAACAACAAGTTACGGAATTATGCCAAGTGGAATTGGAGCGATTGCAAGGGGGGTTGTCGTTGCAATTTGGCCAAGCCAAGATCAACTGGCATTTCAAACAAGCATGTATTGAGCTTTTTTCTTTATTCTTAATTTACCATTATTTATTTTTGGAGTAATTAAAGTTGGGATTCGGTTTTCGATTCGAACAATTGTTTATATTGCATTACAAAATGGTTTTCACTTTGCTTTTGCTTACATCCCACTGATTAATCCACAAGAACTGTTTTTTATTACTAATTATAATAGTTTAAATGTTTTTAGTAATTATGGTGGAATGTATCAAATTTGATTATTTGTCTTTGCCGCGGTGGCTGGGATTTTAAACGGAATAGCTTATGGATTAGTTTATAAGGGTGGTGCTTCAACGGCTGGAACGGACTTTGTCTTAGCTTATTATTCTGTGAAAAAGAAAACATCAATTGCAAATTATAATCGCATTGTTAATTATATTATTGTTATTGTAATGTTAGCAATTCATACGGTACTGTTAAATCGTAGTGAAATTACTAGGGTTTATTTCGGAAAAGATTGAGCAAGCCATCTTGATGCAATTAAAAAACTTGGTTTTAATATTGATGAAAATGGGTTGTATGGTCTTGATTTTGCAAGTCATAAAGCGAAATACTTCTTTGGACCAGTTTTATTTGCGTCATACTTATTTGTGGTGGTTCAATCAATTACAATTGACATTATTTTCCCAAAATTTAAATATCGTAGTTTAATGATTATTACTTCAAAAGGGGATGCGGTTGTTTCGGGGTTACAGTATGTTCGTTATCCAAATGATATTGTTCGTATTCCTGCTCGTGATCATTATGAAGGAAATGATATCAATAATGAAGTAATTATTGTTTCAACATCTTTGTTAGAATATAAATGGGTCAAAGCCGCAATTGTTGTTTCTGATCCAGATGCTAAAATCTTATCGCATAAATTAGATAAGATTATTGCCAATTATAAAGTTGATAAATATTAATTATTTTCTAAAATTAAATTTAATCAAACAAAACTTTTTTGTAAAGTTTGATAGTCATGCTTAATGGTTTCAATCATATTATCAAGCATGACGTTTTTATTTAAACTAATATTAAAATTAAAAAAACTATCGTAGTTATCAATTCAACTATTTGTTGAAATGGTTGCTAATTGTAGTGACAATGTCTGTGCTGCAACTTTAATATTTGGAATTAAGTTAGTAGTCACCATATTATCGAAAATAAGTTTTTTTAAACTTGTAGTAATATTTGGATTAGTTTGATCATATCAAAAAAAAATATCAAAGGTTAAATTATTTTTATGATATTTATTTTTTCGATTAATTTCAAAATTATTATTTTGAAGTTGTGGTGTTGTGATTGTTAAAAATAAATAACGGTAGTATTGAATGTTATATGGTTTTGGTATTAAATTTGGTTGCAAGTTATCAACAACGGTTGTTGTTGCTTGACTAATAGAACCAATATTAAAGTTTAATTTTTGATATTGTCCAACCATAATTTTATCATTCACTTTAAATTCGTTAATTGGATAATGATTAGTGGGGGTGATTGTTAATGCTGTTGTAATGTCGCTAATTGTTAAATCGGGTATTATTTTGCTAAAAATATCATTATATAAGTTAATTAACAATTTAATGTCAATATTGTTTCTAATTTGTTGTGTTAAATGTTTTTGTTGTTTTTTAATAAAAATAATGAGAATAGTACTTGCTATAAAACAAAGTAACGCCACAATTCCAACTGGTAACAAAATGCTTTTTTTAGTTGAAAATGAAAATCATATGTAACAACAAAGCTAAAAATAGCAAGAAATAAACTAACCATAATGAAAAGATAACAAAATAAATTAATTCATTGTCAAGTAACAATTTTATCTTTCTTTTTTGTAATTACTTTTTGATAAACATTATCAATTGTTGCTTCAATTTGTTTAATATTTTCTTCGTTAACCATTATAATTCTTTCATTATTAATAAATTATTTTTTCTTATCTTTATATATGATATTATAAAATCAACGAGAAAGAAAGGGAGAAATTAAAAAATGAAAGATTATAATTTAATTATTGGAAGTCATGTTAGTATGAACAAACAACAAGATTATTTGTTAGGTGCATTAACAGAAAGTTTAAATAATGATGCTAATGCGATGATGATTTATACTGGACCACCTCAAAACACGATTCGTGTTAGTACTGATCATTTTTTTATTTCAGAATTTTATCAGCAATTAGCGGTACAACATTTTTCAATTGATAATGTTATTATTCATGCCCCATATATTATTAATTTAGGTAATACAACAAATCCTAGTACATTTGAAATTGCTGTTGAGTTCTTAAAAAAAGAAATTATTCGTGCTGATGAAATGGGAATTAAAACAATTGTTTTGCACCCAGGTAGTGCTGTTGGTGCTCCAGAGCAAGTTGGTTTAGACCGAATTGTTGAAGGTTTAAACTTAGTGTTAAGTCCAAATCAAAAAGCAAAAATTGCTTTAGAGACAATGGCTGGAAAGGGTAGTGAATTAGGGACTACCTTTGAGCAATTAAAATATATTATTGATAATGTAACACTGAAGGATAAAATTGGGGTTTGTTGAGATACTTGTCATATGCATGATGCTGGTTATCAGTTTAAAGAAGACTTGGATGATATTATCAATCAATTTGACCAATTAATTGGTTTAGACCGTTTGTTATGTTTACATATTAATGATAGTAAAAATCCTTTGAATGCACATAAAGATCGACATGAGAACATTGGTTATGGTTATTTAGGATTTGAGATAATTTTAAAAATTATTTATCATCCAAAGTTAAATGGAATGATAAAAATTTTAGAAACACCATATGTTGGCGAAAAAGGAAAAGCTTTTGCGCCATATAGAGCTGAAATTGCAATGATAAAGGCAAAACAGTTTACAGACCCGTTTCAAGTAAATGGTAAAGTAATAATAGATGTAGGAGAATAAAAAATGTCAGCAAAAAAAATTATCACCAATTTATATCTTGGTGACCGTCATAGTATTCCACAAGATGCAAACTTAGTAATTGGTTGTGCGGCTGAAATTTATCGTGAGCAAATTCAAAAGCACAATATCAAAAATGATAATCAAGAATTTATTTGAATTGATGACCAACATATTTATTTTAATTTTAAAGATTATCCAACTTTGCAAGAGTTAGATGTTAATGTTGTCATTCAAGCATTAAAAGTTATTGATAATAATATTAAGACTAAAAAAATTTATGTTCATTGTATTTGGGGTGTTAATCGTAGTGCTTCAATTGTTTTTATGTACTTAGTTGCCAAAGGATATATTAATGATGATTATTTTGATAGTGCTTTAGAACAGTTTGAACGAATCTATCCATATATTAATCCAAATCCAGGATGATTTGATTTTTTACTTAATGAATTTCCTTATACGCATTTAATTTCAAATTAATAAAATAAAAATCTAAGTGATATTCACTTAGATTTTTATTTTATTAACGTTTGTCTTTACAACACTCACATTTCTTATTAACACAATCTGTGCAAGAAATACAAATTAAACAAGAACGACATCCTACTTTTGGTTTACTACAGGTACGACATGACATACAATCATGGTTTTTTGTGGGACAACATACATCCATTATTCTTCACCTCTATTTTCTTTACCACTTTTTAATTGTAACATAAATTATAACTTAGTTTTATTAGACTGATTTTTTTCTTGTCAGTCCCGATGATATTCATCAATAAGTAATTTTAATTCAGGAACAAGTTCTTCTTGTTTACATGATTTATAAATCTTACCTTTTTTAAAAATAATGCCACCGTTTTTTCCCCCAGCAATTCCAAGATCAGCTTGTTTTGCTTCACCAGGACCATTAACAACACAACCTAAGATGGCGATTTTTAATGGGAACTTCATATCTTTGGTATATTCTTCAATTTCCTTTACAACAGGAAAGAGATTATATTCAAGACGTCCACAAGTTGGACAAGCAATGACATCAACAACATTGTCATAAAGTCCAAGCGCATTTAACATTCGTTTTGCAACTTCAACTTCAGCAATTGGGTCGGTTGATAAACTAATCCGAATTGTATCACCAATACCATTAAAGAGAAGGGGCGATAATCCACTACATGACTTAATTGTTCCGGTATGATGGCTACCAGCTTCAGTAATTCCCAAATGGAGTGGATAGTTTCATTCTTGACTAGCTAAGGTATAAGCTTCAATTGCCATTAATGCCTCGGTTGCTTTTAACGATAAAATAATATCATAAAATCCTAGATTTTCTAAAATTTCAATATGACGTCGAGCACTTTCAATCATTGCTTTTGGAGTTCAACCGTATTTGTTGACTAGATCTAAAGGGAGACTCCCTGAGTTAACACCAATTCGAATTGGAATCTTTTTTTCTTGACATTTTGCAACAACTTTTTTGGTATTTTCAATACTGCCAATATTTCCAGGATTAATTCGAATTTTACTAATTCCAGCATCAGCTGCAATTAAAGCAAATTCATGGTTAAAGTGAATATCTGCCACTAAAGGACACGGAGCATGTTCAGCAATTGTTTTTAGCGCTGCCGCATCATTTTTTCCTAATACTGCTACTCGAACAATTTCACAGCCTTCTTGATATAATTGGTTAATTTGAGCTAATGTAGCGTTAATATCATGTGTTTTTGTATTGGTCATTGATTGAATAACAACTTTATTTTGCCCACCAATTTGGACATTACCAATCATTACTTTTCTCGTGTTATTTCGTTTATTCATTGTTTAAACATTCCTTATCTTTGCAATAATATATTTATGTAAAAGTAGAACGGTAGGGGAGTTGGGTCTATCGGTAGGGGAGTTGAAAAAACCCAGTAAAATCAGGGTTTTTAAGTTTTACATAAATTATAATTATTGGATTATCCCTTTAGATAATTTCACAATAATCATACGACTAAAAGCAGATAAATTCAATATTAAAGTTAGTTTTTGTGTTATTCTGGTTCTTTTTGATCGTTTGCTCAAATTAATTATTTTAGATGTTAGCCGAAATAGAAGCATTATTAGGTATTTTAAATATTATTAAAACCCAGTAAAATCAGGGTTTTTTATGTTATTCCAATTATATTCCATTTTTTTCCAAATATGGAAAAAAATATAAAAAGTTAATTGAATATTGTTGAATTTTATTTTTTGAACTATATAATTATAAATGTCTAGAGAAGTATAAGAATTTGTACATTTATTAATTATAATAAATAGCACAAGTTTAGCCCTATCAATATGACCATACTTTGTATTATATTTATCTTATACTTCATGGATACCCTAAAAAAACAATCTCACCCGGATTGTTTTTTTCATTTCTATTTTAATTTTTGTTTTTTTAAATTGCATTTTATAAGAAAAAGAGTTATGATGTAGATATGAAAATAAATAATATACCTGTATATGCTAGAAATATGGTCTAGCGTTTCTACGTCTTACCATGGGAAAAAGACTCTATAGGTTAATGGTTTTGCTTTTTAAACATTAACCCTTCACATTTTAATTGAAAATAACGGGCTAATGTTTTTTATTTTTTTAGAAATATTAAATTTAAAAAAGGAGCAAAGAAATGAAAAGGCTTTTACAAATTTTTGCAACAATTGTTGTTGTTGGAACATCTATTGTTAGTGTTGTTGCTTGTGCAAAGAAATATATTTTTGATAGTAGCATTTGAGTCATCACTGATGGTGGAACCACAAGTGATCTTGCTTTTAACCAAGCAACATGAGAAGGTGCTAGTAAGTATGTTGTTTCAAGAGTAAACCCAACAACACCATTAGCACAATGAAAGAACTCAAAATGACGAGCAAGCTATTTTGAACCAGTTAGTCAAACTCCGGGAGATTTTAAAAGTGCTTATATTACTTCATCTATTGCTGGTGCAAAGACATTAGTGTTGCCTGGTTTTAATCATGGCAATACAATTGGTTGAGCAGCAGGTTTGGTTGATAATATTATTTATATTGATGGAAGTGGTCAAGGTGTTCATATTAATATGGATCCAAGTGGACCATTAGCAAAAAATATTATTGGCATTACTTATCAAGCAGAGGCGTCAGGGTTTTATGCGAGTTTAGCAGCAAGTATTTATTTGAATGCGCATCAAAAAGAATATGATAATCAATTAAAAATTGGAAGTTATGGTGGAATGGATAATCCAATTGCCGTTTCAAATTATATGTGAGGGTTTTTAGTTGGCGCTGATGTTTTTAATGCAATTATTAATTCGGTGCCAGGCGAAAAAATGAATTATTTAAAAGATGAAATTTTAAAGCAGGTTCAAGTTATTAATAGCAATATTACTAATTTACAACCAGTTGCTAAAGTTCAAAACGTTTTAAATAAAAATGAATCATGGTTTTCACAATCGTTTCAAGCTGGGGATGGGAAAATTATTAGTGATGAATTATTATCTCGTGGTGCTAAAATTATTTTTCCTGTTGCTGGTGCACAAGTTCAAGATACTGTTAATCAAATTAGGATTAATAAAATTAATGCAAAGATTGTTGGCGTTGATACTGAACAATCAAAAATTTATGGTGAAGATATTGTTGTAACAAGTGCATTAAAACAAATTTCAACCTCAACTTTTGATGCTTTAGAAAATATTTATTCATCAGAATGTGGTTATGATCCAAAAAATAATGATTGAAATGAAAATAATCGTACAAAAAATTGTTGAATTAATACTGACCAAAGTTCTATTGACCATCCATCATGAACGAGAATTGAAACAACAAAGTGAGTCAAAACAAACTTAGTTAATTTTTTGCATAATGTAACTGATGATCAGACAAAAAATACTTCGTTTGATAAAATGGTAAACGTATTGCAACAAGCATATAAGGATGGAATTGATAATCATCCTCCCATTGGAATGAATACTTTTTCTAGTACACTTCAAAATACTTATGAAAATCAAACAACATTGAAACAATATTTATTAACAGCAATTGAAAATGCTCTATAGTTAAATAAAATAAAGTTAAACTTGACTTAAATAAATTAGATTTGTTATATCAAATTATTTGTAATAAAATTAAAATTCTAATTGGAATGGCAAGGGTTTTTTGGACAAATTTTATATAGAGTAAAGATTTTTTGGATAGGTTACAATAACTTGGACCATATTTATGTAGACTGTAAAAAAATAAGCTAAAATTATTAGGAAAGCAGGAATATAAAAATGGCAAAAAACCAGTACACCGATGAATTCAAGAAACAAATCGTAATGTTATATAAAAATGGTAAAAGTAATATTGAAATTGTTAACGAATATAAAATTTCAAAGGCAGTTCTTTATCAATGAGTAAAAAAATTTGAGAATTCTGGTTCTTTTAAAGCTAAAGACAATCGCTCTGTTGAAGAAAATGAACTTATTCAGTTGCGAAAAGAAAACAAACAATTACGAATGGAAAATGATATTTTAAAGCAAGCAGCACTGATAATCGGCAAAAAGTAATATTAATTACTAACAATAAAGACAAATATTCAGTGAGGAAAATGTGTCAAATATTAAAAATAGCAAAATCAAAGTATTATTATCAAATTAATAAGATCACTAAAACTGAAATTAATATTTATGAAAATGAAGTTATCAGTGCATTTAAAGAAAGCTATAAAGTTTATGGTGCTAGAAAAATTAAAATTATTTTAGCAAGAAAGAACATTATTTTATCTCGACAAAAAATTAGAAGAATTATGGCAATAAATAATTTAGTATCAAAATATACTAAATTAAAATATCGCAATCATAAATCTCCTGTAAATAATGATCAAATTAGTAATATTCTAAATCGTGAGTTTAGTAATAAAAGACAAAATGAAGTTATTGTGAGCGATTTAACCTATGTTCAAGTTGGTTCAAAATGACATTATATTTGCTTACTAATTGATTTATTTAACCGTGAAGTAATTGGCTATAGCGCTGGAACAAATAAAACTGCTGAACTAGTTCAGCAGGCATTTTATAAAATAACATGACCACTAAATCAAATTAGGTTGTTTCATACAGATCGTGGTAATGAATTTAAAAATAAAATTATTGAAGAAATTTTAAGTGCAAAAGGTTGCCCTTACGATAACGCAGTAGCTGAAACAACCTATAAAGCTTTTAAAACTGAATTTATTAATGGTCGAAAATTTAAAAATTTAGAACAATTAAAGTTGGAACTATTTAATTTCATTAATTGATACAACAATATTCGAATTCATGGTAGTTTGAATTACTTAACTCCAGTTGAATTTAGAAATCAGAAGTCTACATAAAAAGTGTTCTAAAAAGTGTTGCCATTCCAATAAAAGAAAAAACAAGATTATATCTTGTTTTTAACTAAAAAGAATAAAAAATATTAGATCTTAATTTATTTAATTATCAGCAAGTAACAGGATAATACAATACCGATTAAAATTATAATGGTATTGATCGTATTTTTGCTAATGGTGGGGGCTATGATGGTACTTTTACTTTTGGCAAAGCAGTGTTTCATTATACGCCATTTTATCATTATGGTGATAAAACTACAGTCCAAAAAAATAATTGTAAATTACTAAGTAATTTACAATTATTAATTATGCTTTTTTTACCGAATTATTCTCATTATTGGTTGTAATATTTCCTGCTGCCAAATCAGATTTACCTTTAAAATCATAAGGCTTTTCAGTTCCTTTGAATAAACAAACAATATTTTGATGATGTTTAAAAATTAAGAAAATAGCACTTAAAGTAATAACAATATTAATTAATGCTAAACTATCATAATAATTATGATAATTAACATAATGTAAGTAATTCATTCAAACAACATGTGAATTCTGTAATAAATCACCATTAAAATTAATGATATCAATTCCACTTAATTGAGGAATTCAGCATAAAGCATCCGTAAATAAAGCAGCTAAAATTGAAGAAACAGAAACACGTTTTCAAATAAAGATTGTAGTTCATCATACGACAGTTGCAATTAAAAAATAGTAAGGATTAGTCATTCATAATAACCCCAAAAAAGAAGAAACTGTTTTCCCTCCTTTAAACTTATAATAAATTGGATATGAATGTCCAATTAAAACAAAAAAAGCTGGAATATAATAACTAGTTGACCCAAAATTAACACCGTTAATATTAATACAACTAATTCCAAACGCAATAAACATTGTTATTGTCACTTTTAACATGTCTAAAAACATAATCCCAAAACCTCATTTTTTGCCTAGGACACGACTAGTATTTGTGGCTCCAGCATTTTTTGAATGATATTTTCGAACATCAATTTTATAAAGGGTTTTACTAATAAAAATTGATCAACTAAAAGATCCAATTAAGTATCCAATAATTGCAGCAATTATTGTTCCTAGATATCCATATAATGTCATTTTGTCACCTCTCTTTTACTATTATATAGTATATTAGAAATAATTTTGTAAATAATTGTAAATAAAACTATTATAATATATGATAGTTATAGTGAAAATTAGAATTAAAAGGAATGATTAAAATATGAGTACAGAAAATAACACTTTAAAATATGATGAATCATCAATTCAAATTCTAGAAGGATTAGATGCTGTTCGGAAACGTCCTGGGATGTATATTGGGTCAACTGATGTACGTGGATTACATCATTTAGTATGAGAAATTGTTGATAATTCAATTGATGAAGCATTAGCCGGGTATTGTACTGAAATTAATGTTACTATTCATAAAAACAATGCCATTACCGTTCAAGACAATGGTCGTGGTGTGCCAACGGGAAAACATGTTTCGGGAAAATCAACCCCTGAAATTATTTTTTCAGTTCTTCATGCTGGGGGAAAATTTGGTGGTGACGGATATAAAACATCGGGAGGATTACATGGGGTTGGTTCTTCGGTTGTTAATGCCTTATCATCCGTTTTTGATGTTAAAATTTATCGTGATCAAAAAATTTGACATATTAAATTTGGTAATGGTGGTCAAGTAAAACAACCATTAACACAAATTGGGACAACAAATGAAACAGGAACAACGGTTACTTTTTTACCTGATTCAAAGATTTTTAAAGTAATTGATTTTTCTTTTTCAACAATTTCAGAACGAATTCGTGAATCAGCATTTTTAAATAGTGGGGTTAAAATTACGTTAACTGATGATCGCGCTGACAAAACAGTAGAATATTTATTTAATAATGGTTTAGAAGAATTCATCAGTTATATGAATGAAGGGGGGAAAAACATTACCCCAATTGTAATGATGAAAGGTCTCGAAAAGGAAATTGAAGTTGAAGTTGCTTTACAATATTCAACTGAATTTAATGAAAATTTACTTAGTTTTGCCAATAATGTTAAAACAAGTGAAGGAGGAAGTCATGTTGTTGGGTTCCGTAGCGGACTAACAAAAGTTATTAATGATTATGCGCGAAAAGAAGGATTATTAAAAGAAAAAGATAAAAACTTGGATTCAACCGATACTCGCGAGGGTTTAACAGCAATTATTTCCGTAAAAGTACCAGAAAGTTTAATTCAATATGAAGGACAAACAAAAGGAAAATTAGGAACTTATGATGCACGAACAGCGGTAGAAATAATTGTCACAAAACAATTTGGTTTTTGATTAACAGAAAATAAAACAAGTGCTTATGCCATTATTGAAAAGGCATTATTAGCACGAAATGTTCGTGAAGAAGCGCGAAAAGCTCGTGAAGCAGCACGAAACAATAAAAAACGGGGGAATAGTGATCGATTATTAACTGGAAAATTAACACCAGCCCAAAACCGGAATAAATTAAGCAATGAAATCTTTTTAGTGGAAGGAGATTCAGCCGGCGGAAGTGCAAAATTAGGACGTGATCGTCGTTTCCAAGCAATTTTACCGTTGCGAGGAAAAGTTATTAATGCTGAAAAAGCAAAAATGCAAGACTTAATGAATAATGAAGAAATTAATGTAATGATTAATGCCATTGGCGCTGGCGTTGGAAATGCCTTTGATATTGAAGATGCTAATTATGGGAAAGTTATTATTATGACCGATGCTGATACCGATGGGGCTCATATTCAAACATTATTATTAACATTCTTTTATCGTTATATGCGTCCATTAATTGAAAATCATCGTGTTTATATTGCCTTACCACCATTATTTAAAATTTTGAATACTAAAAATAAAAAAATTGATTATGCTTGAGATGAAAATGAATTGAAAACAAAACTAAGTACTTTAAAAGATAAGTTTGAATTACAACGTTACAAAGGATTAGGGGAAATGAATGCTGAACAGTTATGAGAAACAACAATGGACCCTGAAACACGCCAATTAATTTTAGTAACAATTGATGATGCTCTTATGGCTGAAAAACGAATTGTAACTTTAATGGGTGATGATGCTAGAAAACGAAAAGATTGAATTGATGAAAATGTTAAGTTTACGTTAGAAGATGATTTTCAACCAATTATCAATCGATAAGGGTGATGATGTTACTACCAGCAATTAAAACATTAATTACTGATTTGAATCAAACTAATGTCAAACTTAGTCACTGTCTTTAATTAGGTTAATTAATACGGTCAATGAACAAACATTAGAATATTTTCGAACATTATTATTGTTAACACATAACCAACAACTATTTATTTATCACAAGCAGTCAGATTGTTGAGCCTTAACAACCCTAGGACAAAAATTATTTTATCAGATTGATTATCCAAAATTTGTCATTAATCAGGACATGATGAAATTTAAATTAGAGAAAGGAATATAAACATGAGCAATAGTGAAAAGACAAATGAATTAATTTATACCTTAAATGATATTATGGCTGAACGTTTTGGTCGTTATGCAAAATATATTATTCAGGACCGTGCTTTGCCTGATGTTCGTGATGGTTTAAAACCAGTGCAGCGGCGAATTTTATTTGCTATGAATGAATTACGGTTAACTTTTAATAGTAGTTATAAAAAATCAGCACGGATTGTTGGAGAAGTAATTGGGAAGTATCATCCCCATGGTGATACTTCTGTTTATGATGCCATGGTTCGATTATCACAAAATTGAAAAGTACGTTATCCGTTAATTGATATGCATGGTAATAATGGTTCAATTGATGGTGACCCTGCTGCGGCAATGCGTTATACTGAAACACGGTTAAGTGAAATTTCATCATTTTTATTACAAGATCTTGATAAAAAAACAGTCGCTTTTGCTCCCAATTTTGATGATTCGGAACAAGAACCAGTTGTTTTACCTGCGTTATTTCCAAATTTATTAGTTAATGGTTCGACTGGAATTGCAGCTGGTTATGCCACAAATATTCCACCACATAATTTACATGAAATCATTGACGCAACAATTCATTTTATTACAAAACCAAAAAGTAAAATTACTGACTTAATAAAATATATTAAAGGTCCAGATTTTCCAACGGGTGGTATTATTCAAGGAAAAAATGGAATTTTAGAAGCCTATCAAACTGGAAAAGGAAAAATTATTATTCGAAGCAAAATTAAAAATGAGAATAATACCTTAGTTATTACTGAAATTCCATATGAAGTTGTTAAACAAGATTTAGTTAAAAAAATTGATGATATTAAATATAATGAACCGGGGTTAAATATTAAAGAAGTTCGTGATGAAACTGACCGTGAAGGATTGCGAATTGTTGTTGAACTAGGAAAACAAGCTAATTTTGAAATTGTTCGTAAATTCTTATTAAAAAATACTAATTTACAAATTTCATATAATTTTAATATTGTTGGAATTGCTAAAAAACAACCATTACAATTAGGATTAAAAGAAATCTTAACTTATTATGTTGAACATCAACATGAAGTTGTCACTAATCGATCACAATTTGAATTAGCTTGTGCTGAAAAACGTTTAGAGATTGTGGCAGGATTAATTAAAACAATTAGTATTTTAGATGAAGTTATTGCCACAATTCGCCACTCAAAGGACCGTACGGATGCGATAAATAATTTGGTTGCCAAATTTGCCTTTAGTAAAGTACAAGCAGAAGCTATTGTCCAATTACGTTTATATCGTTTAACTTCAACAGACATTTTACAATTAGAAGCAGAACAAAAAGAATTAATTGCCACAATCGCTAATTTAAAAGCAATTTTAAGTGATATTAATAAATTAAACCAGGTGATTATTCACCAATTAGAATTAATTAGAAAACGATTTCATAGTCCTCGTCGTAGTGTTATTGAAGATGAAATTGAAGCAATCGAACTTGAAAAGACAGAAACAATTATTGAAAAAGATTTAAATATTTGAGTTTCTCGTGATGGTTATTTAAAAGCGTTAGAAAATAACCAACTTGTAAAATTAACAACAGAAGAATTTAAACGTAAACCAGGTGATTTATGAATTGCTGATTTTCAAGCTAATAGTTTAGATAAAATTTTATTAATCACTTCAAAAGGAAATTATGTTATTATTCCCGTTTATAAAATTAAATCAGTTCGAATTAAAGATATTGGTGAACATGTTAACACTATTTCTGAATTACCTGGCGAAGAAAAAATTATTAGTGCCTTTTTACTAAACGACTTTAATAAACCAGAGCAATATATTATGTTAGCAACAAAAAATGGAATGATTAAAAAAACAGCAGTAAAAGATTTTGAAGCAACACGAATTAGTAAAACAATTAAAGCGATTAATCTAAAAGGTGATGATGAAGTTATTGCTAGCCAATTAGTTGATAAACATTCATTTGTTGTTATAACAACAGCAAATGGTTTTATTGTTAAATATAAGGCAAAAGAAATCCCAGCATTAGGATTACGAACAGCAGGAGTTAAATCAATTAATCTACGTGATGATACTGTTGTTGGGGCTGGCTATTGTAAAGAAGATAATCTTGTCTTAATTACAAATCTTAATACTGGTAAGAAAATTATAATAAAAGACTTACCAGTATCAACACGACCAGTTAAAGGAACAAGGATGTTTATAATTAATAAAAAAGTAACAGAATTGGTAAAATGAATTTTTATTGCAAAACCAAATGATACTTTACATATGTTAAATCAACAAGATGAAATTGTCTTATTTAATACCGATAAATTACATGTTCATAAATTAGATCGCACAACAGATGCATTAGGTTTTGAAAATATTGTTGATATTGTCATTCCACAATATTATAATTTAAAATTAATTCATTCTAAAAAGATGGTAGAACATCATGATGAAAAACCAACAAAAAATCATCTTTTTCATCATGGCCAGAAAAAGCAACATCATAATTTCAAAATAGTAGATAATATACCTAAAACAGTTAATTCCGTGGTTAATAAAACAGCTCCTGTCCAAGAAAGTAAGGAAAAAGAAAAAACATTAAACGATAGTACTAACGATGATGAAAGTCACCTCGTTATTGCAATAAACCCAGTTTTAGTGCCAAGTTTGGAGCCACCAGCAGAAAAAATAGATCCAATTTCTACTGATGAAACTACAATAAATTTATTAACGCCTGATATCCAAGAAAATCAAACAAAACCAGAACCTGAATTAAAAATTACTAAACCATCACAAAAGAAAAAGAAAAAATCAGTTCAAAAAAAAGCAAGTGTGAAACAAACATCAAAAGAACTACCAATAGTTACGAAGGAAAACGAACCAATCCTTGTTGAAACACAATTATCATCTTTTCCTTTGAAAACTTTTGGTAAGATTAAAACAACAGTTGATATCTTACTTGAGAAAAAAGAATTAGCAAAAGCACAAATAGCATTGAAAAAACAAGAAGAGGAAGAACAAAATAAACAGGTATTGAAAAACAAACCAGTTCAAAATGCTAATCAGAATATAAAACCAAATCTTGGCAAAACAGTTACTATTGTTGAAACTTTAATTAAAAAGAAAAACGATAAAGAAGCCGAAAGTAAAAACTTGGATCATTTATCACCAACAACATTAATCAAACAAGAACCATTACAAAAAGATGATTCTCGTTTAGCCCGATTAAAGGCCATTGAAAAAGCACCACCAGGAACAATCATTGTTGGATTAAAAGATGTTAAGACAAGTAATCAACAACAAACAATGCAAAAAGTTGATTTTACTAAACCAAAAAAGAAACAAATTGATAAAAATAAATTCAAAAAGGATTTGGAAATTGAGGAAACAAAAGAATTAAAAATAACAATGAATGATCTTCTTGATAAAAATAAAAAATAATAAAAATCAGTCAAATTATGACTGATTTTTATTATATAATTTTAATAATCTGATAAATAGAAATGGGAGCGATCAGAAATGGCTAATTTAACAGAAGACTTTTTAGTCAAAGGTGTTAATATCAATAAATTTTATCGCAAACAACATGTTTTAAAAAATGTTAATTTAACGGTTAAAACCGGCGATCGAATTGGAATTGTTGGCCCAAATGGAACTGGAAAAACAACTTTATGTGAAATTTTAGCACAACTTCGTCGTGTTTCGGATGGGACTAGTGAAAAGAAATTTGGTGTTCGCATTGGGATGCAATTACAAGAATCAAAATATCCAAAAGGAGTTACTGGTTATAATATTTTAAATTTATATTTAAAAGCTTATAATTTATTTATTTCACCAAATGAAATTTATCAATTGTTATTAGACTTACAAATAGAAAAAATAATGAATAAAGATATTACTAAATTATCTGGTGGACAACAACAAAAAATTAATATTTTATTAGCCTTAATTATTGAACCAGACTTAATTATTCTTGATGAATTAGCAACGGGATTAGATTTAGAAATTAAAGATAAAATATATGAGATATTAAGTACCTTTTTAGCAAATCAAGATAAAGCATTATTATTAATCTCACATAATATGGAAGAAATTGAGAAATTTTGTGACACTTTAATTTTTATGATTGATGGCGAAATTATAAAAATATCAAAAGTTGATGAAATTATTGCTGAATATGGTAATGTTGAAAAATTTGTTAAAGATCAATTTAAAGAATATCAAATTGGTGCTTACAATCAAAATTATAGAACAGGAGCAATAGAAAATGACAAATGAGCAAAAAACTGAGCAAAATACATCGATAAAAACAAAAAATAATTGCTTAGTTAGTGAAAAAATTAATTTATTTTCACTATATAGTTTTTTTCTAAATTATTTACGCCGCCAAAAATTAGTTCTGGCTTTTGCCATTGTTATTATTCCAATTGGAATTCTTTGTCAAGCAATTTTTGCTAATCGTCATGGTCCAGAAGTAATGGCTTTATCAATTGGAATTACTTTTATTGCAACTGGTGCTAGTGTTGCAATGTATATGATGATGGGATTTTTAATTGATTTAAAAATGTCTGTTGTTTATAAACGAATTGGGCTATTAGGTATTAAGCCTTTTGGATTTATTGTTATTGTTTATGCCTATTGTTTTACTTTGGTATTAATTGCTGATTTGTTAGTGTTAATTGCTAGTTTTATTATTACTGCTGCTTTAAAAATTGATTTTGGAGAGATTTATAATTTTGTTATTTTTCTCTTTTTCTTTATCTCAATTTTTATTACTGCTCTTGCAGTTAGTTTAATGATGATTGCTGTCATTTTAATAAATTCACGAACTGTGCAATCATTAGTGACAGGAATTTTTAGTATTTTGTTCGTTGGAGGATCATTTATTATCGCAGCTTTTATTCCAGCTTTATTTGGTAGCAATTATAAGCACGCTTTATTATCCTTAACTGGTTTAAGTATTAGTTTGGGAATTATTTTAGGATCAATCCTTATAACAGGACTTTTAACATGGTTAATTATTAGGATTTTTCGATGAGATAATTAAAATATTGCAAAAAAAGAAGTCAAAATTAATTGGCAAAAGGAAATTATTTTGCTATGATATATTTGTTGCAAAATTTAGCAAAGAATTATGTTTAAACAGAAAAGAGGAGTAAGTAAATGCGCGAAGGAATAATTTTACGTTGTGAACAATGTAAAGAAGAAAACTATATTGCAAAACGTGATAAAAAGAAACAACAAGAAAAATTAGAAGTAAAAAAATATTGTTCAAAATGTAACCAACATACTTTACATAAAGAAAAAAAATAGTTCCTTATCAGGTGCTATTTTTTTATGCCATTAGGATTAGATAATTTTGTGTTATGATTATTAAGAGTAAAATTTAATGTAAAAAAGGATAAAATTTTACAGATGATTTTAATAACCAAAAATTTTAAATAGAAATAATCAATAAGGGGTAAGAGATAATGATTCGACGCGCAACAATCTTAGATTAAAAACAAATTGAAGAATTAGGACAAAAAGCATTGAGTAAAATTAGCATTGAGGACTATAGTTTGTTACAACAGACAGCAATTTTACAACAATGACAAAACGAAGATTTTTGTAAAGTGTTAAGTGAAGAAGAAGGTTATTTTATTGTCTTTGACAATAAAATTTTAGCTGCAAAAAAATGTTGCAACAATTAGAAACAGCTGCACAAGCAAATGGTTTTTTAGATCTTACTGTTGATGCTTATTTGCCAACAGTAGCTTTTTTTTCAAAAACATCATTATAGTGCCATTAAAAAGAATTTACACCTGTCTCAAAACCAAGAGTGGAATGGCAACACTTTTTAGGACACTTTTTATGTAGACTTCTGATTTCTAAATTCAACTGGAGTTAAATAATTCAAACTACCATGAATTCGAATATTGTTGTATCAATTAATGAAATTAAATAGTTCCAACTTTAATTGTTCTAAATTTTTAAATTTTCGACCATTAATAAATTCAGTTTTAAAAGCTTTATAGGTTGTTTCAGCTACTGCGTTATCGTAAGGGCAACCTTTTGCACTTAATGATCTTTTAATATTAAATGTTAATAAAATTTCTTCAATAATTTTATTTTTAAATTCATTACCACGATCTGTATGAAACAACCTAATTTGATTTAGTGGTCGTGTTATTTTATAAAATGCCTGCTGAACTAGTTCAGCAGTTTTATTTGTTCCAGCGCTATAGCCAATTACTTCACGGTTAAATAAATCAATTAGTAAGCAAATATAATGTCATTTTGAACCAACTTGAACATAGGTTAAATCGCTCACAATAACTTCATTTTGTCTTTTATTACTAAACTCACGATTTAGAATATTACTATTTTGATCATTATTTACAGGAGATTTATGATTGCGATATTTTAATTTAGTATATTTTGATACTAAATTATTTATTGCCATAATTCTTCTAATTTTTTGTCGAGATAAAATAATGTTCTTTCTTGCTAAAATAATTTTAATTTTTCTAGCACCATAAACTTTATAGCTTTCTTTAAATGTACTGATAACTTCATTTTCATAAATATTAATTTCAGTTTTAGTGATCTTATTAATTTGATAATAATACTTTGATTTTGCTATCTTTAATATTTGACACATTTTCCTCACTGAATATTTGTCTTTATTGTTAGTAATTAATATTACTTTTTGCCGATTATCAGTGCTGCTTGCTTTAAAATATCATTTTCCATTCGTAATTGTTTGTTTTCTTTTCGCAACTGAATAAGTTCATTTTCTTCAACAGAGCGATTGTCTTTAGCTTTAAAAGAACCAGAATTCTCATTTTTTTACTCATTGATAAAGAACTGCCTTTGAAATTTTATATTCGTTAACAATTTCAATATTACTTTTACCATTTTTATATAACATTACGATTTGTTTCTTGAATTCATCGGTGTACTGGTTTTTTGCCATTTTTATATTCCTGCTTTCCTAATAATTTTAACTTATTTTTTTACAGTCTACATAAATATGGTCCAAGTTATTGTAACCTATCCACTCTGTATAAATTATTTTAAATAGAAAGGAGAAATAAAATATCGAAGAAATAATAAATTCATTTTTCTATTTAATAAATTCATTTTTTACAAACGTGATACCATCTATTTTTTGCTTATCATGAATGGTATCACCAATTAAAACAATTATTTCAATAATAATAGTTTTAATAACAACTTTTAACTTTATTATTTGAATTTTTAATAAATTAACAAATTTATAAATATTTTATACAGAGAGAAAACCATAATAATACCTTAAATATCACATAAAAAACTAGTGTGCCTTAGTTTCTTTAAACAGGATTTTTCATCTTGTTAACTTTGTAGACAGTGTATAATGCAAAAATAAATAACAAAATTATTTATTCAATTCACATAAAAGCTAGTGTGCCACTGAAAAATACTATTTAATTTTTAATAATATTTATTAAAATATAAAATTAATAATTTATAATTAATGGATAGGTTACAATAACTTGGACCATATTTATGTAGACTGTAAAAAAATAAGCTAAAATTATTAGGAAAGCAGGAATATAAAAATGGCAAAAAACCAGTACACCGATGAATTCAAGAAACAAATCGTAATGTTATATAAAAATGGTAAAAGTAATATTGAAATTGTTAACGAATATAAAATTTCAAAGGCAGTTCTTTATCAATGAGTAAAAAAATGAGAATTCTGGTTCTTTTAAAGCTAAAGACAATCGCTCTGTTGAAGAAAATGAACTTATTCAGTTGCGAAAAGAAAACAAACAATTACGAATGGAAAATGATATTTTAAAGCAAGCAGCACTGATAATCGGCAAAAAGTAATATTAATTACTAACAATAAAGACAAATATTCAGTGAGGAAAATGTGTCAAATATTAAAGATAGCAAAATCAAAGTATTATTATCAAATTAATAAGATCACTAAAACTGAAATTAATATTTATGAAAATGAAGTTATCAGTACATTTAAAGAAAGCTATAAAGTTTATGGTGCTAGAAAAATTAAAATTATTTTAGCAAGAAAGAACATTATTTTATCTCGACAAAAAATTAGAAGAATTATGGCAATAAATAATTTAGTATCAAAATATACTAAATTAAAATATCGCAATCATAAATCTCCTGTAAATAATGATCAAAATAGTAATATTCTAAATCGTGAGTTTAGTAATAAAAGACAAAATGAAGTTATTGTGAGCGATTTAACCTATGTTCAAGTTGGTTCAAAATGACATTATATTTGCTTACTAATTGATTTATTTAACCGTGAAGTAATTGGCTATAGCGCTGGAACAAATAAAACTGCTGAACTAGTTCAGCAGGCATTTTATAAAATAACATGACCACTAAATTAAATTAGGTTGTTTCATACAGATCGTGGTAATGAATTTAAAAATAAAATTATTGAAGAAATTTTATTAACATTTAATATTTAAAGATCATTAAGTGCAAAAGGTTGCCCTTACGATAACGCAGTAGCTGAAACAACCTATAAAGCTTTTAAAACTGAATTTATTAATGGTCGAAAATTTAAAAATTTAGAACAATTAAAGTTGGAACTATTTAATTTCATTAATTGATACAACAATATTCGAATTCATGGTAGTTTGAATTACTTAACTCCAGTTGAATTTAGAAATCAGAAGTCTACATAAAAAGTGTCCTAAAAAGTGTTGCCATTCCAACTTAGTTTTTATGGAAATTGGTGGGAATGATTTATTTCAATTAATTGATACTACTGATCCCTAGACAGAGTTGGCATTAATGGAACAAAGTGTTGAACGTGTTCAAGAAGCCTTATTTACTTTATTAAATAATGGGATTCGAAAAATTATTTTTTCTGATGCGCCAAACGTTAGTTTAGTACCACGATATGTTAATAGTTCTCCTAAACTAAAACAACGGGCAAATGATCTTTCAACAGAATTTCATTTCCGGGTTAAGAATGTGATTGAAGTAGCTAATCGTTATTATGAACATGCTGTGCGTGAATGAGGATTGTATAATAATTTACCAGTTTTAATGGAAGAATTTAAAACTAAGCAGGCACAAGCAGAACTTAAGGTTAATTTTAATACCTTAGATATGGATTTTATGAATATTTTAGCAACAGGTCTTTTGAATGCGAAACGAAATGTTAATATCCCCGTGGATGCAAATATTAATAATTATTTCTTTTTTGATAATGTTCATCCAACTAGTAAAGTTCACCAGTTAGCAATGGAGCATTATTATGCGATGGTAAAGGGGTGAACATAAGATGAAGAAGTTATTAGCATATTTAGGGACCATTTCGTTATTAACAACTTCAACGGTGCCAGTTGTTGCTTGTACAAATTGATGAAATTATTAATTCAAATGTTTATCATTCACAAACTAGTTTGTTGGCTTTAAATAGTCAAATTGCTAAAGTTGCTTATATTAGTAATGAAAATAAGTATGATTTTAATTACTTAATGAATAATTTTGTTCAACCAATGTATTTAAAAGATTTGCCACAACAACCTGATGAAATTGAAAATCTCCATGACTATAATCGTTATGCTGAATTGTTTAACCGTTATTATGATGAAAGTTATTTAAAAAATGATTTAACAACTAACTTAGTTTTAACAAATACTGTTAAACCTGAGAGTGCAAATAGCACAATCAATCAAATTGCATCATTGGGATCAACAGTTTTAGACATGATTGCGAAACAAGGTTTAGCGGGGGTTTTATCATTAGTTGTTGATGGAAACTTATTGTCAGAGTTTTTATCACCAACAATCTTAAGATTTGCAAATGATTTATTAAATCAAAATACGTTACTTGCCTTTCGTGATGCTTTCGATGATTCAATTTATAAAAATATGAATTATCAAGAGGTTTTAACTTCAGGGGTGATTGGTCTTATTAATGCTGTTAATGAATTAACCGGCCAAAAAGAACGATTTGATTATAAAGATAAAGAAAATCTGCAAGCAGATGCCACAAATTATCTTGATGCGTTAAATCAATTTGGAACAACAATTGTTGATGTAATGAATGGTAAAATTGGTTTTAAATTTAATATATTTAATAATTTAACAGCAATTGGTGAAGTTATTCGGTTTGTTCGGATTGTCTTAACTTATCTTGATCAATTTGATTCAGCAAAAAGTCCAACTTGAGCAGAAATCAATACTGTTCGAACAACAACTTATAAGTTAAATTCAAAAATTGATTTTAAAAAAATTCTTAATGATTTATCAGTTAGATTAACTAGTACTAATGGTGAAGGATTACGTAGTTTAATTGCAATTTTATTTCAAAGTTCTGAACATCATCAGATTAAATCAAATCCTTTCGCTAATCTTGGTTTTTTATCAAAGGAAGATTTGACTCCATCGGGACTATCAGCGATTGGAAAAATTTTAATTAATAAATATATGCCGCTTGAAATACTTGGTTCTATTAAAGTTTATCTTGGTAATGTCGTATGAGACTTGATCAATACTATTTCAGCAAAAGAAACGTTAGATGATATGGTGGCGTTTTTAAACAATAAGTTAATAGCTGACAAACTTCCAGAGAGTATTAAACCAGTGATTGACAAAATCAAAACTGATTTTGTTGCAATTAAAGATTTATTTACAGCATTATATCAAGGTGACATTTTAGGTGATATTTTCAAAATGTTATTACCAGATTCACCGTTAAGTAATGTTAAAAATTTAAAAGCAATGTTAAATGACCCGTTACAAAATTGAATGCCAGCAAATCAGTTTACAAATATTATTGGCGAAAAAAGTATAGTTGAGGTTGTGACAGATTTAAATCAAGCAATTACCACACCAGCCTTTATTAATGCTCAAGATGTTTATCAGCTATTTAATAGTTTTTTAACCCCAACAACCAATAATTCCTATCTCTTAAAAGATGTCTTGTTAAATCCAGATGAGTTTTTTGCCATTTTAGGATTTAAGAACAACGTAATTGTTGATAAAACACCATTATTTTATTTAAAAGGTATTTTAGAAAACATTATGGGAATTAAAGGAGCATTTAAAGTAATAAATAAATATATTGATGATTTTAATGTTAATCAACAAAAATTAGCAGCAATAATCCAACAAACATTTGATGCTTTACAAGTAGAGGTATTATCACAAACAGTTGACAATGTTTTTGAATATGAAATTAATAATAAGATTATTAAGATTGTTGTTAAATTGCAACATGATAAGTATCTTATCAATGAAATTACAATGAATTAAAACATTTGAAAAGTTATTCTTTTCCTTTAAAGAATAACTTTTTTATTGAATTTGGTATAATGATAAAAGAAAGAAGTGAGGGTTTTTAATAATGGCTAAAAAAATTTTTGGAAAAAAAAAGAATCGTAACTTATTATTAAATTATTTTAAACCGTCAATTTATGTTCAAAATGTTAATAAGATTAATCTTGAATCATTAAAAAAACATGGGATTAAAGTTTTTATTTGTGATTTAGATAACACCTTAACACCATTTTATCGTGGTATTCCAAATGCAGATAATTTAAATTTAATTCAAAAGGTACAAGACTTGGGAATGACATTTGTGCTAGTTTCAAATAATGCCCGTAAACGAGTGGAACGGTTTGCGTTAAAAGCAGGAATTGAACATTATTATTGGAATGCTAAAAAACCATTATTAAAATATTTTCGAATTATTTCACGACAATTTAATGTTAATCCTCACGAAATGATTATGGTTGGTGATCAGTTAATTACTGATGTTTTGTTTGCAAACCGTGCGCATATGGAAAGTATTTTGGTTGTTCCTGTAACTGGTGTTGATGAGTCAAATCGCTTTATTCGTTTATTAGAAAGTTTAGTTTACAAACGATTAGCACAAAAAAACATTTTACATAAAGGATTCTTTGATGAAGGAGAATATGGGTTAGATTATGATATCTTATAAGAAATGTCAGGGTTGTGGTATTATTTTACAAAATACTAAGCAAGAACAAATTGGTTATGTTGAAAATTTAACACAGGATTATTGCTATCGTTGTTTTCGTTTAACGCATTATAATGAATTAATTAATTATGATTTAAATGAAACTGATTTTTTAACAAATCTTAATAATAACTATGATTTAACATACCATTATTTCTATGTTTTAGATGTCTATGATTTAGATGGTTCACGAAATTTAGCATTAGAGCAAATCTTACAAAATAATAAGGTAACATTAATTATTAATAAAATTGATTTAATTCAAAAGTTAATTAGTAATAATAAAATTCTTACTTTTGTTGAAGAACTTTTTACTAATTCGGTTTTATTGCCAAGGATTGAAAATATTATTTTAGTTAGTGCTTTAAAAAATTATTCATTAGATGAATTATATCGCTATATAAAACATCAAAGCGAGGATGTTGTTTTTGTTGGTAGTTCAAATACGGGGAAGAGTACTTTACTAAATAGTTTAATTAAGTTAACCAATTACAAACAAAAAATAACAGTTTCGAATAATGTTTCAACAACGCTTGGTAATATTGAGGTTAAATTAGGAACAAGACATAAAATTTATGATACTCCAGGAATTGTTAATAACCATACCATTATTTCTTATTTAGAACATAATGACAAAAAAATGATTACTAATAAATTAATAAAACCGATTACATTTCAATTAGATTCTGAGCAAACAATTTTTTATGAAGGCTTAGCAAGTTTTTCTTTTTTAAAAGGATTAAAAACAAGTTTTCATTTTTATAAAAATAATAATATTAAGTTACATCGCACAAAATTAATAAATAAAGACCATTATTTTAATCAGCATTTAATGCAAGCGTCTTTAAGATTGAAAGATTATCATCTGTGAAAAGAACAAACGATCATCATTGAAGAACCCGGGGATTATTCGTTATTGATTGCCGGATTAGGGTGAATTACTTTTAAAGGTAGTCCAGGACAAGAAATAATGGTTGGAACAAATCAAAACATTAAAATTAATTTACGAAAACGGTTTATTTAGTTTTATAATTAAAGGTAGATAGTTAGAAAGGAAGAAGGTTATATGAATCTTTTTAAAAAATATCCTTATGTTATTACTGATTTAGATGGAACAATAGCCAATGAAGGTTATGTAATTAACGACGAAACTTATGAAGCTTTACAAACATATCAGTTAGTGAGTGATTATCATTTGTTTTTGGCATCAGGACGGTTAGATTTAATGGCTAAAGAGTATTTTGCAAAGTTAAAAGTCAAGACACCAATTATTTCTTGTAATGGTGCTTTAATTCGAGACCCTATTAGTAATGAAGTCTTATACCAACAAACCTTACCACAAGATTTAGCAATTGAAATTATTATGAAAGCATTAGAACATGATATTGATCATATTGTTTATACTGCAAATATGATTTATGGTCATCCGCATTCAAAACGAATTGCTTTGATGATGAAATATAATGAACAATTAATTGATGAAAGTTATTGAATTCCATTAGATACTGAAACAAATTATCTAACATTATTAAAAAATAATAATATTCAAGCTTTAAAGATTTTGTTTCCCTTTACTTCGCAGGGTGAATTAGACCGTGTTCAAGCTATTAATGAACCATTTAAAGATCAAGTTGAAGGAGTATTTTCACAAAAGGACTTATTTGATATTCAATCTTTAGATATTAATAAAGGAAATTCTTTTAAGAAATTATGTGAATTAAAAGGGTATGAACCACATCAATTTATCTTTTATGGTGATAATTATAATGACCTTGAACTTGCTAAAAGTGTTGGTTATACAGTGGCAATGGGGAATAGTGTCTTAGAATTAAAAAAAATTGCTAATGCAACAACAGTTTCTGTTGATGATAACGGTGTTAGAGAACATCTTTTTACCGAAGTTTTAACAAAGGATCAAATTGCTGAGTTTTTACCGCAGGTTAAAAATGTTTTTAAATAAACATTTTTTATTTTGTTTAATGTTTTTTAGTAAGGGTTAATAGAAAATGTTAAATAAAATTAAGCAATTTTTTAAAAAGAAAAGATTTTAATAATAGTATGAGTAATTTATAATTTAAGTTATTTTTGCAATTCCAAAAACAGAGTGTCTTCAAGAATGCCATTATGTAGTTGATAATTTTTAATTAACTTTATGGGGGCAAAATTACAAGCTTTATAACATTTAATTGCTATTATATTTTTCGAGAGCGGATCAACAATTAGTTTATTATAAACTATGTTATTAAGGAATAAATATTCAATAAATGAGAGAATTACTTTTTTCCCTAATCCTTGGTTTTGATATTTTTTTGATAAAAATAAATCAAAACCAATTACTAATGATGCTCTATTATAATTTAGAATATTTTTGGTCTTTTGATCTAATTGATAAAATTGTAAGTATCCAATTTTTTATTTTCTAAAGCAATAAATAATGCAGTAATATTTTTATCTACTATTTTTTATCTTCGCCCTCATAAAATTTTAAAATTTCAGGTTCATTTAATCATTTTTTAAGTTTTAGATAATGTGATGTTTTATTTTTCAAGTGAATAAATTTAATCATAATTTGTGACCAATCCTTTTTTTAACTTACATTAATTATAAAATGTTTTTAAATCTTTTATAATTTTTTTATTTAATTTGTTTGTGCAAAGCAGAATATTAAAAAGTTTGTTTTTGAGGGTAAAGTTTAAACCATATGGCTCACCCTGGAATTAGTTTTACATTAATGAAATAAAATAAGAAATTATGTTATAATGCTTCTACAAAGATATTTTATCTTTGTTATGATAGCACCATATATTGCTAACTAACACTTTATTAAATTACAAATTATGACAATAATAATAATTTCAGAAAGGAAGAAAAAATAATGAAAAAATTATTCAGTTTATTAAGCGCCTTAACAATAACAGGAACTAGTATACCAAGTTTAGTTAGTTGCAAAATATTTGACACTAATAATGAAGCAAGTTATAAACAATCAACAATAATAAAACAAAAAAATGAATTATTAAAAAGATTCAAGATACAAAATTATTTTAAATCGTAGAGTTACTGATGATGAAGCAAAAAATGTTAAATTATCAATTGGTCAATGAGGAAAATATGCAAATGCTATGTTACAACAAAATGATAATACTTTCTCAGAATATCAAATATCATCTAATAGTCAAGAAATTTCATTTATAGCCAAAAAATCTGGGGTTCTTTATGTTGCTGATAACAACCAAACTAATTTACAAATAGTTAATGTAGCAGGAGATAATCCAGAGGATGTTATCAAAATCCCAACTTTTAAAGTAAATGAAACAAATGAAAAAGAATTTGAAAAAGAAACTAAAACAACAAATTCTCCTTTTGTGGAGTTTGTTTCAAAACATTATTTTGCAACAATGAGGTTTAAGTGAAGAAACTACAGATATTAATCATAAATATTGTCAATACATTCATATTGCCAATGCTGATGATGGTGCTGGTTATGCTAATGCCACAAATGGACGTGTTATGTTTCCTAATAGCACTAATGCTGGTGATGATTTATTTCATTAAACCAGAGACCAAGGAGCATTATGACACGAAAGTGCTCACACTTATACAGCGGCACAATATACCTTTTCAAATACGGGTAAAACTCGAGCTGAAGTTAGTAAAGTTTATGTTCAACAATCGTTAAGAGTTAAACCAAAAGTTTTTGAATTTCGAGATGTTGTAACAAAATATTTGAATCAACCTGATCAGGATAAACATTTCTTAGATATGAAAGAAGATTATGGAGATAATACATGAACTAAAGTGTCAATGTTTTGACAATTAAATATGGCATTTGGTAATAATTTTTATACTATAGTAAATCAAAAATATCGTAAAATAATTAATGGTCAAGATCCTGATACAGATCCTCGTTTTGATGATGATGATAAAAAAGTACAAGGATTTATTAAATTAACTTCACAAGTAACAGGTTATAATTTAGCACCATTCTTTACAAAATGAGGATTATGAGTAACTGATGATACTTTAAATGTAATTAAAGATTTAAAACCTTTAACAAAAGAAATTTGGAATAACATTGTTGATCCATCAACAGAAGAGAATCCAATTGTTCAAGAAGAAATTTAAATTTTAAGATAACAAATAATTCAAGTAATTATTTATGAGAATATCAGTGATATGGTATTCTCTTTTTATTTTAAATGCTTATAATGTAAAAATAAACATTTAAAATATGGCCCAACAACCACATAATTTATTCCATCTTTAATAATATCATATATATTTCGGTATAATTAAAATTAAGATGTTATAAAAGGATGAAAAACAATGGAAATTAGAACAATTAAAAGAAGAAGAAAAAGCAGAAACAAGAAAAATTATTTTTAAAACATTTAATACTAACGACAAGAAAGATGTTATTGAACATATTTTGGTTGATAATTTAAGATTATTGCCGGAGTATGTTCCTACCTTTGATGTTGTTGCTATTATTAACAATCAGATTGTTGGCCATGCTTTTTTAAGCACTGTTACAATCAATGATAATCATAAATTATTGGCATTAGCGCCAATTGCTGTTCAAAAAGAATATCAAGGACAAAAGATTGGTACAAAATTAATTAAATTTTTAGAAAATAAAGCAACAACAAAAGGGTATCAAGCAATTTTTATTTTAGGAGATCCAAATTATTATTCAAAATTTAACTATGTTCCGGCTATTAATTATGCAATTAAAGCTCCTTTTGAAATTGAAGATAAATATTTTATGGTTAAATAATTATATTTGAATAGTTTATCTAATACTTGAATAGTTTATCTAATACTACAGGAACCTTAAAATATTCTCCACCATTTCGAATTTAACACAAGATAGGGCATTTCCTTTATTTTAACTATTCAAAACTTTATATTTTAGAGGGTAGTTTTATTTTAAAATTTATGGTATAATTCATCAATAAGTTAAATTAAATAACTAGGTTATATTTATAGGGGAGTAAGCGTATGAAAAAAGATATGATAATTTTATCAGCTGAGGACTTCTTGGATTTAGAGCCTGATAAAAATATTCGCAAAGTACGTCATGATGCAGAATATCAATTTGATTATGAAAGTTGAAAAACAGTTCTTTATTCATCGGGAAAATTAAAATTTATTCTGCGTTATGTGCAAGCAATTTTTCGTTGAATGAATGATGTAACTGATTTAACAGGTTTAACAATTAGCATTAGTGCTATTATTGTTGATAAGTTTAATTTTTCATTATTTAAAAATCAACAACACTTGTTTAATTGCAGTTTATCAACAAATTTTTATTTAATTTCTGAATCAGAGTGAGCTGAAAGAATTACTGAAGCACATGCTTCAAATTATGATTTAGTTAAAAACCAATTAGTCCATGATCCATTGGAAATGAATCATTGAGTAGGGGAAGAAGGTTTTGGAAAATTCATTAATATGTTATTAATGTTAATTCGTAATTCGGAGAAAATTGATCCGTTAACATTACCAATTCAATGAATAATTGAATTTAAAGATAATAATTTAACAATGTCACGAATGAGAATGCAAATTTCATCATTACAAAATCGAACTGCACCAGAAAATGATTTTATTGTTGATCGCACAAAAGAAACGATTGAAGATAAAAATTCGGAGGGTGAAACTGAACCATCAGGAGAGGAATCTAAAAAAACAGATAGTGATGATATTGCTTCATGAAATAAATATTATAAAGAAGATGTTTAATAAAAAATTTTCTAATTTTTAAATAAAAATATTTTTTTTCTTCCAAAATATTATTTAATATCAAAAGACAATCGATATTAATTTATTCATTATGGAAATAGAATTATTTTATTATTTTAAAACTAATAATATTTTTTTTGCAATTTAATTAAGAAACAGAAAGGAGATAAAAATGCGTAAAATATTAGTGATATTAGGAACCCTTGCAATGGCGGGTTCTACAATTTTACCTAACATTGCTACTAATTTGAATTTAAATCAAAAAAAATAGAAATGAATACATTAGCAGTTAATAAAAATCCAACATCAGAGGTACCGTCGCTGCTTGAAAAAGTACAGTTTTTGTCAAATTTGAAAATAAAACTGGATATAAATCGTGAAAATATTATATATTTTAAGGATCGCCTTGGGAATGTTTTTTATGAGGAAGAAAATAGTATTTATATGTTGAAACGGGATTGATTATCTTGACCAGTAAAACTTAAACAAATTACATCAAAAGTTAAAATAATAACAGCAGATAGTGCTAACAATGTTTACTTTGGAACAGAAACTGGGATATATAAACTAAGTGCTATTTTTAAAACAATAACTAAAATTAAAGAAATGAATCAGACAGTTAGTTCTCTTGCATTTGATGGTGATCTATATATTGCTGCTGAAAATGGTGTTTATAAATTAGTTGCGGGAACAGAGAACGTTGTAGAATTGCCAAACCCTAGTCATTATAATGAAAATGAATTATCATTAAATTTTTCTAATAACAATAACAAACCTTTTAATAATGATTGAACTTCTGCATATTCAAGATTATCTAATTATAATTCTGCTATATATAAAACTTATAAGAATCAAAAAATAACATTAAAAGTATTATATACTTTTAATCTTGGCACAGTTAATCCATTAAATTATGAAAAATTTGAATTTATAGGAAATAATTCTGAATTTTATTCAAAAATAAGTTGAGGGAATGATCCCTTTACAGGGAGAAAACCGAATGAATTTAATGGGTCATTATTAAAAGACAAAATTTTAAATAGAAAGTTATCTTCTAATAATTTTATTGTTTTAAACAATGACAAGTTAAAAAAATGTCTTGAAATTCAAAATTTTAATTTTAATTATACGTTATGAGGAAATAAAATTTGAGGAAAACAATTTATTATTTTAAGTTATTATTTTGAAAATGGAAATTATTATTTATAATTTTCAATTGGATATAATGTTTTAACAAAAGGAACGTACCAAGGCGGGGGTGGAATCTGAATGGGCTTTGGACATGGTCTTAGATTATATAACGATTGAAAAAATTCGAAAATGATAGATTTTATCTCTTTAGTATAGGTACATAAAAAGATATTGAAAAAGAGCAATTTTATTGCTTTTTTTATTTAACGAATATTATAAATAATATTAGATTTTACCTTAAAATCTATCTTTATAACAGGTTTATAGGCACCTAAACTTTTATTTGAATCTTTGCTTTTAATTAATTTACTTTTTTTAAAAAATAGGTATAATTTTAATTGAAAGAAATTATTGATAAAAATAATTGCTCAGAGAAATAGTGGTCGGTGGAAACTATTACCCTTTTAAACAGTGTTGACAACTTCATTATAAAAATTTAATAGATTTTGACAAAATAAAGCGCATTAACTAAAAGATAATGAAATAGGATGGCACCACGATTTTTCGTTCCTAAGAAATCTTTTAGTTTTTTATTTAGAGAGGAAAGAAAGTTATGAATATTCAAAAACCACGGGGAACCGAAGACATCTATTATGAAAAAGCTAGTGAATTAAGTGCATTAGAATTAATTTTACGAGATATTGTGATGCAGTATAATTACCATGAAATTAGAACACCAATCTTTGAAGCAAAGGATTTATTTGTTCGTGCTGTTGGAAATGAAACTGATATTGTGACTAAAGAAATGTTTGAATTATTAGATAAAAAAGAACGAGAATTTGTGTTACGTCCAGAAGCAACAGCACCTGTGATTCGTAGTATTTTGGAAGAAAAATTATATGGGAAATATGAATTACCATTAAAATTGTTCTATTTTGGTAGTATGTTTCGTTATGAACGACCACAACACGGACGATTACGACAATTTAATCAGTTTGGTGTTGAAGTTGTTGGAGTTAAAAATTATTTATTAGATGTTGAAGTGATTTTACTTGGTTATAATCTTTTAAAAGCGCTTGGTTTGTCAAATCTTGCTTTAAAATTAAATTATTTAGCAGTTGGGACAGAACGGTCAAAATACATTACAGTTTTAAAAACGTTTTTAAAAACACAAGATTTATGTGCTGATTGTGCTATTCGGGTGGAAAAAAATCCATTGCGAATATTAGATTGTAAAATTGATAATAAAAAATTTGATCAAGCACCAAAAATTTATGATTATTTAACAGAAAGTGATCAAACGGAATTTAATAATTTACAAAATATTTTAACAAAATTAGCAATTCCATTTGTATTAGATCATAAATTAGTACGAGGATTAGATTATTATACTTCTCTTGTGTTTGAAGTTGTAGTTAATAAGCAAGAACGAGAATTGACTTTATTAGGTGGGGGAAGATATGACCAATTGGTAAGTAGTTTTGAACCTAGTTTAGATTACCCGGCAGTTGGTTTTGCCTTAGGATTAGAACGATTATTATTAACTTTAGCAGAAAATGAAATTAAGTTAGCTGATGAACCTTATTTAGATGTTTATTTAATTTGTTTATCTGATCATGCCTGTTATTTTGCATCATCACTATTATTACTATTGCGTGGAAGCGGCTTTCGTGCTGATTGTGATTATTTATCGCGAAGTGTTAAAGCACAGTTTAAATCATTAGAACGATTAAAAGCGAAGAATGCGATTATTATTGGTGATGAGGAATTGAAGAAAAATGTTGTTAAAATTAAAAATCAAACAACTGGAAAAGAGCAAGAAGTTAAATTTGAAAAAATTATTACATTTTTAAGTAAGGAGAATAAATAATGAAAAGAACACACACTTGTGGGAAATTAACATTAAAAAATGTTAAAGCAAAAGTTGTTTTAGAAGGATGAGTGGCTAAAAATCGCCGAATGGGGGGCATTATTTTCTTAGATTTACGTGATCGCGAGGGGATTACACAAATTGTTGTTCAACCCGAACATCCTCAGTATGAAATTATAAACAGTATTCGTAATGAATTTGTTGTTCGTGTTGAAGGGAATGTTGTTGAACGAAAAAATAAAAACTTAGAGTTAAAAACAGGGGAAATTGAAATTAGTGTAACAGCAGTAACAATTTTATCAAAAGCACAGACAACGCCTTTAATAATCAATGATGTTACTGATGCGTTAGAAGATGTGCGAATGAAGTATCGTTACTTAGATTTACGACGACCAGTAATGCAACAAAAAATTATGTTACGGAATCATTTAATTAATACAATTCGTCAATTTTTACAAGAACAAAAATTTATTGATATTGAAACACCAATTTTAAATAAATCAACGCCAGAAGGAGCTCGTGATTTTTTAGTCCCATCACGGCAAAGTTTACATAATTTTTATGCATTACCACAATCACCGCAGTTATTTAAGCAATTACTAATGTTAGCTGGATTTGATAAGTATTTTCAAATTGCAAAGTGTTTTCGTGATGAAGATTTACGAAGTGACCGGCAACCAGAATTTACGCAATTAGATTTAGAAATGAGTTTTGTTGAGCGAGAAGATATTTTTGCGTTAGTCGAAGCATTGTTTCAGGTTATTATGGCTGAAGTAATGAAAGTTAAAATCAAAACACCATTTCTGCAAATGAATTATGATGATACAATTGAAAAATATGGAACAGATAAACCAGATACACGATATGATTTACAATTGTTTGATGCAAGAACTATTTTTGCTCAAACAACTTTTAGTATTTTTGCTAGTGCCTTACAAAATAATCTTAGTTTAAAAGGAATTTTTATTCCGCATTTAGTAACAAAAAAACAAGTTGAGGAATTAACTCGAATTGCACAACAAAATAAAGCAAAAGGATTAGCATGAGTTAAACAAGAAAATAATGAATGAGAAGGGTCAATTGCAAAATTTATTAGTGATGCTGAAAAAATGGCATTATTAAAAATTAGTAATAATCAAACTGGAACGTTCTTTTTTGTTAGTGATGAAAAGACTGTTACTTGCCAAGCATTAGGAGCAGTTCGAGTTGAATTAGCAAAGATGTTCACCTTAATTCCACCCAATGAATATCATTTCTTATGAATTGTTAATTGACCATTATATGAATGATCAGATGAAACAAACCGTTATGAAGCGGCCCATCATCCTTTTACTGCGCCAACAACAGAATACTTAAATAATTTTGAACAAAATTTAGCAACTGCACGTGCCAATGCTTATGACTTAGTATTAAATGGTTATGAAATTGGTGGGGGAAGTATTCGAATTCATCAAAGTGAGATTCAACAAAAAATGTTTGAATCATTACAATTAAGTTTCAAAGAAATTGAAAGTAAATTTGGTTGATTTCTAAATGCTTTCAATTATGGTGTGCCACCACATGGAGGTATTGCCTTTGGTCTTGATCGATTAGCAATGATTTTAACAAATAGTGATTCAATTCGTGATGTAATTGCTTTTCCGAAAAATGCTTCCGGAAGTGATCCAATGACCGAGGCACCAAGTTCAGTTGATTCAAAGCAATTAGATGAATTAGGAATTAAACTAAAATGGAAATAATTAAGATAAAGAAGGAAACAAAATGTCAACGGATGAGAAAATGTTGTTAGTAACAAATAATGGAATATATCATTTTGCACCAAATATGATCACTAAACTTGGTGATTTAACAAATAATAGTTATCGTAAAAAAAATAAGTTTAAAGAAGAACTTTATTTTTTTGAGTATTTTAATCAAAATATTATTTGTTATAAAATAGATGGTTTGACAATTACAAAAATTAAACAAATATTATTACCCCAGTCATTAGTGATAAAATGTATTAATTTTTCACAGTCAGGAACAGGAGAACTTCTTGTATATTATTTGTATCAGAAACACGGCCAAACAGGGATTTATTTAACCTATTATAATTTATTAAAAAATGAACAAACCGTTATTTTTGATGATAAATTGCAACTTAATGAAATTTTTGCTAGTTGTTCATTCCTTGAAAGGGAATATTTAGTGGTTACTTTTTCAGAAGATAATACTAAAAAATTAATTCGTTTTCATAATTATCAATGAGATATTATTGCTTCTTTTTGAGATGATGAAACTAAAAATGTTCTAATGATGGTTATTAATAACTATTTATATATTGCAATAGATTTGGTTTTATATCGAATGACAAACTCTTTAAAACCAACATTAGTTGTTGAAACTATTTTTGAAAATAAAAGTATTGTTGGTTTAACTGCTAGTCCGGCATGAGACGATAGCCGTTATTTTTATTTGCTTTTGAATGATGGTAGTTTATATCGTAATAATATTTTAACTAATGATTTAATATTAATAACAAAGCTTACGAGTATAAATGATAATGTTGTTTTAACTGTTCAATCAATTAATTTTTGGGAAAACAATCTTCTTATTACTGGACAACAAACAGAAGATAATTTGGAAGGCAATATTTTCTTTTTTATCACACAAGATAATAATATTAGTGTCCATAAATTAGAAAATAACCTTAATATCATTGATATATGAGTATAATTTCGTAATTCTTTTGCTTTTTGAGGTGAAATATCAGGATAATACTTAATTAATATCTTAAAATATGTTAAAATATTATAGAAATTATAGGGTAGTTAATAGAATTATAAAAGGAGGAATTTTAAATGCCTTGATGAGCAGGACTTATTATAGGAATTGGTAGTTTAGTTATTGGTGGGGTATTAGGGTTTTTAATTACAAAAAAAATTGTTCAAAAACAATTACGTGATAATCCTCCAATTACTGAAAAACAAATTCGGGCAATGTATATGCAAATGGGGAGAAAGCCTTCTGAAGCAGACATTAAAAAAGTAATGAATTCAATGAAACGAGCTAAATAGTTTTTTTGAAGAACTTTATTAATTTTTTGCAAATGTAATCTTAAACATCAATTAATAAAACAAATCTTTGTAATAAGAGATTATAAATTTTATTAATTGATGTTTTTTAATTTTGCAAAAGTTATTGTGAAAATTATTTTCATAATAAAAGATATATAATAATTGTAATAGTTGATGGTTAGGGATTAAACAAAACAACATAAGAGAAAGGAATAGTTATGAAAAAAATTTTAAGTTTAGTAAGTGTATTAATAATTAGTGGGAATTGAAACTGATAAAGACGATAATTTTAGTTATTTTGAGCTTTTGTTAAAACCAGAAACTTTTGAAAATTTAGCACACATTTATTATTCAAATAAGAACGATAAACGGTTATTTAGTAACACTTTTCTAGAATTTGCTAAAAAAAATATAACCGGAATATATGTTAATTCGCCTGACTATGCTCTTGGGGAAGCTATATGAGATCATTGAAATGAAATTATTGAGGTATATAAAAACAGTTCTAAAGAGACAAAAGAATAAAAATTAATTATAGATTATATACTTCTGTGATTTCTATGAATATTGATCATTTTAATGCTTCCATTGTCCCTAATGACACAATATTATATTCAAATTCATATGTTAAAAAATTAAATGATGATTTTAAAAGTGATTTAATAAAGTGAGAAAAAGTTGGTCTAGGAATCATTGAAGATAACAATAATAATTATATTTTTGATAGAATTAAAGTTCAATATCCTAATTTAAATATTAATGATGTTGAAATTATAAAAAAAGAAGAACTTTTGAGTCTTAGTGAAGGTTTTTTATTAAAATTAAAAGTTAATTTGAAAAAAATCAATGATATTCTTGTTAATGATCCAAAAGCACAATTATGATTATATAATTTAAAAGATTGAAAAAAGCGAATAAAACGTGAAATTATAGAAGATGTTCCTAAACTTTCTGAGGCTCAAAAGAATATATGAAAAGATAACGTTGCAGAACAAAAGTTGCTAGTCAAATAACTAAATATATTCCTCATTTTGGAGATATTTTAAGTGAAGTATTTGGAGTAATGTCTGTTTTGTGTCAAGTTTAAAAAGATTTAGTTTACTTAGGTTCATTGTTTACAATTTATTATATAGAGTAATAAGTGTAGTTTGATATTAAATAAAATAAATGTTTAGTATAAATGCTTAACAAAATGAATATAAATGCATTTTTTAAAAAGACTGATTAGAACCCAGTCTTTTTAAATGATAAAAATAGTTTTAATTATGGGGTCTTTTTTTCAAGTTAAAATTGTAGTATAATATATAAGTAAAAACATATGGGGGTTTTAATAATGGGGGATATGAAAAAAGTCATTGATTATTGAGATGATTATGATCCAAATGAATTTGATCCGTCAAAACGTCCAATGTCAATTGGTAAGACAAATATTGATGAACATCATTTGGAACGAAATATTATCAATAATGTTGAAACCACTGATGATTATGAAACGTTTTCATATTATAATAATAAATTTAATGTTAATCAAAACCAGGATAACGAGATTTTTAATAATAATGATAGTTATGATGAATTAGCAACAGGTGAGGAACTTGAAAGATTATCAAATCGATCGGAAAAAATAGTTGAAGTTGATCAATCAGAAGAGTTAAATGATTTAGATGAATTAAATTTAAACAATGAAAATCGCTTTGTTCCACTTGATGAAAATGATACCCTTGAACCAGTTTTGGATGTTAATCAAATTTATGATCGTTGACAAAAATCAAAAACTAATTTAATTACACGGAAATTAGATGTTCTTCGTAATCGAGTACAAGAACCTCGTGTTGAAGGTCGTCGAAAATATAGTTTTCTTGTTCCTGAAACATTAGAAGAATTACTTAATAAACCAGCAAAAGTTGTATTGGATGCAACACCTCGTGCTGGTGGTGATGAAATTTATCCGGAAAAGAAATACTTTAATAATGCTGATTTACTGTTAAAAGTGCAAGGAGAAGGTATTGGGAAACCAGAAGTTAATGATTTAGCAACTGATCAAAATCAGGAGAATTTAACTTTTATAGAAGGAAAAATAACAACCATTCCTGATGAAAATTCAATGGACCAAAATCCTGTGATGAGTGATATCTTGAAAAATGCAAAGAAAAATATTGCAATCAGTAAAGAAGAAGCAATTTTTATTAACGAGAATGATGTTTTAGACCCTGACCATTTAAGTTATGAACAACGATTACGATTGTTAAAATTAGCCGCTGATCCAAATAATGAAGAACGAAAAAAAATGTTACAAATGAAGTTAAACAATGGTAGCTTGAGTTCATTATCAGAAATTGTTAAGAAACGATTACAAAAAATAAATGCAGGTGAAATTGAATTAATAGAAGAAACAACCCAAAATAAAGCTGGTGGGTAAAATAACTTTTAATCGCCTAGAAACATCAGTTTTTGTTTTGTGAAAAAAACTAATTTTTATTAATAGAGTCTATTAATGTTGTTATTTTCAAGTTATAATATGATAAATAAGTACAAGCAAAGGATGATTGAAATGATATTAGGAAATAGTGAAATTGCCTTTATTTTAATTGGATTTTTTGTTGTAATTAATATTATTGTGTTAATTTTTTTAGTTATTTCTTATCGAAATATTTTAGTACCAATTCCAAATTTAAATAATACTCCTAGTCAAACAATGACATCTTTAGAAGTGATTGATCGTTATTTAACCAAAAAGAAAATTAGTGGGTTAAAAGTAGTACGAAAACCACATCAAGTGTTAATTACTAATTCTTATAAAAAGAAAACATTTTATATTAATGATTTACAATTATATAGTCAGTCTTATTTTTTATCAGGGATGGGATTAGATTATGTTTTAGGACGGACTTTTTTTGCCACTCAATTACATTTGAAAAATCGTCATGTACAAACAATGAATTTTTTATTGTATTTAGCACCACCGTTATTTTTATTTTTATTTTTCATACTATCAATCCTTATTATTGTTTTTTATGTTTTAACGAAAGTAAATCCAAACTTATTAGATCTTAATTTTTTTTATTTCATTGAACATTATGGCATTTTAAATTTAATCTTAATTTTTATCATTGGGGCATATTTAATTTTATTAAGCTTTAATGGTCATTTTAAACAAAACTTAGAAAATTTGTATGAAACAGAAATGCGGCCATTTGTTAAAAAAGAATTTCCTGAATTATATGATGATTGAATTATTGCTCGTAGTTATGCTCGTGGGGTACAATTTACCTATTTATTTGGTTATAATTTTATTTTTAAACGGCTTTATAAATATACTGGTCCATTTGGTTTATAAGAATAGGGTAGGGGAGTTTTGTTATGAAGGTTATTTTTCATATCGATATGAATAGTTTTTTTGCTAGTTGTCATCAAGCATTAGATCCACAATGGGAAACAAAACCATTAGTGGTTTCTTCACCGTCACGAAGAGCAATTGTTACAACAGCAAATTATGCAGCACGAAAATTAGGAATTAATAGTCCAATGCCATTATATAAGGCAAAAGAAATTTATCCTAATTTAGAAGTTGTTAATCATGTTAGTACGCATTATACCAATCAAATTGAGGTTGCTTCGATTGATGAATGTTTAGCAAAAATTGCTAGTGATTTAAAAAAACCAATGGGAATTACGTTAATTCGCCCAGAAGATGTTCCAAATCTTGTTCATCCGTTAGCAGAGTTTCCTGATTTACCCTTATTAGAGACAATTAAGAACCCCTTTTCTTTTTATTATCTTTCTCTTTTGCCATTGCTTTAGTAACTGCTTTTTCAATTAAATCTTCAATTTCATCAGTTGTTAAGACAACGGTTTTATTATTTGTTTTTGTTTTAGTTGTGGAATTATTAGCATTAGTTGTTTTTGGTTTCGGCTTTTTGGTAGCAGAAATAGTCTTATTAGAACCATTTTTAACTGTTTTTGTCCTACTATTTGTTGTTGCTGTTAATTGTTCTTCTTCTGGACTTTTAATTCGCTCAATACCACGATTAATTCGATAAGCATGGTCAATTATTTCTTGTAATCCAGATCCTTGTTGATTAGAAGTAGGGGAACCTGAGTCAGAATTTGGATTACTTTGGGTCCCATTAACTGATGCTCGCAAACGTGCCATTTTAGCTTTAATATCATTTTCATCAATACCAACACTTCTCCCCTCTTCGTTTTCCAGTCCCAGTTTATTTTTAATTGTATTATTATTTTTTTTCGCATTTTCTAAAATATATTGAATTGTTCCTTTTTCCGGCTGTTGTGTTTTTTCTGGTTCAGTAGTAGCCGTTGGGTTTAGCATACGTGCCATTTTAGCTTTAATTTTTGTTTCATTTGCACTTGAAATGGCTTTATTACTGTTTTCTGGACATTCATGAATTTTCATATGAACTGGACAAAATGTTGGTACTCCCATTGTAAAACTCCCCTACTCTTTTTATATTTATTCTTATTATAACTTAAAATGGTAGCATTTAAAATAGGAAAAAGAATTTTGTTAATATTACAAAATAAGAATTGATTCCTTCAAATGAAAAAAGATAAGTCAAACCTATCAACAATTCTTTAATAATTATCAAAAATTTTTATATATAATCAAAAAAGAAATCATTAATTTTTATAAAGAAGGTCATAGCGGTTGAAACAAAAATATTAGTGAAAGTGATATTGATATTTTAATTAAAGTTATATTCGATAATTTTAAAAAAATAAATGAAAAATACGTTGCAAATTCTTTGAGTGATTGAGGAATTGTTACAAATACAATCGGTAGTTACTTTTCAATTAAAAAAATAAGCTCTAAGTTTTTTTAATTGAAAATATCATAATTAGTATTATATTGCCCTTTTATTAGTTTTTGCTTTATTAAACACTACTATCTCTCCCCGTTAGGTTATCTCTTATAAAATAATTTTAAATAAACCCTTATTTTCGCCAAAATAATTATTCTTGTTTTCCAAACAGAAAAAAGAGATTATTTGTTTTCCCGATAAGTAATCTCTTTTAATTTGTAACATTAATTTGTTCAAGAAATTGAAATGTTTTTTTTCCAATAATTACTTTTTTTCTGTTTCACCATCAAGAGTATAAAGAACTTTGTTAAAAAAACCATTTATATCAATTCCAATAATTTGAGTTAAGGCAATTTCTTCGTCTAGAAAGAAGATTGTGTGATCATTAACTTTAATTCATAGGCTATTATTAACTAGAGTTTGAATAATTAAGTAGCTGAGAATTAAAACATAATTACAAATTGCAATAATAACATATAAATAAACTAGAATGTTAGGAATATTTGTTAAGGTCATTAATAAGATATAACCAACAATAATAAACACATTGATTGGTGTTAAGATAAAATAAATTGTCACAAAGATGAAAATTAACATTTGTTTTCATCGGTATTCGCTAGTAAAATGGATGTTTTCTTTTTGTCTTTGATAATGTAAAAAAAATAAAATATGAAAGGTATATAATGCAAGCATTAGAATTAAACTAAAAATTAAAATAATATGCATTGTCATTTGTTATATCCCTTTCTGTTGTCATACTTTAAAAATTGTCATTGATATTTTAACATCATTTGTAATAAAACGGTAAATTTTTTCATTTGTACTAATAAAAAAACCAATTTGATATAAGCCATTAAGATTAAAAACACTGGGTAAAGCAAAATTAATATCCCGTAATCAAATTATCAAATTTTGTTGCTTTGCAGTAATTACTAAACGATGATTAGTGACATAAATGTCGCCACTAATCGTTTCACTTCCTGAAACAGAAGTAAGATTTAGATAACCCGGGAGATTCTCAATATGATATTGCAGATTAATTGGTGGTCTTAAATAATATCCGTTTTGATCAAGTTCTTTTTTCTTTACAATTTCATAACCATTAACTTTATCATGATAATAACATCTTTCGTTTTTAGGCAATTCATAGCTAATTGTAATTTCAGTTAATGAACTATTTAAAAATGAAAGATTATGATCAATGTCAGTTTGTAATGCTTGGTTCTTTTGTTTAAATTGCTTAATTTTTTGTTGTTGAAATAATGCTAAAATTAAAACAATAATAATTGCTAACCCCAAAATACTTACAAATAAAATAATTCCAATTCAATAACTAGCCATTATTTTTTCACACCTTATAGATTAAATATGGAATTTCAAAACCTTTTACAATAATCATAAAACGTTTTTGTTCAATGTATAAATAAAACCCTTGTAGTAAAGTATTATTTATGCGAAAAATGCTTAATTCAAGATTATCAATTTTTTTTAAATCTCATATTGTTGTAATGTCGTTATTGATAATTAACATTCATTGGTTGGTAATAAAAAGATGACCCGTTTGGAATGGCACTTGTTCAATTAATTTAATCTTTTTACCATCACCATAGCCAACACTAATACCGTTATCAAAAGGAATATGATATTTTGATTGAGTCTGATAAGGAACTTTTGGTGTTTGACGATGAAGGTAAATCGTAACGAGTGTATTACCAAAAACTTTTTCACCAGGTTGTAATTTGAATTTAACACTAATTTCTTGTAATGCTAACATTGAAAATTTATTATTAATGTATTCTTGATTGTCTACTTCTAATTGTTTATAAATTTCATAGAATAAATGTTGCTTTTTATGATAAAACCATATAAAAAAGCTAATAAAAATAATTAATAAAGCAAGAAAAATAGCAATTATAATTCATCCTAATGTTGTCATTGTCATCCACTTTCTATTTTAAAATATTAATTCCTTTATTAAAATTATTAATAAAGGTTTGTAGCATCAATTCTTCAGCTGAATTTCGTGGTTGTTCAAACCGATTATAGTAATAAATATTAATTAATTCTTTTGTTTTTTGGTTTAATTTATCATAGTATTTTTTATCAATTAAAAAATGCGTTCCTTGATTAATAATAAGACTAGAAATAAAGTTTTGTCATTGCTTTTCATTTTTGATTTTTTCTTCTCATTCAGTGAAGTAAGTATTAAAAATTCGATTATTTTTATGATAGATAAAATGAACCTCTCCATTTTTTTTATGATTAACCAACCGACTATATAAAATTTTATTCGGTAAAAATGGATTATTAGGTGAGTTAATAGCTTGGAATGTAATTGGTGTTAGTTGCGCTAATAAAATATCATTTCAAGTAATAGAATAAATTTCTTTTGGTAAAATAATCTTTTTAATGACATAATTACGATTTTTATTATCAAGATCATTAATTAAACGATATAGTTCTAATTCATAAATTAAATGTAATTTCATAATTCGACGTAATTTAAAGGTTAAAATTACTTGTTCAGCAACAGTTAAATGATGATAAAAGTCTAAATAAGTTTGATAAAGTACTTGATGATCAATTAAGTTATCATTGATATTTATTAAAAGAGCTGCTAATTGAGGCGAAAGTTCTTGTTCTTGGGTTAAATATTCATTAAGATGATTTTGACAAAAAACATTAAATGAATAAGGAACCTGTTTTTCGTCTGTTACATCTAAAAACGGTGTTTTAATATTTTTAAAAAAATGTTTTGAATGATAACGATTTAAATAATAACAATTTTTACTTGTACTAAGTGGATAAAGGTTATGTTGTGCTACTTTATTGTTGCAATCTTGTAAGATACATGTTTGATTTGAACATTCTTGTAAAACACGTTGATAATGGGCTGTTTCTTGTTGAAGATATGGTTCTTTTAAGGTTGGATCCCCTACTGCCTGTAAAATTGAAATATATTCTTTTCGTTTTTTTTCTGAATTTAATACTTTTGATTTGCAACAAGTTTCATACTTTTGTTTGCTTAAACAAATACAATCTTCATTATCAGCAAAGGTAAAAATTGGGCGGTAATATTTGTGCAAATAATCTAATTGGTCATCATCTAAATAATAGCTTTTTAGTAAAGCATCAAACATTGCTTGTTCTGACCCTTTTAAATTGTGCTCTAATTGTTTTTCTAATCCATCTTGCATTTATGAATTCCCCTCTTAATTAATGTTCTTTAAAATAATTATAAACTTATCTGTTTAATTTTACTATAAAAAAGCGCTTTAACTAAAGTAAAGCGCTCAAAGGCAACATATAGATTTTTTGTAGTAATTTCAATTATATTTTATTATTTTAATAATTTTATAAACAAACTACTTTTATTAATAATAAAAGCAACATTTTGGACCGTTAAATGATTATACAATTATAAAGTGTATTGAATTGAAATTACAACATAGTTTTGTAGTCTTTTACAAGGGAAACATATAATTAAAAACATAATTAATTATTAAGATTGGACCATATTAATAACTAATTAGTCTTTATGTAACTTGTTTAACTACATAAGTATTATATTTTATTTGCAAAAATTTTGCAAATATTTTTTAATTTAACAAATTATTTTATGTAAAAAATAAATCAAAAAGTTTTATGTTACATAAAAAATGATAATTTTTAATTTTTGTTGAACTATTTTGGCATATCAATAATATTGATTTTTCAATTTTGACCATCTTCGACAAAAAGATCAATTAAAGGTTGGGGAATGACCAATTCATTAATGTTTGCTAAGTTAAGAGCGGTATTAATTGTTTGCTCTGCTCCAATTGCCACTTTTGTTAGTCATTGGGGATCAATAATTGGTTGTCGACCAATAGCAATCAATGATAACCCGTTTTCTAGTCCTTTTAAAGCATCTTCTGGTGTACAAATACCACCAAACACCAATTAAAGGAATCTTCCCTTGATAACGCTGTAAAATACTGCTGATTGGTGGGGTTGGATTAGTTTTATTACGCATACTTTTTCGTCATAAATATGATAATGAAATATGAATATAATCTAACGAAAATTTAATTAATTCATCCATTAGTTCATAAGTGTCTTCTAAGGTAATTCCTGGTTCTTCAATCTCTTCTGGTGAAATTCGATAGCCTAGAATAAATGGTTTTGTCGCATGTGTTTTAATAATAGCACTAACTTTTTTAACGATTGCCAACGGAAATGCCATTCGTTTTGTTAAGTTACCACCTCATTGATCTGTTCGTTGATTTGAATGTGGTGAAAAAAATTGCTGAATAAGATAAGTATTGGCTTTATGAATTTCTACTCCATCAAACCCAGCTTTAATTGCTCGTAAAGTAGCATTACCAAAATCCTCAATAATGGTATTAATTTCTTCATTAGTCATTGCACGTGGTTCAATTGCTGTTGGTCGTAAAGAATTAACAGCACTAGCAGATAATGGTTGTTTATCAAGTAATGTTGCAGCTGTACATTGACGTCCGCCGTGATGAATTTGCATAATGGCAAGACTATTTTTTGATGAATAATATTGGCTAATTTTGCTAAACTTGGAATATATTTATCATCGTCAATTGCTGGTTGACCAATAAAAGCTTTTCCATTTCGATTAACATAACTACACCCAGCAATTATCATTCCTAAAATTTTAGCGCGTGCTTGATAATAATTTAATTCATCAAGGGTGTATTTTCCATTTTCAAAACCAGAAAAAGTGGTCATTGGGCTCATAACAATTCGGTTATTAATTGTCACTCCGTTTGGAAAGGCAAATGGTTGAAATAAGGCTTTAAATTTTGGATTCATAGTTTGCTTCCTTTCTAATTGATAATATTTTACTGATAATAATATCATATAACTTAACAATATTATTACAAGTAGGTATCAATATTCACTTTTTTATTTATTGATTTCTTGCTTTTATAATAATAAAATATGTTAAGATATTTTCTAAGGAGGAATATTATGAAAATTTTATTACTTGGTGCTCAGGGAAAACTGGGTCAGAAACTTATTAATGAGCTTATTAATAATAACAACATTATCATTACTGAATTAACAGGAAATGCTAGTGATTTGAATAATCTTAAAACCCAAGCGGTCGGTCAAGATGTTTTAGTATGAACTGTCGGAGGACCACCCGCCGTTGTTTCGGGATTATCAAAGAAAACGCCAACTTTTTCACGAATTTGATTAATAAAAATAACAATGGAATTTGTTTTATTAATAGCGCCATTTAATTTTCGTAATGCTTTACTCATTAATCGTGCTTGGGCACCAATGGTAACATCGCTCATTTCACCATCTAATTCTACTTTTGGTACTAATGCAGCAACTAAATCAATCGCATTTGATTTAACTAGTGTTTCTAAAATATCTAATGCTTGTTCACCAGAATCAGGTTGAGCAATAATTAATTCATCAATGTTAACACCTAATTTTCTGGCATAATTTGGATCTAAAGCATGTTCAGCATCAATAAAAGCACCTCTTCCTCCCCTTTTTTGTGTTTCAGCAATGGCATGTAATGACAATGTTGTTTTTCCAGATGATTCTGGACCAAAAATTTCAATGATGCGTCCTTTTGGATATCCACCAATCCCAATTGCTTCATCAAGCAATAAACTACCTGTTGAAATCGCTTCAATGGTTAAGTTACTTTTATCTCCTAATTTCATAATGGCACCTTTACCATATGCTTTTTCAATTTCTTTCATCACATTTTTTAGAATTTCATCTTCGTCGATAGTTTTGATGTTATCAGAATTTGTTTTATTATCTTTTTCCATTTGCAACACTCCTTTCTAATTAGTTTTATCTATTTTAATTGATTATTCCTTTTCTTATTTTGAAATAATTTGTAAAAGATGGTTAATTATTGTTTGAACTGCAATAAGTTTTATTTTTTCGCGTGATCAAGTTGGATTTAAGGATAATTCAAATGTGCTTGATTGGTTTTGATGAACAATAGTAGCAAAGATTGTTCCAATTGACAATTGATCTAATTTGCCAGGACCAGCATTACCAGTAAAACTAACGGCAAGATCACTGTTAAATTGATTTTGACAAGCAATCGCCATTGCTTCTGCAGTTTGTTTTGAAACAACACCATATTGTGTAATTATACTTGCTGGTACATGACCAATGTTAACTTTAACATCATTGGTATAAGTAACAATACTTCCTAAAAAAACTTGACTAGCATTAGGAATATTTGTTAAAAGATGACTAAAAAGACCACCAGTGATTGATTCATAGGCTGCTATTGTTAATTGTTTTTGTTGTAATAATTGGATTAATTCTTGTGTCATTTTCGTTGTTCACCTCAAAAACTTTCTTTAATATTATACATTTATATAATATAATATGTAAGTAATATTAAATTGTCAGAAAAAGAATATTTTTAGAAAAGAGGAATTAAAATGAATTGAGCTAACCGTATTACATTAATTCGAATTTTTTTAATACCAATTATTATTGTTCTCATGGTAATTGTTCCATTTCCGGGGACATCACTATATCATGGCTGAGATCAATGGTTAACAATTAAAGGACCTAATGTGACCTACTCGTTACCGATTAGTTATTTGATTGCTGGATTATTATTTATTATTGGTAGTTTAACTGATTTACTAGATGGTTATATTGCCCGTCGTTATAATCAAGTTACTACTTTTGGAAAATTTTTTGATTCAATTGCAGATAAATTATTAACAAACACGGTTTTAATTGTTTTTGCTTGTGCTAATATTATTCCGGTTTGAATGACAGTTGTGCTAATTGCTCGTGACTTTGTAATTGATGTTGTTCGTCAAATTTTAGCGTCACAAAAAGTAATAATGGCAGCTAATCAATTGGGTCGTGTTCGAGCAGCAGTTGAAATGTTTGGAATGACAATTTTATTTTTTATTGGTTTTCGTATGTTTGGCGGGGAAAGCTTAAAAACTGGACAATGAGATGAATTTGGTTGAGTTAATCAAATTATTATGATTCCAATGTATTTAGCAACAATTTTATCATTGGTAGCTGCTGGAAATTATATTTATTTAAATCGAAAAGCATTATTTGATATGACCGTGATTAAAAAGCCAAAATTAGAAAGCGAAGAAAAATAAAATGGCTAAAAAAATAATAAATAATTCAGAATGAGCAGTTGTAACAGGAGCTAGTAAAGGTTTAGGTTATTGTTATTGTGAAGAACTATTAAAACTTGGTTATAATGTTATTGCCGTTGCTCGTGATACAACATCGCTTACTGTTTTGCATGAAAAATATCCAAACCAAGCAATTAAAACATTAAATTATGACTTAAGTAATTCAGTTAATGTTTATCAGTTGTTTGCTGATGTAAAAACAGAAAATGTAACCCTTTTAATAAATAATGCTGGTTATGGGGTGTGAGGTTATTTTAATGAATCAAGTTTAGAACAAGAAATGAATATGGTTGATTTAAACATTAAAGCTTTACATATCTTAACTAAATTATTTGTTCAACGTTTTATTGATCAAAATAAAGGGCGTGTTTTAAATATTGGTAGTTTAGCAGCCTTTACCCCTGCTCCTGTTTTTGCTAGTTATTATGCTTCAAAAGCTTATGTTTGAAGTTTGGGAGTCGCAATTAATACGGAATTAAAGAAAACAAAATCACTTGTTCGGGTAATTACTTTATGTCCTGGTCCATTAAAAACAGATTTCTGAAATCGAAGTAGTAATCAAAAAGATGCAAAATATCATTCAACAGTGAAAGTGATGAAAATAGCAACATATGCTCGAAAAAGTTTAATGCTAGGTTTAAAGACAAAAAGAAAAAATTATATTATAACAGGAGCCGTTAATAAGATGGTAAAAACCTTAACAAAATGAGCACCACAAAGTTGTGTTTTAACATCAGTTTATAATTATCAAAAAAAACGAAAATAAAAAATTCGAAGTTAACTTCGAATTTTTTATTTTTTTATCTTCATATTATATTAAAGATATCACCAGAAAATATTCTTCCCCAAGGCCTACTACCAGTAGCAGCATAATTACCAGAACCATAAAAGTGAATTCGTAACATTAAATGTCTTATTTTTTGTTTGTCATTGTTTCAACTTTTGCACCAATTCAAGCATATAATTCAGCTGAACCAATTGTTTCTCTTTCTTCAACAATATTAAAATAATTTGATAATCAATTTTCTTGTCAGTTATTGGTCCATATACTGTAGACTATGTTCACCTTTAGCATGAGTAAACATCCCAATTCCCACTGTTGATTTTATTCCTGTATAAGCTGTTAAATCCATTCATTTTGTTGAAATTAATCATTTAATTTCCCCACTTTCACTTGCTAAATTATCGTTGTATTTTTCAGTCGGCGGAATGTTAATTACAATATTATTTTGTCTGGTAACAATATTTTCTTTAATTAAATAACTAGCAGTCGTAGTTGCTAATAAACCACTTGATAAAAATAGTAGTATTTTTTTCATTATTGTTTCTCCTTTATTTGCTTTTACTTTTTATAAAAACTTAAAATTTGACCAGTCATAAATCAAATATGTGGTCAATTCCCAGTTAATCAACATTGTCCACCAACATAAATTATTAAAGTTAAAATTAGATGATTTATACTAGAATGAGAAAATATGACTTGTGCCGAAATGTGACCATCAATATGAGCCCCACCAATTTCTTCAATTGCACTTTCAATTTCAATGAGTGGACTAACTCATATTTTTATCAACTTTTTCATTTTCAATAGCAATTTGCAAAGCATCTTTATTAAAGTCAGACTCTTCATCAAAACCAACTAATTCACCATCAGTTTGAATATAGTTACTAATTTCATTGCCTTGTATACTGTAAAACTAAACGATAAAAAGTTATAATTATATTAACATATTAATTATGAAATACAATAAAAAAGTAAAAAATAGTATAAAACTATTTTTTACTTTTTTATATTTTTATTAATTTATTCATTTTCGTTTGTTTTACTAATATTTTCAATATTGTCTGTTTTATCTTGTTTTTTATTTAAGTTTTGGAATGCTGTTTTTATTTCCTGAATTTCTTTATCATCATTTTTTAATAATTCAGGGTGACAATTTTTATAACTTAATTTAAGATGTTTTCTAACTGTATTAAAATCAAGCACCTTAACTTCAATTTCATCACCAATATCAAAAAAATCTTTAATATCTTTAACAAAATAATCTGAAACTTCACTAATATGGATTAAACCATCAGCCTTTCCTGCTCTACAAAAAGCACCATAGGGAGTAATATTTGTTATTTTTACAATAATTTTGTTATTTTTATCATACATAATATTTTTTTCTCCTTTACTAAACCTAATTATATTATTAAAGTGCTGAAAATAATTTGTTAAACACAAAAATAATTAATAGATTTTATTATTTTTATTATATACATTAACTAATTAATGAACAAATATTTTTTTAAAATATTGCTTTGATGTAAAATTACCTAAACAAGGTCTAATGGTAGCGTTTAATATATTTAAAACATTTTTTAATCTAGTACGAATGTTAATCAAAGGTTCATTTGTTCCAAACCATCGCCTTATATCTCTATTTATCCGTTCAACTAATGCTTTTTGTTTTGGTTTACCAGGATCACAAAAATAAACTCTTATTTTAAAAGATTTCTCTATTGTTTTTCATTTATAAAATTCTTTTCCTCTATCTGTCAAAATACAACTAAATTTATTACTATGGATAGGTTACAATAACTTGGACCATATTTATGTAGACTGTAAAAAAATAAGCTAAAATTATTAGGAAAGCAGGAATATAAAAATGGCAAAAAACCAGTACACCGATGAATTCAAGAAACAAATCGTAATGTTATATAAAAATGGTAAAAGTAATATTGAAATTGTTAACGAATATAAAATTTCAAAGGCAGTTCTTTATCAATGAGTAAAAAAATTGAGAATTCTGGTTCTTTTAAAGCTAAAGACAATCGCTCTGTTGAAGAAAATGAACTTATTCAGTTGCGAAAAGAAAACAAACAATTACGAATGGAAAATGATATTTTAAAGCAAGCAGCACTGATAATCGGCAAAAAGTAATATTAATTACTAACAATAAAGACAAATATTCAGTGAGGAAAATGTGTCAAATATTAAAGATAGCAAAATCAAAGTATTATTATCAAATTAATAAGAACACTAAAACTGAAATTAATATTTATGAAAATGAAGTTATCAGTGCATTTAAAGAAAGCTATAAAGTTTATGGTGCTAGAAAAATTAAAATTATTTTAGCAAGAAAGAACATTATTTTATCTCGACGAAAAATTAGAAGAATTATGGCAATAAATAATTTAGTATCAAAATATACTAAATTAAAATATCGCAATCATAAATCTCCTGTAAATAATGATCAAAATAGTAATATTCTAAATCGTGAGTTTAGTAATAAAAGACAAAATGAAGTTATTGTGAGCGATTTAACCTATGTTCAAGTTGGTTCAAAATGACATTATATTTGCTTACTAATTGATTTATTTAACCGTGAAGTAATTGGCTATAGCGCTGGAACAAATAAAACTGCTGAACTAGTTCAGCAGGCATTTTATAAAATAACATGACCACTAAATCAAATTAGGTTGTTTCATACAGATCGTGGTAATGAATTTAAAAATAAAATTATTGAAGAAATTTTATTAACATTTAATATTAAAAGATCATTAAGTGCAAAAGGTTGCCCTTACGATAACGCAGTAGCTGAAACAACCTATAAAGCTTTTAAAACTGAATTTATTAATGGTCGAAAATTTAAAAATTTAGAACAATTAAAGTTGGAACTATTTAATTTCATTAATTGATACAACAATATCCGAATTCATGGTAGTTTGAATTACTTAACTCCAGTTGAATTTAAAAATCAGAAGTCTACATAAAAAGTGTCCTAAAAAGTGTTGCCATTCCAATCTGAAAAATAAAAATAACGAGGATAAATCTTAAAACCATTATTTGCTAATAAACCATATTTTTTTATTATATCTCCTTGTACATAAGTATTATTTTCTAAATCAAAAATGGTTCGTAAATAATCTTTATAAAAATTTTGAGAAACAATAAACATACTATTTAATAATTTTTCAAATTGACTTTTATTAGCATTATTTTCATCAATTAAAACATCTCTAAAATTAATTAATTTTAAACCAAAAAAGTTAATTAAAATAGTATCATATTGTAAATTATCAATATAACCACTTTCAATAAAATTACTACGATTTTGAAACACTGGTACCAATGCATGAGTAAAAAATGCTTTTAAAAATTTATTAATCTCAATTTGACCTTTCATCCATTCAAAAACCTTTTTACCAGTATTAGGTGAATTACCCTGATAATAATTATAAGTTTCAGCACTAAAATTAAAAATATCGTCTTTTTCTTTCATAAAAGAAAATAAAAAACCTAAATCATCAGTATACGGATAATTATTATAATTACTTGAACTCTAATATTTTCTTGAATAATAGCATTAATATATTTTAATAAAAAAGAACGGATATTTTGATATTCATTATCAGTTCAAAAAATAACATCACCAGTATTTTTGTTGATTTCTGGCGTATTTGGATTATTAATACCATTTCATTGATAAACTGTTTTTACATCACCCCGTTTAAAAAATTCTCTAAGACTAGATAAATAAAGATTTTGACAAGTATCATCAAAACAAAATTCACCTAAAATTTTATCATTTCTACTAGCATTTAAAAAATTAACAATATATCAATCTTTTGTATAATTTTTAAAAATTGCAATATATCATTTATTATCAACTTTATAATTAATAAAATTTGGATTATTATCTAATTTTCAATTTCGAAACTTTAAATTAACTTGTTGTAAATTATCAACACTTTTTTCTAATTTATTAATAACTTCAACAGTATTAAAATACTTTGCAAAAGAATAAGAAAAAATAATTAACTTAAAAAAGTTAACTAAATTAATAGTTAACTTTTTATCGGTTGGTATTTACAATTTACACCTTTTAAATGTCATTTGTGCCCCATCTGCTGGTTCAAGATAAGTATATTGGGTTTCGCCAGGGTTGTTTTCATTAATATTGATTCCTGTAATCAGAATAGCATGCCCATCGTTTTCAATGCTATAACCAAAGAGAAGGGGATGATTATTAAATAATGATTCGTATACATAATTTTCAAATAATAGTTGTTCAGATCTAGTATGTCCAAAATTAGTATGAATTTGGACAAGACCATAATTGATGTTTTGATTTACTGGTCTAATATTATTATTTAAATAGTTAACTAAATTTTGATTAATAAGTAATCCGTTTTCACCAACTCCACCTAAATCATTATAAATTTGAGTTTGTCTCCGTGCAATATTAAAATATCCAAAAATCATTTGAATATCAGTTGGGACACAAAACCAATTGGTTTCTTGAATTCTACGAATAACTCATAATTTAATACTCCTATTATTTTGTTCTAATGTTTTGTGATAGAAATCATTAGTAATAACATTTGAAATAGTACTACCCAAGATTGCTATTACTCCTAAAGTACTTAATAGTTTTTTCATAATATAAGGCCTCTCTTCTTAACAACCCAACCACCCCACCAAATTTCATATTATTTGATAAATAAAAGTAAGAATTATAATTAAAATATTATTACATCTTATTTTAGTGACAATTGTTAAAGTGATATTATGTTTTTTCTTGTTGAAGATTCAATCTAATTTAAAACATTTTATTCTAAATAAATTTATATTATATCTTAAAAAACTAAAATCAAATGATGTCAACTTTTTTTTTTTTTTTTTGGCTTATAATTTGAATTCCTTTAGTTTTTGAAACCAAAACCATTCCGGCAACACCAGCATCTTTAATTGTCTGCTGGTCAATTTTAGTATTGTCTTCAACTGTCAAACGTAATCTTGTCATACAGTTATCAACTTTAACTAAGTTATCATGGCCAATGGCATCATAAATAACTTGTGCTAATTTTAATGGTCCTTCTGGATCTTTTTGAATATCAATTCGTTTATTAACACCGTTGGTTTGGAACGGAACACTAACATTTCCGGCTGTTGTTGCAACGGTAACATTTATGATTTTGCAATCATTGCTGTTTCATCTTCGCGGCCAGGTGTTGATAAATTCATTTTTTTAATAATGTATTTAAAACTAAAGAAGTCAGCAGCCCCTTCCAGTACTCCAATTGGGAGAATCATGAATGGATTTCCTAAGACTTTATAAACTCCTGATTGTAAACTAGACGAAATTGTTGCCATATCTCATGATGTTTTCATTGAGACAGCTCAATCAATGAATCCAGCTGAAAATCCAAATCCAAACATCATCATTGGGAAGAATCCCGCTTGGAACATTTCACTTCCTCCTGCTAAACCAAATTTAGCATCAGCATATAGTTTCCCTAAAAAGGCTGTAATATCTCCATTCATAGTTGTAATAACTCCGTTTAAAGTTCAACCATGAATTGTTAAGATACCGTCCTTATTAATTGAATAATCAGTCCATTGTAAAACTCCATTAACAATTTGTCATAAGTTTGTTCCTTGGTAGTTCATTAAATGACCAATAATTGGTTGTTGGAACCATAAATAAGTGTTTAATACTTGGTGTAACCCAAATGGTAACAATAACCGGTTAAAAATACCATAGAAAAATGCTCCTAATGGTGGGATTGCTCCTAATTCATATCCCAGATATTGTAATCTTAATTGGAACCAAGGCCAAATTGCTGCTAAAGTAAATGCTCCAAGTAAGAAGTAAGCAGCAGTCATCATTGGGACAAAACGACGTCCCGAAAAGAACCCTAATGCTGCTGGTAATTTTACATTTGAATATTTATTGTAGATTAAAGCAACAAGACATCCCGCTAAAATTCCGCCAAATACTCCCATACTAATGTTATATTTGGCTCCATAACCTTCAGTAGCATTTCCTTTACTAAAATCAAAAACGTATAAAATTTGTGAATGTGGTGTTGTTCAAAATTGGTTATCTTGAAAATTACCAATTGGTGTATGTCCTAATAAAACATTATTATAATATCATTGGGGCACAATTCCCATTAACCCTTCAATTACAGCTCATCCAAAGAATGCAACCAAAGCAGCTTCCCCGCGAAAGTTCTTGGCCATTCCAAAAATCCTAACCCGATTGCAAATAATGGGGCTAAATTACTAATTGCTGCGTTTCCAACTGTCTGAAAAATTGAACCAATATATCAAATTGCAGATAATGGTCCTGTTTGTGATAAATCAGGGTTGATTGATGCATCGTTCATAACCCCCAACCTCAGTAACAAGGCGGCAACAGGCAAGACAACAATTGGAAATTGTAGAGCTTTTCCTAATTTTTGCAAATATTGCATTGCTATTCCCTTCTTTCTATTTAAATAGTAATTAGTTTAATAATCGTAATAATACCGACAGCTAAGGAAATGGCAAATAATGAAGTTAGAATTAAGAAAATATTTCGTCTAATTTCAAATAAAACACCACGCTCACGATTTACCCCAAATCGTTGTGAATAGCGTTGATTATTCTTATTTCGTCAGTAAAAAAAATGAATTGATAAAAAAACAACAATAAAAAGAATACTAACTATAATTACGCCCCCTCAAATTAAAGTTTGAGTATAGTTATCTAATTTTTCTAGATTGTTAGTATTACTTAATAAAGTATAATGTTGTAATAGTAATATAATATTCATTTTGGGTGTGCTTTCTATTTTAACTATCTATTTTTATCTTATCATAAAAAAATATATTTCCATTTTTTTATTATATTTTCCAATTAAAAACCTTCTTTTTATAAAAAGAAGGTTGTAATTTTGATATTATTTAGTCATTAATTATTTGTTTTTAAAACTTTATTTTTGAAACGATTGATCTTGATATCTTTTTGTTTTAGCATTGTTTTTACCAATAAAAACAAAGTTATGTTTTGATTTAATACACTCTGGATTGGTACAATGCAATTTATACTCACAAGGTTTTGAGCGACAGAAAAACACCGGTTGTTCACACATTTGACATGTTAAAATTGACTTTTGTGATTCTTGCATTGCCGCACATTTTGGACATTCATTAGCATGTTGTTCACAACCAATGAAGACACTATCTGGCATTGCTAATCTTTTTTTGTTTCAGCTGTATTGTTATTTTCGAAAGCCATGGTTTTTGTGTTCTCCTTTCATAAAATACTTGTAATAAACACCTTTCTTATTAAAAAATATCTACCAATGGATAAAATTTCCATATATGAACGGAGGATAAAATTATAAATAGGGTTAATACAAAAAATAGTATATATTTTTTAATAATAATGATAATTAATTTCCTAATGAAATACTTTGGCAATTTCTAATTTAAAATAAATAGATACCCCTAAAATAAGGGGTATCTATTTATTTTACCAAATTATCTAAAAAAAGATAAATATCTTGATAATTTGGTTCCGAACTAACCGGTGATACTATTTGTAGATAAATAACTTGATTATTTTGATCAAGAACCATAACACTACGTGCTAATAAATTATTGAATTCAAAGAATAATTTTGTTTTGTGACCAAACTCACGATAGTTTGTATCTGATAATAAAATATGTTTGGGATTAATAAATGATTCACAAGCACGTTGCAAGACAAATGGTAAATCTCGTGAAATTGTTATTAATTGGACAGCGGGATATTTGTTAATAATTGTTTCGTTAAATTGTTTTGTTTGTAACAAACAAACACTAGTATCAATACTAGGAACAGCAGAAATAACTTTATATTCTTTACTAACATTTGCTAATTCAAAATCTGCTCATTTAACAGTATCTGCTTTAAATGTTAAAGTATCACCAATTTTAATATGATTTGTTGGAATTAGTGTCGCAACATCGCCGCTCATTGTTCCTTTAGCCATAAATTCTGACCCTCCCTTCTCATTTTGATAATATTATATACTAAAAGTTAATTAAGATAGCAAGGAATTTCAAGCATTTTCAATAATTTCAATGATTTTTAAATCAGACAAATGATTAATTGGTGTTATTGTTCGTTGTAATAAACAAATAAATTCAATATTTTTCTTTTTATTACCTAAAATTGGTGAATAATCTAGATTAATAATACTAAAACCATTAGTAAGTGCTAAATTAATTACTTTTTTGATGACAATTTGATGGGCTTTTTTACTATTTATTTTGCCCTTATTAACTGTTGCTCTTGTACTTTCAAATTGAGGTTTAATTAAGAAAAAAGCATAATGATCTAATAATAAGATTTCTTTTAGCGGTGGGATAATTTTATCTAATGAAATAAAAGAAACATCACAACAAGCAAATTCAATTTGATCGGGTTCAAATAATTGCTTTGTGACATAACGAAAGTTAGTTTTTTCTAAGGAAATTACTTGTGGATTATTGCGTAATTTTCATGCTAATTGATTAGTGCCAACATCAAGGGCATAATTTTTTTTGGCGTTATTTTGTAATAAACAATCGGTAAAACCACCAGTTGATGATCCAATATCAAGACAAATTAGGTTATCAACTTTGATTTGAAATGTTTCTAGTCCTTTTGCTAATTTTTTCCCAGCTCGCGAAACATATTTTAATGGTTCACCTCGTAAAGTAATAATACTATCAGCATCTACTAAATCACCGGCTTTTAACGCTGGAACATTATTAACTAAAACATTATTAGCTAAAATCATTGCTTTTGCCTTCTCACGAGATGGCGCTAAATTATGATTAACTAATAATTGGTCTAAACGCGTTTTCATTAAAGTTTATTCTTCCTTCCATTTTGTTTTATTAAAGGCATGATGGTTTTTATGACGAAATAATAACCGTTGTTTACGAGTTTTTGTTGTACGATAAGTTTTTAAAATAGTATCTTGGTCTAAAATATAATTGGTAATTTTTTTAAAAAAATAAGCACCATATGATAATGATCATTGTAAGGAAATAACATTTTGATCAATTTTTGCTTCAATAATAGTTGAATAATTACTAATAATATAATTACATTCTAACATTATATTATTAATATTATGATATTTAAAAAGATAATAAGATGTTTGTGGTAATTGATATTTTTGTGTTAAAAATGTTAAATTTTTTGGAATAATTAATTGTTGATTATCAAGATCAACAATAATTTCGGCGGGCTTTCATAAGGGAATAAAATGAATTCTTCCCTTTAGTGTTAATAAGCGTTGTTTAACATCATTTGACATTCGTCATTTCTTAGCTCATTTATTGCTTGCTCAATTATAATAATTAAATTTGTTATTTTGCATTTTATCACCTTTTTTAACTATATTAATTATACCAAATTTAAATACAAGAACAAAGATGGTCTTGTTTTATCCCCTGTTCTTTGACACAAATTATTTACTTTATATTCTAAAAACCTTGAAACAAAGTTGATATTTTAAGAATTGGAATTAAAGTTATTGTTAACAGTTAAGAAAAGAATATAATGAAGCTGTAAATAATATTTGTGGAACTGTATATAAATATTTGGGAGTGTTGCATATAAACGGGTATTATTTAATTTATTTAAAAACAAGAAACTTTATAACACAAAAAAATAAAAATACAAAAAATAATTTCATATTTTAACATACTAAAAAATAGTTTAAAAACTAAGATTAAATTATTTTAAATTAACTAAAATTAAATCTCATAATTTTTAAATCTAAAATTTTTTTAAATGTTGAAAATGAAAATGTTTTATTACCGTATCCTAAACAAGATTTTACAACTCTTGAAACATCACTTTCAGCAGATACGCCAATATTTTACTCTTTATTTTGATTTAAAATACCATTTTTTAAATTAATAAAATATTTTAATTTAATTCTTTCATTCTGTAATGATTTTAAAAAAGTTATAAATTCGTCGTATTTTCCTTGTAAAAATAATTCTTTTGCGTATAAATAATTTTTAAAGGATTCTTTACTACGATTACCACAATATATATTATTCTTTAATTCTCTTATTGCATGAAATCTATCAAATATAAACATACCATCTAAAATTTTAGCAGTTTTTTTAATCCATTTAGCACTATCCCCACCAATAATTAATTTAATATTTTCATAATTTTTAAAAAATTTCTGAATTTGTTTTTTAATAAAGAACGCATTAAATTCCGCACCCCGAGTTTTCTTATTAAGAAAAAAATAACAATATTTTTTATTTAAAAATTTATTATTTTCTTTTCCAGTATTAAATGAAATTATTCTAACAGTTTGCAAATAAGATTTATTATTTTTATTTTTTAAAATTACATGGGCATCATCTAAATTAATATATAAATTTTTACAATTTTTCAAATCTATTTTTTTATCTTTTCTTTTTATTAATGCTTTTCGTAAAATACGCGAAACAGATGAACAATGTAATTTGCAATTAAACATATCTAATATATCATTATATCTTTTATTTTTTACTATTTCAGCAGTTATTTTTAGTTTTAAATCATTAATTATTCTTTGCCATTTTTTAACTCCAAATTGTTTATCAACAAGAGGAACATATTTTCACTTACCCTTATAAAGATATTTATAAATTCTTCTCTATAAATTAATATTCCAAATTCTGTTTTAATTTTTCTAGTTTTTATTTCTTTTACAAAATATTTTGTTTTATCTCGTTTTTTAAAAATTATATCATCAGTTCCTTCTATCTTTTCTTTTAACTGATTTAAAGCATTTTCATAAATATTTACACTAAATTTATTAAAATTAAACATTTTATTATTTCCTTTCGTTATTAAATTAAAATTATTAGTTAATATATTTCATAAATTTACACCTGCTTTAAAAAAGGTATAGTATAATTAAAAAAATTATAACATTTCACAGAAAGGAATAAATATATAAAAAAATGACTTAGCATTTTAGGAACAATCGGATTAACAGCAACAAGTACAATAACATTAATTAGTTGTGAAAAACCAAATAACAATGAAAACGGGGGTAATAAACCAGAACCACCATATAATCCACAACAACCACCAGAAAATAGTAATTGAAAATTAATTGGTAGATATGGTATATATTTAGCAAAAAATAATGGTAATATATCACAAAGAAAAAATAATATTTGATATTTAGAAACATATAATCCAAAAGATTTTGTAATGTTTAACACTGCAAATATAAAATCGCTTTATCGTTGAGATGGAAACAGTGAACTACAAAAACCAACAATTAACAAAACTACTGGTGAAATAACAGATTGAAAAAAATAAAAGGACTAACAAAAGTCCTTTTTTATATTAATCTTACAAATTTCATAAATATAATTAATAGGAATATATTTGTTATTGTGTTATATAATGCTGGACTAAATTTTCACACCTCAAATGTTTGACTAAAAAAACTATATATTGTTTGAAAAATTTTACCAACCCCACTTGCTAATTCATTTACTTGTTTTACACCAGGAATATTATTGACAATTCAAATTGCAGCATTTCTGATATGACACGCTAAATTATATCAACTACAACTTTCATATTGTGCTTGTCATCACTGTCCATCAGGAAATAATCCACCATTATTTATTTCTTGTCAATTATAAATTCCAAAATTAAAATCATAATAACGATAGATATCATTTTCTTTTTGTGCTTGTAATTCAAAAACATTATAACCAATTTTTTGTTCTTCAATTTTTTTATATTTTAAACCATATTTTTCTTTTAAAGCACCTTCAAAAATATAACCCTCATTTTGATTAATATTATAATTATTTGCAACTGAAAAATCATAATTAAATACATTACCATAATTTGTATTATAAAATCGATTTTTAAATGCTGAATATAATTTAATATCCAACTGATTATATTTATCTGAAAAATAAAAATAACGAGGATAAATCTTAAAACCATTATTCGCTAATAAACCATATTTTTTTATTATATCCTTGTACATAAGTATTATTTTCTAAATCAAAAATCGTTCGTAAATAATCTTTATAAAAATTTTGAGAAACTGTAAACATACTATTTAATAATCTTTCAAATTGATTTTTATTAGTATTTTTTTCATCAATTAAAACATTTCTAAAATTAACTAATTTCAAACCAAAAAAGTTAATTAAAACCGTATCATATTGTAAATTATCAATATACCCACTTTCAATAAAATTACTACGATTTTGAAATACAGGCACCAAAGCATGTGCAAAAAATGCTTTTAAAAACTTATTAATATCAATTTGACCTTTCATCCATTCAAAAACCTTTTTACCAGTATTAGGAGTACTACTTTGATTATAATTATAAGTTTCAGCACTAAAATTAAAGATATTTTCTTTTTCTTTCATAAAAGAAAATAAAAACCCTAAATCATCAGTATATCAATAACTATTACAATATTTTTATGTTCATCAATCGTTAAAATCATCCGATAAATTGATTTTTTAGTTAAAATAGTACCAGTACTAGACTTATCCAAATTATTAATAATTTCAAAATCAAAAATTATTCTTTCACTACCTAAATTTGGATCATCATAGTTTGGATTTCCACCTTGTTGAACTCTAATATTTTCTTGAATAATAATATCTAAATACTTATTTAAAAAATCTTTAACTTTATTTTGATTTTCAACACTTCAATCTGTTATTTCACCAGTAGTTTTGTTAATTGTTGGTTTTTGTAGTTCACTGTTTCCATCTCAACGATAAAGCGATTTTATATTTGCAGTGTTAAACATTACAAAATCTTTTGGATTATATGTTTCTAAATATCAAATATTATTTTTTCTTTGTGATATATTACCATTATTTTTTGCTAAATATATACCATATCTACCTACATCAAATAAATTAAGAAATAAATATGATTTATTATTTTCTCTATTAAACTCATTATCAAAACTATTTCTATCAATTAATTTTCAATTATTTTCAATTAAATTAACGGATTGTAAATCATTTATATTTGTTTTTAATTTATTTAACATTTGTGTTAAATTATATTTATTTGTAAAAGAATAAATAAAATTTGTTAATTCTTTTAAAAATTGTTTTTTTGTCAACATTATAAAACTTATCAATGTTATACTGTTTAATATAAGTATCTCAATTTTTATATAAATCCATAAATTCATCACTCGGCTTATCAAATGAAATTCCCGTTGAATAACTATCCTTTAAAAAATCTAAATATCATTTATTATTATAAGTTAATGATTGTGATGTTTTTAAAGTAGGGTTAATAAAGTAATTTGTTTCTGACCAATTTTCAAAGAAACTACTGCGTAAAAACATCGTATTAATAAAGTCAGTTTCATTCATTCCCGTTGTTTGTTGTTTAACAGTATAATTTTGCTGATTTAATGGTTTGAATGCTGTTAAAGTAATAAAAGGAATAATTAACCCTAAAATACCTAAAATAGATATTGCAAATAAAGATAATGACTTACGCATTATTCTTTGCCACCTTTAACTATATCTTTATTAATTTTTTTCTTAATTCATAATATTAAATCAATAATTCCCGCAGCAGTTAAAATTCAAAAAATTATATATCCGATACACATAATTGAAGAAACTGAACCAAATTTACTCAAAAATAATTGAAATTCTTTAATATCAATATAAAGAAAAGGTATGAACATTCCCAAACTAATTACCAAAAAATATAATAATATTTTTCATCATTTTTCTTTTAAAAACTTTAAAATTTTAATTTTCATAAATTCAACTCCTAACTATACAATGTTTTTGAAACAATAAACCCAACAATATATAAACTTGATATTGTTAACATTAATGGATGACTAAACAAAATTGCCATTTTACCAAACAACAAAAGCAAAAAAGTATCTGAGTTATATAAATCCATAATAATATTTTTTGCTGATGTTAATTGATTTATAATGACTGTAATAAATCCTGTTCCAAAAATAGCGATTGCCGCCACCAATAAAACTAATTTAATCATTATTTATTCACTCTCCGATATCCTTGTTCTCTTGTTTTTGCTTGTTTTACTAAATTTGATAATTGTTGTTTATTACGATTAATTTTAAACTGTTTACGATCTTTAATATGTTTTTGCATACCTTGTTTAGTATCTGAAACTCCACGAGCAGTTGCAGAATAAATATTTGATACACCTGTTTGTACTGTTGAACCTAATTCGTTGTATTGAGTTCTTGTACCGTGAATTGCATAAATAGATAACTTATTCCTTTTTCTTTTTTAGGTTTTAAATTCTTTTTCAAAATATCAATATCAAACAATTCTAAACGCTCTTTGACACTCAATTTAGTAATTTCTGACCAGTAATATTCTTTATAATTAACTATTTCATCATTTTTTAAATCACGAACAAACTTTAATCATTGACTATCATATTTCTGTGCAAATTCTAACAGAATAATTATTTTAAAAAACCGAATTCCTAACCCAACATCCGACTTATGTTTTGCTCGTTTACCTTCTGCTGTTCGTTCTACTGATTTTGTTTTTCAAATTTCATAATCAGTAATATCTTGAAAAATGCCAATTCGCATAATAAAGAACCGATTAAAAAAATTAAATCCTTTTTTAGCAATAGGTTTTTTCAGTGAAATTGGAATAATAATACCACTTGCTAATTGTCGGATATTATTTCAAATCATACCCTCACGTTGAACTGTAAACAAAGCACGATTACCAAAATGTCTTGCTAAAACAATTCACGGAATTTTACCACTGTGAACTTTTTTCTCATCATGGGGACTAGTTCCATCAATATATAAATAACTTTCATCAAATAAGATAACACTATCATCAGAGGGAACCGGTTTTGTTCTATCTGTAAAATCTAAATTTTTAAATGTTAAAACTTTAACTTTATCATCTTCTAACGGATAATTACTATAAATCTTATCTGTTAATAGTTTCATAGTTTGTGATAAATAAGTTAAAAGTAATGTTTTTCCCGTTCCTAATTTACCAATAATTACCGATAACGGATTATCTCAAACAAAATTTACTAACCGAAAAGCATTTAACTGATAAAATATGTTTTTTCAAACTCATCATACAAAATAAACACATTGCAAAGCAAACAATAATCAGAATACTAAACCAGTATAATTTAATGAAATTATTCAAAGTAATAAATCAATTAAACTAAACAAAATCATTGAACCGCTAATATAACAATAATTTTTTAAGAAAAATATAAACTTTTTCATTACTTAAAATACCCAACTATTTTAAAAATCATTCATAACAAAAACCAAGTTAAAAACAAAATAACAATTCAAACACCAACCATCAGAGTTAAATATTCATTTTGAGTCAAAGACCAAGTTGTAATACTTTCAACATTTATTTTATCTATAAACAAAAATATATGAATAAAAAACTCTTTTAATTTTTCTCAATCATTTTGCATTTTTAAAAACTCCACATTTTTTGAATAAGTTTAAAAAATATCCCAAAAAATAAAACGATAAATAATACAAACGATATAACATATAAAAATTCAGGGGCATTTGAACCAATAATATAACTAACAAATTGAACTCAATAGTCATATAAACTCATTTAATTTAAACTTTCTAAATCATTAATTAATTCTTGCTCTTACTTTTTTAGGTTCATTTAAAAATAATGCTTTGTGCATAGAATTAAAATAATTTTGTTTATATTAATTATACAAATTAATTAATTCTGTTCCAGTTAAATACTTTCAAATATGACGTTTTAAATTTTCATCATATTTTACAATAGAATAAGAATTATCATAAATCAAACCAATAGCTACTTGATCAGAATGTTTTTCACTCGGATAAATAAACTTATTACTTAATCAAAAACCAATATGTTTATTATGATTAGGCAAATTTATAAAACTTGCTTTATCTGTTTCAAAAACTATTAACTCTTTACGAATAAAATAATTTTCTATATTTTTATTTTTCTTAATAAAATTACTCAATTTTATCAACTCCTTAATAAACATTGTTTCTAATTAACAATGTTATATTTAATGTTCATATATTGCTTATTTATTGATAAAAACATTGATTGGAATGGCAACACTTTTTAGGACACTTTTTATGTAGACTTCTGATTTCTAAATTCAACTGGAGTTAAGTAATTCAAACTACCATGAATTCGGATATTGTTGTATCAATTAATGAAATTAAATAGTTCCAACTTTAATTGTTCTAAATTTTTAAATTTTCGACCATTAATAAATTCAGTTTTAAAAGCTTTATAGGTTGTTTCAGCTACTGCGTTATCGTAAGGGCAACCTTTTGCACTTAATGATCTTTTAATATTAAATGTTAATAAAATTTCTTCAATAATTTTATTTTTAAATTCATTACCACGATCTGTATGAAACAACCTAATTTAATTTAGTGGTCGTGTTATTTTATAAAATGCCTGCTGAACTAGTTCAGCAGTTTTATTTGTTCCAGCGCTATAGCCAATTACTTCACGGTTAAATAAATCAATTAGTAAGCAAATATAATGTCATTTTGAACCAACTTGAACATAGGTTAAATCGCTCACAATAACTTCATTTTGTCTTTTATTACTAAACTCACGATTTAGAATATTACTAATTTGATCATTATTTACAGGAGATTTATGATTGCGATATTTTAATTTAGTATATTTTGATACTAAATTATTTATTGCCATAATTCTTCTAATTTTTTGTCGAGATAAAATAATGTTCTTTCTTGCTAAAATAATTTTAATTTTTCTAGCACCATAAACTTTATAGCTTTCTTTAAATGCACTGATAACTTCATTTTCATAAATATTAATTTCAGTTTTAGTGATCTTATTAATTTGATAATAATACTTTGATTTTGTTATCTTTAATATTTGACACATTTTCCTCACTGAATATTTGTCTTTATTGTTAGTAATTAATATTACTTTTTGCCGATTATCAGTGCTGCTTGCTTTAAAATATCATTTTCCATTCGTAATTGTTTGTTTTCTTTTCGCAACTGAATAAGTTCATTTTCTTCAACAGAGCGATTGTCTTTAGCTTTAAAAGAACCAGAATTCTCAAATTTTTTTACTCATTGATAAAGAACTGCCTTTGAAATTTTATATTCGTTAACAATTTCAATATTACTTTTACCATTTTTATATAACATTACGATTTGTTTCTTGAATTCATCGGTGTACTGGTTTTTTGCCATTTTTATATTCCTGCTTTCCTAATAATTTTAGCTTATTTTTTACAGTCTACATAAATATGGTCCAAGTTATTGTAACCTATCCACCTAATTATTTTATTAAAATAACAATTAACTCCATATGTATTATTTGCACTGCTACTAGTTTTATAATTAGTAGTTTTTATTTTTAATTTGTTTTGTAAAATAAAAAACTCAATTTTATTAATTGAGTTTTTTATTATTGTATTTAAAATGTTTTAACAACTTTTTGAATTTCTTCATCATATTGATCAATTAATTCATCAGGTGCTAATGCATTTGTTGGAGGTACTTTTGTTCCCGCAACTAAAATTGGTTTATTAACTGTTGCACCAACAAATTCTCATGTTCCTTTTAAATATTCGGTATGGTTTCCTCATGGATATCACCCAAAAGGCGCTCCTTGAGTTGTTAAAATTTGAACTTTTAAATGTGGTAATAGTCCAATTGCATCTCCTTTTTTCGAATATTTATATGAAAATGTTTTATTAGCAACTAACACATGATCTAAATAATTTTTCATTAGCCCCGAAACATTAAAGTTATTCATTGGACAAACAATAATGACCTTTTGAACTTCTTTTAATTGGTTAATATAAACATCGGTATCTTCGGCATTAAAATAACTATCAAAGTTATCACGCGTTAATGTTTTTAAAGCCATTGCGGTATTATTTAAATCTAAATGAATAATTTCATCTTCGGCATTTAATGCTTGATAATGTTTAATAAAACGAGCTGCTAAAGCTTTTGAATATGATTTCTCATCAGGACTAACAGTTCCATAAATTACTAATACTTTATTTGACATCGTTATCTTTCCTTTCTGGTATTATTTTATCATAATTCAGGATTGGAAATAGTAAGGATTATCTTTTTTAGGTAAACCAAGATGATAATTGTTGATAATTTGGATATAATGGGTCATCTTCCCCAGAATTGATAATTGTCATACCAGTAACATATTTATTAATAATAGTATTAAAACTTTGAATTGTATTTGCATTTGGGGTCATTTTTCCTAGTAAATAAATGTTTTTTAAAGTTGTATAAAACTTATTTCCATTAGTTAAAATAACTGAAAATTCACTATTTGCTGTTGTTGTTTCGCCATATTCACGAAGTTTAACAAAATAATAATATGGGTTATTTTCATCATTTGGCGTTGAAGGCATCATTGTTTCAACCGCAGGACCATTAAATTGGTGACCAGGATTGTTATTTTTTCAATTAACAACAGCTTGATTAATATCAATTCAATCAGTTGTTGTTGCAGGTAATCCACTAGTATTTTTGTCAATTTTATCGACAATTGGGCCTATAATATCATTAACAACATCATTTTTATTACTATCAGAAAGTCCATTCAAAGCATTATCAATATTGTTAATAAAATCATCAGAATTAGAAGATAATGATGTATCATTTTTTAAAGTAATTGCCATTCAGAATCAGTATGTAATGGCATCACCAGATTTTTGGACTTGTCAAAATGGCAATCAATTAAACATCTTATTAGTTGGACTATGACGAAATTGATTAGGATATTTATCAACTTCATTTTGTGTTGCGTTGATCATTGTTGGAAAATCTTGGGAAAAATTATTTTTGTTGTAAAAAACATTTGTTGAAAGTAAGTTTGTTAAAAAATAACTAAAAATCATCATTGTGCAAAATCCAAAAACAGTACCAAAAAGATAATTAATGGGACGATTAATTTGGACTTTTTTAAATTGCTTACGAAAAACTGGAACATAAACTGAAAGTAAAATTCCATTTGGAATGGCAACACTTTTTAGGACACTTTTTATGTAGACTTCTGATTTTTAAATTCAACTGGAGTTAAGTAATTCAAACTACCATGAATTCGAATATTGTTGTATCAATTAATGAAATTAAATAGTTCCAACTTTAATTGTTCTAAATTTTTAAATTTTCGGCCATTAATAAATTCAGTTTTAAAAGCTTTATAGGTTGTTTCAGCTACTGCGTTATCGTAAGGGCAACCTTTTGCACTTAATGATCTTTTAATATTAAATGTTAATAAAATTTCTTCAATAATTTTATTTTTAAATTCATTACCACGATCTGTATGAAACAACCTAATTTGATTTAGTGGTCATGTTATTTTATAAAATGCCTGCTGAACTAGTTCAGCAGTTTTATTTGTTCCAGCGCTATAGCCAATTACTTCACGGTTAAATAAATCAATTAGTAAGCAAATATAATGTCATTTTGAACCAACTTGAACATAGGTTAAATCGCTCACAATAACTTCATTTTGTCTTTTATTACTAAACTCACGATTTAGAATATTACTATTTTGATCATTATTTACAGGAGATTTATGATTGCGATATTTTAATTTAGTATATTTTGATACTAAATTATTTATTGCCATAATTCTTCTAATTTTTCGTCGAGATAAAATAATGTTCTTTCTTGCTAAAATAATTTTAATTTTTCTAGCACCATAAACTTTATAGCTTTCTTTAAATGCACTGATAACTTCATTTTCATAAATATTAATTTCAGTTTTAGTGTTCTTATTAATTTGATAATAATACTTTGATTTTGCTATCTTTAATATTTGACACATTTTCCTCACTGAATATTTGTCTTTATTGTTAGTAATTAATATTACTTTTTGCCGATTATCAGTGCTGCTTGCTTTAAAATATCATTTTCCATTTCTAGTTGCTTATTTCGTTTTCTTAGTTCAATTAACTCATTTTCTTCTGGTGTTCTGTTATCTTTTGCTTTAAAAGAACCAGAATTCTCAATTTTTTTACTCATTGATAAAGAACTGCCTTTGAAATTTTATATTCGTTAACAATTTCAATATTACTTTTACCATTTTTATATAACATTACGATTTGTTTCTTGAATTCATCGGTGTACTGGTTTTTTGCCATTTTTATATTCCTGCTTTCCTAATAATTTTAACTTATTTTTTTACAGTCTACATAAATATGGTCCAAGTTACAAGATAAATTAGTAAGCGGTACAAATATTAAAACTATTAATGGTAATTCATTATTAGGTAATGGTGATATTTCAATTAGCGGTGGTAATGATTGAGAAGTAGTTGATATTAGTGATTTTATTCCAGATGGGTCACAATATTTTATTAAAGATTTTAATAAAACAAAATATCAATATAAATTATGAGCAATTTATAAGTATCAACAGAATATTACTTTAACTACAGCTATTGAAACACCCATAAATTATAATGGTGCTATTGAATGAACAAGATATATTCCAACACTAGATAATAATTTAATCGTAAGAATAAATACTGAATATGGAAATATATCATTTGGAAATTTTGGTAAAGATATAATTCAAAATATAATACTTTATAGAAAATTGGTGAGTTAATTATTAAATTTAAAAAATAACCAATTAAGGTTATTTTTTATTTTCTAATATTAATTCTAAATTTTTATTTTTTATTTTCATTTACTTTTTTCCTTTCATTTACAATATAATAATTTATAAAATGCTGTATTCGTTGATTATTAGTATATAATTCAGGTAATTCATTTCATACTTTTTCTTGTTCTTTATTTAAATAAACATTAATATTTCTAATTACAACTTGATGCTTTTTTGATTTCATTTTTAAACCTTTTATAACAAAGATAATGCATTACTTTATTATTTTTAGCAACAATATTACCGTGATTAATATTTTTATTACATTCATTACATTTTATTTTAATAGAATAATGTTGGTTGAACATATTTTAATCGCTCCTTTGTTAAGTTATAATATTTTTCATTTATTTCAATTCCAATTCATTTGCAATTTAATTGTTCACAAGCAATAGCAGTTGTTCCACTCCCTAAAAAACAATCTAATACAGTATCGCCAACTTTACTATGTTTATTAATTTGTAGTTTTATTAAATTAATATCTTTAACAGTAGGATGTTTAATTGTTCCTATAAATTGATTATTACTATTAGTAATTTGATAAATAGTTTTCATATCTTGATTTCAAACATTACTATAAGAAATTGGTTTATTATAAATATATAAACATAATTCTTTATCTTTACGATATGCATTATTACTAGGTGCATCATTTGTTTTTTGATAAATTATTAATTCAAACTTTAAATTATAATTTTCAATTTCAATTAAATATTCTTTTAATTGCTGTTTTGATAAATAAATAATAAAATTTGGTTTTTTAATAATTCGCATTCATTCTTTAAAATATAATGGTATATCAAAACTATCAATAAATTCACCTTGTAAAAATTCAAGTTCTCTTTTACGAATTTGATATTGAATATTAGATGTATTAGGATCATTTAATTTTTTTAAATTATATTCAATATGTTTTTCTTTATTTTCTAATTTTTTAGCAATATCAGGGTAAAGGTAAGGTGGATCAGTTAATATTAAATCAATACTTTTATCAGGTATTGTTTTTAATATTTCTAATGAATCACCAAGTATTAATTCACCTAAATTAGTTTTCATAATGAGCTATTATAATTGCATCTCTAATATGATGAGATATTTTTTCATTATTATATTTTCAACCTTGGCCATATTGATAAGTTAAATTTTCATCTTTACTAAAATCTTGAATGAAACCATCATTATATTTACTTAAATTTTCCATATTTTTAACAAATGATTTAGTATGGCGTGGTGATACTAAAGTAATATAATCTTCAAATTGTTTTTCAATAGCACCTAATAGTCGTAATAAATCATCTCTATCTTTACTTGCATTAGCAGATGTATATAAACAATTTTCAATTTTTAAAATTAGTTTTCAACTATCTTTAATTAAATAGCCATATTCATCATCGGCATAATAATATTTATTTATTAAATTATCAATAAATTCATAATGTTTTTTTCAATCTTTATTTATAAATTCTTGTTTTTGGAATGGCAACACTTTTTAGGACACTTTTTATGTAGACTTCTGATTTCTAAATTCAACTGGAGTTAAGTAATTCAAACTACCATGAATTCGAATATTGTTGTATCAATTAATGAAATTAAATAGTTCCAACTTTAATTGTTCTAAATTTTTAAATTTTCGACCATTAATAAATTCAGTTTTAAAAGCTTTATAGGTTGTTTCAGCTACTGCGTTATCGTAAGGGCAACCTTTTGCACTTAATGATCTTTTAATATTAAATGTTAATAAAATTTCTTCAATAATTTTATTTTTAAATTCATTACCACGATCTGTATGAAACAACCTAATTTGATTTAGTGGTCATGTTATTTTATAAAATGCCTGCTGAACTAGTTCAGCAGTTTTATTTGTTCCAGCGCTATAGCCAATTACTTCACGGTTAAATAAATCAATTAGTAAGCAAATATAATGTCATTTTGAACCAACTTGAACATAGGTTAAATCGCTCACAATAACTTCATTTTGTCTTTTATTACTAAACTCACGATTTAGAATATTACTATTTTGATCATTATTTACAGGAGATTTATGATTGCGATATTTTAATTTAGTATATTTTGATACTAAATTATTTATTGCCATAATTCTTCTAATTTTTCGTCGAGATAAAATAATGTTCTTTCGTGCTAAAATAATTTTAATTTTTCTAGCACCATAAACTTTATAGCTTTCTTTAAATGCACTGATAACTTCATTTTCATAAATATTAATTTCAGTTTTAGTGTTCTTATTAATTTGATAATAATACTTTGATTTTGCTATCTTTAATATTTGACACATTTTCCTCACTGAATATTTGTCTTTATTGTTAGTAATTAATATTACTTTTTGCCGATTATCAGTGCTGCTTGCTTTAAAATATCATTTTCCATTTCTAGTTGCTTATTTCGTTTTCTTAGTTCAATTAACTCATTTTCTTCTGGTGTTCTGTTATCTTTTGCTTTAAAAGAACCAGAATTCTCAAATTTTTTTACTCATTGATAAAGAACTGCCTTTGAAATTTTATATTCGTTAACAATTTCAATATTACTTTTACCATTTTTATATAACATTACGATTTGTTTCTTGAATTCATCGGTGTACTGGTTTTTTGCCATTTTTATATTCCTGCTTTCCTAATAATTTTAACTTATTTTTTTACAGTCTACATAAATATGGTCCAAGTTACAAGATAAATTAGTAAGCGGTACAAATATTAAAACTATTAATGGTAATTCATTATTAGGTAATGGTGATATTTCAATTAGCGGTGGTAATGATTGAGAAGTAGTTGATATTAGTGATTTTATTCCAGATGGGTCACAATATTTTATTAAAGATTTTAATAAAACAAAATATCAATATAAATTATGAGCAATTTATAAGTATCAACAGAATATTACTTTAACTACAGCTATTGAAACACCCATAAATTATAATGGTGCTATTGAATGAACAAGATATATTCCAACACTAGATAATAATTTAATCGTAAGAATAAATACTGAATATGGAAATATATCATTTGGAAATTTTGGTAAAGATATAATTCAAAATATAATACTTTATAGAAAATTGGTGAGTTAATTATTAAATTTAAAAAATAACCAATTAAGGTTATTTTTTATTTTCTAATATTAATTCTAAATTTTTATTTTTTATTTTCATTTACTTTTTTCCTTTCATTTACAATATAATAATTTATAAAATGCTGTATTCGTTGATTATTAGTATATAATTCAGGTAATTCATTTCATACTTTTTCTTGTTCTTTATTTAAATAAACATTAATATTTCTAATTACAACTTGATGCTTTTTTGATTTCATTTTTAAACCTTTTATAACAAAGATAATGCATTACTTTATTATTTTTAGCAACAATATTACCGTGATTAATATTTTTATTACATTCATTACATTTTATTTTAATAGAATAATGTTGGTTGAACATATTTTAATCGCTCCTTTGTTAAGTTATAATATTTTTCATTTATTTCAATTCCAATTCATTTGCAATTTAATTGTTCACAAGCAATAGCAGTTGTTCCACTCCCTAAAAAACAATCTAATACAGTATCGCCAACTTTACTATGTTTATTAATTTGTAGTTTTATTAAATTAATATCTTTAACAGTAGGATGTTTAATTGTTCCTATAAATTGATTATTACTATTAGTAATTTGATAAATAGTTTTCATATCTTGATTTCAAACATTACTATAAGAAATTGGTTTATTATAAATATATAAACATAATTCTTTATCTTTACGATATGCATTATTACTAGGTGCATCATTTGTTTTTTGATAAATTATTAATTCAAACTTTAAATTATAATTTTCAATTTCAATTAAATATTCTTTTAATTGCTGTTTTGATAAATAAATAATAAAATTTGGTTTTTTAATAATTCGCATTCATTCTTTAAAATATAATGGTATATCAAAACTATCAATAAATTCACCTTGTAAAAATTCAAGTTCTCTTTTACGAATTTGATATTGAATATTAGATGTATTAGGATCATTTAATTTTTTTAAATTATATTCAATATGTTTTTCTTTATTTTCTAATTTTTTAGCAATATCAGGGTAAAGGTAAGGTGGATCAGTTAATATTAAATCAATACTTTTATCAGGTATTGTTTTTAATATTTCTAATGAATCACCAAGTATTAATTCACCTAAATTAGTTTTCATAATGAGCTATTATAATTGCATCTCTAATATGATGAGATATTTTTTCATTATTATATTTTCAACCTTGGCCATATTGATAAGTTAAATTTTCATCTTTACTAAAATCTTGAATGAAACCATCATTATATTTACTTAAATTTTCCATATTTTTAACAAATGATTTAGTATGGCGTGGTGATACTAAAGTAATATAATCTTCAAATTGTTTTTCAATAGCACCTAATAGTCGTAATAAATCATCTCTATCTTTACTTGCATTAGCAGATGTATATAAACAATTTTCAATTTTTAAAATTAGTTTTCAACTATCTTTAATTAAATAGCCATATTCATCATCGGCATAATAATATTTATTTATTAAATTATCAATAAATTCATAATGTTTTTTTCAATCTTTATTTATAAATTCTTGTTTTTGGAATGGCAACACTTTTTAGGACACTTTTTATGTAGACTTCTGATTTCTAAATTCAACTGGAGTTAAGTAATTCAAACTACCATGAATTCGAATATTGTTGTATCAATTAATGAAATTAAATAGTTCCAACTTTAATTGTTCTAAATTTTTAAATTTTCGACCATTAATAAATTCAGTTTTAAAAGCTTTATAGGTTGTTTCAGCTACTGCGTTATCGTAAGGGCAACCTTTTGCACTTAATGATCTTTTAATATTAAATGTTAATAAAATTTCTTCAATAATTTTATTTTTAAATTCATTACCACGATCTGTATGAAACAACCTAATTTGATTTAGTGGTCATGTTATTTTATAAAATGCCTGCTGAACTAGTTCAGCAGTTTTATTTGTTCCAGCGCTATAGCCAATTACTTCACGGTTAAATAAATCAATTAGTAAGCAAATATAATGTCATTTTGAACCAACTTGAACATAGGTTAAATCGCTCACAATAACTTCATTTTGTCTTTTATTACTAAACTCACGATTTAGAATATTACTATTTTGATCATTATTTACAGGAGATTTATGATTGCGATATTTTAATTTAGTATATTTTGATACTAAATTATTTATTGCCATAATTCTTCTAATTTTTCGTCGAGATAAAATAATGTTCTTTCTTGCTAAAATAATTTTAATTTTTCTAGCACCATAAACTTTATAGCTTTCTTTAAATGCACTGATAACTTCATTTTCATAAATATTAATTTCAGTTTTAGTGTTCTTATTAATTTGATAATAATACTTTGATTTTGCTATCTTTAATATTTGACACATTTTCCTCACTGAATATTTGTCTTTATTGTTAGTAATTAATATTACTTTTTGCCGATTATCAGTGCTGCTTGCTTTAAAATATCATTTTCCATTTCTAGTTGCTTATTTCGTTTTCTTAGTTCAATTAACTCATTTTCTTCTGGTGTTCTGTTATCTTTTGCTTTAAAAGAACCAGAATTCTCAAATTTTTTTACTCATTGATAAAGAACTGCCTTTGAAATTTTATATTCGTTAACAATTTCAATATTACTTTTACCATTTTTATATAACATTACGATTTGTTTCTTGAATTCATCGGTGTACTGGTTTTTTGCCATTTTTATATTCCTGCTTTCCTAATAATTTTAACTTATTTTTTTACAGTCTACATAAATATGGTCCAAGTTACAAGATAAATTAGTAAGCGGTACAAATATTAAAACTATTAATGGTAATTCATTATTAGGTAATGGTGATATTTCAATTAGCGGTGGTAATGATTGAGAAGTAGTTGATATTAGTGATTTTATTCCAGATGGGTCACAATATTTTATTAAAGATTTTAATAAAACAAAATATCAATATAAATTATGAGCAATTTATAAGTATCAACAGAATATTACTTTAACTACAGCTATTGAAACACCCATAAATTATAATGGTGCTATTGAATGAACAAGATATATTCCAACACTAGATAATAATTTAATCGTAAGAATAAATACTGAATATGGAAATATATCATTTGGAAATTTTGGTAAAGATATAATTCAAAATATAATACTTTATAGAAAATTGGTGAGTTAATTATTAAATTTAAAAAATAACCAATTAAGGTTATTTTTTATTTTCTAATATTAATTCTAAATTTTTATTTTTTATTTTCATTTACTTTTTTCCTTTCATTTACAATATAATAATTTATAAAATGCTGTATTCGTTGATTATTAGTATATAATTCAGGTAATTCATTTCATACTTTTTCTTGTTCTTTATTTAAATAAACATTAATATTTCTAATTACAACTTGATGCTTTTTTGATTTCATTTTTAAACCTTTTATAACAAAGATAATGCATTACTTTATTATTTTTAGCAACAATATTACCGTGATTAATATTTTTATTACATTCATTACATTTTATTTTAATAGAATAATGTTGGTTGAACATATTTTAATCGCTCCTTTGTTAAGTTATAATATTTTTCATTTATTTCAATTCCAATTCATTTGCAATTTAATTGTTCACAAGCAATAGCAGTTGTTCCACTCCCTAAAAAACAATCTAATACAGTATCGCCAACTTTACTATGTTTATTAATTTGTAGTTTTATTAAATTAATATCTTTAACAGTAGGATGTTTAATTGTTCCTATAAATTGATTATTACTATTAGTAATTTGATAAATAGTTTTCATATCTTGATTTCAAACATTACTATAAGAAATTGGTTTATTATAAATATATAAACATAATTCTTTATCTTTACGATATGCATTATTACTAGGTGCATCATTTGTTTTTTGATAAATTATTAATTCAAACTTTAAATTATAATTTTCAATTTCAATTAAATATTCTTTTAATTGCTGTTTTGATAAATAAATAATAAAATTTGGTTTTTTAATAATTCGCATTCATTCTTTAAAATATAATGGTATATCAAAACTATCAATAAATTCACCTTGTAAAAATTCAAGTTCTCTTTTACGAATTTGATATTGAATATTAGATGTATTAGGATCATTTAATTTTTTTAAATTATATTCAATATGTTTTTCTTTATTTTCTAATTTTTTAGCAATATCAGGGTAAAGGTAAGGTGGATCAGTTAATATTAAATCAATACTTTTATCAGGTATTGTTTTTAATATTTCTAATGAATCACCAAGTATTAATTCACCTAAATTAGTTTTCATAATGAGCTATTATAATTGCATCTCTAATATGATGAGATATTTTTTCATTATTATATTTTCAACCTTGGCCATATTGATAAGTTAAATTTTCATCTTTACTAAAATCTTGAATGAAACCATCATTATATTTACTTAAATTTTCCATATTTTTAACAAATGATTTAGTATGGCGTGGTGATACTAAAGTAATATAATCTTCAAATTGTTTTTCAATAGCACCTAATAGTCGTAATAAATCATCTCTATCTTTACTTGCATTAGCAGATGTATATAAACAATTTTCAATTTTTAAAATTAGTTTTCAACTATCTTTAATTAAATAGCCATATTCATCATCGGCATAATAATATTTATTTATTAAATTATCAATAAATTCATAATGTTTTTTTCAATCTTTATTTATAAATTCTTGTTTTTGGAATGGCAACACTTTTTAGGACACTTTTTATGTAGACTTCTGATTTCTAAATTCAACTGGAGTTAAGTAATTCAAACTACCATGAATTCGAATATTGTTGTATCAATTAATGAAATTAAATAGTTCCAACTTTAATTGTTCTAAATTTTTAAATTTTCGACCATTAATAAATTCAGTTTTAAAAGCTTTATAGGTTGTTTCAGCTACTGCGTTATCGTAAGGGCAACCTTTTGCACTTAATGATCTTTTAATATTAAATGTTAATAAAATTTCTTCAATAATTTTATTTTTAAATTCATTACCACGATCTGTATGAAACAACCTAATTTGATTTAGTGGTCGTGTTATTTTATAAAATGCCTGCTGAACTAGTTCAGCAGTTTTATTTGTTCCAGCGCTATAGCCAATTACTTCACGGTTAAATAAATCAATTAGTAAGCAAATATAATGTCATTTTGAACCAACTTGAACATAGGTTAAATCGCTCACAATAACTTCATTTTGTCTTTTATTACTAAACTCACGATTTAGAATATTACTAATTTGATCATTATTTACAGGAGATTTATGATTGCGATATTTTAATTTAGTATATTTTGATACTAAATTATTTATTGCCATAATTCTTCTAATTTTTCGTCGAGATAAAATAATGTTCTTTCTTGCTAAAATAATTTTAATTTTTCTAGCACCATAAACTTTATAGCTTTCTTTAAATGCACTGATAACTTCATTTTCATAAATATTAATTTCAGTTTTAGTGATCTTATTAATTTGATAATAATACTTTGATTTTGCTATCTTTAATATTTGACACATTTTCCTCACTGAATATTTGTCTTTATTGTTAGTAATTAATATTACTTTTTGCCGATTTTCAGTGCTGCTTGCTTTAAAATATCATTTTCCATTCGTAATTGTTTGTTTTCTTTTCGCAACTGAATAAGTTCATTTTCTTCAACAGAGCGATTGTCTTTAGCTTTAAAAGAACCAGAATTCTCAAATTTTTTTACTCATTGATAAAGAACTGCCTTTGAAATTTTATATTCGTTAACAATTTCAATATTACTTTTACCATTTTTATATTCCTGCTTTCCTAATAATTTTAGCTTATTTTTTTACAGTCTACATAAATATGGTCCAAGTTATTGTAACCTATCCATGCGGTCGTATAAATAAAATAAGGGTTTTGGAAAAAAACTCGGAAATTGAATAAGAATAATAAATTAAACCATTTACTAAAATGGTTTTTTATTTGTAAAACCAAAATTATTAATTGTTTCAAAGAAAGGACAGCATCTTAAATATTTATAAAAAAACTATAATAACTTTTTGATACCCTCTTTAAGTTGTTTACACATTTATTAAATATCTTAGAAATCTTTACAAAGTGTATCTGTTTTTCTCCTAATTTAAGGTGTTGTCCTTTCTCTGTTTCAGTTAATTAATTTGCTAATAAAAAAACTTAATAAAAGAAAGGAGTAAGTAATGAAAATTAATAAGCAACAACAAATTTGCGATATTGATAACTGCTATAAAACAATATCATTCATTACCGAAGAATTTGTATCAAATAAAGTTTTATGAACTTGTGAAAAACATAAAGATTTATTGAATAAAGTAAAAGATAGAACACAAAAGCAATTTTATCAAAAACTAGAAAATTCAAAAATTATCTTTGATTATGAAACTGGTTTTTTAAAACTTTGATTTTATAAAACAACTTAATGCAGTGTGGGACGGTTATTTTTAATAACTAAGTGTTTTTATTCCACATAGGCGGTCTAGCCCAACGGTAATCAGTCCGGAAATAATAGACGTTTTAACAAAAGCGATAGTCGTGATAAGTGCAAAGTCAACATCGAACGACAATAAATATTGAGATGATCACTTTATAAATAAATTTGCGTATAGCATTAGGCTCTTCAAGGTGCAAGTGAATTTATTTTAAAAACTGAACGCTTTGACCTGAAATGGTGCGGATGAAGAGAGAAAAAACTCTCTGGCGTAAAAAACAAAAAACAACTGTGGATTATTAAATAATATACCGCCACCGCTCACCCGCAGTGAAGCGGATGGCGTAGTAAATAAATAGATAAATACTTTATGTAAATAATTCTCGCTTGACACTTTCACTTGGGAGTGAGTGCCAGCGAGTTAAAACTAGGAGGATAAATAAATGACAGAATATAAAAGTTTGTAAATTGACCAAAAAATCAAAGGAATAATTTAGGAGGTTTTTATGAAAAAGTTAAATAAAAAAACTATTAATAAATTAAATGAATTAATGCTTAAAAGTTATTCAGTATCATTTGAAGATATGACTGATGAACATTGAGATTGAGCATTAGGCAAACATCATTTTTTTATACATTAGAAGAAGCAAAAATTACTGCTGAGTTTAAAAATAAACAAAAATGGTCAACAACTATTATTGATTTAGAAAATGAAAATATTAAATGGCAAGGAGATAAATAATTATGAATTTAAAAGATTTATTAAATGAAATGTTTGATAATTATCCAGATTGTTATAAAGATTATGGTTTAGCAATTATGGATCGTTATGAAATTGAAGTTGAAAAGAAAAAATTAACACCTGAAGAAATTGATAATCTTACTCATTTATATTTTGATAAACCCAAAAATAATTATATTGTAAATGAAGATTAATACTTATTTTAGAAAGGATGATTAAAAAATGAGTAAATATGCTAGTAAAGATTGAATTAAGAAACATTCAAAAGATGGATTATATCTAAGTTATAATGAAAATTATATTTTTTGTCCAACTCATCGAAAAATGTTAAAAGTTGTAATTAATGATTTAAAAAAATTGATTGGAGATGATAAATAATGAATGATGTAGTTAAAAATATAGTAAATAATATTACATTTCAATTTCCTTTAAAAGGAGATGATTTTAAAAATGCAAGTCTTTTAGCGTATAATATTCAAAAAATTAAAGAAGAAAATAAACAAGAATTAACTGAGTATATTTTTAGACATATTAATCATTATGCATTAAATGGTTATCAAGATGTTCATTTAAAAGATATTCCAAGTGCTATTACTAAAAATAATTTTGTTTTTAAAGAATGATTAGAACCTGTTCAAAAATTATTAGATGAACATAATAGAATTGGTAAAATAATTACTAATTATAGAAATTATATTGAAAGATACAGAGTTGAAATTAATAATAATTTGACACAAGCTCGCAAACAAAAACAACAAGAGTTTTTAAAAGAACAAGAATTAAAAAAGCAAGAATTAATTGAAAAAGCAAATAATTTAACTGTTGATATGGGTTTAGATATAGACCAAATTCAAGATGAACAAGTTCGTGTAATGGAAAAAATTGAAGAAATTGATAAATCACTTGATCCAAAACAATTAAAAAAAGTTGGTATTAATATTATTAAAGATAAATTATTAATTAAAGATATTGAATTAATTGGTATTAATGATGATTTTTTACAAAATGCAGATAAATTAGAACTTATTAATTTAATTAAAAATTATTTAATTATTGATGAAAAAATTGTTAAAAATGAAATTAAAAACCAATGAGATAGTAATAAAGATATTAATTTAATTGGCATTAAAGGTATTAATTTTAAAATAAATAAAGGAGATAAATAATATGGCAAATGAATTACAGCAATATATTAAAGGTGCAATTATTAAATATGAAATTAAAGTTAATGATAAATATTTAAAAGAAAATATTTTAGCACTTGAAGAATTAAAAATGAAAAATGGACAATCTTATATGCAATTAATTAATAATGCTGATAATGCTAAAATCACAGCATTAGGAATTATTAAATTAAGTAATAAAGGATTAATTTTTAGTAAAGATTTTAATATTATTCCATTTAAAAATAAATTAACAACTATTATTGATAGTAAAGTTTATTGTAAAAAAATTGAAGAAGCAGGTTATAGTCCAAGAAAAGCAATTATTTTTAAAGGTGAAAAATTTGAATGAGATACTTTAAATTCTTGCCCTAAATTACATGAGATTAATTTTAATGTAAATACTAGTGATTATAATGAAATTATTGGTGCTTATGCTTTTGCCAAAGATAATAATGGAAATTATCAAGGTATATTATTAAGAAAAGCAGATATTGACCGTTTAAAAAATAGTAGTCCAAGTGGAAATAGTGAATATTCACCTTGAAATAAATGACCAAAAGAAATGGTTGAAGCTAAGTTATATCGTAAATTAGCATTAGAAATGGGTATTGATATTTCAGATATTGATTTAGATGAAAAAGAAATTAAAGAAGATGGTAATTTTGATTATATACCATTTAATGATATTACTGTCGCCAAAAATAAGGGGCAAATTAACGATGAACCCTTATCAAATAATATAAATACCGCATCTTATACAGAAATAGCGGACACAAACAATAATGTAGTTAAAAAAGAAGATATATCAAATGTAGTACCAGTAGTTAATAATAACAATGATGAGGATGTATACGCATGATAAAAATTGGTATTGACCCATCAGGAACTGGTACTACCGCTATTGCTATTTTTGAAGATAATAAACTTATTAGAAAAGAATTGTTTGATAATAAAGATTGAAAATGTCATGCTACTTATATTATTGAAATTATTTGAGAATATCTATATCAAAATGAAATTATAAATATTGAAAATTGTTTATATACATCTGCTAATGCAAGTAAAGATAGAGATGATTTATTACGACTATTAGGTGCTATTGAAAAACAATTTGAAGATTATATTACTTTAGTATCACCACGCCATACTAAATCAGTTGTTAAAAATATGGAAAATTTAAGTAAATATAATGATAATTGTTTATGAGAATTTGAAAAAGATGTTAATTTAACTTATGAATATGGTAAAGGTTGAAAATATAATAATGAAAAAATAAGTAATCATATAATTAGCGCAAATATATTTCAATGTGGTTTATCTGGGAATAAACCTAGATTATTTTTTAGTACAATTAACGATAACAATTTAGGTATTTTTATTATTACTCCCTTATTTTTAGATCTAAATCATGCTATTTATAAGAGTAAAAATAAAAACTATGACAATAAATACGATATTTGTTTAATATGCAACGAAAAAAGATGTGAATAAAATAGATAAAAGAGGGAGAATACATATGAAAAAATTATTAAGTATTTTAGGTGCAATCGGATTAATAGCAACAAGCTCTACAAGTTTAGTTGCTTGTAATAAAACACAACAAGAATATACAAAGGAAGAATTAGAACATTTAAAAAAAGAAAACCAAATAGATACAACAGATCAAACCATTAAAAACAACTTAGAATGAATAGCACCACAAGAAAAACCATTTAATCAAGTTGATAATAAATGATATTATGTTGTATCTCGCTTTGATAAAAATAATAACTGAGAAATTTTTAAATTTAAAAATGAAAAACTTGAATATGGCTATATTTTAAAAACATCCAATCCTAATTTTGATATATCTTACTGACAAGTATTCTCAGATTATACTACAATTGGAATAATTAAAAATGATGATTGAGCTACTTTTAAAGGTTGAAGAAACTTAAATGACCATTTCAAATCAGTTTATCGTTGAAATTTAGATACAACAGAGCCAGATCTAATCGTTGATAATGACGGTAATGTAAAAGTTAAAGATGAATAAAAAAAGAGATGTAAAATCTCTTTTTATTTTTATCTTGGTTTAATTGTAATTTTAACAGAATCAGTACTATTATTTGTAAGTCATAATATAGTCCTATCATTTATATTATTAGGTCTTCCTGGTGTATTTGAACTTAAATATGGTCTTATTACTTTTGAAAATCTAATTTTTAATTTTAAATCATTAGTATAATATGCTTCTATATAAGCATTTTTTACATTAGGATTTTGTCCAGTTGCACCACTTATTACTGATGTTAAAAATTAAATGCTAAACCATCATCATTATTAGTTTTATAATATGTAAAATAACCTTTGGAAGGAACAGTTGGTGGTAAATCATCCGCTGAAGATGTACTAAATGTTTGAGCATCATTAGTTATATTGTCTGTATATAAAGTTATTATATTATCAAAATTTATTTTTATATCATCTTGTAAATTAGCTAATTTTGTAATATGTAAATCAGTTATTAAACCACAATTAATATTACATCCATTATATCCAATAAAAATTTCTACATTATCATAATTATAATCACTTATTTTTATACCATTGTTGCTAACAGAAAAATTACTCATATTACTTAATTCAATTGTTTTATAAGCACTTTTAAATTTTTCTATACTTTGAATAGTTGGATCAATTTTTCTTAAATCAATTTCTACTTCATAATTTCCCTTATATTCTGTTGTATCATCAAATAAATTAGGAATTCCAGTTGAACCAGCAATATTACATATTGGATTTACTTTAAAACTTGAATTAATAGGTAATTTCATATTGTCTGAAATAATTTCTGTTGTGTATGGTTTATAGTTATATGGAACTGGTGGTAAAACATATTCAGGATAATTAAAAGTTGGTATTTCGTAGTCATGTGGTATTAAAAAACTAGTTTTATAATTAGTTGTCATATCACGAATATAATTATTTAATACGCTTTTTGTTTTACCTCTAAAACTTCATACTGATAAGCGTAAATAATCTTCTTCATTATTTGTATATGGATTATCAGCATAAAAGATAATTTCAAAATTACCTTTATATAATGCTTGAATTGAAAACATATCAATTATATAACTACAATTTGTACCATCTGGTGTTTGTAAAAATTCTAAATCATTATCTTTTTCACTATCACTAACTGGTGTTTGAGCATCTACGGCTTTGGTTTGTTCATTAATTAAATAAACTCGATTAGTTTTAGGATTTAATTGTTTTAAATTATATGTTGAATAAATTAATTCTTCGGTTGATTTACCATTCTTAGTTAAAACAGTACCTTTGCATTTATCAGTTAATAAAGTAGTAAAACCTAAACTAGTAGCATTAGCACCAATCATAGCACCAACTTTATCATTACCTTGTTCTCTAAATATTTCAAATGGTAAATAACCTTTACCCACAGCCTTATCACCTCAAAAGGCATCATTATAAAAACTATAAACATTAGCACTCATAAAGCCATTAAGTCATGGGAAATTAGGTCATTTATCATCTTGGGCAATTGTTAAATTACCAATTCAATCCCAAGGAATACCAAACGAAACAAAATTTAGAAATTTTCCAATAGCAGGTATCGTAAAAGGATTAAATACTAATTTTTGTGTATAGTTTAAAGGCAATGTAGTAATTTGGCGATTAATAAAATTATTCATATTTAAAATATCTCAAACATTACATTTGCCCATTTTATTATATTCAATTTGAACTTGACCAATTATATTACCAAATTCGTCTTTTCTTCTAAAATATGATGATGCTTGGGTACTAATTATATTATCAACATTGCCACTATTTACTTTTACTTTATTTGGTGGTGTTATTTTCCAATTTTTAGACCAATAAGGTTTAGAGTTTTCATTTTCTTCCTTAATAGTTGTACCAACAGTTGGATTAGTTGCTGTTGAACTTGCTTTATCTGTTATTACCATACCCTCATTATTTTTTTCATTTCAAAAATCAGACATTGATTGAATATATTCTTTTCAATCTTTATATCCAGTAATAATTGTTGGTTGAATACCTTGAATATTATATCAACTTACATCAGGTGAAGCATAAGTATTAATTTTATCCGGAGGAGCAGGAGACATATTATACATTAATAAATCTCGGGAATTCATTACTTTTTTATTAAATTCACCTTTAATAATTGGTCGTCCAATTACTGGCATATCAAAAAAGATTGGATTACCATAAAATTTAACTGCCATTGCTCTAACGCCTGGGTCTTTTAATAAAATCTCATCTAATTCAACAATACCTTTATTTAATTTTTTATCATAAGTTATTTTAGGAAAACAATAACCTTCACCTGGTGCACTTGTTTGAATAAATTGTCTTACTGATAAACCACTATGACTAATTTTGTCATTAATACTTGAAAATGTAATTTCTTGTCATAAGAAATCACCATCTTCTACGGAATAATAATTAATAACATTTGAGGGATATAATCATTGTCTATCTTGTGAAGAAGAATTAATATCACCACCACCAATATTTAAACCACGGTCATTAAATACAGTATAAAAATTATAATAATCATTAATATTTAATTTTTCAGCATCTTCTTCTAAAATTAATAAAGTATATTGTCGTTCTGTTGATTGTTGAGTAAATACTTGTTCAAATTTAGCATCACCAAATTTAATAGAACTTACATCATCAACCATATAAGCATCTCAATATTTACCAACTTTAACCTCTTTTGTATAAAAGTTATCGGCTTTATTATCATTATTAATAAAATAACTTAATTTATATTGATTTAAGTATTCTAACATTCTATTAATATCATAAATGTTTTCACCATCAATTAATTTTCAATAAACATTATTATTTTCATCTTTTAATTTTATAGCAAAAGGTGTTTCATTATTGGCTCATATAGTTGAGTTAATTGGTTGATTTTTAAAATCATCAATCGTTAAGATATTAATTTCTTCACCTTTATATTTTTGTACTATTTTTAAACTACCTTGTCATTGAACAATCGTACTTTCCATATTATCAAATATGCGTGAATAACTACCATAATCACTTGGTTTAGCATTATTAGGTTTTCACCCTGTTTCTGTATCAGGAATATATGAACTATAAACATTAAAAGGAAATACCATTCAATGTCTATGTTCTTTTATACTTTCTCTTATTTCTATTGCAGTAGCACCTGCTCCTGTTCTTAATAATTGCATAACTGCTGGACTAATTTTTTGCATTTGTTAATTCTCCTTAATTTCTGTTCTACCTTGTAAGGCATTTTGATTATTACCAGTTTCATCATATTCCATTAATTTATTATTATGTTCTATTTCTTTGGTCTGCATTTTATCTTGTCATACCTCTATTTTTTCTAAATATTTTGTTGCTTGTAATTCATCAATATTATCATATTCAGTTATGGCTCTTATTGGTTCCATTGTACCGTTATCTAATCTAGCAGTAATTAATTCATTTTGTCGCATTTGGTCAACTAAACTAGCACTAATAAAATCAAAACCATAAGGTCGTTCACCAACATCATCTCATAAACCATAATATTTTAAAACAGTATCAAACACCTTAGTATAATATTGTATACGATATGCTTGTAAATAAGCTTGTTTTTCTAAATCTTTTGTTTTAGTTAATAATGATTGTGTTTTATTTTGATCATTATCGGATTTATCACCAAAAGGACTAGAAAAATGACATGCTAAGTATACTTGTTCAATAATTGATTTTTGATCTTTGGTATATGTTTCTAAGGTTGGTTTGCCTTGTACTACTTGTAAAGATTGTGATAATGTTCCATCTGCTGCTGTTTGACCAGATTGAACAAAAATATCATTAAAAACATCCTGCATTACATTTTTATTACCATTATTATAAGCATTCATTAAATTATCATCTAATATTCCATATCAGTGTGTACGATTTGCTCATCGTTCTTTTGATTTAATATCAAAACTATCTTCTAAATCAAATTGTAATTTATAACAATTTGCCATTGTAGGCCATGGATTTAAAGTGGTTGATGTTGATAAAAATAAAGGATTAGGTTCATTTATCATTTCTCAAAAAGGTGCTATACCTAATTTATTTTTAAATTCTTGTACTAAAACAGGTTTAACATTATCTTTAATTTGTGTTTTACTTTGTCCAACAACTACTTCATTATTTTTAGGTCAACCTTTAATAATTATTTTATCTTTGGTACAAATTAAATTTAAAATAAAACCACTATCTGATTGATGATAATTTAATCAAATATCAGCACCTTGTTCTATTTCATTTATTTTACTTACGCGTGATGTAAAGTTAAAAGGGTTAATTCATAAATCAATATTACCATCTGATGTTTCTAATAAACCAAAAATAGTTTTACCCATTAAACTTGCTGTTAATTCATTTTTATCTAATTTTTCTTTTATTTTATAAGTTTCATATTGGATAGGTTACAATAACTTGGACCATATTTATGTAGACTGTAAAAAAATAAGCTAAAATTATTAGGAAAGCAGGAATATAAAAATGGCAAAAAACCAGTACACCGATGAATTCAAGAAACAAATCGTAATGTTATATAAAAATGGTAAAAGTAATATTGAAATTGTTAACGAATATAAAATTTCAAAGGCAGTTCTTTATCAATGAGTAAAAAAATTTGAGAATTCTGGTTCTTTTAAAGCTAAAGACAATCGCTCTGTTGAAGAAAATGAACTTATTCAGTTGCGAAAAGAAAACAAACAATTACGAATGGAAAATGATATTTTAAAGCAAGCAGCACTGATAATAGGCAAAAAGTAATATTAATTACTAACAATAAAGACAAATATTCAGTGAGGAAAATGTGTCAAATATTAAAAATAGCAAAATCAAAGTATTATTATCAAATTAATAAGATCACTAAAACTGAAATTAATATTTATGAAAATGAAGTTATCAGTGCATTTAAAGAAAGCTATAAAGTTTATGGTGCTAGAAAAATTAAAATTATTTTAGCAAGAAAGAACATTATTTTATCTCGACAAAAAATTAGAAGAATTATGGCAATAAATAATTTAGTATCAAAATATACTAAATTAAAATATCGCAATCATAAATCTCCTGTAAATAATGATCAAATTAGTAATATTCTAAATCGTGAGTTTAGTAATAAAAGACAAAATGAAGTTATTGTGAGCGATTTAACCTATGTTCAAGTTGGTTCAAAATGACATTATATTTGCTTACTAATTGATTTATTTAACCGTGAAGTAATTGGCTATAGCGCTGGAACAAATAAAACTGCTGAACTAGTTCAGCAGGCATTTTATAAAATAACACGACCACTAAATCAAATTAGGTTGTTTCATACAGATCGTGGTAATGAATTTAAAAATAAAATTATTGAAGAAATTTTATTAACATTTAATATTAAAAGATCATTAAGTGCAAAAGGTTGCCCTTACGATAACGCAGTAGCTGAAACAACCTATAAAGCTTTTAAAACTGAATTTATTAATGGTCGAAAATTTAAAAATTTAGAACAATTAAAGTTGGAACTATTTAATTTCATTAATTGATACAACAATATTCGAATTCATGGTAGTTTGAATTACTTAACTCCAGTTGAATTTAGAAATCAGAAGTCTACATAAAAAGTGTCCTAAAAAGTGTTGCCATTCCAATTATTAATGTTATTAAAAATAGCATTAAATTTAGTATCTAAAATATTTAATTACATTTTATCCTACGTTTATTAGTGGCAATCCATTTCATTTACTATGAATACGTTCAAAATTATAAAAATGAACATATAATTTAATATCACTTATTGCTTCATCTATACTTTGATATTCATCACAAGGTAATCATTCAACAACCAAATGATAAAATGTATTTTCAGATAATGCATTATGACCAATTTTTTAATAATAACTCCTTATTATTTAATCTTTTAAAAATTTCATAATTAAATCACGAATTATCAAACTAACTTGGGGTAAATTTTTTTCAAATTGACTAGTTGCACTATCCCCACTTGGTTCTAAATAATCACTGACAATCTTAATACTAATCATTGGCAAATGGTGCTTTGCAGCAACTTGAAAAAAAGCAGTTCCTTCCATATCAGCAACATCAATTTTATCTTTAAACTTTGTTTTAATATAGTTAAAATATTCTGCTTTATCAATGAAAATATCACTACTCCCTAAAACAGCTTGTTGACTATCTAATATTTTTGTTTCAGCTAATGTTAACAATGTTTCATTACTATGATAACTGCTTACTTCTCCAGGAATTTGTCCAATTGCATATCCAAATGCTTGTGCATCAGCAAAAGTGTAATATGCTTCGGAAATAAGCAAAACAGTTAATGGCGGTAACCGTTTTTTTAAACTCCCAACAGTTCCAATATTATAAATTGTTTTAATGGCATAATCATTAATTAAGGTTGTTAAACTCATCGTGGCATTTACTAATCCAATTTTACTAATTGCAAATAATCATGTTCCCTTTTGATATAATTTAATATCATCATACTTAATGATTTCAGTTGGTTGTAAAGCTACTATTGTTGCAGATAATTCAGCTTGCATTGCACTAATAACTAAATTCATCGTATTATTTTCCTCGCTTTCATTCTTGATAAGTTAATTTAAGTTTATTTCCTAACAAAGCAAGACCCGTTTGCATCACAGCACGTTCAAATTGCATTGTTAATAATGCTTGAAATGCCTTCATTAAATCTTGCTCTGCTAAAGCACGATAACTTTCAATACCAGGATAATTTCGTTCCGCACTAATTTTATCAGCAACAAAAATTATCATTTCAAAGGGTGTCATTTGACGATGACCAACAGTATGCCATTTTATTGCTGATAAAATTTCTTTATCAGTAAATAAAAGGTCATATTTTAAATAACAATATCCCGTATATGAATGTCAAGTTGGAATTGGTTCTTTTAAGAAACTTGGCAAATATTTTGTTAAATAAACCTCTTGTTTTTCTTTTGCTCATTGTTTTGTAATATCATGATAAGTTCCCGCAATTAACGCTTTGTGAGAATCAAAACCATGTCGTAATGCCAATTCCTGGGCCTTTTTACCAACATTTAAACAATGTTGATAACGCTCAGCATCCATATTTTTAGCTAACCGTTCTGGCAAATATAATAAGTTATTATTGATATAATTTCTAATTGCTGGTAATTGTAAATTAACTTTTTTTCCTTCTCGTAACAACGTTGAAGATAAATGTAAATTATTAGTAAAAGGAATTAAAAGTGCTTGATATTGTTGCAGAACACTTTGTTTAATCTGATCATCTCGTTGAAAAATAATAAATGTCTGCATTTTTATTAGTTCAGCAATATTATTTCATTTCCCTAATGTTTGTAATTGATCAGACCCAATCATAAAGTAAAACTGATGCATAGGAAATTGTTGTTGTAATTTTAAAACAGTATCGTAAGTTGTACTAGGTTTTGTGTTTTCTAATTCGATTAAATTAATTCTAACATATGATAATTTGCTAATTGCTAATTTAATCATTGCTAATCGATCGTTAGCGGGAGATAGTTTTCGTATTTTAAAAGGGTTTTGATTTGTTGGGATAATTCATACTTCATCAATATCTGTTTTAGTTTTAACCAATTTAATCATTGCTAAATGATCAGTATGAAATGGATCAAAACTGCCCCCAAATAACGCTATCTTCATAATCCTTGCCTCCATCACCTAATTCTTTTTTTAACTTCCCCCAAAATGAAAAAGAAAGAATAATTATTCATCTTTGTTTTTAATTCCTAATTCAACCAAAACATCTTCAACAGTGTCACGAACAATATGTTGAAATTGTTCAACGGATAAAGTAATTGTAAAATCATTATGTTGTTTTGCAACAGAATAATCTTCGTGCGATAATTTTTGTTTAATTTTAGTAATTTCTTTTTTATTCCCAGTAATTGCAATATTATCTTCTTTTGTTTGGTTTAACTCTTTCTTCTTTTTTGGTTCACCTTTTTGATCTAATTCTAACTTATGATCATCACGATGTGAAATTTTAATTCGATCCATAATATATGCCATTCGATCATTAAAATTACGTTCTTTAATTTGATTTAACATTTGTTGGAATTCATTTGGCTTTGATTGCGAACTATCACGAAGATGTTTTAATCGCTCTAACCGTTCTAATAAATTTTCATGTTCATTAACATTGTTTTCTTCTTTATACTTACTTATTTGACTCCGAGCGTTTTGAACAAGACTATGAATATTATTAACATTTTTTTGATCAACAGTTGGTTTTGTATTAATTTCTAAATTATCATCTTCTATAGCTGATAATGGTGTTTCACTAACAAAATTTTCTCTAAAATCAATGCCACTTGCTCTTGCTGCTTCAATGTCATCATCAAAACTACTAGCTGACGCTAAATTAACAATTATATCCTGTTTTTTCTTTCTTCTAAATCATTTAAACATATCTTTTCCTCTAACTTATATTATATATTATATAATAAATTATAAAATTTCTTGCAGTTTTTTCTAACAATGTTATTATTATAATGTAATTGACAGAGGTAGCTTATTATTTTTAATAAGTTTGAGAAATACTCTTAGAACCTGATCTAGTTAAAACTAGCGGAGGGAGTTCAAATTGATTATTTATTAATTCAATAAATTTAGTTTGATCCTCATTTTCACAGATGTTAATTATAAAGTTATTTGTGTAAGGAGATTTTTTTATATATGGAGCAAAATCTAATTTTTAAATGTACTGTAAAACAACAACGAATTGTTTTATGATACAATAAATTAACAATTTTTATTCCAATTAGTTTATATTTAGCTTTTTTAATCACTCTTAGTGTTTTACCATTAGCAACATTAAGTACCATTTTGCACTTAGCAAATGATCAAAATTTTAAAAATATATCAATTTTTTTCATTGCAATTTGTGTTTTTGGTTTAATTTTTAGTATTATATATACCATTAGTACTTGATTAACTACTTATGAAGAATATATTAATTATAAAATGCAATTTATTATTTTAAATATTATTAGTCTTAATATTCTTAATTTAATTAGTAATATTATTATTTATAGTTATGAAGTTAAAGTTAGTGATGTCCTTTTTTCAAAAGTAAGCAAGAGAAAACGATTCTTAATTAATTTAGGAATTTGAAAATGAAAAACATTTGATTTTGTGATTATTGCAATGTTTGCCGCAGTAACTCTTGTCTTAGCTTTTTTAGAAACACTTATTCCGATTTTACCACATGGTGGAAGTATCGCTTTAAAATATATTCCATTAACAATTATTGCCTTTATTCACTCAGCACTAGCTGGATTTATCACAGGAGCAATTAGCGCATTAATGTCGCTTTTATTTATTTCGTCAGGTTTTATTGTTTCACCGTGATCATATTTATTGGATTACTTTATTCCAATGATTGTGCCTATGATTGCTGGATTTATGCGTTTTAAGGTTAATAACGATAAAAAGTACATTACATATATTAATTATATTATTATTTGTTTTAGTATTATTAGTTTAATTTATGTTTCACAAGTTATAGTTGGCGCTCTAATTTGAACAACGTTATTCCCTGATTCAGTTTGACCAGGCTATACTAATTGATTATATTCAATTGTTTATAACTTTATTCATAATTTTATTTTTACTTATCCAATTATGCAAATTGTGATTCCGCTAGCGTTGCGGGGTTTAACTCCCGTCTTTTGACAACGTTATTTAAAATATGAAGGTTAAAAAACTTAATAATCAATTAGTTTTTACTAGATTTGGATGATAAAACTCTTGTACTTTTTGCATTCCAAGTTTTTTCATAACATTTTCTGATTGATGATTAAAAACACTGGTAAAACTATAAATCGTTCGAAAAGGTAAATTATTTTTAGCATAATTTAAACATCCTTGTGCTGCTTCAGTTGCAAAACCTTGTCCTCAAACTGATTGTTTTAACCTCCATCCAATTTCAACACAGGGGGTAAAATCAGCGGGGAAAGTAACATTATTAAAACCACAAAAACCAAGAAATTCATGTCTTGATTTTGCTTCAACAACATATAAACCATAACCGTTGGTTTTAAAATTAGTTTGAATTTTAACATAAAAATCAGTTGTTTCTGCAACTGATAAGACCTTTGAAAAATATTTCATTACCATTTGATCAGCATTTAATAATTGAAATGCTGATAAATCAGTAGGTTTTCACATTCGAATTATTAGTCGGGGTGTTTCAAATAAAATCATTTGGTACTCCTATTTCTAATTAAATCATAAATAAAAATGTAATTATCATTATTTTGATAATTATATTTTTTTACTAATGGCATTAACAATATTTTCAACATTAAAACCAAAATATTCTAACACATCGTGGAATGGTCCTGATTGACCAAAAGTATTGATTCCAAAGTTTAATCCCGTATTTGAAGTATAACGTTCTCAACCAAAGGTTGTTCCTAATTCAATCGAAGCAATTAACGCTGTTGGTTCCAACAATTTTGTTTTATAAGTAATATCTTGCTTATCGAATAATTCTCATGATGGCATTGAGACTACTTTTACATTAATCTTTTTATCATGCTCTAATTTTTTTGCAACCGCAATAGCCATACTTACTTCGCTACCTGTTGCAATTAAAACGACATCATTATGATGCTCTGAACCATAAACTTGATATGCTCCCTTTTTGACCATTTCAACGCTAGAATGTTCCAACTCTGGTAAATCTTGACGTGTAATTAAAATAGCACTTGGAGTATGACGAGACTGCAGCGCAAGATGATAAGCTCCTAGTGTTTCATTAAAATCTGCTGGACGAAAAACATTTAAATTTGGTTGACTTCGTAACATTGCTAATTGCTCAATTGGTTGATGTGTTGGTCCATCTTCACCAACAACAATAGAATCATGTGATAAAACATAAACAACTGGGATTTCCATTAGTGAACTTAACCGAATTGCTGGTTTCATATAATCAGCAAAAACAAAAAAGCCACTAGCAAATGGTAATAAACCACGATGTAAACATATTCCATTATTAATAGCTGTCATTGCAAATTCACGAACTCCATAGGCTAGATTACGTCCTTTGCGATTTTCTGCGCTATAAACACCATCTGCTCCTTTTGCTTTAGTACTCCCACTTAAATCAGCACTACCACCAATTCAATTTGGAATAATGTTTGAAATGCGTTCAATAATAGCACCACTACTAATGCGGGTTGCTTGCGGTTTCGTTGGTTTTAAGTCAAGAAATTGTTGTGGATTAAAAGTAAAGTTCCCGTGAATTGCTTCATCGACTTCTTTTCCTAAAGCTGGGTTTTCCTGACAAAATGCTTCATACATTTTTAACCATTGTTCATATTTTTTAATTCCACGATTTTTAACATTAACTTCAAAATCATCATAAATTTCACCAGGAATTTCAAATGGTTTTTCGGTTCATCCTAATAAATTACGAACGGTTTCAATATCTGTTCCTAACGGTGCACCGTGAACTGCTGGTGTCCCTTGTTTGGTTGCTCCAAATCCAATTATTGTTTTTACTTCAATTAAAGTTGGTTTATCACTATTTTTTGCTTTAATAATAGCTTTGTTAATTGCTTCAACATCATTACCATCTTTAACAAAAAGATAATTTCAATTTGCTGTTTGAAAACGATCGCCAATTTTTTCACTTTGTGCAACATTAACCATATTATCTAATTGAACATCATTTGAATCAAATAGGACAATTAATTTATTTAACTTTCAATGTCCAGCTAAAGAAATTGCTTCTTGAGTTACCCCTTCTTGTAAATCACCATCACCACATAAAACATAAGTATAATGATCAAAAAGCGAATATTTTTTCGTATTATATTTTGCTGCCAAATGTGACTCTGCTAATGCTAAGCCAACTGCCGTTGCAATTCCTTGTCCTAATGGGCCAGTACTAACATCAACCCCTGGTGTTAAATGTGACTCAGGATGACCAGGAGTAATTGAATCAACTTGACGAAAATTTCGTAAATCTTCAATGTTAAGGTCAAATCCTGATAAATGTAATAAAGAATATAATAAAGCACTCCCGTGTCCTGCCGCTAAAACGAACCGATCCCGGTTAGTTCATTTATCAACTTGCGGATTAACATTTAGATGCTTAGTAAATAAAGTATAGGCCATTGGCGCAGCCCCAAGAACAATGCCTGGATGCCCTGAATTAGCTTTATTAATTGCTTCAATTCCTAACATTCTAATTGCATCAATTGATTTTTTCATTCTGTATTCTCCTTTTTTATACACTGTTTAATTAATATTCATATTAACATTGTACAACGAATTAAAAGAAAGATATTTATAATTTGCAAAATAATTATTCAAATTTTACTTTTTTCTAATTATTAATTTATAATAAGAAAAAGTTGGCAGTTCAAAATAGAAAAAGAGTGATGGTAATGGTTAAATATTTGTTTAAGAGCCGTGATGATGTCCTTTAGCTTTGCCAAAAGGAAGCATTTTAAAATACATAATAATAAATGGAGAACGTTACATGTAAAAGATGTTAAATAATATTATATTTGAAACAATTCACTCTTCTTTTTGGTTGATAATCTCAAATTTTATTTTTGATTATAAAAAATAAAAAATTTTGATGATGCAAAAAAGAGTTAAAAAACAAAGCTATTATTTCTTAAATAATAGTAAAATTAATTTATATAAAATAACACCGAAAACAAAACAAGAAAGCAAAGGATGTGATAACAAAAATGACAACTAAATTACGTAGTTGAAAAACAGCCTTAATTATTCAAGGCATTTTAATGGGAGCCCTATTTTCCTTTTTACCTTTTGAAATTTATCAAAAATTTGGACTATCAAAAATTTGATTTTTCCTATTACTTCCGACCGCAATGTTCTTTTTTACACCCCTATGAGCAAAAAGAAAAAAGAAAAAAGATAATATATTTATTTTACAAATTAACAGTTTTTTTCTTTTTCTTTTTGTTTCTTTATTAATGATGATTAATTTTTTTGATAACAAATTAATTATTTATTTTTATCCACTTTTACTTTTTACCACTGGGATTTTTGTTGCTGGAATGGTTCCTTTTACAATGGAAATCATTCGTAGTTATGCTCGGCAACATCAATTAAAAACAAATCCAAGTCTTTATTTTACCTTAGGTAGTGTTTTTACTATTATTATTCCCTTTTTATTTCAATATTTCTTAAATGACTTAGGAACTAATATTGCTTTACAAGCATATTTTACTCTTATTACTTTAACTAATTTTAGTTTAATCTTTTTTAACCATGACTTAAAAACTAAGGAAGTTACCTTTAAAATTAATCCAACAAGTTGAAAAACCTTGAAAAAAAATAAACAATTTTGAAGTTATTTATATTCATCAAGTTTTTTATATAGTATTAACGAGGTATTTGGTTACTTATTACCAGTTTTAATTTTTAAAGATACAAACTTAATGATTATTGCCGTTGGAGTTTTATATGTTATTCGAAAACTAAGTTATTTCCTTGGGTATTTGATTAAAACTAATACTACGACTATTAAACGAGATGTTTGTTGCAATACTATTATTGCCATTATTGCCGTTGGTCTATTATTAGGATTAACAATCGCTTATCTTATGCAACCACCACTATTAAATCATCTTTTATATCTAACCGTAGGGTTAGGAGGAAGTCAAATTTTAATTGGTCTTTGTTTAGGACATTTAAGCCGAATACAAAAAAACAATATTATTAGTTTAGTTGGAACTGAACATTTAACATTAGCTTTAATGTTTGAACATGTTTTTGGCCATGCTATTTTTAGTTTATTGTTAAGTATTATCATTATTCCAGTTATTATTAATTTCCATACAATAATGTTAACCTATATAATTATCTATAGTGTTATTATCTTAATGTTAATATTAGGTTTTTGTTTTATTTTTACAAAACCAAAACTAGAAAATAAGACAAACCAATAAATTATATTTATCCTCTTTTAACAATAAAAATCATGTCTAAATTATTTTCTCATAACTGACTTAACTGATTCGTCAAGAGTTGATTTTAATGTTAACTCATACATTACCGTATCATTAATGTGCCGTGGAACAACTAAAACAATCTCATATTCAACACCATTATCAATCATCCGATCACCAACTTGGTAAATAGTTTGAAATTCAATGGCATTGATATCATTTTCAGTTGTATAATCATAATCATTTAAATCAAAACCAACTTTTTCACGAAACACTTTATCTTCAATAACTGTTGGATCATTAAATTCTAATGGAAAAGCTTTGAAAACTTCTTCATTTTCTGTTTCTAATTCTTCTTTAACTTTTTTCCGATCAAAAATTGAACTTAAAGAAAGTTTTTTTTCACTTTTTGTTTCTGATAACATTTTTGTGGACAAAAATTGTTGCGTTGGAAAATCATTAACAAAATTTGTATCACGTTTCGGCATAATATATTCTGTTGGTTTAACCAAACTAATTGGTCGTTCAATGCCACTATTTGTTCGTTCAAACTCATCACGATCAACTATTTTTAACATTTCAGCGTGCTGCTGTTGTCCTAGTTTTTCTTGAATCACATTTAAATCATGCCCAAAACGTTCAACTTGTTCTTCACTAACTTGTGTTGAAGGATTCTTTGTTTTGGGGGTAATTAATCCCGTAAATTTTTTTAAAGCTTTGATATCATTATGCAGTTTAATTAAATAATCTTGGATTTGGTTCATATTCGTTTTTAAGTCATTTAATAATTGATTATCTGCGTTTTTATCAACTGGTGTTGACGATAACGCTGTTCTTGCTGTTTTTCGCAATGTTAATAACCAGATTACTATCGTAATTAAAAAACTAACACCACATATAGGAACAACGATTAATAAGAAAGCATAACCGATTTGGTATAAAATTATAAAATTAGTTGTTAATACTTCGATATTGTTTTGATCAATAATTTTCATTGAAAAAACAAAGTTAATTCCATATTGGATTAATCAAAATGCTGATGGAAAATCTGCAACCCCTGATAAAACATATATCTGATTATTAACAAGTAATTTATGTATTTGATTTCCAGCAATTACAATTAAGATGATTGATAATAATAGAAACAAAAGCATGAAAATAAAAAAGATAAGAAAAGTAATTTGTGTTTTGGATAGTTTCATTAAATTAAAATTAAATCACGCTTTGCTTCTGTTAAAAGTTCATAACCAGTTTCTGTTACTAAAATATCATCTTCAATTCGAACACCACCAACATCAGGAATATAAATTCCTGGCTCAACAGTAATAATCATTCCTGGTTCTAATGAAGCATTACAAAATGGTGATACTCGTGGAAATTCATGAATTTCAATGCCAACTCCATGACCAGTTGAATGCGTAAAATATTGCCCATAGCCTTTACTTGTAATATAATCACGACAAATTTTATCAATTGTTGCAGTGCTAACACCTGGTTTGATTGCTTCAATCCCTAATTTTTGGGCTTGATAAACAACATCAAAAATTTCTAACATTTGATCAGAAGGTTTTCCTAACCCAATAGTACGAGTAGTATCAGAACAATACCCTTTATAAATACAACCAAAATCAATTGTAATTAATTCACTATTTTCAATAACTTTATCTGTTGCACGCCCATGCGGTAAAGCACCACGTCATCCTGATGCAACAATTGTATCAAAACTTGGCTTATCTGCTCCTGCTTCAATAAAACTATTAATAATAATTTGTTCAACTTGACGTTCAGTCATTCCTGGTTTAATTGTCTTAATAACATTATTAATAGCAATATCGCCAATTGCGCATGCTTGTTTTAAAGCATTAATCTCTTGATTTGATTTAATTGCTCGTAATTCAGAAAAATCAACAGGTTTTAATTCAATTGTTGATAAACTTTTGGCTAAATTTTGATAAGTTAAATATGTTAAATAATCACTTTCGAAAGCTAATACTTTTACCTTATTTTTCGCTAAACCATCTTGCAACATTCCAAAAAAACTACCAGCATTATTTGTTATCATTTCTTTAATGTGCGTTACATTTTTAGCTTGTTTTTTTCCAGCGGTAATATATCTACCATCTAAATACAAAATTGATTCATTTTTTGTAAATAACAAATATCCTTCTGATGATTCAAATTCAGAAAATCAAAAACGATTAATCGTAGAATGAAATAAAACCCCATCAACTTGATGATTTTTTAAATACTGCGCTAATTCTGTTTGTTTATTTAATTTAAATTTAACATATTCTTTCATATTACTTCTCCTTTTTCTTATATATAAATTTAACCCTTATTTTTCTAGAATACAAGGTTTTTTTATTTAATTAATTAAATTTTGTAAAATTTCTTCCAGCTTATTGTCCTCATTTTTACTTAACCCATTTTGATAACCATAATGGGTAATGCTTGTTTTCTTACTTGGTAAAAAATCAATAATTTTAGCATATAATCCTGTTTGATTAATCACTTCTTCAAAAATAATAATCTGTTGATAATTATTTGTGCTAATTTGCTTTAACATTGGTTTATCAACTGGATTAATAAATCTTGCATTAATAACATCAATTTTATTTGTTGCTAATTTAGTAATAATGCTTTGAGCTTTTGTAACATTATTACCATAAGTTATTAAGAGAATAGATGCTTCTTTATTGTTAATAACATGTTCTCATTGCCCAAGATTAAATTCTTTTTTTAAAGGTTGTATAATAATACCTCCTTTTGGATAGCGAATAAAAAATGGATCTTGCTTATTTACAAGTGCTAATTTAAATAAATGGTCAAATTCACCACTAGTTGCTGGTTGACTAATAATTGGAATATCACCCATACTATTTAAAAAACCAACATCATAAATCCCATGATGACTATCACCATCACCTGGTGATAAAGCAGCACGATCAATTAAAAAAATAACAGGTAATCGATTACGAACAACATCGTGTAAAATTTGATCATAAGTTCGTTGCAAAAAACTAGCATACATGCTAACAACAACTGGTTGATGATCTAATGCAAAACCAGATGCTAATGTAATCGTATGTTCTTCAGCCAACCCAACATCAATGCAATATTTTTCATTTTTTAACATAAACTCTTCTAAATAGATTGAAGCTTGCATTGCCGCTGAAATAAAATAAAATTTTTCATGAACAGTATGAAAAACTTTTTCAACTGTTTGCGCAACATAATAACTTCATTCACTAGTTTTAGTATCTTTTAAACTATACGAATGATACTTTTCTTGCTCTGTTTGAGTCAAACCATAACCATAACCCTTTTTTGTTTTAACATGGACAATAACACTACTTGAACTCTTTTTTGCTTGGCGGAAACTTTTGTTTAGTTTTTGAAAGTTATGACCATCAACAGTGCCAATATAATCTAGGTTAAATCCAGCAAATAAGCCCGGAATTGCAAAACTACGAATAATTTTTTCTACTAATAAATGTGCTAATCATAATAATGTCAATGGTGGAATGTATCGTAATACTTTAGAAACCTTACTGGCACTACGATATAATCATCCTGTTCGAACCTTACTAACTGTTGTATGTAAAATATTAACATTTTTTGAAATACTCATCCCATTATCATTCAAAACAACAATAATTTTATTTGAAATCAACCCCAAATGAGTTAAAGCTTCTAAAGTTAAGCCGTTAGTAAAAGATGCATCACCGATTACACAAATAATATTATTGTATTTTGGATTATAACTATAAGCAATAGCTGTTGATAAACCAGTTCCCGCATGACCATTTGAAATATAATCATATTTGCTTTCGTTAACATGTTGAAATGCCGCTAAACCATCTGGCAAACGAATTGTTGAAAAATGTGTTTTTCGATCAGTCAAAATTTTATAAGCATAGGTTTGATGACCAGTATCAAAAATAATAATATCATTATTATCAATATCAAAAATCTTTAGTAAACTAATTGTTAATTCAACTGTCCCTAAGTTACTACCCAAATGGCCCCCATTTTTAGTTACTGTTGCAATAATCAGTTGGCGAACATCATTGGCTAATTCAATTAATGCTTTTGTTTTTAAATCTTTTAGATCATAATGACTCTGATAATCTCTTAACTTCATTCTCTAACCTCGCTTAATATTTTTGTAAAAAATAATTAATTTGCTGCACAAAATTATTGAAATATAATGGGGTAATTTCACCAATTAAATAATGACAATTAGCTGTTACATCTAATTTAATTTTATAAATTTCAACATTAGCACTATCCTTAAATAGTTTTTTCATTACTGTTAAGTTAATTAAAAAAACAAGATAATATCCATAGTCAAAATATAATTCAGCATTTTGTTTTTTTATAAAGGGCTGATAGAAAATATTTGCAATAAAATTATATAACAAATCAAAACGATAGTATTTAATAATCTTTGGATCATCAATTTTAACATTTGCAAAAATTTCTTTTTCATAATTTGTAGCAATTTTATTAACTAAAATTTTTTGTTCTAATGCCTCAATTACCTTTAAAATTTGAATTTCTTCACGTTTCACCCTAGGATGACGAATATATTGCATATGATAATAAATTAAAACTAACTTAATTAAAATAATACTATCAAAGTATTCTTTTTCATCAAAATTATTTAACCGCAGTAAATAAACAAAATTCTTAATTAAAATATCTTTTTCATCAAATGTTTTAAAATCCTTTAAAACAACTCGACTTAATTTTAATTTAAATAATTTTTTCCTAATTTTAATATTGTTTTTTTTAACTCAGCCACTTCGTTCAAAAATTTGTCCTGCCATAATAAATTATTCTTCATCAACTTTAAAATCAGTTGTATTATTATCTTTCACAATTTTAGTGACTTTATCTTTAATATCTCGTAATTTAGTTAATTTAATTCCCGTTTCAAAAGCATCAATCGCTTGATCTAATGATAACTGATTATTTTCTAAATCATTAACGATTTGTTTTAATTGTTCTAAAACTTGTTCAAATGATTTATTCTCTGCCATTTTCTTCACCATCCTTTTTAATTGTTTGTACAATTGACTCAATAATTCCATCTTGCACACGTGTCATTATTATATCATTATTCGTTACTTCTTGAATTGATGTTAATTTACTTAATAAATTATTTTTCGTATATTCAATTGCTAAAATTTGTTGTTGGATTAATGTGGTTAATTTTTGATAATAAGTTTGAATAACATTCTTGTTGGCCAGGAAAAAAGTTTCTTGGCAAACATTAAACTGCTTTACTAATAATTGATAAGAATGTTCTTGTTGACCATACAATGCTTGGGGTTTTGTAAAAACATAACTATTTTTTAATTCTGTTATTTTATCAACAAATTTATCAACTTTTGTTTTAATCGTTGTTATTAAAGTACGTTGTTGGTGGTTTAAAAAATTCATTAACTCTTTTTGATCAGGTGTTGCTAATTCAGCTGCTGCGGTTGGGGTTGGTGCTCGTAAATCACTAACAAAATCTGCTAAAGTAAAATCAATTTCATATCCTACCGCTGATATAACAGGAATTGTTGCTTGAAAAATTGCTTCAACAACTTCCAATTCATTAAAAGCTCATAAATCTTCAATACTACCCCCACAACGACCGACAATCAAGGTATCAATTTTAGGCTCAAAAGTTAAGGCTGCTTTAATATTTTTTCGAATATCATGCTTTGCTTCACTACCTTGAACTAAACTTGGAAATAAATAAATATTAGCTTGTGGATAACGTCGATGAATCGTGGTAATAATATCACGAATAGCTGCTCCAGTTGGGGCTGTTATTACTCCAATATTGGTTGGAAACTGAGGAATTGGTTTTTTAATGATTGATCAAATCATCCTTTTTTGCTTAATTCTTGCTTTAATGCTTCATACTTTAAAAACAAGTCCCCTACCCCATGTAAAGATAAAGAAACAACTTGTAAACTATACGTTCCCTGCGGTTCATATACTTTAATTGAACCTGTTGCAACAATCTTTAATCCTTCTTTTAATTTAAACTGTAAATTTTTAGCATTAAAAGCAAACATAATTGCCCGAATTTGGGCCTTATCATCTTTAATTGTAAAGTAAATATGTCCTGACGAATGGTTTGTAATATTAGAAATTTCACCTTGTAGAGAAATATTAATAAAATTGGGATTTTGTTCAATTGCTGTTTTTAAATATGCGTTAACTTCACTAACAGTATAAATGTTCTTACTCATAAAACCCCTCCATATGCCATTATCTTCCAATTAATAATATCACTGAAAAGAATTAAAATTAGTTTAAAATTAAACTAATTTTAATAAATATTATTTACTTCTTCTAACTGATCATGATTAATTCGAAACATTTTGTTATTTTGTTCGTCAATAATATAACTATGAATATTATTAGTTGTTTCTTTTTCATTAAGAATTTTTTTAATAAAAGAGTTTGGTTTAAATAATCAATTTGATATAAGTTACCAAGTGTTGTCATAACATAAGTTACGCCTTTAACAGTAAATAATGAATTTGTTGCTAAATATTCTTCGCCAGAAATAAAACCTTGTTTTAAATTAAGAAAAATTGGGGCTGTTAAATCTAACATTCAATCTGAACCATTATATTGTAAATTAAATAAAATTGGATCTAAGTTTTCTGTTGCCGGATTAATAACAACAACATATAATTTATTGCGAATTTCAATTACTTGAATTAAAGCAACCGTTAACAAATCTCATTGATCATTTCCTTGTACTTTAATTGCCTTATATTTTGGTTGAGCTAATTGACCATTATTAACTGCTTGTGTTACCATATATAACTGTCTGTTATTTGGATAATGTTGAATAACATTAATTCGCATTGTATTATTTGGAATTTTGTTAATGTTTTTCGGAAATATCATTCGTCCAAGCTGTAATAAGTTTTGATGATTAACAGTATCACAATCTCACTGTAATAATTCTTGATCTGTTGTTTGATAACCCGTCGGTGTTTTTTCAATTGCAATTGCACCTTGACTACCAATTTCTAAAATACTATTATTAGTGATTTGAAAAGCACTGCTTACTGTAAAAACTAAATTATTTTTAATTATTTCATCAGGAGTTAAATATTTTAATGATAATCAGAATGATTCATTAGTTAAAAATTCAAAACTATTATTAATATCATATTTTACTTCAAAAACAATTCCAACCGAAAAACTATGATCATCAAGAATTTGACCATCACGATCTAAAACAGTTGTAATTTTAATGTTCTGCGGGGTAACACCATAAATGTTGTTATCGCCCCCCCAAAACATTATAAATAGTATTTACTGCATAAATTTTACCTTCAGTTAAAGTTACTTTATTCTTATCAATTTCAATTTCTTGATATGTTTTAACTGTATTGGTAACCTTTTGAACTGCCAATGCTAATGTATTTTTTTGTTCGGGATATAGATTATCATTCTTTGTACAACTTATTAATGTTAAAGGTAGCCCTAACATTAACATTCCAACTGTCAAAATTGTTCATATTTTTTTCATTGGTTCTAACTCCTATTCATCACTTAATGTGACAATTGTTTGAATTGGTAACTGGTTAATTTTTCTTGTTGATAAAACAAATGTTAAGGCAAAAATCACACTAATAATTCCAAAAATCGCAATAAATAATAATCACGGCATTGATAAACTTAATGGCAAACTAATCGCTTGTAACCCCATTTTAACGGGAAAATAAACCGCTGTTCAAACTAAGAAAAAGCCTAGTAATCAACCTAAAATGGCAAAGGGAATAAAAATTGCTAATGTCATACTATTAATTTCTCCACGCCGGTAACCAAAAACTCGCATTAAAGCAATAAATTTTGTATATCGTTCCATAAAAACATCTGTTACTAAGAAAATAATAATCGATACCATTGCTCCTGCTAACACAGTTGTAAAATAACTTAACTGATTAACAACTTGTTTCTTATTATATAAATAATCAACTTTACCAACTGCCGAACTGAAAAAAGTTAAACCATCATTTAGCGAATTATCCGCGCTAACAGAAGATAACACATAGCGTTGAAATTGATCAGCGGGTTGGATTGCTTTCGTATATTTACCATTAAATCATTGGGAACTATCTTGATATCCAAGAACATGATTTGCTCATTTTTGATCTAAAAAAATTCGAGCTTGATCATAAGAATGTTGGACTCCAACCACCTTAAATTGATAATTAGATAAGACATTAAAATTAGATGTTGTTACTCGCAACAGTCCTAATTTCAAAGCTTGCCCATACCAATTTTTAGCAAAACCACCATTTACTAAATCAATCAATGATTTTAAAGGATGGTCAAAATCTAAATCATATGCACCTATAACATAGTTATTTTGTTCAATTTTAGTTACTTTATTATTTAATAAATCAACTTTCATTGGACCACTTTCTGGATTAATATCAATCTTGTCTTGACTCCAAGCATGCGCATTAATCATATTAACTGGTAAATTTAATTTTAAACCACTAATTGAAGCATATGGCTGATTAACATTTGTTCCTCACTGGTCATTATTAGTCCCTGTTAATAAAGAATTTGTTAAATGTGATAGATTTAAAGTTCAAGGGTTATTTGTAATATTACCATTTTGATAAGTTCATCATTCAGGTTTAATATCATAATATTGTTGGTCTTTACCTAAAAATTGCAGTCGTGGTTGATTGGTATAAAAATTAATAATATCATTCAATCTTAAATTATATTTTACCGCTGCTGAATCATTAATTGCAATTGGAATTGCTTTATTCTGTTTTGAAGGAACTTTTTGTAATTTTGTTTTTAAGTCATTTGTAAAAACAACTTGGTTATCATTGACATTAAGACCATATGATGAAATTTGATTTTTTGCACTATCACGGATAATTCTATTGACAGCAGCAATTTTTGTATCAAAACCGGTAAATAAACTATCTGTTTTTTGATCATAAGCCATTGAGTTGAACCCAAAGTTAAAGCGTAACTGATATTTTTCATTTGCTGCTCATTTTTCCTTAATAACAGTTGGTAAAATTGTATTAGTTGCTTGTTCAATACAATACGACCATTTATGTCATGTTGTTCCTGCTGCTTCTGAATTTGAAACTGGTGATTGACCAAATAATTGAGGTAAAAAAGTACATGTTACTAATGATAATTGATTATCAAGCCGAGTTTTAATATTACTATCCGTTGATAAATCATATAAATAGCGTAATAACCCAACTGAAATATTGCTGCCTTTAAATACCGTCATATTTTGTACTAACATATTAACAACAAACAACGTAATTCATTTTGTTGTATTATCTGCACCTCGTGCATATACATACGGTGCAATTGGGACATTTTCTAACTTTTGATAAATTGGGTCATTAACTCCACCATAATTTGGAAGATTTTCACTAGGACTATCATAAAGTTCATAACGACTTAACGGATTATTATAAATAATATTTTGATAATTTAATTCATTGGCATAATTTAAGTTTTGATAATATTGTTTGCTTAAGGTTTTGATACTATTTGGAACCAAAGCTGCTAACGTAATTGTGCCCGTGGCAATAAAAGTTGTTACTAAGAACATAATAACTGCTTTTCAACTAGCTCCTAATAGGACTAACCGAAATAGGGTCTTAAATGACCGCTTAGTAAAATATAATGATAATTGACTAATTAATTTGTTTGGTTTAAAATCACGATTTGAATTTATTAATGCTAACACTTCTCGACCTAATATGACATTACATTTAATCACAACAAGAATAAAAATAATGCTTCCTGCTAAAAGGAAAAACAATAATAACACTTGCCAACTAATGACAAAAGTACTTGGTAAGATAAAATATTGTCCAAATAAATTAATAATTGGAACCTGTAAGCCTAAACCAAGTAATCACCCAATTGGAGTAGCAATTATTAAAGCCGTCAAAAAATACATCACATAGGATAATGAAATTTTAAAATTATTATAACCATTTGCCTTTAAAATCCCAATTTGACTCCGTTGCTTTTCAATCATACTTTTTAATTGAATAAATAAAATAATCATAATAATTATGGCAAAAAAGATTACAATTCCAATTATTATTAATAACATCCGTTTTATTTGGAATCATGTAAAATGAAATGCAACAAATCTTATTAATCAAATAATATAATAAAAATCATAAAAAATCAATTATAAATTTTCAAAAATTAAAATATTTATAATTTTTACTTTATTTTAAGCACACTTAGCCATACTAAAAAATAATTTATTAAGTTAAGTAATAAATTTATTTAAAAATTCTCTAAAAATACCTCTTTTGATGTTCTTCAATTTAAAATAGGCCTTAATTTATCATTTATAACATTAACTACTCAATTTATTTTTTGTTGACTAACATTATTAAAATCAGTTCCCTTAGGATATCATTCTCTAAGTTCAGAATTCATATATTCAATTAGTGGTTTTTGCTGTGGTGAACCCGGATCGCAAAAATAAACTTGTGTTTCAGCAAATATTTCTAATTCTCTTCATTTACTAAATTCTTTTCCTCTATCGGTTATTATTCCTTTAATTTTCCCAATTAAATTATTACTTATAACAATATCTTTAAACTTTTCTACAACTTCATTAGCAGTATGATTTTTTAATTTAATTACAAAGTAATTTTTACTTAATTGTTCTACTAAAACTAAATTACTAGATTGATGGTCTTTACCAACTACTGTATCCATTTCAAATCAACCAGCATTAATTTTTTTATTTTCAATATCTCATATTGATTTAAAATTAGTTAATTTACCACGATTATCAAATTTTCCTTTTGTTTTATATTTTTTACCATGATGACGTAAATTCTGCTTTAAAAAACCATAAAAACCTAAATAAATTCATTTATACAATGTTTTAACACAAACAGGAAATTTAATACCAAACTTTAAAAAATAACGATGGATAAGTTGTGATGGAGAATCACGATAAACATTAAATCTTATATTAATAAAATTTAATTGTTTTTCTGTAAACTTATATCTTTTATTATTCTTTTTTCTTTTCTCATAATACATTTTATCTGACTTATAAGCACTATATTCATCAATAGTTTTAAAACGCTTAATTTCTCGTAAAATAGTACTACGATGTCTGTTCAAACATTTAGCAATTTGTGAAATATTTATTTCACCATTCTTTTTTAAAAATAATTTGGATAATAATAATTTTTCCAATTTAACCTTATCAATAAAACTTAAATGACTATACATAACATTTATATACCTTTCATTAATTTATAAATTTAATATTAAAATTATTTAATACATTATTGATATATGATATAATTAATTATAGTATTCAAGTAATTTTAATAAAGGAGAAGTAAAATATATAAAGGAGAAGTAAAATATGAAAAAATGACTTAGCATTTTAGGAACAATCGGATTAACAGCAACAAGTACAACAACATTAATTAGTTGTGAAAAACCAAATAACAATGAAAACGGGGGCAATAAACCAGAACTACCATATAATCCACAACAACCACCAGAAAATAGTAATTGAAAGTTAATAACATCTGTTATTGGTGAAGGAAATACTGGTAAAACTTATATTGGTATTTTTGGAAGTAAAACAAACTGAAATATTATAGATTGAAAAGGAATTGAAGGAGAAGGAAAATGACATTTATATGAGTATAAATCAATTTATCGTTGAGATGGTGAAGGTGAGCCTGAAATACCAACAGTTGACAATAAAACAGGAAAAATTACAGATTGAAAAGAATAAAAGGAACTTAATAGTTCCTTTTTAAATTAATCGTACAAATTTCATAAATATAATTAATAGGAATATATTTGTTATTGTGTTATATAATGCTGGACTAAATTTTCATACCTCAAATGTTTGATTAAAAAAACTATATATTGTTTGAAAAATCTTACCAACACCACTTGCTAATTCATTCACTTGTTTAACACCGGGAATATTATTTACAACTCAAATTGCAGCATTTCTGATATGACACGCAATATTATATCAACTACAACTTTCATATTGTGCTTGTCATCATTGACCGTCTGGAAACAACCCACCATTATTAATCTCTTGTCAGTTATAAATTCCAAAATTAAAATCATAATAACGATACATATCATTTTCTTTTTGTGCTTGCAATTCAAAAACATTATAACCAATTTTTTGTTCTTCAATCTTTTTATATTTTAAACCATATTTATCTTTTAAAGCACCTTCAAAAATATAACCCTCATTTTGATTAATATTATAATCATTTGCAACTGAAAAATCATAATTAAATACATTACCATAATTTGTGTTATAAAACCGATTTTTAAATGCTGAATACAATTTAATATCTAATTGCTTATATTTATCAGAAAAATAAAAATAACGAGGATAAATCTTAAAACCATTATTTGCTAATAAACCATATTTTTTATTATATCCTTGTACATAAGTATTATTTTCCAAGTCAAAAATTGTTCGTAAATAATCTTTATAAAAGTTCTGCGAAACTGTAAACATACTATTTAATAATCTTTCAAATTGATTTTTATTAGTATTTTTTTCATCAATTAAAACATTTTTAAAATTAACTAATTTCAAACCAAAAAAGTTAATTAAAACCGTATCATATTGTAAATTATCAATATACCCACTTTCAATAAAATTACTACGATTTTGAAATACAGGCACCAAAGCATGTGCAAAAAATGCTTTTAAAAACTTATTAATATCAATTTGACCTTTCATCCATTCAAAAACCTTTTTACCAGTATTAGGAGTACTACTTTGATTATAATTATAAGTTTCAGCACTAAAATTAAAGATATTTTCTTTTTCTTTCATAAAAGAAAATAAAAACCCTAAATCATCAGTATATCGATAACTATTATAATCATATCCATTCCAATATTTTTTAAAGTGTGTCAACTCTAAACTACCAGCAATAATATTTTTTTGTTCATCAATCGTTAAAATCATTCGATAAATTAATTTTCTAGTTAAAATAATATCAAGTTTTCAATCTAATTTTTCCATATTATTAATAATTTCAAAATCAAAAATTATTCTTTGACTACCTAAATTTGGATCATCATAATCAGGGTTACCACCTTGCTGAACTCGAATATTTTCTTGCACAATAATATCAATATATTTTAATAAAAAAGAACGAGTATTTTGATATTGATTGTCAGTCCAAAAACTAGGATTGCCATTATTGTCAACTGTTGGTATTTCAGGCTCACCTTCACCATCTCAACGATAAATTGATTTATACTCATATAAATGTCATTTTCCTTCTCCTTCAATTCCTTTTCAATCTATAATATTTCAGTTTGTTTTACTTCCAAAAATACCAATATAAGTTTTACCAGTATTTCCTTCACCAATAACAGATGTTATTAACTTTCAATTTTGAAACTTTAAATTAACTTGTTGTAAATTATCAACACTTTTTTCTAACTTATTAATAACTTCAATTGTATTAAAATACTTAGCAAATGAATAAGAAAAATTAGTTAATTCTTTTAAAAATTGTTTTTTATCAGCATCATAAAATTTATCAATACTATATTGTTTAGCATAACTATCTCAATTTTTATATAAATCCATAAATTCATCACTAGGTTTATCAAATGAAATTCCCGTTGAATAACTATCCTTTAAAAAATCTAAATACCATTTATCATTGTAAGTTAATGTTTGTGATGTTTTTAAAGTCGGATTAATAAAATAATTTGTTTCAGACCAATTTTCAAAAAAAGTACTACGTAAAAACATTGTATTAATAAAATCAGTTTCATTCATTCCCGTTGTTTGTTGATTAACAGTATAATTTTGCTGATTTAAGGGTTTAAATGCTGTTAAAGTAATAAAAGGAATAATTAAACCTAAAATACCTAAAATAGATATTGCAAATAAAGATAATGATTTTTTCATATTTATAATTCAACTCCTAACTATACAATGTTTTTGAAACAATAAACCCAACAATATATAAACTTGATATCGTTAACATTAACGGATGAGAAAACAAAATTGCCATTTTGCCAAACAACGAAAGCAAAAAAGTGTCTGAGTTATATAAATCCATAATGATATTTTTTGCTGATGTTAATTGATTTATGATTACTGTTATAAAACCAGTACCAAAAATAGCGATTGCCGCAACTAATAAAACTAATCTAATCATTATTTATTCACTCTCCGATATCCTTGTTCTCTTGTTTTTGCTTGTTTTGCTAAATTTGATAATTGTTGTTTATTACGATTAATTTTAAACTGTTTACGATCTTTAATATGTTTTTGCATACCTTGTTTAGTATCTGAAACTCCACGAGCAGTTGCAGAATAAATATTTGATACACCACTTTGTACTGTTGAACCTAATTCGTTGTATTGAGTTCTTGTACCGTGAATTGCATAAATCGATAACTTAACAACCATAAAAAAGATAATAAAATAAGCAATTGTCGTATTTGTCATTGGTAATTTTGTATTTCAAATTACATCAAAAATAAACAAAAATACATCAAAAATAAAACTAAAAATCTTATCTCAATTACTACTTTCTGATAATAAATTAATCATCTTTACCACTTCCTTTTTCTTTTTTAGGTTTTAAATTTTTTTTCAAAATATCAATATCAAACAATTCTAAACGCTCTTTAACACTCAATTTAGTAATTTCTGACCAGTAATATTCTTTATAATTAACTATTTCATCATTTTTTAAATCACGAACAAACTTTAATCATTGACTATCATATTTCTGTGCAAATTCTAACGGAATAATTATCTTAAAAAACCGAATTCCTAACCCAACATCCGACTTATGTTTTGCTCGTTTACCTTCTGCTGTTCTTTCTACTGATTTTGTTTTTCAAATTTCATAATCCGTAATATCTTGAAAAATACCAATTCGCATAATAAAGAAACGATTAAAAAAATTAAATCCTTTTTTAGCAATTGGTTTTTTCAATGAAATAGGAATAATAATACCACTTGCTAATTGTCGGATATTATTTCAAATCATACCCTCACGCTGTGCTGTAAACAAAGCACGATTACCAAAATGTCTTGCTAAAACAATTCACGGAATTTTACCACTATGAACTTTTTTCTCATCGTGCGGACTAGTTCCATCAATATATAAATAACTTTCATCAAATAAAATAACACTATCATCAGGGGGAACTGGTTTTGTTCGATCGGTAAACTCTAAATTTTTAAATGTTAAAACTTTAACTTTATCATCTTCTAACGGATAATTACTATAAATTTTATCTGTTAATAATTTCATAGTTTGTGATAAATAAGTTAAAAGTAAAGTTTTTCCCGTTCCTAATTTACCAATAATAACTGATAACGGATTATCTCAAACAAAATTAACTAACCGAAAAGCATTTAACTGATAAAATATGTTTTTTCAAACTCATCATACAAAATAAACACATTGCAAAGCAAACAATAATCAGAATACTAAACCAGTATAATTTAATGAAATTATTCAAAGTAATAAATCAATTAAACTAAACAAAATCATTGAACCACTAATATAACAATAATTTTTTAAGAAAAATATAAACTTTTTCATTACTTAAAATACCCAACTATTTTAAAAATCATTCATAACAAAAACCAAGTTAAAAACAAAATCACAATTCAAACACCAACCATCAGAGTTAAATATTCATTTTGAGTCAAAGTCCAAGTTGTAATACTTTCAACATTTATTTTATCTATAAACAAAAATATATGAATAAAAAACTCTTTTAATTTTTCTCAATCATTTTGCATATTTAAAAACTCCACATTTTTTGAATAAGTTTAAAAAACATCCCAAAAAATAAAACAATAAATAATACAAACGATATCACATATAAAAATTCAGGGGCATTTGAACCAATAATATAACTAACAAATTGAACTCAATAGTCATATAAACTCATTTAATTTAAATCTTTCAAATCATTAATCAATTCTTGCTGTTTTTCAACAGTTCAATTTGTTAAATTATTTTTAGTTGTTTTTACTTTTTTAGGTTCATTTGAAAATAATGCTTTGTGCATATTGTTAAAATAATTTTGTTTATATTGATTATACAAATTAATTAATTCTGTTCCAGTTAAATATTTTCAAATATGGCGTTTTAAATTTTCATCATATTTTACAATAGGATAAGAATTATCATAAATTAAACCAATAGCAACTTGATCAGAATGTTTTTCACTCGGATAAATAAACTTATTACTTAATCAAAAACCAATATGGCGATTATGATTAGGCAAATTTATAAAACTTGCTTTATCTGTTTCAAAAACTATTAACTCTTTACGAATAAAATAATTTTCTATATTTTTATTTTTCTTAACAAAATTACTCAATTTTATCAACTCCTTAATAAACATTGTTTCTAATTAACAATGTTATATTTAATGTTCATATATTGCTTATTTATTGATAAAAACATTGATTATTAACAATGTTATACATAATGCTAATATATTGTTTATTTAATGTTTAATAAACAATGTTATTAACAATGTTAAATATATAAAATAGTAAAAATTGGCACACTGAAAAATACTATTTAATTTATAACAATAACTATTAAAATATAAAATCATAAGTTTATAATTAAGTTGATATTATTATGGTTTTCTCTCTGTATAAATTATTTTAAATAGAAAGGAGAAATAAAATATCGAAGAAATAATAAATTCATTTTTCTATTTAATAAATTCATTTTTTACAAACGTGATACCATCTATTTTTTGCTTATCATAATGGTATCACCAATTAAAACAATTATTTCAATAATAATAGTTTTAATAACAACTTTTAACTTTATTATTTGAATTTTTAATAAATTAACAAATTTATAAATATTTTATACAGAGAGAAAACCATAATAATACCTTAAATATCACATAAAAAACTAGTGTGCCTTAGTTTCTTTAAACAGGATTTTGGATAGGTTACAATAACTTGGACCATATTTATGTAGACTGTAAAAAAATAAGCTAAAATTATTAGGAAAGCAGGAATATAAAAATGGCAAAAAACCAGTACACCGATGAATTCAAGAAACAAATCGTAATGTTATATAAAAATGGTAAAAGTAATATTGAAATTGTTAACGAATATAAAATTTCAAAGGCAGTTCTTTATCAATGAGTAAAAAAATTTGAGAATTCTGGTTCTTTTAAAGCTAAAGACAATCGCTCTGTTGAAGAAAATGAACTTATTCAGTTGCGAAAAGAAAACAAACAATTACGAATGGAAAATGATATTTTAAAGCAAGCAGCACTGATAATCGGCAAAAAGTAATATTAATTACTAACAATAAAGACAAATATTCAGTGAGGAAAATGTGTCAAATATTAAAGATAGCAAAATCAAAGTATTATTATCAAATTAATAAGATCACTAAAACTGAAATTAATATTTATGAAAATGAAGTTATCAGTGCATTTAAAGAAAGCTATAAAGTTTATGGTGCTAGAAAAATTAAAATTATTTTAGCAAGAAAGAACATTATTTTATCTCGACAAAAAATTAGAAGAATTATGGCAATAAATAATTTAGTATCAAAATATACTAAATTAAAATATCGCAATCATAAATCTCCTGTAAATAATGATCAAATTAGTAATATTCTAAATCGTGAGTTTAGTAATAAAAGACAAAATGAAGTTATTGTGAGCGATTTAACCTATGTTCAAGTTGGTTCAAAATGACATTATATTTGCTTACTAATTGATTTATTTAACCGTGAAGTAATTGGCTATAGCGCTGGAACAAATAAAACTGCTGAACTAGTTCAGCAGGCATTTTATAAAATAACACGACCACTAAATCAAATTAGGTTGTTTCATACAGATCGTGGTAATGAATTTAAAAATAAAATTATTGAAGAAATTTTATTAACATTTAATATTAAAAGATCATTAAGTGCAAAAGGTTGCCCTTACGATAACGCAGTAGCTGAAACAACCTATAAAGCTTTTAAAACTGAATTTATTAATGGTCGAAAATTTAAAAATTTAGAACAATTAAAGTTGGAACTATTTAATTTCATTAATTGATACAACAATATTCGAATTCATGGTAGTTTGAATTACTTAACTCCAGTTGAATTTAGAAATCAGAAGTCTACATAAAAAGTGTCCTAAAAAGTGTTGCCATTCCATTTTTCATCTTGTTAACTTTGTAGACAGTGTATAATGCAAAAATAAACAACAAAATTATTTATTCAATTCACATAAAAACTAGTGTGCCACTGAAAAATACTATTTAATTTTTAATAATATTTATTAAAATATAAAATTAATAATTTATAATTAAATTGATATTTTTACACTATACACTGTTTACAAATTTTAAAGAAAGTAGGTGTATTTATAAAAAATATTATAAAAATTTATTTTCCAAATCTATTACTAATATGACCTTTAATAGAAATATTCTTATTTTTATTAAATCCTACTAAAAAAATATTTTTCATAATAGACTCAATATTATGAATAATAAACAATATAGATTTATCCACTATAGAAAATATAGTTAAACTTATATGTATAATAGGAATTTTTATTATTCCAATATTAACAATAATAAAGTTTATTAAAAAATAAATTTGTAAACAGTGTATAGTGTAAAAATAAACAATAAAATTATTTAATAAAATCACATAACAAAGTTAGTGTGCCACAGCTAAAATATATAATCAGTTATACTAAATATTAAAATCCTTTAACCATAACACGGAAAAAGTTTAATATCTTAACAATAACAAAAATACCAAATGGAATTAAAATAATTCACGCATCACCTAAAAAGGTCATTAATTGTGGTAATACAGCATAAATTGCTTCTTTAACTTTCATCATTGCTTGTCCTAAACCACTTCAAATCGAACCCATTCCATCTGAAATAGTAGGCTTATCACCAACTGCTAAAAAATTAATTGCTGTTGTTAAATACATCCCTAACATTATTTTTTATCCTCCTTGTTTTCAATTTCTTTTTTATCTTTTTTCTTACCTCGAATTTGGCAAATTTTTTGATAAATTGACAAACCAATTCAAGCAAAAATCCCTAATATAATAACAACACTAAATATTGTCGTTAATCAAAATGGCATAATTTAATCCTCCTAAAAATCTAATTTTACGACACGCTTCGCGTGTTCGCTACGCTCAAAATAAACAATATTGAATAAATTACCGCTAATAAATTACGCGGATAATTTATTCATCTTCTTTTTCATTATTAATTACAATGTTATTAACAGTATTAATAACATTATCTTTCCCATACCTAGTTACTAAGGACCGCAAAATAAAATAATGTTTCTTTTCAATAAAAAATCAACCCCTTTCTGAGTTGATTTGTTGCACTTCACTTACACGATGCCTTTTGAAAAATTGCCTCTACTGTTTTTCCCAAAAGGTTAATATTATCAGCTAAATAAACACGATAATAACTTAAATCAGTTCCCATCTTATTTTGATTATCCCCATAATATGTTAATTGAACTATACTAACATCTTGATACTGTTGACTAGTAAAACCTTCATTATTGTAACCAAATAAACGATTAAACATTTGAGGATGAACATAAACAATTGATTCATTTTTTGCATCATGTATTATGTAAATCTAAGCTCCAAATTTATCTCTTGTTATTTTGATAATAACACTCTTTTAAAGAAATGCAACTATTTTTTAAAAAAAATAAATTATTTGTTAAATTATTTGTAAATTTATCTTAATTTTAACACACTGAAAAATAGTTTATTAAATTATTCAAATAAACTTATTTAAAATTCTCTGAAAATACCTCTTTTGCCGTTCTTCAATTTAAAACAGGCCTTAATTTTTCATTTATAATATCAACTACTAAATTTATTTCTTGTTGCGTAACAAGATTAAAATCTGTTCCTTTACCATATCGTTTTCTAAATTCACGGTTCATTCTTTCAATTAAGGGTTTTTGTTTAGGTGAACCTGGGTCACAATAATAAATATTAGAACTAGTAATCTTTTCCATTTCTTCAAACTTACTAAATTCTCTTCCTCTATCTGTTATTATTCCTTTAATTTTTCCAACTAAACCATTAATTCTAACTAATTCTTCAAGTTTTTTTAAAACTTCATTAGCAGTATGTTCTTCTAATTTCATAGCAAAATAATTTTTACTATTTTGTTCAACTAATACTAAACAACTAGATTGATGGTCTTTACCAACTACTGTATCCATTTCAAATCAACCAGTATTAGTTTTTTTATTTTCAATATCTCATATTGATTTAAATCTTTCATCTAATTTTCCACGATTATCAGGTCTTTTCTTTGTTCTATTTCTTCTACCACCATTTAATAAATTTTTCTTTAACAAACCCAAAAGACCTAAAAAAATTCATTTATAAAATGTTTTAAGGCAAGCGGGAAATTTGATACCAAATTTTATTAAAAATCGCTGAATAATTTCTGCTGGTGAATCACCCAAAATATTAAATCTTAAATTTAAAAATTCTTGTTGTTCTTCTGTAAATGTAGGTAGTTTTTTAATAGATTTTTTTCGTTTTTTATAGTAATCATCATGTGCCTCACGGGCATTATAATCTTCTATATTTGTAAATCTATTAATTTCTCTTTTAACAGTATTAATATCTCTTCCTATTTGTCTTGATATTTCAGATAAATTAAGTGTGCCATTTTTCTTTTTGCAACTATCAGATAAAAATAAATCCTTAAAAAATTTTCGTTCATCATATTTTACATGTGTATAATCTTTCATTACTCTATATTTCCTCCAATTCTTTTATAAAAATAGTTATACATTAAATTTATAAAAAAGATAAATTTTCACATTTTTTTAAATTAAAATTATTGACAAATATATTATTAATTATATAATTATATTGTAACAAGTTCCAATTTATCTCTATATGCTTGTATACTAAAATAAAAAGTAAAGTAATTTACTTTTTTTTAATTTTGATGTAAAATATAGATAATAAAAAAGAACAAAATATTATATTAAGTTCTTTTATATATTGATACAGTTTTATAGGTTTTATTACTCTTTTATTTAATCATATTCGTTAAATAATAGCAATTTTAATATGCAAAAAGGAGTAAAAATGAAAGAATTTAATCCAAATAAAGCAAGTTTACGAACATTCTATCGTAAAATAGATGAATTTTGGCAAAATAAATCACCTAATAAACCATATACTTTGAATGATTTAACCAATGAATTCAACCTTTCTCGTCATTGAAGGCAAGAAATTTATCGGAGCGAAAAGATAGTTCCTTTACTTGAAAAACAAGTTGATAGAATTGAAAGTGAAATAATTAATTTTATGATGAAATCACCTGATGGTGCTAAATTATATTGACAACGAGCATTTAATTATAAATATTCACTACAAGAAAAAGAACTTGAAAAAGAATTAAACTTAAATAATCAACAGCCAATAATTGTTAATTTACAAACTGATATTAGAGATATTAAAAAAGAAAGTGATAATAATGCTTAATCATTTTACTTATTTGTTAGAAACACCTTATTGGTTATTACAAAATAGTAGTATTGGTAATAAATATCCCTTTGCTAAGAAATATGAGTTAGTTAATGAAATTAATCAAATTGGAACACGATATAGTGGTAAGACTATTTCAAATATTAAAATGTTTGGTGAATTATTAAAAATTAGTTTATTAATTCAAGAGCCAATTTGTATTATTGCTAGTATGTATTGAAGTAAAGATTTAAAAGATAGTGTATTTCAAAACATATGAAATATGTTAGATGAAAATCATATTCCTTATACTATTAATTTATCAAATTTTACTTTTACTTTATCAAATGGTAGCAAAATATATTGTAAAGGGTTACATTCACCAAGTCGGAAAGAAAAATTAAAAGCCTTTGCTGATTTGAATAAATATAAATTAGTTATTGATTGAAGAGAAGAATGTGATCAATTTCAACAAAAAGATTTAAGTGATTTAGAATTTGCTATTCGTGGTTATCAAAATAAAATAACAATTAATACATGTAATCCTGAAAGTTTAAAAAGATATATTGTTGGTTATTGTAATCAATTATTACCTTTTAATGAAGAAATAATGCGTAGTAAATATGAACAAATTAAATATATTAAAAAATGAAATATGAAGATTATTATTCATTATTCTAGTTGAAGACTTAATTATGAATTACCACAAGATAAAGTTAATGAACAATTAAGATTAGAACAATTAGATATTGAAAGAGCAAGAGTATGGAGTTGAGGTTTACCAGGTAATACTAGTGGGTCAATCTTTGCTAGATATATTGATATAATGCAAGCAACAGATATTATTCAACCAACGAAATTATTAGGTGGCGTTGATATTGCGAATGCTACTAGTCCCAAAGGACATACAACAGCAGCGAGTTTTTGAATATATAATTCATTTGATAAAAAAGCATATAAAGTAGCAGAATATACACACTCAAATGCTACACAACAATTTAAAACTGAATTAGAACAAGTTAAAGATATTTTAGAGTTTTATAACAATCAATTAAATCAATATTTTAATTTAATACAACAAGGTATATCAATTAATGTTGATGATAGTGCTTATTCAACATTGCAAAGTTTAAACCGAGAAAAATATAATTATTCTTTTGGTCAATACATGAATTTTAAACCAGCACAAAAGCAGAAGTTTAAAGTAAGACATCGTGTTGAAGCATTCACAATGCTAATAAATACTAATCAATTAAAATGATTATGAGAAAAATGTCCTATAAGTAAAAAGCAGTATGAATTAATTCAATGAGAAGATAAACCAGATGCCCGAGAAGAACGACCGTTAGACTTATATGATGATACATTTGATAGTGATTTTTATGCCTTACACTTTGAATTAATTCCAATGGTTAAACATAATAATTCAGCAGATTATAAATTATGACAACAAAGGGAGTGAATAACTTAATGAAAAAAGATATTTATGTAATACATGATGAGCGTGTAATAAATGCAAAAAGACCATATATGTCTGTTTGTGGACAAGTTAAAAAAAGACTTTGTCAAGAATTAAAAAAAGATAATATCGCAATATGTAAATTAAATTTATATAACGAATATATTAAGAAATATCAAAAAGTTAAAGTATGTGTACAAGTTTTAGCAAATGAACCTAGTTTATTAACAGTAAATATAATTAATTATGCACTTATCTTAAATTTAAAGGAGCAAAATAACCATGAATAATACTTTCCCTAGTTTACCAAACTTAAATGATATTAATAGTGTTTTAAAATTTTATAATTATGATTGAACTATTAATTTAGCCAATATTATTGCTCGCCATCAAATGCGATTAGTAAATGGTAAAGATATTTTATTTAAGTCTCATCGTAAAGATATTTTAGAAAAATTAAATTGATGATATGAAACTTATAAAATAAAAGAAAAATTAGATAAAAATGAATTAACAGCAAGTTTAATGGGTAAAACTATCTTTGGTTTATTAGAAACATCAGATGGTAATATTGATTTATGAATTAATCCTTTTAACTTTACATCACGTGTAAGTAAAATAAACGAAATTGAACAAGGTGCTGATATTTGATTAAATTATCATCAATCAGATAGTGGTTTTATTTTAAATTTAATTTGTACCAAAGATAAAATAGTTATTAAAGGTTGACCTAAAAATAATGAAATAGTTGTTGGGCAAAGTAAAACACAAATTAAAGATGATGTTAGACCTGTTTTAGTACAAGAATTTAAAAATAAATTAGGTATTGTACCTTTTTGAGAAATGATAAATGAACCTAATCCATTATTTTTATCAACATCAACCACTTTAAATCCATGACCTACTATGGCAAATTGTTATAAATTACAATTTGATTTAGAAGATAGTTTTGATATTAAATCAAAAGAACGATGAGCAAATCGTACTCATTGATATGGAATATTAGATGATGATTTAATGACTGCTTACAATAAAGGTAATAAAAAAGTATTACAAAATGCTTTTGATGATATTTTTATTCAATCAGGTCAATCAGCAGTAGATGGTCAATTATCTCAATCTTTACAAGTAGTACAAGGTACACCAACCTTAGAAACATATACAGAAGACCAAAAATCTATTATTGAGCAAGTATATTTAGCATGTCATTATTCTAGTCCATTTGGTGATAAATCAGATAATGACCAAAATAAAACACAATCATTATTAACTAAAACAAAAGATTTAGAAAAACAAGCATATTTACAAGCATATCGTAAACAATATTATACTAAAATATTTGATACTGTTTTAAAATATTATGGTTTATGAGATGGAAATGGTGAACGACCTTATGGATTTGATTTTGTTAGTGCTAGTTTAGTAGACCAAATGCGACAAAATGAATTAATTACTGCTAGATTAGAAAATGGCACAATGGAACCAATAAGAGCCATAACTGAATATGATAATATTGATGAATTAGAAGCAACAAAATATTTTGAAAAAGTAGAAGCATGACAAGATAAAATGCAAGCAAAAGAAATAGAACATAATAATAAATTAATGGAATACGATGAAACTGGTAATAATCAAAATGCTATCCAAGGTAGAACAGAAATTAAGGAGAACTAACAAATGAGTAGAATTAACCCAGGTGTTATGGAAGAATTAAGAAGACAAGCCCATGATACTTTAATAGATATCAGAGAAAACATAAGAGATAATAGACATTGAATGGTATTTCCTTTTAATGTTTATAGTTCATATATACCTGATACTGAAACAGGTTGAAAACCTAATAACGCTAAACCAAGTGATTATGGTAGTTATACACGAATATTTGATAATATGGAAAGTACTATTGCTCAATGACAAGGTAGTTTAAAAATAATCCAAAAATATAAAGGTGAAGAAATTAATATCTTAACTATTGATGATTTTAAAAATCAACCTATTAACTCAACTATATGAGCCAATAATGAAACACCTTTTGCGATAAAATTAAAAGATGAAAATAATAATGTTTATTGAAAATTAATTGATGGTGAAAATATTTATGATATTAATAGAATGTTAGAATACTTAAATCAATATAAATTAAGTTATTTTATTAATAATGATAATAAAGCCGATAACTTTTATACAAAAGAGGTTAAAGTTGGTAAATATTGAGATGCTTATATGATTGATGATAGAAGTTCAATTCAATTTGGAGAAGCTAAATTTGAACAAGTATTTACTCAACAATCAACAGAACGGCAATATACTTTATTAATTTTAGATGAAGATGCTGAGAAATTAAATATTAATGATTATTATAATTTTTATACTGTATTTAATGACCGTGGCTTAAATATTGGAGGTGGTGATATTAATTCTGCACCCCAAGATAGACAATGATTATATCCGTCAAATGTTATTAATTATTATTCACCTTATGACGGTAGTTTTTTATGACAAGAAATTACATTTTCAAGTATTAATGACAAAATTAGTCATAGTGGTTTATCAGTAAGACAATTTATTCAAACAAGTGCCCCAGGTGAAGGCTATTGTTTTCCTAAAATAACTTATGATGAAAAACTAAATAAAAGTATTGTTGAATTAGATGAAATTTTATTAAAAGACCCTGGTGTTAGAGCAATGGCAGTTAAATTTTATGGTAATCCAATCTTTTTTGATATGCCAGTTATTGGCCGACCAATTATTAAAGGTCAATTTAATAAAAAAGTAATGAATTCTCGTGATTTATTAATGTATAACATGTTTCCTGCTCCTCCAGATAAAATTAATACTTATGCTTCACCTGATGTAAGTTGATATAATATTCAAGGTATTCAACCAACAATTATTACTGGATATAAAGATTGAAAAGAATATATTCAATCAATGTCTGATTTTTGAAATGAAAAAAATAATGAGGGTATGGTAATAACAGATAAAGCAAGTTCAACAGCAACTAATCCAACTGTTGGTACAACTATTAAGGAAGAAAATGAAAACTCTAAACCTTATTGGTCTAAAAATTGGAAAATAACACCACCAAATAAAGTAAAAGTAAATAGTGGCAATGTTGATAATATAATTAGTACCCAAGCATCATCATATTTTAGAAGAAAAGACGAATTTGGTAATACAGTTGGTCAAGTTCAAATTGAATATAATAAAATGGGTTCTTGTAATGTTTGAGATATTTTAAATATGAATAATTTTATTAATCGTCAAATTACTACATTGCCTTTAAACTATACACAAAAATTAGTATTTAATCCTTTTACGATACCTGCTATTGGAAAATTTCTAAACTTTGTTTCGTTTGGTATTCCTTGGGATTGAATTGGTAATTTAACAATTACCCAAGATGATAAATGACCTAATTTCCCATGACTTAATGGCTTTATGAGTGCTAATGTTTATAGTTTTTATAATGATGCCTTTTGAGGTGATAAGGCTGCGGGTAAAGGTTATTTACCATTTGAAATTTTTAGAGAACAAGGTAATGATAAAGTTGGTGCTATGATTGGTGCTAATGCTACTAGTTTAGGTTTTACTACTTTATTAACTGATAAATGCAAAGGTACTGTTTTAACTAAGGATGGTAAGACAACCGAAGAATTAATTTATTCAACTTATAATTTAAAACAATTAAATCCTAAAACTAATCGAGTTTATTTAATTAATGAACAAACTAAAGCAGTTGATGCTCAAACACCAGTTAGTGATAGTGAAATAGATAATGATTTGGAATTCTTGCAAATACCAGATGGGACAAATTGTAGTTATATTATTGATATGTTTTCAATTCAAGCATTATATAAAGGTAATTTTGAAATTATCTTTTATGCTGATAATCCATATACAAATAATGAAGAAGATTATTTACGCTTATCAGTATGAAGTTTTAGAGGTAAAACAAAAAGTGTCTTAAATAATTATTTACGCGATATGACAACTAATTATAAAACTAGTTTCTTATTACCCCATGATTATGAAATACCAACATTTAATTACCCTGAATATGTTCTCCCACCAGTGCCATATAACTATAAACCTTATACACAAGATATCTGAGATGCTAAAATAGGAAAAGCATTAAAAACTAAAATTACAGCACCAGCACAATGTAAGAAAGCAATAAATTCTCAAAGTTATGTTAATTTATTTTCTGATAAATTTAATGAAGGTTATTATGAAACTGAAATTGATTTAAGACAAATTGACCCAACAATTCAAAGTATTGATAAATTTATTAGTTCTTATAAAACAATAGAAATAAGTAATCTTAATAATTTACAAGTTAGATGTTTTAAACCTGATATAGAACATTTTATTAAAGATAGAGATATTAATTTATCGGGTGGAGTAAATTCTTGTAGTACTAGTTTGGGAACATTAAATAATGTAAAAATATATAATAAGGGTTTATCACAAAAGGATAATGTTAATTTTGAAAATACAATAACTTTATATACAGATAATATAAATAATAATATTCAAACATTTGCTACTGCTTATACTACTGGTTTACCTAGCGAAAACTATCAAAATATTTATATAACTGAAAAGCATAGTAATAGTCGTATTAAATTTTTATTACAAATAACAAAATTATCTGATAATATTAAGGATAAAATTAAAGAAACTTATTTACAAGCATATTATACTAATGAATTAAAATTAAAAATTAGATTTTCAAAAGTATTATTCGCACAATTAGGAATATTATTTGGTTTTTCTGATGGAGGTTATGTAGGCAATGATAAAGATATAACAATAGACCTTAATGCTTTAGGTGTATTAAATATGATAAATAATAGTGATAATCCTATTAAAATTACAATTAAACCAAGATAAAAAATAAAAAGAGATTTTACATATCTTTTTTTATTCACCATTAACTTTTATATTACCTTTATCATCAATAATTAATTCAGGTTCCTTAGTATCTAAATTTCAACGATAAGTTGATTTTATATATGTACTATTATCATTTTTTCAATATCAACGGCGATTTGGATATTTATTTTCTTGAATAAATAAATCTGTATTATGTGATGATAAAAATTCTAATACAAGTACACATTCATTATATTTATCTAAAATTTTGTTGTGTTGTAAATCATTATTTTGAAATTTAATAATTCTTCAATCATTATTTTCATCACCACGCCACACAACATAATATCATTTATTATCAACCTTATTAAATGGTTTTTCTTGTGGTGCTATTCATTCTAAATTGTTTTTAATACTTTCATCAGTTGTATCTATTTGATGTTCTTTTTTTAAATCTGCTAATTTTTCTTTTGTATATTCTTGTTGTGGTTTATTACAAGCAACTAAACTCGTTGTACTTGTTCCTACTAATGATATTGCACCAATAATACTTAATAATCTTTTCATTCCAATTAACCCTCTTTTCTATTAGTTAAATTATATAAAAATATAAATAAATGTAAATACCTTTATTAATTGTTTTAAGAGCTATATTAGCAATGAAATATATTAAGTTATAATATTTATATTAATAGTTGTATTACTAAAATAATAGTGTAAAATAAAGTTAACGGTTTATCCTTTTAACAAAAAAGTAATTTACGGTTTATGCTTTCCGCCTTAAAAAGACTTATGCTGACTTGTTATTCGGACAAGAATAAAAAAAGAGAGGTTTATAAAATGGCACTTACAAAAGAACAATTAATAGAACAAGGTTTAAGTGAAGAAATAGCAGATAATATTTTAAATGAATTTCATAATGAAACAAAACAAATTATTGAGGGAATACAAAAACGAAAAGATACTATTTCAAAAGAAGAGTATTTAAAAGTTGCTAATGAATTAGATGAGTTAAAAGCATTTAAAGGTGTTCCATCTACTAAAATTGAAGATATTAAAACTAATTTAGATAAAGTTAGTGGTAATTCTTTAACTGAAAAAATGCAAACTTTAAAAGAATTAAAACCTGATTTGTTTGTTGAAGAACAACAATCAATTTCACCAACTAATTTTATTAAAGATATGATTGAAAAATCAACTGAAAATAAAAATGATGAAATTGAAACTATTAAAGAAAAAGGAGCATATACTCCTGATGAAATTAAAAAAATAACTGATTATACACTTAAAAACCTTAGATAATAAGGGAGTGAAATATTATGGCAACAATTAATTTGCCACAAGTACCTTTTACATTGGAAGGTAATACAACAGATCAAAAAGCATATGTTGATATGGTTAATGCTTTATTGCGTGGACCTTTATATAATGAATATGCAAGTATTATGCAATATGCAACTGCAACAGCAGAACAAGTTGCTTGATTACCAAATGCTGGTCAAGCATTATATAATTTAACTCATCGTGTGGTATGACAAAATGATTATTCATTACCAAATGGTGGAACAACTCAAACAATGGGATTAACAAGAATTCCAGTTCCTATTGATAAAAGATTTAATTTAAAATTAATGAATGAGGCTTTTGATTTAGCATTAATAGAACAAAATATTAAAAATGGTGTTATTGCTAATGCTATTTCTAGTGTTGTACAGAATAAATTTGTTAATTTAGAATGTGAATTAATTCAAGCTATTTATGATTATTGCTTAGCAGATGGTCAATATGAAGTAATTCCATTTCGTAGTTATACAGCAGAAAATGCAGATGATGCAAATAAAGCATTCTTTACATTAAATGAAACTTTGATTGAATTAACAAATCAAATTAGTAATTTATATTTTGGATTGCCAACAGATAAAATGTTTATGGTTTTAGGTCGTAGAGCCTATTTAGGATTAACACCTGCTTATTTAAAAGTAATTGGTTCACAAGCCCAATTAAAAGCAATGGTTAATGGTGAATTATACGAGAATACAGCAATGGGTATTCCTGTATCTAAAAGTTTTCATTTAGAAAAAACATATACACAAGGACAAGTTAACCGTGATAAAGGTTATAATTTTACTAATGTAAATGGTTTAATTATTAATAAACAAGTATGAGCATATCCAATTAATATGGATACTATTCAACAAGTTTTGGATAATGATACTGCTAACCCTAAATGAATTGGTAAAGTACAATATGCTACACCAACTATTTTATATCCAAAAACATGTAAGATTATTTTAGAAAAAGCACCAACTAAGGAAGAAGTTAAACAAGCATATGATAATTTAAATAAAACTTATCGTGTACCTATTGATTATGTAATTCCAGAACCAAATAAAATTGATATTAGTAAAATTAATAAATTAGATACACCTACTATTCATGTTGCAGATCCAACACAAACAACACCAGAACAGTTAAAACCACAATTTAAAGATGTTGTTTTAAAAGCAGTAAAAGCAGTAAATAGTTCTTTAATTGAAAGTGATTTTGATTACTTTATTGAAAGTAAAGGTGAAGATTGACCAATTAATATTACAAATGATAAAACTGTTGCCGTTCAAATTGAAGCTAAAAATAACGCCACTGGTCAAACAAATCCGATTGATGTTAAAATTAAAAATTCTTAATAAACAATGAATTTACTAATATTACGCGTTTTAACTTTATTAGTATCTAATTTAGAAAATAAACCTTTAATAAGTAAATTTGTAAATTTAATTAATAAAGTTAATCAAATTCAAAATAAAGTATTAAAGCCAATTAATTATATTACTGATAAATATAATAAAATTACAAATAAAGTTGAAGATATTTATCAGTGATTAAATCCATTTACTTATTTAGATTTAATTAAAAAAGGTCATAAAAAAGAAATACAACAAATATTAAGTCAATTAGAAAAAGATAATAATATTAAAAATAGAGAACAATTTAAAAATGAAAATTATCTAAATACTAATTGACAACCTTTAAATAGTAGTTGACTTGATAGTGGAATGTTTAATATTACAAATAAGTTAACTTTAACAGGTAATTTAACTATTTTAATATATACAAAAACAGCAAAACATCCAAAATTTTATGGACCTTATGTTTATCCTAGTGTTCCAGTTGAAATTTGAAAATTATTAAGTAATGCTGTTTCTAATGCTGGAACTTTATTTTGGCGTTATTGATTAAGAAAATGATTACCTAGTCATTTAAGAAATTATATTAAAAAACGATTACCACAAGCATTAAAAGAAAAATACCCCAAAGGAACTACTAAATTAACATTACCAACAGTTCAAAAATTACAACAAATTAAAAACTTTATTAATAATTTAAAAATTGGACATTTTAATTTTAATTTTGCTGGTGAAATTAATAATAAAAAATGGTATCGTGAACGCCGAAGTGATGTTAAAAACATTAAGAATTTATATAAAACACCAGTTAATAATAAATTTTATCAGGTTAATAAATCTATTAAAACAATTAAGAAAACAAGAACAAGAGTTAATAGTTATAAGCCAAGTAATTTAAAAAATAAATATCGTAATCAATTAAGGGGTGTTTTATATGGAAAATAATTTAAGTAATTTGTTATTTATAACAGTTGAAGATGTGAAAGAAAGTAAACTTTGACAACCTATTAATGATAGAAAACAATCTGCTTATAATGATAATTTAATTTATAATGCTATTTTAAAAACTAGTTTATGAATGGATAGATTATCAGGTGGAACAATTTCCGATAAAATAAATAAAAAAGATTTATTTCCCTGAGTAAAAAAAGATAATACTGGTTTAATTGAATATGATAAATGATTAAGTTATATTCAATCTGCTTGTTTATTAGCAGTTATTAATTGATATTTACCAAAAGGAGTTAATGATTTAACTGGTGGTGCTTCATTTTCACAAGGTGGCGTTGCTTATTCACAAACTAATGACCCTGAGGCAAATGAAAATATTACTCGTGATGTTAAAAATGCTTTAAAATTAGCAGGTGAAATTATTGATATTATATCTAGTAAAACAGTATCTAGACCTTATAATTATAGTTTAGATAATTATGCTCATTCATGAGAGGAAGAATATAAACATATTAGTAAAAAAACTTTTTATCCAACATTATTATTTTGATTAAAAGAACGATTACAAACAGATAATTCAATAAATATTACTTATCCAACTATTAATGATTTTAGTAAGATTGATTATAACGAATATATTAAATTAATAGTTCCATTTGATAATGATACAATTTATAATGAAAATGGAGTTTGAAAAGCAAAAAAAGGTGGCGATGTTCCATCAGATGTTATTAAAAATAGTGATTTAGATAAAAATTATATTGATAAGCAAAATGGTAAATATATTGTAAAAACATCACAAGATATTAATACTAAACAAGATAAAATCCAAAATGGCGTTGGTATTAGTATTAGTAATGATAATCATATTAATTTTAATTTAGGTCGTACTTTAACAATGGGAGAAAATAATACAATTGAAGTAAAAGATTATACTCCAACGCAACATCATTATTGAGAAATTGTAGATACTAGTGATTTTATATCAGAAAGCACAAGTTATATTTTTAATAAATATGATAGCAATTATGAATATAAAATATCAGTATATGGATTAGGAAACGATAACATATCAGGAATGTTAAGTTTTTATCCAATTAATGATAATATTAATTATTATAATAATTGTATTGCTATTTGAAATCAAGATAATTTATATACTATTTCATTTAAAGTATCTGATAAAAAAATAAGAGTTTATAAAAAAAATATAATATATGAAAAAATAAAAAATATTGTAATTATGCGTAAGAAAAAAATAAGTTAGAAAGGAGTTTAATTAATGAAACAAGATAAAACAACTTGATTAAAGGGTGCATTACCGTGAAATTGATTTAAAAAAGACCCTATTCCGACTTATAATTGAACTCATAAAGATATTAGAGAATGAGAAAGAAAATATAAAATTCGTAGTTGAGTAGTTAGTTTTTATACATTAATATTTTTAGTATTAAATTGTTGATTAGAATATGGAATGATTAATGCAATTAAAGATAATATTAATTGGTATAATTATGGTCAATATTGAGGTAATGGCATTGCTATTTTATTAACACCTTTATTTACACACGGAATTCAGGGTATATTTGTTGCTAGTAGTAAACCCAAAGTAGATATGAAAATTGATATACCACGATTAAAAATATCCAAAATGGGATTAGTATTTACAATATTACCTTTAATTACTTTAATAATTTCTTTAATTATTATTTGAATTGATAAATCAAAATGAAAAAAAGACCATTTAAGACATTGTTTAGATTGTCGAATTAATCCGCGTGTTATTCAACCACGAATAGCAAAAGCATGAAATAAATTAGATGGTATAACAGAAGATATATTTAAAAATATACAGAATGAAAACATTAAAAAACAAAAACAAGAATTAAATATAAATTAAGATAAACTATATAGGGGCGGTTGATATTTTGGGTGGTTATATAGTTTAATTTATAAATTATTTTGTTCTGAAAGGATGGATGGCCACTGTTTGAGTAAGGATAAGAAAGGAATTAAAAAAATGAATGAAACATTAATGATTACTTTACTTGTGTTAGCAGGTGCTGGTGGAATGGGTAGTCTTGGTATTCTTGGATTATCTGCTAAAAAAATTAAAAAATATAAAGCAGAAATTAGAGAATTAAGAACTGCTGTTATTGCACACGAAAAACATTTACGAGGACCTGAATATGCAACAGAATTAGCATTAAAAACAGGTCAAATTAAAAATGTTAAAAAACAAGTTAAAGTAAACGACAAAAAACAAGCACAAAAAGATGCTATTAGACAACTAACAAATAGTATTTAAAAAAATAACCAATTAAGGTTATTTTTTATTTGTTTTCTAAAAGTTATCTTCTATCATACGCATTATTATTCTGATTCCAAATTGATTTGGATTTCTCTTTATTTGTTCTTCACAAAATTCAAAAGCATAATTTTTCTTTCTAATTCTTCTGTTTTCATCTTTACAATTTTGACACTTACAATTTCCACACATTTATTTAACCTCCTTTTTTATTTTCTAATATAACTAAATTCTTTTCCCCATATGTTTTTTTATAATATTCTCAGTATTCAGTTGAATTAATATTTATATCTTCAATATCTGATCCAGTAATATAATTACCTAATGGTGTTTTACAAGGCCTATTACCTTGTAAGGTTTTATAACATAATATATAGTTATTCATTATCATTGTTGCCTTTTGTAAATTCTTGAATATCTTTAAATAATAATTTATTTTTTGATATATCGTGTGGCCCTAAATTTTTTCTTGCTTTTATTCATGGTAATGAATAACGAGTTTTTTCTACTAATTCTATTGATGACATATTTATGTATTTTTTTATATTTTCATTAATAAAATTTTTCACTTTTTCATCTGTTAAGTATTGTATTTTTTCTATTTCTAAATATTTATCAGTATAACTTTCTATTTCAATAAAATTATATCCATTATATCTTATATGGTTAAAAATTTTTCTTATAACTGGACCATAAATCCATGCTTCAAATTCATCATCAAATAATTTTTCATCATATTGTTTTAAATAATCTAAATATAAAAAATATAAAATTTTTTGTAATTTAACAGGTTCTTTAATATTATATTTTTCAACTAAATACTTTGTGATAGAAAAAATAATATCGTTGTTAATTTTATATTTTACTTTATTCATTATCATTTCCTCCTTTATTATTTATAATATAATAATTAATAAAATGCTGTATTTTTTGATTATTAGTATATAATTCAGGTAATTCATTTCATACTTTTTCTTGGTTTTCATTTAAGTAAACATTAACATTACGAATTAATTTAGAATAATATTTTCCTGTTTTTTGATTATATGATTGTTTCATAATTAACCCTCATAATTAGCAATAATAATTGCATCGCGGAGATGATTACTTATTTTTTCATTATTATAGAATCAACCTTTACCATATTCATAAGTTAAATTAACATCTTTTTCAAATTCTCATAAACAATTATCATTATATTTACTTAAATTTTCCATATTTTTAACAACTGATTTAGTATGTTTTGGTGATACTCAATTAATACTATTTCAAAATTGTTTTTCAACAACACCTAATAATCTTAATAAATCATCGCGGTCTTTTGAACCATTAGCATTTGTATATAAGCAATTTTCAATATTTATAATTTCATTTTGATATAGATATTCTCAAATAATTTCAATAATATAAATAGCATGACATTTTCAATCTTTATTATCAAACAATTCTTTTCTAATAAGTTTATTATCTTCAAAAATAGCAATAGCGGTAGTACCAGTTCCTGATGGGTCAATACCAATTTTTATCAAGTTGCTCATTCTTCATCATTGTTATTAACTGCTGGTACTACATTTGATATATCTTCTTCTTTAACTACATTATCGTTTGTGTCCGCTATTTCTGTATAAGATGTGGTATTTATATTATTTGATACAGGTTCAACGCTCATCTGCCCCTGATTTTTGGCGACAGTAATATCATTATCAATATAAATCTTTTCATCATTAGTCGTAATAACGGCTTGATCTGATTTATATGCTTGTTGTAATTCAACAGACATAATACCTCATTTTCTTAATAAACTAGTTAATACTGTTTTTAATGCCATTTCATCAAAACTAGCAATATAAAATGATTTATTTTTAGCATAAGTTTTAGAGTATTTCATAAAATGATTTTCCATTTGTTCTTTTGTCATATATAAAGTTTTTTCAAAACCATTAACCATTTTAAAATATGCTACATAACCTATAATTGATAATTTTTCTCTTTCATCTTCATCTTGTATTCAATTAAAAGTAGTACCTTTTAAACGATCATAATTTACTAATTCACCATTTCTGACATCAGATACTGACATATCTAAATATTGACCACTTCTTTGTGCTAATTGAATATAACCTTTATAACCCATTTGAAATTGTGCTTGATTAACTCATTCTTGGATTTCACGACCATTAATAATTCTTGTTATTTTAGTATTATATGGAACGACATAAGCATAACCAAATTGCTTTTCCATAGGTAAATTTAATAAAACACCTTGATAACAAGCAGTCATAATTGTTGCAGGACTTGCTTTTTGTAATAAATCATTGCTGTTAGAAATAGCTACTAAATTACTTTTAAATCTAGCAATTTCACTTTCATTAGAAAATTTACTTTTAATTCATTGAGTTGTTTTTTCTTCTTTTAAAAAATCAATCATATTTGCCATATTTTAATCCTCCTTAATTATTTCTTTTAATTGGGTAATAATATTTATAAAACTTTTATATCAACCACCAAAATCCATATCTTTTGTTGTTTCTGCATCTTCGTAATAATCAATCTCATTTTTTAAAGTATCTATATCATCAATAATATTTTTTATTTCTCTTTTAGTATCTTCTAACATATTTATTTTTCTCCTTTATTTATTTTAAAATTAATACCTTTAACTCCAATAGTATTTACATCGGCATTACTATCTCATTGGTCTTTAATTTCATTTTTAACAATTTTTTCATCAATAATTAAATAATTTTTAATTAAATTAATAAGTTCTAATTTATCTGCATTTTGTAAAAAATCATCATTAATACCAATTAATTCAATATCTTTTACTAATAATTTTTCTTTAATTATATTAATACCAACTTTTTTTAATTGTTTTGGATCAAGTGATTTATCAATTTCTTCAATTTTTTCCATTACACGAACTTGTTCATCTTGAATTTGGTCTATGTCTACACCCATATCAACAGTTAAATTATTTGCTTTTTCAATTAATTCTTGCTTTTTTAATTCTTGTTCTTTTAAAAACTCTTGTTGTTTTTGTTTGCGAGCTTGTGTCAAATTATTATTAATTTCAACTCTGTATCTTTCAATATAATTTCTATAATTAGTAATTATTTTGCCAATTCTATTATGTTCATCTAATAATTTTTGAATAGGTTCTAATCATTCTTTAAAAACAAAATTATTTTTAGTAATAGCACTTGGAATATCTTTTAAATGAACATCTTGATAACCATTTAATGCATAATGATTAATATGTCTAAAAATATACTCAGTTAATTCTTGTTTATTTTCTTCTTTAATTTTTTGAATATTATACGCTAAAAGACTTGCATTTTTAAAATCATCTCCTTTTAAAGGAAATTGAAATGTAATATTATTTACTATATTTTTAACTACATCACTCATTATTTATCATCTCCAATCAATTTTTTTAAATCATTAATTACAACTTTTAACATTTTTCGATGAGTTGGACAAAAAATATAATTTTCATTATAACTTAGATATAATCCATCTTTTGAATGTTTCTTAATTCAATCTTTACTAGCATATTTACTCATTTTTTAATCATCCTTTCTAAAATAAGTATTAATCTTCATTTACAATATAATTATTTTTGGGTTTATCAAAATATAAATGAGTAAGATTATCAATTTCTTCAGGTGTTAATTTTTTCTTTTCAACTTCAATTTCATAACGATCCATAATTGCTAAACCATAATCTTTATAACAATCTGGATAATTATCAAACATTTCATTTAATAAATCTTTTAAATTCATAATTATTTATCTCCTTTACAAATTTCACTTAGTCTTTTTCTTCTTTCACAATCTTTACAAATTTCATTTTCTTCTCAATATTTACGATTATTATCATAATCTTTAATTAACTGTTTAAATTCATCAATATTATATTTATCAAGATGTAATTCTTTAAAATTTAATGACCAATCTCCTTCAACAAAATAATGACCAACTTTAACATCATATTTAAAATCATCTTCATCTTCGTTAGCTTTATATTTATTTAAAAATTCATTAATACTAATATTATTTTTTTCCATATTATTCATCTCCTTTACCAAATAATTCATTGTATTTTTTAGGGTCCATAATTTTTAATTTTTCTATATTAGAATATAATTCTGAAGTATTTTCCTTTACTATAAGTTCTAATTTTTTAATCAATTCTTCACTATTTTTAAGAATATTTGCTTTTATAAATTCTCTTAATATATCTAATAAAGTATCTACTTGATATTCTTCTAATGTCATTTCATAATCTCTAATTTTAATTTTTTCTTTCATATTATTCAACTCCTTCTCATTGAATGCTTTCTAAATCAATAATTGTTGTTAATCATTCTTGTTTATTTTCAACATTAGCAGTAATTTTCGCTTCTTCTAATGTATAAAAGCAGTTTGTTATTAAATCACCATATTTACTTTTCATTACTAATAAATATCTTTTATTCATAATTTATTCCTCCTAACAATTTTCAATCTTAATAAATTATTTAACTCGCTTGTATTTTTAAAATTAAAATATAATTCTGATAATGTTAATATGTCAATAGAATTATCTTTTCAATAACACTTATATTTTTTATCTTTACATTTATTTCAATTAACACTAATAAAAGTTAATCAAGCGTTTTTATAATTAATTTCTCAATTCATATATTTTTCCTCTTAATTCTTTCTGCCTAATGCTCAATGTTCATCAGTCATTTCTTCAAATGAAACTGGATAACTTTTAAGCATTAATTGATTTAATTTATTTTCTTGATTACATTTTGAGCAATAACCTCAATATCTTTGTTTAAGACAAATTTTATTTAACTTTTTCATATAAACCTCCTATAATCTTGGTAAATGTTGGTAAATCAACTACAATGTTCTACAATTTGTAGTTGTTTGTATAGTTGGTACGCCAGACATATATGTCTTCCTTCTTCCGTGCCCATTTGTGCTTTCGCTCTGGGATTTGACGCTCAGTTTTTGAAATTAAATTTACTTGCACCCATATGAAGGACCGAATGCTAAACGCAAATTTAATTGTTTAAGTCACTATCTCTTTTTTTATTGTCGTTTGATATTAGCCTTGGACTTATCACGACTATCGCTTAGTTATAAAAACCAGCGCCGATTTACATTTTTCCTCATACACTATTTCAGTACTTGCCTCGGCAGGCTGTGGAATAAAAACACTTAGTTATTAAAAATAACCGTCCCACACTGCATTAAGTTGTTTTATAAAATTTAAGTTTTAAAAACCCAGTTTCTCAATCAAAGATAATTTTTGAATTTTCTAATTTTTGATAAAATTGTTTTTGTGTTTTATCTTTTACTTTATTCAATAAATCTTTATGTTTTTCACAAGTTCATAAAACTTTATTTGATAAAAATTCTTCGGTAATGAATGATATTACTTTATAGCAATCATTAACATCACATATTTTTTGTTGTTTAATTATCATTACCTCCTTTTAGGAGTTGTTTTATTTCAAATAAAAAAACAACCCTAACAAGAGTTGTTTTTTTGGAGCTTCATCGTACATTATACATCAGGTAAAAAATCAGTATCATAAATTGTTGGATAAATATTTTGTGTATCGCCTCCAACAGCTTCAATATAAAGTTTTAATTGATTAACTAAAATCGTATCATCAAAACGCAAATGATTTGCTTTAAAATACTGTGGTAACACAATTGCCGTATCAACCATTTCATTTAAACCCCGATCAAATCATTTTGATTTTTGTAATATTTTTAATTGTCCTGAATTATAAGGTTGCGTTCAGTCAATAAACTTATATTTTTTCCATCAGTTGTTCACGCAATTCCTTGGTTACGATTAACAACTTGAAAATTGCTAATCATTCCAAGCATATCTTGATAAGTTGTTAAAAAATCATTATTAATAAATTTATTATTATAATCATACTGACCAAAAAAGTCATATGCACTTAAATTACGAACCTTATAACTACCGTTTAACAAAAAGTTTTTAGTAGCATTACTATGATCATTTTTATCATTCAAAAGTTGCACAATATTATCATTTTTAGCATCAGTTAAAAAATAACGATAATTTTCGACTCCTGTACAACCAGTGCTATTCTGACATTCAAGTTCTTTTAACCCCAAAGTATTATTTGGATCATAAATTGGAAAACCTATTGTTCCCCGCATCCCCTAATATTTATCGGTTGTTGCTGTTGGGGTTAAAAAAATTCGATCTGCTCGAGCAACATTTTTACCAGGATTATCAATTCCTAAATTTTTTGTTTGCCAATGTTCACCTAAGTTTGCCCCGTTAATAAACTGATTTAAAAGGTCAGTATCTGTAGTATTATTTTTTAACGCATAAACTTCAATGTTTTTATACACTAAATAAGTTAACCGTGACTCTAAAATAAAATGCATATAACGTTTTACCAAATTAATTGCTTGTGTTTTAACAGTTGATCAATACTATTATTAAAAATAAAACGCTTGTATAATTGTCCTAATAATGATTTTTGAAATGAATACGCATTAAAATTAAACCGATATAACTGTGAAAATTCTCCCGTTAAAACATTATTATCAGTCAGGTTAATTGCATTATAATCTAATAAAATATTTTCAAATGGTACTCAACTACCACTTTTTGCAATTTTCAAATGGTTTTTATCAATTTTAAATTGGTATTTTTCCCCTTTTAAACCCGTACCTAAATCAAATGGTTTTAAAACATCATCTGGACCCCCAATTGTTAAGGTTCCATAGTTTTTTTCAAAAAAACCATTTCCAATCCCAGCATAATCAACGTCAAAAGCAAACCAAGGTGTAATGGTTTGTTGATTGTTTGCTTCATAATTAGTTGAAATATAATTATAGTTATAATCAATATTTAATGTTCCATATCCCATTGTTTTATTTGCTTTTTGCAACCGATCAAAAGAAGTTAAACAAACAGTTGAAAATAGTGCTGTTAAAACAATTAAAATAACAAAAATAAAAACTTGTGTTTTATTTTTAAAAGTATTTAAAATTCCTTGTTTCAACAATAATCACATTTTTCTGTCCTCTTTCGTTAAAAGTGTTATTAATTCTTTTTATTTAGTAGTTAAATATTGATAAGTTTTAGAAAAACGAAAAATAATTGTAAAAAAAATTTTATTTTGATAAATTAAGACATGTTTATTTGCAATAATTTTTTTATTTTTATTTTGATCAAAATAACTGTCAAATAAATAAACACGATCATTTTTTTGATAAATCGTAAAATATATCGAGCAACTACTTAAATAAATAATTCATAATATTGCTAAAATTAAAGTACTTATGCCAAAATAAGCAATGTTTAATAATGTTGCTTCGTTAGAAATATCACCATTTCCAAAAATAATTGGTTCAAAAATTACTAAGAACGATAAAATTACTAAGATTAATAATATTACTGTTGTTCCAACATTAACCCCAAAAAAAATCCACGAAATAATTCGGTTTTTCCGAAGAAAACTTTGACAATAACCGTAAATCAAATATATTGTACCAATAAGTCAAATTGCTAATGCTAAATAAATAAAGATTTCAAGAATAACTAAATAAAATGGAACCATCTTAACCTCCTAAATATGTTGTTACAACTTTATTAATGATATTTTCAAATGTTTTAACAACCATTACTTCATCAATATTATTTCGTGTTAAAAAGCGATATAAGAATGAATTTGATAATTTAATATCACTTTCTGCTGTTAACGCATTGTAATTAAAATTGAACTTACTATGACTAGTTGGTTTACTTAATTTAACATTGCTATTAACATATGACATCATTGTTACATAATTTGGTAATAAGTTTAATTTTTTTAAGTACATAATTTTATTGTTCATATTAACTCCGTAGGCAATGGCATCTAATCGTGTTGAGGGATTAAAATCAGCAACAACATTATTGTTTGGATCAGAATTTGCAATTGAAGGATAAGCAAACATTGTATCACCAGCAATATAAATTAAACCAGTATGTTCATCATAATCAGCTGATCAATATGCTGTTTCGGTCCATCCATTTAAAAGATAACGCATATAATGTGGAGCATTTTCTTTTAATAAAGCTAATTGAATATAAGAACTTACCCCGGGTTCAGAACGAATTAAATTAAACGTATTATCAGCATCTAATGAATACTGACCCGTAATATATCCTTTATCATTTCACGGTTAGGATCATATTTCTGAATTAATGTTAAATATTTACCAATTGTTGAATCGGGTAATTCATCAATATAAAGATATGGAGTAACAGTTTGTGTTCATTTCGGTTTAACTGTTTTAATATGATTTAACAATTGTTTTAAAAATCATTCGTTATTTCTAATCCCGTCTTCAACATACATATTCATACTAATTGGCATATAGTCTTGTTTATCTTCATCTCAAACATTATTAGTTTTATAAGTTTTATTTCAAGCGGCTTGTCATCGTATAATCCTTTTTGCTGCTTATACCGTCATGGTAAAAATGTTTGAACTTTGTTTCCATCCAATCAATTATTATGCCATTCGGTATTTTTTCGTTCATTTAATGAAATTGAACTTTGAAAATAATTCATCCCTAAAACATTATGTAAATAAGTGTTCTCTTGTTTTCAATAACGATCTCAATTATAATCAATATATTCAATATTATCATATTTGTTTTTAATAATATTTGGAACTTGATAATTATTATAGTAAGCAGCACTTCAACCAAAAAATGAATAAATATTAAAATCGGATTTTTTTGTTCTGCTGGCAATAATAAGTCAGCAACTTTAACTTGAATTTCATTTTCACTTAAAAGTACATTAGTTTGTTTTGTTCCCAGAACATCACCAGTTAATTGAACATTAACAGTATAATTTCCTGGATTAGCCACAACTTTATCTTTAAAGCTCATAATTTTGATTCATAAAATATAAACTTTATTTTTATAAGCATTTTTTTCAATTGAATTTGTAGTAATTGCATCAGGAACTAATAATTTTTCATTAATTCCATATGGATTTGGAATTCGTTGAGTTGTTAACGAATATGATGCATAAATAAAACGATTAAAACCAATCTGAATTGTCAGATTGGTTTTTTCTAACTCAGCAGCATTAGTAACAGTTGCGGTTAAATTAGTAATATCATAGTTGTTTGTTTTCAGAACTAATTGTGTATTAATAAAATCTTGTTTTCATAATTGCAAATTAACATTAGGATTAATACAATTATTATAATTTTCTAAATTACCATAAAACTTAGCATTTTTTAAATCATTGCTTAATTCATTTGGCTGATATAAAGCATAATTATCATGTTGACTACCAAAAAAAGTGTGAACATAAGGAGTTTTATCTTTACTTTGACTTTGCGTTGTTGGTTGACAACCCTCTAATCAAACACTTCGCATAAAACTATCCTTTTTCACAAATAAAACAATTGTCACTACAGCAGTAAAAATCGTTAAAAATAAAATTAATGACATTGCAATTTTTTTAAACATTTATAAATTCCTTTCATATTTTTTACTTAATTAATATAAGAAATAAATTTGTTTTCACGCTCCACTTTGAGTTGACCTAATTCCGTTCGTAATTTCACCAGAACGAACATAATTATCAATTTTTGTAATAATTCACATTGGTTGTTCTAAATTACCAACATTAGTTCATTCAATATGGTACTTATGACTAACTGGTTTTAAATTATCTGACAATCCCAATCCGCTATATGCAATGTTTTCCTGCTTATTATCAATACTATAAAACTGTTTTGGATTGTAATGATCATCATAAAATTGATCATTAACATTAATTTGATTAGTATGACTTTCAGTATACAATTTTGTTACTGAACTATCACCAACACCATTATATTCAAAATCATATGATAAACGTTCTTCTGCTCCTACCACTTTTTGTGTATATTGTGGATTACTTACTTTTCAATATTTATCATCAACAACATATTGTAATACATTTTCATGTAAAGTTTTCATAACATTATTAACACCAGCAAAGAAAGGACTATTACTATTAAAAAATAAGTAATTATAATCTTGATAAGCAATAGCGGTTGGATCAGAAATAGCAACTAGTAAATGTTGTAATAATGAATTTTTTTCAAACTTGTTTGTACTATTATTTCAACTCATTGTTTTTAAAACATTATTTAAATTAGTTGTTGTTAACTCTTCAAAAGAATTTGCTAAGTTTTGATAACCACTTAGAGTTGTCAAAATATCATTATCATTTGTTAAAGTCTTAATTAAATCTGTTAAATCAAAGAAGATATTTGATAAAGTAAATTTAAAATTAACTTTATCACCTTGTAAAGCTAATAAAATATCTAGTAATTGTTGTAAACTTGTTTTTTGTGCTTGCTCTGAAGCTCACCAAATTGCAGTTTTTATTTTACTAGCCAGACTATCAATAATATTATTTGTTATTTTAAGATTTAATGCTTTTTGGGTTGCTGGGGATAATTTTTTCCAAATATTTAGTAGTAATTCACCAACATGACCAATATTTTGATAGTTTCCAGCAAGATTATTATCATTATAAGTTTTAAAATCAGGAATTTTTTTATTCATAATGGCATTTGTTAAATTAAAATTATGATATCCTTTGCTTGTTTCATCTTTTAACTTTGTTAATAGTTCTTTTGTTTCCGGACTTTGTTCCACTAATTTTTTTAATTCATCATTAACTTCACCAATTGATAAAAATCCTCAAAAACCACTATCAATTCCCACCAAAGAATTAATTTGTGCTAAAAATTCACTAATAATTACTCGCAATAAAACATAAATTGGATTTGTTTCTACTTGAGCATCTTTACCAATAAAGTTAAAAATATTATTTAAAAACATTGCCCCAATTTGAGCACCTAATGGATTTTCATCAACTTGATTTAACATTGATAAAAATTGCGCCGTTTTACCATAAATTGCCGTTAAAGTTGAAGTTTTTTCAATTGTATATTCATTATCACCGAATTCATATTGTGGTTTTAAACCAGTACTTTGTTCAGTATCAATAAATAAATTTTTTTCTTTAACACCAACATGTTGGTTATTATAGAAAGGATTAGTTGATAAGCCCATTCCTCCTGCAGGATAACTAACATAGAAAGCACGCGTTGCTGGAATTCAGAACTTAATACCAACATTGTTCATTAAAGCTGACAAAGCACCCATATCATAGTTATAACCTAATAATTCACTACGATTAGCATCAATTTGTTGTTTTGCAGGTTCAAAAAAACCATTCGCAAGAAAATCACGATAATAAGTATTATCATACATTCCAATATAATATTGTGGTAACAATTGTTCACGGGTTGACTTAGGATCAGCATTTTTTGTGTGAGCAATCATTTTATTGTAATTGTTGTTAAAATCTTGAACTAATTTTGATAAATTAATTTTTTGATTATTGTAAGTATAAATACTTGGAATTGATTTTCAATATGCTGCTGGAGCATATAAACTTCGCACAAGTTCACTTGGATTAAAATTTAAATTCTCATGACGTGCTAATAAAGTAATTTTTGTTAACAGTCCTGTTGTATTAATCATATTACGAAGTTTTTCAGGAATATCATTATTATTATTATTATTATCACCCTTATTACTTTTCTATTTTAATAAAAAAAACAAAAAAACAAGTTTTACTTGTTTTTTTGTTTTTTTTATTAAATTCCTAAATCAGGATAACTTGGCATTTTTGAGTGCTTTTCTTCTGGATTATTTACCACAACAGCTTCTGTTGTTAACAATAAGGCACTAACACTACCAGCATGTTGTAATGCATATCTTGTCACTTTAACGGGATCAACAATTCCGGCTGTGATCATGTCTTCTCAAACATTTGTTGCAGCATTATAACCAACATTATTAGCTTGGTCTTTTAATTTATTAATAATTATTGAACCATCAACCCCGGCATTAGCAGCGATTTGACGAACTGGTTCTTCAATTGCTCGTAATACAATATTTAATCCTAACTTTTCTTCTTCATTTAATTTTAAATTAGCTAATTTTGAACCAACTTGCACTAAAGCAGTTCCCCCACCAGCAACAATTCCTTCTTCAACTGCTGCTTTTGTTGAATTTAACGCATCTTCAATACGTAGTTTTTTCTCTTTCATTTCGGTTTCGGTTGGTGCACCAACTCTAATAATTCCAACTCCACCAGCTAATTTTGCTAAACGTTTTTGTAATTTTTCTTGTTCAAATGATGAAGTTGCACTTTTAATTTGACCACGAATAAACTCTTTTCGCGCTTCTAAATCACTTTTTTTGCAACCTCCTTCAATAATTGTTGTTGTATCTTTTGAAATAATTACTTTTTTTGCTGTTCCTAGATCATCTAAAGTTAATGTTTTAAAATCCATTCCTAACTCACCATTAATAAATTTTGCATTAGTTAAAATAGCAATGTCTTCTAATAAGTTTTTACGATTATCACCAAATTCTGGTGCTTTAACAACACAAATATTAAATGCCCCACGCATTTTATTTAGTAATAATGTTGGTAAAACATCACCATCAATATCATCAGCAATAATTAATAACGCACGTCCTTCTTCAACAATTTTTTCTAAAATTGGTAGAATCTCTTTCATATTACTAATTTTTTTATCAGTAAGTAAAATATAAGGATTTTCAAATTCTGTTAACATTTTTTCACTATCAGTTACCATATATTGTGATAGATAACCTTTATCAAATTGTAATCCTTCGGTAATACTTAATTCAGTATCAATTGTCTTTGATTCTTCAATGGTAATAACACCATCATTACCAACCTTTCCCATAATTTCAGCAATTAAATTACCAATTTCTTGGTCTTTTGAACTAACACTAGCAACTTGAGCAATTTCTGCTTTAGTTTTAATTTGTTTTGCTGATTGTTGTAATAATTCCACAATTGCTTTAACTGTTTTTTCAATCCCATTTCGAATTGCTACTGCATTAGCTCCCGCAGTAATATTTTTTAATCCTTCCTTAACGATTGCTTGTGTTAAAACAATGGCTGTTGTTGTCCCATCACCAGCCACATCATTTGTTTTATTAGCTACTTCAGCAACTAATTTTGCTCCCATGTTTTCAAAATGATTACTTAATTCAATTTCTTTGGAAATGGTAACACCATCATTTGTAATTAATGGTGAACCATATTCTTTTTCTAATAAAACATATTTTCCTTTTGGGCCTAATGTTACTTTAACAGCGTCAGTTAATTTATTAATTCCGTTAATTAGCATCATTCTTGCATCTTCTGAAAATTTAATTTCTTTTGCCATAATTTGATTCCCCCTTTAAAATTTATTCTTCAATAATACCTAAAACATCTTCTACAGAAATTAAAACTAATTTTTTATTATTATATTCAACTTCGGTTCCAGCATATTCACGATAAAAAACTTTATTATTGATTTTTCCTTCAAATGTTTGTTCCTTTTCAACTTCGGTACTAATTGCAATTATTTTTCCGATATGACTTTTGCTTTTTTCATCTTCTTGTAAATAAATTCCATTAATGAAAGTTTCTTCTTTTTCTTCTTTTGCTAAGACAATATTTTTGCCCAATGGTTTTATCATCAAAAATCCCTCCTTATTTATAATTTTTAGCAAATGGCATATGTAACTGCCAATAATATATTTAACAAATTTTATTAATAAATGCAAGCATTTTTGTCTCATAAACAGAAAAAAATAAATCATAATTTTTAAGAAAGAAAAAAGAATTAAGTAATTTAAAAATTACTTAATTCTTTTTTAAAATATAGTTCTTAAAGTGGATGGGTTAAGATAAATTGGACAACAATAATGTAGAGTAAAAGATTATAATTAAGTTACAATGGAGGTTGGAATGGCAACACTTTTTAGAACACTTTTTATGTAGACTTCTGATTTCTAAATTCAACTGGAGTTAAGTAATTCAAACTACCATGAATTCGAATATTGTTGTATCAATTAATGAAATTAAATAGTTCCAACTTTAATTGTTCTAAATTTTTAAATTTTCGACCATTAATAAATTCAGTTTTAAAAGCTTTATAGGTTGTTTCAGCTACTGCGTTATCGTAAGGGCAACCTTTTGCACTTAAAATTTCTTCAATAATTTTATTTTTAAATTCATTACCACGATCTGTATGAAACAACCTAATTTAATTTAGTGGTCGTGTTATTTTATAAAATGCCTGCTGAACTAGTTCAGCAGTTTTATTTGTTCCAGCGCTATAGCCAATTACTTCACGGTTAAATAAATCAATTAGTAAGCAAATATAATGTCATTTTGAACCAACTTGAACATAGGTTAAATCGCTCACAATAACTTCATTTTGTCTTTTATTACTAAACTCACGATTTAGAATATTACTAATTTGATCATTATTTACAGGAGATTTATGATTGCGATATTTTAATTTAGTATATTTTGATACTAAATTATTTATTGCCATAATTCTTCTAATTTTTTGTCGAGATAAAATAATGTTCTTTCTTGCTAAAATAATTTTAATTTTTCTAGCACCATAAACTTTATAGCTTTCTTTAAATGCACTGATAACTTCATTTTCATAAATATTAATTTCAGTTTTAGTGTTCTTATTAATTTGATAATAATACTTTGATTTTGCTATCTTTAATATTTGACACATTTTCCTCACTGAATATTTGTCTTTATTGTTAGTAATTAATATTACTTTTTGCCGATTATCAGTGCTGCTTGCTTTAAAATATCATTTTCCATTCGTAATTGTTTGTTTTCTTTTCGCAACTGAATAAGTTCATTTTCTTCAACAGAGCGATTGTCTTTAGCTTTAAAAGAACCAGAATTCTCAATTTTTTTTACTTATTGATAAAGAACTGCCTTTGAAATTTTATATTCGTTAACAATTTCAATATTACTTTTACCATTTTTATATAACATTACGATTTGTTTCTTGAATTCATCGGTGTACTGGTTTTTTGCCATTTTTATATTCCTGCTTTCCTAATAATTTTAGCTTATTTTTTTACAGTCTACATAAATATGGTCCAAGTTATTGTAACCTATCCAAATATAGATTTATCCACTATAGAAAATATAGTTAAATTTATATGTATAATAGGAATTTTTATTATTCCAATATTAACAATAATAAAGTTTATTAAAAAATAAATTTGTAAACAGTGTATAGTGTAAAAATAAACAATAAAATTATTTAATAAAATCACATAACAAAGTTAGTGTGCCACAGCTAAAATATATAATCAGTTATACTAAATATTAAAATCCTTTAACCATAACACGGAAAAAGTTTAATATCTTAACAATAACAAAAATACCAAATGAAATTAAAATAATTCACGCATCACCTAAAAAGGTCATTAATTGTGGTAATACAGCATAAATTGCTTCTTTAACTTTCATCATTGCTTGTCCTAAACCACTTCAAATCGAACCCATTCCATCTGAAATAGTAGGCTTATCACCAACTGCTAAAAAATTAATTGCTGTTTTTAAATACATACCTAACATTATTTCTTATCCTCCTTGTTTTCAATTTCTTTTTTATCTTTTTTTTACCTCGAATTTGGCGAATTTTTTGATAAATTGATAAACCAATTCAAGCAAAAATACCTAATATAATAACAACACTAAATATTGTCGTTAATCAAAATGGCATAATTTAATCCTCCTAAAAATCTAATTTTGCGACACGCTTCGCGTGTTCGCTACGCTCAAAATAAACAATATTGAATAAATTACCGCTAATAAATTACGCGGATAATTTATTCATCTTCTTTTTCATTATTAATTACAATGTTATTAACAGTATTAATAACATTATCTTTCCCATACTTAGTTACTAAGGACCGCAAAATAAAATAATGTTTCTTTTCAATAAAAAATCAACCCCTTTCTGAGTTGATTTGTTGCACTTCACTTACACGATGCCATCGTATGATTGGATTTTTGCGAAAACAAAATATATGAATTAAGGAATTAAAACATTTAAACTCTATAAAAGATTGCATACAAGGTGCTGATATAATAGCAAACTTTTCAAATAAATATTTAAATTCATATAATGAAATATATAAATTTTTAGATTTATTAAAAAATCATGAAATTAAAATTTTAAATTGTAAATTTCCAAAAATAGTTTATAATAATTGTATAAGCAATTATAAATGTAATTGCTGTCGGCCAGAGTCTAGTCGGTAAATACTTCTAGAAACAAAGTTGCTGGTGTGTTCTTAGAGAGCAGGCAAGCTGCCCGACAAAAAAAGAGATTTAATTATCTCTTTTTTATTTTTTATTATATAATTTAGTAAAGAAATAAAAGAGGGAGCGAAAAATATGAAAAGTTTAAATAAAAAAATAAATAATGAAATTATTTTTTCTATATCAAAATATTTAGTTGAAAAATACGATATTAAACAATCAACTAAGTTGCAAAAGATTTTATATTTTTTATATTTAGATTATTTAAAACAATATGGTAAAAAATTATTTGAAGATGAATTTGAAGCATGAGTTTATGGGCCAGTTATAAGAAAAATTTTTAACCATATGAAAAATAACGGTTGTATTTTTTCACTAATTGAAGAATATGATAAATATGAATTAACTGAAATAAAAGAATTGGATGATGAAGATATTAAAAATTTTATTGATGAAGATATTAAAAAATATTTATCATTATCACCAATAGAGTTAGTAGAAAAAAGTCATAATACATTACCGTGAAAAGAAACCCGTGGAGAATTAGAATATGATGAGCCATCTGATAAAGTTATTTCATTTGAGTTAATAAAAAAATTTGTAAAAAGTGAAGAATTTAATAAACTATAACAATTTTATTTATGGTTGTATGGATTTTAAAAAATATGGTATTAGATATACATACAAAACAGATAAAAATTTAATTAAAAAAATTATTAAAACATATTTTGATAACTTTATAACAATTTCTAAAAACAATCGTTTTCATAGTGAACTTTCTAAGGGAAATCATAATCATTTTGTATCTGACTTACAAATTTAAAGAATTTAATTATAATGATGAATGAATATCTCAAAATATAATTAGCGCAAATATATTTCAATGTGGTTTATCTGGGAATAAACCTAGATTATTTTTTAGTACAATTAACGATAACAATTTAGGTATTTTTATTATTACTCCCTTATTTTTAGATCTAAATCATGCTATTTATAAGAGTAAAAATAAAAACTATGACAATAAATACGATATTTGTTTAATATGCAACGAAAAAAGATGTGAATAAAATAGATAAAAGAGGGATAATACATATGAAAAAATTATTAAGCATTTTAGGAGCAATCGGATTAACAGCAACAAGCTCTACAAGTTTAGTTGCTTGTAATAAAACACAACAAGAATATACAAAGGAAGAATTAGAACATTTAAAAAAGAAAACAAAATAAATACAAAAGACCAAACTATTAAAGATAATTTAGAATGAATAGCACCACAAGAAAAACCATTTAATACTGTGGATAATAAATATTATTATGTAGTATGGCGTGGTGATAAAAATGATAATTGAAAACTTAGTAAATTTAAAAATAATACAAATAATGAAAAAAAATAGATAATTATGATAAATATAGTCTTATTTTTAAACCTCCTTATTTTCGTTATTATACATTTTTAATTAAAAAAGGCATTATTAATACAGATCATACTTGATATGCTGATGATGGTTCATATTTTAAATCAGTTTATCGTTGAAATTTAGATACTAAGGAACCTGAATTAATTATTGATGACAAAGGTAATGTAAAAGTTAAAGGAGAATAAAAAATAGGTATAAAAACCTATTTTTCTTTTAATTTAATGTATGCTAGTGGATTAATTTCAACTTTAAAATTTCCCTCCATAGTTTCAGCGATAATATCGTAATTACCACCTCTAACAAATAATTCATATAAAACTCGCATTTTTAATTTAACACTATCATTATAAAATACAATTTGGGTTTTAAAATGATAACCAGATTTATTTCTATTTCAAGGATAATCTTTTTCTCTTAAATATTCAAAAACAGTAAATCCAGAATTATTAATATCTTTAATTTTAATTTCAGTATTTACTCCTAATGGTTCATTAATGTATTCTTTTATTTTTCCCCCAGATCCACTTGGATATCCTCATATTCTTACTCTTGCCGAGTTTGTACTAATTGTAAAACTATCATAATTATCTATAACTGTTTGTCAATCAGTTGCTCCAAATGTTCCAAAATCAAATAATATTATATTTTGTGAATATTGTTTTTCATCGGGAGTAGATGATCAACCATCTCATGTACTTTTAACATTTAATTCAATATTTGCTTTACTTAAATTAATTTGTACTGGATAAAAATTAATACTTGGTGGTGGGTCTGGTAATTTAACAGGTCAATCGTGTACGATATCATCATCTATGTACTGATCTAAATAACTAAGTGAATAAAGAGTTAATCAATCTCGTACTGAATTATTATATAAACTTGTAGTTTGTAAACTAACAAAATAACTCATAATTGAATATGGGTCATATATATCAATATCATCAGAAAACATATAAATACGACAGGCAGTTTTACCTAAATTATAAAAACCAACTGCATCAATTATATATCTACCACTGCCAACAATATCAGTTAATATATTTTCACTTTCCATTGTTGGTAAAGATACTGTTTCTTCATTAATTAAATAAATACTATCTTCATTATTAAATGATTGAGGTATCATAACACTACTAATTCTATAATTTTTACCATCTTCTGTTTTTGATTTTTTGCCTCATCTTGATACTGTTATTTTATCAGTTAAAGTAAATGCTCAACTTGTGTTACTTGCACTAGCACCAATAATATCATTTACCTCATCTTGGGTATTATATCTAAATGCATCTAAGGGGATATTACCTTGATTTTTTGCTTGGGGACGCGTACTATCTTCAACAATAGGTCAATAACTTTCATCATAAAATGTATAATTTGCTTTACCAATAAATAAGGGAATTCCTGTTTTAATATTTGGATATAAATTATTAGTATTATTATCAATAGTTTTTCAATAAATCGGAATACCTAAACTTATTGCATTTAAAAATTTACCAACAATAGGTATATCACGCTGAGTTCATGCAATACTTTCAGTAATATCTATTGGCAAACTAATAATATGATTAACCATAATACTAAATAAATTTAACATATCTTTTAATTGCCCACGATTTTTACTTGGGTTAATTGTATTATATCCAATATCAACATTATATTTAAAATAACCATTTGCTCGTACATCAAAATCTTTAATAACTTTATTACCTTTATAATTTAAAGCAACATCTTTAACTGTTAAATTATTGGGGTTAGTTGCTTGAGTTAATTTTCTATCAGTATTTAAGTATCCTTCATAATTCTTTTTAACCTCTTGGTTAGATTGACCTTGTTTTCTTTTTAATCAATTATCATATTGACCATTAATAGCAGGAATTCCATTTGTTAATAAATAAGTAGTTAATGGTTTAGATGATTTTGTTAAACTATCTGCTACTGGCATTTTTAAATTATCAATAAATAATCTACGCTGTGGATATACTTTTTCATTTCATTTCCCTAAATTTTCAATCGGGCGACCAAAAATAACTGGTGCAGTAAAACCATTATTACCTAATAAAGTTAATTGAATACTTTTAATACCATTATCACCAGTAAATTTCTCGTTAATTTCATAATCTTTTGGAATACCTAAATCATCTCATATTATTTTAGGAATTACATAGCCTTCACCTAGTTTAGGTTTTACAACTTTATTAACTGATAAATGTAAAGGTACTGTTTTAACTAACGATGGTTCAAAAACAAGTGAGTTAGTTTATTCAACATATAATTTAAAACAATTAAATCCTAAAACTAACCGAGTTTATTTAATTAATGAACAAACTAAAGCAGTTGATGCTCAAACACCAGTTACTCTTAGTGAACAAGATGATGATTGTGAATTCTTACAAACACCTGATGGTACAAATTGTAGTTATATAATTGATATGTTTTCAATTCAAGCATTATATAAAGGTAATTTTGAAATTATCTTTTATGCTGATAATCCATATACTAATAATGAAGAAGATTATTTACGCTTATCAGTATGGAGTTTTCGTGGAAAAACAAAAAGTGTATTAAATAATTATTTACGAGATATGACAACTAATTATAAAACTAGTTTCTTACTCCCACACGACTATGAAATACCAACCTTTAATTACCCACAATATGTTCTCCCACCAGTACCTTATAACTATCAACCTTATACACAAGATATTTGAAATGGTAAAACAGGACAAGCATTAATAACTAAAATTACAGCACCAGCACAATGTAACCGCTCAAATACTCCTAATAGTTATATTAATTTATTTTCTGATGAATTTAAGGATGCTTATTATGAAACTGAAATTGATTTAAGACAAATTGACCCAACAATTCAAAGTATAGATAAATTTAAAGATGCTTATAAAACTATTGAAATAAGTAATATTAATAATTTACAAGTTAGATGTTTGAAACCTAACATAGAACATTTTATTAAAGATAGAGATGTTAATTTAACTGGTGGTCGTTTAGGAAATTGCTGATATGATTATGGTTCATTATCTAAAATTACTTTACAAAAAACAGGGTTAGAACAAAAAGATAATATTACTTTTGAGAAAAAAATTATATATACTGATGAAATAGAAGTTAATGATATTCAAACATTTTTAACAGGCACTACAAATGGTTTACCAAGCGGAAATTATAAAAATAGTTATACAACAGAAAAAGGGAAAGGTGATATTAATTTTTTACTTCAAATAACAAAATTATCTGATAATGATGATAATAAAATTAAAGAAACATATTTACAAGCATATTATACAAATGATATGAAATTAAAAATTAGATTTAAAAAAGTACTTTTTGCTCAATTATTTCTGCGTAATACTGATAATGGTCTTGATTTTTATAATTCTGGTAATGATAAAAATATAACAATAGACTTAAATGCTTTGGGTGTATTAAATATACTAAATAATAGTGATAACCCAATCCAAATTATAATTAAACCAAGGTAAAAGAAAAAAGAGATTAAATCTCTTTTTTTATTCTCCATCAACTTTTATATTGCCATCATTATCAACTACTAAATTAGGCTCTGTTATATCTAAATTTCAACGGTAGACTTTAAAATTATTAGTATCTTTTTTCCATATTAAACTTGGGTCATTAATTGATTTAAAAATAATTAAGTCAATTGTAGTATTATTACGCGAGTAATAACGTAATTGAAGTTTATATTCTTTTTTTATATCTAAATCTTTATATCTATATTCTCATTTTGGAGGTGTTATTATTTCTTGGTCATTTTTAATTTTTGTATTATTTCAATTTTTACCTTTTCATACAACATAATATCATTTATTATCAACTGTATTAAATGGTTTTTCTTGTGCTGCAATTCATTCTAAGTTATCTCTAATAGTTTGATCTTTGGTATTTATTTTGTTTTCTTCTTTTAATTTTGCTAATTCTTCGGGTGTATATTCATGTGTTTTATTACAAGCAACTAAACTTGTTGTACTTGTTCCTAGTAATGATATTGCACCAATAATACTTAATAATCTTTTCATTCCAATTAACCCTTTTTTCTATTAGTTAAATTATATAATAAAAAATAAAAAAAGAGATAATTAAATTTCTTTTTTTACTGTTTTTTAGGTTAATCCACTCAATCATCATTGTTATTAACCAATTTATTAAAGGATATAAAATAAACAAAATTCCTTAACTCAGGACCAAAAACAATAAATAACCTGGACTTTACAGCCTTTCTCTGATGATATAGTTTATTTACAATATTAATTATATATAAATATAAGTATTTGTAAATACCTTTATTAATTGTTTTAAGGGCTAAATTAGCAATAAAATATATTAAGTTTAGATTTATTATATAAAAAGTATTGTAATTGTGAACTATTGGTATATAATTAAAAACATAGGTTTAATCTTTTTCCGTAAAAAAGAGTTTATGCTGACTTGTTAATCGGACAAGAATAAAAAAAGAGAGGTTTATAAAATGGCACTTACAAAAGAACAATTAATCGAACAAGGTTTAAGTGAAGAAATTGCTGAAAATATCTTAAATCAGTTTAATAATGAAGCAAAGCAAATTAGAGAAAGTGTGCAAAAACGCGAAGATGTTATATCAAAAGAAGACTTTATTAAATTATCTAATGAATTAGATGAATTAAAAGCATTTAAAGATGTTCCATCTACTAAAATTGAAGATATTAAAACTAATTTAGATAAAGTTAGTGGTAATTCTTTAATTGAAAAAATGCAAACTTTAAAAGAATTAAAACCTGATTTGTTTGTTGAAGAGCAACCATCAGTTTCACCAACTAATTTTATTAAAGATATGATTGAAAAATCTACTGAAAATAAAAATGATGAAATTGAAACTATTAAAGAAAAAGGAGCATATACTCCTGATGAAATTAAAAAAATAACTGATTATACACTTAAAAACCTTAGATAATAAGGGAGTGAAATATTATGGCAACAATTAATTTGCCACAAGTACCTTTTACATTGGAAGGTAATACAACAGATCAAAAAGCATATGTTGATATGGTTAATGCTTTATTGCGTGGACCTTTATATAATGAATATGCAAGTATTATGCAATATGCAACTGCAACAGCAGAACAAGTTGCTTGATTACCAAATGCTGGTCAAGCATTATATAATTTAACTCATCGTGTGGTATGACAAAATGATTATTCATTACCAAATGGTGGAACAACTCAAACAATGGGATTAACAAGAATTCCAGTTCCTATTGATAAAAGATTTAATTTAAAATTAATGAATGAGGCTTTTGATTTAGCATTAATAGAACAAAATATTAAAAATGGTGTTATTGCTAATGCTATTTCTAGTGTTGTACAGAATAAATTTGTTAATTTAGAATGTGAATTAATTCAAGCTATTTATGATTATTGCTTAGCAGATGGTCAATATGAAGTAATTCCATTTCGTAGTTATACAGCAGAAAATGCAGATGATGCAAATAAAGCATTCTTTACATTAAATGAAACTTTGATTGAATTAACAAATCAAATTAGTAATTTATATTTTGGATTGCCAACAGATAAAATGTTTATGGTTTTAGGTCGTAGAGCCTATTTAGGATTAACACCTGCTTATTTAAAAGTAATTGGTTCACAAGCCCAATTAAAAGCAATGGTTAATGGTGAATTATACGAGAATACAGCAATGGGTATTCCTGTATCTAAAAGTTTTCATTTAGAAAAAACATATACACAAGGACAAGTTAACCGTGATAAAGGTTATAATTTTACTAATGTAAATGGTTTAATTATTAATAAACAAGTATGAGCATATCCAATTAATATGGATACTATTCAACAAGTTTTGGATAATGATACTGCTAACCCTAAATGAATTGGTAAAGTACAATATGCTACACCAACTATTTTATATCCAAAAACATGTAAGATTATTTTAGAAAAAGCACCAACTAAGGAAGAAGTTAAACAAGCATATGATAATTTAAATAAAACTTATCGTGTACCTATTGATTATGTAATTCCAGAACCAAATAAAATTGATATTAGTAAAATTAATAAATTAGATACACCTACTATTCATGTTGCAGATCCAACACAAACAACACCAGAACAGTTAAAACCACAATTTAAAGATGTTGTTTTAAAAGCAGTAAAAGCAGTAAATAGTTCTTTAATTGAAAGTGATTTTGATTACTTTATTGAAAGTAAAGGTGAAGATTGACCAATTAATATTACAAATGATAAAACTGTTGCCGTTCAAATTGAAGCTAAAAATAACGCCACTGGTCAAACAAATCCGATTGATGTTAAAATTAAAAATTCTTAATAAACAATGAATTTACTAATATTACGCGTTTTAACTTTATTAGTATCTAATTTAGAAAATAAACCTTTAATAAGTAAATTTGTAAATTTAATTAATAGAGTTAATCAAGTTAAAAATAAAGTATTAAAGCCAATTAATTATATTACTGATAAATATAATAAAATTACAAATAAAATTGAAGATATTTATCAGTGATTAAATCCATTTACTTATTTAGATTTAATTAAAAAAGGTCATAAAAAAGAAATACAACAAATATTAAGTCAATTAGAAAAAGATAATAATATTCAAAATAGAGAACAATTTAAAAATGAAAATTATCTAAATACTAATTGACAACCTTTAAATAGTAGTTGACTTGATAGCGGTATGTTTAATATTACAAATAAGTTAACTTTAACAGGTAATTTAACTATTTTAATATATACAAAAACAGCAAAAAATCCGAAATTTTATGGTCCATATGTTTATCCTAGTGTTCCAGTTGAAATTTGAAAATTATTAAGTAATGCTGTATCTAACGCTGGAACATTATTTTGAAGATATTGATTAAGAAAATGATTACCTAGTCATTTAAGAGATTATATTAAAAAACGATTACCACAAGCATTAAAAGAAAAATACCCCAAAGAAACTACTAAATTAACATTACCAACAGTTCAAAAATTACAACAAATTAAAAACTTTATTAATAATTTAAAAATTGGACATTTTAATTTTAATTTTGCTGGTGAAATTAATAATAAAAAATGGTATCGTGAACGCCGAAGTGATGTTAAAAACATTAAGAATTTATATAAAACACCAGTTAATAATAAATTTTATCAGGTTAATAAATCTATTAAAACAATTAAGAAAACAAGAACAAGAGTTAATAGTTATAAGCCAAGTAATTTAAAAAATAAATATCGTAATCAATTAAGGGGTGTTTTATATGGAAAATAATTTAAGTAATTTGTTATTTATAACAGTTGAAGATGTGAAAGAAAGTAAACTTTGACAACCTATTAATGATAGAAAACAATCTGCTTATAATGATAATTTAATTTATAATGCTATTTTAAAAACTAGTTTATGAATGGATAGATTATCAGGTGGAACAATTTCCGATAAAATAAATAAAAAAGATTTATTTCCCTGAGTAAAAAAAGATAATACTGGTTTAATTGAATATGATAAATGATTAAGTTATATTCAATCTGCTTGTTTATTAGCAGTTATTAATTGATATTTACCAAAAGGAGTTAATGATTTAACTGGTGGTGCTTCATTTTCACAAGGTGGCGTTGCTTATTCACAAACTAATGACCCTGAGGCAAATGAAAATATTACTCGTGATGTTAAAAATGCTTTAAAATTAGCAGGTGAAATTATTGATATTATATCTAGTAAAACAGTATCTAGACCTTATAATTATAGTTTAGATAATTATGCTCATTCATGAGAGGAAGAATATAAACATATTAGTAAAAAAACTTTTTATCCAACATTATTATTTTGATTAAAAGAACGATTACAAACAGATAATTCAATAAATATTACTTATCCAACTATTAATGATTTTAGTAAGATTGATTATAACGAATATATTAAATTAATAGTTCCATTTGATAATGATACAATTTATAATGAAAATGGAGTTTGAAAAGCAAAAAAAGGTGGCGATGTTCCATCAGATGTTATTAAAAATAGTGATTTAGATAAAAATTATATTGATAAGCAAAATGGTAAATATATTGTAAAAACATCACAAGATATTAATACTAAACAAGATAAAATCCAAAATGGCGTTGGTATTAGTATTAGTAATGATAATCATATTAATTTTAATTTAGGTCGTACTTTAACAATGGGAGAAAATAATACAATTGAAGTAAAAGATTATACTCCAACGCAACATCATTATTGAGAAATTGTAGATACTAGTGATTTTATATCAGAAAGCACAAGTTATATTTTTAATAAATATGATAGCAATTATGAATATAAAATATCAGTATATGGATTAGGAAACGATAACATATCAGGAATGTTAAGTTTTTATCCAATTAATGATAATATTAATTATTATAATAATTGTATTGCTATTTGAAATCAAGATAATTTATATACTATTTCATTTAAAGTATCTGATAAAAAAATAAGAGTTTATAAAAAAAATATAATATATGAAAAAATAAAAAATATTGTAATTATGCGTAAGAAAAAAATAAGTTAGAAAGGAGTTTAATTAATGAAACAAGATAAAACAACTTGATTAAAGGGTGCATTACCGTGAAATTGATTTAAAAAAGACCCTATTCCGACTTATAATTGAACTCATAAAGATATTAGAGAATGAGAAAGAAAATATAAAATTCGTAGTTGAGTAGTTAGTTTTTATACATTAATATTTTTAGTATTAAATTGTTGATTAGAATATGGAATGATTAATGCAATTAAAGATAATATTAATTGGTATAATTATGGTCAATATTGAGGTAATGGCATTGCTATTTTATTAACACCTTTATTTACACACGGAATCCAGGGTATATTTGTTGCTAGTAGTAAACCCAAAGTAGATATGAAAATTGATATACCACGATTAAAAATATCCAAAATGGGATTAGTATTTACAATATTACCTTTAATTACTTTAATAATTTCTTTAATTATTATTTGAATTGATAAATCAAAATGAAAAAAAGACCATTTAAGACATTGTTTAGATTGTCGAATTAATCCGCGTGTTATTCAACCACGAATAGCAAAAGCATGAAATAAATTAGATGGTATAACAGAAGATATATTTAAAAATATACAGAATGAAAACATTAAAAAACAAAAACAAGAATTAAATATAAATTAAGATAAACTATATAGGGGCGGTTGATATTTTGGGTGGTTATATAGTTTAATTTATAAATTATTTTGTTCTGAAAGGATGGATGGCCACTGTTTGAGTAAGGATAAGAAAGGAATTAAAAAAATGAATGAAACATTAATGATTACTTTACTTGTGTTAGCAGGTGCTGGTGGAATGGGTAGTCTTGGTATTCTTGGATTATCTGCTAAAAAAATTAAAAAATATAAAGCAGAAATTAGAGAATTAAGAACTGCTGTTATTGCACACGAAAAACATTTACGAGGACCTGAATATGCAACAGAATTAGCATTAAAAACAGGTCAAATTAAAAATGTTAAAAAACAAGTTAAAGTAAACGACAAAAAACAAGCACAAAAAGATGCTATTAGACAACTAACAAATAGTATTTAAAAAAATAACCAATTAAGGTTATTTTTTATTTGTTTTCTAAAAGTTATCTTCTATCATACGCATTATTATTCTGATTCCAAATTGATTTGGATTTCTCTTTATTTGTTCTTCACAAAATTCAAAAGCATAATTTTTCTTTCTAATTCTTCTGTTTTCATCTTTACAATTTTGACACTTACAATTTCCACACATTTATTTAACCTCCTTTTTTATTTTCTAATATAACTAAATTCTTTTCCCCATATGTTTTTTTATAATATTCTCAGTATTCAGTTGAATTAATATTTATATCTTCAATATCTGATCCAGTAATATAATTACCTAATGGTGTTTTACAAGGCCTATTACCTTGTAAGGTTTTATAACATAATATATAGTTATTCATTATCATTGTTGCCTTTTGTAAATTCTTGAATATCTTTAAATAATAATTTATTTTTTGATATATCGTGTGGCCCTAAATTTTTTCTTGCTTTTATTCATGGTAATGAATAACGAGTTTTTTCTACTAATTCTATTGATGACATATTTATGTATTTTTTTATATTTTCATTAATAAAATTTTTCACTTTTTCATCTGTTAAGTATTGTATTTTTTCTATTTCTAAATATTTATCAGTATAACTTTCTATTTCAATAAAATTATATCCATTATATCTTATATGGTTAAAAATTTTTCTTATAACTGGACCATAAATCCATGCTTCAAATTCATCATCAAATAATTTTTCATCATATTGTTTTAAATAATCTAAATATAAAAAATATAAAATTTTTTGTAATTTAACAGGTTCTTTAATATTATATTTTTCAACTAAATACTTTGTGATAGAAAAAATAATATCGTTGTTAATTTTATATTTTACTTTATTCATTATCATTTCCTCCTTTATTATTTATAATATAATAATTAATAAAATGCTGTATTTTTTGATTATTAGTATATAATTCAGGTAATTCATTTCATACTTTTTCTTGGTTTTCATTTAAGTAAACATTAACATTACGAATTAATTTAGAATAATATTTTCCTGTTTTTTGATTATATGATTGTTTCATAATTAACCCTCATAATTAGCAATAATAATTGCATCGCGGAGATGATTACTTATTTTTTCATTATTATAGAATCAACCTTTACCATATTCATAAGTTAAATTAACATCTTTTTCAAATTCTCATAAACAATTATCATTATATTTACTTAAATTTTCCATATTTTTAACAACTGATTTAGTATGCTTTGGTGATACTCAATTAATACTATTTCAAAATTGTTTTTCAACAACACCTAATAATCTTAATAAATCATCACGGTCTTTTGAACCATTAGAATTTGTATATAAGCAATTTTCAATATTTATAATTTCATTTTGATATAGATATTCTCAAATAATTTCAATAATATAAGTAGCATGACATTTTCAATCTTTATTATCAAACAATTCTTTTCTAATAAGTTTATTATCTTCAAAAATAGCAATAGCGGTAGTACCAGTTCCTGATGGGTCAATACCAATTTTTATCAAGTTGCTCATTCTTCATCATTGTTATTAACTGCTGGTACTACATTTGATATATCTTCTTCTTTAACTACATTATCGTTTGTGTTAGCTATTTCTGTATAAGATGGGGTATTTATATTATTTGATAATGGTTCATCGCTCATTTGCCCCTTATTTTTGGCGACAGTAATATCATTAAATGGAATATATTCAAAATTACCATCTTCTTTAATTTCTTTTTCATCTAAATCAATATCTGAAATATCAATACCCATTTCTAATGCTAATTTACGATATAATTTAGCTTCAACCATTTCTTTTGGTCATTTATTTCAAGGTGAATATTCACTATTTCCACTTGGACTACTATTTTTTAAACGATCAATATCTGCTTTTCTTAATAAAATACCTTGATAATTTCCATTCATATCTTTTGCAAAAGCATAAGCACCAATAATTTCATTATAATCACTAGTATTTGCATTAAAATTAATATCATGTATTTTAGGACATGAATTTAAAGTATCTCATTCAAATTTTTCACCTTTAAATATAATTGCTTTTCGTGGACTATATCCTGCTTCTTCAATTTTTTTACAATAAACTTTACTATCAATAATAGTTGTTAATTTATTTTTAAATGGAATAATATTAAAATCTTTACTAAAAATTAATCCTTTATTACTTAATTTAATAATTCCTAATGCTGTGATTTTAGCATTATCAGCATTATTAATTAATTGCATATAAGATTGTCCATTTTTCATTTTTAATTCTTCAAGTGCTAAAATATTTTCTTTTAAATATTTATCATTAACTTTAATTTCATATTTAATAATTGCACCTTTAATATATTGCTGTAATTCATTTGCCATATTATTTATCTCCTTTATTTATTTTAAAATTAATACCTTTAATGCCAATTAAATTAATATCTTTATTACTATCTCATTGGTTTTTAATTTCATTTTTAACAATTTTTTCATCAATAATTAAATAATTTTTAATTAAATTAATAAGTTCTAATTTATCTGCATTTTGTAAAAAATCATCATTAATACCAATTAATTCAATATCTTTTACTAATAATTTTTCTTTAATTATATTAATACCAACTTTTTTTAATTGTTTTGGATCAAGTGATTTATCAATTTCTTCATTTTTTTCCATTACACGAACTTGTTCATCTTGAATTTGGTCTATGTCTAAACCCATATCAACAGTTAAATTATTTGCTTTTTCAATTAATTCTTGCTTTTTTAATTCTTGTTCTTTTAAAAACTCTTGTTGTTTTTGTTTGCGAGCTTGTGTCAAATTATTATTAATTTCAACTCTGTATCTTTCAATATAATTTCTATAATTAGTAATTATTTTGCCAATTCTATTATGTTCATCTAATAATTTTTGAATAGGTTCTAATCATTCTTTAAAAACAAAATTATTTTTAGTAATAGCACTTGGAATATCTTTTAAATGAACATCTTGATAACCATTTAATGCATAATGATTAATATGTCTAAAAATATACTCAGTTAATTCTTGTTTATTTTCTTCTTTAATTTTTTGAATATTATACGCTAAAAGACTTGCATTTTTAAAATCATCTCCTTTTAAAGGAAATTGAAATGTAATATTATTTACTATATTTTTAACTACATCATTCATTATTTATCATCTCCAATCAATTTTTTTAAATCATTAATTACAACTTTTAACATTTTTCGATGAGTTGGACAAAAAATATAATTTTCATTATAACTTAGATATAATCCATCTTTTGAATGTTTCTTAATTCAATCTTTACTAGCATATTTACTCATTTTTTAATCATCCTTTCTAAAATAAGTATTAATCTTCATTTACAATATAATTATTTTTGGGTTTATCAAAATATAAATGAGTAAGATTATCAATTTCTTCAGGTGTTAATTTTTTCTTTTCAACTTCAATTTCATAACGATCCATAATTGCTAAACCATAATCTTTATAACAATCTGGATAATTATCAAACATTTCATTTAATAAATCTTTTAAGTTCATATTATTCATCTCCTTTACAAATTTCACTTAGTCTTTTTCTTCTTTCACAATCTTTACAAATTTCATTTTCTTCTCAATATTTACGATTATTATCATAATCTTTAATTAACTGTTTAAATTCATCAATATTATATTTATCAAGATGTAATTCTTTAAAATTTAATGACCAATCTCCTTCAACAAAATAATGACCAACTTTAACATCATATTTAAAATCATCTTCATCTTCGTTAGCTTTATATTTATTTAAAAATTCATTAATACTAATATTATTTTTTTCCATATTATTCATCTCCTTTACCAAATAATTCATTGTATTTTTTAGGGTCCATAATTTTTAATTTTTCTATATTAGAATATAATTCTGAAGTATTTTCCTTTACTATAAGTTCTAATTTTTTAATCAATTCTTCACTATTTTTAAGAATATTTGCTTTTATAAATTCTCTTAATATATCTAATAAAGTATCTACTTGATATTCTTCTAATGTCATTTCATAATCTCTAATTTTAATTTTTTCTTTCATATTATTCAACTCCTTCTCATTGAATGCTTTCTAAATCAATAATTGTTGTTAATCATTCTTGTTTATTTTGAAACTCAGCAGTAATCTTTGCTTCTTCTAATGTATAAAAAAATGATGTTTGAAAAATATCTTCCTCATTAAAATGATCAAATCATCTCATTACTAATAAATATCTTTTATTCATAATTTATTCCTCCTAACAATTTTCAATCTTAATAAATTATTTAACTCGCTTGTATTTTTAAAATTAAAATATAATTCTGATAATGTTAATATGTCAATAGAATTATCTTTTCAATAACACTTATATTTTTTATCTTTACATTTATTTCAATTAACACTAATAAAAGTTAATCAAGCGTTTTTATAATTAATTTCTCAATTCATATATTTTTCCTCTTAATTCTTTCTGCCTAATGCTCAATGTTCATCAGTCATTTCTTCAAATGAAACTGGATAACTTTTAAGCATTAATTGATTTAATTTATTTTCTTGATTACATTTTGAGCAATAACCTCAATATCTTTGTTTAAGACAAATTTTATTTAACTTTTTCATATAAACCTCCTATAATCTTGGTAAATGTTGGTAAATCAACTACAATGTTCTACAATTTGTAGTTGTTTGTATAGTTGGTACGCCAGACATATATGTCTTCCTTCTTCCGTGCCCATTTGTGCTTTCGCTCTGGGATTTGACGCTCAGTTTTTGAAATTAAATTTACTTGCACCCATATGAAGGACCGAATGCTAAACGCAAATTTAATTGTTTAAGTCACTATCTCTTTTTTTATTGTCGTTTGATATTAGCCTTGGACTTATCACGACTATCGCTTAGTTATAAAAACCAGCGCCGATTTACATTTTTCCTCATACACTATTTCAGTACTTGCCTCGGCAGGCTGTGGAATAAAAACACTTAGTTATTAAAAATAACCGTCCCACACTGCATTAAGTTGTTTTATAAAATTTAAGTTTTAAAAACCCAGTTTCTCAATCAAAGATAATTTTTGAATTTTCTAAGCGTTTATAAAACCGCTTTTGTTTTTTATCTTTTGTGTGATTTAATAAATCTTTATGTTTTTCACAAGTTCATAAAACTTTATTTGATACAAATTCTTCGGTAATGAATGATATTACTTTATAGCAATCATTAACATCACATATTTTTTGTTGTTTAATTATCATTACCTCCTTTTAGGAGTTGTTTTATTTCAAATAAAAAAACAACCCTAACAAGAGTTGTTTTTTTGGAGCTTCATCGTACATTATACATAACTTAAATATTCAGGCTTATTAATTAATTCATTAAAATTTATTTCTTGTTTATCTTGCATTTTTACACCTCTTTTTGTCATCACCCATTATATAATCACCATAAGGAGAGTGTCAAAAAATGTGAAAATTATTAACATTAATTACTAGTATTTTAAAAAACCCCAAAATAGCATTAAGAATTATAAAATTATTAGAAAAATATGATAATTCTAAAATAAAAGCAATTTTACAAAGTATTCAAGATATTGAACATCAATTAGCACAAATTCAATATTATTTAAATCCAAATGTTTTAAATGATCTTTTAAAAAAAATACCTCGTAGTTTAGAAATACAATTATTTAAAGATATTAGTTTTTTAGATAAAAATAAATATAAAGAAATTGTAAAATCATTAACTCCAACAGAAAGTAATTGAACTATCTTATCTAGTAGTTGATGTAAAAAAGGATTTTTTCAAATAACTAATAAACAAAAATTAATAGGTAATTTAACTATTTTAATTCAATCAGATAATGATAAACAAAGAAGATGATATGGACCATATACTTACCCAAAAGTACATATCCAAGTATGACAAGCAATGAAATCAGCAACTGGTAAAAATGGAACTGGGGCAGGATCAGTATTATGAAATATGTGATTACATGTATGATTACGCAGTGAATTAAGAGAATATGTAAATTGACAAATAAATACTAAACAAAATAAAGCAAGTGGAGATGTTAAATTAAGAGCTAGTCGTATTAATAAAAACCTATTAGAATTAAATAAAGAAATTAATAAATATAGTACTAATTTTTATAATTTAAAAGATAGTAAATTAAATAAAAATAAACAATATATCGATAATAAAAATTGATTAAATCAACAAAGAGAATATGCTACTAATTTAAAAACAGGATATAAAAATTTACATACTAAAATAATATCAAAACCAAAAACAATTAATCTTTATAAAGAACTTAAAAAAGGAATTAATATAATTAAACATCCAGTAAATAATATAAAAAATAAAAAATAGGTTAATTCCTATTTTTTATATACTATGAATTTTTAATTACTACATCAATCGGATTTGTTTGACCAGTAGCGTTGTTTTTACCTTCAATTTGAACTACAACTGTTTTATCATTTGTAATATTAATTGGTCAGTCTTCACCTTTACTTTCAATAAAGTAATCAAAATCACTTTCAATTAAAGAACTATTTACTGCTTTTACTGCTTTTAAAACAACATCTTTAAATTGTGGTTTTAACTGTTCAGCTGTTGCTTTTGTTGGGACTGCAATATGAATAGTAGGTTTATCTAATTTATTAATTCCACTAATATTTATTTTAGAATTACCTTTAATTAATATTTTTTTATCATTAATATTTTGATTATCAATAATACCTGCATTAATATGTAAATAAATATTACCACTTACAATTTCATTAACTGGTAAATAAATACCTGCTGAATTTGTTTGAATTGGATAATCATTTTTGCCATCACTTAATATCATAATAGAACGCATAAATGCTAAAACTCGTTTTTTCTGTGGTGTAGTTAAATTATTATCTAAAATTTTATCAAATAATTTTTTAATTTCTGCTGTGTCAGGAGTTGTTGGAGTAATTCCAAAAAACTCATTATATTTTTTAGATACATCCATATTTAATGCTGTTTGATCTACATCTAAATTATTAATATTAGTAATAGTATTTTGAATTGCAGTTTTAAATGTAGGATTATAAAAATCTTTATAATTTGGATCATAATCTAATAATTGATAAGTTAATTCATTTTCTCATTCACCAGTAAATTCATTATATTTTTGTCATGAATCACCAGTTGGATCTGTATTATCTCACATACGAGCAATAGCATCCATTTGTTCTTGTTCTGTAAACATTTCTTTAACAATTAAGAAACCTAATTCAGGTCTTGTTAAAGCAGGTAATGAAAATAATACACGACTAGTAAATGCAGGTTCTTGTGTATCATTATCAACATAACTAATATTTTCAGTAAAAATAGTAATCATTGCGACATTATCTCTATGAATAACTAATGCTTCTATTTTATTATTAATAGATAAATCAAAGCCACGAGTTCTATTCATTCCTTGTAAATTAATTTCTAATTGTCCATCTGATGTTTTACCATGTAAAGGTTTAATATTTTGACCAAGTCATAATGATTTAGAAACCATATAACCTAAAACTTTATCTTGGAATAAAGTACCAGTTACCATTGTATTTGCTGAAATATTTTCACCAATTAATTGAGTATATGCTCGTGTTAAATCTAAATATGAATGTGGTTCTCAAATCATTTCTCAATCACTAGTATTTGTCCCAATTTGAGATGCATTAATTTTTCTTGTTTCATCTGTCATACGATGCCCTAATTTATACATTAAATCTAAGGCATCTTGTTGAGTTTTAATTTTAGTTGTATCATAAACAAAAGCATAATCTTTATTAAATTTACTACGAGCAATATAATTATCAATTACACCTTTTAAAAAGTATAATTCTAAATTAAACATCATATTTTCTGTAATTGAACCTGTTCATTTTGCTACTAATTCACCTCGTAATGATGGATCAGTATTTTTTAAACGAGATAAATCAAATCGTCTTCATTGTGTTTTTAAACCAATAGTATGATCAATTACTAAACGACCACGCTTAGCATTTTGATTTTGTTTTGGGTTTCCTTTTTCGTGATTTCACTCACTATCTCCATAAAATAATCGTTCTGGAATTGTATAAATTGCTACTGCATAATCAGCACTTTCCATATTAGGACTTGATTGTGCTGTTGCTGTTAAACGATGAAATGTATAATAATCAGGGTTTGATAAAATATCTTTAACTCTCATTTCTTGTGCTGATAATAATAAATGTCCTTCTGTTGTTAGATTTGCTACTATTTTACGATTTTCTTGTGGTACTTGTGATAACTCATATTCTCTTATTTTTGACTGATAACTATTAATTTTTTCTTCATATTGTTTTTCTGTTTCAGTTTTAATACGAGTTTCTGCATTTGGTAAAACACTAGATAATACTTGCTTTTCTTTTTGTTCTAATAAAGCATTAATTTCATCTTGTGTCATATTTTCTTTATAATCATATTTAAAGTTTGTCATACTTTAATCCCTCCATTATTTTTTATAGAAAATTTCAAAAACTATCGTCACCATCTTACCATCATTTTAATTTTTGTAAACTTGTGGGTATTTTTTCTTAATTTCAGTTCTAGCTTCTTCAATTCCTTCTTTAAAACCTTTTTCATATTGATCTAAATATTCTTTTTTATTATTTACACCATAATCATAAGTTTCTTTCATTAATTCTTGAAATATTTTAGTATGTTCTTCACAAGCAGGAACACCAATACCATTTCAATTTTTACTTACTTTTTTAAAACACTCTTTACCATCAATTATCATCCAACAAATATTTTTATCCATTCGCATTTTTTCAATATTTCTTTTAATTTGTTTTTTTGCCATATTTTTTATTTTCCTCTCGTAATATTTTTAAAGCTTGTTTTTGAACTATTAATTCTTTTTGTTTTTCTATTTTTAATTTTTTATTTTCAGCATGTTTAGCAATATTAATTGATTTTTCATTTTCTCTTGCTTTAAAATATGCTTTCATTTTTAAAATAAATCAAATAAAAATAGTAAGAATAATAACTGGAATAATTTTAGTTGCAATATTAGTTAATAATCTTATCTTTGCATTTGGAATAATTTTAAGTGCTTTTTGATAAAAAAAACTAGCACTAGACGGAATAATTAACATTAATAATGCATTTCCATAATTATTTTTTCAATCAACATTTTCTAAACCACATTTTAAAAATTGTAAATAATTAGGTAATTCTATTACTTGCGGTAAAATAGATCACAAAGCAACAATTATACTTAATAAAACTGCACTTGTTCCAGTAATTCCTTTATCAGTATCATAAGCTATAATTCCACTTTCTGGATAGGTTACAATAACTTGGACCATATTTATGTAGACTGTAAAAAAATAAGCTAAAATTATTAGGAAAGCAGGAATATAAAAATGGCAAAAAACCAGTACACCGATGAATTCAAGAAACAAATCGTAATGTTATATAAAAATGGTAAAAGTAATATTGAAATTGTTAACGAATATAAAATTTCAAAGGCAGTTCTTTATCAATGAGTAAAAAAATTTGAGAATTCTGGTTCTTTTAAAGCTAAAGACAATCGCTCTGTTGAAGAAAATGAACTTATTCAGTTGCGAAAAGAAAACAAACAATTACGAATGGAAAATGATATTTTAAAGCAAGCAGCACTGATAATCGGCAAAAAGTAATATTAATTACTAACAATAAAGACAAATATTCAGTGAGGAAAATGTGTCAAATATTAAAGATAGCAAAATCAAAGTATTATTATCAAATTAATAAGATCACTAAAACTGAAATTAATATTTATGAAAATGAAGTTATCAGTGCATTTAAAGAAAGCTATAAAGTTTATGGTGCTAGAAAAATTAAAATTATTTTAGCAAGAAAGAACATTATTTTATCTCGACAAAAAATTAGAAGAATTATGGCAATAAATAATTTAGTATCAAAATATACTAAATTAAAATATCGCAATCATAAATCTCCTGTAAATAATGATCAAATTAGTAATATTCTAAATCGTGAGTTTAGTAATAAAAGACAAAATGAAGTTATTGTGAGCGATTTAACCTATGTTCAAGTTGGTTCAAAATGACATTATATTTGCTTACTAATTGATTTATTTAACCGTGAAGTAATTGGCTATAGCGCTGGAACAAATAAAACTGCTGAACTAGTTCAGCAGGCATTTTATAAAATAACATGACCACTAAATCAAATTAGGTTGTTTCATACAGATCGTGGTAATGAATTTAAAAATAAAATTATTGAAGAAATTTTAAGTGCAAAAGGTTGCCCTTACGATAACGCAGTAGCTGAAACAACCTATAAAGCTTTTAAAACTGAATTTATTAATGGTCGAAAATTTAAAAATTTAGAACAATTAAAGTTGGAACTATTTAATTTCATTAATTGATACAACAATATTCGAATTCATGGTAGTTTGAATTACTTAACTCCAGTTGAATTTAGAAATCAGAAGTCTACATAAAAAGTGTTCTAAAAAGTGTTGCCATTCGAAAACCCAAAGTTGAAAGAATGAATAGAGATATTAGAGAATATCTCATTAAGGGAACAGATTTTAATCAAATTACTCAAAAAGAAATTAATAAAATTATGAAAATTATTAATGAAAAACCGCGACCGAGTTTAGGTTGATTATCTTCCAAAGATGTATTTTTACAAAATATTAATATTTAATTTTTTTAAATATGAATTATATATTTGTAGCAAAGTTTCCTTTTTTGCGTGCTGAAATATTAACTTATATTTAAAAAAAAATTATTTTTTTCAAAAAAGTATTGCATTTTTTAATAAAAGATATATTATCAAATTAATAAGGGTTAAATGTCCTATTTGCATCTTTACTTTACATTATTTTTTGGTATGTTTTTTAAAATTATTCAAAAAATGTGAAGCTTTTAAATTATGACAAAAGATTGAGAAAAATTAAAAGAGTTTTTTATTCATGTATTTTTATTTATTGATAAATCTAACGTTGAAAGTATTACAACTTGAACTTTGACTCAAAATAAATATTTAACTCTTATTCTTATGATTAGCATTTGAATTGTTATTTTATTTTTAACTTGGTTTTTATTGTGAATGGTTTTCAAAATAGTTAGTTATTTTAAATAATTAAATTTTGTTATTATTATGGTTTTCTCTCCCCACAAAATTTTAAAATCTTTTTTTGAATATAATATATATTTTCATTATGAATGCAGTAATTATTAATATAAATAATGTTATAAAAAATATTTCTTTTGCATTTATTTGACTAATATTCTTAAATATTCATTTTATAAAATTAATTGTAGTAATTAATTTTCCGATAGGATTAATTAAAAAGTTTATAATTTCAATGATAGGCAATAATATTGAAATTATTTTTAAAATTTTCTTAATTTTTATTACTTTCCTTTTTGATTTGTGGGGAGAGAAAACCATAATAATACTAGTTTAATTATAAATAACTATTGGAGGTAAAATGAAAAAGTTTATATTTTTCTTAAAAAATTATTGTTATATTAGCGGTTCAATGATTTTGTTTAGTTTAATTGATTTATTACTTTGAATAATTTCATTAAATTATACTGGTTTAGTATTCTGATTATTGTTTGCTTTGCAATGTGTTTATTTTGTATGATGAGTTTGAAAAAATATATTTTATCAGTTAAATGCTTTTCGGTTAGTAAATTTTGTTTGAGATAATCCGTTATCGGTAATTATTGGTAAATTAGGAACGGGAAAAACATTACTTTTAACTTATTTATCACAAACTATGAAACTATTAACAGATAAGATTTATAGTAATTATCCGTTAGAAGATGATAAAGTTAAAGTTTTAACATTTAAAAATTTAGATTTTACAGATCGAACAAAACCAGTTCCCCCAGATGATAGTGTTATTTTATTTGATGAAAGTTATTTATATATTGACGGAACTAGTCCGCACGATGAGAAAAAGGTTCATAGTGGTAAAATTCCGTGAATTGTTTTAGCAAGACATTTTGGTAATCGTGCTTTGTTTACAGCTCAACGTGAAGGTATGATTTGAAATAATATCCGACAATTAGCAAGTGGTATTATTATTCCAATTTTACTGAAAAAACCTATTGCTAAAAAAGGATTTAATTTTTTTAATCGGTTCTTTATTATGCGAATTGGCATTTTTCAAGATATTACTGATTATGAAATTTGAAAAACAAAATCAGTAGAACGAACAGCAGAAGGTAAACGAACAAAACATAAGTCGGATGTTGGGTTAGGAATTCGGTTTTTTAAAATAATTATTCCGTTAGAATTTGCACAGAAATATGATAGTCAATGATTAAAGTTTGTGCGTGATTTAAAAAATGATGAAATAATTAATAACAAAGAATACTATTGGTCAGAAATTACTAAATTGAGTGTTAAAGAGCGGTTAGAATTGTTTGATATTGATATTTTGAAAAAAAATTTAAAACCTAAAAAAGAAAAAGGAAGTGTTAAAGATGATTAATTTATTATCAGAAAGTAGTAATTGAGATAAGATTTTTAGTTTTATTTTTGATGTATTTTTGTTTATTTTTGATGTAATTTGAAATACAAAATTACCAATGACAAATACGACAATTGCTTATTTTATTATCTTTTTTATGGTTGTTAAGTTATCTATTTATGCAATTCACGGTACAAGAACTCAATACAACGAATTAGGTTCAACAGTACAAAGTGGTGTATCAAATATTTATTCTGCAACTGCTCGTGGAGTTTCAGATACTAAACAAGGTATGCAAAAACATATTAAAGATCGTAAACAGTTTAAAATTAATCGTAATAAACAACAATTATCAAATTTAGCAAAACAAGCAAAAACAAGAGAACAAGGATATCGGAGAGTAAATAAATAATGATTAGATTAGTTTTATTAGTTGCGGCAATCGCTATTTTTGGTACTGGTTTTATAACAGTAATCATAAATCAATTAACATCAGCAAAAAATATCATTATGGATTTATATAACTCAGACACTTTTTTGCTTTCGTTGTTTGGCAAAATGGCAATTTTGTTTTCTCATCCGTTAATGTTAACGATATCAAGTTTATATATTGTTGGGTTTATTGTTTCAAAAACATTGTATAGTTAGGAGTTGAATTATAAATATGAAAAAATCATTATCTTTATTTGCAATATCTATTTTAGGTATTTTAGGTTTAATTATTCCTTTTATTACTTTAACAGCATTTAAACCCTTAAATCAGCAAAATTATACTGTTAATCAACAAACAACGGGAATGAATGAAACTGATTTTATTAATACAATGTTTTTACGTAGTACTTTTTTTGAAAATTGGTCTGAAACAAATTATTTTATTAATCCGACTTTAAAAACATCACAAACATTAACTTACAATGATAAATGGTATTTAGATTTTTTGAAAGATAGTTATTCAACAGGAATTTCATTTGATAAGTCTAGTGATGAGTTTATGGACTTATATAAAAATTGAGATAGTTATGCTAAACAATATAGTATTGATAAATTTTATGATGCTGACAAAAAACAATTTTTAAAAGAATTAACTAATTTTGTTTATTCATTTGCAAATAAATATAATTTAATGCAAATGTTAGTTAAATAAATTAAAAACAAATATAACTGATTTACAAGTAGTTAATTTAATTGAAGATAATTGAAAGTTGATTACTGATGTTGAAAGAGTAAATAGAGATATTAGGCGTGAATTACCTAAAGGAACAGATTTTAATAAAGTTGATAATAAACAGTTAAACTGAGTTATGAAAATAATAAATGAAAAACTCCGGCCTTGTTTAAACTGAATATCTTCAAAAGAAGCATTTAATTTTATGATTGAAAATAGTTAGTAAATAAACTTATTGAAAAATTTAATAAATATTTTTCATTATGCTAAAATGAGAACAAATTAAAAAAATAACACAAAAAGTGTTGCATTATTTTTCTATAGTGTTATTATCTAATTAATAAGAGCTTTGGAAAAGCGCAATTGCATTTACAATATACACTAAATTAACATTATTTAAAGCAACTTTATTTTTGTACTTTTTTGTAACATCAATTACTTCAACTAACGGTTTGGACGCATCAATCGCTTTGCGTTCTTTTACAACTTCCTAGCTATATTTATTCAATTTTAATTAATAAATATGCTTGTTTATTTTATCAAAAAAAAAAAAAAAAGCATAACCTTACTTTTTTTCGTTGATTTATGACTTTTTATTTTATCAGATAGATAAAAACATTAAATTTGATCTAAAACTGAATTAATATAACTAAAATTAGTATCTTCACTATAAAGTTTTAGAATTTCTAAACTTTCATTAATAACAATTGCCTTTGCTAATCCTTGATAATGAATTGCATAAACACCATACACTAAAACAGCTTTATGATAATTACTTAATCGTTCAAAACTTCATCCTGATTTTAAATGTTGATTAATAAGCCCAATAATTGTTGTTAAATTACCTAAAATATCATCAATTTGTTCTGATTCAATGCTAGTTGTTACAACTTGTGAAAAATCATAAGCCTCTTGTTTTGTTGTTAAAACATCATGTTGCAAAATAAAATGACGATATAACAAATTAATAATATTAATCCGTTCTTGGCGTTTTGACACGTGACATACTCCTTTTTAAATATAGTGATATAAACAAAATAAACTTCGTTTTTGTAACCGAGAATTATGACGATGACTATGAACTCCAAATAAATGATGTAACATTAAAATTGTTTCATCAGCTAAGTGATCATTTGTTAAATCATCGTTCTTTTCAATATGTTTTATTATATCACTTCAATGATATTCTTGTTGATTAATTATTTGAATATTATTATAATTTTTAGCATCTGTTATTGTAAATGGTTCTTTACTATTAATGACAACCAAATTAATGGTTGCTGTTCGTAAGAATTGTTTCGCATTAATCATTTTCATCATTCGATTAATCATGAATTGTTGTGTTACAACGGGAGAAGTAATTAAAGTATTATTTTGTTCTCACACTGGGCCTGCCATTGTTGTACTAACTGACCCATTTAATGTTTGTATTTTTAAAAAATAAAGATTCTTACGAGTTAAAATTAACCGGGGAAAATAATATATTATTTTGCTAACATCATCATAAAAAGCAATATTTTTAAAATATCACATATAATTAACCGTTTTAACATATCGTTCAATAATTTTATCAAAATAACGATATTGCTCTAATTTTAATTCTTGTTTTCAATTTAACGCTGGTAATCCTAATTCCTGACGAATTTTTGTTAAATAATGTTGATTCTTATGAGTTAACATTATTTCCCCTCCTTTCTCTTAAATTAAGTAAAAAAGAAACCTACGGTTTCTTACGATATCAAAAGTGACTAGTTCGTTTTTGATGTTGATAACGATATTGTATTTCATCTTCAGCAATTAGCTGTTCAATTAAAACATCGTTGTCTTTCCGTGTTAATGCTTCTTGATAATCAAATGTTTTTTCATGAACACGAACATGAATGCCATTAAGTAATAATGGTGCTTTAATTTCTGCTAACTTTAAAAACCTAATTTCTTTTGGATATAAATACAATAATTTCCCATGTAACTTAACATTTTGTAATAAAATAAAGTCATTTTTACTCGGGGAGTTTGCGACATTATCTTCGGTATAAACATTATAACTAAGATAATGATTATAATCTTGTTCATTGTCAGCAAAAAAAACATTTGATTTTTATGCATTCGATCAATACAAATAATTTTCCCATTATGTAAAAAAAATAAATGTCCGGTTTTATATCTCTTATCATTTCTCGTTACCTCCTCTTCTATCTCTCTTTTATTGCTAATTTTGGTTGATAGTTAACGAGTTGATAATTAATACGTTATTTGTTGTTCCGTGCTTCTTGCATCAATTGTGCTTGCACTCGTAATGATTCAATTAAAGCTTGGCGATTTTCTTTCACTTCGTCACGAATTCGTAATAATCGTTGAAATTCTTTTTGACGTTTAATAAACTCTTCAATATTTCCTTTTGTGTTTTTATATTTAAGAACTTGTTTATCTAACAACTTAATTTCAGCATATTGCTTCTGGTTTAATAACATAACATGTTTTCGTAACAGCGCAATTGATTTATTACGATTTTCTAAAATTGCCGCATTTAATTTATCATCATTTGTTTTAATTGTTCGTGATAAATTGATTGCCCGGTTAAAATCAGCTAATTCTTGTGAAATTTGGCGATTATAACCTTGTTCATATTGTTGTCGAACTTCTAATAAATACTGCAACATTTTTTGTTCATAGACTAAACGTTGATCGATATTAGGTCGTTTCTTCTCATCATACTGATGATTATAATTTGTTTTTTTATAACGATCTTCACTCAGTAATTCTGCTTGTTCATTAGCAAAGTCCATTGTTGAGGTTTCTCCTTTTTTGTTCTTTGCTTTTAGTGCAGGGCTTTCTTTTTTATTCTTTTTTTGCTTTGTTTTAAAAGCAAATGTTTCTTTTAAATGTTCTAATTGTGTTTGTTCTTCCGCATTTAATTTATAAAAACGTGCCTTATTTTCTAACCGTAAAATTAATCGTTCTTCCATTGATAATGGATCTTCAGCAGTACGAATTATTTTAACTGGTTTTGGTTTTGGTGGTACAATATCTCTTGCCGCAAATTCATTTAAGTTAATTTCAACTTGATTTTGTTTAATTAAGCGAACAAGGATTTCTTCGTCCCCTTTTTCAATTTCAATTTTATCATCAGAATCAACAACAAAGTCAACAACTGATAACCCATTTTGTTTAATTTGTGAAATCTGGTGGGCTAAAATTGGGCGTAAATCACGACGAATTGTTGTTACTTCTTCTGTTTCAGTTCGCCGAATAATTGTTTTCATTTCGTTTGTTTCTGGTTCTGATGACCCTAATTTTGTTTTTACACGATCAACATCTAAACTATTTCAATTCGAGAAAGTATTAAATTGATCATTAATTAATTCACTATCTTTTAACGGTGGTTTAATTAAATTAGTTGTTTTCGGAATGGCATTTTTAGCAGACCTTTTTGTTCTACTAACAGTTTTATTAGTTTTTGGTTGATCTAATGGTGTTGAAATTAGGATATCTTGCTGAAGTGGCTGCTTCACTTTTGCTGCTGGTTTTTTACTAGCTGCTTTTTTTGCTTTATGATTGTTTAATCTTGCAAAAACTGGAATTTCTTTGTCACTACGATAACTATAATCAATGAATTTACTTTTATTTTTTTGTTCTTCTCAAGCATTATCTTTATCTTTTAAACGAATAACTCCCTTTTTTTTGGTTCCAACAACTTCAATTAAATATTTTTGTTTTAATGCTTGATACTCTGGGCTATTTTCATCTAATTGTCTTAATAAAACTTTAATTGTTGCTGGAGTTAATTTTTTATCCATTAGTTCTGCTGCATCTCGTTCTGAATCAACAATGCTACCATAATTAGCACGAGTAACGACAACAGTTTCTGAGTCTTTTTCTTTTGCCATTTTTTAATCCTCTTATTTGCTTTCTCATTTTTAATACATATATATATTATATAAAATTTTTAAACTTTTTTAAATAGTTTTAGCAAAAAACCTTGCTTTTTTTAATAAATTATTTATAATATTATTTCATTATTTTAATTAAACTCTATCACCTTTATTTGAGACCTTTTTTATAAATTAACCGCTGTCATTTTGTTATTTTCGGAACAACCCCTTGCTTAATTGGTTTTTCAATTTGCACCGGATGATATATCTCATATTCATTAGCTAACGCTTGTCCAATTTCGCGCATTAAAATTGTGCCATAATTATCTTCTTCATAGGAAGGTGTCATTTTGTTATCTTTTGCAAAAAATGATTTTGGAAGTGAATCTTTTGCTTCAATCTCACTATTAAGTATTTTTTTATTTATCTTTGGTAGTTTAACTGGCTTTGCTAATGTTGCTAAATATTCTTCTCGTTTTTTTAGTTCGACTAGCCGTGATTGTTGCAAATCACGCAAAATTAATTCTTGTTGACGATGCAACTGTTGCGCTTGAACTTTTTGATTAATTTTTAACACTTGTAACAATTGTTGTTGCATTTTAGCATCAGTTTCTTGTGCTCAGAGCTCTTTTTCTTGCGCTCATTGAAGAACAACATCTGGTCGTTTTTGCGGATCAATCCCACTTGACGTGACAACTTCATCAAAATATTTTCGAATTAAATCTGCTGTTGGTAATGTTGTTTGTTTTGCTCCCATTATTATTCCCTCACTATTTTTTGATGCTCCTCGCCAGTTTTATCTTCTACTGGGTCAACTAAAAAACCATTAACAACTTTTTTTCCTTCTGCAAGATATTTATTAATTAAAATCTGTGGTAATGGTTTTGGTTTAACTTTTCGATAACGCAGTTTTTTTGATAGCGTACTTCCTTGTTAAATCAATTAATCGTGCTTTCTCATTAGCATCTTTTTTTATTTTCATATTGTCTAATGAAAGTTGTTCTTTCGTCATTGTTATGACATCTAGTTTTTTCATTCTTTTTTCTTCGTAATTATTACCAAATTTTAGTTTTTTTTAAATTAGGTCGTTTTTTAGAATCAACTGTTGAAATATATTTTTCTTGCGGTGACATTGCAGGAAGAACTGTTGTCTTACTTGGTGTACTTTCTTTTGCTGCGCCATTTAATTGTGTTAAGTTATTACTACTTGGCGCTGAAAATGAGGTATTTGCTGGATTTGACATTACGTTAGTAGTTGCAAATTTTGATAAAACTTTTGGTTTTGGTTTCTGAATTGCTTTAACAAACAATTGTCTAATTTGATTAGTAATTGCTGTGTCTAAATAAAGATCTGTTTTAAAAATTGGTTTTCGTTGTGGCTCATCAGTGATGAAATTTCGAATATATTTACCCCCAATTTGTTTTTTTGTTTTTCCTAAACTACGAGATAAACTTTCTTGCACCATTTGATTACGTTTTTTAATAACATTTTCTGGATTAATCACAACTTTTTCTTCATTATCATCCTTCGACAAAGTAATTTCTTTCATATATTGTTTTCATTCTGACGGATGTGAATCACGACGAGACAATAATTCTAGATGTTCATCATGATTCGTCGCATCACGTCGTGCTAATAATTCAATTTGATTTTGATTTAAACCTCAACTCTTTGCATGTTCTTTAACTTGGTTATTAAAAGTTTTTAATATTTCACCAGTATCTTCATCATGATGTTCAGAAATGTTTTTTTCTCGTTCACTATGATAGCGACCGTATTGTTCATTCCGTTGTCGAATTAAACGTTGTTGATTTGGATTTAATTTTCTAATTAAATCTTCAACTTCTTTTGGTGTTGATTTTCCGGTTATATTTTCAACCGCCAAATTATCATCTTCTGTTTCAAAAGTAAGATTGACTGTTGAAATTAATCCTACTTCTTTTTCTTTTTGATCAACTGCCAATGCATTAATATTATTATTTAAAAAACTTTCTCGTGGTTCTTTTAATTCTGATTCAATTGCTTCTTGTGATTCTTGGTATCCTCTTACCACTCGGGCTGGAAATAAATCTTCTGAACGATATAGTTTTCGTTTTGTTAAAAGATCTAATTGTCTGGGATTTAATCCCATATTACTTTTTTTACTTGCTGTTGCTTTTATTTTTTCTATTGGTCTTGATGCTTTTTTAGTTGTTGTTTTTTTAAAGTTAACATTTTCTCCCAGAACTGCTTTGATAAATTTTTCGTATTCTTTTTCATAACGATTATCTCAATCAACCGTACTAGTTGCATTTAATGTTTCATATTCTGTCATTAACTTTAAATACGGTTCTGATTTTTTTCAAGCTTTTGTTAAAGCTTTAATAACAGTTGTTTCATTAACCTTCATTTTTAAACTGTTGTTAACTTCTTGTAGTTGTTTTGTTTCATTTAGTTTCTTCTTAGCCATCATCTTTACCTCAATTTTATTTATAACCATAAGTAAAATGCTTTCCATAAAATTATATCATTTTTTTCTTGCTTTTTCTATCGATACTTGTATGATAATTAATTAAAAAAATAAAAGAGAAGTTCTCTTTTATTTTTGTTGAAGAAATGTTTCTAAAATTAATTGTGCTGCTAAACTATCTTTTTTACTTTTTCGCTTTTGCCGCGATAAATTAGCTTCTAACATAATTTGATGTGCTTGTCGTGTTGTTAAACGTTCATCAATTAAGTGAATCTCAATAATAACACTTAACATTGGTTTTAATAAAGCAATGAATTCATCCGCCATGATTGCTCGTGGTCCAATTGTATTATTCATATTTTTAGGATAACCAATTACAATATCAGTAATCTTTTCATTTGCAATTAAGGTTGCTAAATATTGTGCTGCATTTAAAAAATCATGATCAGAAAATTGATAAACACCATAACTTGTTGCGATCACGCCATGACTTGTGGCAAGTCCTAATGTTTTTGTCCCTAAGTCAATTCCTAAATAATATTTAGCCATGTTGTTGTAAAAACAGCAGTGGGTCGGCCAGCAATTCTGCAATAATAGTTTTATTTTTGAAACCACTTTGTGCCACGCTGTTGTTCCCTCCCCCCTTGCCATCAAGTAATGAATTTAGTTGTTGAATAATACGTCCCGCTTGGTAACGATCATGTAAAGTATCACTAACACCAACCACTAATTTTTGTTGGGTCGAATCAGTAATATCAACAAAAAAAATTAAAATATTAGAATACCGTGCTTTATAATCATCAATTAATACTTTCAAAGCATTAACATCAACTTTTGTTGGAAATTGATAAGTCAAAACTTGAATGCCATTTTTTTCTTGCAATGGTAAAGCATGATATTGCTTCACAAAATCTTGCACAATAACATTATCATATTGTTTTTGTCAATGTTTAAAACTCTCTTTAAATTGATTTACTAATTGTTTTAATAATTTTCAGTTTTCTTTTGAAACAGTTAAATTACTAATTTGGTTTCAAATTTGCTCTAACTCTTGATTAGTTAAAACTGCTTTTCCTTGATTGTATTTTTCAAAATAATTAATTGCCTCTGTTTTTTCTTTTAGAAATTGTTCATTTAAATAACTAGCAATTGTTCTATTTGATGTAATGGCATGAATTCGAAAGGTTCCAACCCCTTTTGATTCAATTCCAGTTACTAATAAATCTTCGACATCTTGTGAATTAGCAACATGCGTTCCTCCACAAAGCTCGCATGAATAAGTTCCAAATTTAATAATTCGTACTTCTTCATCATATTTTTCAGTAAAGAAAGCTAACGCTTGATGTACTTCTAGTGCTGTTTGCATATCAGTATAAATTATTTCACAAGGAATTGCCGCACGAATAGCTTTTCTTACTGACACTTCAACAGCCATAATTTCTTCAGGAATAATTGGTTGATTATGGGTAATATCAATTCGCAATCGTTCATCATCATTATAAGAACCAGTTTGCATAACATGGGTTTCTAATACTTCTCGTAATGCCGCATGAATTAGATGCGTTCCAGAATGGTTTTTACGCGTATAAAATCGACGATCACTATCAATTGAAGCATTTACTAAATCACCACTTTTTAAAGTTCCTTCCACTCTTACAAAATGCAAGTGTTGTTTATTTGGTCCTTGTTGCACATCTAAGACATAAGCAGTGTTATTATCTTTTAAGATTAAACCACGGTCGGTTGCTTGCCCACCCTTTTCTGCATAAAAAGGTGTTTCTGCTAAAATAAGATATCCCGTTGTATTTGTTAATTCAGAAACTGGCTGATCATTTGCGAACATAAAAACAATTTCTGTATTATTAACTTGTTCATGTTTATAACCAACAAATTTACTAACAACATCTAACTGCGTAAAAAGTTCACTTTGTAAATGAATTGCTTTAATATCTTTACGATTGGTTCGTGAAATTTCTTTTGCATTTGCCAATAATTCTTCAAAACCAGTTCGGTCAACTTTTATTCCTGCCTCGTGAGCTTCTTCAACAATTAATTCAATTGGAAAACCGTAACTTTCAAATAAGCGAAAGGCATGTTCTTTTGAAATTATTCCATACTTTGTTTTAACTTCGTTAAATAATTTGTTCCCTTGTTCTAATGTTTTTAAAAATTTATTTTCTTCATCTAAAACAGCTTGTTCAATAATTGGTTGTTTCTCAATTAAATAAGTATAATATTCACTCATAATGGTAATTACTGTTTGTACTAATTGGTATAAAAATGGTTGTTCTAATTCTAATTTTTTTCCATATAGACTAGCACGACGAATTAACCGACGAATAACATAACCACGATCCTTGTTACCCGGAAAAGCACCATCCGCAATTGCAAATGTTACTGCTCGTAAATGATCAGCAATTACTTTAAACGCTGTATTAATTTTAATTTGATGCGCATCACTAGTAAACAATGCGGTTTGATCATAATGATATTTCCCCTGCACTAATTTTTCAACTGCTTTAATAATGGGCATAAATAAATCTGTTTCAAAATTAGTTGGTGTTTCTTGAATAATAGAAGTAATTCGTTCTAATCCAGCCCCCGTATCAATGTTTTTTCGCGGTAAATCGATATAAGTTCCATCCCCATTATTATTGTATTGAGAAAAAACAATATTTCAAACTTCTAAATAACGATCATTTTCTAGGTCTTCTTGTAATAACCTTATCCCAACATGTTCAGGGTCATATTTTTCACCGCGATCATAAAAAATTTCGGTATTTGGTCCACATGGCCCTTCTCCAATTTCTCAAAAATTAGTATCTTTATCCCCCTTAATAATTCGTTCAGGACTTAACCCTATAACATTGTGTCAAACGTCATATGCTTCTTGGTCATCTTTATAAACAGTAACATATAATTTGTCAGGACTAAATCCAATTCATTTTTTATCAGTTAAAAATTCTCAAGCATAAACAATTGCTTCCTTTTTAAAATAATCACCAATTGAAAAGTTACCTAACATTTCAAATAACGTATGATGACGGGCCGTATGTCCTACATTCTCAATATCATTTGTCCGAATTGATTTTTGTGAATTTGTTAACCGTGGTGCTGGCGGTGTTTTTCGACCATCAAAATATGGTTTTAATGTTGCCACCCCGGAATTAATTCATAATAATGATGGATCATCAACGGGAATTAATGATACTGATGGCAATTCGTAATGATCTTTACTCCGAAAAAAATCTAACCACATTTTTCGAATCGCATTTGCTGTAAGTTTTGTCATCCTAACTTTCCCTTCTTTTTAATAATTAATAGAATTATAGCATACGAAAAGAAAAAAACTTCTTTATTTCAAAGAAGTTAAAGACCAATTCTTATTTTCGATAACCACGAACTAGTAAATAAAATGAAACTAATAGAATGTTAATAAAGAAGAAAAGCATAATAACTGGTACCACTGCTGGATATTGAAAATATTGTGTAAACTCAGTTCACATTAAAATTTGTCAAATTAAACCAATCACTAATCATGTCAACATTTGTATAAACATTAGTAAATTATAAGAAAATCCTTGCAAACGAGCTAAACAAAAGAGCATAAAATAAAGCGGAATAAAACTAATAATCATTAACACAATCGCAATTCCTAAAATAACTCAATTGGCTGTCACATAATGAGTTGTTGAAGTAAAGGCCGGAAAAATCATAACAACAAGAAAACCAATCATTAATAAAATCATCCCAATATTGCTTCCTAATCGTTTACGTAATTCACGACGAGAAGAAATATTAATATATCCTAATCATTGGACAAAACTTGCTCCAAGACCACCACGATGGCTTGATGACGATGGTAATAATAATTCAATTGCAATCCGAATTGCTAAACCAACCGTTAAGATTGCAACCACAATTGAGGCAATGAAAATAATGAAAACCGCCCCAACTTGTAAAACTCCAGGCGCTTGTGCTAAAAAGGTACTTAAACCAGTTTGATTAATACTTAATCCTAACACGGAAAAAACATTTGGTTGATACTGAACATTATTAGTTCATGTTACTAAACCACCGCTTGTTAAATTATATCAATCTTTTTCTTGTCCATTAACAAAATTTGAATTATCAGCAATTGCAACTAAAAATAATCCTAGGAATAAAGTAACATATAATGTAATCCCTCCTCCTATTGTTAAAATTTTTCCAACTAACAAGCGAGCATTCCATTTTCAATGCGCAGCAGTTGCATTTGTTAGTAAAACAACAACAAAAATTGCTGTCCCAACAGCAAACACACTTAAAATAGGAACAAAAATATATAAATCAATTACTCAAAATTTAAAAAGACCAAAACCATCCAAACTAAAAATTGCTTGAAATGATCCATATGATAATAAAAAATTTAAAATATTATAAGCACTATCACCTTTTAAACTTTCTAAAGGATTGGGTGTCAAACCATTAACACTTAATGATTTAATAATTTCTTCTTTTAACGCACCTACCTGTTGGTTTAAAGTTGGAACAACTGCTCCGGCCATAATAATTACAATTCCTGCTAAAAATCATATGCTACTAAATTTTAGCCAAGACTTTATTGTCATAACTTCCTCCATTTTCTATTTTCTTAGGTATCTTTATTATACCAAGAAAACTAATAACCGTATATAGTGTTTGTGTTCCAAAGTTGTTGTTACATCATAACTCGTTCCACAATTTTAATATCGGGAATTGCTAACAACGACAAACGAATTTGTTGAAATCGATCAGCATTACTAATTTTAATAATTGTCTTAATGGTAATATTCATTAAATCACTAGAAATATTAGCTGTCATCATTTGAACTGAAGCATTTAAATGACTTAACACTTTTGTGACATCAACTAACAAAGCGGGACGATCAATTGCTTCAATCCGAATTGCACAATCATACTGTTTATTTTTACAAACCGCTTCATTTCAACTAACTTCCACTTGTCGTTCTTGTTTTTCACTGCTTTGTAAATTACGACAAGTTTTTAAATGTACTTTAATTCCTTCTGCTTTTGAAACATACCCTGTAATTTCTTCATATGGCAATGGCAAACAACATTGTGAAATCACAACCTTAATACTTGAAATTCCTTGCACAATAATATCATCTTTTAACTGGGCTTTTTTATATTGTTTGTCTTGTAGTTTTTTTAGAATTTTTTCATTCTGACTTGTTGCTTGATCTAAATAAATTAAATTAATTGCTTCTTCCAACGTGTATTCATCGTTAGCAACATCTAATAAAAAATCTTCAATATTATTATAGTTAATCGCATGCAATCGTTCTAGTTGCGTTTCTGAATCAACTAATTTTCATTTTAAATCTTTTTTAGCAATGTACTCTTCAATTTGTCCTTTTGTTTGTTTAATTTTTTCTAGGTTAATTGATTTTGTATCATTGGTTGCTTCTGCTAATTCTTTTTTTAAATATTTTTTAATTTTTTGTAATGCTGATGATGTTTTAGCAACCACTAGCCAAGAATGATTTGGCTTTTGAGTCGCCGCTGTTTTAATATCAACAACATCTCCTGATTTTAAAACTGTTGAAATTGGAGAAAATAAACCATTGATTTTAGCCCCAATTGTTTTCTCTCCAATTTCAGAGTGAATTTTATAGGCAAAATCAAGCACCGTTGAACCAAATGGCAACGTAACTACTTTCCCGTTTGGCGTTAAAACATAAATTAACGAAGAAAAAATGTCATTTTGAATAATCTCTTCCATTAATTGATCAGGTTTATAAACTTCTTGTTGAATTTCATCTCGTTCTTGCACGGAAATATTTTCTAAATCCAAAATTCGTTTAAAAATATCTAAGCGATCATCAATATCTTTTTGTTTTTTAGCAATATCATAATTTTCGCCTTCTTTATAACGTCAATGAGCAGCAACTCCTTGTTCTGCTAACTCATCCATTTCTTCAGTTCGAATTTGCACTTCAAAAATAACACCATCATCAGCTGCAATTGTTGTATGTAATGATTGATATAAATTATGTTTTGGAGTTGCAATATAATCTTTAAAACGATTATTTAACGGAGTATAATGCTGGTGGACAAATCCTAATACTTTATAACATTCATCAACACTATTTGTAATAATGCGAACTGCTAAAATATCATGAATATCATCAAAGTTTTTTCCAAATTGATTCATTTTACGATAAATTGAATAAATTGATTTGCTCCGACCATATACTTTGACTGACATTTTTTTTTCAGTAATTAAGATTTGTTTTAATTCTTCAATTTTTTGATTAATAGTATTTTCGCGTGCTTTATTACTTGATTCTAGCAACGAAACAATTTTATTATATTGAACCGGATTAATAATTTTAAAACTAATATCTTCAATTTCCTGTTTAACAGCCTTCATTCCTAACCGATGGGCAATTGCTGAATAAATTTCTAAACTTTCACGGGCAATAATTTGCTGACGTTCTGGTTTTAAATAACCAATTGTTTTTAAATTATGTAACCGATCTGCTAACTTAATAATAATAACACGAATATCTTTTGCCATTGATAAATATAATTTACGTAAATATTGTGCCTTAATTTGTGTTCGGTTTTCTTTCGCAAAATAACTAACTTTTGTTACTCCTTCAACTAAATTAGCAATTTCAATTCCAAACCGTTCTTGTAACTCTTCAAATGTAGCTGGGGTATCTTCTAACACATCATGCAATAATCCTGCAATTAATGTTTTTGGTCCCATTCGTCATTGTGCCAAAAAAAAGGTTGTTCATAATGGATGATTAATATATGGTATTCCACTATTACGAACTTGGCCTTGATGTTTTTCTTCTGCATATTCATATGCTTTCTGAATTTCTTTTAATGTTGTCGCATCTTTGATGTACAACTTAATTTGGGCTAAGACCTCTTCGTATTTAATATCCCGATCCACTATAAACAACCCCTTTTCTTTATACTAATTATAATTATATACCGATTAAGCTGAATATTCAATCAGGGTTTTAATTGGCTTAGAATAAAGTTTTGGAATGGCAAGGGTTTTTTGGACAAATTTTATATAGAGTAAAGATTTTTATATTGGATTGGTGATAAATAATTTAATTTGCTATGAATACGAGTATTATTATATTGGATGAGTTAAGATAAATTGGACAACAATAATGTAGAGTAAAAGATTATAATTAAGTTACAATTTTAAACAACAAATTGTTGGTCTTTATAAATCAGGCAAAACATCTGGTCAATTATCTAATGACTATCAAATTGGTAAATCCACTGTTTGAAAATGAGTGCATGAATTTAACAATTCAGGATCATTTAAAGCTAAAGACAATCGCTCTGTTGAAGAAAATGAACTTATTCAGTTGCGAAAAGAAAACAAACAATTACGAATGGAAAATGATATTTTAAAGCAAGCAGCACTGATAATCGGCAAAAAATAGTAATTATAAAAAATAACAAAGAAAAGTATAAAATTACTAATTTATGTAAAACACTAAAAGTTGCTAGATCAACATTTTATTATCAATTAAAATCAAATAAACTTAGTCAAGCCCAACATATTGATAATACTATTATCAGTATTTTCTTAAAAAGTAGAAAAAACTATGGTACAAGAAAAATTAAAGTTATGTTAGCACAACAAAATATTATATTGTCACGAATAAAAATTAGTCAAATAATGCAAAAATATAATTTAATTATAATAATTTGTTAAATCAATATTTTGATAATTATAAATTACATGAAGTTGTTGTCAGTGATTTAACTTATGTTTGAATTAATAATCAATGATATTATGTATGTTTATTGATTGATTTGTTTAATCGTGAAATTATTAGCTATGATGTTAGTTCTCATAAAGATGCAAAATTAGTTGAGAGTACTTTTAACAAACTTAATTTTTCTTTATAAAATATTAAAATATTTCATACTGACCAAGGAAGTGAATTTAACAATAGTACTATTTATAAACTTTTGACTAAGAACAATGTACAAAAATCTTATAGTAAACCTGGATATCCTTATGACAATGCAGTAGCTGAATCTACTTATAAAATTTTAAAAACTGAATTAGTCAAAAATAAAAAATTTAAAAGTATTGAAGAATTTAAATTAGAATTATTTGATTATGTTAATTGATATAATAATACTCGTATTCATAGCAAATTAAATTATTTATCACCAATCCAATATAAAAATCTTTACTCTATATAAAATTTGTCCAAAAACCCTTGTCATTCCAGATCCTGAATTGTTAAATTCATGCACTCATTTTCAAACAGTGGATTTACCAATTTGATAGTCATTAGATAATTGACCAGATGTTTTGCCTGATTTATAAAGACCAACAATTTGTTGTTTAAATTCATCGGTATAATGATTCTTTGCCATATAATTACACCTCCATTGTAACTTAATTATAATCTTTTACTCTACATTATTGTTGTCCAATTTATCTTAACCCATCCAATATAAAATTTAATACATACTTAGGAATATTTTTATTTTCTATATCATTAAAATTAGTTTTTACCATCTTTTTTACCTCCTACTTGACTTTTGTAGAATATTAGAAAAACGCCTATATTATAGACGTTTTTCTAATATTAGGAGGTACCCTAATTTTTTATTCTATCTTTAATTGGATATCCACCTAAATCTTTTTTACCATTTAAATATGTTAAATCAACAACAAAGGCTAATCCAACAATTGTTGCCTGTTTATTTTGAACAAGTTGACAAATTGCTTGTGCTGTTCCTCCTGTTGCTAAAACATCATCAACAATTAATACGCGGTCATTTTGTTTTAAATCTTCAACATGCATTTCTAACTGATTAGTCGCATACTCATAACTATACTTAGCGCTAACAACTTGGCGCGGTAATTTCCCCAGTTTTCGAACCGGAACAAAACGCAAGTTTGCAGCATAACTAACTGTTGGTCCAAATAAGAACCCACGTGCTTCTGGAGCAATAATCACCGTTGCTTGTTGTGTAATTGCATAAGCTGCCAATTGATCAACAACCATTTTAAAAACAGGAGGATTATTTAAAATTGGTGTAATGTCCCGAAAAATAACCCCTGGTTTTGGATAATTAGGAATGTCAACAATAAAGTTTTTTAGTTCCATTTTTTCAAAATCCCTTTCTTGGTTAATATTTTAATCATTAATACCAATCACGGTTTGTTCATCAATTTCAACACGTTGTGAATCTAAATAATTTTTAACACGGATTTTATTTAAAGCCCGATATTTTTCTAAGGCTACTCAAATTGGAATTCCAACAAATAATGTTGCAAACATTCCAGCAATTAAACCAATTAAAATCACAATATTAAAGCCAAACCATGTTCCTGAAAAAGCAGCTAAAGTAATTAATAAAACTGCAAACATAATTCCTAGTGTCAAACAATGTTGTAGTATTTGTTTAATCGTAATATTAGCAACTTTTTGCAAAAAGTTATGTTCATAATTATAAACTCTAAAGTCTTTACGAACTTCACGAATTACTTTATTATTTTTACTTTTAATATCTTTTGCCGCTAATTGTGTTCGTTTTAATTGATCATGATATTGTTTTTTAATTTCTCGTAAGGTTAATTCAGGATGTTTGATTGCTAATTTCTTTAATTCTTCTTGATAATAAGCTTTATGTGCCCGACGTAAACGTTTAATTTGTGAACGGTGCTCTGACATATAGGTGAAAAATGTTTCATATTCACGAATATTAATCGCTTTTTTATTTTGTTTTGCCCGAACCATTACCATTGTTGCAAAGGCAATTGCAAAACCAAAAATTGCTAAGAATGCGATTGACATTTCAAAAGTAATTAATACTTGAGTAATAATTGCAATTCCAATAGTTGTGACTAAAGCAAATAAACTAGCTAAAACCATTCCTACAAATTGCGCTCAGTCTAAACGGAATAAAGTATAAACAAAGATACATACTAATCCAACACCAATACTAATTGCGGCATTTTTTAGAATATAGCCTTCCATAACCGGATCAGTCTGTTGCAATGCTAATGAAGGGTCATCAGGGGTTGCATTATAAAATGATGCAATGGCTGTTAACAATTCTCGTTCAAAAGTCCCCTTTGTAATATTGGTACTAACAACTAAAATTCGGTTATTAATGCCACTTTCTTGTTTTTTAAGAATATAAATATTGTAACTAAAGTTATAACGCGCTGTTTTGCGAATACTTTCTAATTGCGTTGATAACTTTGCAATTGCTGTTTCATCGTTATCAGTTCCTCATAAATCTTGATTAATCGTAAAATTAATTCCTGGTTTAATTGAATTAGCAACATTTGCTTTTCCAGCAAAAGCAATTGCTAACGCAACAATTAATAAAATAATTCCAACAACTGGTGTTCATTTTGTAATATTATAAAATGTTCACTTTCCTACTTTATATTGCTTTCCTTTTTTTGGTATTACAGTTGCAACATTATCATTCGCTGTTATGACAGGTTCACTTGTTTCTGGCATTTGCAATTGAGCACTAGCAGCTAATGCGTCTGGTGCTGTTGTTAGTGTAACTCTTTTTTTCATAAATAATTTTCATAATGAAAAGCGTGAAACATCTAATCAAGGGTGTTTTTCTTGTCAACGTAATTTAATAACAATTCAGTACATTAAACGCGCAACAGCAAATACCATTACAATGGAAATAATTAATCCAACTAGTAAAATTGTGGCAAATGAATTAATATTATTTGTTCCTAATCAAAACAATGATAATCCTAAAATAATTAAAACTACTAATGCATCAATAAAGACGGCAATTGTTTGTTTATTAGCAATTTTCATTGCCGGTTCAAATGGAATTTGATTTTCGTACCGCTCACGTTTATACCGTGAAAAGAATAACAAGTTTCCTTCAAGTGCTAAACCAAATGCAATCATTAATGCCGCAATACTTTCTGGCGAAATTTGAACTTTCAATAACGAAGAAAAATATAATGTTGCAATTATTGTAAACAATAACGTTAAAATTGCAATAAAACCAAATAAACGATAATAAACTAATAAAACAACGAAGATTGCTAATACTAATACTCCTAAAATGATTAAAGAAATTTTAAAAACACTAGCTGAAACAACAGGTGGAATTTCACGATAACCACGAATAACAAACTCTAAACCACTTAAGCCCCCATTAATTAAATTACTAATTTGACGAGATTCAGTTTCAGTTGAAGTTGTAATTTGATTTGAATTTTCAGCAGCTCCTGTCCCAAGTTTAATTGAATTTCAATTAATGATATGTTCTTTGTATAAATCTGTTAATGCAGTATTATATTCAATAATTGTTTGTAAATATGGTCGTAACGGATCAATAAACTGATTTGTTGTTGCTGTTTTATCATTTGGGTCAATTAATAACCTGTCGAGTGGTACAGAAGTAAAACGAAAACGGGCATCTTCCATTCAAGTTTGAACTTGCGAAATTGGATAACTTAAAGCTAAATCTAGTAAATTACCAGTGCGAATTTGTGAAGTTCCAGCATCATAATATTCAACATTAAAAATTTGATAAATATTACTTCAATCACTCGCCGAAACTTTACTACGAATTTCAGCATTAAAAACAGTTGCAATTGCTGGAATATTTTCAGTATTATGACGTAAATCATCAATAAATTGACCAATATCAGTTCAAATATACAATGGTTGTGCTTGGCCCCCACCTTCTGATGGTTTTAAACTATTAATAATACTATCTCATTTTGCTTGATCTTTAATTTTTAAAGTAATAATTGGGCGACGATTTTGATCAACCCCTGTTGTTGAACCTGAAATAACATCACTTAATGGTGTTCGTTCTTTTGTTCCATTGTTATCACCAACTAGTAAGTCTTTTCCTTTACTATCTGTTAAGTAAATTGCTCCTAAGCGTTGAATTACTTTGCTCAAAGCATTATAAGATTTAAACATATCTTTTCCAACAACAACTTCAACAGCGCTGCGACCTAATGTTTGTAAATATAAATTTTGATTTGATAATGGATCTAATTTATTACGTAATAAATCCAATCCTTTTTTACTATCACCATTTGGTGTATCTGGTGAAAAATTAGGATCATTTTTATTTAAAACATTAACCTGAACTTGATATCCACCTGAATAAGCAATTCCAGTTTTATATGAATAACGAAAACTATCAGCTGAAAAATAAGTACCAACAATCATTGCAACAATTAAAACAATCAAAGTTCCAATGCGAATAATTAATTTGCTAATTGCCTTTTTATTTTTTGGTTCTTTAATTGTTGTAATTTGTTCGTTTTTCTTCACGTTCTACACCACTGTTCTATTTTAAAACTTTTCTTTATATATTGTACACTATTAGTTGTTTAATTTTATTATTTAATAAACATATCTTTAAAATCTTCTAAGGATAAATCAGCCGCAGTAATTTTTTGATTATTCATAAATTCAATCATCCGATTAATCTTGATATTAAAGATATAATAAGCTACTTCACTAACATCAATAATTGTTTTATCGACTAAAATCATCTTTATTAAATAATCTGCAACATCTTGTTCCGTGATATTTGGATTAGATAATCTTAAATCAACTGCTTTTAAACTAATCATTTTACAGGCATAATTTGCAATTTGTTCTTGTTCCTTTTTATGATTGTGGCTCATTTTTACACCTTACCTTAGTTCCAATTATTATTATAACCGACTTCTCAAAAAAATTAAGTAAATTATGTAATATTTTTTAAAAATTCCACTGCTTTATTTGTTAAAACCCGTCCACGAGATGTTTTTACTAAATAACCTTTTTTTAACAAGAAAGGTTCTAAAATATTTGTAATTGTTAGCAATGGTTCAGATAAAACTTGACTTAAGGTGCTTAACCCAACTGGTTGTGTCTGAAAAAGAAGATAAATTTGTTTTAAGTAATTTACTTCTCCTCATTCTAAACCATCTTGATAAACCTTTAAATTATTTAAAATTTCTTGTAAAAATTTTAATTTTATCGGTTGTGGTGTTACTAATAAATAGTCATAAATCCGATAAAATAATTTTAGGGCGGCACATGGATTATTTTGACTATAACTAGCTAAAAAAACTAGTTCTTCTAATGGTAATTTTATTCCTACTTTTAAAAACAAATTATTTAAAATTTGTTGCATATCATCATTAGTATATTCATCAAAATGAAAAATTGTTGTAAAACGATTTAATAATGGTTGTGGCACTTGATATAGTAATGTTGTTGCTGCTAACAAGGTAAAAAATGGTAACGGTAAAACAACATTTTTTGTATTATAATCTTTTCCCAACAATAAGTTTAAACAGTTATCATCTAAAACCAGGTATAAAATTTCAGCAACCTCACGACTAATTGCATGAACCTCATCAATAAAAACTAAATTAAATGCTTTTACCTGCATTAAAGAACTAATTAAATCACTTGGTTTTTGCAAATTTGGGCCATGTAAAAGTAATAGTTTTTGTTGTAACTAAGTTTTGATTAAATGTGCTAAACTAGTTTTTCAAACACCACTATTGCCAACAAAATTAACCGGGCAAAAATTAAACTGTATCATTTTGACTAATTCTAAATAAAACTAGTTTTAAATATTGGTCAAGTTTAGTTGGAACCGAATTAACACTATTAATTGCAGAATAAATAACAGTCAACGGATAACCTAATTCTTTTAAGCAACTAATTACTTTATTTTGAAGATTATTATAATTTTTTTTAAAATAAATTTTTTGTAAAGTATGTAATAATAATCGAACACTATGTCTTTAATCCCTGTAATTTTTCAATTTCAACAATATTATTTTGTTGAATAAGCATTAATAAATCTTCAACACTAATTTGTTGTAATACTTTAACTGCGGTTTTAACACCAATTGTTGGAACAGTTAATAAGTCGCCAAAAATTTTATTTGTCGCTAAATCTAAAAACCCAAATCACTGAAAACACGTATCATTCTCATACTTTAAAAAAGTATACATTTTAATTTGAGTTGCCTTCTTAAAATTCAGTCTTTTATTTGTAACTAAATAAATTTCATAGCCATAATTATTTTGTTTTAAGCAAAGCACATTATCATTAAACTGATAAAGCATGATATTTTGGCAATTGCAATTTACCTGATGCAAATTGTTCTGCTTGTAAATCAATAATTCCCCCATTTGCTAATTGATGATATTTATTCCCATTATTAATCCTTGAAATTCAAATTCTAACCAATTATTTTTTTGATTAACATTAATAGTTGAACTATGAACATTAAAATCAACTAAGCGAACATTTTTAAAATTATCAGTATAAAAAATTTGCGAAAGTGTTTCTAGCGTTGAAATATGCTCTGATAACAATTTAATAACATAATTTAAATCATTCAAAATTAAATAATTATATTTTTTAACGAAACCAATTTGTTTTAAAAGAGTTAAATATTGTTGTTCTTGATAAATATCACGTAACACAATTTTACTATCATCGTTAGTTTTATTTAACAAATCAATTGTTATTGTGCCATAACGAAAGATTGGGCGTAAGATAATTTCCTTACCCTTAAAATCAAAATAACTTTCAATAATTAATGGTGCTTTTTCTAATGTGTTCAAAATTGTTTTATCCACATTAACAACATCACGAGGATAATCTAACAAAGCAACAATTTCTTTAATAACGGCACTAGTTTGATGAGTAGTGAAAGTAATTTGATTTTGATTAGTCACTGCCATTGTTTGATAAATTGGTCCTAACAAAAAGGTATTTTTTCTCCTAATAGAAAAATTTGTTCATAATCAAATAAACTTCCTTGATTTGTCGTTAAAACTATGGGTGTTATTTTATTGTTAATAATTTGAATTAAATTATCATTTTGTTGAACTTTTAAACTGGGTTGATACTGATCAACACTGATTTTAATATTTGGATATTCATGATCATTAATAATTAATTTAATTGTTTCGTCCTGTAAAGTTATTAAAAATTGTTCTGTTTGATAAGCTGAAAAACCAAAACTTTTTGTAATTGACACACCATAAAAATCCATTTTCTGTGTTTGTAAAAAACTAAAAACATTAATAAATTCTCGCTGTAAAAACCGAATTACTTTTTCCGCAAATGGTGAAAAAACTACTTTTGCTGGATACAAAACAAATTTTTGTGAAATCTCATAACCTTTTAAATAATCTGAATCAAGGGGATTTTTTGCCAAAAAACCTAAAAAATGATAAATATTTTTAATTTCAAAAAACTGATCATTTTCATAACCCAATTTTAATTGCACAACAGCGGGTTTTTGAAATGTTGAATCAATAATTAAGCTACATTGACAATCAACAATATTTTCTTTAATTTCATAATTTTGTTTATTCTTATTAACAAATGTGATTAATAAGTGATCAGTTGCGGTAAATACTGATCGCCACTGTTGAATGTTTTCTTTTGATTCATAAAAAGCAAACAACAAAGTTGCAATAATATGCTGACAAATTTGATGCTGAAAATTATAGTCAATACAACTACAACTTTGACGAGTCAAAAATGTCATTTCAGCAACAATGGCAAAAACAACATTAACTTCATAATAATCACTATTATTTTTTGCTACAACTTGGCAACTAATAATTAATTCTTTTTTGTTATTTGAGGTTTGTTGTTCATCAATTTTTAATAATGTTACCTTCTTTGTCTGATACAATTGTTCAGCATTATTAAATGTTACTAATCTCGTTAAATTTCGAATAAAATCAAGATTTAGATAGGTTACAATAACTTGGACCATATTTATGTAGACTGTAAAAAAATAAGCTAAAATTATTAGGAAAGCAGGAATATAAAAATGGCAAAAAACCAGTACACCGATGAATTCAAGAAACAAATCGTAATGTTATATAAAAATGGTAAAAGTAATATTGAAATTGTTAACGAATATAAAATTTCAAAGGCAGTTCTTTATCAATGAGTAAAAAAATGAGAATTCTGGTTCTTTTAAAGCTAAAGACAATCGCTCTGTTGAAGAAAATGAACTTATTCAGTTGCGAAAAGAAAACAAACAATTACGAATGGAAAATGATATTTTAAAGCAAGCAGCACTGATAATCGGCAAAAAGTAATATTAATTACTAACAATAAAGACAAATATTCAGTGAGGAAAATGTGTCAAATATTAAAGATAGCAAAATCAAAGTATTATTATCAAATTAATAAGATCACTAAAACTGAAATTAATATTTATGAAAATGAAGTTATCAGTGCATTTAAAGAAAGCTATAAAGTTTATGGTGCTAGAAAAATTAAAATTATTTTAGCAAGAAAGAACATTATTTTATCTCGACAAAAAATTAGAAGAATTATGGCAATAAATAATTTAGTATCAAAATATACTAAATTAAAATATCGCAATCATAAATCTCCTGTAAATAATGATCAAATTAGTAATATTCTAAATCGTGAGTTTAGTAATAAAAGACAAAATGAAGTTATTGTGAGCGATTTAACCTATGTTCAAGTTGGTTCAAAATGACATTATATTTGCTTACTAATTGATTTATTTAACCGTGAAGTAATTGGCTATAGCGCTGGAACAAATAAAACTGCTGAACTAGTTCAGCAGGCATTTTATAAAATAACACGACCACTAAATCAAATTAGGTTGTTTCATACAGATCGTGGTAATGAATTTAAAAATAAAATTATTGAAGAAATTTTATTAACATTTAATATTAAAAGATCATTAAGTGCAAAAGGTTGCCCTTACGATAACGCAGTAGCTGAAACAACCTATAAAGCTTTTAAAACTGAATTTATTAATGGTCGAAAATTTAAAAATTTAGAACAATTAAAGTTGGAACTATTTAATTTCATTAATTGATACAACAATATTCGAATTCATGGTAGTTTGAATTACTTAACTCCAGTTGAATTTAGAAATCAGAAGTCTACATAAAAAGTGTCCTAAAAAGTGTTGCCATTCCAATTAAAGCTTTCCATTTTTTATAGGCTCCTTTGATAAAAATAATACTATTTTTTAATTATAATACATTTTTAACAAATTGGAACGAACTAATTACTTTATTTTTAATTTATTATTAAAAAGAAAAATTTGCATTAATTTCTGATTAATTAAAGTGAAAAAATGAAAGATGACTTTTAATCTTTTTCAATAGAAAATTTAGCTGTAAGATAGTTTTCTGTTAACATTGCCTCATAATGTCCAAAGCCAATAAAACAATATAATTTTAACCCTAAATTTGATCACTTTGTATTAATTTTATTTTGTAAAAACAAATACTTAACAATGTCATTGTTTTGAATATCTTTTACTAACTTATTAGCCAAGGTCATTGTTTCAGGAATCGACCAATAAAAAACTTGCTCATCTGGTAAATATTTTGTTAATTTACCATAACCAGTGCCATCTTCATCTGCTAAAATAACTTGTTTAACGTTATCAAATGTTAAATAACCAGCTTGAAAAGCAATAATTCGTAATTCACCACGTGTTAATAAAAAGTTAGTTCGCCCAATAACTGATAGTACTTGTTTAACGGTGTAAGTAATTCCTTTTAATAATGGGTCTTTTTGCTCAGAGTGCATCTTTAAAGTTTCATGTTCTAATTTATATTGTAAAATAATTAATAATTCTGTAACAATAAGCTGATGATGATTAATAAAATATGTTACTAAATCAGGGATTGTTGCATAATTTGGAAATAACTCAATAAAAACAGTCATACTAGTTACTTCATATAATAGTGATGTTATTAATAAATTATCATAATCTAAGTTAATTTCTTCATTAGTAAGTTTTTGGCTTAAACGTAAAATAAAATAATTAATAAGTTGATAACTATCTAAAAATAAAAATTGTTTTAATAAGTTTTTATTACGGTTTGTATTATTTTCATCAATTTGGTATCATTCAATATTACGCCCAATTTTAACGTAGAAATCATTTACATAATTGTAAAATTGATATAATGATAAATCATAATCATGTAATAAATACGCCAAACCATTGTTTTGATATTTTTGATAGTATTCACGAATATGACTTTTAATGCGGGCACGGTTATCATATCATTTTCGCAAATTATTTAAAATAACTTTTTGTGATCGTTGTTCTAAGCTAATTGTGCAATTATAAGGTAACCCATCGTTTGCTAACAATCCCTTTATTGATGTTAATTTTGGGTCATATAAATTTTTAATTCCAATTGTAATATCATACTTACTATCAATGTTGCTAATTAAATCATAAACTTCTAACCGACTTTTTAATTCCGTTTTTCGTAATCCCCGGCCAAGTTGTTGTAAATAGACTGTTTTAGAATTTGTTGGTCGTAATAAAATAATTGTGTTAATCTCTGGAACATCAATTCCTTCGTTAAACATATTAACAACACATAAATAATTAATACGTCCAATTTTAAATTCATGTAAAATCCTTGTTCGCTGCTCACGATTTTCAGAAGTTAGATAATCGGCACGAAAATGATTTGCTCGTAAAAATGTTGCAACTAATTTGGCATGTTCGGTTGTAACACAAAAGATTAAGGCGGTTGGTTTTGCATATAACCCTATATACTTGTCAATCATTTTTAATAATAAATCATTTCGTGCTGTTGTATTTAACTTTTTGAAAAGTTCATTATCGGCTTTTAAATCAACACCAGTTAAATCAACGGTGTTATCATCAATACAATAATAATCAAATGGACATAATAAGCGTTGATTAATTGCATCCCATAGTCGCAATTCTGCTGCATATTCATCAGCAAAATATTTTTTAATTGATTTTCCATCTTCGCGTTCTGGGGTTGCTGTTAACCCAAGAACTTGTTGTGGTTGAAAATAATTAAAAACCTGATCAAAAGTAGTAGCAGCAATATGATGGGCCTCATCAAAAATAATTACATCAAAGTGATTTCGTTTAAACTGCGATAATTTATTAGCCATCGTTTGAATTGTCGCAAATAAATGAGCATTATTTTCGCTAGTTTTCCCTTCATACATTACTTCCCCAAAAGTTTGATCCATTAAAACGCCACGAAAAGTTTGCAATGCTTGATCTAAAATTTCCTTTTGATGAGCTAGAAACAATATTTTTACCAGTTGGCCACCCTTTGCTTGCAATTGATAAAAATAATCAAAAGCAGCGACTACAGTTTTACCAGTTCCGGTTGCCATAATTACTAAATGAGCATTTTTACCTAATTTTCGACGATATTGTAATTTTGCCACAATATCTTTTTGAAAATCATATAAGTATTTCCGAATTGTTAAAAATTCAGTTGGCGTATTATTGAACAGTGTTGCAATGCGTGCTGTTTGATTTTGATTAATGCGTTCTAATAAATGGTTCCGAGCAAATTCATCATTAAAATCAACTAAGACTTCATTTCATAATTGTTCAAATTCAGTAATAATTTCTGTAACTAAACTATGATTATTAATTGTTGTTAATTTAATATTCCATTCCCGTCCCGTTATCATTCCTTTATATGTTAAATTTGAAGAACCAATAATTGCTGTTGAAACCCCATTAAAACGTTTAAAAACTGAAGCTTTAATATGAATTCGTTCACTTCGTTTTTCTAAATTATCTTCAACTTTAATCTGAATATTGTCATAAGTTGTTACTAATCGTGCTAATTCTAATAAATTATTATATTCAGCTAAATCATCAAAAGTAGTAGTGATAATCCGAATTGGAATTTTATTTGCACAACAATGCTTAATTGATGCTTCAATTTTATTAATAATTGCTTTTGAAATAAAAGGAAAAACAAAGCAAACCTCATCAGCAGTTTGCATTTCATGATTTAATTCAACTAATAGTTTTTGCTGATTTTGATTCGTAAACAATTTCTCTTTCATTTATTATCATATCACTCCTGTTTTATTAATAAAATTATTACTCTTAAAATAAATTACTATACCATCATAATCCCAAATTGATTTAATCAAATTAAGCATTCTTTTAACCAAATAATATCTGTTTCAATTTTAGCAATAATATCATCAGTTACACGGTTAAAACTCCCTGAGAAATCAACTTGTGTTAATGTCATTTCTTTGTCATTTCAATTTTTAACTAAATAAGATTGAAATAAAAATGTTAAAACATTTTGTGCTACATCAATTGCAGGAATTGTCGGTGACTTTGAGGCTAAGACAAGTAAGTTCTTACAAATTTTGGGGATTAAGAAATTTTTAATCACCCGTTCATGATGACCACCAACCAAAAATGTTCCTTCAAATAATTTATCATCAAAATTAATATAAGTTAGTGGATTAAAAAAATTGGTTAATACGCTTCGCGGTTGAATTGTAAATTCTGCAGTTAATTTGGCATCTGGCTGCACAGTAAAAATTGGTAACCGATAAAATTCCTCTTTATCAATTTTACCATTAACTTTATTAATTACATGATGCGTAATTGTTCCAAACGAAATTTTACCCATAGGATGTGATAAATTAAAGACAGTATCAATTTTAGTATTAGAATTAAAATTAATTAATCCACTTGGTGCTGGTTGAAAAGTTTGACTAATGTTTTTTAAAATTAATTGTGAACTAAAATAATGGGCTAAACCTAAATTATAAATTTCAACTAGATTAATTTTTTGCATAATTTTGTCATATAGTTTTAATAACCGCGTTCACTTAACCATGTAATAAGAAACAACAACAATTAAACTAATTCCCATTAATAACATTAAAAGTGGTAAAAAAATTAAGTAAATAGCAATACTTTTAACAACAATTAAAATACTAATAAAAATTCCCATTAATGTTAAAAATGGTCCTAAAAACAACATTCATCGTATTACTAATTGATGGCGTTTTGTTGGCGGTTGGAATGAAATATTATTTTGATAATATTCTTGTAGTTGCTTATTAATAATTTCTTTACTTACTATTTTTCAATTCATATTTTTATTTTCTTGACTCATATTAACTTCCTCTTCTATTTTGATGATTGTTATTACATTATTTTTTCTTGTAAAGTAATTTTAAAGGTAAATTGATCAATAATTAATTTGCTAGTCTCACTTGCAGCAATGGTAAAAGTTATAACTGTCTTTGGTTCTTGTTTTTTATCAACTGGCTGGTCATTACTAATTATAAAATCATGGTTAGTCGCTGTAATTAACAAGGTCTTATTAATAGCTGTCATTACTGCTGCAATAATTTCATCATTTTGATTTAAGTTCTCATAAAATGAATCAGGATCAGCAACAATTATAATGTTTGTTTCATCAATTTTCACTGAATTTAAACTTAATTTTGCTAACACAACTGTAAATTTAAAGGTGCCTTGAATTAAACTACTATTTTCTGTTGCTGTTACAGTAAATGTTACTGTTTGACTTGGTTCTTGCTGTTTATTAACCATTTGATCATTTGTAACAATAAAATCTTTTGTTGTAATAGTAATCTGTAACTTATTATTAATTGTTCCAATAATTGCATCTAAAATCTCTTTATTATTATTTAATTGGCCATAAGTAAATTTTGGATTTGGGTTAACTGGTAAATTATTAATTTCAACTTCAGAAATATCCTTTCGGGCTGACAAAGTATTAGTAAAGGTAAATGAACCTTGAATTAAACTACTATTTATCGTTGCACTAACAGTAAAAGTCACAACTGTTCCTGGTGCTTGTTTTTCACTGGGGTTTTGATCATAATTATTAGTAATCATAAAATCACTATTTGAAGCTGTAATTGACAAACGGTGATTAATTGCATCACGAACCGCTTCAATAATATTGGAATTAGTATTTAATTTTTGATAGGTTTCATCTTCTCAAGCGGGAGTTTTTAAATCAGGAACAATAACTGTCTTAATATCCTGTTTGTTAACATCAGTAACTTTAATTTCAACATTATATGTATTTCCTAATTTAAATCCTTCTTGCACTAAATTTTGTTGATCAAATTGAATTGATGGATTAGCTGGTGCTAAAGTAATAGTAATATAAACAATTTCATCACGATTAACAGTTACTGTTTGATCATTAGTAATATCCTTATTTTGATATAAAATCTGATATGTAGCAATTTTTCTTGCAGTGGGATCTTGGGTTAACCGATACCGAATTTGCATAAAAGTATGTAAATTAGCTAAAATTTCAACACCTGTTTGATTTGAATTAATTTGAAATGTTTGTAAAATATTTTTTTCTTGCTTTTGGGGTGGATTACAAGCAATTAAACTAAAGCTGGGGGTTGCTGTAATACCTAAACTAGCTAAAATTAATAATAATTTTTTCATTGACCAACTTAGCTCCTTTATTTCCTATAATTTTCTTTTTTTCATAATTAATTATAAACAAAAAAAAAAAAAAAAATTAAAAAGTTTTCAATTAAAAATTGATGGAAAAACTATCCACAACAATTTGTTCTTTAAATTAAACAACTTTCTGAAATACTGGCGCTAAATTTACATATAAATTATTTTTTTCTGAGAAAGAATTAGTTGCTTTAACTAAATTATCAAAATCATTTTGGTTCATTTTAAAGACAAGTTTATCATTATATGTTTCAATTTGATAATAATGTCATAAATTCATCGTTGTTTCAGCAAATTCATTTAATTTTTGATCAACAAAATCTTTTGCTGTTAAAACTTTAATTGAAGTTTTAAGTTTTTTAAATGAATCTTTATTATTAAAAGGTAAGTTTTCAATTGTTAAATTGTTTGGTTTAAAAGCTTCAATATTTGCTTTAACATAATAGTCTTCTTGCGAACTTACTTGAAAATATTTTCGTTTATAAAATTTTAAAAAGTTTTCGGGGGTTAATTTTTCTGCATTATACCCTCCGTCAGCCCATGATAAAACTGAATCTGACTTAGATACTGTTTTACTCAAATGAAATGTCTCAAAATAATAATTTCATTAAGGACTATTTTTATCTTGCGTTTAATTCAGTCATAATTATTGATCAAATAGTATTACTACTATTAAGATCATTAAAATTACGATTTACGGTATCAATAATTTCATACTTTTGCTTTTTCAAAAGTTCATCAATAAAACTTATAAAATAGTTTTCAAGATTTTTTTGAATCCCACTTAATGCTTCAAGATCATTTGCAATAACAACTAATCCGTCGATTTTATCAGGTTGTTCAAAATCTTTAAATTTAACTTGATATTTAATATTGAAATTAATAGTAATTCCCATAATACTATTACTATCAACTATAATTAGTTTTGCCAAATTATCAAAATTAATATGCTCTAAAATAAAATAAATATCATTAGATTCCATTGATAACGGAAGTGTATTAAGATAAAAGTTAGAATATTCATTGTTAATTGCACGATTCAGGTTATCAAATTCAGTTTTAAAGGCAGTTACTAATTGATCCAGAAAACGTCATTCGCTAATTGCTTCACCAACTAAATCTTTCCCAATAATTTTATTCATAATTTCAACATCGTTAATAGTTTTTGATGAATCATCATCAGGAATATACTTTGGTCAATTATTACAACTAATAATTGTATTCACCGTAGGAGAATATGAACGAAAGTCTTGTAAAGATAATAAATCAAGATCTGGTAATGTTTTAGCAATATCACTTTGTTTAAAATCTTCTAAAATTTTACTATAAAGCGGATTAAGCCTTATACTTTTTACACCCTTTCCATATTTTGCAATAATTTCATCCAGGACATTTTGCTTCATATAAAATTCATTTGTTCCACTTCTTCTTAATTTGACATTATAGTATTTAATAAACACAATAATAATATTGCCAAAATTAGTTAATTTTGTATTTAAACCAGTTTGTGATATCTTAATTTCAATCATTAATGGTTTATTATCATTAAACCCACTTGCTAACAATGGCAAGCCAGCTACAACTATTTTATTAAAATTAATACTAAAAGTTCCTAAAGTTAAATCTTTACTTGTATCCTGCAAAATTGACATTTTTGCGCGGTAAAATTTGACAAAATTCTCCGCTGTTAACCCAGCAGGTTGTTGTCCCTCACCTGCTCAAGTGGCTGGTGTTTGGTTTTGCATTTCTGATCATGAGCCATCATAATTAATACGATTACCTGAATTTATTGTCCCCTTTTTTAAATCCAAAATATCTTGATTAGAATCATACTTTACTACTGCCATTATTTCTTTTGTTGTATCATTTTTTTGAACATATCATCTAAAAAAACTAACATATCCTTATTAATTAATGTTGCATCTCTTTCATAATAAACACTAAACATATTATATGTTTCTTTAAACGCCGGATTTACATCAATGGCAACTTCAGGATTTTGATTAATAAAATCAATTAAAACTTTTCCCATTTTGTTAGTTAAATCAAGCATTAAAGTTTTAATCAAATTAGGATTATTTGTAATAACATATTTAATGTTAAATCTTGATGGGTTAATCAATGTTTTAAATTTGCCTGTATATCCAAAACTATAATTTACCACAACTGCTTTTAAAGCCTTAATTGGTTCTGTTGTTCATTTTTGTAATGCTGTTAAATCAACATAGTTTACTTTTAAAATCGAAGGACTGGTTTTAAAAGTAAACGACAATGAATCAACATAATAATTTGAATATTCATGAGCAATTTGACGATTAATACTATCAAAAATTATTTTAAAATCATTTTCAAAAAAATTATTTATTTTCTCACCAACAGGAGTTTCTAATTGCAATTCAACTTCCGGTTCCTTTGAACTAACTAAAACAAATAATTGGTCTAATTCTGGAATTTGATAATCATTCATATCAATAACAGCCTTTTAATTTGCATAATTTAAAAATGCCTCATACGCTTCGTTCATAATTTTTAATAATACATCTAAATCTTTTCCAATATCATTATCATCAGTGCCGGGGTCAACAGCCGGTTTTGACGAACAACTAATAATAGTTGTTGCCCCTGTTGTGTCTTTAATTTTGTATATTAAAAATGGATTGAAAGCATAATTAACGATGCCTTCAACCCCACTCTGATATCTTGCTAATATTTATAATTATGCAAGAAATATAAATTTAAAATTCTTTTTTGATATTTAATTCATCAAGTCTGATAATCATAAATCAAAATTTACATTACCATTTGTTTCATAAACAATCTTATTATTATCTTTTAGCGTAACTTTAAATTGAACATTCATAAAACTAATTTTTACATCAGTTGCCTTTAAAATCTGAGTTAAATTTGGAACCATCTTATCACCATTTTTTACAAGAATTGTTGTAAAATTCTCTCACTCATTATTGCTATTTTTAAATTGCAACTTAACTGTTCCAGCAATCATTGTAATATTATTGTTGTCTATTTCAGTACTACTTAAACCTAAATTACGTAAGATCGCTGGTCCTGCAAAATCCATAATACTTGGCCCTAAATAAACATTAATGCCTGGGATTTTATCTGTTATAAAATCATTAATTCCTTGTCATTGTTTTGGTTGTAAAATGCTTTCTCCAACAGCATCAATTCCTTTTCCCTCATTTTTACCAAAAACATCTAAAATACTTGTCAATAATAGAGTTGGATTTAATTTAAAACAAAGAACTGCTAGAAGAGCATTAGGTCCTTCATCACCAAGTAAATTTTGATTCATAACAAAATCAAGAGGTATAGGTATTTTTATTTCTCATCCTGTGTCATATTTTATCTTACCAACAACCTTAAAGATATAATGATTATCTTCTTCAGTTGGTTTACTTTTATAATCTGATAGTAAATGAAAAACCAAACTATCAAAATTAGTTGCTGTATTTGTATAGAATCAATTAGCTTCACCAAATTCAGTTTTAATATTTTCTTTTACATTATTATTAACTGGTGAGAATAAGTATTGTATTAATGGTAAAACAGTATTATGAGTTGCTTCAATTTTTTGTTTTCCCTCTTTAATGTATCATTGTAATAACGCAATAAGATCTGGAGCAAAATTATGTAATAAGTCCTTAACAGTTCCTGCTCCAACAAAGGAAATATCATTATCCTCATCCTTAACAATTTGATACGTAAACGATGCATCTTTTGTTAAGAAATCGCCAAGTCCAAGAACTCCTAAAGAATCACTAATGTCTTTTAAGACAGCATTAAACTTAGAAACAAAATCTGAATTTGGATTATTTATTTCTGCCAAATTAATACTATTGATTAATTCTTCTGGTAGTTGAATTACACTAAGAAAACTATATAAATCAGCAAGGTTAATATCTAATTCTGGAATGATTGGTGGCAACGAAAATTTAATATTTTGTGTTGTTTCTCCCACACCATTAATAAAATTAATGGTACTTGCTAAAAATAGTAATTCATTTGTTGATCACTTAATTTTAACACTAAATAATTCACTATCTTTTTTTTGCAAACTAACAACTGCGCTACCATTATTTACAACTAATTGTCCTTTTACCGATAGTTCTGCTAATTGTGTTTTAAAATCGGCAATGCTTTGTGCCAATACAGTATTACCATCCGAAATGTTTGGTTCCACAAATGTGGTATCATCTTTAACAACTAATTTATAACTTCCTAATGTCATTCGACTAGCTAATTCTGATGCTAATTTAACATTTGTTATTTGTGATGAAGAAGCAAAAAATGGTGTATCAGTGTATTGTTCTAATTCTTTTTTAATGTCATCAACTGACACTTTATTTTGGGGATGACTACAAGCAACAACTGAAACGGCACTTGTTCCCACTAACGATATTACTCCTAAAAGAGCTAATATTCTCTTCATATTTTTCCTCCTATTTTTAAAGTTTTAATCTAATTAAGTTTATTAATATATTTTAGTTTTTTCAAAATTTATTATGGCACTTTTTTACCATTATTACTACTAAAATTTAGTGTATTATAAATTAATGAACATTAAATTTTATAGTTAAAAATATTCTTTGTTATCAAAAAGATAGCAAATACCCCATCTACCTCAATTAAGTTAAAAAACTCTTTTTTAGACAAAGGGAGTTAATATCTAGATTACTAGAAACAGATCCAAGAGTTGTTAACAATTAATTCCAAATTACTAATGTTCCTTTGAGGTAGTTTTATTTTACCCTTTTAATTTAGCAAATAATTTGTTAAATTAAAATTATCTTGCAAATTATTTGCAAGATAATTTTAATCTCGAATAACTAATTCATGATGTAATTTCATCACTTTTTCTGGTCCTAATACTCGATCAGCAATTGCCAACGCAAAATTCATTGTTGACCCAACTGAAGCACCTGTAATAACATGACCATCGGTAATCACTGCCATTTCATCATTGTAAATTGCTTTTTCCATCCCTTTTGTGCATCCTGGATAACTTGTAGCTTCTTTATTATCCAAAATTCCTAAATGTCCTAAAATTTGGGGCGCTGCACATACTGCCGCAATTGTTTTTTGATCACTATTTGCTTTTAATAATCAATCCTTTAACATTTCACTTTTTGTTAAATTATCAACCCCAAGACGACCACCAGGTAACACAAACCCGTCATAATCTTCATATTTAACATCTTCAATTAATTTATCAGCTGTTATAGTAACATTATGAGCTGACACAACTTCTAATTTTTTCATAATACTAACTAATTCCAAAGTAATTCCTCCACGACGTAACACATCTGTTGTAATAATGACTTCACCTTCTTCAAAACCAGTTGCTAAAAATAATGCAAATTTCATAATAACACCTCTTTTCTCATGGTAATTATAATATAATTTTATATAATGGTTAAGAAAAAAGAGAAAGGTGTTACTATGGGAGTTTTTTCAAATTTAATTTATAAATTTCATCGTACAAAACATAAACGAAATAAGAAATATTATTTATTAAAAGATCGTAAAACATTAACAGTCAATAGCATTCCCCAAGACGCTAACATTCATATTATTAAGTCTTGACGTGATAAATTTACCAGTTTAATTCAGCCAAAAGATATTACTATGAAAGATGGTTATTTACTACGAAATGTTCGAGGATTTAATAGTTTTGGGATTTTTTATCAACTTGATGTTATTTTTTGTAATAAAAACTTTGAAGTTATTTCAACAATTCAAAATTTTGGTTCACAAAAAATGAGTCATTATTTTTTCGAATGTTATTTTGTCTATTGCTTAGCGCCAGGAATGATTAAATTTTTAAATATTAAAACAAACGATATTTTACGAATTATTTAATTTATCAAAAATATCGTTAAAACTAAGTTATAATATATCTATTGTTATGGTTAAGGAGGAAAAATTATGGCAAAATTAAAATATGCAACAATTAAAATTAATGTTACTTTTCAAAAAGTAATGATTTGAATTTCTGGATTGTGATTGTTTATCTTAGCAATTCTAAGCTCATTCCCAAATGTTAAAGTTGATACAAGACTTTTTGTTCACAACAACACTGGTGATAATGGCGCAATTATTCTAATTACCGCTTTCTTGTTTATTTGTGTTGCAACCTTTGTTCGTCACAAAATTGGTAAATTAATTGCTGGAATTGTTTTCATTGTTATTGCAATTGTCGGCATGATCGGGGCAATTATTACTTCAACAAAAGAAATTTCAACTTGAGTAATTGTTGTTGGTGAATTAATTGCTGTAATTGGGGCTTTAATTTGATTATTAGAAGGAATTGGTGCAATTCGGGTTAATAAAACAAATGCCACAAATAATACAGTTAATATAAAAAAAGTTTAACCACACACGTGGTTAAACTTTTTTTATATTAGATTAACTAAATTCCTCTTCTTGGTCCTCTTCTGCTTCAATTGAAGTTGCATAAAATTTTCCGAGTGGCTGATTTTTATTATGGCGATCTTCTCTTTTGCCTTTAATTTTTCGTAACTGTTCTTCAATTTTATGTAAAGCTTGGTCAATTGCCTTATAAAAATCGCTATTATGAACTTCTGCTTTTAAAAAATTGTTTTTCCCTCTAATATCAATTGAAGTATTAATTACAACATTGTTTTCTTTAGTAAACTCAACGTCAACATGAACAAGATCATTTTCATTAACTTGTTGATATTTCAATAATTTATTAAAAGTATCTACTAAATGCTGATGCATTGCATCAGTAATAATAATGTTTTTGCTACGAATTTTGTATTCCATTATATTCGCCTCGTTTCTATATTTTTATTATAACAAAACTACGAATAATTCACAGGTTAAAGCAGCAAAACAAATAAAAATTAATAAAAATTTTTAACCTTCATCATCTAATAAGAAAAAATCAATAACCTTACTTGCATTAATTTGAGCAAGATTTTCATTATATTGTTTAACTAATCCAACCAAAGGAACATTAACTTCTTTTAATAACTCTTGTAACTCTAACATTTCTTTTGTTGAATAACGTTGTGGTTCTTTAATTTTTAAATATAAATTCTTAGCATTTACTTCAGCGGGATTAACAACACTGACATATTTTTCTTTTAAATTATATTGACGAACAATTGTATTAATTCGAAATTCAAAACGAGTTAAAATTCCTTCGACATATTTTTCCAATAAAGCATGTTGAATTAGATTCTAAAATTCATTGCGACTTTTAATCTTACTATGACTATGTTTTGATTTTCCTAGTAAATGTTGAACTGACTGTTTCTTTTGATTTGCAAGGTCATATAAGTTATTCACTTCTTGATCAAGTCTAGTATTTAACTTCTTTAAAATATCTAAATTTTCAAGTGTAAATTTTAGTAAAAATCGGTATTATCTACAATTAATTTATCATCCATTTTATATACTCCTTAAAATTACTCGCACTTTTACTGTTATATAATTATACTCTAAAATTGCTCATAAAACAAGGGGCAAAAACTGCTATTTTTAAAGGTTTTTATTATAATAAAAATTAATCACTGTTTTTAATAATTTTTACTTTTTTGATGTACTAATTAAAGCACTAAAAACAACTGGTGGTGTTTTTGCTAATTGACGTTTATGTTCAGAACCTTGGTGCAATTGTTGAATTCGTTTTGTTACAGTTACTGGCACTGATTTTCCTTGCAAATAAGCATCTAACTGGTGATAACTAACCCCTAACTCTTCCTCATCTGTTTGCGCGGTTCATAATCCTGCTGTTGGCGGACGCATAATGATTTCAACTGGAACCCCTAATAAATGAGCTGCTTGTTGAACTTCACCTTTTAACAAATGAATAATTGGAACTAAGTCAACCCCACCATCACCATATTTTGTAAAATAACCAACATGTCATTCATCAGCATTATCAGTTCCTAGCACTAAGTACTTACAGCTTTGTGCTAAAGCATATAACGTTGTCATTCGTAAACGTGGCTTAATATTACTTAATGCTAATTGATGTTGAGGTAATGATAAAGTTGCCACTAATTGATCATATGTTGATGATAAATCCACAATTTGATGTTTTAATTGATGCGTATTAATTAATAAATTTGCACATTCTTGATCAAACTGGTCAGAATGACAAGGCATAACAACGGTTAAATGCTGCTCAGGAAAAGCTTTTTGAGCTAATAACCCAACTACAGCAGAATCAATTCCACCAGATAGCCCAACAACAACCCCATGGCAATGTGCTTTGGTTACTTCTGTTCTAATTCAATCAATTAAATATGTTAAATATTGGTTTAAATCCTTCATTCTTATCCATCCCATTCTAATTCGTAATCAAAAATTCGAACAACATCACCTGGTTGTGCTCCTTTTGCTCGTAACATTTCAAAAACTTTTAAATCTTGTAATTTTTTATTGAATAATAATAAATTATCATATGTTGTAATTGGGGTTTTTTGATATGCCTTTTGAACCGCCGTTCCGGTTACTTTTCAAACACCATTACCAAGATTATCAACAACTATTTCTGTTTCAAACGGTTCACTATAAGTATATACCTTATAGTCATCCTGTTCTGGTGTTGGATCATCTAATTGTCATAAAGCCTTATCTTCATTAATCGTTGCTAAAGTAGCCCCAATTTGATTTATTAGCAATGTTAAATTATGATTTTTTAAACCACTAATCTCAATAATTTCAGCAGTTGGCATCTGTTCTTTAAACTTTACTAAATTTAGTGCCGAAGTTTCAAGGTCTATTTTATTTGCCACAATAATTTCTTTTCGTAATTCTAATTTATAATTGTAATCTTTTAATTCGGTTTTAATGTTTAAATAATTTTGATAAACATCTTCTGTGCCATAATTTCCAGACATATCTAACACATGAACAATTAATTTACAACGCTCAATATGCCGTAAAAAATCATGGCCTAAGCCCTTCCCAACAGCAGCCCCCGCAATTAATCCTGGTAAGTCTGCAACAACAAAACTATAATTATTTTGGTCACGAACCACTCCCAATTGAGGTGTTAAAGTTGTAAAGGGATAATCAGCAATTTGTGGTTTAGCTTTTGAAATTTTAGCTAATAATGTTGATTTCCCAGCATTTGGTAATCCAACAAGTCCAACATCAGCCAAAACTTTTAATTCACAACGAATTTCTAATGTTTCACCTAAATCACCCGCTTCAAAAATGGTTGGCGCCTTATTTTTTGCATTTGCAAAACGAGCATTTCCACGACCACCTTGCCCCCCTTTTGCAAGAACAATTTCTTGCTGATGAGTAACAATATCACCAATAACTTCATTTGTTATATTATTATATATTAATGTTCCTAATGGTACCTTGATATATTTATTAATAGCATTTTTCCCATGCATATTTTTAATTATCCCATTTTCACCATCAAGAGCTTTAATTTCTCGTTGATACTTTAAATCCAATAAGGTGTTCATCCCTTCTTCGCCAACAAAAATAATGCTTCCACCATTGCCTCCATCACCACCCGATGCCCCCCCCTTTGGAACATATAATTCACGATGAAAAGCAACCGCTCCATCGCCGCCTTTACCTGCAAATAATTTAATTGTTGCAACATCAATAAATTTCATCGTTTATCCTTTTCTAAATCCATTATTATCATTATACTAAAAGAAAACGAACAATTTGTTCGTTTTTTTGATATTTTTGTTTTTTATGCTCAACTTGGACTAAAATAATTATATCATTTTGTTAAAGATTAACAAAATCTAGTAAAGAATTAACCTTAAACGGACATCACCCCGTTCGCCACCAGCATAACCCGCATGTCCAACATGATGAATAATTACTTTTTGCTTTGGTTTTGATAAACTTGGCAAATAAACAACAATGGTTTTTTGTTCTTCATGGCGGCCAAAACCACCACAAGCCGTACAAAAACACTCAAAACCATTTTCAAGATAGAATCCTACACCGTCACAAATTTTACAATTTTCTTCAACTAAGTTTTGATTTAGGATTTGATAAAATTTCATATGCTTCAGTAATTTCACGAAACTTGTTTTCAGCATTTTTTTCTTTCGAAATATCCGGATGATATTTTTTAGCTAAACGACGAAAATTTTCTTTTATTTCTTCAACACCAGCATTTGATGATATTTCTAATATCTTATAGCCCATTAATAAAGTCATTATTAAATATAATTTTTGCAAGTAAAAAATCATTACTGTGATCATATCTAGTTAAATCTCAAATAGTTTTTAAGTTTTGACATCTTATATTATATCAAAAAAACTCTAATAATTTAATAATTATTAGCTAGAAAAACCTGAAATTAATGAATAAAGTAAAAAATACAAAATCCAACAAACCCCGACCCTAAAATTACTCATAACGGATTAACTTTTTTATACTTTAAAAAAATAAAAACAGCTAAACTAAAATCAACTGTTCAAAATAAATGTGGTTGTAAAATGTTTAACTTTTGATAGTTAACTTTATTATTATCTTGCAATGTTTTAATTTGTGTTTTAACTTCACTTTTATTAGCTTTGGTAGTACTCTTCCTTAAACTTGTTATTGTCATAAGGTTTAAGTTAATTTTTGTTTTTATTTCTAAAATTTGTTCAGTAAAAAATGATTTGCATTTAAATAATAGTGACGGACTTCTTCTTGATATTCTTTTTTAAGATTTTTGCTTTTTCTTCGTCATCCTTGCTCTTTTCCAGCCGCTAACTTTGTTTTTTCGAAAACATAACAATCTTTTCGCATTTGTTCATTAGTTTTTATTTGATGACGTTTTGTTTGAACCATTTCTGCAAATGATTGTAAATCTGATGAAATTTTCATACGGGGGCCTCCTATTTTAAATAATGACTATTTTGTAAATCAAGGATAATCTGGTGACAAACATCCTCAAATTGTGAATAGTGAACTGGATATCAATGAACATTTGTTAATTGATGTTTAAATCATGTAATTTGTTTTTTTGCATAAATTTTATTAGCTTGTACCATTGCCGCTAACGTTGCTTCATATGTAATTTCTCCTTTTAAATACTGGACAATTTCTGGACAACCAATAATCTTCATGCTTTGTTTAGTTATATCATAGTTACAATATTCATATGCTGCTTTAACCTCATCAAATAATCCTCGTTCCGTTAAACTTAAAACACGATCAGCAATATGTTGATAAAGTTCTGCTTTATCTGGTAATAATCCAATAATATATGGCTCAACATACCAATCATGATGCGCTTGGTCATTCCTTGATTTTAAAGTTCCGGTTTGAAAGTAATATTCTAACGCTCGTCAAACTCGTTTACGATTATTGGGATGAATTTTAGTACTTTCTTGCGGATCAATTGCTGCTAATCTTTCCCATAAGACTTGGTTTGAGGTCTGTTCATATTCTTTTGCTTTTGCTAAATCACGCCCTTGGTTAGAAAACTGGTATTTTTTTAATAAAGCATTAATATATAATCCACTCCCACCAACAACAATTGGTAGTTTATTGCTTGCTCAAAGTTGCTCTAAAACAACTCGTCCTTGTTCTTGATAAGTATTAATGGAATAACTATCATTTAAATCAATTATTGATAATAAATGATGCGGAATTCCCGCTTGCTCAGCAGGAGTTATTTTATTGGTTGCAAGATTCAACCCATTAAAAATTTGTGTTGCATCAGCATTAACACATTCTCCCATAAATTGTTGGGCAACCTTAATTGATAAATCGGTTTTACCACTTGCAGTTGGTCCAACAATTAAAATGACTTTTTTTTCACCAATTAAACCTCCCTAATCTCATTATAAATATAACTAATTTTTACTGAAGAATCTACTTTTTTAAATGAAAAAACTAACAACAAGTGTTAGTTTTGATTTAGTTTTAAAATAACTCTGAACCGCTTTAAGTGCTTGGGTGTAGAGTTATTGATTTATATAGCGGTTAATAACCCCAAACACACCTTAACGTTATAATAAACGTAGAAAACTGTCCTTGCGGACAATTATATTTTATCATATCTTTTATAGGTTTTAACCAAAACGTCCTGTAATATAATCTTCTGTTTTTGTTTCTTGCGGATGGGAAAATAATAAGGCGGTTTTATTATATTCAATTAACTGTCCCATTCAAAAAAATGCAGTATAATCAGAAATTCGCGCAGCTTGTTGTAATGAATGAGTTACAATAATAATTGTAAAATTCTTTTTTAAATCAGAAATTAACTCTTCAATTTTGGCTGTTGCAATTGGGTCTAATGCACTCGTTGGTTCATCCATTAATAAAATTTCTGGTTTTAACGCAATAGCACGAGCAATACACAATCGTTGTTGTTACCCCCCTGATAAACTCAATCCTGAATCACGTAAGTTATCTTTAACTTCATCTCATAACGCTGCTTGTCGTAGTGATGCTTCAACAGTTTGGCCAAGAATTCTTTTATCAAAAATTCCTAAACTTTTTAACCCAAAAGCAATATTTTCATAAATTGACTTTGGAAAAGGATTTGGTTTTTGAAACACCATGCCAATTTTAGTCCGTAATGAAATAATATTTTGGCGATACTGATAAATGTTTTTATTATTATACATAACTGCCCCACTCATTTTTGTCCCTTCAATTAGATCATTCATCCGGTTAATTGCCCGTAGTAATGTTGATTTTCCACAACCTGAAGAACCAATTAAAGCAGTAACCTTGTTCTTTAAAATATTTAAATTAATATCAAATAATGCTTGTTTTGCTCCAAATTTTTCAATTCCCAAAATTACATTTTTTGGCAAAGCAGTTGGTGTTTTTAATAACTCATGTTGATGCTGATTTATTAAACAACGAAAAAACTTTTTAAACCACTGCTTAATTTTATTGTTAAAAGTTTGTGTTGTTTTTTTCATCATATTTTATTCCATTTCCTCTTCTAAGTTCTCAATCTTATGTTCTAAAGCAGTAATTGATAGTTGATAATTATCCTGTTTTTTCTGGTGATTAATACTTTCAATTTCTTTTTTTAATTTTGTTAACTTTGTCTGATACATTATTAATAATTGCTCATTGTAATTTCTTATTTTTGTTGTAATTTTTGCAGTTTTATTTGAACTATGCGCTGATTTTTGCAGTTGTTTTTTTCATGCATTTTTTCGTCCTAACAAAGAACCACAATAGCATTTAATAAAAGTACTAATCACTGTTCATCATTTCGGTTGACGATTGTTTTCAAACGATCCAATAATTTTAACAAAAATATTTAACGCTAAAACAAATAGAATAATAATAAAGGACAAATGATGAATCATATGATTTGTTAATTCGGTTAATGAAACTTGCAAATAATTTGAAAGAACTAGTAACAATCCTGGTTCATTAACTAATTGAAAAACTTTTACCGTTAATGTTGTTCCAATATCATTAAAACCAGTTGGAATAAAAGGAGAGGAAGTCAAAATAATAAGAACCGGTGCGGTTTCGGTAATAATTTTACTAATTGCAAAAATTACTCCTGTTACAATTCCCCCTTTCACATTTGGCAAAGCAACTTTACAAACCATTCCAATTTTACTTGTTCCCAACGCCAAAGCAGCATTACGATATTCTTGAGGTACATTTCGCAGCGCATCTTCAACTACCCGAATAATAATTGGTAAAGTCATTACAAAAAACATTAATCCTGCTGAGCAAAAATTATGTCCCAATTGCAACCCACCAACAAGAACAACATAACCAAAAATAGCAAAAACAATTGATGGTGTTGCAACTAAAGCATCAGTTGAAAACTGAATTAAAGTTACTAAGCGGCTATTTTTTCGGGCATATTCACTTAAATAAATTGCCGTAATAATTCCAATTGGAATTGATAAAAACGTTCCGGTAAAAATTAACATAACTGCGGCAAACCCATTGCTAATAATATTTAATATAATCCAAGCACTAAAACTAAGAGTTAATAAGCAAGTTAATATCATTCAAAAGATTCGCCAAGAATTCATTGTTTTATTATAATAATTAGTTGTTATTTTTTTATTAATTAAAGCACGAAAACTTTCTTGTGACAACTCTGATGAATAATTTGCTTCTGTTAACATAGTGGTTAAAAGCTGATGATGTTTTCGCTTTAACCCAGGAATTAAATGTTTTCCACGTTCTTTTTGTCGTTGAATTTTATAAGTGGTTAAGATAATAAGATTTAAAATTGAAACCATTATTAATAAAACCAACCCTAAAGCAAATAAGGCCGAACGATGTAAACTAGCAACATGTTCAGGTAGTTCAATTCCAATTTGGGTTGCCAATGTCGCAATTGGACTAAATAAAAACTTTCAAAACCCCTCGTTTAAATTAGGGATTTGAGCGGCCATTCCAGTTAATAAAATCATCGCCGTCACTTCCCCAATAACACGACACATTCCAAAAATAACAGCACCAATAATTTTTGTTTTTGCTGCCTTTTTCACCACTTTAAAAGCAGTATATGTTCGTGACGCACCTATTGCTAAAGCAGCAAAACGATATGATTTAGGAACACTTAAAAAAGCATTTGCGGATAATGCAAAAATTGTTGGTAAAGCTAAGAAGGCTAAAATAACACCCGCTGTTAATAAGTTTGTTGGTCCACTAGCACCCATCCGCACAAATAATATTCCAATTGTCTCACGACCAAACACCGCAAATAAAACCGGAGGAATTCCCGCTAATAATTCAATAATAAAAATAATAAAAGCTCTCAGTCGCGGGGATAAAAATTCTGTCACAAAAAGAGCGGTTAAAATTGCTAACGGAGCAGCAATAATAATCGCTAATGTTAAAACTAAAATCGTACCAATAATAAACGCTAAAGCACCAAACTGGTATTCTCCCATTTCATTATTAATAACTCATTTAGTTCCTGTTAAAAACTTTCAAAATCCTTGGTACCGCAAAGCGGGAATCGAACTAGCAACAATGAAATAAATAATCAAAAGGACGGCAATAATCCCACACAATGAAAATAAAGTAATGATTACTTTTGCAAGACGATTAGTAATTTGTTTGCGTTTAAAGACGTTACTATTAATTTGATGCATAAATTAATCTAATGTTGATAAATCAGAAAAAGGATTTGTGCCATATCATTCTCAAACTGGGATTAATTCATCAGCCTGAATCGCTTGTTGACCTTTTTCTTTATCTTTTAAGAACGTCAGAAAATCTTTGACTAATGATAAATTTTTATTATCCTTTAAACGAAATGTTAACTCAAAATAACGTTTTAAATCATAATCTGTTTCTAAAGTTGCTGGTAATGCTACAATACCTTTATATCTTAAAATACTCAAATTTGCTTCATCTACCAATTTTTTAGCACCATATGAAACATATCCAATTGCTCCTTGAATATTTTTTACTTCTTGAATTGCCGCAGCAGTATTGTTTACTGTTCTTAACGATGAGCTAAATTCTTTAATTTGTAGCTTTCCTTGGAAAACATCACGTGTTCCAGAATTATGTTCACGATTAATTGGAATAACCTTTTTTGAAGATTGGCATCCCAACAAATCACCTCATTGTTTTGTTGCCCCTTCATAAATTTGTTGTAAAATATCAACCTTACCATTAACAATGTCTAAGTTTGAAGGTGCTAAAATACAATCTGATGGTAAATTAGCAATTATCAAAATACCATCAATAGCAAATTTTAAACCAGCACACGGAACTTTTGTAAACTCTGTTTTTAAAGCCCGCGAAGTAAAACCAAAAACTAAGGTATTATCTTTAATCCCTGTTTCTCCGCCACTAGAGCCACTACTATTGTAAGCAACCCTAATATCATGTTCTGAATTAATTTTTTTTAAAACAGAATTCATTAACGGTTGCACCGAAGTTGATCCACCAAACAAATAAGTTGGTTTTTTTGACAACTAATAACACTAACCACACTACTGCTAGTTAACGTTATTGCTGTTAATAATCCTAAAATTTTCTTCAAATCATTATCCTCCAAATGATTCTGGTAATTTAATTAGTATTACCTAGTCTTAAACGGTTAAAATGTAAACTTTAAAACTGTTTACAAGATAATTTTTATTTAAAACTAACAGAAATGCAAGGAAATCAAATCTTTATCAAATTTGTTCCCATCTCAAAATACCTTATTGCAAGAAATTTGCAAAAAATAAAAACATTGCAAATAAATCCAATGCTTTAATGTTATATTAGTTTTAATCATAATATATATTAATATTACCATCAACATATACTGCAGCAATCCCTTCTGTTGATGTTCAAGAAGCCCACACTTTCTGATGATAATGAGTTTGATATAGTTGTATTTAATATAAAAAAGAGTCTCAACCATAAACTCTCAAAAATCAACAATAAAAGATGTAAATTAATGAAAGTATAGTTGTACAGGTATATTCAAAATTAGGAATATACTTTCATCTCAAATTTGTGCTTTTATTATAACACTATTATTTAAAAATACCACAAATATATAAAAAAAATAAGAGAATGTTATGATGAAAATAATTATCAATTAAAAAAGAGAAGATAATGATAATGTCAATTTTATTTTAGATGTTCATAATTCTCTTTTTTAATTATGTTTTAATTATATTATAAAAATTATGAAGAACTGTCTAAACCTAATAAGTTAGAAATAACAAAGTTTCCAATCAGATAGCTTGAAATTGTTCCATAAATATCAGCAACAATTAATTTAACACCAATTGTTTGTTCAATTGGTAAAATTGGTAAGTTTTCAAAAATATTGGCATTACTTTCAACAATTGGATGACCATCAACAAAGTGTTTCGTTCATTTGTTTGGATCTCATGTGGTAAAAGCAAAAGTAATCCCCGCAATATCTGGACTAACAATATATTGACTATCATTTTCATTTCAAATTGCTCTTAGTTTAACATTATATTCATTGTTAACTTCTTTTAAAAAGGTATTAAGTAAAATATGATAAAAAATTCCTTGATCAAATTTAGTTTTTTCATTATAACGAATACTCTTTGGATTTAATGACCATGCATGCGCATCTTTAAATCAATCATTTGGGTTATTACTACGAACTTGGTCAACATATAATCAGCGTTTCTTATCAATTAAAGCTTCATTTGAAGAACTACCATCAAAATAACTCGTTAATTGTGATAAATCAATAACACTTTGATCTTTACTTTTTTGATCTAAATATCAATTATACTTTTCCACAACTGTCGGTCACGGTTGACTAATCATATCTCGTGAAGATAATAAACTTTTTTGCATATATTCTAAAGTATCTTTTTTGATTGCTACATTATTATTCATCTTTTGTTGCATTGTTAAATATTGATGCGTCTGATTAAATAAATCATTCGAATTTAACTTTACTGTCATAATATTTTTAACTGGTTTAAAGTTGGGATTTGACCATTCATCAAGATTATAATCAAATAATGACTTAATTTTTGCATCTTTTTTGTTACTTAAAACAGCATCATTAATTGCTTTCTTTGTATTTTCTGAAATTTTATTATTTGAAATATAAGGTAAGTCAAGAACTGGACTGCAACCAGCAACTCATGTTATTGGAGTAGCTAAAATGCTAATTGCAGTAAAAATACTTAACAATTTTTTCATTCCTATTATCTCCTTTACCAAAAATATTACTTTTGGCATTGTATAATTAATATTATATTATTTCTTTCACAAATACAAGATTAATTTATCTTTTTTCTCAAATTGGATGTGCTTCAGCAACTTTCATCATAGTTGCTTTAATAATTTTATCACTTTTAATGTTAACTGGTTTTTGGAATTCTTTTTTGTTATCTGTTTTTGTATTGTATAATGCTGGACTAAATTTTCATACTTCAAATGTTTGACTAAAAAAACTATATATTGTTTGAAAAATCTTACCTGGAATGGCAACACTTTTTAGGACACTTTTTATGTAGACTTCTGATTTCTAAATTCAACTGGAGTTAAGTAATTCAAACTACCATGAATTCGAATATTGTTGTATCAATTAATGAAATTAAATAGTTCCAACTTTAATTGTTCTAAATTTTTAAATTTTCGACCATTAATAAATTCAGTTTTAAAAGCTTTATAGGTTGTTTCAGCTACTGCGTTATCGTAAGGGCAACCTTTTGCACTTAATGATCTTTTAATATTAAATGTTAATAAAATTTCTTCAATAATTTTATTTTTAAATTCATTACCACGATCTGTATGAAACAACCTAATTTGATTTAGTGGTCGTGTTATTTTATAAAATGCCTGCTGAACTAGTTCAGCAGTTTTATTTGTTCCAGCGCTATAGCCAATTACTTCACGGTTAAATAAATCAATTAGTAAGCAAATATAATGTCATTTTGAACCAACTTGAACATAGGTTAAATCGCTCACAATAACTTCATTTTGTCTTTTATTACTAAACTCACGATTTAGAATATTACTAATTTGATCATTATTTACAGGAGATTTATGATTGCGATATTTTAATTTAGTATATTTTGATACTAAATTATTTATTGCCATAATTCTTCTAATTTTTTGTCGAGATAAAATAATGTTCTTTCTTGCTAAAATAATTTTAATTTTTCTAGCACCATAAACTTTATAGCTTTCTTTAAATGCACTGATAACTTCATTTTCATAAATATTAATTTCAGTTTTAGTGATCTTATTAATTTGATAATAATACTTTGATTTTGCTATCTTTAATATTTGACACATTTTCCTCACTGAATATTTGTCTTTATTGTTAGTAATTAATATTACTTTTTGCCGATTATCAGTGCTGCTTGCTTTAAAATATCATTTTCCATTCGTAATTGTTTGTTTTCTTTTCGCAACTGAATAAGTTCATTTTCTTCAACAGAGCGATTGTCTTTAGCTTTAAAAGAACCAGAATTCTCAAATTTTTTTACTCATTGATAAAGAACTGCCTTTGAAATTTTATATTCGTTAACAATTTCAATATTACTTTTACCATTTTTATATAACATTACGATTTGTTTCTTGAATTCATCGGTGTACTGGTTTTTTGCCATTTTTATATTCCTGCTTTCCTAATAATTTTAGCTTATTTTTTTACAGTCTACATAAATATGGTCCAAGTTATTGTAACCTATCCAAGTATTTTTCAGTGTGCCAATTTTTACTATTTTATATATTTAACATTGTTAATAACATTGTTTATTAAACATTAAATAAACAATATATTAGCATTATGTATAACATTGTTAATAATCAATGTTTTTATCAATAAATAAGCAATATATGAACATTAAATATAACATTGTTAATTAGAAACAATGTTTATTAAGGAGTTGATAAAATTGAGTAATTTTGTTAAGAAAAATAAAAATATAGAAAATTATTTTATTCGTAAAGAGTTAATAGTTTTTGAAACAGATAAAGCAAGTTTTATAAATTTGCCTAATCATAATCGCCATATTGGTTTTTGATTAAGTAATAAGTTTATTTATCCGAGTGAAAAACATTCTGATCAAGTTGCTATTGGTTTAATTTATGATAATTCTTATCCTATTGTAAAATATGATGAAAATTTAAAACGCCATATTTGAAAATATTTAACTGGAATAGAATTAATTAATTTGTATAATCAATATAAACAAAATTATTTTAACAATATGCACAAAGCATTATTTTCAAATGAACCTAAAAAAGTAAAAACAACTAAAAATAATTTAACAAATTGAACTGTTGAAAAACAGCAAGAATTGATTAATGATTTGAAAGATTTAAATTAAATGAGTTTATATGACTATTGAGTTCAATTTGTTAGTTATATTATTGGTTCAAATGCCCCTGAATTTTTATATGTGATATCGTTTGTATTATTTATCGTTTTATTTTTTGGGATGTTTTTTAAACTTATTCAAAAAATGTGGAGTTTTTAAATATGCAAAATGATTGAGAAAAATTAAAAGAGTTTTTTATTCATATATTTTTGTTTATAGATAAAATAAATGTTGAAAGTATTACAACTTGGACTTTGACTCAAAATGAATATTTAACTCTGATGGTTGGTGTTTGAATTGTGATTTTGTTTTTAACTTGGTTTTTGTTATGAATGATTTTTAAAATAGTTGGGTATTTTAAGTAATGAAAAAGTTTATATTTTTCTTAAAAAATTATTGTTATATTAGTGGTTCAATGATTTTGTTTAGTTTAATTGATTTATTATTTTGAATAATTTCATTAAATTATACTGGTTTAGTATTTTGATTATTGTTTGCTTTGCAATGTGTTTATTTTGTATGATGAGTTTGAAAAAACATATTTTATCAGTTAAATGCTTTTCGGTTAGTTAATTTTGTTTGAGATAATCCGTTATCGGTAATTATTGGTAAATTAGGAACGGGAAAAACATTACTTTTAACTTATTTATCACAAACTATGAAACTATTAACAGATAAGATTTATAGTAATTATCCGTTAGAAGATGATAAAGTTAAAGTTTTAACATTTAAAAATTTAGATTTTACAGATAGAACAAAACCAGTTCCCCCTGATGACAGTGTTATTTTATTTGATGAAAGTTATTTATATATTGATGGAACTAGTCCCCACGATGAGAAAAAAGTTCATAGTGGTAAAATTCCGTGAATTGTTTTAGCAAGACATTTTGGTAATCGTGCTTTGTTTACAGCTCAGCGTGAGGGTATGATTTGAAATAATATCCGACAATTAGCAAGTGGTATTATTATTCCAATTTCACTGAAAAAACCTATTGCTAAAAAAGGATTTAATTTTTTTAATCGGTTCTTTATTATGCGAATTGGCATTTTTCAAGATATTACTGATTATGAAATTTGAAAAACAAAATCAGTAGAACGAACAGCAGAAGGTAAACGAGCAAAACATAAGTCAGATGTCGGGTTAGGAATTCGGTTTTTTAAAATAATTATTCCGTTAGAATTTGCACAGAAATATGATAGTCAATGATTAAAGTTTGTGCGTGATTTAAAAAATGATGAAATAGTTAATTATAAAGAATATTATTGGTCAGAAATTACTAAATTGAGTGTTAAAGAGCGGTTAGAATTGTTTGATATTGATATTTTGAAAAAGAATTTAAAACCTAAAAAAGAAAAAGGAAGTGGTAAAGATGATTAATTTATTATCAGAAAGTAGTAATTGAGATAAGATTTTTAGTTTTATTTTTGATGTATTTTTGTTTATTTTTGATGTAATTTGAAATACAAAATTACCAATGACAAATACGACAATTGCTTATTTTATTATCTTTTTTATGGTTGTTAAGTTATCTATTTATGCAATTCACGGTACAAGAACTCAATACAACGAATTAGGTTCAACAGTACAAACAGGTGTATCAAATATTTATTCTGCAACTGCTCGTGGAGTTTCAGATACTAAACAAGGTATGCAAAAACATATTAAAGATCGTAAACAGTTTAAAATTAATCGTAATAAACAACAATTATCAAATTTAGTAAAACAAGCAAAAACAAGAGAACAAGGATATAGGAGAGTACATAAATAATGATTAAATTAGTTTTATTGGTGGCGGCAATCGCTATTTTTGGAACAGGATTTATTACAGTCATTATAAATCAATTAACATCAGCAAAAAATATTATTATGGATTTATATAACTCAGATACTTTTTTGCTTTCGTTGTTTGGTAAAATGGCAATTTTGTTTAGTCATCCGTTAATGTTAACGATATCAAGTTTATATATTGTTGGGTTTATTGTTTCAAAAACATTGTATAGTTAGGAGTTAAGTTTATGGATAATAAAAATGAAAAGAAACATAAAAATGGTTTATTTATTTCTTGGGTTGATTTAATTTTGTATCTTATTATAAGTTTTTCATTAACACTTGTATGTATATTAGATACAGTTTCAACTATTGATGAATTAAAAGAGAAATATGCTGGTATAAATGGTTATATAATTTATGGTTTATGATTTGATATATTATGATATATTTTAGTAATTCATTATTTTTATGGTTATCTATTTAATCAAATTATCAAATTAATAAAAGAAAATAAAAAAGAAAAGGTGGTAAAGAATAATGCGTAAGTCATTATCTTTATTTGCCATATTTATTTTAGGTATTTTAGGGTTAATTATTCCTTTTATTACTTTAACAGCATTCAAACCATTAAATCAGCAAAATTATACTGTTAATCAACAAACAACGGGAATGAATGAAACTGATTTTATTAATACAATGTTTTTACGCAGTAGTTTTTTTGAAAATTGGTCAGAAACAAATTATTTTATTAATCCGACTTTAAAAACATCACAAACATTAACTTACAATGATAAATGATATTTAGACTTTTTAAAAGATAGTTATTCAACGGGAATTTCATTTGATAAGCCTAGTGATGAGTTTATGGATTTGTATAAAAATTGAGATATTTATGCTAAACAGTATAATATTAATAAATTTTATGATATTGACAAAAAGCAATTTTTAAAAGAATTAACTAATTTCTCTTATTCCTTTGCAAAGTATTTTAATACTGTGGAAGTTATTAATAAATTAGAAAAAGGTGTTGATAATTTACAACAAGTTAATTTGGTTAATCAAAATTGAAAGTTAATTGATAGTTCTTTAAATAATATACGAAAAGAATTTGAAAAGCATAATGATAAATGATATTTTATTATTTGAAAAAGAGGAAATAGTTCAAATTGAATATGACAATCAATGTTTTTTAAATATGATGAGTCTGCTCCTAGAATGACGGGTGCTTGACTTTCTTTTATAAAATCAATTTATCGTTGAGATAATACAAATAAACCTAAAAAACTAGAATTTAATGAAAGTACTGGTGAAGTTATTTTTTGAACTGATAATGAATATCAAAATACTCGTTCTTTTTTATTAAAATATATTGATGTTATTGTACAAGAAAATATTAGAGTTCAGCAAGGTGGAAATCCAAACTATGATGATCCAAATTTAGGTAGTCAAAGAATAATATTTGATTTTGAAATTATTAGTAATATGGAAAAATTAGATTGAAAACCTGATATTATTTTAACTAGAAAATTAATTTACCGAATGATTTTAACCATTGATGAGCATAAAAATATTGTTGCTGGTAGTTTAGAATTAACACATCTTAAACAATATTGGAATGGTAATAATACAAATAGTTATCGGTATACTGATGATTTAGGTTTTTTATTTTCTTTTATGAAAGAAAAAGATAATATCTTTAATTTTAGTGCTGAAACTTATAACTATAATCAAAGTAGTTCGCCCAATACTAACAAATATGTTTTTGAGCAGATGAAAGGACAAATTGATATTAATAAGTTTTTAAAATCCTTTTTTGCTCATGCATTGGTACCTGTGTTTCAAAATCGTAGTAATTTTATTGAAAGTGGTTATATTGATAATTTACGATATGATACTGTTTTAATTAATTTTTTTGGTTTAAAGTTAGTTAATTTTAGAGATGTTTTAATTGATGAAAATAATACTAATAAAAGTCAATTTGAAAAAATATTAAATAGTATGTTTACTGTTTCGCAAAACTTTTATAAAGATTATTTACGAACCATTTTTGATTTAGAAAATAATACTTATGTTCAAGGATATAATAAAAAATATGGTTTATTAGCGAATAATGGTTTTAAAATTTATCCTCGTTATTTTTATTTTTCTGATAAATATAATCAGTTAGATATTAAATTGTATTCAGCATTTAAAAATCGGTTTTATAACACAAATTATGGTAATGTATTTAATTATGATTTTTCAGTTGCAAATAATTATAATATTAATCAAAATGAGGGTTATGTTTTTGAAGGTGTTTTAAAAGATAAATATGGTTTAAAATATAAAAAGATTGAAGAACAAAAAATTGGTTATAATGTTTTTGAATTACAAGCACAAAAAGAAAATGATATGTATCGTTATTATGATTTTAATTTTGGAATTTATAATTGACAAGAAATAAATAATGGTGGATTATTCCCTGATGGGCAATGATGACAAGCACAATATGAAAGTTGTAGTTGATATAATTTAGCGTGTAATATCAGAAATGCGGCAATTTGAATTGTCAATAATATTCCTGGGGTAAAACAAGTTAATGAATTAGCAAGTGGTGTTGGTCAAATATTTCAAACAATATATAGTTTTTTTAGTCAGACATTTGAGGTGTGAAAATTTAGTCCAGCATTGTATAATACAATAACAAATATATTCTTATTAATTATTTTTATGAAATTTGTACGATTAATTTAAAAAGGACTTGCAAAGTCCTTTTATTCTTTTCAATCTAATATTTCACCTGTATTTGTATTAATTTCGGGTATTTGAGGTTCATTTAAACCATCTCAACGATAAATTGATTTTATAGAAGAAAGTCAAGCACCCGTCATTCTAGGAGCAGACTCATTATATTTAAAAAACATTGATTGTCATATTCAATTTGAACTATTTCCTCTTTTTCAAATAATAAAATATCATTTATCATTATGCTTTTCAAATTCTTTTCGTATATTATTTAAAGAATTATTAATTAACTTTCAACTACTATTTTCTGGTGGTTGTTGTGGATTATATGGTGGTTCTGGTTTATTACCCCCGTTTTCATTGTTATTTGGTTTTTCACAACTAATTAATGATGTTGTAATTGCTGTTGTTAATCCGATTACTCCTAAAATACTTAATAACTTTTTCATATATTTATCCCTTTCTGTGAAATGTTATAATTAACATAATTATACTATACATTTTTTAAGTATGTGTAAATTTATGAAATATATTAATTAATAATTTTAATTTAATAAAGAAAGGAAATAATAAAATGTTTAATTTTAATAAATTTAGTGAAAATATTTATGAAAATGCTTTAAATCAGTTAAAAGAAAAGATAGAAAGAACTGATGATATAATTTTGAAAAAACGAGATAAAACAAAATATTTTGTAAAAGAAATAAAAACTAGAAAAATTAAAATAGAATTTGGAATATTAATTTATAAGAGAAGAATTTACAAATATTTTTATAAGGGTAAGTGAAAATATGTTTCTCTTGTTGATAAACAATTTGGAGTTAAAAAATGGCAAAGAATAATTAATGATTTAAAACTAAAAATAACTGCTGAAATAGTAAAAAATAAAAGATATAGTGATATATTAGATATGTTTAATTGCAAATTACATTGTTCATCTATTTCGCGTATTTTACGAAAAGCATTAATAAAAAGAAAAGATAAAAGAATAAATTTGAAAAATTGTGAAAATTTATATATTAATTTAGATGATGCACATGTAACTTTAAAAAATAAAAATAATAAATCTTATTTGCAAACTGTTAGAATAATTTCATTTAATACTGGAAAAGAAAATAATAAATCTTTAAATAAAAAATATTGTTATTTTTTTCTTAATAAGAAAACTCGGGGTGCAGAATTTAATGCGTTTTTTATTAAAAAACAAATTCAAAAATTTTTTAAAAATTGTATTATGTAAATTTAAGCTCCAAATTTATCTCTTGTTATTTTGATAATAACACTCTTTTAAAGAAATGCAACTATTTTTTAAAAAAAATAAATTATTTGTTAAATTATTTGTAAATTTATCTTAATTTTAACACACTGAAAAATAGTTTATTAAATTATTCAAATAAACTTATTTAAAATTCTCTGAAAATACCTCTTTTGCCGTTCTTCAATTTAAAACAGGCCTTAATTTTTCATTTATAATATCAACTACTAAATTTATTTCTTGTTGCGTAACAAGATTAAAATCTGTTCCTTTACCATATCGTTTTCTAAATTCACGGTTCATTCTTTCAATTAAGGGTTTTTGTTTAGGTGAACCTGGGTCACAATAATAAATATTAGAACTAGTAATCTTTTCCATTTCTTCAAACTTACTAAATTCTCTTCCTCTATCTGTTATTATTCCTTTAATTTTTCCAACTAAACCATTAATTCTAACTAATTCTTCAAGTTTTTTTAAAACTTCATTAGCAGTATGTTCTTCTAATTTCATAGCAAAATAATTTTTACTATTTTGTTCAACTAATACTAAACAACTAGATTGATGGTCTTTACCAACTACTGTATCCATTTCAAATCAACCAGTATTAGTTTTTTTATTTTCAATATCTCATATTGATTTAAATCTTTCATCTAATTTTCCACGATTATCAGGTCTTTTCTTTGTTCTATTTCTTCTACCACCATTTAATAAATTTTTCTTTAACAAACCCAAAAGACCTAAAAAAATTCATTTATAAAATGTTTTAAGGCAAGCGGGAAATTTGATACCAAATTTTATTAAAAATCGCTGAATAATTTCTGCTGGTGAATCACCCAAAATATTAAATCTTAAATTTAAAAATTCTTGTTGTTCTTCTGTAAATGTAGGTAGTTTTTTAATAGATTTTTTTCGTTTTTTATAGTAATCATCATGTGCCTCACGGGCATTATAATCTTCTATATTTGTAAATCTATTAATTTCTCTTTTAACAGTATTAATATCTCTTCCTATTTGTCTTGATATTTCAGATAAATTAAGTGTGCCATTTTTCTTTTTGCAACTATCAGATAAAAATAAATCCTTAAAAAATTTTCGTTCATCATATTTTACATGTGTATAATCTTTCATTACTCTATATTTCCTCCAATTCTTTTATAAAAATAGTTATACATTAAATTTATAAAAAAGATAAATTTTCACATTTTTTTAAATTAAAATTATTGACAAATATATTATTAATTATATAATTATATTGTAACAAGTTCCAATTTATCTCTATATGCTTGTATACTAAAATAAAAAGTAAAGTAATTTACTTTTTTTTAATTTTGATGTAAAATATAGATAATAAAAAAGAACAAAATATTATATTAAGTTCTTTTATATATTGATACAGTTTTATAGGTTTTATTACTCTTTTATTTAATCATATTCGTTAAATAATAGCAATTTTAATATGCAAAAAGGAGTAAAAATGAAAGAATTTAATCCAAATAAAGCAAGTTTACGAACATTCTATCGTAAAATAGATGAATTTTGGCAAAATAAATCACCTAATAAACCATATACTTTGAATGATTTAACCAATGAATTCAACCTTTCTCGTCATTGAAGGCAAGAAATTTATCGGAGCGAAAAGATAGTTCCTTTACTTGAAAAACAAGTTGATAGAATTGAAAGTGAAATAATTAATTTTATGATGAAATCACCTGATGGTGCTAAATTATATTGACAACGAGCATTTAATTATAAATATTCACTACAAGAAAAAGAACTTGAAAAAGAATTAAACTTAAATAATCAACAGCCAATAATTGTTAATTTACAAACTGATATTAGAGATATTAAAAAAGAAAGTGATAATAATGCTTAATCATTTTACTTATTTGTTAGAAACACCTTATTGGTTATTACAAAATAGTAGTATTGGTAATAAATATCCCTTTGCTAAGAAATATGAGTTAGTTAATGAAATTAATCAAATTGGAACACGATATAGTGGTAAGACTATTTCAAATATTAAAATGTTTGGTGAATTATTAAAAATTAGTTTATTAATTCAAGAGCCAATTTGTATTATTGCTAGTATGTATTGAAGTAAAGATTTAAAAGATAGTGTATTTCAAAACATATGAAATATGTTAGATGAAAATCATATTCCTTATACTATTAATTTATCAAATTTTACTTTTACTTTATCAAATGGTAGCAAAATATATTGTAAAGGGTTACATTCACCAAGTCGGAAAGAAAAATTAAAAGCCTTTGCTGATTTGAATAAATATAAATTAGTTATTGATTGAAGAGAAGAATGTGATCAATTTCAACAAAAAGATTTAAGTGATTTAGAATTTGCTATTCGTGGTTATAAAAATAAAATAACAATTAATACATGTAATCCTGAAAGTTTAAAAAGATATATTGTTGGTTATTGTAATCAATTATTACCTTTTAATGAAGAAATAATGCGTAGTAAATATGAACAAATTAAATATATTAAAAAATGAAATATGAAGATTATTATTCATTATTCTAGTTGAAGACTTAATTATGAATTACCACAAGATAAAGTTAATGAACAATTAAGATTAGAACAATTAGATATTGAAAGAGCAAGAGTATGGAGTTGAGGTTTACCAGGTAATACTAGTGGGTCAATCTTTGCTAGATATATTGATATAATGCAAGCAACAGATATTATTCAACCAACGAAATTATTAGGTGGCGTTGATATTGCGAATGCTACTAGTCCCAAAGGACATACAACAGCAGCGAGTTTTTGAATATATAATTCATTTGATAAAAAAGCATATAAAGTAGCAGAATATACACACTCAAATGCTACACAACAATTTAAAACTGAATTAGAACAAGTTAAAGATATTTTAGAGTTTTATAACAATCAATTAAATCAATATTTTAATTTAATACAACAAGGTATATCAATTAATGTTGATGATAGTGCTTATTCAACATTGCAAAGTTTAAACCGAGAAAAATATAATTATTCTTTTGGTCAATATATGCATTTTAAACCAGCACAAAAGCAGAAGTTTAAAGTAAGACATCGTGTTGAAGCATTCACAATGCTAATAAATACTAATCAATTAAAATGATTATGAGAAAAATGTCCTATAAGTAAAAAGCAGTATGAATTAATTCAATGAGAAGATAAACCAGATGCCCGAGAAGAACGACCGTTAGACTTATATGATGATACCTTTGATAGTGATTTTTATGCCTTACACTTTGAATTAATTCCAATGGTTAAACATAATAATTCAGCAGATTATAAATTATGACAACAAAGGGAGTGAATAACTTAATGAAAAAAGATATTTATGTAATACATGATGAGCGTGTAATAAATGCAAAAAGACCATATATGTCTGTTTGTGGACAAGTTAAAAAAAGGGTTTGTCAAGAATTAAAAAAAGATAATATCGCAATATGTAAATTAAATTTATATAACGAATATATTAAAAGATACCAAAAAGTTAAAGTATGTGTGCAAGTGTTAGCAAATGAACCTAGTTTATTAACAGTAAATATTATTAATTATGCACTTATTTTAAAATTAAAGGAGCAAAATAACAATGAATAATACTTTCCCTAGTTTACCAAACTTAAATGATATTAATAGTGTTTTAAAATTTTATAATTATGATTGAACTATTAATTTAGCCAATATTATTGCTCGCCATCAAATGCGATTAGTAAATGGTAAAGATATTTTATTTAAGTCTCATCGTAAAGATATTTTAGAAAAATTAAATTGATGATATGAAACTTATAAAATAAAAGAAAAATTAGATAAAAATGAATTAACAGCAAGTTTAATGGGTAAAACTATCTTTGGTTTATTAGAAACATCAGATGGTAATATTGATTTATGAATTAATCCTTTTAACTTTACATCACGTGTAAGTAAAATAAACGAAATTGAACAAGGTGCTGATATTTGATTAAATTATCATCAATCAGATAGTGGTTTTATTTTAAATTTAATTTGTACCAAAGATAAAATAGTTATTAAAGGTTGACCTAAAAATAATGAAATAGTTGTTGGGCAAAGTAAAACACAAATTAAAGATGATGTTAGACCTGTTTTAGTACAAGAATTTAAAAATAAATTAGGTATTGTACCTTTTTGAGAAATGATAAATGAACCTAATCCATTATTTTTATCAACATCAACCACTTTAAATCCATGACCTACTATGGCAAATTGTTATAAATTACAATTTGATTTAGAAGATAGTTTTGATATTAAATCAAAAGAACGATGAGCAAATCGTACTCATTGATATGGAATATTAGATGATGATTTAATGACTGCTTACAATAAAGGTAATAAAAAAGTATTACAAAATGCTTTTGATGATATTTTTATTCAATCAGGTCAATCAGCAGTAGATGGTCAATTATCTCAATCTTTACAAGTAGTACAAGGTACACCAACCTTAGAAACATATACAGAAGACCAAAAATCTATTATTGAGCAAGTATATTTAGCATGTCATTATTCTAGTCCATTTGGTGATAAATCAGATAATGACCAAAATAAAACACAATCATTATTAACTAAAACAAAAGATTTAGAAAAACAAGCATATTTACAAGCATATCGTAAACAATATTATACTAAAATATTTGATACTGTTTTAAAATATTATGGTTTATGAGATGGAAATGGTGAACGACCTTATGGATTTGATTTTGTTAGTGCTAGTTTAGTAGACCAAATGCGACAAAATGAATTAATTACTGCTAGATTAGAAAATGGCACAATGGAACCAATAAGAGCCATAACTGAATATGATAATATTGATGAATTAGAAGCAACAAAATATTTTGAAAAAGTAGAAGCATGACAAGATAAAATGCAAGCAAAAGAAATAGAACATAATAATAAATTAATGGAATACGATGAAACTGGTAATAATCAAAATGCTATCCAAGGTAGAACAGAAATTAAGGAGAACTAACAAATGAGTAGAATTAACCCAGGTGTTATGGAAGAATTAAGAAGACAAGCCCATGATACTTTAATAGATATCAGAGAAAACATAAGAGATAATAGACATTGAATGGTATTTCCTTTTAATGTTTATAGTTCATATATACCTGATACTGAAACAGGTTGAAAACCTAATAACGCTAAACCAAGTGATTATGGTAGTTATACACGAATATTTGATAATATGGAAAGTACTATTGCTCAATGACAAGGTAGTTTAAAAATAATCCAAAAATATAAAGGTGAAGAAATTAATATCTTAACTATTGATGATTTTAAAAATCAACCTATTAACTCAACTATATGAGCCAATAATGAAACACCTTTTGCGATAAAATTAAAAGATGAAAATAATAATGTTTATTGAAAATTAATTGATGGTGAAAATATTTATGATATTAATAGAATGTTAGAATACTTAAATCAATATAAATTAAGTTATTTTATTAATAATGATAATAAAGCCGATAACTTTTATACAAAAGAGGTTAAAGTTGGTAAATATTGAGATGCTTATATGATTGATGATAGAAGTTCAATTCAATTTGGAGAAGCTAAATTTGAACAAGTATTTACTCAACAATCAACAGAACGGCAATATACTTTATTAATTTTAGATGAAGATGCTGAGAAATTAAATATTAATGATTATTATAATTTTTATACTGTATTTAATGACCGTGGCTTAAATATTGGAGGTGGTGATATTAATTCTGCACCCCAAGATAGACAATGATTATATCCGTCAAATGTTATTAATTATTATTCACCTTATGACGGTAGTTTTTTATGACAAGAAATTACATTTTCAAGTATTAATGACAAAATTAGTCATAGTGGTTTATCAGTAAGACAATTTATTCAAACAAGTGCACCAGGTGAAGGTTATTGTTTTCCTAAAATAACTTATGATGAAAAACTAAATAAAAGTATTGTTGAATTAGATGAAATTTTATTAAAAGACCCTGGTGTTAGAGCAATGGCAGTTAAATTTTATGGTAATCCAATCTTTTTTGATATGCCAGTTATTGGCCGACCAATTATTAAAGGTCAATTTAATAAAAAAGTAATGAATTCTCGTGATTTATTAATGTATAACATGTTTCCTGCTCCTCCAGATAAAATTAATACTTATGCTTCACCTGATGTAAGTTGATATAATATTCAAGGTATTCAACCAACAATTATTACTGGATATAAAGATTGAAAAGAATATATTCAATCAATGTCTGATTTTTGAAATGAAAAAAATAATGAGGGTATGGTAATAACAGATAAAGCAAGTTCAACAGCAACTAATCCAACTGTTGGTACAACTATTAAGGAAGAAAATGAAAACTCTAAACCTTATTGGTCTAAAAATTGGAAAATAACACCACCAAATAAAGTAAAAGTAAATAGTGGCAATGTTGATAATATAATTAGTACCCAAGCATCATCATATTTTAGAAGAAAAGACGAATTTGGTAATACAGTTGGTCAAGTTCAAATTGAATATAATAAAATGGGTTCTTGTAATGTTTGAGATATTTTAAATATGAATAATTTTATTAATCGTCAAATTACTACATTGCCTTTAAACTATACACAAAAATTAGTATTTAATCCTTTTACGATACCTGCTATTGGAAAATTTCTAAACTTTGTTTCGTTTGGTATTCCTTGGGATTGAATTGGTAATTTAACAATTACCCAAGATGATAAATGACCTAATTTCCCATGACTTAATGGCTTTATGAGTGCTAATGTTTATAGTTTTTATAATGATGCCTTTTGAGGTGATAAGGCTGCGGGTAAAGGTTATTTACCATTTGAAATTTTTAGAGAACAAGGTAATGATAAAGTTGGTGCTATGATTGGTGCTAATGCTACTAGTTTAGGTTTTACTACTTTATTAACTGATAAATGCAAAGGTACTGTTTTAACTAAGGATGGTAAGACAACCGAAGAATTAATTTATTCAACTTATAATTTAAAACAATTAAATCCTAAAACTAATCGAGTTTATTTAATTAATGAACAAACTAAAGCAGTTGATGCTCAAACACCAGTTAGTGATAGTGAAATAGATAATGATTTGGAATTCTTGCAAATACCAGATGGGACAAATTGTAGTTATATTATTGATATGTTTTCAATTCAAGCATTATATAAAGGTAATTTTGAAATTATCTTTTATGCTGATAATCCATATACAAATAATGAAGAAGATTATTTACGCTTATCAGTATGAAGTTTTAGAGGTAAAACAAAAAGTGTCTTAAATAATTATTTACGCGATATGACAACTAATTATAAAACTAGTTTCTTATTACCCCATGATTATGAAATACCAACATTTAATTACCCTGAATATGTTCTCCCACCAGTGCCATATAACTATAAACCTTATACACAAGATATCTGAGATGCTAAAATAGGAAAAGCATTAAAAACTAAAATTACAGCACCAGCACAATGTAAGAAAGCAATAAATTCTCAAAGTTATGTTAATTTATTTTCTGATAAATTTAATGAAGGTTATTATGAAACTGAAATTGATTTAAGACAAATTGACCCAACAATTCAAAGTATTGATAAATTTATTAGTTCTTATAAAACAATAGAAATAAGTAATCTTAATAATTTACAAGTTAGATGTTTTAAACCTGATATAGAGCGATTTATTAAAGATAGAAATATTAATTTTCTAGGTGGGGCTAATAGTTGCAATTTTAGTGGTGGTTTATTATCTAATATAACTTTACAAAAAGCAGGATTAGAACAAAAAGATAATATTAATTTTGAGAATACAATAACTTTATATACAGACAATATAAAAGTAAATGATATTCAAACATTTGCTACTGCTTCTACTAGTGGTTTGCCTAGTGGAGATTATTCAAATAAATATTTATCTGAACAAAATCATTGAAATATTAATTTTTTATTGCAAATAACAAAATTATCTAATAATGACAATTCAAAAATTACAGAAACATATTTACAAGCATATTATACAAATGATATGAAATTAAAAATTAGATTTTCAAAAGTATTATTTGTCCACTTATTATTAGGAACTGGATTTAATTATTGAGGTAATGATAAAGATATAACAATAGACTTAAATGCTTTGGGTGTATTAAATATAGTAAATAATAGTGATGTCCCAGTTAAAATAACTATTAAACCAAGATAAAATAAAAAGAGATTTAATTATCTCTTTTTCTATTCTCCATTAACTTTTATATTTCCATTATTATCAATAATTAAATCTGGTTCCTTAGTATCTAAATTTCAACGATAAACTGATTTAAAATAATTAGAATTTGTTTTTTTTCATTCTCTAAAAACACTAGGACTTTTACTATAATAAAATAATGATGCATCTTTATTTGGATATTTAAAGAATTTTAATTCATAATTATCATCTTTATAAATACTATATTCTTTTCCTACTTCAATATTATAATTTCTTAAAGTTTTAATTATTTCTCATTTATCATTTTTTTTTCATACTACATAATATCATTTATTATCAACCTCATTAAATGGTTTTTCTTGTGGTGCTATTCATTCTAAGTTATCTCTAACAGTTTGGTCTTTTGTATTTATTTTGTTTTCTTCTTTTAATTTTGCTAATTCTTCTGGTGTATATTCATGTGTTTTATTACAAGCAACTAAACTTGTTGTACTTGTTCCTACTAATGAAATTGCACCAATTATACTTAATAATCTTTTCATGTATATATCTCCCTCTTTTATTTACTAATTAAATTATATATAAATATAAGTGTTTGTAAATACCTTTATTACGCGTTTTAAAGCCTAAATTAGCAATAAAATATATTAAGTTTAGTAATTTTTGTATATAAAAAGTGTTGTAATTGTGAACTATTGGTATATAATTAAAAGCATAGGTTTAATCTTTTTCCATAAAAAAGAGTTTATGCTGACTTGTTAATCGGACAAGAATAAAAAAAGAGAGGTTTATAAAATGGCACTTACAAAAGAACAATTAATCGAACAAGGTTTAAGTGAAGAAATTGCAGAAAATATCTTAAATCAGTTTAATAATGAAGCAAAGCAAATTAGAGAAAGTGTGCAAAAACGCGAAGATGTTATATCAAAAGAAGACTTTATTAAATTATCTAATGAATTAGATGAATTAAAAGCATTTAAAGATGTTCCATCTACTAAAATTGAAGATATTAAAACTAATTTAGATAAAGTTAGTGGTAATTCTTTAATTGAAAAAATGCAAACTTTAAAAGAATTAAAACCTGATTTGTTTGTTGAAGAGCAACCATCAGTTTCACCAACTAATTTTATTAAAGATATGATTGAAAAATCTACTGAAAATAAGAATGATGAAATTGAAACTATTAAAGAAAAAGGAGCATATACTCCTGATGAAATTAAAAAAATAACTGATTATACACTTAAAAACCTTAGATAATAAGGGAGTGAAATATTATGGCAACAATTAATTTGCCACAAGTACCTTTTACATTGGAAGGTAATACAACAGATCAAAAAGCATATGTTGATATGGTTAATGCTTTATTGCGTGGACCTTTATATAATGAATATGCAAGTATTATGCAATATGCAACTGCAACAGCAGAACAAGTTGCTTGATTACCAAATGCTGGTCAAGCATTATATAATTTAACTCATCGTGTGGTATGACAAAATGATTATTCATTACCAAATGGTGGAACAACTCAAACAATGGGATTAACAAGAATTCCAGTTCCTATTGATAAAAGATTTAATTTAAAATTAATGAATGAGGCTTTTGATTTAGCATTAATAGAACAAAATATTAAAAATGGTGTTATTGCTAATGCTATTTCTAGTGTTGTACAGAATAAATTTGTTAATTTAGAATGTGAATTAATTCAAGCTATTTATGATTATTGCTTAGCAGATGGTCAATATGAAGTAATTCCATTTCGTAGTTATACAGCAGAAAATGCAGATGATGCAAATAAAGCATTCTTTACATTAAATGAAACTTTGATTGAATTAACAAATCAAATTAGTAATTTATATTTTGGATTGCCAACAGATAAAATGTTTATGGTTTTAGGTCGTAGAGCCTATTTAGGATTAACACCTGCTTATTTAAAAGTAATTGGTTCACAAGCCCAATTAAAAGCAATGGTTAATGGTGAATTATACGAGAATACAGCAATGGGTATTCCTGTATCTAAAAGTTTTCATTTAGAAAAAACATATACACAAGGACAAGTTAACCGTGATAAAGGTTATAATTTTACTAATGTAAATGGTTTAATTATTAATAAACAAGTATGAGCATATCCAATTAATATGGATACTATTCAACAAGTTTTGGATAATGATACTGCTAACCCTAAATGAATTGGTAAAGTACAATATGCTACACCAACTATTTTATATCCAAAAACATGTAAGATTATTTTAGAAAAAGCACCAACTAAGGAAGAAGTTAAACAAGCATATGATAATTTAAATAAAACTTATCGTGTACCTATTGATTATGTAATTCCAGAACCAAATAAAATTGATATTAGTAAAATTAATAAATTAGATACACCTACTATTCATGTTGCAGATCCAACAAAAGCAACACCAGAACAGTTAAAACCACAATTTAAAGATGTTGTTTTAAAAGCAGTTAAAACCGTAGATATTTCTTTAACTGAAAGTGATTTTGATTACTTTATTGAAAGTAAAGGTGAAGATTGACCAATTAATATTACAAATGATAAAACTGTTGCCGTTCAAATTGAAGGTAAAAATAACGCCACTGGTCAAACAAACCCTATTGATGTTGTAATTAAAAATTCTTAATAAACAATGAATTTACTAATATTACGCGTTTTAACTTTATTAGTATCTAATTTAGAAAATAAACCTTTAATAAGTAAATTTGTAAATTTAATTAATAGAGTTAATCAAGTTAAAAATAAAGTATTAAAGCCAATTAATTATATTACTGATAAATATAATAAAATTACAAATAAAATTGAAGATATTTATCAGTGATTAAATCCATTTACTTATTTAGATTTAATTAAAAAAGGTCATAAAAAAGAAATACAACAAATATTAAGTCAATTAGAAAAAGATAATAATATTCAAAATAGAGAACAATTTAAAAATGAAAATTATCTAAATACTAATTGACAACCTTTAAATAGTAGTTGACTTGATAGCGGTATGTTTAATATTACAAATAAGTTAACTTTAACAGGTAATTTAACTATTTTAATATATACAAAAACAGCAAAAAATCCGAAATTTTATGGTCCATATGTTTATCCTAGTGTTCCAGTTGAAATTTGAAAATTATTAAGTAATGCTGTATCTAACGCTGGAACATTATTTTGAAGATATTGATTAAGAAAATGATTACCTAGTCATTTAAGAGATTATATTAAAAAACGATTACCACAAGCATTAAAAGAAAAATACCCCAAAGGAACTACTAAATTAACATTACCAACAGTTCAAAAATTACAACAAATTAAAAACTTTATTAATAATTTAAAAATTGGACATTTTAATTTTAATTTTGCTGGTGAAATTAATAATAAAAAATGGTATCGTGAACGCCGAAGTGATGTTAAAAACATTAAGAATTTATATAAAACACCAGTTAATAATAAATTTTATCAGGTTAATAAATCTATTAAAACAATTAAGAAAACAAGAACAAGAGTTAATAGTTATAAGCCAAGTAATTTAAAAAATAAATATCGTAATCAATTAAGGGGTGTTTTATATGGAAAATAATTTAAGTAATTTGTTATTTATAACAGTTGAAGATGTGAAAGAAAGTAAACTTTGACAACCTATTAATGATAGAAAACAATCTGCTTATAATGATAATTTAATTTATAATGCTATTTTAAAAACTAGTTTATGAATGGATAGATTATCAGGTGGAACAATTTCCGATAAAATAAATAAAAAAGATTTATTTCCCTGAGTAAAAAAAGATAATACTGGTTTAATTGAATATGATAAATGATTAAGTTATATTCAATCTGCTTGTTTATTAGCAGTTATTAATTGATATTTACCAAAAGGAGTTAATGATTTAACTGGTGGTGCTTCATTTTCACAAGGTGGCGTTGCTTATTCACAAACTAATGACCCTGAGGCAAATGAAAATATTACTCGTGATGTTAAAAATGCTTTAAAATTAGCAGGTGAAATTATTGATATTATATCTAGTAAAACAGTATCTAGACCTTATAATTATAGTTTAGATAATTATGCTCATTCATGAGAGGAAGAATATAAACATATTAGTAAAAAAACTTTTTATTCAACATTATTATTTTGATTAAAAGAACGATTACAAACTAATAATTCAATTAATATAACTTATCCAACTATTAATGATTTTAGTAAGATTGATTATAACGAATATATTAAATTAATAGTTCCATTTGATAATGATACAATTTATAATGAAAATGGAGTTTGAAAAGCAAAAAAAGGTGGCGATGTTCCATCAGATGTTATTAAAAATAGTGATTTAGATAAAAATTATATTGATAAGCAAAATGGTAAATATATTGTAAAAACATCACAAGATATTAATACTAAACAAGATAAAATCCAAAATGGCGTTGGTATTAGTATTAGTAATGATAATCATATTAATTTTAATTTAGGTCGTACTTTAACAATGGGAGAAAATAATACAATTGAAGTAAAAGATTATACTCCAACGCAACATCATTATTGAGAAATTGTAGATACTAGTGATTTTATATCAGAAAGCACAAGTTATATTTTTAATAAATATGATAGCAATTATGAATATAAAATATCAGTATATGGATTAGGAAACGATAACATATCAGGAATGTTAAGTTTTTATCCAATTAATGATAATATTAATTATTATAATAATTGTATTGCTATTTGAAATCAAGATAATTTATATACTATTTCATTTAAAGTATCTGATAAAAAAATAAGAGTTTATAAAAAAAATATAATATATGAAAAAATAAAAAATATTGTAATTATGCGTAAGAAAAAAATAAGTTAGAAAGGAGTTTAATTAATGAAACAAGATAAAACAACTTGATTAAAGGGTGCATTACCGTGAAATTGATTTAAAAAAGACCCTATTCCGACTTATAATTGAACTCATAAAGATATTAGAGAATGAGAAAGAAAATATAAAATTCGTAGTTGAGTAGTTAGTTTTTATACATTAATATTTTTAGTATTAAATTGTTGATTAGAATATGGAATGATTAATGCAATTAAAGATAATATTAATTGGTATAATTATGGTCAATATTGAGGTAATGGCATTGCTATTTTATTAACACCTTTATTTACACACGGAATTCAGGGTATATTTGTTGCTAGTAGTAAACCCAAAGTAGATATGAAAATTGATATACCACGATTAAAAATATCCAAAATGGGATTAGTATTTACAATATTACCTTTAATTACTTTAATAATTTCTTTAATTATTATTTGAATTGATAAATCAAAATGAAAAAAAGACCATTTAAGACATTGTTTAGATTGTCGAATTAATCCGCGTGTTATTCAACCACGAATAGCAAAAGCATGAAATAAATTAGATGGTATAACAGAAGATATATTTAAAAATATACAGAATGAAAACATTAAAAAACAAAAACAAGAATTAAATATAAATTAAGATAAACTATATAGGGGCGGTTGATATTTTGGGTGGTTATATAGTTTAATTTATAAATTATTTTGTTCTGAAAGGATGGATGGCCACTGTTTGAGTAAGGATAAGAAAGGAATTAAAAAAATGAATGAAACATTAATGATTACTTTACTTGTGTTAGCAGGTGCTGGTGGAATGGGTAGTCTTGGTATTCTTGGATTATCTGCTAAAAAAATTAAAAAATATAAAGCAGAAATTAGAGAATTAAGAACTGCTGTTATTGCACACGAAAAACATTTACGAGGACCTGAATATGCAACAGAATTAGCATTAAAAACAGGTCAAATTAAAAATGTTAAAAAACAAGTTAAAGTAAACGACAAAAAACAAGCACAAAAAGATGCTATTAGACAACTAACAAATAGTATTTAAAAAAATAACCAATTAAGGTTATTTTTTATTTGTTTTCTAAAAGTTATCTTCTATCATACGCATTATTATTCTGATTCCAAATTGATTTGGATTTCTCTTTATTTGTTCTTCACAAAATTCAAAAGCATAATTTTTCTTTCTAATTCTTCTGTTTTCATCTTTACAATTTTGACACTTACAATTTCCACACATTTATTTAACCTCCTTTTTTATTTTCTAATATAACTAAATTCTTTTCCCCATATGTTTTTTTATAATATTCTCAGTATTCAGTTGAATTAATATTTATATCTTCAATATCTGATCCAGTAATATAATTACCTAATGGTGTTTTACAAGGCCTATTACCTTGTAAGGTTTTATAACATAATATATAGTTATTCATTATCATTGTTGCCTTTTGTAAATTCTTGAATATCTTTAAATAATAATTTATTTTTTGATATATCGTGTGGCCCTAAATTTTTTCTTGCTTTTATTCATGGTAATGAATAACGAGTTTTTTCTACTAATTCTATTGATGACATATTTATGTATTTTTTTATATTTTCATTAATAAAATTTTTCACTTTTTCATCTGTTAAGTATTGTATTTTTTCTATTTCTAAATATTTATCAGTATAACTTTCTATTTCAATAAAATTATATCCATTATATCTTATATGGTTAAAAATTTTTCTTATAACTGGACCATAAATCCATGCTTCAAATTCATCATCAAATAATTTTTCATCATATTGTTTTAAATAATCTAAATATAAAAAATATAAAATTTTTTGTAATTTAACAGGTTCTTTAATATTATATTTTTCAACTAAATACTTTGTGATAGAAAAAATAATATCGTTGTTAATTTTATATTTTACTTTATTCATTATCATTTCCTCCTTTATTATTTATAATATAATAATTAATAAAATGCTGTATTTTTTGATTATTAGTATATAATTCAGGTAATTCATTTCATACTTTTTCTTGGTTTTCATTTAAGTAAACATTAACATTACGAATTAATTTAGAATAATATTTTCCTGTTTTTTGATTATATGATTGTTTCATAATTAACCCTCATAATTAGCAATAATAATTGCATCGCGGAGATGATTACTTATTTTTTCATTATTATAGAATCAACCTTTACCATATTCATAAGTTAAATTAACATCTTTTTCAAATTCTCATAAACAATTATCATTATATTTACTTAAATTTTCCATATTTTTAACAACTGATTTAGTATGCTTTGGTGATACTCAATTAATACTATTTCAAAATTGTTTTTCAACAACACCTAATAATCTTAATAAATCATCACGGTCTTTTGAACCATTAGAATTTGTATATAAGCAATTTTCAATATTTATAATTTCATTTTGATATAGATATTCTCAAATAATTTCAATAATATAAGTAGCATGACATTTTCAATCTTTATTATCAAACAATTCTTTTCTAATAAGTTTATTATCTTCAAAAATAGCAATAGCGGTAGTACCAGTTCCTGATGGGTCAATACCAATTTTTATCAAGTTGCTCATTCTTCATCATTGTTATTAACTGCTGGTACTACATTTGATATATCTTCTTCTTTAACTACATTATCGTTTGTGTTCGCTATTTCTGTATAAGATGGGGTATTTATATTATTTGATAATGGTTCATCGCTCATTTGCCCCTTATTTTTGGCGACAGTAATATCATTAAATGGAATATATTCAAAATTACCATCTTCTTTAATTTCTTTTTCATCTAAATCAATATCTGAAATATCAATACCCATTTCTAATGCTAATTTACGATATAATTTAGCTTCAACCATTTCTTTTGGTCATTTATTTCAAGGTGAATATTCACTATTTCCACTTGGACTACTATTTTTTAAACGATCAATATCTGCTTTTCTTAATAAAATACCTTGATAATTTCCATTCATATCTTTTGCAAAAGCATAAGCACCAATAATTTCATTATAATCACTAGTATTTGCATTAAAATTAATATCATGTATTTTAGGACATGAATTTAAAGTATCTCATTCAAATTTTTCACCTTTAAATATAATTGCTTTTCGTGGACTATATCCTGCTTCTTCAATTTTTTTACAATAAACTTTACTATCAATAATAGTTGTTAATTTATTTTTAAATGGAATAATATTAAAATCTTTACTAAAAATTAATCCTTTATTACTTAATTTAATAATTCCTAATGCTGTGATTTTAGCATTATCAGCATTATTAATTAATTGCATATAAGATTGTCCATTTTTCATTTTTAATTCTTCAAGTGCTAAAATATTTTCTTTTAAATATTTATCATTAACTTTAATTTCATATTTAATAATTGCACCTTTAATATATTGCTGTAATTCATTTGCCATATTATTTATCTCCTTTATTTATTTTAAAATTAATACCTTTAATGCCAATTAAATTAATATCTTTATTACTATCTCATTGGTTTTTAATTTCATTTTTAACAATTTTTTCATCAATAATTAAATAATTTTTAATTAAATTAATAAGTTCTAATTTATCTGCATTTTGTAAAAAATCATCATTAATACCAATTAATTCAATATCTTTTACTAATAATTTATCTTTAATAATATTAATACCAACTTTTTTTAATTGTTTTGGATCAAGTGATTTATCAATTTCTTCAATTTTTTCCATTACACGAACTTGTTCATCTTGAATTTGGTCTATATCTAAACCCATATCAACAGTTAAATTATTTGCTTTTTCAATTAATTCTTGCTTTTTTAATTCTTGTTCTTTTAAAAACTCTTGTTGTTTTTGTTTGCGAGCTTGTGTCAAATTATTATTAATTTCAACTCTGTATCTTTCAATATAATTTCTATAATTAGTAATTATTTTACCAATTCTATTATGTTCATCTAATAATTTTTGAATAGGTTCTAATCATTCTTTAAAAACAAAATTATTTTTAGTAATAGCACTTGGAATATCTTTTAAATGAACATCTTGATAACCATTTAATGCATAATGATTAATATGTCTAAAAATATACTCAGTTAATTCTTGTTTATTTTCTTCTTCAATTTTTTGAATATTATACGCTAAAAGACTTGCATTTTTAAAATCATCTCCTTTTAAAGGAAATTGAAATGTAATATTATTTACTATATTTTTAACTACATCATTCATTATTTATCATCTCCAATCAATTTTTTTAAATCATTAATTACAACTTTTAACATTTTTCGATGAGTTGGACAAAAAATATAATTTTCATTATAACTTAGATATAATCCATCTTTTGAATGTTTCTTAATTCAATCTTTACTAGCATATTTACTCATTTTTTAATCATCCTTTCTAAAATAAGTATTAATCTTCATTTACAATATAATTATTTTTGGGTTTATCAAAATATAAATGAGTAAGATTATCAATTTCTTCAGGTGTTAATTTTTTCTTTTCAACTTCAATTTCATAACGATCCATAATTGCTAAACCATAATCTTTATAACAATCTGGATAATTATCAAACATTTCTTTTAACAAATCTTTTAAGTTCATATTATTCATCTCCTTTACAAATTTCACTTAGTCTTTTTCTTCTTTCACAATCTTTACAAATTTCATTTTCTTCTCAATATTTACGATTATTATCATAATCTTTAATTAACTGTTTAAATTCATCAATATTATATTTATCAAGATGTAATTCTTTAAAATTTAATGACCAATCTCCTTCAACAAAATAATGACCAACTTTAACATCATATTTAAAATCATCTTCATCTTCGTTAGCTTTATATTTATTTAAAAATTCATTAATACTAATATTATTTTTTTCCATATTATTCATCTCCTTTACCAAATAATTCATTGTATTTTTTAGGGTCCATAATTTTTAATTTTTCTATATTAGAATATAATTCTGAAGTATTTTCCTTTACTATAAGTTCTAATTTTTTAATCAATTCTTCACTATTTTTAAGAATATTTGCTTTTATAAATTCTCTTAATATATCTAATAAAGTATCTACTTGATATTCTTCTAATGTCATTTCATAATCTCTAATTTTAATTTTTTCTTTCATATTATTCAACTCCTTCTCATTGAATGCTTTCTAAATCAATAATTGTTGTTAATCATTCTTGTTTATTTTGAAACTCAGCAGTAATCTTTGCTTCTTCTAATGTATAAAAAAATGATGTTTGAAAAATATCTTCCTCATTAAAATGATCAAATCATCTCATTACTAATAAATATCTTTTATTCATAATTTATTCCTCCTAACAATTTTCAATCTTAATAAATTATTTAACTCGCTTGTATTTTTAAAATTAAAATATAATTCTGATAATGTTAATATGTCAATAGAATTATCTTTTCAATAACACTTATATTTTTTATCTTTACATTTATTTCAATTAACACTAATAAAAGTTAATCAAGCGTTTTTATAATTAATTTCTCAATTCATATATTTTTCCTCTTAATTCTTTCTGCCTAATGCTCAATGTTCATCAGTCATTTCTTCAAATGAAACTGGATAACTTTTAAGCATTAATTGATTTAATTTATTTTCTTGATTACATTTTGAGCAATAACCTCAATATCTTTGTTTAAGACAAATTTTATTTAACTTTTTCATATAAACCTCCTATAATCTTGGTAAATGTTGGTAAATCAACTACAATGTTCTACAATTTGTAGTTGTTTGTATAGTTGGTACGCCAGACATATATGTCTTCCTTCTTCCGTGCCCATTTGTGCTTTCGCTCTGGGATTTGACGCTCAGTTTTTGAAATTAAATTTACTTGCACCCATATGAAGGACCGAATGCTAAACGCAAATTTAATTGTTTAAGTCACTATCTCTTTTTTTATTGTCGTTTGATATTAGCCTTGGACTTATCACGACTATCGCTTAGTTATAAAAACCAGCGCCGATTTACATTTTTCCTCATACACTATTTCAGTACTTGCCTCGGCAGGCTGTGGAATAAAAACACTTAGTTATTAAAAATAACCGTCCCACACTGCATTAAGTTGTTTTATAAAATTTAAGTTTTAAAAACCCAGTTTCTCAATCAAAGATAATTTTTGAATTTTCTAAGCGTTTATAAAACCGCTTTTGTTTTTTATCTTTTGTGTGATTTAATAAATCTTTATGTTTTTCACAAGTTCATAAAACTTTATTTGATACAAATTCTTCGGTAATGAATGATATTACTTTATAGCAATCATTAACATCACATATTTTTTTGTTGTTTAATTATCATTACCTCCTTTTAGGAGTTGTTTTATTTCAAATAAAAAAACAACCCTAACAAGAGTTGTTTTTTTGGAGCTTCATCGTACATTATACAAATTATGAAAATATTAAATTAATTATTGGTGGGGATAGCGCTAAGTGAATTAAAAAAACTGCTAAAATTTTAGATGGTATGTTTATATTTGATAGGTTTCATGCAATAAGAGAATTAAAGAATAATATATATTGTGGTAATCGTAGTAAAGAATCCTTTAAAAATTATTTATACGCAAGGGAATTGTTTTTACAAGGAAAATACGACGAATTTATAACTTTTTTAAAATCATTACAGAATGAAAGAATTAAATTAAAGTATTTTATTAATTTAAAAAATGGTATTTTAAATCAAAATAAAGAGTGAAATATTGGCGTATCTGCTGAAAGTGATGTTTCAAGAGTTGTAAAATCTTGTTTAGGATACGGTAATAAAACATTTTCATTCTCAACATTTAAAAAAATTTTAGATTTAAAAATTATGAGATTTAATTTTAGTTAATTTAAAATAATTTAATCTTAGTTTTTTAAACTATTTTTTAGTGTGCTAAAATATGAAATTATTATTTGTATTTTTATTTTTTTGTGTTATTATGTTTTTATAAAAGAAAAAAGTTTCTTGTTTTTAAATAAATTAAATAATACCCGTTTATATGCAACACTCCCTTTGATTATGTTAATTGATATAATAATACTCGTATTCATAGCAAATTAAATTATTTATCACCAATCCAATATAAAAATCTTTACTCTATATAAAATTTGTCCAAAAAACCCTTGCCATTCCATTATTGTTTTTTAGATATATAAAAAGAAAGAAGATAACCTTCTTCTTTCTAATAAAAATTTAATTAAATTTTAATTTGTTTTTTGCAATTTTTTTTTTTTTTTTTGCAATTTTTTCCAAATTGTGGGGCATTACTCTTATTAAAATTACCACGGTCAGTTTTGGATGAACCATAAGAATTACTATATTTACTATTCTTATTTTGTTTAGAATCTAACTTTTTGTAATTTCCACTAAAATTCTTAGATTCTTTTATTTTTTCTTTTAAATTATAATTAGTAATATCAAATAATTCAATTTTTTTCTTTTGATATTGTGCCAAATGTTTAATTTCATTTAAATCATTACGATTCGAAACAATCGTTATTGCAACTCCCGTAGCACCTGCTCGTGCTGTTCTACCAATGCGGTGAATATAACTTTCTCGTTCCGTTGGAATATCATAATTAAAAACATAATCAATCTGATCAATATCAATTCCTCGTGCAGCAACATCAGTTGCAACTAATACCGTTGCTTTTCCTTCACGAAATGATCGCATTGCTTGTAATCGTTCACGTTGCCGTTTATCCCCATTAATAACACAACTAGTAACCCCAATTGTTGCAAGCATTTTAGCAATTTTATCAGTAAAAGCTTTTGTATTAGAAAAAATAATACTTCGTTTTGGTTGTAAATTTTTATATAGAGCAATTAAAACATCTTCTTTACGATAAGAAATTGCATCAACATAATACTGAGTAATATTGTTTTGTTCTGTAGCATTTCTTGTTACAACAATTTCAACAGGATTATTTTGATACTTATTAGCAATTTCCAAGACTTGTTTTGGCATTGTTGCAGAAAATAATAATGTCTGATATTTTTTGGGGGCATTTTCAAACACCTTATCAAGTTCGGTTTTAAAACCCATTTTTAACATTTCATCTGCTTCATCTAAAACAATTGTTTTAATTGTGTTTAACCGCAAGGTATTACGATTGATATGATCAGCAATTCGCCCTGGTGTTCCAACAACAATGTTACTTTTTCGCAATGAGTAAATTTGGCGTTGTAAATGAGAACCACCGCATAATAATGTTGCGTTTACTCCTTCTAAATAAGTCGCAAATTTTCGAACTTGATCAATTACCTGCATTGCCAGTTCTCTTGTTGGGCATAAAATAATAGCTTGTGGTCGTTTTAATTGTGGATCTAACCTTTGTAAAATTGGTAAAATAAAAGCGGCTGTTTTACCAGTTCCAGTATGACTTTTGCCAATAATGTCTTGATTATTTAATGCAACTGGAATAGCTTTTTCTTGAATTTCAGTTAGATTAGTATATCCCATCTTAGTAATCATTCGTTCTAAGGCTGGGGATAAATTTAGTGTATTAAAATTCATTTAGTCTCCTTTAAATAGTTAATATAAAATAGTTTAGTTGTTTTTTAACATTACGACTGTTGAATTCACATATTGGCATTATTTTGGATCACAGAATAAATTAAAGTTCAACAGCGTATTAAGTATATCCTAAAATAACAAAAAAACCAAGCACTTTATTGGAATGGCAACACTTTTTAGGACACTTTTTATGTAGACTTCTGATTTCTAAATTCAACTGGAGTTAAGTAATTCAAACTACCATGAATTCGAATATTGTTGTATCAATTAATGAAATTAAATAGTTCCAACTTTAATTGTTCTAAATTTTTAAATTTTCGGCCATTAATAAATTCAGTTTTAAAAGCTTTATAGGTTGTTTCAGCTACTGCGTTATCGTAAGGGCAACCTTTTGCACTTAATGATCTTTTAATATTAAATGTTAATAAAATTTCTTCAATAATTTTATTTTTAAATTCATTACCACGATCTGTATGAAACAACCTAATTTGATTTAGTGGTCATGTTATTTTATAAAATGCCTGCTGAACTAGTTCAGCAGTTTTATTTGTTCCAGCGCTATAGCCAATTACTTCACGGTTAAATAAATCAATTAGTAAGCAAATATAATGTCATTTTGAACCAACTTGAACATAGGTTAAATCGCTCACAATAACTGGATAGGTTACAATAACTTGGACCATATTTATGTAGACTGTAAAAAATAAGCTAAAATTATTAGGAAAGCAGGAATATAAAAATGGCAAAAAACCAGTACACCGATGAATTCAAGAAACAAATCGTAATGTTATATAAAAATGGTAAAAGTAATATTGAAATTGTTAACGAATATAAAATTTCAAAGGCAGTTCTTTATCAATGAGTAAAAAAATTTGAGAATTCTGGTTCTTTTAAAGCTAAAGACAATCGCTTTGTTGAAGAAAATGAACTTATTCAGTTGCGAAAAGAAAACAAACAATTACGAATGGAAAATGATATTTTAAAGCAAGCAGCACTGATAATCGGCAAAAAGTAATATTAATTACTAACAATAAAGACAAATATTCAGTGAGGAAAATGTGTCAAATATTAAAGATAGCAAAATCAAAGTATTATTATCAAATTAATAAGAACACTAAAACTGAAATTAATATTTATGAAAATGAAGTTAATTAAAATTATTTTAGCAAGAAAGAACATTATTTTATCTCGACGAAAAATTAGAAGAATTATGGCAATAAATAATTTAGTATCAAAATATACTAAATTAAAATATCGCAATCATAAATCTCCTGTAAATAATGATCAAATTAGTAATATTCTAAATCGTGAGTTTAGTAATAAAAGACAAAATGAAGTTATTGTGAGCGATTTAACCTATGTTCAAGTTGGTTCAAAATGACATTATATTTGCTTACTAATTGATTTATTTAACCGTGAAGTAATTGGCTATAGCGCTGGAACAAATAAAACTGCTGAACTAGTTCAGCAGGCATTTTATAAAATAACACGACCACTAAATTAAATTAGGTTGTTTCATACAGATCGTGGTAATGAATTTAAAAATAAAATTATTGAAGAAATTTTATTAACATTTAATATTAAAAGATCATTAAGTGCAAAAGGTTGCCCTTACGATAACGCAGTAGCTGAAACAACCTATAAAGCTTTTAAAACTGAATTTATTAATGGCCGAAAATTTAAAAATTTAGAACAATTAAAGTTGGAACTATTTAATTTCATTAATTGATACAACAATATTCGAATTCATGGTAGTTTGAATTACTTAACTCCAGTTGAATTTAGAAATCAGAAGTCTACATAAAAAGTGTCCTAAAAAGTGTTGCCATTCCAAACTTCATTTTGTCTTTATTTACAGGAGATTTATGATTGGAATGGCAAGGGTTTTTTGGACAAATTTTATATAGAGTAAAGATTTTTATATTGGATTGGTGATAAATAATTTAATTTGCTATGAATACGAGTATTATTATATCAATTAACATAATCAAATAATTCTAATTTAAATTCTTCAATACTTTTAAATTTTTTATTTTTGACTAATTCAGTTTTTAAAATTTTATAAGTAGATTCAACTACTGCATTGTCATAAGGATATCCAGGTTTACTATAAGATTTTTGTACATTGTTCTTAGTCAAAAGTTTATAAATAGTACTATTGTTAAATTCACTTCCTTGGTTAGTATGAAATATTTTAATATTTTCTAAAGAAAAATTAAGTTTGTTAAAAGTACTTTCAACTAATTTTGCATCTTTATGAGAACTAACATCATAGCTAATAATTTCACGATTAAACAAATCAATCAATAAATATACATAATATCATTGATTATTAATTCAAACATAAGTTCAACAGAGCGATTGTCTTTAGCTTTAAATGATCCTGAATTGTTAAATTCATGCACTCATTTTCAAACAGTGGATTTACCAATTTGATAGTCATTAGATAATTGACCAGATGTTTTGCCTGATTTATAAAGACCAACAATTTGTTGTTTAAATTCATCGGTATAATGATTCTTTGCCATATAATTACACCTCCATTGTAACTTAATTATAATCTTTTACTCTACATTATTGTTGTCCAATTTATCTTAACCCATCCAAAAATTAGTTGAGAGTACTTTTAACAAACTTAATTTTTCTTTAGAAAATATTAAAATATTTCATACTGACCAAGGAAGTGAATTTAACAATAGTACTATTTATAAACTTTTGACTAAGAACAATGTACAAAAATCTTATAGTAAACCTGGATATCCTTATGACAATGCAGTAGCTGAATCTACTTATAAAATTTTAAAAACTGACACTTATTTTATTCGGTCAACTAAATGCCAAATGAATTAATTATTCTTTAGTTAATCTTATTATTGAAACAAAAAAGGAAATTATTAAATAAAAAAAGTTTAAAACCTTTAAACTTTATTTTCTAATTCCTAATTCTTCAATGATTGCTTTATATTCATTAAAATCAATTTTAGTTAAGTAAGCAAGTAAATGCTTTCTTTGTGCTACTTTTTGTAATAAACTTCTTCTTGAAACAATATCTTTACGATGAATTTTCAAGTGTGCAGTTAAATTGTTAATATCTTCTGTTAAAATAGCAATTTGTACTTTTGTTGAACCAGTATCTTTCGCATTTTGTCCAAATTTCGATACTAATTCTGCTTTTCTATCTTTTGAAACCATTAATAAATTTCTCCCTTCATTACTGTGGCGCATAATGTTAAATCAAAGAATTTAAGAAAGGGTTATCTTAAACCAACAAAATAACAACCTCATTAATATTATGCTTTATTCGCAAAAAATGCAAGTGTATCAACTAAATCTTGTTCTAAAAGATCAACTAATTCGGTTAAATTATTTATTTTAATATTTTCACGTAAATATTTTTTAAAATAAACAATAATTTCTTGATTATATAAATTTAAATCAACATCTAGTAAATATGTTTCAACAACTTCCTTTGCTTCAAATAACCGATATGAAGTCATTGATGGATAAAGATTCCCTTGTGCTCAAGTTTGTGTGATATAAACCCCATAAGGTAAAATTACTTTTTGTGGTAAATACATATTCGCGGTTGGAAAATTAATTGTTCGTCCAATTTGTTTACCTGGTTTTACTTTACCACGTAAATGATAATCTTCATATAATAATTTATTTGCTGCTGGTAAATCATGGTTTAACAATAAATTACGAATTTTTGTTGAAGAAAAAGCATCATCTTGACGAGTAATTAAATAAACATTTTCTTGGCCAAAAAAAGTGATAATTTGGTTAAAATCTCCTTCACGATTTTTTCCAAACCGAAAATCAGACCCAATAACAATTTTAACAACATGAAACCGTTCTTTTAATATTGTTAAAAATTGTTGCGCAGATAAATTCATAAATTCACTTGTCAATGGAACTTCTAAATAATAATCAAACTCTAATTTTGCAGCTGTTTGTTGTTTTGATTTATTATCTAATAATTTTGTATCAGTTTGATGTAAAAAATCAGTAACACTTTGTGACATTGTAAAAAATAATGTGGTTAAATGTTGTTTTGTTTTAATTTCCATTAACCGATTAATTAGTTTTAAATGTCCCAAATGAAAACCATCAAATAGACCTAAACAAACAATTTTTGCTTCGTTATTAGCTGGTTTATTTCATGTTAAAATTTTCATTAATAATGATCATCCTTATCTATTTTTTGTTGTTGGTTAATATCAATATTTGCCCATAACCCCCGCTGACAAGCATAAACATGTTTACCAATATGTTTATAAATTGCTAAAACATTTTTGTTTTTATCAATAATAAAAATAATTGGATCTGTATGATTAATAATAACTATTGGTTTTCCTTGTCTAATTTCTTCATCATAATGATAAAGTAATAACTGCTGTTTATTTGTGAACAAGGCATCATACATTGAAATTAAGCGATCAAAATTTACTTCTTCGGGAGCAATTGCTTTTGATAACAAAAAATTCCCTGATTGCGTTCGACATAAACTTTTAACCGTTGCAATCGTATTTAATTTTGCGGCAAGGTCCATAACCAAACTACGAATATATGTTCCTTTGGTACATAAAACACTAAATGTAATAGTATGGTCATGATGATTATATTTTTTCAACTTAATTTCTTTAATTGTAACTGTTCGTGGTTTAATTTCAACTACTTCATCGCGGCGAGCATATTCATAAAGCTTTTTACCATTAACTTTAATAGCAGAATATTTAGGAGGATATTGTTCATACATAAATCCATTAAATTCACTAAAAATTTTCTTTAATTGTTTCTTACGAAGCTTAAAGGGGGGCGCTTCCTTAACAACATTGCCAGTAATATCACCAGTATCTGTTTCAACAAATAATTGCATTTCAACATCATAAGCTTTAACTGCTGTTAACAAATATTCACTCATTTTAGTCGCATTATTGACTAATACCACCAAAAGGCCTGTTGCTAAAGGGTCTAAAGTTCCAGCATGGCCAATTTTTTTAATCATCAAGGTTTTCTTAATATCTTGAATAATTTGATTACTTGTTTTTCCAGCTGGTTTATTAATTAAAAAAATACCATCATGCATATGTTAAAATCACCCACTTCTTGATTCATTATATCATTTTTTGAGTTATTCCTAACATTGATTAAGATGACTTTTAATGCTTTTTAGAATATTTTTTGATAAAAGTAATTGATTATTAGTAAAATATAGTTTAAGATATTTATGTATGAAAAATAAATATTGTTACATTTATATCTTTCTTAAATTATTCTAGCCTTTCCTTTTGTGCTAAAATTTGTATTTTGTGGCAATATTTAAATATAAAATAATCTTAAAAGTTTGTTTTTCATACATTTATAAAAATTAATTGAAGTTTCTTATAGGCTGTTCATTTTTCTTCAATTTTTTTTTTTTTTTTTGTAAAAATAGTATAAAAGCAAGAAAAAAAGCAAGAAATTTTATCCAAAATTATTGTAATTTTTGAAATCTATGCTATTATTAATTTGTCTTAAGTAGACAAATAAGTAAATCAAATAAAAAATTGGACATGTTAGGTAATCTTTATTTTATTTAAAATAAAGGAACGAGCAATAAAATGTATAAATACCTAAATGGACTTTAAATTATTAAAATATCTCAAAAATATAAAAAAATAGGACAGATGTCCTATTTTTTTATATTAATTTATTATCTTGTAAAATCGCTACTAACCCTTTAAAAAGAAGACTTTTATCATATTGATAAGGAACTAAATCTTTAATATAACTTGCATTGCCCCCTGTTAGCACCACTTGTGGAGCAGTTGCTTGAGTTGTAAGTTTGTCAACAAAAGCCTTTACAGTTAATAAGTGACCATTAACTAATCCAATATTGATTGCTTGTTTAGTATTTTTTCCTAAAGTTGCATTTTCATAAGAATAATCAAATGTTTGTAATAACTGTGCTCGATTAAATAGTGCTTCAGCAGCAGCTTCTAATCCAGGCATAATAATTGTTCCCAATAAGGTTCCTTGTTTCAATAATGAAATTGTGGTAGCTGTTCCCATATTAACTAAAATAACATCTTGTGCTGAATATAATTCTAATGTTGCATATGACCCAACAATTAAATCAGCCCCAAGATTCCGTGGATTAAGAATGTCAATTGCTAATCGTTCAATTGTTAAATTTTTTTTAACTTGGTAAAACGGAATTTGTAAATCAAGGGCTAATTGATAAAATAAATCATCTCACATTGGTCGAACTGATGATAAACATAATAATGTTAAATTTGCTAAAGTTAACTTTATTTTATCTAAGGCTGTTATTATTTTTTGGCGAAAATTATTTTCTACAATTAATTCCCGACTAGAAATTGCTAAAAAAGATGTAATTTCTTGGGCGGGATTAAGAATTGCAAATTTAATTGCTGTGTTACCAATATCTACTAATAATTTCATTGTTATTTATCTCTCTCTTCTATAATTTCATTAATTGCTGTTAAAATTGCTTGAGCAACAATAATTTTACTTTGGTTAGGAATTTGCCAATGCATATTCTCGGTTAATAAAATAACTTCATTTTGATTAGATCCCATCGCTTTAATTTGATTAATAACAATTAAATCTAAATTTTTTCAACTAGTTTTTGCTGGCCATAAGCTAAATCAAAATCATTTTGAACACTAAAACCAACTAAAATTTGGTGTTGTTTTAATTTCCCTAATTCAGATAAAACATCAATGTTTGAAGTTAATGTTACATCAAGTTGGGGATGTTCTCACTTACTAATTTTTCCAATAATCGGTTTAACAACTTGATAATCATTTAAAACGGCACAAGCAATAACAACATCTTGTTGTGAATACTGTTCTAACATTGTTGTTAACATCTCCTGATTGGTATTTACCTTCTGATGATCCTAATAAATTGGGACATCACAATCACCAACAACTGTTGTTAGAGCACACTTTGTTCAAGTTAAAACAGTATGTAAAGCATCACCCATTTTACCACTTGAATTATTAGTAAGATAACGAATATCATCAAGGAATGTTCTTGTGCGGCCAAAATTAAGCATCACTTTTTTATCTTGTCGTAGTTCTTTTCAATGTAAAAAATGGTTGATTTCAGTTAAAACATCTTCTCATTCTCAAGCCCGGCCAATTCCTGTTGTATTACATGCTAACATTCCCGACCGCGGTTCATAAACCTGAACACCATCATTTGTTAATTGTATTAAATTACGTAAATTAGCTGCAGAAAAATACATCCCACTATTCATTGCTGGAAAAACCATTTTATGACTTTGTACAACACTATAAACTAGACTTCCCAAACTATCGGTAAAACCATGAGTTATTTGAGCAATAAAATTTTGGGTCGCCGGATAGGCAATAAATAAATCAGTTTCAGCCGCAATTGTAATGTGCTCTGATGGATCTTTTTTATCATAATAGTGTTGCGTAAAAATATCTGTTTTAACCATCGGAGGAACTACTTTTAAAAACTTTAAGGCTCCCTGAGTTAAAATTAATTCAACATGATGGTCTTTTCTTAATGTCTCATATAAAGCAAGTCCTTTATAAGCGGCAACACTTCCTGTAATAACTAATATAATTTTTGCCATCAAATTCACCTTGCTTTCTTATCTTCTTGTTAATTATGTTAATTATACAAATAAAAATCGATATATTAAAATATTAATATATCGATTTTAGTTATTATTACCTTACTGCTCCTTTTTAGTAAAAAAACAGCTTGCATTCTTCGTTGTGATTCTGCAATAATTCCATCAACCAATTCAAGTCATTGTCCTTGTTCTAAGTATCGACAATAAAAAATGCGAATAATGAATAAACGTTCACCATAACGTTCTTGCACAAAATATTTTACTTTTTTCAAAATTGAAATATAAGCATATTGTAAATCTAATGGTTTTTGATAAATTTTTTGATAAACTTGCGCATATTCTTTAATTAACGCAGTAACTTTAAATTCTAATGTTTTTGTTCGTTCAAGAATCATTTGTTTCAAAATTTCATCTTTTTGCCCTGCACTATACTTTGCACTTTTCATAATATAATATAATATCTAATGCTAAAACAGGATTATCATGTGAAATAATTTTTTCATTATTTACAATCAATGATAATTCCCGGATTACATTATCATAGAACTGACTGCAATTATTGCTTCCTAAAACTGACACTTTTTTCACCCCGTATAAATATATTTTTTTAATCTGGATAGGTTACAATAACTTGGACCATATTTATGTAGACTGTAAAAAAATAAGCTAAAATTATTAGGAAAGCAGGAATATAAAAATGGCAAAAAACCAGTACACCGATGAATTCAAGAAACAAATCGTAATGTTATATAAAAATGGTAAAAGTAATATTGAAATTGTTAACGAATATAAAATTTCAAAGGCAGTTCTTTATCAATGAGTAAAAAAATTTGAGAATTATGGTTCTTTTAAAGCAAAAGATAACAGAACACCAGAAGAAAATGAGTTAATTGAACTAAGAAAACGAAATAAGCAACTAGAAATGGAAAATGATATTTTAAAGCAAGCAGCACTGATAATCGGCAAAAAGTAATATTAATTACTAACAATAAAGACAAATATTCAGTGAGGAAAATGTGTCAAATATTAAAAATAGCAAAATCAAAGTATTATTATCAAATTAATAAGATCACTAAAACTGAAATTAATATTTATGAAAATGAAGTTATCAATGCATTTAAAGAAAACTATAAAGTTTATGATGCTAGAAAAATTAAAATTATTTTAGCAAAAAAGAACATTATTTTATCTCGACAAAAAATTAGAAGAATTATGGCAATAAATAATTTAGTATCAAAATATACTAAATTAAAATATCGCAATCATAAATCTCCTGTAAATAATGATCAAATTAGTAATAAAAGACAAAATGAAGTTATTGTGAGCGATTTAACCTATGTTCAAGTTGGTTCAAAATGACATTATATTTGCTTACTAATTGATTTATTTAACCGTGAAGTAATTGGCTATAGCGCTGGAACAAATAAAACTGCTGAACTAGTTCAGCAGGCATTTTATAAAATAACATGACCACTAAATCAAATTAGGTTGTTTCATACAGATCGTGGTAATGAATTTAAAAATAAAATTATTGAAGAAATTTTATTAACATTTAATATTAAAAGATCATTAAGTGCAAAAGGTTGCCCTTACGATAACGCAGTAGCTGAAACAACCTATAAAGCTTTTAAAACTGAATTTATTAATGGTCGAAAATTTAAAAATTTAGAACAATTAAAGTTGGAACTATTTAATTTCATTAATTGATACAACAATATTCGAATTCATGGTAGTTTGAATTACTTAACTCCAGTTGAATTTAGAAATCAGAAGTCTACATAAAAAGTGTCCTAAAAAGTGTTGCCATTCCAATCCTTATAAGAAACAATCTCTAAGTGACTGTTGTATACTATTATACTTATATATTATACATTATTTTTACTCCTTTTTACGAAAAAAATATCCATAAAAACCGATTAATTAGGTAAGGAAAACAACGGGTTTAATTATCATTTCCAGCAATATAATCATCATTTTTTAAACTATCAACCGAAGTCATAATTGCTTGTAACCGCATATAATAGTTTGATGAAGAAATAATTGGATATTTTTTATCAAAATAAACTTTAACATAAGTTAATTTTTTGCGATATGTTGTTAACCACTTATGAGCAATTAAATTTAACTCTTCCATAATTTCACGTTGATTAACACTCATTGCATCTTTCCGTTTTGCTGGATCTAATTTTTTAAATAATGTTGTTGCTTTTTTCTTGAAATTAATTGCATAAGCAATAAAACCAACAACACCACTAATTTTAACTGGTGTTACATAAATTCCTAAATCATGATTACGACAATAATCATATTGAATTCGCGAAAAATCAGCGTGTTTTAATTCTCCTTGAACATAATTCAAATCATTAAATTCTTTAATATTATAAATTTTAAAGTCCACATAATAATCATATGGTGTTAAAAAACAATTATTGGTATACCAACTATAACGTGAAATTGATTCAAAAATTTCTTCTTCAATAAATTCAAATTCACGGAAATAGTAGGTTTCTGTTTTCCAATAACGTTCTAAAATATAAAAAATTAATTCTTCACCATCAATATTATTTAAAAATCAATTTTTTTGAAAATTAATATTCCGATACTTTAGTAAGTCTTCTTTTTCAATTCTTTTACTTGCATCAATTTTTTGTAAATAATTATCATATTTTTTTACAAAATACTCATAAAATCATCGTAATGTTAACGTATATAAAATATAATAATAAGTAAAATCAGTTTTGAGAACATACTTAATCATTTTCATTAATATTCGCAATAAATTATTTGAAATTTTGTTAGCTTTATTAAAACCTTGTACTACTTGAATTACATTATCACTTTTTTCAATTCCATTCCGTCAAAAAATATATGTTAATTCGCCTTCAGCATTCTTTTTATAACAAAAAGGAATAATACGAACAATAAGATTTACTTCATCATTTATTTGATATTCTAAGTACCCCTCATTTTGGGTATCTTTAATAACTGTCCCCTTTTTAACGTTTTTTCGTATTTCACCAAGAACAGCTTGGAACATCCGTTCTCGTAATCCATTACTACTTTTAGGAGCATATTTTACAACCGCTAATTCCAATTCAAGTTTATCGTATTTGGTTAAAGTTTTAAAACCGTATTCACCAAGGGCAATGACTTGATAACCTATTTTTTGAAAACTTTTTTTATAAGTAGTAAAAATTTCATGCATTTTTTTACGAATATTACTTGCTAAATTAAGTTGCTTGCTAACAATACTATTTAATTCTAAAAATTTTGCTTTTTTCTGCATTAAATTCGCCCCTATTTTTAATTCAATATAATTATAACAAAAATTATTTAATATTTATAATCTGATCATCAACAACATCAATCCCAAGGGCATTGGGATTTTTATTTAATCCCGGCATTGTAATAATATCAGCTAAATAGGCAATAAAATATTCTGCTCCAGAATTAATTTTAAGATCACGAATAGTAATGTGATTATCATTAGGATCTTTATTACCAAAAATTGTTTGATGATTTTTAGCCATACAAACTGGCCAATCTTTATATTTATTATCTTGTTCATAAAAAGCAATTTTTTCTTTTGCAGCAGAACTAAAAGTAACTTTCGTTGTTTGATAGATTTTTTCACAAATAATTTTAATTTTGTCTGATAATGAAGTTGTGAGCGGATTAAATAATAATTGATATTGCTGTGGTTGTGTTGTTTGTTTAATAATTGTTTCAACTAACATTGGATTATCTTTAATTCCAAGATGATAAGTGTTATTAATTCCAAACGGGATTTTTTGTTCTGCTAATCAATTTGTTACTAATGTAATTTCTTCTGGACTATCTGTTGCAAATTGGTTTAAACAAACAACAAAGTTTAAATGATAATTTTGAATAATTTTAATATGATGTTCTAAATGAGCTAACCCCTTTTGCAAACTAGCAAAATCAACTGATGCCAATTTTGTTTCATCAGCACCACCGTGTAATTTTAAAGCTCGAATTGTTGCCACTAATACTGTACAATCAGGAGTATATTCTTCTTTTAAGTTAATAATATCATTAAATTTTTCAAACCCTAAATCACTGCCAAACCCAACTTCACTAACAACATAATCACTTAATTTTAAGGCTAAATCAGTTGCAATTAAAGAATTTGCACCATGGGAAATATTTGCGAAAGGACCGCAATGAACCAACAATGGTGTTCCATATTTTGTTTGAACTAAATTTGGCAATAAAGCATCTTTTAACAGCGCTAATAATGAACCTGTAATTTGTAACTGGTGTAAATAAACTGGTTTATTTTCATAATTATAAGCAACGATTGCTTGATCTAAACGACGACGTAAATCATTAAAATCCTTACTCAATCCTAAAATAGCCATAATTTCACTAGCAGCTGTAATTTGAAAATGCTCATTTCGTTGAATTTTATCGTTAATTTTAATTTCAACACTTCGTAACGCACGATCATTAACATCTAAACAACGTTGTCAAACCACTCTTGCAGGATCAATTTGTAAAGCATTACCCCAATAAAGGATATTATCAATAATGGCACTAACCATATTATTTGCTGTTGTAATCGCATGAAAATCACCAGTATAATGTAAATTAATTTCGTTCTCTGGTTGCATCACACATTCTCCACCACCAGTCGCTGATCCTTTTAACCCAAAAACTGGACCCAATGATGGTTCTCGTAGTGCTAAGGTTGTTTGATAGCCTAAATGATTTAACATATCTGCAATCCCAATTGAACAAGTTGTTTTTCCTTCTCCTGCTTTGGTTGGATTAATTGCCGTTACTAAAATAAACTTTGCCTTTTTTGGTAAATGGTTAAAATTAAAAGCTTTTACTTTCGCAATGTAATCCCCATATTTAATTAAATTATCGGCTGTTAAATTAATTTTCGCCCCAATTGTTATGATTTTTTCCATTTTTTCAACTCCTTTTAATTGTTATTATAATAATAAACCATTGGAAAGTGCACAATATTTGCATCAATAAAGCTTTCCCCATTTTTAATAAAACCTAATTTTGCATAAAACCCAACAACTTGCTTTTGCGCAAATAAATAGACAGCAACAGGTTGATGCTTGGTTTTAACATATTTTAATAAGGTTTGTAATAATAAAATTCCCACCTGCTGATGACGATAACTTTTAAGAACAGCAATCCGTCCTAAAAACCACTTCCCGTTTTGTTGCAAAATAGGCGCACAACACACTGGCTCGTTGTTATGATATCCAACAAGATGATCAGCAGTTTGATCATACTGATCAACTTCTTCTACTAAAGGAACTTGTTGTTCATCCACAAAGACAATTTTTCTAATCATAATAGCATCAGCATAAATTGAATTATTATTCCCTAGTGCACTTTAAAAAATGATTGTATTTTGCATTTATTTTTATGGTCCTTTCAGATACAATACTTATATAAAAACATTTTAGCATAGAAAAGAGGGAAACCTTAATGGATAAGACCAAAATAATTGATGGAAAAATGGTTAGTGACTTAATTAAAGCAAAAGTTACAACAGAAGTTAACGAAATTAAAAAAAAGAACCATCGTGTTCCTAATTTAACAATTATTCAAATTGGTGATAATAAAGCAAGTAGTACTTACATTAAAAATAAAAAAATTACCTGTGAAAAAGTAGGAATTATTTGTAATGTCCTAACACATCCAGAAACAATAACAGAAGCAGAACTTCTTAATATTATTAATCAATTAAATCATGATTCAACCATTGACGCTATTATTGTACAACTTCCTTTGCCCCGCCATATCAATAGTGAAAAAATTATTAATAGTATTACAATAAAAAAAGATGTTGATGGTTTTACCCCCAAAATATTGGGTAATCTAATGCTTGGTCATTATCAATTATTACCCGGGACACCAAAAGGAATTATGTTACTATTAAAACATTATCAAATTGAATTGGCGGGACAACATGTTGTTGTTATTGGCCGCAGTAATATTGTTGGTAAACCACTTGCTAACTTATTAATAAACGCTTCAGCCACTGTTACGGTTTGTCACTCGCAAACAAAAAATCTAAGTTTTTTTACAAAACAAGCTGATATTTTAATTGTTGCTGTTGGACAACCAAAAATAATAACTTCTGAAATAATAAAAGAAAATGCCATTATTATTGACGTTGGTATTAATCGAGACCAAGACAATAAACTATGTGGCGATGTTGATTTTGAAAATGTTCTTCCAAAAGTTAAAATGATAACCCCTGTCCCGGGTGGAGTTGGACCAATGACAATTGCCGCCTTATTAGAAAATATTTTATATCTTTATTATCAAAATAATAATTTTTAATATAAAAAACCTTATAATTTTTTGCTTTATTTTAGTTTCTGCAAAATTGTTTCAATATTATTTGCATTATCTAATGAATGATCATAAATAAATTCTAAATCTGGACAACGATAAATTTCCAATTTATGTGCTAATTTACTACGAATCTCATTTTTATATTCTTGTACGACATTAGTAAGTTCTAATTCTGGTTTTGTCAATAATGAAGAATAGTAAACTTTGGCATGCCCTAAATCATTTGATAATTTAACCGCATTAACTGACAAAGTATTTAAAATTTCATCACGAATTTCACGTTGCATAATAAGTGTTAAATCACGAGCAATCAATGATTGCATTTTTTCAATTTTAATTTTATTTGCCATATATATTCACCTTATTCCTAACTTTACTAAAATTATAACAAAGCATTTCAATAAAGCGAATATTTTTAAACTATTCCGTATTTAATTGATATATTCTTCATTTTTCACCGGTTGCTAACGCTAATAGTGTGCCATCTTGCACTTGAATTAACGAAGTTATCGTACTATCTTCAATAAAGGGTTTATCATAATCTGTAAAATAATTTTGAATACTTCCTTGGGCGTTCAGCACATACATATCATATTTTGCTCTGCTACTCCCCGTTAAAGGAACCCCCGCAATTAAAAACAGTTCCATCTTGTAGTGGTGTTATTGCACTAATTGTACTAGGTTTAATTCACGGATTACTTTTAATATTAAAAATCTCTTAAATCAAGCTCATAAATAATTTCATCAGTTTGTACTCAAATTTTTCCGTTTGATAATTGAATAACATTTTGGATATCATTAGCAAAATATTTGCCATTAATAAATCCAACTTTTGTCCCTGTCGAAGATAAATGATAAATATTTTTACCCCAAGTTGCTAACACTGTTCCATCTTGTAAAAATGTTAATGTTGAATAATTACCATAATCATAGTCTGAATCTTTAAAAATAGTACCTCTCTCCTTCCAGTCATCTCAGACATATTTATATTGATAAACTGTATCGTACCTTTGTCCTCAAAAAACGTCATTTTGTAATTTAATAATTGCTGTTAAAAAAACTATCGCTTTTTCGTTTCAATATTTTTGAATTTAAATCTATTTGAGATAAAATACCATTCTCACTTGGCAAAACAATATCACCATTATTAAACTGTGTAATTTTATTTTTTTCTGAAAAACGGATGCCATCTTCGCTCCAACCTGTCTCTTCTCGAAACAAAATATCTTTAATTTGGCCAACTCGCATATTTAATAAGGCATAATTAACAATAAAAAATAAAATAACACCGCCATAATTTGGAAATTTTTTTTATTTTAGTTTAACAAAGAATATAAAATCATAAAAATTATCTTTTTATCAAAGTATTCTTATGATAATATTTAAAAGATTATCAAGGAGGAACTATGAAACGTTGAACTTATCGAATTTGATATAAAGATTATCTTTGATATTATAAATTAATAATTGCCATTTTAGCCTTTACTTTTTTAGCTTATGGTTTTTATGCTGATATTTTCAAAGAGTTCTGATATGTCGATAAAAATTCTTATCGCTCTAGTTTACAAAATTATGATATATTATTAAGTTTTTATTCAGTTCAGGTTAATATCATTACGATTGTTTGATTAATGTTAGCAATTTTTAACCATCATCGTGAACAAAAAAGTTGATTTTTTTCAACAAACTTTAAATTAAGCATTTTAAATTGAAACTTATTAATATTCTTTATTTTTTGAATTGGAATTATTATTGGGTATAAGAATGGGCAAGTAACTATTGCTGAGTACACTAAAGCCCAAATTAGTTGTACGGTTGTCACCCACTTTATTATGCCCATCTTGTTTTTTGTTTATACCTTATTATCATTTGGTGATCGTCGTCTTAGCTGAAAAAAAGAATTTTTAACAAAAGATTGATGAATTAGTTTAAGCTATCCAATCTTTTATTTAATGTATGTTTTAATTCGTGCTGCCGCTTGAAACCGTGATGGTGATACATTTTGAGCTTATCCCTATCCTTTTTTGAATATTGATAATCCCCTCATTGCTGGGTTAACAAAAGTTCAAGCCACTTTCTTTATTATCTTTGTTTTTACAGTTGTCTTTACTACTTTCCATGTTCTCTTGCAAAGTTTCAACAATGGAATGTATCGGGTATTTAATAAGCATCAAAATCGCACCTTATGATATAAAACAATTTATCAAAACATTAAACAAAAAATGAGAAATAAAAAAGCAAACAAAAAACGAAAATAGTGATAAATAACATATTAGTTATTTATCACTATTTTCGTTTTGCATTAGTAATAAATGCTGTTATCGCTGCTAAATATTGTGGCGGATTATAATAAATTCCCCGCACATGATCACAGTTAAAAACAACTCGATTACTAATTTTTTTACGTTCATATCTTCGTTTATTTTGATAAGCTTCGCGTCCCATTACATAAGGAGTTGCATGATCTTTTCTATTTAACAAATATAAAACCGGTAATTTTGCCAACTGATCTAAATTTTCACCAGGATTAATTTGTTCAGGATCATAACCGCGGGTATCAATCGTATAGCACCGAATAGCGTAATAGTGCTCATAATAATTTACTTTAATCTTTAACATATAATAACGATACAAGGCATTTAAATTACTAATTGTTGAATCTAAAATCGCACTATTAATTAATTTGTTTTTAGCAAATGCTAACTTTAAATATTCCATAATTACAAAGGTTCCCATTGATCACCCATGAAAGTTAAGTTCTTTAAGTTTTGGATCAATTATTGTTTGTAAAAAATTAACAACTGCTGCTAAATCATATTTTTCATAATATCCCATTGTTGTTATTTTCGCTGTGGATTCTCCATGATTTCGTTGGTCAAAAACAAGAACATTATAACCCAGTCGCAAATAAATTAAACCAAAAAAGATAGCACGAAACTTATGCGAATTAAGACCATGCACTACCACTACTCATTTTTTATTATTATCATTTTTTACTCACGGCCGAATTGCAACTGCTTTTAAAAGAACATCTTCATAGCCAGGAATGTCATATTCTTGTAAATCTCATTTTTGTTCTAGTTCAGCTGGTGTTAATACCATTTCCTCAATTCGTAATCGTTTCGTTAAATCAGTAATATATTTTTTACAATATGCTTCTAAATCATTATTAGTTTTCTTTCACCACGTATGATGCATTAATAAAATCCGCTTATCATGAAAAGTATAAAATAATTTAATATAAAGGGCATTATTACTCATATAATCTTTTAAATGTTCATTATCAACAATGCGATAACTATGGTCAGTAATTAATTCATGGCCGTGGGCTAAATCATATAAATCTAATTCTTCATTATGTTTTTTCGCCATAATCTTATTGTAAATCCACTTTCGTAAACCCATATGGTAATAAATCAGCAATTGTTACAACATATGATTCACCCTTTTGATTATAAATTTCAAGTGGCACATCATGACCAACTAATTCTCATAAGAATTGTCGGCACATCCCACATGGTGACCCTTTTTGATTACTATCAGTATATAAAAACAGTTTAATAATGTCTGCTTTTTGATAACCTAAAGTATAAACTTGTGCCAAACATGTTCGTTCCGCACACATTGTCACCGAATAAGCGGCATTTTCAATATTAACACCACTCACTTCTGTTCCATCTTTTAAGACACAAATTGCACTAACATGAAAATTAGAATATGGAGCATATGCGTTTGCACTTAATAATTTTAATTTTTCAAAATAATTTGCCATTCTTCTAACTCCTTTTAATTAATCTTTAAATATAATTTAATAACATCAACTAGTGGCGGTAACATAATTAATAGTCCAATTGCAATTGCCAAAATTGAATTAATTAAGGTTGCCGCGGCACAAATATCTTTAATTTTTTTAGCTTTAATATTATATTCAAATGATAATAAATCAACAAAGTTTTCAACCATCGTATTAATTAATTCAAACCCAATCACAATTCCAATTGTTAATAACAAAATTGCTCATTGTACATAGCCAAACTCATGCGGAACCATTTTTTGTAGTCAAATTCCTAGTCCAATTACAACTAATGATACAATAATATGAATAATTAAACTTGATTCTTCTTTAATTGCTGTATAAATTCCACGAAAAGCATTTGAAAACTTGTTTCGTAGTTTAAAAAAAATCTTTTTCTTTGTTGGTGATCCTTTTGCCATTGTGTCTATCCCTTTCCTCTTCTCTTCTTATTCTATTGGAATTCGATGAATTTGTAAATCATTTAGGACTTTTCGTTGTAAATTAAACATTATTTCTTCTTCCGTTGGTGTTCGATGATCATAACCCAAAATATGTAACATCCCGTGGGTAAATAAAAAAGCAAATTCACGCCGCACTGAATGATTATATGTTTGTGCTTGTTCCAACGCTTTTTCATAACAAATAAAAATATCCCCCAAACTGCGTAATCCTGTTAATTGCAGTAAATCAACACTGTTTTCTTCTTCTAGAGCAAATGTAATAACATCTGCCACATAATTCTTTTGACGATATTTTTGATTTAATGTTAATTGTTCTTTTGCATCAACAATAAGCAATGATAATTCCAATGGATCAATAATATTTAATATTGCTTTAATTTTCTGAAAAATTGCCATAAAATCAACTTGATATGGTTTAATATCAAATTTTGTTTCATTATAAATCGCAAAATCATCTTTCATTACCACACCTTGACACCTAACACTTTCTTGTTTTATTATAACAAATTAAATGATTATCTTCAGTAAATAATCTAATGTTGTTTGCTGACCAAAATAAATTTTAGCCGGTAAATATCAAAAATCAACAGTAAGATCAGTTTGATTTAAAATTAAATAATAGTTATTCTCTCATTTAATCTGTACAACCAGTGCTTGTCAATAATTTTGGACAAAATATTCTAATTTAACTTCCCTAATTTTCTTCCCAACACGTGATATCTCTTTTGGAACAAAAACATAATTTAATTCTTCCGTACTATTTTTTAAAATTGTTAAATAACCCTCATAATATAATTGAAGGGGATAATAAGCAAGCAAAACAAAAAAAGAAATTAAGAAACAACAACAAGTTAACATTAAAATAATACCTTTCTTATTCATTTTTAACCGCCATTAAATTAAGTTTGGTTAAATCAATGACATTTACAAAAAATTGTTCAACAAGAGGATCATGCCCAGCATAAATAATCATTTGCTCAGATTTCAAAGTAAATAGTAAGTTTAATAAAAGCATTTTGCTTTCATAATCAACATTACTTAAAACTTCATCAATGAGATAAACATCACAAGATTGCAACAAAAGATTTAAAAATAAAATAATTTGGCGTTGTCCTTTTGATAAGTTTTCACCATTGTTGCAAACTAGTTGCTCAAGACTTAAGCGATTGTGAGTTAATAATTGCTTTACAGCTGGTAATGTTAGAACTTGATAGTCACAATCCTGTTTAAAATTAATAATATTATCATAGACACTACCAGCAAATAAAAAATCATCTTGATGAAACAATAATATTTTTGTTCGAATTACTTCTTCACTAAGCATTGCTAAATCAAATTGATCATTAAGGATTACTTCCCCACTTGAAATCGGTCATAATTTTGCTAAGATTTCTAGCAAAGTTGTTTTACCCGAACCACTACGCCCTTTAATAAAACAATGTTTTGGTAAGACTATTGTTATCTTTTTTAAAATAAAATTATCATTAAGAAGATAACTTAAATTTGTAACGGTAAAAGATTTGATAGATGGCAAATCTGACTGCCTTTGTTCGTGTTGTTCTAGAAACAATAAAAATACTGTTTGTTGAAAAGCTTTTTCTAATTTCCCTTTCTCAACAATTAATCCTGATAATTGTGTTGTAAAATCATTAATAAAACTAGTTAAAACACTATAAAACATTAAATTACCAATTGTTAAAGTCTGTTTTGTGATAAAATTAACTGCCAAATAGAAAATTAAAAAAGTAGCAAGCTGTGAAATAAAATTTAAAATTAACTTTTGAATAATATTATTTTTTTCAAAACCATAAGTTTCCATCAAAAAAGTAGTAAGTTTTTTGGTCCATTGGTAATTCAAATAACCTTCCAAATGCCGGCTTTTTTGAAATTTAAGACTTTGATACAATTCTAATGTAGTATTTTCAAATTCCAATCCTTGTTGATATCAACGTTGGTATCAAAACTTGTTAATTTGTAAAAACAAAAAAGATAGGAAAAAAATAATGACATTTTCTAATAAAACAATTGCCAAAATTAAGCCATTTAAATTAAGGAGGAAAATAACTCCAATAATTAACATTAAAAAACTAAATAAAAGTTGCGGAAAAGTTGTTCCTAAAAAAGTTTCTAAAATAATAACATCTGCTTGCCGTTTTAACCATTCACTAGTAATAAATCGTTCAAATTCAACAATAGAAAGGTGTGCTAAATTATTAACAAATGTTGTTAGCATTCTTTTTGTTATTTTTTGTTGAAAATACACAAGAATTTTTTGAAAAAAATAACTGAAAAGAACTCAAAAACAATAAATGATTAGGAAAATTGCAAAGAAAATTAAAACTTCTTGATGAAAAGTTGTTGTTAACCGATCAAAATAAACTTTAATAAAACTTTTCCCAAATAATATTAAAAAATTTACTATAACACTAAGAAAAATAGTTCACAACAAAAAACTAATTTGCTCTTTTAAAAAAAAGAAAAGTTAAATAAAAAGTTTTTGTTTTATAAGTAAACTTTTTTCTTTTTTTAGTAAAAATAATTACTGCTTGAAATTTTATCATAAAATCATCAATTAAAACTCAATGCCCCTTCTCAGCACTGGGATCAGCAACAAAAAAACGATTTCCACGCCGTTGATAAATAACAACATAATGATAATAACCAGTTTCATTTAAAACATAGGCAATTAAAGGTTGTTCAAAGGTTAATGTTGATAATTTTTGTTTACTAATTTCAAAAGCAGTTAACACCAAATTATATTCATTTGCAATTTGACTTAAACTATAAACACTTAAAGCTCCTTGATAATTTTGAAAATGATGTTTTACTTCCCCAATCGTTAATTTTTGTTGATGATAGTACTCAATTAACATTGCTAAACAAGCATAACCACAGTCATCACTTTATTCTTGTTTTACAAATGGATACCACATAAAAAACACCTCTTTTTCTAGTTATTTTTAACCAAAAAAGTGGTGTTTTCCTGTTTAAAATTATAATCAACAATAATAAACTTTACGATAGCCCGCTTTTAAAACAACACTTAAGAGTCCAAACAAGAGAACTCCACCCCCTAAAAAGGCATATCATATTGGTGGTGGCGGTGATAATTGTAATCACATGTGCACATGAGGAATGTATGGTAAAGCAAAAACAACCATTAAAATAAATAAAATTGGTAAGACTAACTGCAATGGTGGGCGGTCTTTTCAAAATGCTAATTTATCAGTACGCATAAAGAAAATCATTAGCATTTGTAATAAAGCTCCTTCAGTAAACATTGTTGTTTGAAACTGCGAAATTAATTGGGCATTATTCCCTTGGTTTGGATCAACACTTCATATTAGAGCTACTGATGTTAAGATAATTCCCATCACAATAAAGTTTAAAACACTCATTAAGGTAACTGACGGACCATTTCACAAGGTAAAAGATAAAATTCCTTTTGTATCTCAACTTCGTGGTTTTTTAATATATTCAGCATTGACATTATCAAAAACAACAGCAACTTGTGAAAAATCAAACAATAAATTTTGAAATAAAATCTGAATTGGTTCCATTGGTGCAAATGATAATCATGCTGACGCAATTAATAGACTTAACATTAATCCAAAATTAGCAGCAACTGTTACTTTTAAATATTTAATAATATTAGCAAAAATGCTACGACCTTCAATAATTCCTTGTTCTAATACTAATAATGACTTTTCTAATAAAATGATATCTGATGCTTCTTTGGCAATATCAGTGGCATTATTAACAGAAATTGCAACATCACTTTTCCGTAATGCCAAAGCATCATTAATACCATCACCCATATATCCAACTTTATGATTATTACTTTGTAACGCTTCAATAATCCGTGCTTTTTGTAATGGCGTTAATTTTGCAAAAATATCATAGTTTTCAACAGCAATTATCAATTGGTCACGCGTCATATTTTCAACTTCTTCACCAACTAAAACACCGCGTGATTTTAAATTAATTTTATCACAAACAGCTAATGTGGTTTGTGATGCATCCCCTGTTAAAATTTTCATTGTAACACCATATTTATTAATTAATTTTAAGGTTCCTTGCACATCTTTTTTAATAACATCAGTAAATGATAAAAAACCAAGAAAAATTAAGTTATTTTCATCTTCCAAACTTATCTGATTCTTGTTAATTGGTTTATAAGCCACAGCAATTAAACGAACCCCTTGTTGATTTAATAGTAACAAGTTTTCAATAATTTTTAATTTTGCTGTTTTATCAAGTGGCAAAATTTTTTGATTAACTTCATATTGGCGGCAAAGATCTAACATTTCTTCGGCGGCACCTTTCGTAACAATTATTTGTTCTGCTTTTGATGCTGTTGCTAATAAAACCGAAACACGACGACGGATAAAATCAAATGGCAATTCATCCAACAACTGATAATTTGATGCTAATTCCTTGGTATAATTAACTTTTCGATACCCAATAATAGCTTCATCAATTTGATTTTTCATTCCTAATTGGAAATAACTATTTAAATAACCATACGATAAAACCTTTAGATCATTGATTTTGTTAATATTATAATAATTTTGTAATTCAATTTTATCTTCAGTTAAAGTTCCCGTCTTATCGGTACATAAAACATCAATTGCACCTAAATTTTGAACAGCATCAAGCTGTTTAATAACAACTTTTTCTTTTGCTAAATTTTTATTTCCCCGTGTTAAATTTGCCGCAACAATCACTGGTAATGATTCAGGGGTTAACCCGACCGCAACTGAAAAAGCTAAAATTAAAGCTTCTAATCATTGCCCTGTTCGAATTCCATTTAAGACTAAAACAATTGGTACCATAATTAAAATAATTAATTTAGTAATTTTCTTAATTCCAAAGTTAAAACTATTTTCTGATTCAACATTTTCTAATTGGGCATTAAGCATTCCTAAATAAGTATTAGCACCTGTCTTTAGCACAACTGCAATTGCGCTTCCAGCAACAATGTTGATACCCATGAAACATAAATTTGATAAATCAAAAATTTGTTGTGAACCAGCATTAGCAATAATTGTTTTATAAATTGGTTCTCCCTCACCATTTAACACAGCTTGGTTAACGGATAAATTTTTAGTATAAATAATTCGCACATCACTAGGAACAATATCTCCCGTTGAAAGATAAATTAAATCACCTGGAATCAATGCTTTTGATTCAACTTTTTGCGCCTTTGCAACTAAACTTGGTAACATTGTTTCATTTACTGTTGTTAAGTTTAATTCCCCTTCTCGAATTACCATTGAAGTTTTTTTCACTAACTGCTGTAGTTCTTTTGTTGTACGAAAAGCTTTATAATCTTAAGCTAAAGAAATTGTTGCACTTAAAGTCATCATAATTGCAATAATAATAGCACTAGCTAATGCTAAACTATCATTCATATTTTTTACAAAAAAAGTACCTAATTGAAATCCAAAAATAAAAATTAATAATAAATTAAAAGGATTGACAAGGGTCAAAACAATATTTTTTAACCATTTAAATTGTTGTGGTTTAATTTCCGTTGGATTAATATTTCGATGATATTCATTAACTTCATTATTATAATATCCAATTTTTTGTGCGGGAAGGTCTGCCATTATTGTTGGTAAATTATTTTGTGCCAAAGTTTTATATTCAATAAAGATTTTCATTTCATCAAATTGCTGTCTTGCTTTTTTCATCTAGCATAGCCCCCATTTGTCCTCTTAATCATATCATATTTTTAAAAAACCTTTTTAATAATATTTGAACAGGATTCTTATCCTGTTCAAATATTATTTATTAATTTTATGTCATTAAACCAGCTTCATATAATCGTTTGAAACGGCCTTCAACTTTTTTTAATTCATCAAAGGTTCCACTTTGAACAACTCCGCTCCCTTTTTCTAATACTAAAATTTGATCAACATTCTTAATTGTACTCAAACGATGGGCAATAATAATTGTTGTTCGCCCAGCCATTAGTTTATCTAATTCACCTTGAATTTCTTTTTCAACAATATTATCTAACGCACTTGTTGCTTCATCTAAGATTAAAATTTCTGGATTACGTAAGAACATGCGGGCAATTACTAACCGTTGTTTTTGTCCACCAGACAAAATAAATCCCCGTTCTCCTAAGACTGTTGCAAATCCTTCTGGTAGTTCAGTAATAAAATCATATAATTCCGCTTTTTTTGCTGCGGATTCACATTCAGCATCAGTGGCAGCAAAAGTTCCATAGCGAATATTATCATAAAATGTTCCATAAAGAATTTGTGGTTCTTGTTCAACATAACCGACATGATCTAAATATGATTTTAAATTAATTGTTTTTAAATTTTGATTATTATTAACATAAATTTCCCCTTTTGATGGGTCATAATAACGTAATAATAATTTTGAAATTGTTGATTTTCCAACCCCAGTTTCACCAACAAAAGCATAACTTTTTCCTTGTTTAAAATGAAAACTAAAGTTTTCTAAAATATATGGTTCATCTTCACCTTCAACATCATATTTAAACCAAACTTTATCAAAGACAATATCACCATTAATGTCTGTTAATGGTGCTGTTGTTGGATTAATATTAATCTTCGGAACTTGGTCAAAGATTTCTGCCACCCGTGTTGCTGAAGTTGAAGCTGTCGCTAAATTAGCTAATAAACGAACCACTTGAATAATTGGAAAAATTAACGAATTAATACTCATTGTAATTGATAACATTACCGTTGGATCTAATCGATTATCATTAACAAAAACAATTCCAACAATTAAGGCAATCGTATTCATACTAGTTAATGTTGTTACAACAAAAGCAATAATAAGTGATTGAACCTTAATCGCACGCATACTTACTTTATAATATTCTTTATGAATATCATTAAAACGATCTTTTTCATATTCATTAGTTCCTGTTGCTTTAATTAAACGAATGGCATTAATCCGATCATTAACATCACCATTCACATCAGAAACAACTTTTCGTTGTTTATACATTAAACGACGAATAAAGGTAAAACCAAACGAAGTTAATAATAAAATCCCAAACGAAACACCTAAAATAATTCCTGCTAACTCAGCAACCGTTGCTGTTCCATCCATATAAACAAGGTTTCCATTAGCATCAACAACTGGGACAATACCATTTGGACCATCTTGATATTGTAATACCCGGTTATCCAAAGTAAACATAATTGCAATACTTCCAATAAAAGTAAAGAAGGCATTTAAAAAGTTTTGTGGTACTTGAAACGCTTGATCACCTAAAATTTGGGTATCAGAAATCAACTTTGTCAAAATATCTCCCATTTTTTTATCATGATAATAATTCATATCTAAATCAACTAATTTATTTAGAACCTTAATTCGAATATCAATTTCAATTTTTCGAGAAATTGAACCCCCAACTAAACTTTGCAAATACAAGAAAAAGCCAGAAACAATAAATGTTGCTGCAAACCCAATTGCTCAATATAATAATGTTCCCCATGGCATTGAAGGATCATTAATGCTTGATCGTGCTAACATTCCACTTGTTAATTGTGTCATAACAATATTTGTTAACTTTGGTAACGCCACTGTAATCCCACAGGTGATAATAACAAAAATAATTAAACATAATCACCGTAATCAAAATTGTTTATAATAAATTGATAATAATTTAAAAAACCCCATTGGATTTGTTTTTTTCTTGTTCCCCTTAACCAATTCTTGTTTCCCTTGAATATTGGATAAATTTGTATTATCACTATTTTTACTCATAATTTACTCCTTTTGTTTAATGATTGTTAAACACTTAACAAAATTATTATACGAATTTTAAAAAAAAATTACAAGATATTTTTACAAATTTGTTAAATATTTAACATTTATTTACTAAATGGTTTTATTTCATTTTTAAAAAACGTTACAATTTTTTCTAAATCAGCTAATAACTTTTCATAATTTAGTTCAGATAATGTTTGCTCAATTTTTTGATCTAATTCATCAACCAGCATAAAAACAATTGGTTTTAATGTGAACCACTTTTCTGTTGGTGCTAAATAAATTACTTTCTTATTATTTTCTGGATGCACTTTAATAACATAACCCTTATGCACTAATTTTTTTGAAATAATACTAATATTAGCACGTGATTGATTAACAACTTGTGCTAATTCATTCATCGTATAGTTTGGAAATCGTTCAATTAAAATTAATAATCAAATATTTGAGATTTGAAAATCATCAAAACCATGTTTTTGTAACTCATTTTCAATTTGTTGTGAAAAAGCTTTATTAATATAACCAAGGTACCGAAACAACCTTCCCCGACACAATTCTCCTTCTAAGCCTATTTTGTTTGACATAAGTTTCTTCTCCTTATCATTTTTGTCCTAAATTTGTTCCTTTTTATTATCTTAACATAGATTAAAATAATGTTAAACATTTAACAAATATTAAAAAATGTTCTGTGCTATTAATAGCACAGAACATTTAATTTTCTAAATCATGAATTGGATTATTGTTGGTTAAAATTTCAATTTCAAAAACAATATTTTTTGCTGTTAATTTTCCTTTTTTCTCATCATTTACCCGAAAAGCATAATTATTATAAACAAATTCTTTAATATCGTTCTTTGGTTTTGTTAAATCATACCCCGTTTGCTGAGTAAATCATTGGTATAGTGTTTGTCCAACGCTTGCTGGTGGCGCTGCTAAATGCAAGTATTTTTGAAAAACCTTCTTAACTGCGGTACTCCCATGAATTCAAAACATATGATGACCAATTTCTTTTACTTGCCCAGTTTCATCATCTTCATCATATATTTCGCCAACAAGTTCTTCTAAAATATCTTCCATTGTAACAACGCCAAGAAAATCATTACTATCATCATTAGTACTGACAATTGCCATATGTAACTGTTCTTGTTGAAATAATTCTAAAGCATCGTCTAATTTTAAATAACGGGAGAAAAAGATTGGTTCTGAAACTAACTCTTTAATTTCAACTTCTTGATGATCAATTACAGCAATAAAAACATCTTTAATGTTTAAGATTCCAATTACTTTTTCTGTGTCTGGAGTTAAAACTGGCATTCTTGTAAAACGTTCTTCTTTATAGAAACGTTGTAGTTCTCGTCATGTTGTATTACTATAAATTGCTTTAACTTTTTCTTTTGGTCGCATAATTGAACCAATCGTCTTTTCATCAAAGGTAATTGCTGATTCAATTAACTCCTTTTCATTTTTTTCTAAAACCCCTTCTGATTCAATTGTTGAAATTAACTCTAATAATTCATTCTCTGTTGTTGAAACACCATCTTTTTGTTTTCGTAAGATTAACACCCATGTAAATGGATAAAATAAAATTTTTCAAATTCATAAAATGTAAGCTGAAAAAATCGAAAACTTTTCAGGAAAGGTTTTCGCAATTGTTTTTGGTACTAATTCACCAAAAATTAATACCGTAAAACCAATCACAATCGTAGAAACTCAAGTTGCTGTTTCGGTATTGCTAATTAAGGTTGCAAAAAACAGGGTTCCAATCGTTGCTAAAGCAGTATTAATTAATGTGTTTGCAATTAAGATGGTTGCTAAAGTTCGATCATAATCTTTCACTAATTTATAAACGCGTTTTGCTTTACGAATATTTTTATTCGTGGTTTTGTTCTTGCGTTTGCTAACCTTATTTTTCGCCATTTGTTTCAAGCGAATTACATTAATTGAAGTAATCGCTGTTTCTGATGCAGAAAAGAAACTGGAAAAAATTAACAAAATAATCATTATTGGTAACAATACAGCAAGAGCGGTAGCCGTATCCATCATCAGTTTTACACCCCTTTTATAACTTGTTCTGTTATTTTATACATTATATATATTATATCCTTTTCCTTTAATTTTCTACCAGTAATCCAACAAAATATTTAATATTTTCTGTTAAAATCAAAAAAAAAATGTATAGTTATAAATAGACAACATTAATTATAAGTAATTCTTAGGAGGAATAAAAATGAGAAAACTGCTAAGCACAATGGCAGCCCTAACAATTGTATCAACCACAGCAACGACTGTAATTGCTTGTTCTGATAAAAATATGGCATATTACACCCAATTCATGGATGAAGTCAATAACAAGGAAAATTTTATTTTTATGGTATCAGCACAAAATTGTAGTCACTGTGAAAATACCAATGACACGACAATCGCTGATTTATATACTAATGGGCACGGGAATCAAAAATTTAATGATTATTTAGCAGGAAAATATGGTGCCCAATATGCCTTAAATAGTTACCCCGTTAGCGCTGAAGAACAAGCAAAAATTAAAAAAACACGTTTAATTGTTACTAGTGATATCAAAGATTTTAACGGTATTTGGCAACAAAAATGAGCAAAAAAAAATGCGAACTGAATCGTAACGCAAGAACGTAATGCCCATAAAATTAATGGTGAAATTGATAAAAGTATTACCGCTGAATCATTAGGATTAAACGGAACACCAACTTATGTTTATGTTAAAAATGGTAATTATGTCGGTTTTGAAACTGGTGAAATTGGTAATTTAGAAACTGGAGCAAATCCTAACCTATGAATGCAACGTTTTATCAAACACATGGTTTTAGAAGATTGAGATACTGATCATAATAAAAAATAATAAAAAATACTCAGATTAATAGTCTGGGTATTTTTTTAATTAAGCATTGTTAATATTGCATTAAAGATAATAAATAAATAATAATGATTGGCGCTCTTGTTGTCAAATTTGTCTCTAAAATCGGTGAGTTCTCTTTTAAGATAAATTTAATATTATCACAAGGTAATGGTTTATCACTATGTTTTAAAACATTAAATAAATAAGTTTGGTTAGTATCAACAATGATCCAAATAACAAGATCATCTTTTGTTAGTTTCTCTAAAAACCTTTTTGCAATAAAATCATGGGTCGTCATACTTGTATCAAACCCAAGTCCTAATAATTGATGATAAAAATTAATTAATAAGTCTAAATCTGTGTGCTCACCAATTAAATAAATTTTATTAGTTGTTTTTAGCATTGTTTTTAATTCTAGAATTGATGCTAAATTTTCATTTAATAGTTTTGTCATCATAACAGTGTGATTTGCCACTAAATCCTTAATTGTGTTTTATTGATTAAGTTTTTTAAAATTATCTAATTCATAACGAAAGAAAATATAAAATTCTTTTCAACCAGTAAAACCTAGCATTTTACAAAACTTTATTACCGATAAGACACTTGTATATGATGTTTCTGCAACGTCATTAATAATAAAAGTTTCGTTTGGTAATTTAGCAAAATTTAAAATAGTTTGTGCAATGATACCATTAACAGTATCATCATTACGATTAATAATTTCTTCTAACTTCTCAAGAATATTAGTTCTCAATTGCATGTTCCCCACCTGATCATTCCATGTTTTAATTCCTCAACTTTCAATTGTGATTATAATAAACTTGGAATGAAAAAAATTTGAGAGTTTATGAAAAATATTTTCCTAGTCGACGCCGTCTGTTCGATCCTTTACAACTGCTTCAATTTTTGCTAGAACGGTGAATAATTCTTCAAATTCAAACTTTTCAATTTGGTTACATACATGTTGGACATTATTTAATTCCATTTTAACCTCCTTTCAAGCACAAAATTACCAGTTGTAACGCCTTTTTCATTGCAAAGAAAAAACTTTGCCCGAAGGCAAAGTTCTAAATAATACTAACATTTAAATTATATTGTTTAGCAACTTCTGGTTTATCTGTTACTAAATATGAAACATCTTTTGTTTCATAAAACTTAAAAAATCCCACCTTATCAAATTTAGTACTATCTGCTAACAGAATTTTTGTTTGTACTCGTGCTAATGCTGCTAATTCAACCTGGGCTTCTTCTTCATTACTTTTATAAACTGCCCCTGTTTCATCAATTGTATTTGCTGAGAAATTAAAATCTTTTTGGCAACAATAATCATTTTTTTATCAAAATTAATACTACTTGCACGATCAATACTACACGACTTATTATGAACCCCTAAAAAGTTAATTCCACCATAAGACATTGTGATGATACCTTCATTTTCAAGTTCTTTTAAATCACGACGGGCTGTTGTGGCAGAAATATTAAATTTTGAAACATATTCAAGAACATGATTCATTTCGTGGAAAGGTTTTTGGCAGAGATATTCCAATAATAAGTCTTTTCGTTGAACTCTATGCATAATATTCTTTACTCCTTTTTACTATTTAACTTTGTCCATTTTAATTATAACAAAAAATATTATTTATCAAAATTTTCCAAAAACTTTCGTAGATTTTCGGCAAGTTTTCAACTACGTAAAACTTGATGTAATTCATCAGGATTTGCTTTTTGCATTGCCCCAATACTATCAAAATGAAGATTTAAAGCTTTAATTCGTTGTGATCCCAATCCTGGAACTGTCTCTAAAATGCTTGTTGTTAATGCTTTTGTTTGTCGACGACGAAAACTACTAATTGCAAAATGATGAACATCATCTTGGATTTTTGTTAAAAATAAAAATAAGCGACTACTTTTATTAAGGTAAACCTTTTCTTTTGTTAAATTAAGAAGATGATCAGTTTTATGTTGATCATTTTTAACTAATCCAATAACAGGAATTGTTAAATTTAATTTTGTTAATTCATTTAAACAAGCATTAACCTGTTGAATTCCCCCATCCATGATAATTAAATTTGGTAATGGCTGGTCAGTTTCAATAGCTTTTTGATAACGTCGTGCAACAACCGCAGCAATCCGATGAGCATCATCTTGTTCAATAATAACAAGATTATATTTGCGATAATCATTCCGTGATGGGCGACCATTTTTATAAACAATCACCCCACCAGTGACAAATTCATCATTAATATTTGCAATATCAATCATTTCAATTAAATAGGGTAATTCATTTAAATGTAAAAGATTTTGTAATTCTTGTAAAACTTCAACATTATTTAGTTGGCGCTGAGCTGTTGATTGTGATTGCAGGTAAGACTCATAACTGTTGTCGGTTGCTAGCCGCATAATTGTTTTTTCCGCTCGGGTTTGGGAATGAAAAACACGATTATCAAATAATAAATTTAATTCTGGTAAAGCAATTGCTTCATTAACAATAATCTTAGTCGGCAAAATATTTTTCTGATAAATATTTTGCAAATACAACCGATATAACTCTTGATAATCATCTTCAACTGTTACTTGATAATATTCATAATCCTTATAACTTAGTTTTCCAGCACGATAAAACAAAGTTGTTAACACTAAATTATGATCAGTTTGATATAAACTAATTACATCTAAATTTTCATTTTGATTTAACATTTCAACTGTTTGTGACGATAAAGTTCAATCTAAATTACGAATTAATAATTTTAACTTTTGAGCCTCTTCAAATTGCAAATTATTTGCTGCTTGTAACATTCGTTTTTCTAAAAGTTCTTTTGTTTCATTAAAATTTCCTTTAAAAAAAGCATAAACTTTTTTAATCATTGCTGCATAGTATTCTTTTGGAACTGGCTTAAAACAAGCACCAGAGCATTGGTTAATATGATAATATAAACACGGTTTACCAAGATTTCCTTTACAACGTCGTAATGGATATAATCGTTCTAAAACTTTAATAATTTCACGAGCATGGCTTCCTTCGGGAAACGGGCCATAATAACGGGCATATTTTTTATGAATATTACGAACATATAAATATTGGGGATCTTCTTCTTTAGTAATAACAATATATGGATAATGCTTATCATCATTTAATAAAATATTATATTTTGGTTTATATTGTTTTATTAAATTATGTTCTAAAATTAAAGCTTCTTTTTCTGTTTTTGTAATAATTGTTTCTAGTCGCGTAATTTCTTGGACCAAACGAGTTGTTTTATAATTATAAACTTTATTAAAGTACGAACTAACCCGACTTCGTAAATTTTTTGCTTTTCCAACATATAACACTTGGTTATAATTATTAAAAAATAAATAACATCCTGGTTTTGATGGTAAAATTTCAACTTGTTCTTTTAATGATAACTTTGTTGCCATTTCTTGTTTTTCCCCTTAGATTATATTAATATTTTATGCTTAATTGCCTTAATTAGCAACTAAGATTAAATTTCGTTCGAATATTATTTAGGTACCTCCTAAACCGCTTAACAGGCGGTTTAGGAGGTACCTAATTTGATATTCGGTCTAAATTCTAAAAATAAAAAAACTACTTTTAATAAAATAGTTTTGTTAATTTTTTAACGCTTTTTTTGATTCATCCACTAACATTTTAAATTCACTTGGATTATGAATTGCTAATTCTGATAACATCTTACGATTCACTTCAATATTAGCTTTATTTAATCCATTCATAAATTGCGAATATGACATATCATGTTCACGCACAGCGGCATTAATTCTTTGAATTCATAATGAGCGAAAATCTCTTTTACGTTGTTTCCGATCACGAAAAGCATATGCCAATGATTTCATTACTTGTTCTTTTGCTTTTTTGTAATGGGTTGATTTTGTTCCAAAATATCCTTTTGCTTGTTTAATAATTTTTTTACGACGTTTTCTTGTTGTTGGTCCGCCTTTAACTCTTGCCATGTTTCAATACTCCCTTCTTGTCTAAATTAATCTTGTAGTAATTGTTTTAGTCTACTTTGATCTGTATAATCCATTACTCCCGCTTTACGTAGGTGGCGTTTTTGCTTTGTTGATTTATTTTGAGCTAAGTGTGAAGTATAAGCATGAGCAATTTTTCATTTTCCCGTTCCAGTCACTTTTACTCGTTTTGTTAACGATTTTTTTGTTTTCATTTTTGGCATAATTTTCCCTCCTTCTTTTATCTTAATAGTTAATTTAATTAATTATTTTTTCGGTACGACATACATATCTAAAAACAAACCATTTAATTGGGGTTCTTTTTCCACTTTTGCTAAATCTTCAATATAACTAAAGAATTTATCTAATGTTTCTTTCCCAAATTCAGGGCGAGCAACTTCACGACCACGAAACTTTAATGAAATTTTAACACGATTACCATCCATTAAAAATTCACGAACTTTTTTTGCTTTAAATTCTAAATCATGATCGCCAATTCCAGTACGTAACCGCATTTCTTTATTTTCAGTTACATGTTGATTTTTCTTGTTTTCTTTTTCTTTCTTTTTTTGTTCATATTTATATTTTCCATAATCAACTAGCTTTGCTACTGGTGGATTTGAAACCGCTGATACTAGTAATAAATCAAAGCCTCTTTCTTCCGCAAAACGAATTGCTTCATTACGTCCTAATGGTCCAATTCTGCTACCATCATCCATAATAATTAAAACTTCTCGTGCTCTAATATCATAATTCACTTGATCAATATTTTTATTGTTTTTAGTAGGTTGATTCATCCAATCCCTCCATTGTAATTAATTAAAAAAACGCTCAAAAGTAGCGCTTTAATTAACAAGAATTATATCTTAAACAATTAATTATTAATCGTTATAAATCTAATTTAATCTTGTAAAACCTATTAACCACACTAAAGGGCATAGGTGAGCATTAGCTACTTTAACATTTTCCAAGGATTATTATATGTTTTTTTTATAATTTAGTCAAGATAATTATTATTTTTGTTGTAAAAGTATCTAAATTTACTTATTTTTTACTCAATTAAATTACTATTTTTAAAACATCTGACACATCATAACAGCCATACAAAAAACCATCCCCAGCAAACATCAATTCAGATAGCCCTCTTTTCAACTTAACTAAAAGTAGTAAGTCTTGTTCTTTTATTCTATGATTCTTCAAATCCACCCGATAAACTCCCCTATTACTATCTTTGTTAACAACAGCATAAAAACCATTCCAAGCAGCAACAGACACTATATTCCTTATTTACCCACTAAAGATAAACTGTGTACCTTTTCTAGCATTATGCAAATATATCGGGTAAATAATACTGTCATCATCCAAAATAAATAGATAGTACAAGATATCGTTCACCAAAAATAGCTCTTTGCTTCTCATTGTTCCTCCTATAACATTTACTCACAAAGACCTATAACCATTCCTCAAATCCACCTGATAAATAACACTCCCTCCATCAACCTCACCAAGAACATACAAAAAACCATCCCCAGCAAAAAGCAATTTTTTCAAATCATTAAACATTTTAAATTCTTTATGATTTTGTAAAGTAACCTTAATTAAATTAGTATACCCCATAATTAATTTGCTTGTTGCTTGTGCTGTAATAACAATCCAAATATTGACACTACCTTTAGTCAAATTAACCTGTTGATATGAGCCCTTATTTTCATCACCATAAATATGATAATAATAATCAACATTTAATTGTGCTTTATTACTAATTGTTTTAACTACTTGTTCAATAACGGAATTATAAACATTATGAATATCATCTATTGATACTCTCTCAGGATTTGGGACAGACAATAATTCTGGTCCAACCAGAGTTTTAATTTCAACAATACTTGATTTTTTTTCACCTAACATTGGTAATGTTACTGCTAAATAATTAGTGTTATTAATTAAAAACTTACTATTAGGCCTTGCTTTAATCATTACTCAAATTTTAACTGCACTTGTTACTAAATTAACCGGTGAAAAAACAGCACCCTTATTATCTGATTAAACTATCTTTAATCTCGTTTTCTTCAACTTTGTAAATATTTTTTACATTAATCATCTCAGGACTTTTAATTCTTGTAATTGCGCCTAAATCATAAAGAACTACTTGTGTTCTTTGATGCAAATATAAATATAATTGTCATCCCCCAATACCAACAGCAACAAAAAACAGTAATAAAACAACACCTAATATTACAAAAATTTTTATTAGTTTTTTATTGCGGTGATCCAACATTACAAATGTTTTTCTTAATCCTTGTACAATTTGATGTTGATTGTCTTTTAAATTTTCAATTGTAGAAGTTAATTGTTCTTCACTGGAGGCATGACTATTATCAACAATTAATCTGTTTGGTTGTTGGACAATATCTCGGGAAGGTGCATCCCGATAAACATTAACTGTGTTATATTGAAGTTGTGTTTCTAAAATATATAATGGTAAAATAATTTGTCCTTGTTTTAGTAATTCCTTTGCTTCTGAAGATAAATATCGAATATTATTTTGCAGAAAAAAAACCATATAATTCTCTATTATGTTTAATCAAAGCAAACGGAATCATATTTTGATAAGTAGTTACTTCATCATTAACAATAATTTGATAGAATTGCATTGTTTTAATAAGCTCAGGTTTTTTCTTTAATCGATAACATAATCTTTTGAAAGTTAGTCTTACACTTATCACATAATTTATTATAGTTAAAAGTAATTTTAGAATCCATATGAACTGCTCCTCAATATTCTAATTTTAGAGCCTTTTAAATTATAGTTATTTAAGTAAATAATGTGTTCATAATTAGTTTAATTTTACTATAAGTAAAAGAGTAAATCAAGGATACTTTTTTCCTCGTTATTAAATATACTAATATGTACCTTATTAATTTTGCCATAATAAAGCCTTTTTTATCCTTAAGGATTTATTTTAAAATTGTACTTTTTGATAAAACAAAAAAGGATTTTAATTACATATTTTTAAAAAAATTATAATTAAATTACAAAAGGATTTGTTTTTTAAATAAAAACGAATTTAAATCTGATTTTATTATTGATTTAATTGTTCATGAAACTGTTTTAACATTATTTGTTGGTCACTTGTTAAAATATCAGTATTAGCTACTAAAGCATCAAAAGTGGTTAAAGTATATAATGGAATTTGTAATTCGTTAAAAGCTGTTATAGCAATTTTTAATTGATAATTAAAAATTGCTATAACAGCTACAACTTCCAATCCCGCTTGTTGTAACGTCTTGACAACTTCAATCACAGAGCCACCGGTAGAAATTAAATCTTCAATCACAATCACGCGTTGTCCTGATTGATAAACTCCCTCAATTTGATTTTGTTTACCATGCTCTTTTTTACTACCTCGAACATATTCAAATGGTAATTGTAATAAATGTCCTAATAAGGCAGCATGCGGAATCCCGGCCGTTGCTGTCCCAAAAATATTTTCAATTTTAATTCCTGCTAATTTGGAATGAACAATATGGGCAAATTCTTGAATAATTGCTCACCGTAATTATGGATATCCCATAATTAAACGATTATCAATATAAACTGGTGATTTAATGCCTGATGCTCATGTATATAATTTAATTGTATCAATATTAATTGCTTTAATATTAACTAATTCAGTAATAATTTTTTTCATTTTATCCTTCTGCTCCTTCTGTAAAAATTGCTAAAATTTCTTGATAAACTGCAAATGGGTCAGACGCCATTCTAATTGCACGACCAACTACTAAATAATCTACCCCTAATCTCTTTGCTGCTAATGGTGTTGCAATCCGTTTTTGATTAGTTTGATTTAATGTTAATTGAATACTAGAAGTTACTGTTTTTAAATTCGGAAAGTATTGTTTAATCAAGGTTACTTCTGATGGAGCACAAATAACACCATAAAAATGATTATCAACAGCCATTCTAGCTAAATTTTTAACCAACTTATTTGTTGTCAATGTTGAAGATAAAAACATTTCTTGTATATCCACGTTATCTAAACTAGTTAAAACTGTTACTCCCAATAATTTAATATTCGTATCTTGTACAATGTTATACGCTAATTCCAAGGTTTTTTTGCCCACTTGTTAAATGAATTGTCACAAAATCAACTTGGTATTGTTTTAAAGCAGTTAACGCCTTTTCAACTGTCACAGGAATATCATTCAATTTTAAATCTAAAAAAATCGTATGCCCTTGTTCTTTTAAATCAGAAATAATTTCAAAACCAACCGCATAAATTAATTCCATTCCGATCTTCAGTGCTAATGGTTGTTGCGGAAATTTTGCTAAAAAACCTTCTAATTGTTCCCGTGAATTAAAATCACATGCAATAAAAACCTTATTCATTTTTTTCCTCCTTTTGATGAGCAATTCCAATAATTTCACTAATATTATTTAGTTGATGGTGCTGACAATATTCTAATAATCCCGTTTTAATCTCTCTTACTAAATTAGGATTTGTAAACAAACTAGTTCCAACCGCAACCACCCTAGCTCCAGCCATTAAAAATTCTAAGACATCATTTGTTGAACTAACACCACCCATCCCAATAATTGGAATATTAACAACACTAGCAACTTCATAAACCATCCGAACAGCAATTGGTTTAATACAAGGACCACTCAATCCACCAATAATATTCCCTAAGGTTGGTTTTTTGGTTTTAAGATCAATTTGCATTGCTGGAATTGTATTAATTAAGCTAATTGCATCAGCGTGCTCTTCTTGACAAATCAGAGCAAACTGCTTAATATCAGTCACCGATGGTGATAATTTAACAATCAATTTCTTTTTTGTTAAGACACGTCGTACCCGCTTGACAATTTCTCGCGTAATAACTGGATCGGTTCCAAATAAAATTCCCCCTTCTTTTACATTTGAACAAGAAATATTTAATTCAACAAAAGTAATGGTAGAAATATTGTTAATTGCTTTTGCCAAAGTTTCATATTCTTCAATTGTTTTTCCATTTAAATTAACAACAATTGGAATTTGAAAAGCTTGAAAAGTTGGAACAATTTTTGCCTGAAATTCCTTTAACCCCGGATTTTCTAAACCAATGGAATTAATAATTCCCCCCGTCACTTCTGCCAACTGTGGCGACGCATTCCCTGATCGCGGTTCTAAGGTAATCCCCTTTGTTGTTAACATTCCTAATTCATTAACAGCAAAGAAATCTTGATAACATTCACCATAACCAAAGGTTCCACTGGCAGTTGTTAACGGGGCATTTAAGGTATATCCTAAAAACTCTGTTTTTAACATCTTTATCTTTCTCCTTCTTGCTTCTCATATTCAACAATAATAATTGGCCCATCCGTGCAAATTTTCTTATTAATCCCATCAATTGTTTTTGAACAACCCATACAAGCTCCAACACCACAAGCCATATGACTTTCATAAGAGATTTGTGTTGCAATTTGCTTTTGTTTTGCAATTTGATTAATTTTTGTTAAAACAACATCTGGCCCACACGCAACAATCATTTCTGGTTGGTGTTCTTGTAAATACTGTTCTAATGCTATAACAATGTTTTGCTGGCATCCAATTGACCTATCATCTGTGTTTAATAAAAAGGAAATATTATCTTGAAATAAAGATAAAACATTTAAGGCATTTTTAGTTCGTCCCCCAAAAATTGCTGTATACTTAATACCTTTTTTAATTAAATCATCAATTAACGCTTTCATTGGCGCAATACCAATTCCTCCCGCAATAATTAACAAATTATTGCTTTGCTCTGGAATTTGAAACCCCTGTCCATGGGGACCCTGAATTTGAACTGTTTAACCAACCGTTCATTTATTTGCCATATACCAGGTTCCCAACCCCTTGTATTGATAATAAACAGCAATGGTTTCTGCTTTAACATTAATATCAAAGAAACTAAATGGTCGCTTTAAAAAGAACTGCCGTGATGGTTCGATTAACATAAATTGGCCTGGCTGGGCAATTCTACTAAGTTGTGGAGCTTTAAAAGTTGCTAGTCATAAATCAGGTCCCAACTGCTCATTGGCTAATAATGTTGTTGTTTCAATTATTTGTTTTCCCATAAATTATGCTCCTTCCTCATTTAAATGATGAATTATCCCATTATGAATATTCATAATTGGTCAACTGGTTAAAGCCGTCCCCAAAAAGGGCGTATTTGTTGCTTTTGATTTTAATAATTTGCTAGTCACCGTTTGGGTTAATGCCAAATCAATTACTGTAAAGTTAGCTTGATTATTAACCTTTAATTGGACATCATGATGTTGAATTAACTTTTGGGGATTAACTGTTAAAGCATTAATAATTGTTGCTAATGGTACTTTTTGCGGTTAAACTAATTTTGTGTATAACAACGGAAAAGTTAATTGTAAACCAATAATCCCCATTGCACTAGTTACAAACAATTCTTTTTCTTTTGCTTGGTGCGGAGCATGGTCTGTTGCAATCACATCAATTGTGCCATCATTTAAAGCGGCAATTAAACTTAATTGATCACTTTTTAGATTTAAAGGTGGATTCATAAGATAATTACCATCATTTATTAAGATATCATCTGTTGATAACGTTAAATGATGTGGTGTTACTTCACAAGTTAAAAATGGATTAATTACTTTACTCTTGCGAACTAAAGCGACACTTTTTGCGGTTGAAAGATGACATAAATGATATCGTAACTGCAACTGATTAACAATTGCTAAATCACGCCTTAATGGTCCGGTCTCATAATTTTCATCAACTCCAGTTAAATTAAATCTTGCAGCCGCCGCTTGATTTAAAACGGTTGTTGATGCTGATAATTCCTGACAGTTATCAACATGTAACGAAACTAATTTATTATTAGTTTGTCCATATTTTAAAGCTGTTAGTAGTAAAACTTGATTAGCCAGATAAATACCATCATCACTAAAACCAATAACATCTTCACCGAAACTAGCAAAATCAACTGCTTTCTGCCCCGCTAAATTATTAGTAATAGCGCTAAAGAATTGGATATTAATTTGCAATTTTTTTGCTTTCATTAATAATGGTGCTAAAACGGTTGGATGATCAATAACAGGACTTGTATTGGCCATTACACAAACTGTTTGATAACCACCATATAATCCGCTTAAGGCACCACTTACTAAATCTTCCTTCTCTGTTTGACCAGACTCACGAAAATGTGCATGTAAATCAATAAAACTTGGCACAATAATACAAGTTGATGATAATTTAATTTCTGTTCCTAGCACTGCTGATCCAATTTGAATAATGGCATTATCTTGGATGGTAATATTTGTTTGTTGAAAACCAGTTGGTAAATAAACCTTAGCATTAGTAAAAGTATAAATCATTTTAGTTCGCACTTAAAATATTATTCAACAAGGCCATTCGCACAAAAACTCCATTTGCCATCTGATCAAATATTTTTGCCTGTTTACATTCAACAACATCATCATCAATTTCAATCCCACGGTTAAATGGCGCTGGATGCATAATAATTGCAGTTAGTTTCATTATTGTAACTAAAACTGGCGTTAATTTATAATTATGTAAATAATCTAAATGGTATTGTTCATTATTAGCAAAACGTTCAAATTGATAACGCAATAACATTACAGCATCCATTTTTGGTAAATTCTCTTTAAAATCAACACTAACAACCCCTGGCATTTGCAATTCATTAATTCCTGTCGTATAAACATTCATTCCTAACTTTTGCATAATCTGAATATTAGTTTTTGCAACACGAGAATACTTAATATCACCAACAATAATAATATTTAACCCAGCAAAATTACCAAATTGTTCTTTAATTGTTAACAAATCTAATAAGCTTTGTGTTGGATGATTTCCCGAGCCATCCCCGCCATTTAAAATTGGAATCTTAATTTTATCAATTAAAGCATCATAATAATTATTTTCTGGGTGGCGGATTACTAAGGCATCAACCCCTAATGCTTCAAAAGTTCTGATGGTATCATATAATGTTTCACCTTTTTTGTAGCACTAAATTGCTCATTAAAATTTAAGGTTTTGCACCCTAATTTATGAGCAGCAACATCAAACGAATAATGTGTTCGCGTTGAAGGTTCAAAAAATAAGTTTGCCACAATTTTTCTTTGCTGATAATCTACTTTTTTAATATTATTTTTAAATTGCAAAGCTTCCATTAAAACAGCATTAACTTCTTGCTCATTTCAATCATCTAAATTAAAAAGACTTTTACTTTTCATTCTAATACTCTCACTTTCTGTTACCTTTTTTAAACATAAAAAAACTTACTTAATTAATAAGATAAATCCAATTAATTAAGTAAGTTTTAAAATGATGGGGAGAAAATAAACTTAAGAACAAATGAGAAAGAAAAGTAAGAATTCTTTGCAGAAGATGTTTACTCTTATTTTTAACACAATTGTTCAATTTTCGCATTTGCATTTACTATCACCTTAATATTATATAATACCAAAAAAAAAAAAAAAATTGTAAAGCAAAAATAATGTTTTTTCCTCTAAATTTTAAAAGCCAGTTACTATATCATCCAGTCGATAATGCTGCTATCTTGTGATTTTAACTTATAAAGAACTCTATTTTCATTTGTTCCTGGGTTCTTCCAATTATGTTTTTTTGTTTTTTGACTCTTCTTTTTTATTTGTCTTGCCCTCTTTTTATCATTTCGTGCTTGACGATACTTTGTCACTAATTCATTATGTAAAGTTTTTCATTCATTGCGATAGTAAACTTTTAAACCGCGACGCTCTTGTAAATTTGAGCTATTTTTCAATTCAACACGTTGACGAAGACGCAGTTCTTTTGTCTTTGGTTCCGCATAATTCCGACCAGTAAAAAAGAACTGAATCCGACCCAAATAATTAAGCGGAACAGCGGTCCCCTTATTTTTTGCAATTTTATTAGCAATTAAAATAAAGGGAATGTAAAGCACAGCCATTAAAATTAAATTTGAGAGAGCTAAAATAATTCCCTTCCAACTTCCCGTTGTCAGAAAACCACCAATTCCCACCGACGCCATTCAAGGAATTAATAATGCCGCTCCTGGCACAACACCAATTTGCATTCAAAACCATGTTCAAACTACTAGTAAACATAACCCAATAATGGCGGGAATTGCCATCACAGGGTTTAAAAATAACGGATATGCAAAAGTTACTGGTTCATCAATATTAAAAATTCCCGGAGCAATTAAATTTTTTGAAATAATTCGGGTCTGTTTATCACGCCCCATAATTAAAGTCATAAGTATTAACCCCAAGGACATTCCTCATCCCCCTAAAAAGATGAAGGCATCAAAAAATCCTAGCGAAAAAATAAATGGAAGGTCTTGACCGGCTTTAAAAGCAATTGAATTTTGAACAGTTGCATATAATCAAATTGGTCCGAAAATTCCATTCATAATGTTTGTTCCATGTAAACCAAAAAACCAAAAAATTGAAGCAAAGAAAATATAAATTAAGGCAAATCCTAACCCAACATTGGGATTAGAAGCAGCTTTCATAAAAGGATATGTAAAAAATTTATAAATTAAAGTAACTAATGTTAATGCTTTAAATTTTAAATTAAAGGCACTATACTCTGGTTCAGTTGTTTTATTCAACAGAGTAAAATCGCCTCACATTGGATCAGAAGTCATTGTTAAATATTCAATTTTTTTAACTAATGTACTTTGAACCGCAGTTAATGGTTGTAAAATTCCATTCAATAATTGAAACATATCACCCGCAGTATTGCGATAAATTCCCACAAAATTATCTTGTTTAGTAAATTGTTGATTAAATTGGTCAACCACAGTAAATTCAATTGATGAAAAAACTAATAACTGCGACACAATTCCAAACAAAAAAAGTCGTAATAATCATTGGCAATAATTTTGCAAAAGCATGGCCAACCGCTGGGAAACATTTTTTGGCATTCTAATTGCTAAGCGATTATTACGTTGTAACAAAATAAATAATTCCGCACTCAAAAAAGCAATAATAATTCCAGAAAACAAACCATCTACTCCCATAAACTTTTGGGCAAATTCTCAACCAGCAATCCCGGCTCCCGCCACAATAAAAGTTGCAAACGAAACAATTCCAGCCATTATTGCTGGATTTTGGCCACGACGTTTTCCTAATAAATAACCAATTAGAAAAACAATATACAAGGTCATAACCATTAATGAAGCATTTCAAACAACCCCACTAACAGATTTTAAAGCATCAAGTGTCTTCATAGCACTTGGTAAAAAAATAATATGATCACCATCAAAACCATCATACATTTTACTTCAATAAGCAATTCAATAAGATAATGAAATAGCACTTGACCCTAAGATAATTTGATCAATAAAGATTGCTAAAGCCCCCGCAATAAATAACGGGGTAATTAAAGCAAAACTATCCCGAATTGTCGATAAGTGAGTTTGATTCCCAATTTTTTCGACACTAGGAATGAATTTGCTATTTAATCATGTTGTAAATTTGTTTGGTTTTGTTACCACTGCTGCCCCCATAATTAACTTATCTCCTTTCTCGAATTATAAAGTTAATTTTTATAATTAATTGTTTTGATTAGTATCTTCCTAAAACAAAAATTCTGTTTGGGTAATACAGTGGATTCCTCCCCCGCCCAGAAGAACTTCACGGGCATAAACCGGAATCACTTCACGGGATGGAAAACATTTTTGTAAAACAGTAATTGCATTTTAATCTCAAATCGGATCACCAAAAATTGGTAAAATTAACGCCTTATTAACAAGATGAAAGTTAAGATAACTCGCTGGCATACGAAAACCAGCAATTCGATGTCTTAAACGAATGCTATTTTCACGTTCACTTGCTTCTCGTTTTGTTAAAAAAGCGGTGTTGGTTGATGCAACTTAGTAATTTTTAGCGGGCGCCCTTTTGCATCAATTGTTTTTTCTAACAATAATAACGCTTCTAAACTACGTTCATATTGAGGATCAATTTTATTATCTGTTCAATTTAATAAAAGATGTCCTGGTTCAACAACATGCAATAAATTATTAATATGACCACTTGTCTCATCACTATACATCCCGCGCGGAATTCAAATAATTTTTTCAACATTTAAATATTGTTTTAAGTATTCCTCAATTTCTTCTTTTGTTAATTTAGGGTTTCGATTTAAATTTAACAAGCATTCTTCGGTTGTATATAATGTTCCTTCACCATCGGTATGAACACTCCCACCCTCTAATACTAACGGACAAGTATAGTAATCAAGACCACTAGCTCGGGCCATTGCAATTGCAACTTGATTGTCCACTTTATAATCTCAAACAAACTGCTGTTCTTTTAATACTAAGCTATTTTGCATTCCTCAGCCATTAAACTGAAAACTAACCGCTCGACGATCACCAGTTTCATTTACTAAATAAAGTGCCTCCAAATCTCGTGCTCAACTATCGTAGTATTTTAATTTTAATAAATTAACATTTGCGTTTCCCATCATTTTCTTAGCACGAGAATAGTTTTCCTCGTTAACAATCATTTCAACTGGCTCATAAGTACTAATTATTTTTGCAATTAAAGTGAAAATTTTTTGAGCCGGAAAAGCATCCTTTTGTCAACTATCTTTCATATGGGGTCACATCATTCAAGTGCACAAATGGTTATTTGTCTCAGCTGGTCAATAAAAACCATCTTGTTTCGGTGTTGTTGTTAATAATTTACTCATTTTATAAGTCCCTTCATTTCAAAAATATGAATCATAATTGTTGTTTTTACAACCAGATTTCATAATTAAAAAATATTATTTGTTTCTGAAAAACAAATAATATTTGTGATTTTCATCAGATTTATTAATTAGAAAATTTTGTAATAATTATTAGTTTTAATAAGGTTGATTTAAAATATTAATGTCAAAAGAAATTGGCGCTGATGCTAAAACTTGACTAATGCTTGCCACACAACGGATAATCATTTTGCCTTGTGGTTTTAACTTACAAAGAACTTTAATTTTATTTGTTACGTTAAAATTTAAATTTTGACAAGCTTTATTAACATTCTCAGCAACAGATACATTAATAATTTTTAATTTAAAAGAATCTCATTCTTTATCCAAATTGACGTGATGATAATTAACTCTTAATTTATCAACTTGAATTTCAGGTTGATATAAAATAATATCTGCAATGTTAGAATCCAAAAGATATTCGGAACCTAAATCCGAAAAACATAATTGTAAATAATCAATTTCAAAAAGATTAACTTGCATCATTTCACCATTGTTCCTTTTTCATATTATTTTAACCTTATCATAAAAAGTAAATCAGCGCAATTATCTTTTTTTAATAGTCTTATTTTTGTTGTGATAGATAAAGCGCAATTTGTGCTCCTTTTTGCAGAATATTTTTTAAAAAAGTTCGTTTTCCTAAAAATCAAACCGCCCCCCAATCGTTTGGTCTTTTTGAACGCGTTGTAAATATGTAATTCGAGTTCGGTTTGGTTTGATTTTTTCAAACCAAAAAATTGTTCAATAATTATCTTCGTTAAGTTTTGTTTTTAAACTATAAACTTCGTTTAGAACATATTCATTACATAAATAACTTTGCCCGCTAACTTTATCATGTAAAACAACATCTGGTTTTAAGTTATCTAAGGACAGTTTTTCACTCATCGTTAATAACGATAATGTCACAATTTTTTGAAATAACGGTTCAATTGGTTCAAAAACATCAAAAGTATAATGTCCTTCACAAAAACGGTGAACTTCATCAAAATTATTATAATATTTTCGATCGGCATTATTTGTATTTGCCGCTGTTTTTCAAATTCCCATTCGTTAGTTGACACCTCCAGTTATTCTTTTTTTATTTTGCGATTCTTTTTCGCTAATTGTTTTTCGCTTTTTTTATCACTTCGTGCTTGACGATATTTTACTACTAATTCATTATCTAAAGCTTTTCATTCATTGTGATAACGTTCTTTTAAAACACGACGATCTTGTGGATTTGGACTATGTTTTAATTCATCACGTTGACGAAGACGTAATTCTTTTGCTTTTGGTTCTGCATAATTACGACCAGTAAACAAGAATTGAAGACGACCTAAATAATTAAGAAACACAGCAATATCATTATTTTTTGCAATTTTATTAGCAATTAAAATAAACGGAATGTAAAGCACAGCCATTAAAACTAAATTTGAGAGGGCTAAAATAATTCCTTTCCAACTTCCCGTTGTAATGAAAGCTCCAACTCCTGCTGGTGCTACTCATGGAATTAATAATGCTGCTCCAGGTACAACGCCGGTTGAAATTCAAAATCATGTTCAAATTACTAATAAACATGGCCCAATAATTGCTGGAATTGCCATCACAGGGTTTAAAATTAAAGGATATGCAAAAGTTACTGGTTCATTAATGTTAAAGATTCCCAGGGCAATTGAACTTTTTGAAATAGTACGTGCTTGTTTATTACGGCCCATAATTAAAGTAATAAGCAATAACCCTAAGGACATTCCTCATCCCCCTAAAAAGATAAATCCATCAAAAAATCCTTGTGAAAAAATAAATGGTAGGTTTTGACCTGCTTTAAAGGCAATTGAATTTTGTGCTGCTGCATATAATCAAACTGGAGCAAAAATCCCATTCATAATGTTTGTTCCATGTAGACCAAAGAACCAAAAAATTGAAACAAATAAAACATATAATAAGGCGAACCCTAACCCAATATTAGGATTAGAAGCAGCGTTCATAAAAGGATATGTGAAAAATTTATAAATTAAAGTAACTAATGTTAATGCTTTAAAATTTAAATTAAAAGCACTATAATCTGGGTTTGCTGTAATGTTTTTTAACGGCCCAAATTGTCCTCACATTGGATCAAAAGTCATTGTTAAATATTCAATTTTTTTAACTAATGCAATTTGAGCATCAGTTAATGGTTGTAAGGTTCTATTCAATAATTGAAACATATCACCCTCAGTATTACGATAAATCCCCACAAAATTATCTTGTTTAATAAATGATTCATTAAATTGGTCAACTACAGTGTAATTAATTGGTGCTCAAATTAACAATTGCGACACAATCCCAAACAAAAAAGTCGTAATAATCATTGGTAATAATTTTGCAAAAGCATGACCAACCGCTGAGGGAACGTTTTTTGGCATTCTAATTGTTAAACGATTATTGCGTTGTAAAAAAAATAAATAATTCCGCGCTCAAGAATGCAATAATAATTCCAAAAAACAATCCTTCTGCCCCCATAAATTTATGAGTAAATTCTCAACCAGCAATCCCGGCCCCTGCCACAATAAAGGTTGCAAATGAGACAATTCCAGCCATTATTGCCGAATCTTGACCACGACGTTTTCCTAATAAATAACCAATTAGAAAAACAATATATAGGATCATAACCATTAATGAAGCATTTCAAATTACCCTATTAACCGATTTTAAAGCATCAAGAGCTTTTACCGCATTAGGTAAGAAAACAATGCTATCACCATCAAAACCGACATACATTTTACTTCAGTAAGCAATTCAATATGATAATGAAATAACACTTGAACCTAAGATAATTTGATTAATAAATACAGCCAAAGCTCCCACAATTAATAACGGAGTAATTAAAGCAAAACTATCCCGAATAATTGATAAGTGCGTTTGATTCCCAATTTTTCCAACAGTTGGAATAAATTTATTATTTAATCATGTTGTAAATTTATTCGGTTTTGGTGTCACTGATTCTTCCATGATTAAATCACCTTCTTTCTCAAATTATAAATTCAATTTTTGTAATGCAAAAGATAAAACTTTTTCACCATCACCCATGCCATAATCCATTTGGTCAATTATAAAAACTGGAATTTGATCTTTAATTGTTTTTTTAAAACAATCTAATTCATAACGAACTTGCGGTCCTAACAATATGATGCTGGCTTCTTGTCAACGATGAATTGCTTCAATTGTTGGAATTGCTAAAACAGTTACATCACAATTTAACTTTTTTGCAGTTTCTTCCATTCGTTGCACCAAAATTGATGTACTCATCCCGGCAGAACAAGCCAACATAATAACTGGTTTTACATCCATTATATTTGGTTTCCTCTCTGTAAAAATTATTGTTGTAAATTAAATTTTCAATATTATTGTTGAATAAATAGTTGCTAATTCCAAGCTTTTCTACTTTTAGTTTATCACAGTTTCTAGTTAAACCCAAAAAAAAAAAAAAAAACGAATAATAAAATTCGTTCCTAAAAAATATTTTCCTTATTTTTTATTAATGATTTGGTCGTTAACTAAAACAATAAACTCATCAAAACTAACCGTTGTTTGTTCTTCTTGACCAGAAGCACGATATGTAATTAATTTTTGATCACGTTCTTGATCCCCAATCACAATTTGATATGGGATTTTTGCCACTTGTGCTTCTCGAATTTTATAACTTAATCGTTCATCACGATCATCAATGTTTGTTCGTAATTTTAGTTTTTTAAATTGCTGATGTAGTTCTTCAGCATATCCTAAGTGGTGTTCATTATTAACTGGCATTAAAACAATTTGTTTTGGAGCTAATCAAAATGGTAATACCCCTTTTGTTTGTTCTAATAAAATTGCAATAAATCGTTCATAAGTTCCAATCAAACCACGATGTAACATTACTGGCATTGCTTTTACACCATTTGAGTCAATATAACTTAACTTAAATTTTTGCGGTAATAAAAAATCAAATTGGAGTGTTGAAACCGTAATTTCATGGTTTAAAGCAGTTTTAATTTGAACATCTAATTTTGGTCCATAAAAAGCAGCTTCACCAACCATTGACACATATGGAATTTTTAAATCATCCAGCGCTTCTTGCAGCATTTGTTCAGCATGATTTCACATTTGATCATCATCATAATATTTTTTCTTATTAACTGGGTCGCGTAATGATAAGGAGTAATAATCAACAGTAATATTTAAAGTTGTTAAAACTTCACTAATTAACTTAAAACAACGCTTAAATTCTTCTTTTAACTGGTCATGACGAAGAAAAATATGAGAATCAGTTAATTGCATCATGCGAACCCGTTCTAGTCCTGTTAAACTTCCTGATGTTTCATAACGGTGTAAAATTGCATGTTCGGCAATTCGAAGTGGCAAGTCACGATAACTGCGTTGCTTGTAATTATAAACATCAATATGATGGGGGCAAGCCATTGGTCGTAAAACACTAATTTCATTATCTTGTGCCATTGGCGCAAACATATTTTCTTGATAATGATCTCAATGGCCAGAAATTTTATACATTTCACTTGTCCCAATAACCGGCGTATCAACTTCAATAAAATCATATTCTCATTCTTTATCACGGATATATTCTTGTAACACTTTTTTTAAGGCCATTCCATTTGGCAATCAAATTGGTAACCCTGGTCCAACTAACTGGTCAAATGTAAAAATTTCAAGGTCTTTCCCAATTTTCCGATGGTCACGTTCTTTTCGTTCTTGATAAGTTAGCATTAATTGTTCAAATAATTCACGAGAAAAATGTGCACCACCAGTAATTCGTTGTAACATCTTATTCTTTGCATCATCTTGTCAATATGCTCCAGCTAATGTTCATAATTTAAAAACTTTAATATTTTTAGCAGAAATAACTGGATAATTATTGGGAAGATATAATTGTTCTGCAACAAAATAAGCAGATTGGTTATCGACAGGTTGTTCAGCCATAGTTGCTAATAAATATTCATTATTTTGATATCATTTTTTTGCTTCCGCTGTTGACCCACAAACAGGGTTAATTGGGATATTAGCATTAATTAATTTTGTCATTTCTGCTTCAACAGCACTAATATTAGTTTCTTTTAGATGTGGTTTAACATCAATATCCACAAAAAAAGTATCATCTTGGTAAGCAATTTGAGCAATTTGGGCAGTTGGGTATAAATTAGTAATTGCTTTTGCAGTTATTAAGCTTGCTGTATAATTAATAATTGATAATGTTAATGGTGATTTATCAGTAATAATTTCTAATGTTCCATCTGTTGTTATAAGATAATCTAAGCTACAAACTTTGTTTGCAAAGACTCCTCCTAATGCTGCTTTCCCTAAGCTCGGAGCAATACTAGTTGCGACTGCTTGAATTGTTTGTGGTGCTGATAGTTCACGAACTTGACCATCAGGTAAAGTAATTTTAATCATTTTATATCTTCCTTTCTAAAAGAAAAACTCGCTTCCAATATTATTTATTAATAATACTAGGAGCGAGTTTTTCGCGGTACCATCCTAATTAAATTAGGCAAGAACCTAATTTACCTTTCACACTTAATAACGAAAAGTGCTTAAACGTAAACTTATTTGTTGCTAGTAATTTAACCGTTCTTTTATTAAGCTTCCATCATCCTTAACTTGCTGGGAAAAGAAGAGTGGTTAAACCATGATCAACTTGTTTAATTTATTTAATTGTAATTTCTTTAATTTCTTCATTACGAGCAAATAAGATTGTTGAACCAATTTTTGCTCCTCATTTTTTTGCAACTTCACAAATTGCCTTATCGTTAGTTTTAAAATCATCATAATTATCAACTTTGTTCATAAAAATTGAATGTCAGGCTCCAAAGGCCGTATATAACTCCGGAATTGGCGTAACCCCTAAAATTATAATATTAGGACGGAATTTTGAAATTGTTTTCAATAATTCCCCCGTATTTGAAACAACCACCGCATATTCATATTTACCATCTTTAGCTTTATTTGCTAATTTTTTTGCAATTTCAGCCCGTGGTCCTGATGTTGAGCGGGTTGCATCTTCTAATTGTTTACCATAGTATAATTTTGAATAAAATTCATGTTCGGCACGTTTGTTAATTAACGCCATTGTCCCAACAGTAATAAAGGGATAATCACCATTTGCTGATTCGCCTGATAACATTGTTGCGTCAGACCCTAATTCTGTTGCAAAGTAAACATCAGTTACTTCTGCTCTTGTTGGTGAAGGATTTTCCGTCATTGTTTCTAACATTTGCGTTGCCACAATCACAATTTTTCCTGCTTCTCGACATTTACGAATAATGATTTTTTCTCAATATGGAACATCATAATAAGGAATCTCTAATCCTAAGTCTCCCCGTGCCACCATAATTCCGTCTGCTGCAGCAATAATTTCATCAATATTATTAATTCCAATTTGTGATTCAATTTTAGCAATAATTTGAATATGCTCAGCATCACACTCTTTTAATAATTTTCGAATTTCGTTGATATTTGCCGCTGTATTAACAAATGAAGCAGCAATATAATCAATCCCTTGTTCAACCCCAAATTTAATATCATTAATATCTTTTTCAGCTAAAAACGGTAAAGTAAAATCAACCCCCGGTAAATTAATTCTTTTGTTTGTTTTAACAATGTGATGATTAAATGCTTTTGTTTCAATTAATCCTGGTTTTACCGCTGTCACATTTAGTTGTAATTTCCCATCATCAACTAACACAACATCCCCAACTTTTAAATCTTGGGACATATCATAAGAAACTGTCATTTCAGTTCCCGTTCCCTCACGAGTTTGATATTCATTTGGCAACGAATAAATTGTTACTGTTGCACCAGCAATAATTTCTTGCTTCCCATCTTTCATTATTCCAACCCGAATTTCTGGTCCCTTTGTATCTAATAAAACTGAAATTGGTTTTCCAATTTTTGCACTAACTTCTTTTACTCAAACAATTCGTGCCCCTTGTTCTTCATGATCTCCATGTGAAAAGTTTAACCGAATCGTATTCATTCCCACTTTGAACAATTCTTCAATCGCCCCCGCTGAATGCGTACTTGGCCCGATTGTTGTTATAATCTTTGTTCGTTTCATTTTTTCATTAATATTAAAGTTATCCATTCTTTTGACAATCTCCTTCTAAAATATCTTACCACCTTATTTTATCGCAAAATTATGATTTTTGATAAATATTCTGATTTAATTCATCAAATTGTGCTCAAATTTTTTTGCGCGAAGCACGAGGGATACTTAATGCTTCCATAATTGGTCGAGCAACAATTTGATCACCTTGATTTCCAATTGCTAATCCCCCATGACCAGCAATAATTTGTTCAACAGCAAATTGAGCCATTTGAAAAGCACGATAACGTTCCATTGCCGTTGGAATTCCACCACGTTGGGTATGTCCTAACACTGTGGCACGTGTTACATAACCACTTTTCTTTTCAACTAATTTTGCTAATTCATGAACATCAGGATAAATCATCTCACTAACAACAACTACAACACTTCGTTTTTGTGTTTGGTGTAATGCCACAACACGATTGGCAATTTCATCAGCAGTTAAAGCTGCTTCATTAATTGAAATTAAATCAGCGCCTCCGGCAATTCCAGCATATAATGCAATATCACCACAAGCATGACCCATTACTTCAACAATTGCGCAACGATTGTGTGATTGCATTGTATCGCGTAAACGATCAATTGCTTCAACGACAATATTAATTGCCGTATCAAACCCAATTGTGTAATCTGACGAAGTAATATCATTATCAATCGTACCTGGTAAAGCAATACAGTTAATTCCCATTTCTGTTAAACGTTGTGCACCTTGATAACTACCATCCCCACCAATAACAACTAATGCTTCAATCCCCTGTTGTTTTAAATTAGCAACAGCTTTTTCTCGGACCGCTGGTTCTTTAAACTCTGGTAATCGCGCACTACCAATAACAGTTCCACCTAACCGCATAATACTATCCGCAAAATTATTATCAACAAGTTCAATTCAATTATTGACTAATCCTAAATAACCATCCCGAATAATATAAGTTTCTAAGCCTTTTGCGTGTGCCGTTTTAATTACTCCTGCAATTGCGGCATTCATTCCTTGTGAATCGCCCCCAGATGTTAGAATTCCAATTTTTTTCAACATATTGATACTCCTTTTCTTTTTTTCATCTTGTTATATTAATTTTAGTGGATATTCTACGATTGTAAAGATTTTTTTGACCAAAAGCATAAAAAACACTCATTAGTGAATGTTTTTCTATTTTTAGTTTAATCAAAAAATTGGATAGGTTACAATAACTTGGACCATATTTATGTAGACTGTAAAAAAATAAGCTAAAATTATTAGGAAAGCAGGAATATAAAAATGGCAAAAAACCAGTACACCGATGAATTCAAGAAACAAATCGTAATGTTATATAAAAATGGTAAAAGTAATATTGAAATTGTTAACGAATATAAAATTTCAAAGGCAGTTCTTTATCAATGAGTAAAAAAATTTGAGAATTCTGGTTCTTTTAAAGCTAAAGACAATCGCTCTGTTGAAGAAAATGAACTTATTCAGTTGCGAAAAGAAAACAAACAATTACGAATGGAAAATGATATTTTAAAGCAAGCAGCACTGATAATCGGCAAAAAGTAATATTAATTACTAACAATAAAGACAAATATTCAGTGAGGAAAATGTGTCAAATATTAAAGATAGCAAAATCAAAGTATTATTATCAAATTAATAAGAACACTAAAACTGAAATTAATATTTATGAAAATGAAGTTATCAGTGCATTTAAAGAAAGCTATAAAGTTTATGGTGCTAGAAAAATTAAAATTATTTTAGCAAGAAAGAACATTATTTTATCTCGACGAAAAATTAGAAGAATTATGGCAATAAATAATTTAGTATCAAAATATACTAAATTAAAATATCGCAATCATAAATCTCCTGTAAATAATGATCAAATTAGTAATATTCTAAATCGTGAGTTTAGTAATAAAAGACAAAATGAAGTTATTGTGAGCGATTTAACCTATGTTCAAGTTGGTTCAAAATGACATTATATTTGCTTACTAATTGATTTATTTAACCGTGAAGTAATTGGCTATAGCGCTGGAACAAATAAAACTGCTGAACTAGTTCAGCAGGCATTTTATAAAATAACACGACCACTAAATCAAATTAGGTTGTTTCATACAGATCGTGGTAATGAATTTAAAAATAAAATTATTGAAGAAATTTTATTAACATTTAATATTAAAAGATCATTAAGTGCAAAAGGTTGCCCTTACGATAACGCAGTAGCTGAAACAACCTATAAAGCTTTTAAAACTGAATTTATTAATGGTCGAAAATTTAAAAATTTAGAACAATTAAAGTTGGAACTATTTAATTTCATTAATTGATACAACAATATTCGAATTCATGGTAGTTTGAATTACTTAACTCCAGTTGAATTTAGAAATCAGAAGTCTACATAAAAAGTGTCCTAAAAAGTGTTGCCATTCCAATTCAAAATATCTAAGAATCGTGGATATTGATTTGAATAATCAGCACCAATAATCATAAATTTTTGAGCTGAAGATTTATCAGATAAATTTTCAACATAATGTCAAATTCCACTATCAGATCAATATTTTGTATCACTGTCAGAAGTGATTTGGACGTTTTTTTGTCTATCATTTGGATTATTAAAAGGCTCTAGATTATTTTGAACTCCTTGACGATAAACTGATAAAATATTTAAATCATTAAAAGTTTGATTTACTCCTTTACCAGCAACAGCACCCTCAGCAATAAAACCTAAATCATATTCTTCAGGATTTTTATTTGGATCAATAACATTTCCATTTTTGTCTAAAGGATCTAATGCAAATGGAACTGATGATTTATTTTTTACTCAAATAATTTGTGTTTTTGTTCCAGTATCAACATTAATTTCTTTGTCATATTTTGGATTTGGTTTGCCGTCTGGTAAGTTAGGTGTTATTAAAATATTTTGTTCTGGATTTTTGTTAGGATCTCATGCATATCATTTTAACTTTAAATCTGGAACTAATGTTTCAATAACTACTTTTATTTCATATTGTGCTTTATATTTTCCATCATCGTGATATGCAATAGTATCATATGTATTGTTCTTTTCTCCTGACACACGATTGTCTAATAATGTCGCACTAAATTTGTTATCTAAAACATCAATTTTAGTTCCATTAATTTCTAATCATTCCGTATTATTTAATAAACTATCAAATTCAATACTTGCAGTTGTATGATATCTTAAAGTTCCACCATAGTTTTTACTTGGATCTGGAGGATCTAATATATCTGGTGTATCAATAATCATTCCTTTTGTAGAATCATCAGGATTTACAATTTGTCCAGGTAATAAATGCATTCGTTCATTTAAACTTTTACCTCAATAATTCTGTGATAAAGTAATATTAATAGGGGTATTAAAAGTTCAAACTTGTTGCTGACTAGTAACTGGATCATTAAACTTTATAGTCGTTGTTGCTTTTCTAGTATCATCACTAAAAGAAAATGGCTGAATGTATTGTTTTCAATCATTATATTCATTACCCAATACTTTTGAAATTGCAGAATTCAGCAATGTAGTTTCGTCATTCCCTTTTCCAGTTGGATCAATTATGTTTCGTTTATCAATTAAACTTTCTGAATAATCACTAACTAAGTTAATTGTATTAGATAATGCATTAGTTAAATTATTTTTTATTGCATTTAAATTCTGGTTAGAATTTAAAATTATTTTAGAAACTTGTAATTTACTAGTAGTATCAGTTCATGACGAATTGCCTCCCTGATACATCCAACAATTAACTTTGAAATTAAAATATAATTTATTATATAATCAAGTAATATCTACAGTAGCATTATTAGATGCCTGATTTTGAGCACCTTTTTGTGACCAATTAAAAAATGTGTAAGTAAAATCACTACTTTGAAGGTTTATTGTAACAGGACCATTATAATCTTGACTTCGTTTAAAGCCAGATGAACTAGAAAGAGCATCAAAATCAAGAGTAATTGATTTATAATATTTTAAAAATGTCTGTTTATCTTTAGTATAAGATAAATAATCAAATATATATTCTTTGTTTTTATTATCACTTAAAGTTTTTCATCATGAGTTTGTTCCCTTATAAACTTCCAAGTTTACACCGGGATTAATATTTACATTTGGGTAAAATGGTGCACCACGTATAGTACTATATAAAGTAATTAAATTGGTTGTTGATAGTGGCAAAGTTGGTGTTGTTAATAATGTGCTGCTTGATATAAACAATAATAATCATTTCATATTTAATCCTCACTTTCATAGAAATATCCTATCCGAAAACAAAGAAAAAGCACATAAAAAGATATCTTCTAGATATCTTCATTAACTTATATCATTTTTAAAACTATTATGCTTAGCATAAAATTGTTTATTTTCATTACTAATTTGTTTTCGCTCTGCTTTTATTAGCTTAACTTTATTATCCATTTGTGATAAATATATTGCTAATTTGTTGTAGTCAATAGTTCCTTTTGCTCGACCATCTTTATCCTTATATACAAAGATTTGATTTAAAAAAATATTAATAAAGGCATAGTCTTTATTGTACTGCAAAGTAATATATTTTTTATTAATTGTAATAGTTCCATAAGGATGAATTAAGTTATCTACTTTTAACACAATTCACTGGTTACCCTTTTTATCTAAAACTGGTTTAGAAAGTATTAATGAACTTGTCATAATTTCAAATGATTTATAATTTTTATTTTCTGACATATTACTTTTTCTCCTTTCGCAAAGGTATCCTATCCGAAAGATAATAAAAAGCACATAAAAAAGAAAAATGTAGTTTGACTACATTTATATTATAGTAAATAAATATTGGGAGTGTTGCATATAAACGGGTATTATTTAATTTATTTAAAAACAAGAAACTTTTTTCTTTTATAAAAATATAATAACACAAAAAAATAAAAATACAAAAAATAATTTCATATTTTAACATACTAAAAAATAGTTTAAAAACTAAAATTAAATTATTTTAAATTAACTAAAATTAAATCTCATAATTTTTAAATCCAAAATATTTTTAAATGTTGAAAATGAAAATGTTTTATTCCCATATCCCAAACAAGATTTTACAACTCTTGAAACATCACTTTCAGCAGATACGCCAATATTTCACTCTTTATTTTGATTTAAAATACCATTTTTTAAATTAATAAAATATCTTAATTTAATTCTTTCATTCTGTAATGATTTTAAAAAAGTTATAAATTCGTCGTATTTTCCTTGTAAAAATAATTCTTTTGCGTATAAATAATTTTTAAAGGATTCTTTACTACGATTACCACAATATATATTATTCTTTAATTCTCTTATTGCATGAAATCTATCAAATATAAACATACCATCTAAAATTTTAGCAGTTTTTTTAATTCACTTAGCGCTATCCCCACCAATAATTAATTTAATATTTTCATAATTTTTAAAAAATTTCTGAATTTGTTTTTTAATAAAGAACGCATTAAATTCTGCACCCCGAGTTTTCTTATTAAGAAAAAAATAACAATATTTTTTATTTAAAAATTTATTATTTTCTTTTCCAGTATTAAATGAAATTATTCTAACAGTTTGCAAATAAGATTTATTATTTTTATTTTTTAAAGTTACATAGGCATCATCTAAATTAATATATAAATTTTTACAATTTTTCAAATCTATTTTTTTATCTTTTATTTTTATTAATGCTTTTCGTAAAATACGCGAAACAGATGAACAATGTAATTTGCAATTAAACATATCTAATATATCACTATATCTTTTATTTTTTACTATTTTAGCAGTTATTTTTAGTTTTAAATCATTAATTATTCTTTGCCATTTTTTAACTCCAAATTGTTTATCAACAAGAGGAACATATTTTCACTTACCCTTATAAAGATATTTATAAATTCTTCTCTTATAAATTAATATTCCAAATTCTGTTTTAATTTTTCTAGTTTTTATTTCTTTTACAAAATATTTTGTTTTATCTCGTTTTTTAAAAATTATATCATCAGTTCCTTCTATCTTTTCTTTTAACTGAGGAATCATGTAAAATGAAATGCAACAAATCTTATTAATCAAATAATATAATAAAAATCATAAAAAATCAATTATAAATTTTCAAAAATTAAAATATTTATAATTTTTACTTTATTTTAAGCACACTTAGCCATACTAAAAAATAATTTATTAAGTTAAGTAATAAATTTATTTAAAAATTCTCTAAAAATACCTCTTTTGATGTTCTTCAATTTAAAATAGGCCTTAATTTATCATTTATAACATTAACTACTCAATTTATTTTTTGTTGACTAACATTATTAAAATCAGTTCCCTTAGGATATCATTCTCTAAGTTCAGAATTCATATATTCAATTAGTGGTTTTTGCTGTGGTGAACCCGGATCGCAAAAATAAACTTGTGTTTCAGCAAATATTTCTAATTCTCTTCATTTACTAAATTCTTTTCCTCTATCGGTTATTATTCCTTTAATTTTCCCAATTAAATTATTACTTATAACAATATCTTTAAACTTTTCTACAACTTCATTAGCAGTATGATTTTTTAATTTCATTACAAAGTAATTTTTACTTAATTGTTCTACTAAAACTAAATTACTAGATTGATGGTCTTTACCAACTACTGTATCCATTGCAAATCAACCAGCATTAATTTTTTTATTTTCAATATCTCATATTGATTTAAAATTAGTTAATTTACCACGATTATCAAATTTTCCTTTTGTTTTATATTTTTTACCATGATGACGTAAATTCTGTTTTAAAAAACCATAAAAACCTAAATAAATTCATTTATACAATGTTTTAACACAAACAGGAAATTTAATACCAAACTTTAAAAAATAACGATGGATAAGTTGTGATGGAGAATCACGATAAACATTAAATCTTATATTAATAAAATTTAATTGTTTTTCTGTAAACTTATATCTTTTATTATTCTTTTTTCTTTTCTCATAATACATTTTATCTGACTTATAAGCACTATATTCATCAATAGTTTTAAAACGCTTAATTTCTCGTAAAATAGTACTACGATGTCTGTTCAAACATTTAGCAATTTGTGAAATATTTATTTCACCATTCTTTTTTAAAAATAATTTGGATAATAATAATTTTTCCAATTTAACCTTATCAATAAAACTTAAATGACTATACATAACATTTATATACCTTTCATTAATTTATAAATTTAATATTAAAATTATTTAATACATTATTGATATATGATAAAATCAACTATAGCATTCAAGTAATTTTAATAAAGGAGAAGTAAAATATATAAAGGAGAAGTAAAATATGAAAAAATGACTTAGCATTTTAGGAACAATCGGATTAACAGCAACAAGTACAACAACATTAATTAGTTGTGAAAAACCAAATAACAATGAAAACGGGGGTAATAAACCAAAACCTTGAAATCCACAACAACCGCCAATTGGAAGTAATTGAAAATTAATTAATAAAGAAGATATTAATATAAACCATGATAATAAAAATTATTTTGCAGTTGTTAGAATTATGAATGGTTGAAAAATTATAAAATGAAAAGGTGAATTAAGTTATGAAGACCGATTTTATTATTTTAAAAATATTTATCGTTGAGATGGTTTAAATGAACCTCAAATACCCGAAATTAATACAAATACAGGTGAAATATTAGATTGAAAAGAATAAAAGGAACTATATAGTTCCTTTTTAAATTAACCGTACAAATTTCATAAATATAATTAATAGGAATATATTTGTTATTGTATTATATAATGCTGGACTAAATTTTCATACCTCAAACGTTTGGAATGGCAACACTTTTTAGGACACTTTTTATGTAGACTTCTGATTTCTAAATTCAACTGGAGTTAAGTAATTCAAACTACCATGAATTCGAATATTGTTGTATCAATTAATGAAATTAAATAGTTCCAACTTTAATTGTTCTAAATTTTTAAATTTTCGACCATTAATAAATTCAGTTTTAAAAGCTTTATAGGTTGTTTCAGCTACTGCGTTATCGTAAGGGCAACCTTTTGCACTTAATGATCTTTTAATCTTAAATGTTAATAAAATTTCTTCAATAATTTTATTTTTAAATTCATTACCACGATCTGTATGAAACAACCTAATTTGATTTAGTGGTCATGTTATTTTATAAAATGCCTGCTGAACTAGTTCAGCAGTTTTATTTGTTCCAGCGCTATAGCCAATTACTTCACGGTTAAATAAATCAATTAGTAAGCAAATATAATGTCATTTTGAACCAACTTGAACATAGGTTAAATCGCTCACAATAACTTCATTTTGTCTTTTATTACTAAACTCACGATTTAGAATATTACTAATTTGATCATTATTTACAGGAGATTTATGATTGCGATATTTTAATTTAGTATATTTTGATACTAAATTATTTATTGCCATAATTCTTCTAATTTTTTGTCGAGATAAAATAATGTTCTTTCGTGCTAAAATAATTTTAATTTTTCTAGCACCATAAACTTTATAGCTTTCTTTAAATGCACTGATAACTTCATTTTCATAAATATTAATTTCAGTTTTAGTGATCTTATTAATTTGATAATAATACTTTGATTTTGCTATCTTTAATATTTGACACATTTTCCTCACTGAATATTTGTCTTTATTGTTAGTAATTAATATTACTTTTTGCCGATTATCAGTGCTGCTTGCTTTAAAATATCATTTTCCATTCGTAATTGTTTGTTTTCTTTTCGCAACTGAATAAGTTCATTTTCTTCAACAAAGCGATTGTCTTTAGCTTTAAAAGAACCAGAATTCTCAAATTTTTTTACTCATTGATAAAGAACTGCCTTTGAAATTTTATATTCGTTAACAATTTCAATATTACTTTTACCATTTTTATATAACATTACGATTTGTTTCTTGAATTCATCGGTGTACTGGTTTTTTGCCATTTTTATATTCCTGCTTTCCTAATAATTTTAGCTTATTTTTTACAGTCTACATAAATATGGTCCAAGTTATTGTAACCTATCCAGTTTGATTAAAAAAACTATATATTGTTTGAAATATTTTACCAACTCCACTTGCTAATTCATTAACTTGTTTTACACCAGGAATATTATTAACAATTCAAATTGCTGCATTTCTAATATGACACGCTAAATTATATCAACTACAACTTTCATATTGCGCTTGTCATCATTGGCCATCAGGAAACAATCCACCATTATTTATTTCTTGTCAGTTATAAATACCAAAATTAAAATCATAATAACGATACATATCATTTTCTTTTTGAGCTTGTAATTCAAAGACATTATAACCAATTTTTTGTTCTTCTATTTTCTTGTATTTTAAACCATATTTATCTTTTAAAACACCTTCAAAAATATAACCCTCATTTTGATTAATATTATAATCATTTGCAACTGAAAAATCATAATTAAATACATTACCATAGTTAGTGTTATAAAAACGATTTTTAAATGCTGAATACAATTTAATATCTAACTGATTATATTTATCAGAAAAATAAAAATAACGAGGATAAATTTTAAAACCATTATTAGCTAACAAACCATATTTCTTATTATATCCTTGTACATAAGTATTATTTTCTAAATCAAAAATGGTTCGTAAATAATCTTTATAAAAGTTTTGCGAAACAGTAAACATACTATTTAATATTTTTTCAAATTGATTTTTATTAGTATTTTTTTCATCAATTAAAACATCTCTAAAATTAACTAATTTTAAACCAAAAAAGTTAATTAGAACAGTATCATATTGTAAATTATCAATATAACCACTTTCAATAAAATTACTACGATTTTGAAATACAGGCACCAAAGCATGTGCAAAAAATGCTTTTAAAAACTTATTAATATTAATTTGACCTTTCATCTGCTCAAAAACATATTTGTTAGTATTGGGCGAACTACTTTGATTATAGTTATAAGTTTCAGCACTAAAATTAAAGATATTATCTTTTTCTTTCATAAAAGAAAATAAAAACCCTAAATCATCAGTATACCGATAACTATTTGTATTATTACCATCCCAATATTGTTTAAGATGTGTTAATTCTAAACTACCAGCAACAATATTTTTATATTCATCAATCGTTAAAATCATTCTGTAAATTGATTTTCTAGTTAAAATAATACTAGGTTTTCAATCTAATTTTTCCATATTATTAATAATTTCAAAATCAAAAATTATTCTTTGACTACCCAAATTTGGGTCATCATAATTTGGATTTCCTCCTTGCTGAACTCGCATATTTTCTTGGACAATAGTATCTAAATACTTATTAAAAAAATCTTTAACTTTATTTTGATTTTCAACATTTCAATCTAATATTTCACCTGTATTTGTATTAATTTCGGGTATTTGAGGTTCATTTAAACCATCTCAACGATAAATATTTTTAAAATAATAAAATCGGTCTTCATAACTTAATTCACCTTTTCATTTTATAATTTTTCAACCATTCATAATTCTAACAACTGCAAAATAATTTTTATTATCATGGTTTATATTAATATCTTCTTTATTAATTAACTTTCAATTTTTAAATTTTAAATTAACTTGTTGTAAATTATCAACACCTTTTTCTAATTTATTAATAACTTCCACAGTATTAAAATACTTTGCAAAAGAATAAGAAAAATTAATTAGCTCTTTTAAAAATTGTTTTTTATCAATATCATAAAATTTATCAATATTATACTGTTTAGCATAACTATCTCAATTTTTATATAAATCCATAAACTCATCACTAGGTTTATCAAATGAAATCCCCGTTGAATAACTATCCTTTAAAAAATCTAAATATCATTTATCATTATAAGTTAATGATTGTGATGTTTTTAAAGTTGGATTAATAAAGTAATTTGTTTCTGACCAATTTTCAAAAAAACTACTGCGTAAAAACATTGTATTAATAAAATCAGTTTCATTCATTCCCGTTGTTTGTTGCTTAACAATATAATTTTGCTGATATAATGGTTTAAATGCTGTTAAAGTAATAAAAGGAATAATTAAACCTAAAATACCTAAAATAGATATAGCAAATAAAGATAATGACTTACGCATTATTCTTTACCACCTTTAATTACATCTTTATTAATTTTTTTCTTAATTCATAATATTAAATCAATAATTCCCGCAGCAGTTAAAATTCAAAAAATTATATATCCAATACACATAATTGAAGAAACTGAACCAAATTTACTCAAAAACAATTTAAATTCTTTAATATCAATATAAAGAAAAGGTACAAACATTCCTAAACTAATTATCAAAAAATATAATAATATTTTTCATCATTTTTCTTTTAAAAACTTTAAAATTTTATTTTTCATAAATTCAACTCCTAACTATACAATGTTTTTGAAACAATAAACCCAACTATATATAAACTTGATATAGTTAACATTAAAGGATGAGAAAACAAAATTGCCATTTTGCCAAACAAAGAAAGTAAAAAAGTATCTGAGTTATATAAATCCATAATGATATTTTTTGCTGATGTAAGTTGATTTATAATAACTGTTATAAAACCTGTACCAAAAATAGCGATTGCTGCAACTAATAAAACTAATCTAATCATTATTTATTCACTCTCCGATATCCTTGTTCTCTTGTTTTTGCTTGTTTTACTAAATTTGATAATTGTTGTTTATTACGATTAATTTTAAACTGTTTACGATCTTTAATATGTTTTTGCATACCTTGTTTAGTATCTGAAACTCCACGAGCAGTCGCAGAATAAATACTTGATACACCCGTTTGTACTGTTGACCCTAATTCGTTATATTGTGTTCTTGTGCCGTGAATTGCATAAATAGATAACTTAACAACCATAAAAAAGATAATAAAATAAGCAATCGTTGTATTTGTCATTGGTAATTTTGTATTTCAAATTACATCAAAAATAAACAAAAATACATCAAAAATAAACAAAAATACATCAAAAATAAAACTAAAAATCTTATCTCAATTACTACTTTCTGATAATAAATTAATCATTTTTACCACTTCCTTTTTCTTTTTTAGGTTTTAAATTCTTTTTCAAAATATCAATATCAAACAATTCTAAGCGCTCTTTAACACTCAATTTAGTAATTTCCGACCAATAATATTCTTTATAATTAACTATTTCATCATTTTTTAAATCACGAACAAACTTTAATCATTGACTATCATATTTCTGTGCAAATTCTAACGGAATAATTATCTTAAAAAACCGAATTCCTAACCCAACATCCGACTTATGTTTTGCTCGTTTACCTTCTGCTGTTCGTTCTACTGATTTTGTTTTTCAAATTTCATAATCAGTAATATCTTGAAAAATACCAATTCGCATAATAAAGAAACGATTAAAAAAATTAAATCCTTTTTTAGCAATTGGTTTTTTCAATGAAATAGGAATAATAATACTACTTGCTAATTGTCGGATATTATTTCAAATCATACCCTCACGTTGAGCTGTAAACAAAGCACGATTACCAAAATGTCTTGCTAAAACAATTCACGGAATTTTACCACTATGAACTTTTTTCTCATCGTGCGGACTAGTTCCATCAATATATAAATAACTTTCATCAAATAAAATAACACTATCATCAGGGGGAACTGGTTTTGTTCTATCGGTAAAATCTAAATTTTTAAATGTTAAAACTTTAACTTTATCATCTTCTAACGGATAATTACTATAAATTTTATCTGTTAATAATTTCATAGTTTGTGATAAATAAGTTAAAAGTAAAGTTTTTCCGGTTCCTAATTTACCAATAATAACTGATAACGGATTATCTCAAACAAAACTTACTAACCGAAAAGCATTTAACTGATAAAATATGTTTTTTCAAACTCATCATACAAAATAAACACATTGCAAAGCAAACAATAATCAGAATACTAAACCAGTATAATTTAATGAAATTATTCAAAATAACAAATCAATTAAACTAAACAAAATCATTGAACCACTAATATAACAATAATTTTTTAAGAAAAATATAAACTTTTTCATTACTTAAAATACCCAACTATTTTAAAAATCATTCATAACAAAAACCAAGTTAAAAACAAAATCACAATTCAAACACCAACCATCAAAGTTAAATATTCATTCTGTGTCAAAGTCCAAGTTGTAATAGTTTCAACGTTAGATTTATCAATAAATAAAAATACATGAATAAAAAACTCTTTTAATTTTTCTCAATCTTTTGTCATAATTTAAAAGCTTCACATTTTTTGAATGATTTTAAAAAACATACCAAAAAATAAAGTAATAAATAATACAAAAGATATAACATATAAAAATTCAGGGGCATTTGAACCAACTATGTAACTGACAAATTGAACTCAATAATCATATAAACTCATTAATTTAAATCCTTCAAATCATTAAGCAATTCTTGTTCTTCTTCAACAGTTCAATTTGTTAAATTATTTTTAGTTGTTTTTACTTTTTTAGGTTTATTTCAGAATAATGCTTTATACATAAGATTAAAATAATTTTGTTTATATTGATTATACAAATCAATTTGGAATGGCAACACTTTTAGGACACTTTTTATGTAGACTTCTGATTTCTAAATTCAACTGGAGTTAAGTAATTCAAACTACCATGAATTCGAATATTGTTGTATCAATTAATGAAATTAAATAGTTCCAACTTTAATTGTTCTAAATTTTTAAATTTTCGACCATTAATAAATTCAGTTTTAAAAGCTTTTAGGTTGTTTCAGCTACTGCGTTATCGTAAGGGCAACCTTTTGCACTTAATGATCTTTTAATATTAAATGTTAATAAAATTTCTTCAATAATTTTATTTTTAAATTCATTACCACAATCTGTATGAAACAACCTAATTTGATTTAGTGGTCATGTTATTTTATAAAATGCCTGCTGAACTAGTTCAGCAGTTTTATTTGTTCCAGCGCTATAGCCAATTACTTCACGGTTAAATAAATCAATTAGTAAGCAAATATAATGTCATTGGATAGGTTACAATAACTTGGACCATATTTATGTAGACTGTAAAAAAATAAGCTAAAATTATTAGGAAAGCAGGAATATAAAAATGGCAAAAAACCAGTACACCGATGAATTCAAGAAACAAATCGTAATGTTATATAAAAATGGTAAAAGTAATATTGAAATTGTTAACGAATATAAAATTTCAAAGGCAGTTCTTTATCAATGAGTAAAAAAATTTGAGAATTCTGGTTCTTTTAAAGCAAAAGATAACAGAACACCAGAAGAAAATGAGTTAATTGAACTAAGAAAACGAAATAAGCAACTAGAAATGGAAAATGATATTTTAAAGCAAGCAGCACTGATAATAGGCAAAAAGTAATATTAATTACTAACAATAAAGACAAATATTCAGTGAGGAAAATGTGTCAAATATTAAAAATAGCAAAATCAAAGTATTATTATCAAATTAATAAGAACACTAAAACTGAAATTAATATTTATGAAAATGAAGTTATCAGTGCATTTAAAGAAAGCTATAAAGTTTATGGTGCTAGAAAAATTAAAATTATTTTAGCAAGAAAGAACATTATTTTATCTCGACAAAAAATTAGAAGAATTATGGCAATAAATAATTTAGTATCAAAATATACTAAATTAAAATATCGCAATCATAAATCTCCTGTAAATAATGATCAAATTAGTAATATTCTAAATCGTGAGTTTAGTAATAAAAGACAAAATGAAGTTATTGTGAGCGATTTAACCTATGTTCAAGTTGGTTCAAAATGACATTATATTTGCTTACTAATTGATTTATTTAACCGTGAAGTAATTGGCTATAGCGCTGGAACAAATAAAACTGCTGAACTAGTTCAGCAGGCATTTTATAAAATAACACGACCACTAAATCAAATTAGGTTGTTTCATACAGATCGTGGTAATGAATTTAAAAATAAAATTATTGAAGAAATTTTATTAACATTTAATATTAAAAGATCATTAAGTGCAAAAGGTTGCCCTTACGATAACGCAGTAGCTGAAACAACCTATAAAGCTTTTAAAACTGAATTTATTAATGGTCGAAAATTTAAAAATTTAGAACAATTAAAGTTGGAACTATTTAATTTCATTAATTGATACAACAATATTCAAATTTATGGTAGTTTGAATTACTTAACTCCAGTTGAATTTAGAAATCAGAAGTCTACATAAAAAGTGTCCTAAAAAGTGTTGCCATTCCAATACGATTTATATACTTTTTTAAATAATTTTATTTTCATTTTTACCTCCTTAAATATGCTACGTAAAATAAGGAAATTAATAATTAAATAAAATGTCATCTTATTCAGTCATCTTATTAAATAAATAATATAAAGATAACAAACTGATTAAAATTTGACAACAATGAAAAATAGTATCTAACTTTTAAAATACCTGAAAAAATCCTTATTTTATCGTACGATTGCAAATAAAAAACCGCCCGTTAAGCGGTTTAGGAGGTACCTAATTTGATATTCGGTCGCAAAAAAAATAAAAAAACACTAATTAATTAGTGTTTTTTTATTTTAGTTTAATTAAAAGATGTTTAAAATTTACTAAGATGTAGTAGCTTCAACTTCTACTGTAAATTCAAATGTTCCTGAGATTTTATCACCTTTAGCAGTTACTGTAAACTTAACTGGTTTTGCAGTTGCAAAATTACCTGCTACTCCATCATTTGTGATGTCATAATCTGTTCCTATTGTAACATCGACAGGTACCCCTGCTACTGCTTTAATTGCAGTTGCAACAGGTCCTGTAATCGCTGCATTAGTGTTAAGGGCAGATAAATCAGCTTCTTGAACATCAGCTGGATCTGTTACTGTAATTGTCTGTTCTCCAATTGATGGTGGTGTTGCTCCTGAAATATCAACTGTTGTTGCTTGATCTTCAATTGTAATTTCACTTGAAAATTTAGTTCCTGAAATATATCCTTGTAATTTTTTAGCTAATGCTAAATCGTCATTACTAATGTCTTTGCTTTCTGCTGCTTTGTAAAATTCTTTGATTTGCGCATCAGTTGCTTTTTCAATTGTTAAAGTAAATTTCTTACCTTTGTCTAATGGAAAAGCAGCATCTTTATCAGTAACAACAAAAGCGTGTCCAAATAATTTAAGATTGTCAGTGATTTCTTTCTTTTTAGCGCCATCTGATGCTTTATTACCAACAATTGTGATTACTTTAGTATTTAAAGCAGTTTTATCTGCAGTTCCTAATAAGGCTTTAGCAAAATCTGATGCTTTTAATCCTCCTAAAGTATCTTTTTTGCTATCTCCTTTGTTACATGCAACTACTGTCGTTGCTCCGGTTGCTGTTAACCCGAATGCTCCTAAAATTGCTAGAAGTGTCTTCATTCTTTTTGTTTCCTTTCTGTTCAAGTAGGTTATATAAAAGCAAAAGTAATTATTACAATTAAAAATTGTAATACATAAGAGGAAAGGAACGTTAATTTACTATTAAATAATTTTAATAATACTTTAACTGCTTTCTTATCCTACTGACTTCATTTATGTCTTTCTTAATTTCTTTCCCTTATACCGATAAGAATATCATATTTTTTTAAAAAAGCAATAAATATTTTGCAAAAAAAAAAAAAAAAAGATTTCCAATTAACTTGACTAATCTTTTTTTATTTCTTTTACTTCTTTTGGTGTTGACTCATCAGCTGGTTTTGAAGCTGCTGCTTGTTCACTATCTGACACAAACATCATAATTTCTTGGTTTAATAAGCTAACATTATTAACCATAAATTGTCCAGCTTGACTTGCCAATGAAAAACGAGTTTTTTTCTTACTGCGACTTCCTTCAGTATAATGAATAATTAACTGATTTGTTTTATCATTGCGTTCAACACGACTGATTTTACGAATTAAAATCCGTTCTCCTAAGAAAGCAATTTCTTTTTCATCAATCCCAATTGCAATTGTTTGTAAAAATAAGAAAATGTAAACTCCAACCGCAACTGTTAAAACAAAAGCAATTACAATTACAGCAATTACTGGTGCATTTAATGATGGTTTAATCACAAATTCTAATAAAAAGCCAACAATAACAACTGGTAAATTAATTCCTAACACAGTAAATAAAATAATTAAAATCTTTTTATTTACAAAACGTTCTTTAAATTCTCGTTTTGTAAAACTAATTAAATAACCAATAACTGACAAACTAACAGCAACAAATAAAAATGCTGCCATTGCGATTGCAATTATTGTTCCTTTTTGAGCATCCATTTTATGCCCTCCCTTCTGGCAAAACAGTTCTATTTACGAACCTGTGCCATTACTTCTGTTGCAAAATCAACTTCTTCTTTTTGAATTCCTTCACCAACTTCGTAACGAATCATATCAACGACGCTAACATTATTTGCTTTAATAACATCGCTAACTTTTTGGTCTGGATTAACAACAAAAGTTTGATCAAGGAATGATATTTCGGCTAATTGTTTATTTAAACGCCCTTCAACCATTTTTTCTAAAATATTATCTGGTTTCCCAGCATTTTTAGGATCATTCTTTGCTTCAGTTGTTAAAATTGCTTTTTCACTTACTAAAAAATCGGCTGAAATATCATTTCGTGAAATAAATTGGGGACGCATTGCTGACACATGCATTGCCAATTGTTTCCCAATTGTTTCATCAATTTGCCCCGTAAAAACTAACACCGTTACAATTCGTTGATTAGAATGTAAATAAATTCCTAACGATTGATCTTGTTGTAAATGTAATGTTTTAAAACGACGAAGCGTAATTTTTTCACCAATTGTTGCAATTGCATGAACAATAACTGTCTCTAATGATTCACCATTAACTGATAATTGTAATGCTTCTCCAACTGTTTTTGGATCATTATTTAGTAATGTTTCTCCAACAGTTGCCATTAAGGCTAAAAATTGTTTATTTATTCCAACAAAATCGGTTTCTGAATTAACTTCAAAAACAACTGTTTTATCTCCTTTTGTTACTAAACCAACTAATCCTTCCGCAGCAACACGGTCTGATTTTTTTGCAGCCTTCGTAATTCCTTTTTCGCGCAATCAAGTAATTGCTTTCTCAATGTTCCCATCTGTGGCTTCTAATGCTTTTTTACAGTCTAACATTCCGGCCCCAGTTTTTTCTCTTAATTCTTTCACTAATTGTGCAGTAACTGCCATACTGATTCTCCTTTCAAATTTAATGCTGCTTGTATTGAAACTAATCAGTTAATACAATTCAATTTTTGTTATTTTTTTGCTATTTTGCTATCAATAATTGTTAAATGTTTACCTAAGGCACTAACCATTTCGGCTTTTTTTCCTTTTGGTAATCCAAATAGATTTCCTAAAGTTTCTAATTCATCAACTTTTAATTTTGTTAATGTTTTTTCCAAATCGTTATCAACAACTTTAATTGTATTTAAATCAAAACTTGGTGTTGCAGCAACGGGGGTAACTTTTTCAGCTTTTACTTTTGGTGCTGGTTGTTCATTTGCCATTACTGCTGGAACAACTTTCTCAGTTGTTTGATCAGCGGTAACTCGCGTTGCACTAGCTGTTCCTTCTGGACGTTGATCGCGCGCAGGACTATTACGGTTAAATGAACGACGGTTATCATATTGACAACCACGTGGTCCACGATTGTCATCCCCTTCACGACGAACAAATTCATTTGGTTTAAATTGTGGTTCTGGCATTTTAAGTCCCATTGCATCCCCATATAAATCAGCAATATGATGAGTAATAATTGCGATTGAACGCGAAGTATCATCGTTAGCTGGAATAACATAATCAATTGGATCGGGGTCAACATTTGTATCACAAATTGCAATGACTGGAATTCGTAATTTTCGTGCTTCACGCACAGCAATATGTTCTTCTTTGGGATCCACCACAAATAATGCTTGTGGTAATTCTTTCATTCCTTTAATTCCACCTAAGAATTTTCCCAATTTTTCTTTTTCTTTTTTAATTAACATTTGTTCTTTTTTTGGTAATAATTTTAATTCACCATTTTTTTCTTGACGTTCAATGTTTCATAAACGTTTTACTCGTAAATGAATTGTTTTTAAATTAGTTAATGTTCCGCCTAATCAACGTTGATTAACATAAAAACATTCACAACATTCTGCGGCGTCTTTTACAATTCATTTTGCTTGTTTTTTTGTTCCAACAAATAAAATCTTTCCTTTACGCGCTGCAATTGTTGTCATTAATTTTTTAACATCTTCTAATCGTCATAATGTTTGTTGCAAATCAATAATATGAATCTTATTTTTTTCCCCATAAATATATGGTTTCATTTTCGGATTTCATCTTTTTGTTTGGTGCCCAAATTGCGCACCAGATTCTCATAACATTTCTCTTGTTAATTCTTTTGCCATATTTCTATTAAATTCTCCTTTTCGTTAAGACTTCCATTTATTTCTAACATTTACCACTATCTTATTAAAATAAATAGCACTGGGCAAATGAATCCATAAATGTGTGTTGTATACCATTAATTTTTATTGAATACAAACACTAAAATTATAACATACTTTATTTTAATCAAGCAAATAAAAAAGGCTTTTTATCCAAGATAAAAAGCCTTTTTAGCTGTTCATTTTATAAAATTATCATTTAAATTAAAAATTGTTTGTTTTTCAAATTTAATAATTTTTTCAGTAGTAAATAAGTAATTCAAAAATAACAATCATTTCTTAATTCAACATTTTTAATTTCCAATTATTGGGATTAATCTCTTCTTTCGAAGGGTTATTTAAGGTTAAATTACGATTAAGTTGCTGTAACATTAAAACTTCAATCAAATCTAAGTCCCGTTCTTGGTAACTTTCGTCATTGTTATTAGCAAAAAACTGACAAATATAAAGCATTAAAACAAATCAAACAAATAAATCAACAATTAAGGTTGCCACTGATCAAATTTGTTGTAATAATTGACGAATCTTAATATTATCATCAAAGACAAACGGTAACGATATTTTTGTTGAATTATTAAGTAAACTAAATAAAACTAAAATTGTTACAAACCGAATAATATTACTTTTTTCATCCTGACGTGTTAAAAAACCACATAATTGTAAAATAACAACAAAAAGTAAAATTACTAAGAAAGTGAATAAAACAAATAACTCTTTATCATAACGAACATTGATATTATTTAAATTATTAACAATAACCGGACCAATAATAATAAACGGCGAAGCGTAAACAACATATAATAGAATCGATACTAAACGCCGGTTGTTAAAAATCATTGCTAACGCAATCGTCAACTGCACGTATGAATACCCTGTTAGCAAAGTTCGATAATAACTTGGATCAATTGAATAATCGGGAACTAACACTAAATTTCAAATAATACTGCTAAAGAAAAAAACACTAATTCCCCCAATTATTACCCCAAAATTTAATAACCCATGCGAGGCCCTAATCTTTTTACTCTTATAATGAAGAAATGTTCATGATGAAAGAATTGTAAACAAGAAAAAGGCCGCAAAAATAAACATTCATAAGAAAAATTTAAAAACACCATCATCAGCATATCTATTATTAAGAATTCATTCTCGTAGAAGCGAATTATCTAAATAATCTTTAAATATAATATCATCAAATGAATAATACATTTCTGGTCCCTCCTTTGCAAAACAAACTTATCCATTTTTATTATACACTCCTTTTATTAAAATGTAAATTGTAAATGCAAGTGCAACAAATCTATTAATTAAATAATAGCATAAAAAAATTAAATATATTTAATAAATTTTTGCTTTTAAAGAGGAGACAATAAAAATGATATTCAATTTAACTAAATATAATACATTAATAGAGAATGCAAATGATTTTCTAGAAGCAGCATTAAGATGCTGTTTTAATGATTCAATTAAATTAAAAAAGTATCCAATATATGATGGTTTTTTAGAACAACTGGCAAAATCAATCAAAAAATATAATACTGAATTAATTAATTTTAATGAATAATAGATAACAAAAAACATATGTTAAATATTTTTTCAATTGGAATGGCAAGGGTTTTTTGGACAAATTTTATATAGAGTAAAGATTTTTATATTGGATTGGTGATAAATAATTTAATTTGCTATGAATACGAGTATTATTATATCAATTAACATAATCAAATAATTCTAATTTAAATTCTTCAATACTTTTAAATTTTTTATTTTTGACTAATTCAGTTTTTAAAATTTTATAAGTAGATTCAGCTACTGCATTGTCATAAGGATATCCAGGTTTACTATAAGATTTTTGTACATTGTTCTTAGTCAAAAGTTTATAAATAGTACTATTGTTAAATTCACTTCCTTGGTCAGTATGAAATATTTTAATATTTTCTAAAGAAAAATTAAGTTTGTTAAAAGTACTTTCAACTAATTTTGCATCTTTATGAGAACTAACATCATAGCTAATAATTTCACGATTAAACAAATCAATCAATAAACATACATAATATCATTGATTATTAATTCAAACATAAGTTAAATCACTGACAACAACTTCATGTAATTTATAATTATCAAAATCTTGATTTAACAAATTATTATATTTGTAAGTGATATCTTTGTTATTATGATGTTTATATTTAATTTTTGTATAATTTGAAATTAAATTATATTTTTGCATTATTTGACTAATTTTTATTCGTGACAATATAATATTTTGTTGTGCTAACATAACTTTAATTTTTCTTGTACCATAGTTTTTTCTACTTTTTAAGAAAATACTGATAATAGTATTATCAATATGTTGGGCTTGACTAAGTTTATTTGATTTTAATTGATAATAAAATGTTGATCTAGCAACTTTTAGTGTTTTACATAAATTAGTAATTTTATACTTTTCTTTGTTATTTTTTATAATTACTATTTTTTGCCGATTATCAGTGCTGCTTGCTTTAAAATATCATTTTCCATTCGTAATTGTTTGTTTTCTTTTCGCAACTGAATAAGTTCATTTTCTTCAACAAAGCGATTGTCTTTAGCTTTAAATGATCCTGAATTGTTAAATTCATGCACTCATTTTCAAACAGTGGATTTACCAATTTGATAGTCATTAGATAATTGGCCAGATGTTTTGCCTGATTTATAAAGACCAACAATTTGTTGTTTAAATTCATCGGTATAATGATTCTTTGCCATATAATTACACCTCCATTGTAACTTAATTATAATCTTTTACTCTACATTATTGTTGTCCAATTTATCTTAACCCATCCAAAATATATTTGTTATTGTACTATATAATGCTGGACTAAATTTTCACACCTCAAATGTTTGATTAAAAAAACTATATATAATATTTTTCTTTTCATCAATCGTTAAAATCATCCGATAAATTGATTTTTTAGTTAAAATAATACCAGTACTAGTTTTATCTAAATTATTAATAATTTCAAAATCAAAAATTATTCTTTGACTACCTAAATTTGGATCATCATAATCTGGATTACCCCCTTGTTGAACTCGAATATTTTCTTGCACAATAGCATTAATATATTTTAATAAAAAAGAGCGCGTATTTTGATACTGATTGTCAATATAAAAGATTACTTTACCAGTATCTTTATCAGCTGTTGGTGTCTCAGGTTCATTATTTTGATTTCACATATAAAATTTAGGTTTATATTTAGAATGATTGGCCAATATTAAATTATTTAAAACTTTTAATCTAGTTGCATATCCTTCTCATATAATATCAATTTTAATAATTCTTCAAATATTTTCTTCACCATCATCTAAAATAACAACAGCTCATTTTTGATCTAAATTTAAAAATTCTTCTTGATTAATTAAACTTCAATTTTGAAACATTAACTTAACAATTTGTAAATTATCAACACTTTTTTCTAATTTATTAATAACTTCAACAGTATTAAAATACTTAGAAAAAAAATAAGAAAAATTAGTTAATTCTTTTAAAAATTGTTTTTTATCAACATCATAAAACTTATCAATGTTATATTATTTAGCATAAGTATCTCAATTTTTATATAAATCTATAAACTCATCACTAGGCTTATCGAATGAAATTCCAGTAGAATAACTATCTTTTAAAAAATCTAAATATCATTTATCATTATAAATTAATGATTGTGATGTTTTTAATGTTGGATTAATAAAATAATTTGTTTCTGACCAATTTTCAAAAAAACTACTGCGTAAAAACATTGTATTAATTAAATCAGTTTCATTCATTCCCGTTGTTTGTTGATTAACAGTATAATTTTGCTGATTTAATGGTTTAAAAGCCGTTAAAGTGATAAAAGGAATCACTAAACTTAAAATAACTAAAATAAATATTGAAAATAAAGATATTGTCTTTTTCATATTTAATGACTCCTAACTATACAATGTTTTTGAAACAATAAAAGCAAGAATATATAAACTTGATATTGCAAGCATTAACGGGTGAGAAAATAAGATTGCCATTTTGCCAAACAACGAAAGTAACCAGGTATCTGAATTGTATAAATCCATAATAATATTTTTTGCTGATGTTAATTGATTAATAATAACTGTTATAAAACCTGTACCAAAAATAGCGATTGCTGCAACTAATAAAACTAATCTAATCATTATTTATTCACTCTCCGGTATCCTTGTTCTCTCGTTTTTGCTTGTTTAGCTAAACTTGATAATTGTTGTTTATTACGATTAATTTTAAATTGTTTACGTTTTTTAACATGTTTTTGTATACCTTGTTTAGTATCTGAAACTCCACGAGCTGTTGCAGAATATAATTTTGATGTACTATTTTTAACAGTTGAACCTAATTCATTATATTGTGTCGATGTACCATGTATTGCATAAATTGATAATTTAATAACCATAAAAAAGATTATAAAATAAACAATCGTTGTATTCGTCATTGGCAATTTAGTATTTCAAATTACATCAAAAATAAACAAAAATCTATCAAAAATAAAACTAAAAATCTTGTCTCAATTACTATTATTTTCAGCTAATAAATTAATCATTTTTATCACTTCCTTTTTTCTTTTTTAGGTTTTAAATTTTTCTTTAAAATATCAATGTCTAATAACTCTAAACGTTCTTTTATTGTTAAATCTTTAAGTTGGGTTCAATAATACTCTTTAGTAACAGGAACATCATCATTTTTTAAATCACGAACAAATGATAATCATTTACTTTCATATTTTTGGGCTATTTCTAATGGAATAATTATTTTGAAAAACCGAATTCCTAATCCAACATCAGATCTATGTTTTGCTCGTTTACCTTCTGCTGTTCGTTCTACTGATTTTGTTTTTCAAATTTCATAATCAGTAATATCTTGAAAAATGCCAATTCGCATAATAAAGAAACGATTAAAAAAATTAAATCCTTTTTTAGCAATCGGTTTTTTCAATGAAATAGGAATAATAATACCACTTGCTAATTGACGAATATTATTCCAAAGCATACCTTCACGTTAAGCTGGAAATAAAGCACGGTGTCCAAAATGTCTAGCTAACACAATTCAAGGAATTTTGCCACGGTGAGTTACTTTTTCATCATGAGGGCTTGTACCATCGATATATAAAAAACTTTCATCAAACAAAATTAAACTATCATCTGGGGGAACTGGTTTTGTTCTATCTGTAAAGTCTAAATTTTTAAATGTTAAAACTTTAACTTTATCATCTTCTAATGGATAATTACTATAAATTTTATCTGTTAATAATTTCATTGTTTCTGACAAATAAGTCAAAAGTAATGTTTTACCTGTTCCTAATTTACCAATAATAACTGACAAAGGGTTATCTCAAACAAAATTAACTAACCTAAACGCATTTAACTGATAAAAAATATTTTTTCATAATCACCAAACAAAATAAACACATTGCAAAACAAACAATAATCAGAATACTAAACCAGTATAATTTAATGAAATTATTCAAAATAACAAATCAATTAAACTAAACAAAATCATTGAACCGCTAATATAACAATAATTTTTTAAGAAAAATATAAACTTTTTCATTACTTAAAATACCCAACTATTTTAAAAATCATTCACAATAAAAACCAAGTTAAAAATAAAATAACAATTCAAATGCCAATCATAAGAGTTAAATATTCATTTTGAGTCAAAGTTCAAGTTGTAATACTTTCAACATTAGATTTATCAATAAATAAAAATACATGAATAAAAAACTCTTTTAATTTTTCTCAATATTTTGCCATAATTTAAAAACTTCACATTTTTTGAATGATTTTAAAAAACATACCAAAAAATAAAACTATAAATAATACAAAAGATACAACATATAAAAATTCAGGAGCATTAGAACCAATAATATAACTTACAATTTAATTTAAATCTTTCAAATCATTAATCAATTCTTGTTCTTTTTCAACAGTTCAATTTGTTAAATTATTTTTAGTTGTTTTTACTTTTTGGGGTTAACCAAGGGAATAATGCTTTTTTCATTTGTGTAAAATAATTTTGTTTATATTGATTATACAAATCAATTAATTCTCTTTCAGTTAAATATTTTCACACATAACGTCTTAAATTTTCATTATATTTCAGAATAGGATAAGAATTATCATAAATCAAACCAATAGCAGCTTGATCAGAATGTTTTTCACTCGGATAAATAAACTTATTACTTAGTCAAAAACCAATATGACGATTATGATTAGGTAAATTTATAAAACTTGCTTTATCTGTTCTAAAAACTATAAATTCTCTTCGAATAAAATAATTTTCTACGTTAATATTCTTCTTATAAAAACTCATAAAAACACCTTACTTTCATACATATAACTCGTTTTTACTAGTATCAATACCGGCAAACCATTTACTTTCAATTATTCTGCGAAAAGATTGAAAACCGTTATAACCAATAAATCATTGTATAACAATAACTTTTATAATATTATATTTACACAATGCCGGATTAGAACCACTTTTATAGATTGGCTTCTGATACATTACTCAAATCAACTCGCTTTCTATTACATTTCATTGAACAAACATTTAACTTAAAATATAAACTACCAACAAATTTTTTATTCAAAATAGAATGACAAATTTGACATTTACGTTTAATAAAAAATATTCAAATTCCTAACATTATTTTTTTCCTTTCTCTTAATTTTTGATGAAAAATTCAATGACAATTATCACAATATTCTTTTTGATATTTTAAATCAGTATCACCACAATTATTTAAAAAACATATTTCAATATCTTCATCAATTAAAATTTTGTTACATAAAGTGCATAAAGCAATTCCTTTTGGACTCGAAATATGATTATAAAAATATGTTTTAACAACTGTCATAATTAATCACACTCCTTAAAATTTGTAATAATTAGTTCTTGACCAAGTTTTGGTTTTCTATTATGACAATTAGTAGAACTATATACTCATTGAAATTCATTAATATTAAATTCTTTAAACAAGTCTTTAATAAATTCAGAATTATCAATACTTAAAATTCATTTACCTTTAATCTTTAAAATATTATCTTTTAGTTCATAAAAGTTCATTTTTGAATGTTTATAAACTTTTCCTTTATTGTAAAAATATGGTGGATCTAAATATCAAACAATATTTTTATCCATATAATATTTATTAATAATATTTTTATAGTCCAAATTATAAAACTCAATATTATTTTTAGGATCAACTAATAGTTTTCTAACATTTTGAATTCTCAATAATTTATTAACATTAAAATTTTGTTGTAATCTTTTATCTGTTCAAGTTCCTCATTCTTTACCATTAAATGTTAATGCGTTCTTAATTAAAAATTCTTCACCAAAATTTAAACAATAATCATCAAACATTTTTTCTTTCAATTCATTAATACTTTTTGAATTAGGATATGCTAATTTTTCCAAATAATCTAATTGAATTGAATGAATGCCATATTGTCAAAATTCAATTAAACCAGTATGCAAATCATTAAAAACTACTTTACTACATAATTTTTGATCTAAAATATTTAAACCTACTGAAGCACCACCACAAAATAAATCTATAAATTTATAAAATTTACCCGGTAATAATACTTTAATTTTATCAAAATGTTTAGCTTTTCCACCAAGTCAAGATAACGGACTAATAAATTTCATAATCTATTTAGTAATTTTACTTTCTAATTCGTTATTTTGGATTTTTTTTAATTGTTCATATACAATTTTTAAAATATCATGTGCGCTATTATTTAGGTCACTTTGTAAAATCATTTCCGCATATTTGCTTTATTTGTGATATTTGTTTAACAATACTGTTAATTTCTTTTTGACACAATAGTATATAATTTTGGTCTTTTTCGTAAAATGCTTTAATTTTTAATAAAATATCTTTAACATATTTTGGTTTATATGGCGCTAACCCGGGCATTTTAAAATATTGTAATTCTTTTTATAAATATTTCAATAATTCTCCTTTTTAAAACATTTATGTTACTGTAATAACCAATGTTGTATTAATGTAACTTAGTATTGTTAAATAAACAATGTAATAAAAAAACAAAAATACAAAATTGGCACACTGAAAATAACTATTAACAACGTTAATAGAAAATATAAAATTAAAATTAATAAATCAAATAACAAAGCTAGTGTGCCATAGAAACAGCTAAGATATATGATCGATTATAATAAATATTAAAATCCTTTAACCATAACACGAAAAAAATTTAATATTTTAATAATTACTCAAATTCCAAATGGAATCAAAATAATTCATGCATCACCTAAAAAAGTCATTAATTGTGGTAATACAGCATAAACAGCATCTTTAACTTTCATCATTGCATTACCCAATCCAGTTCAAATAGAATCCATTCCACCTGAAATAGTAGAAGTATCTGCAGCTAGAAAATTAATAGCTGTTGTTAAATACATACCTAACATTATTCTTTATCCTCCTTATTTTTAATTTGTTTTTTATCTTTTTTCTTTCCTTGAATTTGACGAATTTTTTGATAAATCGATAAACTAATTCAAGCAAGAATTCCTAAAATAATAACAATACTAAATATTCATGTTAACCAGACTGTCATAACTTAATTCCTCCTAGAAATTTAGCTTGCGCGGCACGCTTCGCGTGTTCGCTACGCTCAAAATAAACAATATTGAATAAATTACCGCTAATAAATTACGCGGATAATTTATTCATTTTCTTTTACATTATTAGTTACTAGCTTATTAACAGTATTAATAACATTATCTTTTCCATACTTAGTTACTAAGGACCGCAAAATAAAATAATGTTTTCTTTCCATTAAAAAATCAACTCCTTTCTGAGTTGATTTGTTGCGCTTCATATTACAGTTTACAAAAAAAAAAAAAAAAAGTTTTTATAAAAACTGTTAATATGTTGACCAAATCGCAATTCCAACACTATAATCACGTTCATGACTAAGTGAAACATGAACAATGTCATTTTCTTCTAAGGTAATTCCTTCAACATGTAATTTATTATCATCTTTTAACTTAATTGTTACTTCATTTAAAATTAACTTTATTTCCAAGGCTTTAATTAATGCTTCTTTCGCTGCTCAACGACCAGCTAAAAACTGACGCTGACGTTCTTTATCAAACAATGTTTCATATTCTTTTAATTCAATTGCACTCAATAATTTTTGGCTTAGTTCTGCTGATGGTTTAATTCGTTTATTTTGAATAATATCAATCCCAACATTCTTTATCATCCTTAATGCTCTCCTCTTCTTAACTTAGTAATATTTTAACAAATTCAACAAAAAAACGATATAATATTAAAGAAAGAAATAACGGGGACAATCATATGAACAATGTTAGTTTTAAAAAAGTTGATCCAAAAATTATTACAGAAATTATTAATACTTATCAAATTTATAAAATCAATAATACTGACCCCAATAAGGTTAATGTTTTTAATAAAAATGGCATTACAATTACCATTTATAAAACAAATAGTGTATTATTTCAAGGTTATCATGCCGATAAAGAAGCCGCAAAATTTTTTATCATCCCAGCAACCCGCATTATTAACCCTTGTCAACCAACATCTTACTTTAAAACAGATGTTATTGGAAATGATGAGGTTGGTGTTGGCGATGTTTTTGGTCCGCTCGTTGTTACGGCTAGTTATTTACCGCCCGCAACTTTTGATAAATTAAGAGCTTTGCCAATTAAAGATAGCAAGAAAATGACAACCGAGCAAATTATGACATTAGCCCCAATTATTAAAAAACTGGTCCATGCTGTTACAATTGTTATTGATAATAACCAATATAATCAATGATATACCCAATATCAAAATGCCCATGTGATTAAAGCTTTAGCTCATAATCAAGCCTTAGTCCAATTATTAGCAACTTATCAATTAACAAATAAAACCATTTTTATTGATCAATTTGTTAATGCTGTTAAATATTTTGAATATTTGTCAAAAATAACCCCCGTTATTAAAGATAATGTCATTTTTATTACCAAAGGAGAAGAAAAAACTTTAGCAATTGCTTGTAGTGCTATTCTTAGCCGTGCTGCCTTCTTAACAGCCATTAAGAATCTTGAAACAAAATATCATCTTGCTTTTCCGTTGGGAGCAAATGAAAAAGTTAAAGCTTTAGCACAAAAATACAAAGCAACCAAACCTCTTAGTGATTATCAACATTTTTTAAAAATCCATTTTAACTTAACAGCAAAATAATCCTTGCCAAGGATTATTTTTCATCTTCAGCTAAACGAAGCATTTCATCAGGAATACTTTTACTTTTTAATTTCAGCGGTTTATGATGGGTTGCTAAATAAGTATCTAAATCACTTTTTGAATACTTGTGATTATTCAAACACAAGGTCGCAATTACAATATCAAAGATTGGCCCGGCAATTCAAATCCAATTAAAACAGACTAAGGCGATGGAACAAAACCCAACCACAATCAGTATAATTTAAAATTTTTGACCAAACATTTCGTAAAACATAATATAGAATTGAAAAAATAATGTTAAATATTCCAACGACAATTGCTAAAATCATCGCAATTTTTCCCTTATGATCTAATTGGCGATATTGTTTAATGTTCAACATAATTTTAATTTCATCAACTTTAGTAATATTATTTTCTTTAATTTGTTTACGAAAATAAAATAAGTTATTAATCCAAATAAAAAAAATATTGAAACGAAGTACATAACGTAAAAATAAGCACCGTACCAACCGCCAACATTGGAAAACCATTTGTAGCATAGAAATTTAAAAAGAAATATGGAAATAAGGTATTATCTGGTTGCTGGTCAACATGGCGAATATAACCACGAATTAAAACACAAATTAAGTATAATAACGGATATAAACAAATTAATCAGTAATTAGCTTCATGATGCGTTTCAAATTTGTAAAAAAGTATCACCAGCAGTAACAATATAACTTAAAAGCATTGCCACCGGAATAATTGTGTGTAAAATAAAAGTTGAAATTCATTCATAAACACTCATATTTTTAACAAGATTACCTTGCACAAATAATCCAAACCAAAAGACTAGCATTGTCATTGTAATATAAACTGTCACCATTAAGCGAATAATAAAATCAGGCTTGGTGTTTTTAAATTTCTTTTGAAATAAATAAAAAACAAAATAAACAAAAACAAGATAATTTGATTGAGTTGTAAAATAAGCATAATAGTGACTTAACCGTTCCCCATATGATGGTAACTGGCCATAAATACCACTGTTTGTTTTTAAAACTAAAATAAAATCACACACTAAAAAAATAAAAATTAGCATAATGCCAATAATTCGATAAATAAATAACTTTTAATCGGTAAAATATTTTTTCATTATGAACAACCTTCCTAATTAACATTTAATAAGAAAATGGTTTGATATTTATTGTGTTTGCCGAGTTACAATGACATTAATAACTGGTAACGAACGATAACTAACGTGCGCTTGGTCAAACATTCGTTTTGCTGCTTTGTTATCATCACTACCAACGTATTTATCATCATCATAAATGATTTCCTTAATTCCTGCTTGAATGATAATTTTAGCACATTCGGCACAAGGAAATAAGGTTGTATAAATTCGACAATTTTCTAAGTTCGTACGAGCACTTAAAATCGCATTTAATTCGGCATGCGCAACATAAGGATATTTTGTATCCAAATATTCTCCGTCTCGTGCTCAGGGAAATTCATCATCATTTAAACCGCGGGGTAAACCATTATAACCCGTGGCAATAATTTGACCAATTTGATTAACAACACAACTACCAACTTGCGTATGCGGGTCTTTACTACGCATCGCACAAACATGCGCCACACTCAAGAAAAAGTCATCTCATGATAAGTAATCAGAGCGTTTCTTCCTTGTTAACGGTGCCATAAAACCATTCCAAACAAGTTAATGGCATCCTTCATTGGTTGTTGATTTGATAACAAGAAGTTTGGTCAATGATTTTTTGGATAAAAATAATAACTTCCCAGCATATCTTCTATGCTGCCCTTACTTACTAACCCGGCTCGTCAATAACTCATTAAAGCATCAATGACATCACCATTATATGGTGGAACATAACGTTGTCATGCTAAAGTAACAGCAACAACAGTGATCATGGCTGTAACAACCAAAACAGGATATAACATTGTTCAATTTATCCGGTTTGTCCGATTAAATTCTAAACAATAACCAATGGCACTACCGGCAAAAAAACCAACTAGGTTGATTAAATAATATGAATAACCTAAAAATAATGGCATTAATAACAATCAAACAATAATAATTAATGTCCGTTGGTTTGCAATTAAAGCTCCCAAATCATCTTTTCCATAATTATAACTAAATAAACTACCCCATAAAATTGCTAATAAAATGGTTGATCCCCCAAAGATTCAATTTGGTAACACCGCTGCTAAAAATAAGCCCACTAACGGAACACCAAAGATTAAAATAATAATTAACCGCCATCGTCCTAATAACGCTTCAGCATAACGCGCAACACTAAAAATCATAAATAAGTTTAAAACAACTAATAATGGATTAGAAGAAAATAAAATATAAGTTCATAATCTTCACCATTGATTATTTCAAATTAATAAATCACGCGTAATTCCTCCGTAAACAAGCGAAGTTGCATTTTCACTTAAATCTTTGGTATTAAAAATTTGCGCCCCAAAAAAGATTCCAACGATTGGAATAATTAATAATAACGCAACTAAAACTCATGTCACACCTAAATTATTAACACTTAACTTTTCACTTAACTGTTTTAAGTTTTTTGTTAATTTACTATTTGGATCTTTCATCCCATCTAAGATTTCTTCTGGTGACATCTCCGCCATTGAATTACCATCATTGTTATCTTCTAACATTGAAATTTTTGGATAATAATTGCTTAATCGATCAAGATAATTATGACTATCAACAAATAAAACAACATCACCATTATCTTCTTTATAAACCTGCGAGCGATTTTCAATTAAAATAATTGATAAAATAGAAAGTTTTACTCGTTGAAATTTTTTATTTAAAAAAGTTCTTAAATCTTTTACAACTTCATCAACAATAACATAATCTTTAAATTCACCACTAAAATCATCAATAATTTTAATGATTTGAAATTCTTTACTATCAACTTTATATAAATAAACATTGTTATTACCTTGGGGTTTATTTTTATAAACATTGTATTTTTCTTGTTTAAGAAAATAATCAACCAATGATAACTTGTCTTTATCAAAACTCATTGTTTCCTATCCTTTCGCGCGTAATGCTGCTAATTTATTTTCAAACTCCAATGGTAATGCTGCTGATACCGTAATTGGAAGTTTTGTAATTGGATGCATAAAAGTTAACTGATACGCATGCAAATATTGTCCAAATGATTCCTTTTTATCAGCAACCGTTCCATATAACGGGTCACTAACAACCGGATGATTAATATACTTTAAATGCGCTCGAATTTGATGCGTGCGACCAGTTTCTAACTCACACTCTATATAAGTATAATCATTAAAGCGCTCAATTACAAGAATATTAGTCACTGCTTTTTTAGAATTTTTTGCCGTAACAACCATTTTCTTTCGTTCTTGTGGATCACGACCAATTGGAGCATCAATCTTTGCTCGATTCTCAACAATATTACCATGTACTAATGCTAAATAACGCCGTTGTAATTGTTTTGTTTGAATTTGTTCTTGTAATTGTTGATGAATAAAATCATTTTTAGCAATAATTAACGTTCCCGTCGTTTGTCGATCAATTCGGTGAACGATTCCTGGTCGTAGTTCACCACTAACAGTTGATCAATCTTTACTTCGTGCCATTAAAGCATTAACTAACGTATCATTCAAATGACCTGGCGCTGGATGAACAACTAAATTATTTGGTTTATCAATCACCAATATTACATCATCTTCATACAACACCGTTAATGGCATTGCCATTGGTGTTAACTTTGTTGTTGCTGGTTCTGGTAAAGTAACCATCATTATATCACCAATTTGGACAGTATAATTTTGGTGAACAAGTTGGTCATTAACTTGCACTTGGTCTTGGGTTATTAATTCCTGAATTTTTGTTCGTGATAAGGGCGTTGCTGTTGTGGCAAAATGAGCAACTAAAATCTTATCAATACGACCACTTGCTGCTGAAACAAAAGTAATTTTAGTCATTAATAGTATTACTTTCTTCCCGGTTACTTCGCGCACGATTATGATAAAAACGCACAATTTCAACGATAATTGCTAACACTAGAACAACAACCCCAAACGTTACTCAAGTATCTGATAAATTAAAAATACTATACGGTGGAAAGAGAATTCACGCTAAAAAGTCAACAACTCCCCCCTGGTTTCACATTCGATCGATTAAGTTTCCAACACCACCACATGTAATCATAATTAAACCAATCGCTGCTGTTTTATTATTAATATATAAAAAAACAGTAAAAGCTAACATCGTAATTAAGACCGCCCCAATAATTGTCGCCACTAAATTATCAGCATTCGCTCCGAAAGCAATTCCTTTGTTAACAACAAACTTAAAATTAATAAAGCCATCAAGAAACTTAACTTCTGGTGCATAAGGATCATGGGATAATAAATGAAAGGCCAATTGCTTCGTAATAATATCTAAAATTAATAAACCAATAAAAATTGGTAAGCAAACTTGGAGCTTAAATTTTCAAATATAATTTCGACTTTTAAAATGTTCATGGACATCACGTCAAAATTGCTTTGTACGTTCTCTCATTTTTTCTAACTCCTTTTTATTTGTTATTATTATCGCACATTTTTTGCTAATAAAACATTAAAACAACGATCACAAATGTCATTATTTTCAGTATTTAAATGTTCATAAATCATTCAACAACGTTGGCATTTAAAACCATCTTTTTCTTGCGCTGTGATATAACTTGTTTCATACTCTGTTAAATTATTGTGGTTAGTAGTAAAAATAATTTCACTAACAATAAAGATTTGATGCAAATCAGCAATTGCTGCTAATTTAGCATAAGGTGGCTTTAAAGCAATTGTTAATTGACATTCCAACGATTTTTTAATTTCCTTGCGTTCACGACGATATTCTAATTCTTTATTAACATCATCACGTAATTTTAAAACTTGTTCTCATTTTGCCACTAACTCTAAACTAATTGATTTCGTAAAGACAAAGTTTTCTTCTAAATGAACCGAACTTTGTTGCTGTGGATACTTAATAAATTTGTGACTTTCTTCAATTGTATGCGGAATAAGTGGTTTTAAAGCATCACTTAAAATACGATATAAATAATATAACGTTGTTTGAACTGCTCGACGTCGTGGTGAGGTCATTGTTTCAATATATAAAATATCTTTAATAAAATCTAAGTAAAACTTCGATAATGTTGTTGTGACAAAATTATTAATTAACATATAAACATTATTAAAGTTAAACTCTTCATAACCACGATTAACTTTTTGTTGAAATTCACGAGCTAAATGTAAAACATATCAATCAACTTCAGCTAAATCATCTTGCAAGTCAGTTGCTGCGTTAAAATCAATTAAATTAGCTAATAAAAATCTCAATGTATTCCGGATTTTTCGATACGCTTCGGCAACTTGTTTTAAAATATCTGGTCCAATTTTAACATCATCACGATAATCCACCGCGGCAACTCACATTCGTAAAATATCAGCCCCATATTGATCAGTAATTGCTAATGGCGAAATAACATTTCCTAACGACTTACTCATTTTTTGACCCTTTTCATCATTAGCAAAACCATGGGATAAAACAACTTGATATGGTGCTTGTCCCGTTGCCACAACTGAAGTAATTAACGAAGAATTAAATCATCCCCGAAATTGGTCAATTCCTTCTAAATACACATGCACCGGATGCGGTAACTGGTGCGCTTTTGTCACCGCTAAATTACTAACCCCACTATCAAACCATACATCCATAATATCTTGTTCTTTTCGTCAGTGGCGATTTTGATAAGCTGGTGGTAACAATTGGTCAGCTGTCCATTCAAACCAAATATCAGTCGTCTTTGCTTCTTGAAAGAGCTTAATAACATGGTCAATTAATTCCGAATTAAATTGGGGAACATTATTCTCATCATAAAAAGCAATAATTGGTACTCCTCATAACCGTTGACGTGAAATACATCAATCTTGGCGATTTTCAATCATTGTTTCCATTCGCTTTACTGCTCATTGGGGATTTCATTGCACTTTTTTAATTTCCGCTAACAATGCTGGTTTCATTTTTTCAATTGAAACAAATCATTGTGCTGTTGCCCGATAAATAACCGGTTTTTTTGTTCGTCAATCAATTAAATGTTTATGCTTAATAAATTTTAATTTTAATAACGCCCCAGTTTGTTCCAATCGTTGCCCAATCATTTTATTGGCGTTTTCATAAAAAACACCAATTAATGTTTCATCACCAACTTCCTTGGTGTATTTTCCCTCATCATCTAATGGGGCAAAAATCGGAATATTATTAGCACGCGCAATATGATAGTCATCTTCACCAAACCCTGATGCCGTATGAACAATTCCGGCTCCAGCATCAGTTGTAACATGATGACCAAGCACAACGATACTATCCCGATTATATAACGGATGTTTTGTAATAATTCCCACTAAGGCTGTTCCCAGCACTTCTTGGAGAACTTGAACATCTTCTCACCCAATAACTGTTTGAAGGTCTTCTAATAATGCTTTGGCAACTAAATATTTTTCCCCCTGGACTAACACTTCAACATAAACAATTTCTGCGCCAACAGCTAACAGTTGGTTCATTGGAATTGTTCATGGCGTTGTTGTTCAAATCACAATTTTTGTCCCCGGACTAATTAGTTTATTCCCTATTGTAACATCAAAAGCAACATAAATTGAGGGAGCAGGTAATTCTTCATATTCAATTTCAGCTTCTGCTAAAGCTGATTCACTTGATGGCGACCAATAAATTGGTTTTAACTGACGATAAATCAACTGTTTTTGGACCATTGTTTCAAACAACCGTAATTGTTCTAATTCATATTTCAAATCTAAAGTTACATAACGATTTGTAAAGTCACTAAATAACCCCAAACGACTAAATTGTTCAATTTGTTTATTAATTTGTTCTAAGGCGTATTTTCGACAAATTTGGCGAAATACAACTGGTGGTGTTGTTTTTCGATCAACCCCACTTTTTACAACCGCTGTTTCAATTGGCAAGCCATGAGTATCTCACCCACAAATTCACGGACTGTATCAACCTTTTTGGTTATAATAACGAACAATAAAATCTTTTAAAATTTTATTTAACGCATGACCAACATGCAAGTCGCCATTAGCATAAGGAGGGCCATCATGTAAAATAAACGGTGGTTGGTCGTGGTTGTGTTGATAACGTGCGGCAACAACATTGTTGCGTAATCATTCCAATTGGATTTTTGGTTCTTTTTCTGTTAAATTTGCTTTCATTTCAAATAAAGTATTTGGGGTCAATAAGGTATCTTTATAGTTCATCAAAATCGTTCCTTTCTGTCATAAAAAAAGTAAGACTATAAGAGCGCCGATATGGCGCGGTACCATCTTACTTTATAAATATTTGTTCAATATTTACCTTTTTTTACAATGCTTTTTTAGTTGTAAAAACAAGGGATAATTATTTGGGTTTTATAATTAGCTCTCATCATCCTAATCTTGCTGCGATAAAAGGGCCAAATAATTGTGGTTTGTTTTCTTATAAATAAATCTTACACTATTTATCTAATTTTGTTAATAATTTCTTTCTTAATCATTTCGGTAATCCGTTCACCATCATTAATCGAAAAGGCATAAATTCGTTTATTTCGTTCTAAAAACTCATCAATTACTTTTAAGACATTTTGTGGATTATGTCGTTGACGGTCAATTTCTTCTAATAAAACAGCAATTTCATCTTTAAACGCATATGAAAAATCAACCGCTTTCATAATAATACGACCGGCATTATGACTAGCAACTTCAAAAGCTTCCCGTGATTTTTCAATATTATATCACGAAATATGTTCTAAATGTTGAAGTTCTTGCAACCGTTGTACTAATTGGCGATTATCATATGTTAACTTTTCAATAATTTCATTCTGTTCACGAATAACTGTTCGTAAGTCTCTATCTTGTTCTGCCATAATTTCCCCTACTTTTTATGCAAATTTTGCAATTGTAATTCGATAATGTTGATTTTTGCTAGGAATAATTTCATTAATTTTAAAACGACCATACCGCCTTATTGATATTATAATATCACAAGCAACTTGAAAAGTCTTATTATTTACCACTGAAAAATTGACATAAACATTATCTGCTTGAACATAAGCTTGTGCTTTTTGACGAGATAAATTACAAATCGCACTAACAACAGCATCTAACCGTAAACTTTTAACTGTTTTCGTAAAAATCGTAAATTGATGATCAAGCACAACAGGAGCTGCTACTTCTTGCCACGTTAAAACGTGCTTTTGAATTACAATTGAAGTATCGGTAAAAACAGGAGCAATTTTGGTTAAAACGCTCAAGTAAATCATTGTTGGCGTGACATATAAATCACCAATTACCCGTAAATCTAACTGTAGCTGGTTTAAAATAAAACCCAGCAAAACATGGTGTTGCAAAATCATGGGGGTTGGCTGCGGTGCTGCTAACACAATCGTATTATCTTCGGTGCTATTAAAACTAACCGTCTTGCGAAAACCATTAACAAATGGCGCATGAATGGTATAATCCGTTATTTTTTCTTGGCGCAAAATAGCGGTTAAAATCGCTAACTGGCGTAAATCCAAAAAATCCGTTGCAACAATTTTTCCTTGCTGTGCTTGAACACACCATCCTTTAATCTTATTAACTAAATCATAATCTTGCTGGTAATGTTGTAATAATTGGTTCTTATTAAGCATCTTTTGTAATCGTAAATTGATAAGTTTTATGTTCTAACTTTTGAACAGCACCATCAAATGCATACATTACCCCGGTCATAAAATCTAACAAACGAACACGCTCTTCTTTTGATAACTTTTCCAAATGAACAACTAACTGTCCTTTGTTCAATAATAAGTCCGCCATTTTTGGAGCGTCATTATAACTATCCGCAACAAAACCAGTGCTCATCGTTGAACTAGTTTCACTACTAGTCACGTTTCGCGCTGGTTCTGGCGCATCAAAAGTAACCTTTCGGAAAGGAACAGTTGATGCTGGAGCGGTTTGTTCTTCTTTGTGGTCAGTTTGGACAATTGATTCAACAGCAGTGTCATTAAAATCAATGCGGGACTGAGAATCGTAAATACTTTTGGGTTTTTTCTTAAAAATACTCATTATTATCAACTACGACGAACAAATGGTGGTAAATCATCATCGTCATCATCACTATCATTATCAGCTGAGCGATTATTTTCATTGACATGTTCTTTCCACGCATTGATTCGACGGTTTGCATTTGCCGTTTCACGACCAACATTTTCTTGTAAACTATTAAAATAACTTGGGCGCTTACGCACAACTTCTTGATCCGCTTCGCCTTCATCAGCATCTCCACGCGGGGTTGCTTTTGGTGCAAGTTCTTCATACTCTTCCATTGAAGCACGATAATTATTTTCGGGGTTTAGAAAATTTTCATCTTCATCAAACCCTGTTGCAATAACTGTTACAATCATTTCATCATCTAAATGCTCATTAACAGCTGTTCCAAAAATAATATTAACTTCCCCACCAATTGCTTGTTTAACAATATCAACAGCATCATTCGCATCGTTTAACGTTAATGTGTTTCCACCAGTAACATTAATAATTGCATCTTTTGCCCCACGAATTGAAGCTTCTAATAATGGTGAAATAATCGCCTTGTTAGCAGCTTCAATTGCTTTGTCTTTCCCAGAACCAATTCCAATCCCGAATAAAGCATTACCTTTGCTTTTCATTACCGTTTTAATATCGGCAAAGTCTAAGTTAATTAATGATGGTACCGCAATTAAATCAGTAATTGTTTGTACTCCTTGCCGCAAAATATTATCCGCCTCTTTGAAGGAATCTTTCAATGGCACTCCCCCAATGACTTCTAATAAACGGTCATTTGAAATAATAATTAATGAATCAACATGTTTGCGTAATTCTTCCGTTCCTTGAATCGCATAACTGTTACGAGCACGTCCTTCAAAAGAAAATGGGGTCGTAATAATTCCGACTGTTAATGCGCCTTGCTCTTTTGCAATTTTTGCAATAATTGGAGCTGCTCCAGTTCCGGTTCCACCACCCATTCCAGCGGCAACAAAAACCATATCAGCTCCTTTTAGAGCTTCCTTGATTTCCTCTGCTGATTCAATCGCTGCTTGACGTCCAACATCAGGATTTGCACCAGCACCAAGTCCTTTTGATGTTTCTTTTCCTAATACGATTTTATTTTTTGATTTTGAAACACTAATAATTTGGGCATCAGTATTCGCAACAATAAATTCCACTCCTTGGACTCCAGCTTCAATCATCCTATTAACAGCATTATTACCAGCTCCACCAATTCCAATGACCTTTATTGACGCAACTTGTTCATAATTATCAAAATTGTCCATAACCTTAACTCCTCCATTTTTTTATATATATATTGTACTATTTATTTAATGTTTTGGTAATATTTTTGATGATATTGTTGTGAACCATTAAAATGTTGTTGATTAAGATTCACTAACCCTTGTGATGCCCCGCCAGGAATTGCTGGTTGGCCACTACCATCAGGTGGCAGCATTCGTCCTTTTTTATCAGGATTATTATTTAAATAGCGAATATAGCGATGATCAACTGACTGAACATTTGTTGCACTAACTTTGTTTGCTAAATGTTGATAATAAATATTTCCTAATAATCCTGTTGTTCATGTTTCTTTTGCTCCTAAAGTTGGAGAAGTATAAACCGAAATGTTGCGGTCTTTATTTAAAGCTAATAAGGTTTCTTTAAACCCACTAATTCGTAAAATTTCACCAATAACAACCATTGAATAATTATAGCGCCCTAAGCTATGTGCCAATTTTTCATTTAATGTTTCCATTTCTTCGTTTAAAACATGATTAACAATTTGTTTTAAATCATAATGGGTAAAATTTAATTGTTTTTGTTGTTGATGATCATATTTGCTATAAATAATTAAATTATCTTTACTATTATTATTTAAATTAATGATTTTATATAAATACTTTAGTGCTTGCTTATTATCACAATTTAAGATATGACGTAACCGATTAATAATTTTTTTAACTCCACCCGGAATAATAATCTGGTCACATAAAGTCTCACGAACAAAGACGTAAGCTTTAATACTGTCATAATCTCAATCAATAATTGTAATCCCGTTCTGTAAATCAACTGGCGAAGCAAGATTCCACGCAAGACTAAACCCTTCTGGAAGGATACCCATAATTTCTACTTTGGCATATTTTAAAGTAGCAAAAATACTTTGAATAATTTGTTTTTTTGTTACATAAACAATTGCCTTAATACTTACTTTATACGCCGCCTGCCCTATTGGTGGCGCTGATAATGCTTTTTGTTCATTAAGAATGTAACGATATGGTCTAATAAAGAACGCTGTTTCATCATCTAATAACGGTACTTCTTTTGCTAATGTAATTAATGAATCAATATCATTTTTCGTAATCAGACGATCATGTGTTAAATTTAGCATTTTGGTTGAAGTTTTAATTGTCATATTATTAGCCGGAACAGTAATTGCCACCCGTTCAATTTCAATTCCTAATTGGCGATTAGCATCTTTAATTAAACTCGCTAATTCTTTTGCAACATTTTTTTCATCAATAATGATGCCATTGTCTGAAAAGCGATATTCAAGATGTCTTTTATAAAGCACTTTAATTTGTGATTCACTATAAACACCAACCATAAAACTAAAACTATAATTTTTAATTTCTAACACAGCATAGACTTCTTTTAACTTATAGTCCATTTCGTTCACCTCCTTTTAATATCTTTTTTAGTCGAATATTATTTCACCCGTTCTAATATTCGTAACTTTGCACTAGTACTGCGAGGATTAAGTGTTTGTTCATCCAACGCTGGTACAATTGCTTTTTTGGTAATAATGCGGTAATTACTTTCAAAATGTGATACCGTTGGTAATTGTTGATTAATTTCATAGTTTGGATCTTGTGTTAGAGTTTGAAAATACTTTTTAACAATCCGGTCTTCTAAGGAATGAAACGAAATAACAACTAACCGTCCTTTAACCGCTAACATTGTAACTGCTTGTTCTAACGATGCTTGTAAAACTGATAATTCTTGATTTACTTCAATCCGTAACGCTTGAAAAACACGTTTTGCTGGATGTTTTGCTTTTTTTAGAACTTTTTGCGGTAAACTTTTTTTAATAATTGCTACTAATTGAAATGTTGTTTCAATTGGTTGTTCATCACGAGCAACAACAATATTTTTAACAATAACTTTTGCAAATGGTTCTTCACCATACTCTTGAAAAACTTTTGCTAACGCAGCAACAGAATAAGTATTAATAACCGTTTTAGCTGTTAATGCTTGTTGTTGATTCATTCGCATATCTAACACACTATCATAACGATAACTAAATCCCCGTTTGTCATCATCTAACTGGGGGGATGAAACACCAAGGTCATATAAAATTCCATTGATCATTTTAATTTGGCGTAATTGTAATTCAGCAGCTAAATTAACAAAGTTATTTTTAATAATTTCATAATTATGGTAATTACTTTGTTGTAGCACTTGTTGCGAAGCAACAATTGCATCATCATCTTGTTCAAAACAATATAATTTTCCAGCGGCCAAATGTTTTAAAATTTCAAGACTATGGCCAGCTCGCCCTAGGGTACAATCAACATAAATCCCGTTGGGAATAATATTTAACCCTATAATTGCTTCTTGTAATAAAACACTTTGATGTTTAAATTCCATAACTTAAATTTTTTCCTCAAAGTTCTTCGCCGCTTCTTCCATTCCTGGTGCTTGGTCAATATAATTTTCTCAAACTTGCGGATCTCATAACTCAAGGTGATCGTTATTTCCAATAACAACAACATCTTTAGTAATACTTGCTTTATTTTGTAAAATAGACGAAATCTTAATTCGTCCAGCATTATCGAAAGTAGTTTCATCAGACATTGACATAATTTTCCGCGTCAATGCCCGTCCTTCGGGTGTGGCCTGTCCTGTTGAAGCAACTTTTTCGGTTCACTTCAATCATTCTTCTTCATTACGAACATCAATACAACCATCAAAACCAAGAGATATAAAGACTTTTTCATCTTTAAATTGCTCTCGCATTTTAGAAGGAATTGTTAATCTTCCTTTATCATCTAAAGTATGGTTGTAAGTTCCTAATAATGCCATTTTATCCCATTCTCCCCCACTTTCCTACATATTATATGATACTATTTCCCACTTTGCAACACTTTTAGTAATTTTTTTACAAAAAAGAACATTTTTTAAATATCAAAACTTTTAATTTTCTGCCAAGTTTTATTAAGGTTCCCCAATTCATCCCCCTGGTTTGACTAAAAAAAAAAAAAAAAATCTTTAACAAGATTCTCAGATTAATGAAATATTAAATTAATCAACTCTAACAACTTCTTTATTCTTATAATATCCACATTCACGACAAACTCTGTGTGGCTTAATTGTTGCCCCACAGTTTTTACATGCTATTAAAGTTGCCCCAACTAATTTAAAATGAGTACGGCGTTTTCTTTTTGCCTGTTTGGATGTTTTGCGAAATGGTACTGCCATTATTTCCCCTCCTTTGTCGTTTTAACCAATTTTTCGTGTAATTGTTCTCATCGTGAATCCACTTGTGTGGCCTGATATGCTGCAAATTCTTCTTCAGAAAAAACTTGCCAAGTTGAATCACCACTAATTATTTTATCACTATTTTTTGATAAATTAATAGGAATATTCATAATTATTTCATCTCACGCATATTTTATTATATCAAAGTTTTGTTCATTTAAATAATTAATATCACTTTTTTTATAAAATTTAAAACTATATTCATCGTTTCATTTTAAATTAATTGGCACCTTAAAATGTTCTAAGCTTCGTGCATCTTCCACAATAATTTCACCCTGAATTGTTGCCACAACATTAATTGCATTTAAATTTGAATGATAAGTAAGTGTTCCTTTAATAACAACACCATTAAGCGCTTTAATATTTGGTGAATAAGCTAGTACCTCATCAGCAATAATTAGCGGTGTTTCAATTGAAATTATTGGTTGCTTGATCAAATCTGCTTCTGTATAAATCATTATTTTCCCCCATTTACTATTAATTTTAACAGATTTTTTACTACAATTAATTTGATGAATAAAATTTTTTTGGAAAATTATTGTTATAATATAACTATACATTTATTTTTAAATACTAAATGTGTAAAAATGAGGAGCCAAAATGAAAATAATAACATATGACAAAGAGAACCAGTTAACTGAATTGCAAATTCAATTAATTGAAAAGTTAAATAACGATATTAAAAGTGTTTTAGAGTTAACTATCAACGAATTAGCGGACAGTCTTTTTATTAATACATCAACGTTAAGTCGATTAATTAAAAAATTAGGTTTTGAAAATTATAGTAAATTTAAAGTGTGAGTTGCCGGAAAATATAATAATATTAAAGAATTTGATATTCAAAAAGATGACACAACCTTACATAATGTTATTGATAATATTTATAAATTACACACCTATGCTCTGGATGAAACTTATCGCAATTTAAAAATGAACCAGTTAGAACGAATTATTGATACAATTCATAATAGTAACCGCATTATTATTTGGGGCATTAGCCGTCATAGTTTAATTTGTGATAGCTTAAATCTCCACTTAAATGTTTTAAAATATAATTCAACTTATTTATCAAACTATTATGCAACAATTCAAATCATTGAAACGCTTGGATCAGAAGATCTCTTAATCTTAGTTTCTAAAAGTTTACAAGACGCTGAATATCATTTCTTAATCGAAATTGCATCAAAACGAAATGTTCAAATTATTTTACTAACAATCAACAAAGAATATAAAGGACCCGCTAATTTACAAAAATTAACTTTAGAAAATACGGAAATTTTAAATTTTTATATTGATAACCCTCGTTATGTTTCACGTTTAATGTTAATTAATATAATATTTGGGATGTTAATTGCTAAATACCATCCTACCCATAATGAAGAATATCAAGATTATTACTTGGCAATTGATGAATGACATGAATATGTTAAAAAAATGAAATAGGTTTACCTATTTCATTTTTTTAACGAATTTGTAATTTTAGTTTTGCTAAATTAGCCTTAATTTTATCAAATTGTTGATTAACATCTGCTTCTGTTAATTGTTTTGCCATATTATTAAAAGTGAAACTAATTGTTAAAGCATGATGTTTTGGCATTGCTTTTTCATCAAAATATTGATCAATCACTTCTGTTGTGACAACATCTTTAACTTCTGTTAAAATTGTTTTTTTAATATCTTGATAACTTAATTCGTTTGGTACTCAAATTGAGATATCACGACTACTTGGCGTAAACTTATAAAGATTAGTAAAAAAAGTTCTTTTTTTAGCAGGATAATTAAAGATTACTTCAAAGTTAATTTCACCAAAATAAACTGGTGCTTTTAAATCATGTTCTTTACTATAGACTGGATGAATTACCCCAATTACTGCTAACAATTGTTTTCCTAATCAAATTTCACTGGTTTGATATGGATGATAAACATTATTTGCTGGTGCTTTTTGATAAGTTAACGCATTAAGATCAATTTGTTCACTTTCGAAATAAGCTTCTAATAAACTTTTCATATAGTAATATGAATTTGTTAGTTTTTCCCCAGTTACTTTATTTTGGACAATTTCAGTTTGGCTAACAAACGCCCCATGATAATAACTTTCCCCATCATTTGCGTAAATCTTTTCCACGGTAAATAATTTTACATTTTTATTATTCCGTGCATTATTATAAACAACACTCTCTAATAAACTGTTTGTTAAACTTAAGCGCATTACTTCATGTTCTTGTGATAATGACGATAATAAATGATACGGTTTTTGATAATTAAAAAAGTTAAAATTTTCAATTTCTTTCGCACTAACTAAGGCATAAGTTTTTGCTTGATAAAAACCATTATTTAATAAAAATGTTTCAAAATTTCGCATTGTTTTTTCATCTGGACGCTTTGCTTTTGCTAAATTAGGAAGCATTGGTGGTTGTGGGATAATTTGATCATAACCAAACAAGCGGGCAATTTCCTCAATTAAATCTGCTTTTTGAAAAATATCTGTTCTTGTTACTGGTGGCGTTACTAACAATTTTCCCCCTGTTTCTTGTAAACGAAATGCTAATGGTTCTAATAAGATTTTAATATCTGCTAGCTGAAAATTATGACCAATCAACTGGTTAATTTCAGTTAAACTAATGCTAATTGGTTCAACGGCTTTTTTATATTCTTTAATAAAATTTAAAACAGATAATTCTTCTAAAAAACCATTAATTTTTAATAAGTATAAATAACGTGACAATCCTAAACCAACTGTTGCATAACTAAGCGGTTTAATATAACGTTGTAAGTTAATATTACTAATCCCAACTTTCCGTTGTTGTTGACGCATTACAATATGATTCAAGTGTAGTGCTAAAACAGTAATCTCTTTTGTCTTAGCACTTACAGCATACATTGGATTTACCCGCACCCCAATTAATTCCACAAATTCATCACCATCAACAACAACTAAATCACCTTTATTAATTGCAAAAGTTTTATTTTCATAATTATCAGTAATTTTTAATGTTGCTTTAATTTTATCAAAATCATAAATTAATAATGGCTGTCCTGTTTCTAACGTTGTTTTAATTGCTAGATCTCCTAATGGATCAGCGCTATTTGATTGATATTCATTAATTTTTAATCATACTCGTTCGGATAATTTTAATGGAGTTTGCTCTGCTGTTAACTTGACATTAACACTAATTGCTGATTGAACAGCAACTGAATCTAACACCACTTTTAACGGATTCTGATATTCTTTTAAATTTTCTGTTGACTCAAGTTCTAAAGGATATAATTCCCACTTAAAATAACGAGCTAATTCCCGCGCTAATTCATAAGCGCTTAAGCAATCACTACGATTTAATGTTAAATCAATTTCAAACAAATAATCTGTTAAACCAATTTTTGCTAAGACATCATCAGCGCCAATCATATCATAAGAAACTTCTTTCTCATTAAAACTTAAAATAATCTCATCTTTTTCTTGAACTGTTAAATACTTCTCAGCAATTCCTAATTCACTTAAGGAACATAACATTCCCTCAGAAGCATATCCTTTAATTTGGCGGGGTTCAATTTTCAGACCATTTGCTAAAACAGCACCTGATTTTGCCACAACAGTATAACCATTTTCAGTTGGATTTTTAGCACCACAAACAATTGGGTCCACTAATTCTTGACCCGTATCAACTAAGCAAAATTTTAGATGTGTATCAGAAATTTCATTTACAACTTGAATTCGGCCACAAACAACATTACTATTACGATCAAAATTATGGGTACGTTCAACCTCAAACCCTAAACTATTTAATGCTGCAACAATCTCATCATTACTAATATCTTCAAAATCAATATATTTATTTAATCATTTTCTTGTAATAATCATCATGGACCTCCTAATCAAATTTCTTAAACTGTTCTAAAAAGCAAACATCATTCGTGTAAAAACGGCGAATATCATCAATCCCATATTTAATCATTGCAATTCGTTCAATTCCAATTCCAAAGGCAAATCCTGCTAATTCTGGATCTTGGCCACAAGCCTGATACACAAGTGGGTTAATCATTCCAGCTCCCATAATTTCAATTCATCCTATTTGTTTACAAATTGAACAACCTTGGCCATGACAATTAACACAAGTAACATCCACTTCAACTGAAGGTTCCGTAAACGGAAAGAAACTTGGCCGTAAACGAATTTTGGTATCTTCACCAAACATTCTTTGACAAAAATACTGAATTGTTCATTTCAAATTAGCAAAACTAGTTTGCGGAGCAATTAAAAAACCATCCACTTGCATAAATTGGTGCGAATGTGTTGCATCATCATCATCACGGCGATAAGTGTTCCCCGTTGAAATAATCGCGATGATTTCATCTTTGCTTTTCATTTGTGAAATTGCCCGCGCTGTCATATTTGTACAATGTGTCCGTAATAACGTATTTTTAGTAATATAAAAGGTATCTTGCATATCACGCGCTGGATGGCCAATTGGTAAATTTAACCGTTGAAAGTTATATTCATCATCTTCAACTTCTGTTCCAAAAACAATATCATAACCTAACTCTTGAAATAATTGTGAAATTTCATCAATAACTTGGTTTAACGGATGTTTTGTTGCTAACGTTAAATTATACCCTGGTAATGATAAATCAATTTTTTCTTGTTCTAACATTGCCATTGCCATTGTGCTCTCTAATTCACTTTTCTTTGTTTGGCATAATTCCGTTAACGTTGTTTTAATAACATTTGCTCGCTTTCCAACAGTTAAGCGTTCTTCATGACTAATATCTTTCATTTTTTTTAAAAGATCATTTAAAGTTGATTTCTTTCCTAAATATTCCAATTGTAAAGCCGCAAGTTCAGCAATAGTTGTTGCTGCCGCAATTTTGTTAGTTGCTTGAGTAAATAATAATTCTAATTCTTTCTCCATGGCCTTTTCCTTTCTTGCCGAATGATTTATTGAGTAAGAAAAAACCTTGCTTATATCAAAAAATATAAACAAGGAGTAATTAACTTACGGTACCATCCTTTTTTACTAATAAATTAGTCTTAATTACAGTTAACGAAATTATTATCAAAATAATAATCCGGCTGGGATTAGCAGCTCTCCTTAGGTGAATTCCTAATCAACTAAGCAGTTATTTTCACCAACCATAACTTCTCTGTGTCTTAAGTCAGAAAGTACTACTCCTAATTCAACGATTTAATCTGAAATTTTATAATTATATTATAACCTATTTTATTCTGTAAGTTCATTTAGTTTACGTTTTTTTACCAAATACATTGATAATGATCACGATAGTACTAAAATGGCACCAATAATAGTTCCAACCTTGACTGGAGTTTGTCAATTTAATGGTAAATTAATAACAAACTTAAATTGGTGAAGAATAATATCGATTGCAAAGTATCACACCAGTAATGAAATAACATATGCTAATAACAACATCAATAAAACTCCAAGGACATAATTACCAATAATAATAAAGTTTACTTGCCGTGGTTTATATCCTAATGCTCGCATTGTTAAAATAATTTGACTTGCTTCGTCAATGACTGATGATGTAATTACTGCTAAAATAATAAAAATAATCATTCCATTTAAAATTTGTAAAATTAACAAGGAATCATTTAAGAGTCCCAGTCCCGCTTGTGCTAACAATTTTTGCAACGCAATCATTTCAACATTATTCGGACCAGTAAAAATACTAATATCACTGCCATCACTAGTTACAGTTTGCATAATCTTTTGTAAACTATCAGTAACATCATAGTTAAAAATATTAATTGTAAGGTTTTGCAATGTAATCTTATAATTTTGTTTTCCCGTTAATAAATCTTTTGGGTTAATTTTATCATGCACCATAATTTCTTTTGAAATTACCCCATTATATAAGTCTGGAACTGGTTGTCCATGAAAATCACGGAAAAAATAACGAATAACATCAGCATTAACAAAAATATTACGACGAGTTGTATCATTTTTAATAATCCCTTTTACTACAATCGAAATATTATATGGTGTTGAAGTATTTTTAACGGTAAATTCATATGAAGAACCAACTTGTAAATTATTCAACCGTGCCATTTTTTCAGAAATTATAGCTGGAATTGCTACCCGTCTTAAAGGGGTTGCTAATAAATTTGCAACAACTTGCTGATCAATTCCTTGCATTTGATAAAATTTAGCTCAAGTTTGCGGTTCAATTCCTTTTAAAACAACATCATTTATGACTGCTGCTTCATTAATACTTGGTGTTACTGGTAAATTAACTAATGGTAGTTCAGTTTGCGGGTTATAATATAACGTATTAAAAGTAAGAACAGTTTTAACATGGCTTTGATCAATGATCCCCGTTCAATTAACAATGTTTTTTAATCAATCTGGTAGTGGCAACCCACCACTAGTTGATAAATCATTAATAATTTGCGTTAAATCAGCCAAATAAACTGACTTATAAATCGGTTGATAAGCAAGTAATTTCATTAAATTAGCAGCATCATGCGGATTTTTGTGAATTTCAGCAGCAAGCGTTCTAAAAGCTGCCAGTGATTTTTCTTGCTCAACTTCAACATTTGTGGTTGGCAACATCCGAAAATGGTTATTATTAACTAATTGTAATTTTTCTTCCCCACTTGGGGTTTGATATTGACTCGCCATCATTAATGTACTAGGAAATTGAAAACGATGATCAACATTTTTTTGATAAACATTACTGAATAATTGCACAATATCACTAAAAATATCAGAAGCATTAAACTGAATAATAAATAATAAGGATAAAATAAAGAAAATAAACATTACTACTATTCATTTAAAAAATCCTTTTAAAGTAAATGCTAATTGAATTCGAAATAAAAAACTAGTTTTTCGAAAGATATGTTTAATCCCCGTTACTAAAAAATTAAAATGTAACTTCCCAGCACCGTTAATTAACACTAAACTTGGTTTACGAAGATAACTATAAATAAATAAAAATAATAGTCCGGTAAAAAAGATTGGAATTAGCAAAAACAAAATCAACATAAATTGTCATGGTGCATAAATTAAGGCAAACGGAATTAATAACCCCGAAGTATATAAGGTATTAACATACAACTGAATTGGGATACTAAAACAATAACCTAATGCAACCCCCAAGGACATTGTTAAAAAGAATTTTGTTAAAAAGACTCATGATAATTCTGTTGTGCGATAACCAAATGATTTAAAAATTCCAATTTGACGCCTAGTCTTATTCATTTCCTTTTTCATAGTATAGTTAATAAAAATAAAACCTAAAAATAATAAAACGCTACCAACAGCACTATATAGAATAATTTGAATATTAATGTTTTGTGTTTGAGTTGCAATATAACCATCATCATAGGCAATTAATGTTGTTGTTGGATTAATATAAGCTTGGTGCAAATCATTTTTTAAAGTCAAAATTGCACTAGCATCATTTAACTTGATTAAAACTTTTTGTCATGTTCTAAATTTATTAATTCCTAATTCACCTTTAGCATTAGCATCTGCTAAGGCGCTAAGCATTGCTGGAGTTGTAAATAAAACTCCGTACTGGCGAATGTCATTATTATTTGCCGGACGTAAACCCCCACTTGTTACTGTAATAAAATTATCTAATTTATTCCCAATGCCAACAATTTTTAAACTAAATTCTGGTTTGGTTGGAATAATGTTAATAATATCACCGATTTTAAATTTATTTTGTTCTGCAAATAAGCTACTAATAACAACTTCATTATCCGCCGTTGGTAAGCGTCCGTGGTATAACTTTAATTGATTAAAATTAACCTTCCCGGTGTTGGTTAAATTTGGAACAACAGCAGCCGTAATTGCAAAATTATAATTTGGGGAAGTTTGTTGCGTAATTGATATTGTTTCAAAAACCCCCGCTGAATATGCTGCTGGTATAGTCTGAGTTAATAACCTTGTCGCTAATTCTTTATTGTAATTATAATTATAATTTTTAAAATATAATCAGGCAATGGGATTAACACCATCAATGTTTGTCTTCGTGCCACGACTTGTTTCAATTTCATCTAGTTTATTCATAATCTGAACAAGACGACAAGTCTTTGCAAATGCCGGATTAGGTACTGCCTGACAAGTTGCTTCAATTGTTTTTCATCAAATACTATTTTCATCTAAAATTGCTTCTTCGTTTGGTCCCGTTACTTTAATTTTATGATTATTTTTATCAATAAATTCATTATGCAAATAATAATTTTCAATAAAGTTATCATTATACTCATTAGGAGCGCCAACAAAAAAATAATCTCATTTTTGCGAAGTTCGAGTTAAATCATTATATTTTAGTTTATATTGTAATGCGCCTGATAAAATTCCCACAATCGTAGCAATAATAATAATTACAAAAAGAATTAAGCCTGCGGCTTCAATTCAGTTTTTAAAATATGATTTTAAATAACTCTTTAAAATTTGACGCATAATGTCTCCCCATTGAATTTTATTTTTGCCCTAATTTGTTTTATTAATTATATCAGGTAATAATACCATTATTTTAATTAACCACCAAGAAAAAAGACCCCATTTTATTTTGCTGAATTATAATAATCATTTTTAGAATCAATTAATTCTGCTAAAACATAACCTATTTGTTCAATAATATCTGTTGGTAACACTGGTTTTTTATATTGTGAAATTTCATCACCCGCAAAACCATGAAGATAAGTTCCAATAATAGCGGCTTCAAATAACTCATAACTTTGCCCAATTAAACTAGCAATTAAGCCGGTTAACGTATCACCCATCCCAGCAACCGCCATATAAGGATTGCCAGTTCCATTAATATAAACAATATTACCATCGGTAATAATTGATTGATAACCTTTTAAAACAACAATGATCTTATATTTATTAGCAAATTCTTTTGCAATATTTACCCGGTCTTGTAAAATCTCTTCAGCACTTTTGTCAATTAAGCGTGATAATTCTAAAACATGGGGGGTTAAAACCCCACGGCCACGTAACTTACGCAATAATGGTAAATCTAGAACATTAATTCCATCCGCATCAACAACAATCGATCCCTTATAATTATCTAAAATATAGTTTAAAGTATTATATGTTCGTTCTGTTTTACCTCTTCCCATTCCATAAGCAATAATATTAACTTTATTTGTTAATAAATCTAAAATCCGACCACGATCAGAAGAATCACAAAAAGTAATTTCCGGAGCCGTATTATTGGTTTTTCCTAATATTTCTGGTGAAACCGCTCAAATTACTAAACCAATCCCAGCATTTAACGCCATATTTGCGACTAATGTTCCGGCATTTAAATACTCTAAACTTGAAGCAAAAATCATTAAATTGCCATAAGTTCCCTTGTGGGAAATTAGTGGTCGTGAGTGTAACTGCACACTATTACTATAAAACAAATTATTATTAACTAATTGCGAACAAATATCATTTACAGCTTGCGGATGAAAACCTAATTGTCATACCACAACTTCTCCCAAATAAGGAATAATATCATAATTAATAAATGCTGTTTTATAAGTAAAAAAAGTAACCGTTTTATTTGCTTTAATTGCAATCGTTGGAATTGTACCACGATCATTATCAATCCCGCTAGGAATATCACAAGCAAGAACATACTTTTGAACTTGATTTATTTTCTTAATAATTTCACTAATTTCTGGCGCCATTTTGCCATGATAACCCATCCCAAAAATACAATCAATAATAAATTCAGATCATAACAATATCTTATCAAGATCATCACTTAAAAAACTAATTGTTACATTAGATAAAGTCTTTAATTGCTCATAGTAATGTGCTACTTCTGGTGTTTTTGTAGCATCAAAAGTCGCTTTAGAAGCACAAATATAAACGTGGACTTTTTTACTAGCATCATAATCACTAATTAATTTTGCCAAGGCAAGGCCATCGCCCCCATTACTGAAAATTAAAAAGTTATTAACCGTTAAATTAACATGATTAAATAATCCCTCGGCTGCTTTTGCCATTAATTTAATTGGGGTAATTTCTAATTGTTTAAAAATAAAATCATTAATATTTTTATTATCTTTTTGGTTCGTAATATAAAGCATAATTTCTTCATCTCCTTATTCAATTATAGTAAGTTAAGAAAGGAAAAACCAGTTTTAAATTCCTGGTTTTTTTAAAATTTCAACTTTTTCCTGATAATTTGGCATATATCGTTCAATATAATATCAAAATGGCTTCGAATGATTATGATGAACTAAATGGGATAATTCATGCACAATAACATATTCTAAGACTGTTGGATCAAAATGAATTAGTTTTGTGTTCAAAACAATTTTTTCAGTTTGGGGATAACAAACACCTCATTTTCGAGTCATTACCTTCACTGATAAGTTTTTATAAGTTAAACCCATTGTTGTTGCTCATTTATCCAATAATTGTTCAAACTTATAACCAAATTTTTGTTTTAAAAATTGATGTAACTTTTTAACATTTTCATCATAACTGCCCGCATCTTTCATTAAAAATAATTGGCGATTAATAATTTTCGTATGAACATTTTCTGTTGTTAACTGTAACGGATACTTTTCATTAAAGACAAAAACATAACCAGTTCCATCAGGATTAATCACAATTTTACGATAATTATCATGGACATCCATTACAGTAATAATTTTTTTAATATTTTTATAAATTAAAGCTTCAATTTCTCAGTCATGAGCATGACTAGGAGCTGAAACTTTAATTTTGCCATTATTAACATTTAAAACAATATTTTTTTGCTCTTTAATAATTAAATCATATTTAATTAAATTACCCTGATATGGTAGCACTTTCTGAAATGCCATAATGTTCCTCCCCTTAATAAAATAATAAAACTAGTTCTTTAATTAATGATGATTTTCATGTTCGTCAGAATTATCATTATTATCAACATAATCATCAAAGTTATTAGTTGGATTGGTATCGGATTTTGGCTTTGCTTTTTCTGTTTGTTTTGTAATATCTTCGCGATATTTTTTTCCAGCATTTCAAATTTTATCAATATCACCAAGGAAAACTTTGCCATCATATGAGTTATCAACACGTGCATTAGGATTAACTCGTTGTTTACCACTAATTTTTGGTACTGAACCAATTCGTTCTTCTAACTCTCGTGTATCTAACGGCATATGTTGTTTTGATTTTGGAATAATTATTGAACCTGGTCCAGTTCCCTTTTGTTGTGATGGTGGTGAAGTTGTTTCACTGAAAATAGGAGCCGAATAATCGTGGTGTTTAATAATGTCTCCTTTTTTAACAAAATTGCCTTCTTGTTCAATCATAACACCTGTTGGTGATTCATCAACAATCCCAACCCCTTCTTTGATTGTACGTAAATATTGGCCTTCTTTTCCAACGCGAATTGTTGGGGTTGAATCAGAGGTTTTACTTTCATCTTTTCAAAGACTATTATCATATTCTGCTGTTGGTTCTGCTAAATGAGCTTTTCCTTGTTCATTTAACATTGCATTACGGGCCATTTTCGCTTTTAATAATGCCATCTTTGATTTTAAATCAGTAGCAGCGGGATTCTTGTTAGATAAACTAGGCGTTGTATCCTCGCGCGGATTAAGTTCGGCTTGACTAACCATTTCTTTTTGTGGAGTTAATCCTTTTGCCCCAATTTTGCCTGTTGTTAAATTAATTGCTGATAAACGATTTTGTTGATCTGTTGTTAATGGTTTTGCTTTGCGTGCTTTTGAATAATAAACTGCTGTTAAAATACCACCAATAAAAGTAAATACTGGACCAATAAACAATAATGCAAAACCAGGATTAATTTTAAGTCCTAATTTAAAAATATTTAACCCTGTTTTTCCATCAGGTGTCTGAACACCAAATACAACGGCAAGAATCAAAAAGAAAGATGTTGCAAAACCAAGAATTAACGCAAGAATAACACCAAACCCTTTATAACGACCATTTTTTGTTAAATAATTTGGGATTAAATACATTAATACTAAAAAACTAGAAATTCCTATTAAAATTCCACCAACCATTTCAGACTTCGCAAGGACATTATTATACACTGTTTGATTTGAAAATTGTAATACAACTCGTGCAATATCTTCTAGCAACATTTGTGCTGGTTCATAAAGAAAATGATTAGGACTAATTTTAATTTTAAAAATAAGTAATAACCCAAAAAATAGCGCACTAAAAAGTCCTCCAACTGTTAGAAAAATTAATGACGCTCCACGTAATTTCTTCATTTTTTTCACCTATCTTTTAAGCTTAACACAACCATACATATATTATTTATCTTCTAACAGTAATTATACCTTATTTATTTTAAAACTAATAATATTAATTATAATATTTTAAATTATGTCAACGATATTATATAGATATTGTAATCTAATAATAAAAAAACTTAAATATAAAAATATTTAAAGTTTTTTTATTATCCTAGCTGGTATCCCACCAACAATAACATTTTGGGGACATTTTTAGTAACAACACTTCCTGCCCCTTTTTCCCCGATTGTTACACCAGGAGTTATTGTTACATTTGCTCCTAATCAAACATTATTTTCAATAATTATGCTTTTTGAAATGTGGATAGGTTACAATAACTTGGACCATATTTATGTAGACTGTAAAAAATAAGCTAAAATTATTAGGAAAGCAGGAATATAAAAATGGCAAAAAACCAGTACACCGATGAATTCAAGAAACAAATCGTAATGTTATATAAAAATGGTAAAAGTAATATTGAAATTGTTAACGAATATAAAATTTCAAAGGCAGTTCTTTATCAATGAGTAAAAAAATTGAGAATTCTGGTTCTTTTAAAGCTAAAGACAATCGCTCTGTTGAAGAAAATGAACTTATTCAGTTGCGAAAAGAAAACAAACAATTACGAATGGAAAATGATATTTTAAAGCAAGCAGCACTGATAATCGGCAAAAAGTAATATTAATTACTAACAATAAAGACAAATATTCAGTGAGGAAAATGTGTCAAATATTAAAAATAGCAAAATCAAAGTATTATTATCAAATTAATAAGAACACTAAAACTGAAATTAATATTTATGAAAATGAAGTTATCAGTGCATTTAAAGAAAGCTATAAAGTTTATGGTGCTAGAAAAATTAAAATTATTTTAGCACGAAAGAACATTATTTTATCTCGACAAAAAATTAGAAGAATTATGGCAATAAATAATTTAGTATCAAAATATACTAAATTAAAATATCGCAATCATAAATCTCCTGTAAATAATGATCAAATTAGTAATATTCTAAATCGTGAGTTTAGTAATAAAAGACAAAATGAAGTTATTGTGAGCGATTTAACCTATGTTCAAGTTGGTTCAAAATGACATTATATTTGCTTACTAATTGATTTATTTAACCGTGAAGTAATTGGCTATAGCGCTGGAACAAATAAAACTGCTGAACTAGTTCAGCAGGCATTTTATAAAATAACATGACCACTAAATCAAATTAGGTTGTTTCATACAGATCGTGGTAATGAATTTAAAAATAAAATTATTGAAGAAATTTTATTAACATTTAATATTAAAAGATTATTAAGTGCAAAAGGTTGCCCTTACGATAACGCAGTAGCTGAAACAACCTATAAAGCTTTTAAAACTGAATTTATTAATGGTCGAAAATTTAAAAATTTAGAACAATTAAAGTTGGAACTATTTAATTTCATTAATTGATACAACAATATTCGAATTCATGGTAGTTTGAATTACTTAACTCCAGTTGAATTTAGAAATCAGAGTTAATATTCCCACAACAAAAACAGAAATAAACGAAATTAAAACAATATATCCCAAGTTAAAAATAAAATTATCAAAAAGAAAATGATTAACAGGATAAATAATACCAACTCCTCAGAAGAAGAAAATATAAAAAAATAACATTAACAAAAATGAACTAAGAAACTTATGATAAAAGTTATTATATTTTTTGGTCATTATCATCACCTGCTACTTTAAGAATTTATCTTATTTTATATCCATTATTATATCACTAATTAGTATAACAGAAAAAAAATAAAAGAATAATTTATAACAAAAATTGCTGTTAGCAGCAATTAATCATCTAATTTTAAAACAGCCATAAAAGCTTCTTGCGGTACTTCAACCGACCCAATTGCTTTCATTCGTTTTTTTCCTTCTTTTTGTTTTTCTAATAATTTCTTTTTCCGGGTAATATCGCCCCCATAACATTTTGCTAAAACATTTTTGCGCATTGCCTTAATATCTTCACGAGCAATGACCTTATGATTAATGGCCGCTTGAATGGGAACTTCAAAGTTTTGTCGCGGAATAATTTCTTTTAACTTAGCACATAACGCTTTTCCACGACCATAGGCAAAATCACGGTGAACAATAATCGATAAAGCATCAATAATATCACCATTTAATAAAATATCCATTTTTACTAGTTTATTCGGACGATAACCAATAAACTCATAATCTAAGGAAGCATAACCCTTACTAATTGATTTTAAACGATCAAAAAAATCAAAAACAATTTCATTTAATGGCATTTCATATGTGAGAATTCGTCGCGTATCATCAATATATTCTAGATTAACATATGTTCCCCATTTATGTTGACATAATTCCATTAATGGACCAATATATTGGTCAGGCGTCATTATTGTTGCTTTAACAAAAGGTTCTTCAATACGGTCAATTTTTTGTACTGATGGTAAATCACTTGGATTATCAATTGTAATCATTTCTTTGTTTGTTAAATAAACATGGTAAATTACTGATGGCGCTGTTGCAATTAATTCTAAGTTATATTCCCGTTCTAGGCGTTCTTGAATTACATCCATATGTAATAATCCTAAAAACCCACACCGAAAACCAAATCCTAATGCCTGCAAAGTTTCTGGTTCATACACTAATGATGCATCGGATAATTGAATCTTTTCTAATGCTTCTTTTAAATCTTTATACTTTGCTAAATCAATTGGATATAACCCACAAAAAACCATTGGATTCATTTTCTTATACCCCGGTAATGGTTCAGTTGCTGGGTTTGTCACGGTTGTAATCGTATCTCCTACCCGGACATCACGGACCATTTTAATACTTGCTGCTAATCAACCAACCTCACCAGCAACTAAGAAATCCTTTTTAACTTCTTTTGGAGTTTTAACCCCTAATTCTGTTACTTCATAAATGGCCTTTGTATTCATTAATTTAATCTTATCACCAACATGGACTGTTCCTTGTTTAATCCGAATCGAAACCATTACCCCGCGGTATTTATCATAATGCGAATCAAAAATTAGCGCTTGTAAAGGTTTATTATCATCAGCATCTAACGGTGCTGGAATATATTGCACAATTGCCTCTAAGACTTGATCAATGTTCAGACCAGTTTTAGCACTAATTAATGGGGCATTAGTGGTTGGAATCCCAATTAACTTTTCAATTTCTTCTTTTACTCGTTCCGGATCAGCTGATGGTAAATCAATTTTATTAATGACAGGAATAATTTCCAAATTATTATCAATTGCTAAATAAACATTTGCTAGGGTCTGTGCTTCAATCCCTTGAGCAGCATCAACGACTAAAATCGCTCCCTCACATGCAGCTAAACTCCGTGATACCTCGTAGGTAAAATCAACATGCCCCGGGGTATCAATTAAATGAAAAACATATTCTTGCTTATCTTGAGCATGGTATTTTAATTGCACGGAATTTAATTTAATGGTAATCCCGCGTTCACGTTCCAAATCCATTGAATCTAATAATTGTTCTTGCATTTCTCGTTTATCAACAGTTCCCGTTAGTTCCAAAATTCGATCAGCTAAGGTTGATTTACCATGATTAATATGGGCAATAATTGAAAAATTACGAATTAATTTTTTATCCATTCTAAAGTCGAACCCTTCCTACACCAAGATAAGTTATCTCTCTGATATATATTATACATAATTTTAAAAAAGATAGTTGTTTCACAATTAATTCTCATCATAAATCTGAATTTTCTAATCCCTAAGGGACAAATTGTTTTCTTGAATTTTCCAAGAAAATATTATATAATATGCAAGTTAGAAATTAAAAGGTAAATAAATCGATTATTATCAATATTTTTTATAACGATGAAAAGAGGAAAACTAATGGATAGTGATTTTACAAAATATTACAATCAATTAATGAATGAAGTAAATTTAGTTAGTAATGTTGAAAAGATTTCTGATACAAAAAAAGACTGACTTTATACCTTACTAAAAAAATTAAAAACATTCAACACTAAACAAGTTAAGTTACAACAACATGAAGGGTTAATTTATCAAATTATGAAAGTAATTGATCAAAGTACTGAATTCATCCATAACCGCATTAGTAATGCTTTAAATGAATATCGCAAGCTATACCGTCAACATTTTAAAGTCAACTTAGATATGCGGAACGAAAATAATCGAATCTTCGCCTACTGTGAAAAACAACTAGAAACAAACTACGGCGACAGCTTGCAAGTGTTACGCGACTCTGTTATTAACTATTATTATTTAAACTATCTAAAAGATAAAATTGAAGAAACCTTAAAAATTATTAGTTTATCAGCACGAACATTGTAACAAAAAAAGAGTAACCCTATTCGTTACTCTTTTTATAATGTCAAAATTGTTCATCATCTCAAATTTTATTAGTACTATGTTGGTTAACGCGATCAAAGACAATCGTTAACGTGATTCCCAGGATTGTTGATACCGCAACTTGAATTGTATCATTAATTAATTCACCAATAGCCACGGCAGAATCAAAATTAGATACTAAATAACTGTATAAAACATACCAAAATAACATTAAACTACTAAGAAAAATTGCCCCATAACGACTTAATACTCGTGATAAAAAATAAGTAATTAAAAACATTAGCACCCGAATCACAATTGATGCTGGAATAAAAATCGGAAAACCAGTAATGACATCAATAATTGTTACATATAAAACACCACTAATTAATAACATTGGCCCCTTAATTAAAGTTATTAAAGCTAAAAATAATCCATCCGCTAACTGTAATATTCCCTTGTCATACCCAAGACGAATAAATTGTGAAACACCAGCAACGGCTACTAACAGTGCTGTAGTTAACGCCGTTGTAACCAAATACTTTAGAGATTTTAACCGATACATTATTAAATCAAAATGTTTCCTGAAATTATTTCTGGGGATGGAGTATGATAATAATTTTTCGCTTCGGTTACTTTTTTGCCTTCTCGTTGTAAACGAGTAATTATTAAATACCCATCTTCAACTTTAACTTTAATTCCGGTTTTTAAGACAGCAATAATTGTCCCGTCTACTAAGTCAGCATCTTTTTCTGCTAATGGTTCTGTTGCAATAACAGCTTGATGAATTTTATAAATAACATTCGCAACAGTTGTATAAGCAATTGGTCACGCATATAACCCTCGGATTTGATCATAAATATTTTGTTTTGGTAAATGTCAACTAATTTTTTCTTCATCACGAGTAATGTTATAAGCAAATGTTGCTTGACTATCATCTTGGGGCGTTCCTAACCGCTTTCCAGTAATAATATCTAATAAGTGTTTTTCAATCATTGTTCCTGCTAAAATCATTAACCGATCATGCAATGATGAAGCGGTTTCATCAGCAGTAATTGTTAAAGCTTCTTGAACATACATTTCCCCAGCATCCATTTTCTTAATCATCTTCATTAAAGTAATCCCTGTTTCTTGTTCACCATAAATAATTGCTTTATGAATTGGTGCGCCGCCCCGCAATTTTGGTAATAATGAACCATGGGCATTAATACAATTAATTTTTGCCAACTTTAAAATTCGTTCAGGAATAAACTGCCCATAAGCACAAGTAACAATTACATCTGGTTGTAATGCTTCTAATTCCGAATAAAGATCATTAATTTTTTCTGGCTGAAAAATCTGAATTTGATGCGCTAAGCCAAATTCTTTCACTGGTGAAAATTGAATCGTTTGATTACGCCCAATTTTCCGATCAGGTTGGGTTACAATCCCAATTAACTCAATTTTTGGTGCTAACTTTGTTAATGCGGTTAAAACTGCTGTTGCAAAAACAGGTGTCCCCATAAAAATTACTTTATACTTTTGCATTTTGTTTGCCTCCTTTTTCTAATGATAAATTTGCCATTAAATGAACAATATGTTGATAAATTACAACCATTGCTAAAGTATCACGATTACAATATTTGAGCATTTCCGCTCGAAAAAAGGTTTTTCAAATTGGCATTGGGATATTATTTTCAACGCGACGGCGAAAAATTTCACTTGCCATATCCCCTTTTTGAACCTTTAACGCTTGATAAGTAAAGTGGTTATCAAATGCTGGTTGGGTTTTTTTAATTGATGCTGATCCATAAAACTCTTTTTTATAAATCATAAAATCTTGAAAAAAGTTCATCAGGTCAATTGTTTTATTACGAATAATGGTCAATTTTTGTTGTCATGTTTGATAAGTTGCAATGATTGTTTTATCGGTTGTTTTACTAATTAAAATTGCTAAATAGTTAATTAATTCTGCTAATACTTTACATTCAAAACTTTTATAATAAGCAACATAAACCCCAACTTCCGCGCGGAATAAATCAGTTACTAAATGTTCAATTAGTTGCAAGCGTGGATCATCTTCACCATCAGCTAAAAAGGCATAATGTTCCATTGTTGTTTCGTCATGGTAGGTAAACTGCTGATCTTTAATTATATGGACCGAATATTGAAATGGAATTTGTTGATACGAGTAAGAATAATCAAAGCGGGGAACCGCAGCTTTCATTGTTTCAAAATCATACATGTACAACGGATATTGATATTGGGCTAAAACGGTATTAATCCGTTCAATTTGCGTTGGGTCAATAACCGGGGCATTATCCTGTACCGATAAAATTTGGCGCTGTTGTTTAATAGAAAAACAAATTGGTTTTTTTTGCCGCGATGATTGTTGAAAAGTAAATGGTAAAATAACATCTTTTAAACAGTCAATATGTTCTTGGTATTTTAATAAGGTCTTCTTTTCCATCCCTCGGGTTAATTCAAAAACACTATGGTGTTCTGGTAAATAAGTTGTTGCATGTTGACAATAACCATAGCGGTCCCCTTTAGCATTAAAACATTGTTTTTGGCTAAATAAGGGCAAAACTTCAGCAGCTGGTTTTTCCAAATAACTCTTAATTAATGCTAAATCATCGGTAATTAAACGGTTTTTTGCAACACGTTTAACAAAAGCTCCCGTTAACATTTGTTGGCAAAATTCTAACAAGCTAACTGGTTGCAAAGTTTTGGTTGGTAACTTATATCAATCTTGAAACATAAACAATTCATCATCATTAATATCACCAACACGAGAATATTCCGAATTCAATAACATTAATGAAACTTGACTAATTTTTAATCCCACCCCGGTTAATACATAATATTGGTAAGCAACATCATAACCATATTCATCTTTCACTGGTTTATCAACATACATTTGTAAATCTTTGTCATATTTACGACCCGTTGAAGCTTTAACCTCAATTAAGTGATAAGTTCCATCAGGTAGTTTTTTTAAAATATCACACTTTGTAATGCAATTATTATAAATAAAGGAAGGCTCAAAATAAACATCATAGTTTGGATTAGCTAAAACTTCCGTTGTTTTAGCAAAAGCAATTTTCTTACTATAGTGTTCTAAATTAAAATAGTTATGATCACGCATAAAGTATTCCCGTGCTCGTTGCCCAACTTCGTTTCCATCAGCAATTGTCTCACCAGGATAAAAATCAATTGTATCTGAAACGGTTGATTGAACATCATCACTAAAATAACGCACATCATCACTAATACTTTCATTTTTATCAGCTGGTCAATAAGTTTCTAAGGCTAAGTCATATAAGTTTGGGGTAAACAATCCTGAACCAACTGTTGTTTCATCATCACTACCAATAAAATCACTATCATTAATTTTGGCACTATTAATATTATCTTGTAAATCAAAAAAGACAGAAATTTTTTGTTCTGTTACTCACTGTTGGACTGTTTTTAAATTAGTCCGTGATGCTAATGTCCACGCAATTTTTAAACACTTTTTAAAGCGTTTAAAGTCCTCTTTTTTTAATGTTACGACTGAATCCATTTTGTTGCACTTCCCTTTTGTTATTTGTTCCTATCCTCTGAAAGATAAAGAAAATAAGCATGGTCTTATTTTCTTGGGACAAATTTCTCAGGTTTCGGTTTTGGGCGTTCATCGGCAGGTAGTTGCCCTACTTTTCGTAGTTTACGCTCTTCTTCACGTTTTTTTACCATTTCCGCACGATGAGCTTCATATTCTTGTTTTGCTGTAATTTTAGCAGCTTTCTTTTCTTCTTTTGTTAACTTAACTTTCTTTTCGCTAATTTCAATGCGATGTTTTGTTTCATCTAAATCAATTTCTTGATTAACCGTTCAAGTTGTTTCATATTGTTTTTTACTAATTTTTTTTGAAATCCCTTCAATTTCAAAAGCCTTTTGTTCTAAAAAAGAATTAGTTTTTGCTTCATAAATATCAACAATAACATCAAAAATATCACGATATTTAAATTCTTTCCCCTTACGAGCAATAACTTTTTCATATTCTAAGCGTAAGTTTTTACGGTTGTCAGTTTCTTTAATATATTGTTTAATTTTATCTTTAACTTGTTTTTTACGTTTTTCACGTTCAAGACGTTGTGCTTTTCGCCCCATAATTGACGAAACAATTGCAAAAATAATAACTGCAACTACAATTACTACTAAAATGACATTCATTGTCATACTGCCACCCAGAAAATTTGACATTATTATCTAAACTCCTTTTTTACTTTATTTATATTATGCACTATTACCACGGATTTTACAAATGTTTTCCCCGGGGCAAATTCTTTTTTCTTCGCAATAATTTAATTTATCCAATCACAACATTATGATAAACTTCTTGAACATCATCAACTTCATCTAACATATTTAACATTTTTTCAAATCGTTCAGCGTCTTCGCCTTGTAATGTGATCCGTTCATGGGGTAACATTGTAATCTCTGCCATTTGAAACGTTTCAATGCCACTGTCATCTAAAGTTGTTTTAACACTATTAAATGCTGTTGCTGGCGCATACACAACAATTTGGCCATCTTCAGCAACAACATCATTAATATCACAATTTGCTAACAATAATAATTCAAAAACTTCTTCAACTGTTTTTCCTTCAAAGGCAAAAACTGCTAAATTATCAAATAAATGTGTTACTGCCCCATTAACTCCTAACTTCCCACCAGTTTTTGTAAAACAATTACGAACTTCCGCAACAGCCCGATTAACATTATTTGTTAAGGTGTCAATAATGATTGCACTACCTCCCGGACCATAACCTTCATACCGAATTGCCTGGTACTTTTCATTATCATTACCACTTGCTTTTTTAATTGCCCGGTCAATAACATCACGCGGAATTTGTTTTGCTTTTGCTTTATCAATTGCATTACGTAATGCTAAATTAGCATTAGAATCAACGCCACCCTCACGCACTGCTAAATAGATTTCACGGGCCATCCGGTTATATAACACTGCTTTTTTTACGGCTGTTGCGGCCATTGATTGTTTGCGAACTTCAAATGCTCTTCCCATATTTGCTCTCCTTAAATCCTTATTTTTTCCTTATATATTATACAATAAAATATTTAAAAGTTATTTATCATAACGCATTAAATAGCCATTTTCATTACCATAATATTGGGGAATTGTCCGCACAATATGAAATCCATGCTTAAGATATAACTTTTGGGCAGCTAAATTATGTTCATTTACCTCCAAAAAAACACTATTAAAATAAAAATGCTCTAACAAATAAGTTAGCATTTTATCACCTCACCCTTGGTGTTGATATCTTTTTTTAACTGTCAGTTTAATAATTTCTAAATCATCACCACTATGCATTAAAATAAAATACCCAACTAAATTATTATTAAGAACCAACTTATAAACAAGATAATTTACATTATTAAGGATTTGAATTAAATTACGATATTTGTAATAATGTTGCGGATAGTTTTCTTGCTCTAATAAAAATAATAATAACCCGTCAGTATTATTAACTGGTTTAATTACTATCATTATCCTAATGCTTTCTTAATGTAACGTGGTTCTAGAACAAAAATATCATCAACCAATTCGAAATGGTTTTTTAACAGTTGATAATTTTGCACCGGATTAATGTCTTGCAAATCACACCGAAATTGATAACCGGGAAATTGTTTACTAATTTCTAAACAAGTTTCATAATCAATAACTTGACTAGGAATCACTTCTTGACCATTACTAATTACCGCAAAGTAACGTTGCCCACCACGCGCATCTAACATTGAAACAACATTATCGAGTCCGGCTTGATACAATAAAGTATTAATAACAAATACTTTAACAACCGGATTAATTATTTTAATTGTTTTAACAATTGTCATTGGAATTCGAATCCCAGTATAACTCCCTGGTCCAACTGTTAAATAAAAATGATTGACATCTTTTAACTGCAAATTATATGTCGCTAATAACTTGTTAATTGCTGGTAATGTTTCTTCAGTATGACGACGAGCATTATTTTGATGAACTTGACCAAGCACTTGCTCATCTCGTGCTAAAATTAAAGTTAAAAAATCAGTACTAGTATCAATAAATAAATTTAACATCTTATTCTCCTCTTCCTAAGGCCTCTCGTAATGCCGTATTGTTAGTTTTAATAGTAAAAACTCGTTCTTCGTTATTTTCAATATTAATAGTAATTTTAATTACTTCATAGTGATCAGTTATATCCTTACTAATTAAACTTGGTCATTCAATAATATTAATACTATTCGGAAAATAATCAAAATACATTGCTCATTCTTCAATATGATCTAAACCTAATAAACGATAACAATCCATATGATTAACAAGAATTTTATTTGGGGTTGTATATTGATTCATAATAATAAAAGATGGTGAAGTAATCGGTTCTGTTACCCCTAACGCAGCTAATAAATACTTTGTAAAAGTTGTTTTACCAGCCGCTAATTCCCCTTCTAATAATAAACATAAATTAGGTTGTAAAAATGGCGCTATTTTAATAGCTAATTGTTTTGTTGCATCTTCATTTTTTACCATTATTTTCATAATATCCCACTTTCTATAAATAATTATATCTAGGAATTAATTAATGTGCCATACTTTCCCAAAAATATGTAATAATTAAAGGACAGAAAAAAAGAAAGGTTGTTATAAACTAATGAAAGATATTTTAATTATTGGCGCTGGTCCGGTTGGGTTATATGCTTGAAGTTGTGCGGGAATGTTAGGATTAACTGGTTATATCATTGAAGGAAATGATAATCCTGGGGGACAACCTTGAGAGTTATATCCCGAAAAACTATTATATGATATGCCCGGTTTTTCTGAAATTAAAACAAAAACTTTTATTGAGAACCTAATCAGCCAAACTGAAAAAAGTAGTAAACAAATAACCTATTTTGGTAAAACAAACATTTTAACAGTTAACGAAGCGAATGATGGTTTTGCTGTTACTCTAACAAATAACGAAGTTATTAGTGTTAAAACAATTTTAATCACTAGTGGTAATGGTGTTTTTACCCCAATTCGATTAGAACACCTTGATGCAACACAAGAATATGATAACTTGTGATATGCTGTTAAAAAACTAACGACTTTAACTAATAAAAAAGTTATTGTCTTAGGTGGTGGAGATAGTGCTGTTGACTGAGCAAATCATCTAGTTGAAGATAAGATTACCAACAATGTCACCATCATTCACCGGCGCGAATTATATCGTGCCAAAGAAAGCAACGTCCAAAAACTACAACAAAATAAAATTACAGAACTAAAACCTTACCATGTTAAAAATGTTCAAGTCCAAAATAAGCAAATTAAATCATTAACCCTTGAACATGAGAACAGTAAAGAAATTTTAGAATTAGCAGCTGATTATTTTATTGTTCAATATGGGGCAAAAGTAGCTCCAACAATGTTAAATCAATTTTCTTTAGAAACAACCCCAATGCGCAAAATTATCATTCAACCAAGTGGACAAACTAATCATCCACATATTTTTGCAGCCGGAAATAATGCCTATTATGAAGGAAAGTACTATAATATGGTAACTGGCTTTGGTGAAGCAATTAATGCTTTGTTTAACATTACCAAGATTATTCATGGGAATAAATATCACCCTGGTTATTTAAGTGATATTAAAAAATAACAATTATTTTTCTTGAAATAAAAAAATGTATATAAAATATACATTTTTTTATTTGATTAAAATATTTATGAACCTTTTAAGGTATAAATTTCTTTTGGTGGTTCATCCTCACTCATTTTCTTTGTATTCTGATGTAAAGCTTCTTCCCGCTCTCATAATTTTTGATATGGCATTTCTGGTTCGGTTAAAGTAATAAAATCATCTTCATATTTTTGTTGACGAATTTTACGCATTTTATCTTGCCATTTTGTTCAAATCTTATGAACAATTGGTAAACGTAAGAAAATCCCTCGTACTGATCGTGGTGCTCATAAGATTGAATTTCCAATAATAACAAATAAAGAAGCAAAGATTAATCCGAAGAACATGTTTAATAGTTTTTGTCAACCTCATATTGGTTGCAACTGATCGTTATAAATTTCCATTGGGTTATATGTTTTTGTTAAAAATAAATAATTAACTAAAATCGCAATTACAATTGGTACTAATAAAATCATTCAATTACGAAAAACACCTTTAAAATTACTATTATATGTTAAAAATAATCAATTATAAAATCATAAGTATAAAAAGCGAAGTAAACTAACAAAGCACGTAATAATTACAATACCATATAGCGCCGCGGAAAGATCATTTACTAAAAATCGGAAAATTAACGCTGTAAAAAAACACAATACAATATTAATGATCCCAATCACAAAAGTTGGAATTGCTGTTTGTTTATAATTTGCTTTACCATACACTAAAACATTAGCTGGTTCTGCTAAGACAATAAAAACAGAACTTAAAGCTACTAATAACGAAAATGTTGGATGATAAAAAATACTTTTAAAAATAGCAATTTCTTGTGGCGTTCAAGCATTTAAGGTTTTTGCACTGTTGTTAATTTGTTCAAGAATTTGTGGGGCATATAATGTTGTCACAAAGTATGGCGATAAAATAAACTGGTTAACAAATAAAAAACCGCCAATCATAAAGGCATAAGTTTCAAACTTAAGATAACTATTTCAATCAATCCGTCCATTTTTTGCGGTTCAAGCGGCAAAAAACTCACGAAATGAATTAATTAAAATCATCATAATACTTCGAACCCCAACAGTGATTGTCATATATAACGATAAGGTTGATGATACCCGTAACCCTAATAATAAAGCGGTAATAATAACATCCCCATTAATTAATAAGGTTTCACCAATATTCTTTAAAACAACAATATTACTTGATTTTACTAATTGCATATTATCTTTTTGCCGTCCAATCCGAATTCAGGGATAATGAAACTTAACGAATACGTAAATTAAACTTCCCTTCATAATGGAATATCCTAGGAAAATTAGGAAAACAAAAATTGGGTCAACTGTGCGCGAAATTAAATAGAAAATAACTGAATAAGAAATTAAATCACAAATCATTAAAATTAAACGACGCATATGGTTATTTTGATCCGCTTGCATTAAGTTTTCATAACAAGCAGTTCAAAATAAGGCAATTAAGTTTTTTGATCCAATAATTAAAACGATTAAAATCATTTTTCATAATGGATAACTAATTGTTTGATCATTTCATAAAATCGTAAAATTATCTTCAAATAAATAAATATAAGCACTATACCCAATCGCAATTGCCGCTAATAAAATAACGCCAACAATTCCCGAAATCTTATACTGGTGTTCTGCTGTATTAACCATTTCATTAGCTTTAATTCAATCTTTTTGTAATAATGGTTTCATTAGAAAAATAACGGTAATCGCTCCTAAACCACCTTCAACAGTTCCTAAAAATGAAACAATCGCAATACTATTCTTTACAAACCCGTTTAATTGCGAACCATAACTACGAATTAATAAATACATTAATGTAAATTGAAAAGCAGTTCCAATTAAAGAAGTAAAAGCGCCAATTAAAATACTAATGATTCCTCTTCTTGTTGACAATTACTTCACCTCTTTCTGCTGTTTCTCATATTATTATTCTATAATATTTTCTGGGATTTTAATAACCTTTTCATTTAAATATCCTAAATGCTCGGGTAACTGATGGAACATTAACGTTGTTGCATATAACCCAATCATGTATTCTTTCGTTATTCTTTTTGCCCCATATTTAACGTCATTTATAATGGGATGTTGTAAATAACTTAACGACGCTCGAATTTGATGCTTCCGTCCCGTTCCCAATGTTACTTCTAATCAAGTTGTGTTTATTGTTCTTTTAACTACTTTAAAGTAAGTAATTGCCTTCTTACTATTAGGTTGTTCAGTTAATCTAAAAATCATCTTTTGTTGTGATTCATCTTTTGCTAAATAACCTGTAACAGTAAATTCATCTTCTATTATATTTCCTTCACATTGTGCCAAATATTTTTTTTCAATAACTACTTTTTGGTTAATTTTGCTTAATAGTAAATCTAAACTAATTTTATTTTTAGCATATATTACTAATCCTCGTGTTAACTTATCTAATCGATGAACATGAGAAATAACAAAGGATTGATCAGTTTGTGAATGATAGTCTCCTTTTTGCATTAAGTAATTTTGCACCATTCCATCTAAAGAACTATGAAATGTTGAATGCATTTCTACCCCATGTGGTTTATCAACAATTACAATGTTTTCATCTTCATAAACAACTACTAACTCTTCTTGAACAGCATCACTTCCCGCTATTTGTTGTTTACGTTCTGTAACCACTAAATTTTTATCAAAGATTAAAATTTGATCACCTAACTGTAACTTATAATTCCGTTCTTTCACCACTTTATTATTTACTTTAATCTTTTTATTTCGAAATAACTTATAAAGAACCGATAATGATGTTGTCTGAAACATTTTTTTCATAAAATTAAAAATCGTTTGATTAACATCATTACCTTTAACTGTTAATGTAATAATTGTTTTTTGTTCCATACTTTCACCCAACATTGTTTCTATCAATATTATATAATGAAAGTTTAATGATACAACAAGAAAAAACATCCTAAGTTTTATTTAGAATGTTTATCTCCTTTTTGTTTCTTTGCTTCAACTTTTAAGACATTATCTTTAATTTCTTCAATTTCAGCAACATCAGTAATTTCATTAAACAAGTGATATAACATATAATTTTTTTCTTTTTCTTTTGTTGCAAAATGTTGTTCCATAAAAGCAGCTGTTTCATCAATTATTGTCATTAATTGATAAGCTTTTTTTGTATCAATACTATTTGTTGACAATGGTCCTTTCACCAAGGTTGGTAATTGAATAACAAATGCATAATCTTCCAAAGCTTTTTCTTTTTCAGTATAGTAAAAAATTCGAAAGGAACTAACTTTTGCCAAGTGTGTTAATAGCATTCCGAACACCAGTCACTTTTGTTGATAACATATTTTTAATAAATACTGCAATAATAACCGTAATTGTTCCAATTGGAATAATAATTGATAAGATTAGATCTAAATCAACGCCAAATTTTGTTGAAAAGATTGCTTTAATCAAAGTATAACCATTTTGGATTAACAGTACTGTTACAAAGAATGAGAAGTTTGTTGCTTTTCATCATTTGTGAGGTACTAAAACTTCGGTTTGGAATGGCAACACTTTTAGGACACTTTTTATGTAGACTTCTGATTTCTAAATTCAACTGGAGTTAAGTAATTCAAACTACCATGAATTCGAATATTGTTGTATCAATTAATGAAATTAAATAGTTCCAACTTTAATTGTTCTAAATTTTTAAATTTTCGGCCATTAATAAATTCAGTTTTAAAAGCTTTATAGGTTGTTTCAGCTACTGCGTTATCGTAAGGGCAACCTTTTGCACTTAATGATCTTTTAATATTAAATGTTAATAAAATTTCTTCAATAATTTTATTTTTAAATTCATTACCACGATCTGTATGAAACAACCTAATTTGATTTAGTGGTCATGTTATTTTATAAAATGCCTGCTGAACTAGTTCAGCAGTTTTATTTGTTCCAGCGCTATAGCCAATTACTTCACGGTTAAATAAATCAATTAGTAAGCAAATATAATGTCATTTTGAACCAACTTGAACATAGGTTAAATCGCTCACAATAACTTCATTTTGTCTTTTATTACTAAACTCACGATTTAGAATATTACTAATTTGATCATTATTTACAGGAGATTTATGATTGTGATATTTTAATTTAGTATATTTTGATACTAAATTATTTATTGCCATAATTCTTCTAATTTTTCGTCGAGATAAAATAATGTTCTTTCTTGCTAAAATAATTTTAATTTTTCTAGCACCATAAACTTTATAGCTTTCTTTAAATGCACTGATAACTTCATTTTCATAAATATTAATTTCAGTTTTAGTGATCTTATTAATTTGATAATAATACTTTGATTTTGCTATCTTTAATATTTGACACATTTTCCTCACTGAATATTTGTCTTTATTGTTAGTAATTAATATTACTTTTTGCCGATTATCAGTGCTGCTTGCTTTAAAATATCATTTTCCATTCGTAATTGTTTGTTTTCTTTTCGCAACTGAATAAGTTCATTTTCTTCAACAGAGCAATTGTCTTTAGCTTTAAAAGAACCAGAATTCTCAAATTTTTTTACTCATTGATAAAGAACTGCCTTTGAAATTTTATATTCGTTAACAATTTCAATATTACTTTTACCATTTTTATATAACATTACGATTTGTTTCTTGAATTCATCGATGTACTGGTTTTTTGCCATTTTTATATTCCTGCTTTCCTAATAATTTTAGCTTATTTTTTACAGTCTACATAAATATGGTCCAAGTTATTGTAACCTATCCATATTATATTTTGAATTATATCTTTACCAAAATTTCCAAATGATATATTTCCATATTCAGTATTTATTCTTACGATTAAATTATTATCTAGTGTTGGAATATATCTTGTTCATTCAATAGCACCATTATAATTTATGGGTGTTTCAATAGCTGTAGTTAAAGTAATATTCTGTTGATACTTATAAATTGCTCATAATTTATATTGATATTTTGTTTTATTAAAATCTTTAATAAAATATTGTGACCCATCTGGAATAAAATCACTAATATCAACTACTTCTCAATCATTACCACCGCTAATTGAAATATCACCATTACCTAATAATGAATTACCATTAATAGTTTTAATATTTGTACCGCTTACTAATTTATCTTGTTTAGTATTAATATCTTGTGATGTTTTTACAATATATTTATTATTAACTTTATCAATATAATCTTTATTTAAATCACTATCTTTAATAACATCTGATGGAATTTGACCACCTTGTTTTGTTTTTCAAACACCATTTTCATTATAAATTGTATAATTATCAAATGGAACTGATAATTCATTATTAGAATTATATATCACTGATTTATTATCAATTTTAATATTTTTAAAATAATTATCAATATATTTTGCTAATAATTCTTGTGATATTTCAATTTGTCATATACCACTTTTTCAGTATCTACTCAAGGAATAATAGATAAAGTATTAGATCTAAATATACTATTTTTTCATACATATTTAGCATCAGCTTCACTTAACATAATTGGTCTATCTTTATGATTAGTATCAGGGCGACCAAATCAAGTATAATATTCATTTTTAAAACCATAATTATCAGAATTTATTTTAGTTATAGTTTGTGATTTATAAAACTTTGCTTTTTCTAATAAACTTATAACATCAGGGGAGAATTCAATTTTCATATTACTAGGATATGTATAACTTGCGACACCATCACTACTATTTTCACCACCACTAGAATATTCAATCCCAGTTCTTATTAAATATTGAGTTTGTAAACAACAAGCAATTTTTACATAATTAATGCGTTTTTTATCAATTTCACTATTTGGATCAAGTAAAAGAAACTCCGTTTCTAAACGATAACCACAAATACTATCTAATTGTAAACTTGCTCTTGTAATTCCCTCAATTAAATAATTTGAAATATTATCATCATAAAGTTTTTCCCCATATTGTGCTACTAATTTATCAAAACCCTCTCAATTTTTAAACTCTTCTAATGTTATTAATTTAAAACTTTCTAATTTTGTTATATCTGCCATAATTTCACCTCTTTGCATCACCATTATAAACAAAAAAAGTCTTTTTTAGACTTTAATTGTTTTATTAGATAACTTAATATCTTTTTTAGAAATTGATTTTTTGGCTCTTTGTACTTTAACAATTTGATTAAACTCATCTTCACTAATAGGTTTATTTGTTTCTAATGTTTGTGCTCATTCTGTATTACCAAGACCCAAAATATTAGCAGTTTGAATTAAACCTAAATGAATAGCATCTAATGTTTCTTGTCCTACTACTTTATTTGTAGATAATTTAAGTTTATTTTTCATTACTTTTTTAATTAAAAGTTCTAATCCTTTATAACCTAAAATACCACCAAAAGCAATTCCAACGCCAATACCAATTAAAATTTCATAACTCATATTTTATCTTCCTTTCTTAATTTTACGACACCATCTTAACATCACCATAAAATTTGTCCACCACTTATTTAAAAAACGATATAAAACAAAATAAAAAAGTATATAATACTACTATACTTTAAATTTAGAATTGAGGTTATCTTGTGAATGAATATTGATTATATTTAGATGATAGTGGTAAATTTACAAATATTAATGATAAACATGTTATATATGGTGGCTTACTTTTTAATAGCAAAGAAAAGCATGATTATTTTATAAAGTGTTTTCAGGAAAAAAGAAAACTAATAACAAAAAAGAATGAATTAAAAGGCAATGATATAGTAAAGTTATATGAAAAACATAAAAAAATATTCAAAAAAGAGGAAATATTGAACATTATTTATCGCAATTAAGACATACTGATGCAATATTTTGTGTATTTACATGTACAAAAGAATTGTATGAATCTGCAAAAGATGAAGAACATTCTAAATTAAAGCGAAATCAAATGATATCTGCACTTTTACAATTCTTAGTAAAAAAGGAAAAAATTAAGAGTAATTCTTATATTAATATTTATCTTGATGAATTAGAGAATGAAGAAAAATGAAACAAAGATGAAACAAAATTAAAAGAATATTTAAATTGAAATTATTCTGTTAATCGTATGATTGGATTTTTGCGAAAACAAAATATATGAATTAAGGAATTAAAACATTTAAACTCTATAAAAGATTGCATACAAGGTGCTGATATAATAGCAAACTTTTCAAATAAATATTTAAATTCATATAATGAAATATATAAATTTTTAGATTTATTAAAAAATCATGAAATTAAAATTTTAAATTGTAAATTTCCAAAAATAGTTTATAATAATTGTATAAGCAATTATAAATGTAATTGCTGTCGGCCAGAGTCTAGTCGATAAATACTTCTAGAAACAAAGTTGCTGGTGTGTTCTTAGAGAGCAGGCAAGCTGCCCGACAAAAAAGAGATTATTAAATCTCTTTTTTTATTTAACTAAATTAAAATAATATGGTATGATGGTGACAATAAGGGGAGGAAAATTCTACAATGAAAAAATTATTAAGTATTATTGGTGCAATTAGTTTAGTAGGTACAAGTACAACAAGTTTAGTTGCTTGTAATAAACCACAATATAGCGAAGATGAATTAAAAAAACTAAAAGAAGAAAACAAAATAAATACTGCTAACCAAGAAATTAAAGATAATTTAGAATGAATGGCACCACAAAAAAACCATTTAATACAGTTGATAATAAATATTATTATGTAGTATGGCGTGGTGATAAAAATAATAATTGAAGAATTGTTAAATTTATTAATAATGATGCGGAAATAGAAAGATTTAAACCAAAAAAATTGGATGAAAAAAACAATATTATTCTTTATTTGGCTAAATTTGATGATATTACGCTATCTGTTGATGGAAGTACAATTAATGTTTGAAATAAGAATAATGATTATTTTAAATCAGTTTATCGTTGAAATTTAGATACTAATGAACCTGATTTAATTGTTGATAATGATGGTACTGTAAAAGTTAAAGGCGAATAAAAAAATAGGATTTTACTCCTATTTTTTTATTAATTTAATATATGCTAGTGGATCAATTTTAACTTTAAATTCACCATACATACTTTCCGCTATAACTGGTCTTTTACCACTTATTACAGCCAATTCATATAAAACTCTCATTTTTAATTTAACATCCTCATTATAAAAAACAATTTGAGTTCTAAAATAATAACCTGCTTGACTATCTTGTCAAGGATAATCTCTTTCTCTTAAATATTCAAAAACAATAAATCCAGAATTATTAATATCTTTAATTTTAATTTCACGGTTTAATCCCAACGGTTCATTGACATACTCGTGCGGTGAGTCCCCCACAGTTGATTTTCCTCATATTCTTACTTTTGCAGAGTTTGTACTAATTGTAAAACTATTATAATTATCTTGTACTTGCTTTCAATCAGTAGATCCAAATGTTCCAAAATCAAATAATAAAATATTTGATTGTGAATATGTTTTTTCGTCAGGTTTGTTTGATACACCATTATATATACTTTTAGCATTTAATTCAGTATTTGCTTTACTTAAATTAATTTGTACTGGATAAAAATTAATGCTTGGTGGCGGGTCAGGTAATTTAACAGGTCAATCGTGTACAATATCATCATCGATGTATTGGTCTAAATAACTAAGTGAATAAAGAGTTAATCAATCTCGTACTGAATTATTATATAAACTTGTAGTTTGTAAACTAACAAAATAACTCATAATTGAATATGGGTCATATATATCAATATCATCAGAAAACATATAAATACGACAGGCAGTTTTACCTAAATTATAAAAACCAACTGCATCAATTATATATCTACCACTGCCAACAATATCAGTTAATAAATTTTCACTTTCCATTGTTGGTAAAGATACTGTTTCTTCATTAATTAAATAAATACTATCTTCATTATTAAATGATTGAGGTATCATAACACTACTAATTCTATAATTTTTACCATCTTCTGTTTTTGATTTTTTGCCTCATCTTGATACTGTTATTTTATCAGTTAAAGTAAATGCTCAACTTGTGTTACTTGCACTAGCACCAATAATATCATTTACCTCATCTTGGGTATTATATCTAAATGCATCTAAGGGGATATTACCTTGATTTTTTGCTTGGGGACGCGTACTATCTTCAACAATAGGTCAATAACTTTCATCATAAAATGTATAATTTGCTTTACCAATAAATAAGGGAATTCCTGTTTTAATATTTGGATATAAATTATTAGTATTATTATCAATAGTTTTTCAATAAATCGGAATACCTAAACTTATTGCATTTAAAAATTTACCAACAATAGGTATATCACGCTGAGTTCATGCAATACTTTCAGTAATATCTATTGGCAAACTAATAATATGATTAACCATAATACTAAATAAATTTAACATATCTTTTAATTGCCCACGATTTTTACTTGGGTTAATTGTATTATATCCAATATCAACATTATATTTAAAATAACCATTTGCTCGTACATCAAAATCTTTAATAACTTTATTACCTTTATAATTTAAAGCAACATCTTTAACTGTTAAATTATTGGGGTTAGTTGCTTGTGTTAATTTTCTATCTGTATTCAAATAACCCTCATAATTCTTTTTAATTTCTTGGTTAGATTGTGCTTGTTTTCTTTTTAATCAATTATCATATTGACCATTAATAGCAGGAATTCCATTTGTTAATAAATAAGTAGTTAATGGTTTAGATGATTTTGTTAAACTATCTGCTACTGGCATTTTTAAATTATCAATAAATAATCTACGCTGTGGATATACTTTTTCATTTCATTTCCCTAAATTTTCAATCGGGCGACCAAAAATAACTGGTGCAGTAAAACCATTATTACCTAATAAAGTTAATTGAATACTTTTAATACCATTATCACCAGTAAATTTCTCGTTAATTTCATAATCTTTTGGAATACCTAAATCATCTCATATTATTTTAGGAATTACATAGCCTTCACCTGGTGCTGAAAATTGTACGAATTGCTGAATAGTTTGCCCAGTAGTATTAATATAATCTTTAACATAACTAAAAGTAATATTTCAATATACTAATTCATTTAGGTCATTATATTTTGGTTGAGCATTTGATATAAACATTAATAAATTATCATCAACATCTTCTTTATCAGATTGTAAAGGAACTAAATAAAATCTTAAAAAATCTTCTCTTTGAAAATTATAAGTAGTTTCAACCGTAATTGTACGATCAAGATATCAAGCATTATATTCGCCAAAATATTCTTCACCACCTAATTTAGAAAACTCAACAGTATCATTAATATTAACAATATGACATTTATAAGCATCACCTTTAAATTTTCTTTTAATAGCAAAATTATCTAATGCTTTATTAATTTTTTGTAAATTTATAACATAAACATTATAATTTAAATATTCATCTGAATTAATTCAATTTCAAACATCATTAACACTAAAAGATTGATTAATTTCTGAATTAGTAAATATTTGATCTTTTTCATTTCATAAATAATTTAATTCACCATTATTAAAATAACTTATTTTATCTGTTAAACTTTTTTTAAAATCATCAATAGAATAAGTAAATCAATATTTTTCTTTTTGTAAAAAATCATAATTTCAAATATCAGGGATATGTCTAGATCTAATTTTAATTGCATTTTTTCATTGTGCTATAATTCCCTCTTTACCTGTAAATATTTGTGACATTTGTGTAAAGTTTTGTGGTACTCCATTATTAGGTTGAAAACCTTTATCAGTAATATTTACTAAACCAGTTTTAATAATAAATGGGAAAAAGAAATAATTACTTTTAATATCAATATCTAATTTAGTTAAATCAGATCGAACACTATTATCCATTATTCTTTCATTTAAGTTTTTAAAAATACTATTAATATTAGGTACTTGCATTATTGTATATCTCCTTTAATATCTTCTTCTCTTGTTTGATTATCATCATCAATATAACTCATTTCTTGCTCTAATTGTTCTTTTTGCTCTGTTTTAATTTCTTCATACATCATTCTTGCTTTTTTAGTTGTCACCTTATCTTGCTTATGAATTGCCTCAATATGAGTAATAGTTCCATTATTTAATCGTTTATCAATAACATCAGCTTGTGTAATATCATCAACAATATCAATATCTATAAATTCTATTGTATAAGGTCTAACATTATCATTATTTGGATTATCATCATTTAAGTTATCTCATTTTTTATAATCTCTAAATATATAATCAAATAATCGATATAATTTTGGTAATCTTAATGTTCTTTTATTTTTTGTAGTTTGAATATCATTTTTACCATTCATTAAAGATTGAGTTTTATTAGTATAAGTTTCACCAGTAAAATTATCATAATCATATCCTGCACCATTAAATATCATTTTCATAGAATAATCACTATCAATAGTTATTTCAGTATAATTTTGTTGAGCATGAATTAAACCCATTCCACTATTACCAGTTAAATTAGCATAACCTTGTACTGTACTAGTAATAATAGCATCAGCACTTACTAATTCTTCTGAACCTTTACCGTTATCAACAAGTGAATGAGTAGTATCTTTTTGTCCTATAAAATGAGTACGGTTAATAATTCTTTCAATTCTTTTATAATAAATATTATCTTGAACATCTTTAATTAAATTAAATACTGGTAAGCAATCAGGAACACAATCAACAGTAGTTTTAGTACCATGCACTAATTTAGGCAAATTAATAAATTCAACAATAGGTAATATATCAATCCCAGTATCATATTCCATTGTAGAAACTGGTTTTAATTTACTTTCTAATTCACCATAAGTTTGTCATACCCCAATTTCTAAATCTTTTGCTGTATAGTAAGTTATTTTTGCTTTTCTAGGATAAAATTGTACTCTTTGATATCACATATAATCAGATTGTGCAGGTAATATTCACATTTCCGCATATTGTTCTATTTCGGAATATTTAGCAATACGAACATTTGAACCAATCGGGGCAACATCAATCGTTAAATCATCAGTTTCTGTTTTTAATAAATACATTACACTACGCCCGTATAAACTATTTGCTAATTCATTTTGATATAATTTTGAATAAACATAGTTTTTCTCATATCATTCTTCTATTCAATCTTGCGTATCATCATTATCACAATTAAACATTAAGCCTTGCCCAATAGTTAACGGAGCCGCTTTTCTATTAGCAATAATTCAAGGAATATCAATATAATATTTTTGTTCTTGCAATATTTTATATTTTCCTGTTTCTAAATAACTTAAATATTCAGGCTTATTAATTAATTCATTAAAATTTATTTCTTGTTTATCTTGCATTTTTACACCTCTTTTTGTCATCACCCATTATATAATCACCATAAGGAGAGTGTCAAAAAATGTGAAAATTATTAACATTAATTACTAGTATTTTAGAAAACCCCAAAATAGCATTAAGAATTATAAAATTATTAGAAAAATATGGTAATTCTAAAATAAAAGCAATTTTACAAAGTATTCAAGATATTGAACATCAATTAGCACAAATTCAATATTATTTAAATCCAAATGTTTTAAATGATCTTTTAAAAAAAATACCTCGTAGTTTAGAAATACAATTATTTAAAGATATTAGTTTTTTAGATAAAAATAAATATAAAGAAATTGTAAAATCATTAACTCCAACAGAAAGTAATTGAACTATCTTATCTAGTAGTTGATGTAAAAAAGGATTTTTTCAAATAACTAATAAACAAAAATTAATAGGTAATTTAACTATTTTAATTCAAAGTGATAATGATAAACAAAGAAGATGATATGGACCATATACTTACCCAAAAGTACATATCCAAGTATGACAAGCAATGAAATCAGCAACTGGTAAAAATAGAACTGGGGCAGGATCAGTATTATGAAATATGTGATTACATATATGATTACGCAGTGAATTAAGAGAATATGTAAATTGACAAATAAATACTAAACAAAATAAAGCAAGTGGAGATGTTAAATTAAGAGCTAGTCGTATTAATAAAAACCTATTAGAATTAAATAAAGAAATTAATAAATATAGTACTAATTTTTATAATTTAAAAGATAGTAAATTAAATAAAAATAAACAATATATCGATAATAAAAATTGATTAAATCAACAAAGAGAATATGCTACTAATTTAAAAACAGGATATAAAAATTTACATACTAAAATAATATCAAAACCAAAAACAATTAATCTTTATAAAGAACTTAAAAAAGGAATTAATATAATTAAACATCAAAATAAAAAATAGGTTAATTCCTATTTTTTATATACTATGAATTTTTAATTACTACATCAATCGGATTTGTTTGACCAGTAGCGTTGTTTTTACCTTCAATTTGAACTGCAACTGTTTTATCATTTGTAATATTAATTGGTCAGTCTTCACTTTTACTTTCAATAAAGTAATCAAAATCACTTTCAATTAAAGAACTATTTACTGCTTTTACTGCTTTTAAAACAACATCTTTAAATTGTGGTTTTAACTGTTCAGCTGTTGCTTTTGTTGGGACTGCAATATGAATAGTAGGTTTATCTAATTTATTAATTCCACTAATATTTATTTTAGAATTACCTTTAATTAATATTTTTTTATCATTAATATTTTGATTATCAATAATACCTGCATTAATATGTAAATAAATATTACCACTTACAATTTCATTAACTGGTAAATAAATACCTGCTGAATTTGTTTGAATTGGATAATCATTTTTGCCATCACTTAATATCATAATAGAACGCATAAATGCTAAAATTCGTTTTTTCTGTGGTGTAGTTAAATTATTATCTAAAATTTTATCAAATAATTTTTTAATTTCTGCTGTGTCAGGAGTTGTTGGAGTAATTCCAAAAAACTCATTATATTTTTTAGATACATCCATATTTAATGCTGTTTGATCTACATCTAAATTATTAATATTAGTAATAGTATTTTGAATTGCAGTTTTAAATGTAGGATTATAAAAATCTTTATAATTTGGATCATAATCTAATAATTGATAAGTTAATTCATTTTCTCATTCACCAGTAAATTCATTATATTTTTGTCATGAATCACCAGTTGGATCTGTATTATCTCACATACGAGCAATAGCATCCATTTGTTCTTGTTCTGTAAATATTTCTTTAACAATTAAGAAACCTAATTCAGGTCTTGTTAAAGCAGGTAATGAAAATAATACACGACTAGTAAATGCAGGTTCTTGTGTATCATTATCAACATAACTAATATTTTCAGTAAAAATAGTAATTATTGCGACATTATCTCTATGAATAACTAATGCTTCTATTTTATTATTAATAGATAAATCAAAGCCACGAGTTCTATTCATTCCTTGTAAATTAATTTCTAATTGTCCATCTGATGTTTTACCATGTAAAGGTTTAATATTTTGACCAAGTCATAATGATTTAGAAACCATATAACCTAAAACTTTATCTTGGAATAAAGTACCAGTTACCATTGTATTTGCTGAAATATTTTCACCAATTAATTGAGTATATGCTCGTGTTAAATCTAAATATGAATGTGGTTCTCAAATCATTTCTCAATCACTAGTATTTGTCCCAATTTGAGATGCATTAATTTTTCTTGTTTCATCTATCATACGATGCCCTAATTTATACATTAAATCTAAGGCATCTTGTTGAGTTTTAATTTTAGTTGTATCATAAACAAAAGCATAATCTTTATTAAATTTACTACGAGCAATATAATTATCAATTACACCTTTTAAAAAGTATAATTCTAAATTAAACATCATATTTTCTATAATTGAACCTGTTCATTTTGCTACTAATTCACCTCGTAATGATGGATCAGTATTTTTTAAACGAGATAAATCAAATCGTCTTCATTGTGTTTTTAAACCAATAGTATGATCAATTACTAAACGACCACGCTTAGCATTTTGATTTTGTTTTGGGTTTCCTTTTTCGTGATTTCACTCACTATCTCCATAAAATAATCGTTCTGGAATTGTATAAATTGCTACTGCATAATCAGCACTTTTCATATTAGGACTTGATTGTGCTGTTGCTGTTAAACGATGAAATGTATAATAATCAGGGTTTGATAAAATATCTTTAACTCTCATTTCTTGTGCTGATAATAATAAATGTCCTTCTGTTGTTAGATTTGCTACACCATTACCAATAACAAATCCTTCATGTAATCCTATAATTGATGCCATATTTTATTTTCCTTTCTGATATTCTTTTTGAACTAAATTTTTAATTCTTTCCTTAACAGGAATATCTTTATTTTCATCTAAACTAGTTTTAATTTTTTGTGTTAATTCTTCAATAAACATATTTTCATCTTTAATTTGAATTCCACCATTCATTAGATTTTTCATATCTAATATTGGTTTTTTCTCAACTAAATCTTTAAAATTAGTTTTAATATATTCCATATCTTTACCACTATTTAATAATTCTTCAACTATTTTACGATTTTCTTGTGGTACTTGTGATAACTCATATTCTCTTATTTTTGACTGATAACTATTAATTTTTTCTTCATATTGTTTTTCTGTTTCAGTTTTAATACGAGTTTCTGCATTTGGTAAAACACTAGATAATACTTGCTTTTCTTTTTGTTCTAATAAAGCATTAATTTCATCTTGTGTCATATTTTCTTTATAATCATATTTAAAGTTTGTCATACTTTAATCCCTCCATTATTTTTTATAGAAAATTTCAAAAACTATCGTCACCATCTTACCATCATTTTAATTTTTGTAAACTTGTGGGTATTTTTTCTTAATTTCAGTTCTAGCTTCTTCAATTCCTTCTTTAAAACCTTTTTCATATTGATCTAAATATTCTTTTTTATTATTTACACCATAATCATAAGTTTCTTTCATTAATTCTTGAAATATTTTAGTATGTTCTTCACAAGCAGGAACACCAATACCATTTCAATTTTTACTTACTTTTTTAAAACACTCTTTACCATCAATTATCATCCAACAAATATTTTTATCCATTCGCATTTTTTCAATATTTCTTTTAATTTGTTTTTTTGCCATATTTTTTATTTTCCTCTCGTAATATTTTTAAAGCTTGTTTTTGAACTATTAATTCTTTTTGTTTTTCTATTTTTAATTTTTTATTTTCAGCATGTTTAGCAATATTAATTGATTTTTCATTTTCTCTTGCTTTAAAATATGCTTTCATTTTTAAAATAAATCAAATAAAAATAGTAAGAATAATAACTGGAATAATTTTAGTTGCAATATTAGTTAATAATCTTATCTTTGCATTTGGAATAATTTTAGGTGCTTTTTGATAAATAAAACTAGCACTAGACGGAATAATTAACATTAATAATGCATTTCCATAATTATTTTTTCAATCAACATTTTCTAAACCACATTTTAAAAATTGTAAATAATTAGGTAATTCTATTACTTGCGGTAAAATAGATCACAAAGCAACAATTATACTTAATAAAACTGCACTTGTTCCAGTAATTCCTTTATCAGTATCATAAGCTATAATTCCACTTTCACTTAAAAATTGCTTATCATATCTTTCACGATCTTTTTTATAATCTTTTGCACCTCTTGTAAAAAATAATAAAGAATAGTATCATTTTCATTCAGGTTTAGATAATAAAGTATTTTCATTATTCATATTTATTAACCTCGCTTTCCGAATTGTTTACTTAATAAAAATGGATTATCTAATGTTTTTATAAAATATTCCATAATATCCATAACAGCATAAGTCATAGCATCAAAACCATCATCAAATAATTTATTATCTTCTAATTTATAAGTAGACTTATTTGCAGGTGGTTTTCTTCATTCCATTTTTAACATATCCTTAAATAACTCTGGTGTTAATCGTTGACTAATTTGTAAATAATTCTTATTTAGCAGGATGATTATAGCATCAATTCTATCAGTTCGATATCAAACATCTTTTACTACTGGTTTAAATCTTAATCAATTAGCATCAGGAAAATATTGTCGCCTAATATTATTTAAGGTATCAATACTTACTAAACCACCATTACCATAGTCAACATTTACATCTAAACCATCTTGTAAATAATCTCATTGTGTAGCACATGTTATATAAAAATGTACTATTTCAAATAAAATCTTAGTTGTATCTTTATGTATCATTTCAGCATTACTATGTTTATATTCCATTAATGGTGATATTTTTTGATAATTTCTATCTAACCCCATTAAAATTGCATGAGTAGCATGTCCTAATGGACTATCTGTATATCCTAAATCTAATCCTGCTTTAAAATTAACTGGTTCAAAATCATATAATTTACTAAATAAATAAATAGCAAAAATAGAGCCATCTAATGCTCCTCGGCATTCCAATTCCTCAGACCTCATATTTTTTAGGTCATTCTGCTTTTAATTCATATAATTTCATTAATTCATCATAATTTAAATTATCTTTATTAATTAAATAATTAGTATAATGATTAATTACTTTTTTATCATATGCTTTTTGACCTGTTTTAGGGTCTAATACTGGAATTACTAATTTAGATATTTGTTCACCTTTACTTTCTAATTCTTTACGATTAAAAGGCATTAATTTATTTAAATAATCGATATGATCTTGATAAATACTATCAGGGTTAGTACTTGTAATTAATATTAATTTTTTATAATCACGAACTGCTTGCATAATTGCTTCTTTTTCTGATTTACTAAATTCATTAGCTTCTTCAAGTCAAATAATACATAAATCAGCACCATTTGCTCTAGCTGTTCCTTTACCTAATACTTGCGATGAATTACTTTTTCTTGCTCCTTGTAATTTAATAAAACTACCATTAGGAAATGTTCAAGTAGGTTTATTAAAACGAGCATTATATTGATAATGACCACCTTTTCATTTTTTAGTAGGGTTAAGGATTAAACCAACTTTATCTAATGCATCTTGAATATCTTGTTGCATTTCAGCAGTATCAGCACTATTTAATCTAAAACCATATATTGCTATTTTTTTATCTTTATTTGCTAATACAACACAACTTAATAATGCTATTAATTCATCAATAGAATATGTTTTACCAGCTTTACGACTACCTGCTAAATTAATCTCATCAGCAATATATTCAGTATTATTTAATAAACTAATTACTATATCATTAAGATAACTATATTCATACAACATTGCCATTATATCTTTCTCCCATCTGTTATGTTAATTACTGGTGGAGTATAATTTATTTCAGTTTCATTTTCACGACCATAATACTGAGCATATACGGATACCCCCCCCCCTTAGTTTCGTTTAAGAGATGTAATTTTATATTATTTTCTAGTATTCTTATTTTCATTTTAAGTTCATTAAATGCTAATAAATTAGTGTCTTTTAAGGTATTATATTCATCTTCTTCTAATTTTAAATAGATTAATAATGTTTCTTTTGTTGCTAATTTATAATTATTTTCCTCACAATAGTCATCAAATTTACTTATTTTTACATCAATATTACGCTTTTTTGCATCTTTTCATCAATTAATTCCCACTTTTGCCATCTTTTTTACCTCTTTTTGTCATCACCATTCTACAAAAAAATAAAAAAAGTAAAATAAAAAAAGACTTTTACAAGTCTCTATTTTTAGTAATTTTTAAACAAGAGATTAAGGGCTAGAAAATCCTACTTGTATTAAATTACATCACCATCCTAACATTTTTTAATAAATTGTCAACAAGATTTAATTTTTATTGTATAACTTTTTTTAAGAAAGGGTTAGATTTTATGAAAAAAGAAAAGAAAAAATATAAACATACAGGTCTTGATCAAAGATATAATTTAAAAGAACATTTGCTAGCAGAAACATTTAAGAAAAAGAATGGTACACCTAATTTATCAAAAATAGCAAAAGTATTGGATAAAAGTCCTAACACAATCAGATTAGAAGTTAATAGACTTAAAGAAGAATACGATCCTGAAAAAGCAAATGATGATTATAAAAAGAAAAGAAAAAAATCAATAAAATATACAACAATTTCAAAAAAAGTTGTAAATCATGTAATAAAAATTTTAAGTAAAAAAATCTATTCACCAATGTTAATTATTAATGAATATGAAAAAAAATATAATGAAAAAAATCCATTTTCACATATGACACTTTACAAATATATTGATCATGGTGTTTTTGATGATGAAAATACTGAAATTAAGAAAAAATTACCATTTAAAGGTAAAAAATTTAAAACAAAAAAGAGAAAAGATGATCGTGGTCAATTAACTAATATTAGATTTATTGAAGAAGCAGAACATAAAAAAGGTACTTTTGGTTGATTTCAAATGGATTGTATTGTTGGAAAAGAACATCAATCTGCTTGTTTAACTTTTACCGAAGAAAAGAGTTTATATACTATTTGTTTTAAATTAGATCATCATAATTCAGAAGAAGTTAATAAAGCAATTAAAAGTATTTTTAAAAATAAACTTTATAAAGAAAACATAAAAGGAATTATAACTGATCAAGGTAAAGAATTAAGTAAATGAAAAGAAATTGAAAAGATTACTAATGCAAATGTATATTTTTGTGATGCTGGAACTCCAACACAAAAACCCAAAGTTGAAAGAATGAATAGAGATATTAGAGAATATCTCATTAAGGGAACAGATTTTAATCAAATTACTCAAAAAGAAATTAATAAAATTATGAAAATTATTAATGAAAAACCGCGACCGAGTTTAGGTTGATTATCCTCCAAAGAGGTATTTTTACAAAATATTTAATAATTTAATTATTAATTTTAGACTTTTATTAAAAATCATTTTTCGTGGTGCTGAAATAACTACATAATTTAAAAAAAAATATTTTTTTTGAAAAAATAGTTGCAATTTTTAATAAAAGATATACTATTGGATTAATAAGGGTTAAAAATCCTACTTGCATCTTTACTTTACAATTAACTCACGATTTAGAATATTACTAATTTGATCATTATTTACAGGAGATTTATGATTGCGATATTTTAATTTAGTATATTTTGATACTAAATTATTTATTGCCATAATTCTTCTAATTTTTCGTCGAGATAAAATAATGTTCTTTCTTGCTAAAATAATTTTAATTTTTCTAGCACCATAAACTTTATAGCTTTCTTTAAATGCACTGATAACTTCATTTTCATAAATATTAATTTCAGTTTTAGTGATCTTATTAATTTGATAATAATACTTTGATTTTGCTATCTTTAATATTTGACACATTTTCCTCACTGAATATTTGTCTTTATTGTTAGTAATTAATATTACTTTTTGCCTATTATCAGTGCTGCTTGCTTTAAAATATCATTTTCCATTCGTAATTGTTTGTTTTCTTTTCGCAACTGAATAAGTTCATTTTCTTCAACAGAGCGATTGTCTTTAGCTTTAAAAGAACCAGAATTCTCAAATTTTTTTACTCATTGATAAAGAACTGCCTTTGAAATTTTATATTCGTTAACAATTTCAATATTACTTTTACCATTTTTATATAACATTACGATTTGTTTCTTGAATTCATCGGTGTACTGGTTTTTTGCCATTTTTATATTCCTGCTTTCCTAATAATTTTAGCTTATTTTTTTACAGTCTACATAAATATGGTCCAAGTTATTGTAACCTATCCAAATATATGTTAAATTATTTTTTGGACTATCAAAATCAAATTTAAGTTGTTCCATTATTTTCATCATTTCCAATATAATTATTTTTTGGTTTATCAAAATATAAATGAGTAAGATTATCAATTTCTTCAGGTGTTAATTTTTTCTTTTCAACTTCAATTTCATAACGATCCATAATTGCTAAACCATAATCTCTATAACAATCTGGGTAATTATCAAACATTTCATTTAATAAATCTTTTAAGTTCATATTATTCACATCCTTTTTCACATAATCATTCAATATTTTTATCTTCTAAATCTAAAATCACAACCTTATTTCCATAAAGGTTATAATTTTTGCTATTAATTTCAGCTTCTTTTTTTTGTATAAAATGATAAAGTATCAATGCTATATGCTTGTTTAATTACTAATAAATATCTTTTATTCATAATTTAATTCTCCTAATTCTGTTTACCTAATGCTCAATGTTCATCAGTCATATCTTCAAATGATACTGAATAACTTTTAAGCATTAATTCATTTAATTTATTAATAGTTTTTTTATTTAACTTTTTCATATATACCTCCTGTAATTTTTGGTAATTGTTGGTATATTAACTACAATGTTCTACAATTTGTAGTTACTTGTAGTTGTAAGTACCTCCTCATCAAGTCCCCACTAGTAGATTAATTAAGAAATCCTTGCCCAGTTCTTAAAAGTTCTTCAACCTCTACGCACACGATTTTATTTTTTTCTTGTTAATTAAAAGTTATGAATACAGCACTATCTGTTTATCTTAATCAAAGTTATTAATAATTTACAAAATCGCAAAAAAAACAAGTTAACAGCTCTATTGGTTTCTTTACTGACAAAATGCCATGTTGGGGAACCTTCCACTAAAAAATATGTAATTGTAAAATAAATAATTGTAGAACCAATATATTTATTTTTTAAGATTAATTTTCAAATAAAAAAATCAACCCAATAAGGGTCGATTTTTTTGTCCTATTTTATCCTTTATTCTACAAAAAATTTACTAAATTTTGTGACACATTTAAAATTTCTTCACAATTTTTTAAATTAAATATTATTCGCTAATGATTCCAAATCTCATGATACTTTTTGTGCGTAATCCGTGGTAAAATTGTTTCTCGACGACCAACATAAGGATAATCAAAATGTATAATTGCTTTCGCAAAAATAGGCGTAATCACAACAAATCAAATAATACTAAAGATTGGGATTCAGAAGAACTGTGTTCCTTTTGCTGCTGGTAAAATTCCCTTGTAGATAAAGTCGACTAAACCATCAATAAAGGATACTCAAATATGAACACCCAACATGGACATAAACAAGCCATTTAATCCTGCAATTGGGGCATACACCATAACGTATAGCAATGGTGAAGCTAAGAAAATAAATAAGTTAATGATAATATTATTTCCTGTTAAAATTGTCACTAATAAGATAGTCGACATTAACAGTGCGGTTGAAAGGCGGTTTTCCTTTTTACTAGTTAAGATAATTGCAACACTAACTCCTAATGAAGCACCAAAGACAATCGCATAATTTGGTGGTAGTTTTAACTGAAATAAATCACCAATATTTTGACTATATAAGAATCAATTATATAACCCAGTTTCAATCCCGTTAATTTGGGGTAAACGGTTAAACGGTAAAATTGACATTCATTCAATTAAAGATAATTTACTATCAAATAACTGTGGTTGTTGTAAATATGTTCATACTGCTTGAATACTATTATTATTTCAACTTTGCGTAAAAATATTATATTGTCAACCATAACTATATGAGATCTGACAAAATAACTCCATAAATTCTTGTTGCGTTAATAATTGAGAATTACTTTGGACAAATAAGTTTGCCGAAATATCTTTAAACCCAAATGGTACTAATAAAATATTTAAAAATTCATAAACAAAAGCTGCGCCTAAAAAATGATGAGCATTTTGATTTCACATTCAGAAATAAATCTTATTTAAAAGCATTGCTACTACAATTCATAATAATAAGAACACAACAGCTAACAACATACTAGCAAAAACCACAATAATACTTACCAACGGAAAACCATTTAGAAGTCCTAATGATTTTGGCATTCTTAATTCAATACACTTATAATAAATGTATGATGTCATAATACCAACCATCACGCCACCAAAAATTGAAGTATTTAACGTTACAATTCCTAAGGTTGTTCCTAAAAATAAAGATAGATTATCCCCCTGATAGAAAAATAAAATGCTAGTTACATACAATGTTCCATCGGGTGTAACCTGATATTGAATTAAAGCAAATTGAGTTACCGAAAAAACCAAAAAGCCAGTAACACCAATTGCTACGGCTTTAAGATTATTAGTAATACTAATAACAGTAACAAGACAAAAAATAATTGATAAATTGTTAAAAACAGCTTTCCCAATTTTAATGAAGACATCCCCCACTGTAATTAGGACTTGATTTTTACTATGATCATTTAAAATGGCACCAATCCCATAGATTAAAACAATCAACAACAATGTGATAATTATTAGCGTAATAATTTTAATAAATCGTTCGTATATATCTCTAATTTTAATTTTATTATTACTATAGCCTTTCCCATTCTTTTTGATTTGATATAACTTATCAATTCTTGACATTTATAATTAATGCCTTTTAACCTAAAGTTTACCTATCACTCATAAACTGGATGCGACCAGCTGTTGAGTTATAAAATGGATATGGGTTAGCATATTGTTGGGTGATATTTAGAGTATACATCACACCAAAATTAATCGTGTTGTTTAATAACATTCCAACAACCGATAAAACAACATAATCACCAATGAATCTTGACTTAACTTCTGCCATTGTAAACATCATTCCTGATTGCCCCGTATTAAAAGCACTCGTGTGATAAACAACATCATCAAGTCTGATCTGTTTGTTGTCCCCTTTTAATCCTGTTCTAATGGTTGAATCAATAAATTTAAAATAAGGATATTGTTGAACAAATGAATCTCATGTATTAGCATGATTTAAAAAGTTAAAGACCAGTGGTTTTCCACTATTAGTGACAAATTGCATCCCACGTTTTGCAACTGGAAATGATGCATTCCCAGACATCGCTCCAATATCTCATGTCAAAGGTGGGTTTTCTGCTTGTTGTTGACTAAGCGATGGTGCTAACGTTGATTCTAGCGTTGAAGCTGTTAAAATGGTAAAAAATGTTTTTTTCATATTTGAATAACTCCTTCTTTATGTAATTAATATTGTTGATAATTGCTAAATGGTTAATACAAGTTGATACGACAAATAGTTGTTAACTATTCTATGTTATTAATTATACCATATTTTATTTTGGAAAAAAGGAAAAAACTACTTATTTAAGCAGTTCTTAATTGGGTTTTTAAACCAGAAAAATGGCTTAAAACCTTAATTTCACTGTTCATATTGATAAATCTTGTTAATAACACTATCAACATCATTATCATAAAAAACAAAGGGAACAACTGTTTTTGATTGGGCTGTATAAATATATAAATAAACTGATTTCTCAAGTTTGTTAATCGCCGAACTAAGTTTGGCAGCTGTTTTAACAGCCGCTAACGCTAAGTCTTGCAATGAAAAATAAATAAATTTCCCCACTTGATTTGGATCATCAGTGCGATATACAACATAACGACCATCTGAAATTATTAAATCTCATGACCGTTTTGTTTTTGAATATAGTCATCTAATTTTGATTGCATACTAAAAACTTGCCCATCAAAAAGATAATTATTAGTATTATAACCAAAATTCCCTTTTTGTGTATTATTCATTGCATATGCAGCAGCTGCTGTCCTAGTACTAAAATATTTATTATTAAATTAATAATAAGTTTGTACATTGTTATTTTGAGGTTATTTTGAGTTGCTAAAATACATCCTGTTGAAATACCAGATGCCACTAATAATGCAGCGCTAGAAATTAAACCAATAAAACGTTTTGATTTTCAAAATGGTTTTTGTCCCACACTAAAAATTTTATCGACGATTTCTCGCACAGATAATTTCTTTTTTACCATAAATATATCCTTTTCCTTTTCTTACTAAACATATGAAATATTTAAAGCTAATTGTTCATCAATTGTAACATCTGAAAAAATATCACCCATCTTCAATGTGGTTTTAACATTGACTATTAACATATCATTATGATATGTTCGTGAATCTGACCCATAAACATAATTCATTGCGGCATCGGCATTAATTTCAGCAGGCAAAACTGGCTTTACCAACGACACATCAATATCAAGATTATTAAAAATTGTTGGCATAGTTTGCATCATAAAATTTAATTCTCAATCTTCTAAAATATTCTCTTTATTTTGGAATGGCAAGGGTTTTTTGGACAAATTTTATATAGAGTAAAGATTTTTATATTGGATTGGTGATAAATAATTTAATTTGCTATGAATACGAGTATTATTATATCAATTAACATAATCAAATAATTCTAATTTAAATTCTTCAATACTTTTAAATTTTTTATTTTTGACTAATTCAGTTTTTAAAATTTTATAAGTAGATTCAGCTACTGCATTGTCATAAAGATATCCAGGTTTACTATAAGATTTTTGTACATTGTTCTTAGTCAAAAGTTTATAAATAGTACTATTGTTAAATTCACTTCCTTGGTCAGTATGAAATATTTTAATATTTTTTAAAGAAAAATTAAGTTTGTTAAAAGTACTTTCAACTAATTTTGCATCTTTATGAGAACTAACATCATAGCTAATAATTTCACGATTAAACAAAGCAATCAATAAACATACATAATATCATTGATTATTAATTCAAACATAAGTTAAATCACTAACAACAACTTCATGTAATTTATAATTATCAAAATCTTGATTTAACAAATTATTATATTTGTAAGTGATATCTTTGTTATTATGATGTTTATATTTAATTTTTGTATAATTTGAAATTAAATTATATTTTTGCATTATTTGACTAATTTTTATTCGTGACAATATAATATTTTGTTGTGCTAACATAACTTTAATTTTTCTTGTACCATAGTTTTTTCTACTTTTTAAGAAAATACTGATAATAGTATTATCAATATGTTGGACTTGACTAAGTTTATTTGATTTTAATTGATAATAAAATGTTGATCTAGCAACTTTTAGTGTTTTACATAAATTAGTAATTTTATACTTTTTTGCCTATTATCAGTGTTGCTTGCTTTAAAATATCATTTTCCATTCGTAATTGTTTGTTTTCTTTTCGCAACTGAATAAGTTCATTTTCTTCAACAGAGCAATTGTCTTTAGCTTTAAATGATCCTGAATTGTTAAATTCATGCACTCATTTTCAAACAGTGGATTTACCAATTTGATAGTCATTAGATAATCGACCAGATGTTTTGCCTGATTTATAAAGACCAACAATTTGTTGTTTAAATTCATTGGTATAATGATTCTTTGCCATATAATTACACCTCCATTGTAACTTAATTATAATCTTTTACTCTACATTATTGTTGTCCAATTTATCTTAACCCATCCAATATGAGATATTGAAAATAAAAAAATTAATGCTGGTTGATTTGAAATGGATACAGTAGTTGGTAAAGACCAACAATCTAGTAATTTAGTTTTAGTAGAACAATTAAGTAAAAATTACTTTGTAATGAAATTAAAAAATCATACTGCTAATGAAGTTGTAGAAAAGTTTAAAGATATTGTTATAAGTAATAATTTAATTGGGAAAATTAAAGGAATAATAACCGATAGAGGAAAAGAATTTAGTAAATGAAGAGAATTAGAAATATTTGCTGAAACACAAGTTTATTTTTGCGATCCGGGTTCACCACAGCAAAAACTACTAATTGAATATATGAATTCTGAACTTAGAGAATGATATCCTAAGGGAACTGATTTTAATAATGTTAGTCAACAAAAAATAAATTGAGTAGTTAATGTTATAAATGATAAATTAAGGCCTATTTTAAATTGAAGAACATCAAAAGAGGTATTTTTAGAGAATTTTTAAATAAATTTATTACTTAACTTAATAAATTATTTTTTAGTATGGCTAAGTCTTACTATAAATTCAAATTGCTAACCCAACACAATATAATGAAAAACCACCTAAAAATAATCATGCTGCAATTCCCCCAGAACTCTCCGCTCACTGCTGAATAGCATCCGCAGAAATAATATACTTTCAATTAAAATTAATTAACAATGGTAACAACCATGCTAAAACTAAATCACCAAAAATCATAATTATAAATTTAACTCAAATTTGGCGATCTTTTGTGTTACGATATGCTTTTATGTTTACAATTAACATAAAAATAATTGTAAAAAAAAAAAAAAAAATACCAAATAATACATCAATAAGACTAATGCATAATGTGCAGTTAAAACCGTGTCATTTAAATGACCCGCCGTATAATTACCATACATTAATGCTAATAAAGCAAAAACCGTGAAATCAATTTGACTAGTACCCGTACTAGTTGGAGCATAAATTGCAATCCCTAATGATGTCAAATAGATTCCAACAAAAAACAAAAAACCTTGTAATAAAAAGATATGTCATAACTGTTGTCACTGTCATTTAATTTTACTAAATCATTTTTTCATAGTATCCTCAATAGCTTTCTTTTTTGGTACTTTAATTTTACTAAGCGGACAAAGAAATGCAAGGTTATTTAAAATAAAAAGGATAAAAATCTTATCCTTTTTATTCTTTATAAATAATATTATCTCGATGTCAATACTTATATTTTTTAGATTTATTAATGTTAGAAGTTCTAACTTTGGTCACAATTCATAAAACCCCATTAATATTAATAAATAAAATTGTTTTCTTACCATTATTTAATTCAAACATATGATATGTTTTATTTTGTTTATTTCATATAAATGATAAAATTTTATAAATTACATGGTCAACCACATAAGTTACACCTTTAAAGAATGTTAGTAAAACTATTAAACTAAACATTAAATCTGTTAAGTAATGTGTTCTTGAAAGAATTTGCATAAACCCCATCATTGCAATATTTGCTATAAAGAAACCAAATATTAATCATTTTCATCACGTAATATTTTGTTTTCGTTTTTCATTCATGAAATATAATAGGAAACCATAAACAGGCATTGATGATGAATTCATATGACCAGAGGGAAATGCTTTATCACTTCAGTAATGAGTTCCTTCTCCCCCTTTACCTAATAAGAAATTTCAGTACTCAGCTTTAAAGCCTTGAATTTGTCATCAATCTAAATATTCGGCATTAACAATATTCGTTGGTTTGTTTGTTCAGTTATTTGGTAAGTGATCAATAACATATTGATAATCAACATGGACTCAATACGGGCGACCAAAGAAAGTTTTTAAAAGCGGATCAAAAGTAACACCAAAAAGAGCAAACACCACAAATATTTTTAACGCATCAATTCAATAATTATTAGTTAATAAATCATCTCTTTTTGCAAATTTAATTCTTAAAAAGCAAGCAATTCCACACATTAAGATAACTTCAATCCCAAGTTGAATTGTCATTACTACAATGGTATTTGTTCCATCAAGGCCAAATCAATAATCCCTTCCTCTACCACCAAAGGCTTCAAACGTTGATTGTTGATAAATCATTCTACTAATAATTAATGTAAATAAAATGATAAAGAGAACATAAACTATAATAATGATAATTTTAAAAAATTTAAATTTGGATTTATATTTTATATTGATACTTTCTAATAATACCCCAACTCCGGCGAACATAAACGGTACTGTCATTGTATAAGCTAGTTTATCTCAAAATAAACTTAATCAACTTGCAAATCCATTATCATTTAAATCACCAATCGTCTTTGCGATTTGACGATCTCAAATACTTCCTACTATAAAAAGCGTAATAACAACAGTTAACGCAACAATTTTCAATATTTTAAAAACAAATTTAGATTTATTATTTTTATTGATGAAGGCAGAACCATCAACATAGAATTTTTCATTTGTTTTTCCCATAAAATTTACCATTTTCATAAAAATATTATACCATAGTAAAAAAAGACCCCTCCATATTTCTTGAGATTTTATCTATTTTGTTAACCGATTAGATTTAATTGATCAAAATGATCAGTTACAATGCGAAGATAAAAACCTTAATCATTTGTTTCTTCAAAATTAATTCATTATCTAATAAATGACAACTTGTTTTGACATCATATCATAAAACATAATCATTAATAGTGGTTTTTCTAAAGTTAATTTTATTAATATTTTCTTTTAATAATTCTAATAGTTTAGCACTTTCAAGATGTTCAATAATTAAATTAATTGCTTGTTGTTTTGAAATGAATTTATATCCTTCAAAAAAATTAATAAAATTGATAGCATATTCTTCTTTTCATTTTGGGTTGGTTGAAAAAATATAATCTTTAAATTCAAATAAATGCATTTTTTGAATAAATGTCCAATAAAAAGTTTTAATTTGATCAATAACATCAGGACTAATTTCCAATTTCTTTTCATTAACATTAAATGTTAACGTTAAAAATTGCATAAATAAATTAATAATAATATTTTCCGCTGCTTTTTTAACCTCTTTATGATATTTATTAAGATTTTTTTGAATTAACGGAATATCATAAAATAAATTATAATCAATTAAAAAAGCATATTTGATTCGATTCCGTAAATAATTATCATAAAAAGCTGCATAAATTTTCTTATTAGTAATTGCCATTTCATAATAATTCGTAATTAATTTATCATTAATTGGTAAAGCTAATAAATAATCAATAAAAAACTTATTTAAGCCTTGGTATTGAAATTGAGTAATTTGATGATACGATAAAAAATACTTTCGATATTGACTAATACTCATTTTTCGTCAAATTGCTTCCGAACTAGTGGGATTTGAAAGATCAAAAGCTATTTTTTCAGTTTTAACTGGCTCAGGAAATTCATTAGTTTCTTCCACCATCACTTCATCAGACTCATCTTTTAAAATAATATTTCGTTTTGTTGAATTAATATAATTTTCATCATCATTCACTGTTACATTTTTTCAGCCTTCTTTAACATATTTTTCTGAAGAATTAAGATTATTAAAAGCCAAATCAGGAATATCAGCTAAAGCAATTTTGGGTTTTTCTTTTTCATTTTTAATTGGATATAACACTTGCATAAAATTACGATAACGATCAGGAAAAGATAAACTACTAACATCAATTGTTTTTCGAGTCAATATTGTTTTTGGTTTTAATTCCGTTTTTGGTTTTTCTTTTTGTTTGGCAGATGGTATCTTTTTTTTGACGTGCTGCTGGTGGGTCAAGAACCTTTGCTTGTTCATTTTCTTCAACATCTTGTTGACGACAACCAAATGATTCTAATGTTTCATTGCCAACATAACCATAACCACGCAGAAAAACAACACGATTATCTTTTAATAATGTAATAAATTGATTTGCTTGCTCTGATGTTACAGTTGGAAAATATGTATGAATTAAATTTAATAACTCAGCTTTAATAATTTGATTACCATTTTTTGGCAAATATGTTTTAAATAAATATATTTCTAAATCCTTTAGATTTTTCATTTTCTTAATTTTAGCTAAATCAAATTTCATAAGGCCTCCTATTTACCAATAATCTTTTGCACAATGGTGTTAATAATATCTGCTTGCTGATTTTTTGCCATTCAATTACTAGATAAAATTGATTCAATCTTTCAACCGCGGTCAACCAAATACTTTTGACGATAAAAATCATATTCTTTTTGTTCAACCCCAATTGGATATGTTAAATCATCACAAATAATTCCTAAAACATAATGATCCTTATTTTGATCATAAATTGTAACATCAATTTGATAAGTTCCTTGTACGGTATGCGTTGCAATTTGATAACGATCATATTTGCTTAATGCAGTTCTTAAAGCATCTGCCACTTCTGATACAAATTGTCGATTAAGTTTAGAACCTTGCTGTTCTTGATGATAACTTTTAGCTGTTGTTAACTTTTCTAATACTTTATGTTCTTGATCTTTGCCACGATTTAATTGCTCAACATATTCTAAATAATATTTAAAGTATCGGGGCCCAGGGTGTTTTGAATCCTCTGAAATTAATGATGACGGAAATGATTTAACAATATAAATCTTTTCTTTTGCCCGGGTAACAGCAACATTTAAACGGTTTTCACCTCCTGCTTGTGATAACGGTCCAAAGAATTGCATAAATTTATTATTTTCATCACGAGCAAAACCAATTGAAAAAATAATAATATCACGTTCATCACCCTGAATATTTTCAATATTTTTAACAAATAATCCCTCATTACGTCCATCATAAACACGATGTAACTCTTGTTCTAGTTCGGGTGTTCTTTCAAATTCTTCAGTTAAATATTGTCAAATTAAGTTTTTTTGAACTTCATTGAAGGTAACAACTCCAATTGTTTCTTGATGTTTTCGCGTTGTAATAATTTCTTTTATTAAAGCAACAACTCGCTTTGCTTCGAGAACATTACCCCGATTTTTTCAAACTCCATCGGGAACTTCAATTAGTTTTAATGGAAAATCTTTTTTTGTTTTATTGGAAATCATAATTAAATTATTATCATAAAAAGCAGCATTTGAAAAATTAATTAATTCACTATATTTTGACCGGTAATGAAACCGCAACATACTAGAATTATATTGTTTGCTAGCAAAGTCAAGTAAACTTTTATCTGTTAAGTTTGTTTCAATTTGTAATAATTCCGCACTATTTTCCAATCCTTCGTAATTAAACCGCGATGAAAAAAAGTTTGTTGGTCCTAATTGTTTTTTATCACCAGCCACTAAAATTCGATTAGCACGATAAATAATTGGAATTGCCCGTTCAACAAAAATTTGTGATGCTTCATCAAAAATTAATTGATCAAACTCATGGTGCTTTAATGGTAATAATTGCGAAGCAATATCAGGAGTTACCATAATTACTGGAAATAATGTTTTAATTAATTCATAGTTATTTTTAAAAAAATAAGTAATTGATCTTTTTGTTTTCTTTTTACATTCTTCAATAATTTTTGGTAAGGTCTCAATGAAGTTTTCTTTAATAGAATCACGAATTTGTTGATGATATAAATAAGTTAAATATTCTGTAGTATTAAGCAATGGATTTATCACTTAAATTAGTTAGTTCTTTCCGTCAATTTAAAGTTCCAACTTTTAATAGTGCATCATGTTTAAGTTCATATTGATGAACAAAATAATGTTGATAAAGCAACGGAATATCTTCTTCCCCGGTAATAATTGGTCCTAAATAAGCATATAAATCATAGTTTTTATCTTCGCGTTGTAACTGGTCATTTTGATCAATTAAATCTAATCGATTAACAAAATAATCAATATTTTTAAATTCTGTTGTTAAAGGTGCAATTAATTCTTGTTTTTCAACTTTAAATAAGTTAAATTTATTGTCATCAACACTATTAACGGTGTAACTAACAAAATTATTATTTAATAAATTAAAAATTAGAGCTAAAAATTTTTGTGGTTTTAATCCTTCCGCCTTTTTTAACATTTTTTTAAATTCTTTTGCACTAAACCGATGATAAATTGTACCAAAATTTGGAAAATCATTAAATAACGCCAAAAACTTCTGAACAACCATTGTATTCTGATATATCCGATGACAATGTCGTAAATAATCATCATATTCCAATTCAAAAATTGACGGTAGTCTTGATACTCATTTTGACGCGCAAAAACCTTGTATCTTTTAATATCATCAAACAGAGTGTCCATTTTGTTTAAGAATGTTGCGCTTTCAACTGGTGGGTACAACTGATTAATATTATTAATACTATCTAAAATTTTTTGATAAAAACTCTCTTTTTCTTCTAAGTTCGTAATCATCAAAGCATAATTTTGAATTTTTTTCATATTATTATAAACAACTTTAATTGCGTCCTGTTTTTCAGCACAAAAAAGAACTCGTTCACCACGACATAAATTATTAACAATTAAATTACTAATTGTTTGTGATTTTCCCGTTCCCGGTGGTCCTTGAATAATAGTATTTTTTTCTAAAGCTTTCTTAATCGCCACTTTTTGGGAAATATCATAATTATTAATCGCCATAACGGCACTTTCTGTTAATTCTTCTTGATATCGTAACTGATTTTCTTTTCAATCTTCTTCAACATTATATTCATTTTCAAAAATCCTATTAACAGAATCATCAGGCACTTTTTCTAAATCACAATAATCACGATATAACGTTGTTGAAGAAATATTATACATTCCAAGATAACCATCAAGAACTAAACCTAAATTATTATTTTGATAATTATTGTTTAAATAACTATCTAAGTTGCCATCAAAATTAAAAAATAACTGTTCCTGTTGTTTATAATAATTCAAATTATATAAATGATTAATTTTATCTTCATTTTTAACCTTAAACCCTAATGTTTTTAAATCAGCAATTGCCTTCATAAAAATATCATCCGTTAAGGTTAATGAATCAAAACTAAATTCTGCAGCATTATAATTACCATCTTTAATTTGACTTAAACGAATAGCAGAATTTAATAAGATTTCATCGTGTTTTGTTGCAATAACAATTTCATTTTTAGTTCGACTAATTTCATTAATTGGTCATAATAATAATGGTGCTCGAAAAACTTTTTGTGATTGCGTTAAACCTTCAATATATGGTCACCCAATATATAGGGGATTAATATTTTTTTCAAATAAATATAATTTAGCATCTTGTAAAATTCGCGCAAATTTATTAAAAGTTTTTGTCGTTTCTTCAGTAATAATTTTTTCTAATTTTAATAAGCTTTCTTCACTGATTTTTTTCCCCTCTTTTTTTATAAACAACGAAAAAGAAATTAAAGAAGATGGTAATTTTGATTATATACCATTTAATGATATTACTGTCGCCAAAAATAAGGGGCAAATTAACGATGAACCCTTATCAAATAATATAAATACCGCATCTTATACAGAAATAGCGGACACAAACAATAATGTAGTTAAAAAAGAAGATATATCAAATGTAGTACCAGTAGTTAATAATAACAATGATGAGGATGTATACGCATGATAAAAATTGGTATTGACCCATCAGGAACTGGTACTACCGCTATTGCTATTTTTGAAGATAATAAACTTATTAGAAAAGAATTGTTTGATAATAAAGATTGAAAATGTCATGCTACTTATATTATTGAAATTATTTGAGAATATCTATATCAAAATGAAATTATAAATTGGAATGGCAACACTTTTTAGGACACTTTTTATGTAGACTTCTGATTTCTAAATTCAACTGGAGTTAAGTAATTCAAACTACCATGAATTCGAATATTGTTGTATCAATTAATGAAATTAAATAGTTCCAACTTTAATTGTTCTAAATTTTTAAATTTTCGACCATTAATAAATTCAGTTTTAAAAGCTTTATAGGTTGTTTCAGCTACTGCGTTATCGTAAGGGCAACCTTTTGCACTTAATAATCTTTTAATATTAAATGTTAATAAAATTTCTTCAATAATTTTATTTTTAAATTCATTACCACGATCTGTATGAAACAACCTAATTTGATTTAGTGGTCATGTTATTTTATAAAATGCCTGCTGAACTAGTTCAGCAGTTTTATTTGTTCCAGCGCTATAGCCAATTACTTCACGGTTAAATAAATCAATTAGTAAGCAAATATAATGTCATTTTGAACCAACTTGAACATAGGTTAAATCGCTCACAATAACTTCATTTTGTCTTTTATTACTAAACTCACGATTTAGAATATTACTAATTTGATCATTATTTACAGGAGATTTATGATTGCGATATTTTAATTTAGTATATTTTGATACTAAATTATTTATTGCCATAATTCTTCTAATTTTTCGTCGAGATAAAATAATGTTCTTTCTTGCTAAAATAATTTTAATTTTTCTAGCACCATAAACTTTATAGCTTTCTTTAAATGCACTGATAACTTCATTTTCATAAATATTAATTTCAGTTTTAGTGATCTTATTAATTTGATAATAATACTTTGATTTTGCTATCTTTAATATTTGACACATTTTCCTCACTGAATATTTGTCTTTATTGTTAGTAATTAATATTACTTTTTGCCGATTATCAGTGCTGCTTGCTTTAAAATATCATTTTCCATTCGTAATTGTTTGTTTTCTTTTCGCAACTGAATAAGTTCATTTTCTTCAACAAAGCGATTGTCTTTAGCTTTAAAAGAACCAGAATTCTCAATTTTTTTTACTCATTGATAAAGAACTGCCTTTGAAATTTTATATTCGTTAACAATTTCAATATTACTTTTACCATTTTTATATAACATTACGATTTGTTTCTTGAATTCATCGGTGTACTGGTTTTTTGCCATTTTTATATTCCTGCTTTCCTAATAATTTTAGCTTATTTTTTTACAGTCTACATAAATATGGTCCAAGTTATTGTAACCTATCCAAAAGCTGAATTTCCTTTATTAAAAATCATTTTTTCACCCCTTTAATTAAATTAATAAAGAGGTAAAAACCTTATCATTCTTACTTGAAATTATTATTTTTTTATATATAATATAAAGCAAGAATGATGTGAGGTCATTCTCTTTTTTATTTAACTAAACTAATAATATCATACTATTTTAGTAATACAATAATTTCTATAAATACTAAACTTAATATATTTTATTGCTAATTTAGTCCTTAAAACAATTAATAAAGGTATTTACAAATATTTATATTTATATATAATTTAATTACAGATAAGTCAAAAATTAATAACATTTCTGTTCTTTTTATATCATTTAAAGAGTTAAATATAGACTTGTCAAATTGTCGGCCAGAGTCTAGTCGGTAAATACTTCTAGAAACAAAGTTGCTGGTGTGTTCTTAGAGAGCAGGCAAGCTGCCCGACAAAAAAGAGATTTAATTATCTCTTTTTTATTTTTTATTATATAATTTAGTAAAGAAATAAAAGAGGGAGATATATACATGAAAAGATTATTAAGCATTATTGGAGCAATTAGTTTACTAGGAACAAGTACCACAAGTTTAGTTGCTTGTAATAAAACACAAGAATATATACCCGAAGAATTAGCAAAATTAAAAGAAGAAAACAAAATAAATACCGCTAACCAAGAAATTAAAGACAATTTAGAATGAATAGCACCACAAGAAAAAGTATTTAGTAATTTAGACAATAATTGATATTATGTAGTATGACGCAATAGCAAAAATAGTAATTGAAGAATTAGTAAATTTAAAAATGACACAGAAATATCAAAAGAAACAGGAAAAAGGATAATTATTAAAGAAAATAATGAAGACAAGTTGTTTATTTTACTCCAAACAGAAGAATTAGTAAAAGATAAATTTGTTAAATTTCCTAAGGATATTACAGTACTGTATAAGGAAAATAACAATAATTTTACTTGAAAGTTTAGCCAACCATCTTCTAATATACCTTTTAAATCAGTTTATCGTTGAAATTTAAATACACAAGAGCCTGATTTAATAATTGATGATAAAGGAAATGTAAAAGTTAAAGGCGAATAAAAAAGAGATTTAATAATCTCTTTTTCTTTTTACCTTGGTTTTATTTTAATTTTAACTGGATCATCACTATTATTTTTAATACCTAATGTATCTGAATTATTAATATCAATCACTATATTTTTATCATTACCTCAATATAAATAACCAAACATTCTTATTAATTTAGCAACTAATACTTTTGAAAACCTAATTTTTAATTTCACATCATTTGTATAATATACTTGTAAATAAGTTTCTTTAATTTTATCATTATCGTTATTAGATAATTTTGTTACCTGCAATAAAAAATCAACATTTGATTTGGTTTTAGTTATATAATCATTTGAATAATCTCCACTTGGTAAACCATTAGTATATGCAATAGCATATTTTGTTTCAATATCATTTACTTTTATATTATTTGTATATAAAGTTATTGTATTTTCAAAATTAATATCATCAGTTTGTGATATACCTTCTTTTTTTAAAGTAATATTACTTAATAAACCATCATCAAATTCACAATTGTCATTTCCATAAGTTAAATTAACATTTCTATCATTAATAAAATTTTCTATATATGGTGTTGCACATTTAATTTGTAAATTATTAAGATTGCTTATTTCTATTGTTTTGTAAGCATCTTGAAATTTACTAATACTTTGAATTGTTGGATCAATTTCTTTTAAATCAATTTCAAAATCATAATAACACTCATTGAATTCTCCTGAAAATAAATTTAAATATTTATTTTCATCAAATTTACATTGTGCTGGTGCTGTAATTTTAGTTTTTAATGGCTGAATTACATTGGCACTTCATATATCTTGTGTATAAGGTTGATAGTTATATGGTACTGGTGGGAGAACATATTGTGGGTAATTAAAGGTTGGGATTTCATAATCATGTGGTAATAAAAAACTAGTTTTATAATTAGTTGTCATATCACGAATATAATTATTTAATGTATGGATAGGTTACAATAACTTGGACCATATTTATGTAGACTGTAAAAAAATAAGCTAAAATTATTAGGAAAGCAGGAATATAAAAATGGCAAAAAACCAGTACACCGATGAATTCAAGAAACAAATCGTAATGTTATATAAAAATGGTAAAAGTAATATTGAAATTGTTAACGAATATAAAATTTCAAAGGCAGTTCTTTATCAATGAGTAAAAAAATTTGAGAATTCTGGTTCTTTTAAAGCTAAAGACAATCGCTTTGTTGAAGAAAATGAACTTATTCAGTTGCGAAAAGAAAACAAACAATTACGAATGGAAAATGATATTTTAAAGCAAGCAGCACTGATAATCGGCAAAAAGTAATATTAATTACTAACAATAAAGACAAATATTCAGTGAGGAAAATGTGTCAAATATTAAAAATAGCAAAATCAAAGTATTATTATCAAATTAATAAGATCACTAAAACTGAAATTAATATTTATGAAAATGAAGTTATCAGTGCATTTAAAGAAAGCTATAAAGTTTATGGTGCTAGAAAAATTAAAATTATTTTAGCAAGAAAGAACATTATTTTATCTCGACAAAAAATTAGAAGAATTATGGCAACAAATAATTTAGTATCAAAATATACTAAATTAAAATATCGCAATCATAAATCTCCTGTAAATAATGATCAAATTAGTAATAAAAGACAAAATGAAGTTATTGTGAGCGATTTAACCTATGTTCAAGTTGGTTCAAAATGACATTATATTTGCTTACTAATTGATTTATTTAACCGTGAAGTAATTGGCTATAGCGCTGGAACAAATAAAACTGCTGAACTAGTTCAGCAGGCATTTTATAAAATAACATGACCACTAAATCAAATTAGGTTGTTTCATACAGATCGTGGTAATGAATTTAAAAATAAAATTATTGAAGAAATTTTATTAACATTTAATATTAAAAGATCATTAAGTGCAAAAGGTTGCCCTTACGATAACGCAGTAGCTGAAACAACCTATAAAGCTTTTAAAACTGAATTTATTAATGGTCGAAAATTTAAAAATTTAGAACAATTAAAGTTGGAACTATTTAATTTCATTAATTGATACAACAATATTCGAATTCATGGTAGTTTGAATTACTTAACTCCAGTTGAATTTAGAAATCAGAAGTCTACATAAAAAGTGTCCTAAAAAGTGTTGCCATTCCAAATTCAGTTTTTAAAATTTTATAAGTAGATTCAGCTACTACATTGTCATAAGGATATCCAGGTTTACTATAAGATTTTTGTACATTGTTCTTAGTCAAAAGTTTATAAATAGTACTATTGTTAAATTCACTTCCTTGGTCAGTATGAAATATTTTAATATTTTCTAAAGAAAAATTAAGTTTGTTAAAAGTACTTTCAACTAATTTTGCATCTTTATGAGAACTAACATCATAGCTAATAATTTCACGATTAAACAAATCAATCAATAAACATACATAATATCATTGATTATTAATTCAAACATAAGTTAAATCACTGACAACAACTTCATGTAATTTATAATTATCAAAATCTTGATTTAACAAATTATTATATTTGTAAGTGATATCTTTGTTATTATGATGTTTATATTTAATTTTTGTATAATTTGAAATTAAATTATATTTTTGCATTATTTGACTAATTTTTATTCGTGACAATATAATATTTTGTTGTGCTAACATAACTTTAATTTTTCTTGTACCATAGTTTTTTCTACTTTTTAAGAAAATACTGATAATAGTATTATCAATATGTTGGGCTTGACTAAGTTTATTTGATTTTAATTGATAATAAAATGTTGATCTAGCAACTTTTAGTGTTTTACATAAATTAGTAATTTTATACTTTTCTTTGTTATTTTTTATAATTACTATTTTTGCCGATTATCAGTGCTGCTTGCTTTAAAATATCATTTTCCATTTCTAGTTGCTTATTTCGTTTTCAGTATCAATTAATTCATTTTCTTCTGGTGTTCTGTTATCTTTTGCTTTAAATGATCCTGAATTGTTAAATTCATGCACTCATTTTCAAACAGTGGATTTACCAATTTGATAGTCATTAGATAATCGACCAGATGTTTTGCCTGATTTATAAAGACCAACAATTTGTTGTTTAAATTCATCGGTATAATGATTCTTTGCCATATAATTACACCTCCATTGTAACTTAATTATAATCTTTTACTCTACATTATTGTTGTCCAATTTATCTTAACCCATCCAATAATAGTTTTATTTTGAAAGGAAACAAAATGAAAACATCAGAACAACAAAAAAATTAGTAGCAAAACAATATGAATTATTGCCCTTTTAGCACTAGCTGATGTCTTAGTAATGGCAGTCCCATTCTACTTAAAAAACGTTATTTCTTCAGTAAAAATGTCATAAGAATTAGGAATTAACTCATCGCAGTTTTCCCAAGCCAATGCTATTTATGGATACGTAGCATTATTAAGTTATTTTCTTGGCGGTTATTTTGCTGATCGCTTTAATTTAAAAAAGTTAACCTTAATTGGCTTAGCAGGAATTGGAGTTGTTAGTATTTGATATGGCTTAATTCCTTTTATTACTAGTGGAAAAATTATTCAAGTTTATGTTATTTTTTCCTTATGAAGTTTTATTACTTGTTTTATTTTTTGAAGTGCCCTATGAAAATTATTATTAGAACAAGGAACTCCCGCTGAAAACGGTAAACTAAATGGAATTCATGGAAGTTTAAATGGATTAATCGGAACGGTTTTAATTGCGATTGCTTATTTAGTATTTTGATTATTTGAAAATGTTTGAACAGAATCATTAGGGCACTGAGCTTTTAGTGCCCTTGTATTTATTTTCTCGGGGCTGATTTTTATTAATTGTATTTTATTATGAAAATTTGTCCCTGATTTAAATCACAATTCAAATCAAAATAATAATTTTGATATTAGAGAATTAGGTAAAACATTAAAGAATTTTAAATTAGGAATTGTTACTTTATTAATTATGGGAGTTTATATGTACCAATCTGGTTTAAGTGTTTTTGTGACTTTTATGCAAGATGCTTTAAAGATTATTCCAATTATTGTCGTTGTTGTGGGAATTCTCCGAACATATTTCTTCCGGTTTTTATTTAGCGCTCCTGCTGGTAAATTAGCTGATCGAACCCAAAAATATATTTTATTTATTGTAATTGGGTTAAGTTTAGCTTCTTTAATCACCATTGCTGCCATCAGTTTACCTGATTATTATGAAACCTCATTTGAGGAACTGTCATCAACTTGAAAAATTTGTTATTCAAACCTTAATTATTATTCTATATTTGACATTAGGAATTATTTGTTGAGCATTAGTTACCAACCGTTGAGCAACAATTTATGAAATTAATATTAGTCAAAAAGAATATGCTGCTTCGGTTGGATTAATCTCCTTTATTGCCTTTTCACCTGATGCCTGGTTTTGACAAATTGATTCAATTCTGTTAAAAAATTATGGTACTGAAGCAGGCTATCTAACTAATAAATTAGCAAACCAAATTAGTTTAGCAATTATTACGGGGATTGGTCTTTTTGCCGCCCTCGCAGGAATGGTATTATTGTTAGTTCTAAAAAAAGAAAAACAAGCAAAGCAACTTGCCACCCTTTAATCTTAAAAATAAAAAGAACTGCAAACGACAGTTCTTTTTATTAAATAACATTTATTTTATTTTGTTTCATCTGGTTCTTGTAAATCTCCTTCGGATTGATACGCTTCCTGGAGAACATGTTTAGCATCCTGATAATTTGAATTATCTTGCGATTGATAAATTTTTTGATTTCGAACTAAATAACGATCTAATTCAGTTTGAATTTCTTTAACAACATAATTTCAATCATCAGTTACAGTAAAGGGAGCATACAATGCTTCTTGTAATTGTGGGTTTGTTTTTAACCGTGCCTGATATTTTTTTCAATAGTAGGTGTAATATCAAATAACGGCAAACATAATCACCCCAACAATATAAGCAATTTCTAATGTATTAGAAACAATAGTTGCAATTGCTTTTGAAGAGTCAGTATTTAATTGATTAATCGCCGTGTGATATGAACGCCCTAAATCAACAAAGAATTGGACAAATTGTCAAATTAAGAAAACTAACACTAATGATCAAGCAATCATTTCTCAAATTTTTACCCGCATTTTTTTCGTAAATCCTAACTTTAAAGCAACCATTATCACAAACGAATAAATAATAATCATAATTAATGATGCTTCCCCAGTAATTGCAGCATACGAGAATACAGCATTACCACCCGTTACTCCTTGAATAATATCGGGAATAAATAATCAAATCATGACAAAGATAAAAGTAATAATTAAATTTAAAAATGAAGCTTTAAAGGGAATACCATCCTTATTTAACTCTTGATATTTACTTGGCATTAAACCCTCCACTGCAAATGGTTCTAAAATGGCCCCCAAATATAAAGCATTTTGCATTCCAGCAATTGCTTTTAACGAAATGGTACAAATTAACATAATAATAACACCAGCATAATAAATTCACTGTCCAACATGATTACCTAATAAGCGAAAAATCTGTAAATTTGGATTATTGGTAAACGCTCCAGCAATTGCTCCTAACATTAAAATGGTAACAATAACATAAAAGATAATTGCTAATGCCATTGTTCAAATAATACTACGGCCAATATTACGTTCCGGATTACGAACATTTTTTCCAATTGTAGCATATGTCTCAAATCCTAAAAAGAAAAAGAAACACGAGGTAAAAGCAATTGAAAAATTAGTTGGATTTAAGGTGGTGTACTTTGAACTAGCATTAACATCCCAGGCCGAAGTTCCATTAATAATAAATAAGGCGATTAATGCAATAATTAATAATCCCGTTGAACCTCATTTAATATAACTAGAAGCATTTAAATAACGCTTTAATAATCGCATTCCTAAAAATAAGGACATGATACTAACATATAAACAGCAATTCCAATTGCATCTCAAATTAAGTTTGCCCAATTACCTAACATATCTTTTGTATCAAGAAAGGTTCCTGAACCAACAAAGTTTAAACGAATCATTGACACAATTTGTGATGTAACAATAATTGGTAATGTCGTATATTGTAAAAATGAAATTAATCATCCTCAAAATTTTCCAAAGTTTGTTCGAACATAAATATAACTAGCCCCATTTCCAGCGGGGTGCACTTGTGATAACTTATTAAATGCTCAAGCACAAATTCCAGCTACTAGTCCTTCTACTAAAAAGATTCAAATCATATGCATTCCTAAAAATTGGCCTGTTTTATCAACTTCTGAAAACATCATTGTTGCATAAACCGAGGTAAAAGCAATTCCACAAGTATAATTAAACCCTAATCAAACTAATTCTGGCAAACTAAACTTCTTGCTCTGAGCAATCGCTTTCTTTTGTTCTTTCATTTTTTATCAAATATTTTTTAATAAAATTAATAATTTTTTAATTATAACAAGTAAATTGTTAACAATTCCTTTACAACTAACAAATTATTTTCCAAATAAAAGTTATTTAGAAAACTTTTTCTGTGCTTTTGTTGTCTTTTTTAATTGCTGTAAATTATGCGCTTCAATTAACATAATGTCTGTTACTTTCTCATGACCATTAAAAATAATTAACGCTATAATTAAACAGAAGACTGGCCCAACAATTCAAATTCATGTAAAGAACATCAATGCAATCATTAACAATGCTCCGGCAATTCGAGCACCAATTTTACCACGTAAAACAAAAACAAAACAAGTAATAAATCCAATTAAAGCTAAAATAGAAATAAAAATAAAGGCAACCAAGACACGAGCATCAATTTTGTATTGATTTATAATTTCAATCCCGTTAATTGATTCAATAATGCCTTCATTAATAGAAGCAGAAATAACATAAAGAATATTAATGCCAATATTAAAAGTTAACACAATAATACCAATAATAAAACCCGTAATTGTCACCTTATTAGTTCGCATCACATATTGAATTGGTACAATTTTCACATTCTTATTACGATAATAACGGAAGTATAATAAATTATTAATAAAAATATAAAAGTATTGTAATGACACAGCAACAACACATATCACAACCAACGCGGTTGCAACCATAATATCGCCACCCGGCTGGAAGTAATTTAAGAAAAAGTACGGAAATAATGTGTTTGGATCTTTGCCATCTAAATGTCGATAAGTTCCGCGGAAAAGAATAATTGTTAAATACAGCACCATATATAACATAATTAACCATAATCATTTTTTATGATGATCTTCATAATAGTAATAATGATCACCTGTTGTCAAAACATAACTAGTAATCATTGTTACGGGCATAACTAAATGTAAAATAATTGTTGCAACCCAATGATAAGGACGATATTGATGGGCCTGGTCTTTTTGACCAACAATCCCAATTCAAAAGACCAACATTGTAATGGTAATATATGTTGTAACTGCTAATTGAATAATATAATGTGGTTTTGTATTTTTAAATTTTGATTCAAATAAATATAAGAAAAAGTACAAGGCAACAATATAATTTGTTTGTGTTGTAAAAAATGAATAATAATTTGAAACCCGCTCACCATAACCTAAATGCGCAAATTTTGGTTGTGGATAATAAATTGCCATTATCAAATCAAATAATAAAAATAAACTCAATAAAATTAACGTTACTAAACGTAAATAAAAATGTACCCGAGGATTTCACTTAAACATGCCAAGACTCCTTCATAGTCAATAATATTTATATTTTAGCCTTTTTTATCCTAAATCACAAGTAAATACAGGGAAAAATGTAAAGATGCTGCACATTTTAAATTACTTAAATCTTTGAAATAAATTTCGATGGATGGGTTAAGATAAATTGGACAACAATAATGTAGAGTAAAAGATTATAATTAAGTTACAATGGAGGTGTAATTATATGGCAAAGAATCATTATACCGATGAATTTAAACAACAAATTGTTGGTCTTTATAAATCAGGCAAAACATCTGGTCAATTATCTAATGACTATCAAATTGGTAAATCCACTGTTTGAAAATGAGTGCATGAATTTAACAATTCAGGATCATTTAAAGCTAAAGACAATCGCTCTGTTGAAGAAAATGAACTTATTCAGTTGCGAAAAGAAAACAAACAATTACGAATGGAAAATGATATTTTAAAGCAAGCAGCACTGATAATAGGCAAAAAATAGTAACTATAAAAAATAACAAAGAAAAGTATAAAATTACTAATTTATGTAAAACACTAAAAGTTGCTAGATCAACATTTTATTATCAATTAAAATCAAATAAACTTAGTCAAGCCCAACATATTGATAATACTATTATCAGTATTTTCTTAAAAAGTAGAAAAAACTATGGTACAAGAAAAATTAAAGTTATGTTAGCACAACAAAATATTATATTGTCACGAATAAAAATTAGTCAAATAATGCAAAAATATAATTTAATTTCAAATTATACAAAAATTAAATATAAACATCATAATAACAAAGATATCACTTACAAATATAATAATTTGTTAAATCAAGATTTTGATAATTATAAATTACATGAAGTTGTTGTCAGTGATTTAACTTATGTTTGAATTAATAATCAATGATATTATGTATGTTTATTGATTGATTTGTTTAATCGTGAAATTATTAGCTATGATGTTAGTTCTCATAAAGATGCAAAATTAGTTGAAAGTACTTTTAACAAACTTAATTTTTCTTTAAAAAATATTAAAATATTTCATACTGACCAAGGAAGTGAATTTAACAATAGTACTATTTATAAACTTTTGACTAAGAACAATGTACAAAAATCTTATAGTAAACCTGGATATCCTTATGACAATGCAGTAGCTGAATCTACTTATAAAATTTTAAAAACTGAATTAGTCAAAAATAAAAAATTTAAAAGTATTGAAGAATTTAAATTAGAATTATTTGATTATGTTAATTGATATAATAATACTCGTATTCATAGCAAATTAAATTATTTATCACCAATCCAATATAAAAATCTTTACTCTATATAAAATTTGTCCAAAAAACCCTTGCCATTCCAATTAGAAAAACGTCCATATTTATAGACGTTTTTCTAATATTAGGAGGTACCTAATTTTTTATTTTATTTTAGAAAAAACAAGCATTAATTAGTGAATGAAAACTCACGTACACTATAACGCATTTTTCCAGTAAAATCATTAAGATTTTTTCGATAAGTAATGATCACTGATTTAAAATTATCTAAATCAAATTCAGCATTAAATCTTTCTGCTAAATCATTTCACACTACACATTGCACTTCTTCACCATTATCTAAAACTCAAAATTCACATAAATCTCTTGTTTGGCCGTCTTTACTAGTTACTGTTTTTAAAGTAGGTTGTTTATCTGCTAATAAAAACTTTTCATCATTAATAATATCATCAGATCTTTTGGCAAATTTTTGATTCGGTCTATTATTATACACTTTTACGGTCCTCCTTTCTCTTATTCAAATGAATACTTAAAATCATACCTTACATTTTAATTGAAAAAAAGAAAGATTTATTATATTGTCATATGAACAAAACCATTATATCATTAAAATAATTTTAAAAAAAATTATTTTGAAAAAGGTTCATCTTTTTCTATTAAATTATCCTTTATTCGCTTCTGTGAACGCTCTTTTTTAGCATTTCACTTTGTTGCCAACCATTTTTTCAAATAATAGAAGTGATAACCACTAAGCATTATTCCAAACACAATAAAACAATTTCATAATTCTCACATATTTGCAGTTACCGTTGCATAATAATACATCGCTAAAATTGAACCAATAAAAGTGATTGTACATGAACTTAATGCTAGAATAACTAAAATAATGAAAACTGGTTTGGGATAAAGTGGTTGATAATTAACATCTTTCTGTCGTAAATATATCAAACTAATCATGGTAATAAACTTTAAGACACTAACAGCAATAATAAAATAATTTGTTACATTGAGCAGTGATGTTCATAAAATATAAATAATTGCTAACCCTACTAAAAATAGGATTGCTAAATATGGCATATTAGTTCGTTTAGTTGTTTTTTGAAAAAATGCAAAAAAATCCTTTTCTTCACTCATTTTAAAAATTAATCGTGAATGATACACTAAAAATGAATTTAGTGATCCCACAAAAATAAAAATTGCTAAAACTGAAAATACATATTTTAAAAATGATGGAATGGTGCGATTAGTAATAATCGCATAATATCATACATTATTAAACTTGCCAGTTGGTCCTAACCATTTTTGTGGTTCATTAATCGTTAAAAGTCCAATTGCTAAAATAATATATAGTAATACAATGGCAATTGTCGAAATAATCATTGCTCATGGAATGTTTTTACGAGGATTAATGACTTCGCCACTAACATATGTAATCGCTTCCATCCCAGAATAAGCAAACATTGTCATTGCTGTTGCTGGTAATAATAAAAATGATGAAAGATAAATTTGACTTAAATTTTTATTAATCGTATCATCTGTAAAACTAGCAGTATTACCATAAACCATTGCAATAACTAAGACCAAAACAATTGGCAACCCTTTCAATAAAACAAAAACAATTTGTGAATAACCACTACTCTTTTTAAGAAAAATCTGCATAATAACTAATACCAATAAAATTATAATCCCAAACAATTTACCATATCATTCGTTATCTAACTTTAGTAGTGTAATTAAAATATCACCTAGCGCTAAACAAGCAGTTGCAACAGCGGTGGCACTAACAAATAATACCATAATTCACCCAAACCAAAATGAACAAGCATTTCATTTTGCACGTTTAATTCAATAATAACTTGTACCATTTTCGGGGTACGAAGTGGCTCCTTCGGACAGTAATAACATTTCTGGTAAAACCAATAAACCTCCTAAAATTCAAGCAATAATAATTAAGATAGGATTGAATTGTGCTTGAAAAGCAACTTGACCAAACGACACTAAAATAGAAGAACCTAGTGTCGCTGAAATTGCTAACGCTAAAATCTGTCAAAACCCATATTTTTTCTGTAATTTCATCCTTATTTCCTTTCTTGTTGTGCTAAAAATGCTTTAATAGCTGTAATATAGGTTTGATGTCCCTTTGAAATTGCTTCAACATGGTTAATATTTAATAATGATACTAATTGACTTTGGCCAGCTAGCTCAAACTTTGCTTTATGAGCAAAAAATTCTTTACTCATAAAGTAAGGAACAAAATCATCATGATCACCATGAATAATTAACATTGGAAAATCTTTTAACCGGTTGGTATGCTTTAATAAATTGTATTTTCGTAAATTAATGCCAATTTCTTTGTTAAATTTCTTTGTTAACCCAAAACTAGTTAACCATCATGGATGTTGATAACGATATTGCATTACATACCGAAATTGGACTAATAAATTACTAAAACCACAATCACTAACTGCTCAATGCACTAGTGAATTTTGATAACCTTCATCAATTAAATATTTTGTCAAGCAAGCAGCTCCCATACTATTTCCAATTAATCCAATTTCTTCAACACAATAATTATCTTGAAGTCATTGAATAACATCACTTAAATTTTGCGCATTTAAATAACCAAGCCCAGTATAATCTCCAGGACTTAAACCGTGTGCAACACTATCAAAAGTTAAAACATTATAACCTTGTTGGTAAAAATGAAATACTTGTCGTAACCCTAAATATTTATTTTCTGTTCAACCATGCAACCCAATTACTCATTTTTTTGCATTAGGGTGCTGTAAATAAAGGGCACTAATTGGAGCTTGATGGCGATTTAAAATCGTCATCGTTTGCATTGCTGCTTCTTCTTTTTTACTAAAAACAAAATTAAATTGATCTAATTTTTTTGCAATAACATCCTGGTGATATACTTCAAAACTATTAAAATCAAAAGTTGTTGTTTCAATTGTCATTAACCCTTTTCGTTGATAAGTTTGGGTAAATGTAAAAAAATTTTTAACATATTTTTTTGATAAAAAATTAACTAACGGAAATAATACTATCACACATAAAATGCGTCATCAATTTCAACAAAATTTATGATAACCATCATTTAATGTTTGCTTACTCGGCGTTTTTTCAATTACTTTCATTTTTTCTTTCCCTTTTTAATATTCTTACTTTAACAAAACTTTTGCTAAAAAACAATTTAAAATGCTATTTTTGTGTAAAAAAGTTAGCAAAATGAAATTTATTGCTAACTTTAAGACTTTTTAATTATTATTACCCAAAAACTACTGTTTCAATTACTTTTGCAATCCCATCATGGTCATTATCATCAGTTACTAAATTAGCAATTGCTTTGACATCATCGGGCGCATTCCCCATTGCCACCCCAATTCCCGCTCACTGTAACATAGCAACATCATTATGTTCATTCCCAAAAGCCATGACATTCTTTGCTGTTAATCGATATTTTTGACAAATTTGTGCAATACCACTTGCTTTATTAATATTACGACTAGTAATTTCTAACGCTGAACGATCACCGCGGATTTCTTGCGAAATTTCAATTTTATCCTTTCATTTTGCAACAAAACGATTAATATCGGAAGTATAACTACTAATATAGATTTTATTAACATTAACCTTAAAATTATTCGTATATAAACATGCTGTTACTTCATCTTGAACTTCAGTAAAAGATGATAAATAATGTTTGGTCATTTTATCTTCAAAACCCTTACAATGTAACAACATTTTATTAAACGAAGAATGATCAGCATCAAACATAATTAAGGTGTCTAAATCAAATGCCAAGACATCAGCATAAAGTTCTCGTAATAATTGTTGATCAAAATAATCACAAAATAAAATTTCTTCAGTGGCATTATTTGCCACAACCGAGCCATTTAAACTAACAGTAAAATCATTCTTATCCGTTAATCCTAAATTTGTGACAATATGCTTTGTCTGATATAATGGCCGCCCAGTCGCAATTACTAATTTAATATCCTTTGCCGCTAGTCCTTGCAAAACTTCTAACGTATGTGGTGACATCTCACCAGTTGAATTTAAAGCTGTTCCATCTAAATCAACAGCAATTAACTTAATTTCTGTCATAATCAATATTCTCCTATATATAATAATTTTAATCTATTTTCTAGTACTTGTAAAAGATATTGCTAAAATTACAATAATTATCGCTTAGTTTTAACCTTGTTGATAGGAATAAATAAAAAAGTAATCTTGAAACCCTTTCCGAGTTAAAATTTTTGGTTTATAATTAAACCGTAAAGCATCACGCTTTCATTTGAATTAGCGGTAAACACTTAAAAATGTTTTGAAAAGGGAATTGAGTTAATATGCTCAAGCTGTCCCAGCAACTGTAATGATGATGAACATTGTATTTACTCACTGAAAAAATTTTTTGGGAAGAAACAATTAGTAAAATGATTCTAAGCCAGTAGACCTGCCGTTAACTCTTGGTAAAATAAATATCCCTGGGATTGTGATATTTGTGAGTAAATAATTTATTATCGTTAAATAATGGTTTACCTCTCATAAATATAATAATTTTTTCCTCAAGAATGGGTTTTTATTATCACTATTTTTGAAAGGAATTATTAAAAATGAAAAATTTTTCATGAAAAAAATATTTACGTTATCTTCCCTTAGCCTTAATTCTTTTAGTTGCCATTGTTTTAAACCTTTATTATATTCCAAAATACTACCAAGAACGACACAAAAATAATTACCAAGGTACTTATACAGTAACTGTTCTTGGTCAAAAAGAAGATTTTAGTCTTTATTTTACAAAAGGTTTAAATGTTCAACATGTTGCTAGCCTTGCTGATGTCTTAATAAACTACCCCAATGATTTTGGATTATCTTCTGGCACAATCGGCACCTTTGTTAAACGAGTTGGTCAAATTGAATTAAATCCTAACGTAAAGTATTTTGACATTCAAAGTGGTGATAATAATCAACCAAGTCCCGAACATATTCATAAGGATTGTCATGGCCCAAACAATTCTTGTAGTGTTGGGATTGACTTGCTGTGATTAACACCAAATACTGACAATGTCTTTCGTTTTGTTATTAGCAACGTAATTTAACCTTAGAAACGAGTGATGAAATATGAAAAAAAATAAGAAAGAAGATATTTGACCTTCAACTTTAAAAATAACCTTAAAAATGACCGTCATTGCTCTTTTTAGTGGTTTAGCTTTAGGGCTAAAAATTGCGTTTGCTTTTTTACCAAACATTGAATTTGTTACCTTTATTTTAATGTTTAGTATTATTTTCTTCAGAATTGAAGTTGGTTTTGGCATTATTAATGTCTTTTGTGCTTTAAATATGGTTTATTTTGGGGTGGCTGGATAGGTTACAATAACTTGGGCCATATTTATGTAGACTGTAAAAAAATAAGCTAAAATTATTAGGAAAGCAGGAATATAAAAATGGCAAAAAACCAGTACACCGATGAATTCAAGAAACAAATCATAATGTTATATAAAAATGGTAAAAGTAATATTGAAATTGTTAACGAATATAAAATTTCAAAGGCAGTTCTTTATCAATGAGTAAAAAAATTTGAGAATTCTGGTTCTTTTAAAGCAAAAGATAACAGAACACCAGAAGAAAATGAGTTAATTGAACTAAGAAAACGAAATAAGCAACTAGAAATGGAAAATGATATTTTAAAGCAAGCAGCACTGATAATAGGCAAAAAGTAATATTAATTACTAACAATAAAGACAAATATTCAGTGAGGAAAATGTGTCAAATATTAAAAATAGCAAAATCAAAGTATTATTATCAAATTAATAAGATCACTAAAACTGAAATTAATATTTATGAAAATGAAGTTATCAGTGCATTTAAAGAAAGCTATAAAGTTTATGGTGCTAGAAAAATTAAAATTATTTTAGCAAGAAAGAACATTATTTTATCTCGACAAAAAATTAGAAGAATTATGGCAATAAATAATTTAGTATCAAAATATACTAAATTAAAATATCACAATCATAAATCTCCTGTAAATAATGATCAAATTAGTAATATTCTAAATCGTGAGTTTAGTAATAAAAGACAAAATGAAGTTATTGTGAGCGATTTAACCTATGTTCAAGTTGGTTCAAAATGACATTATATTTGCTTACTAATTGATTTATTTAACCGTGAAGTAATTGGCTATAGCGCTGGAACAAATAAAACTGCTGAACTAGTTCAGCAGGCATTTTATAAAATAACACGACCACTAAATTAAATTAGGTTGTTTCATACAGATCGTGGTAATGAATTTAAAAATAAAATTATTGAAGAAATTTTATTAACATTTAAGATTAAAAGATCATTAAGTGCAAAAGGTTGCCCTTACGATAACGCAGTAGCTGAAACAACCTATAAAGCTTTTAAAACTGAATTTATTAATGGTCGAAAATTTAAAAATTTAGAACAATTAAAGTTGGAACTATTTAATTTCATTAATTGATACAACAATATTCGAATTCATGGTAGTTTGAATTACTTAACTCCAGTTGAATTTAGAAATCAGAAGTCTACATAAAAAGTGTCCTAAAAAGTGTTGCCATTCCAAATATAGTTCTTAAAACATTAGAATAAAAATAATCTAAAATTTGAAATAAATTATCTAATAAATAAAAATTTTGTTTAACATCATTAATATAATAATTACTTTCAGATTTTTTAAGAATATCCATATTAATTATTTTTTTATAATTAAAATTTAAAACTAAATAGTTCATATCAAAATGCCGATAACTTTGATTACCAATAATCGGCATAAACAAATATGGTATTATTTCTCAATTAAAAGTGAATTCATATTTTACATCATTTTTATAAACAAAAATATTTAATAATTTAGTTGACATTTGATAATCTACAATTAATCTACCTACGGAACTCTTAGAACTATTTGCTAAATTTCAACTTAATCTATAATTTCAAGCACTGTTTTTAATTTTATTAAATCAATAATTATCATCATTTTTATCAGCACTCACATTTGAAATAAAAGGAGTTTCAACACCAAAACTAAACGCATAATTACTAGGGTCTAAACCTTGCATAAAATAGTCTTGTCGCAACATTAAACTAGATTGAAAATCATATTCACTCGCTTCTTTATAATTTCAATCTTTAAAAATATCATTACTTTTTAAATTTTCTGAATATAAAAAATTGGAATTAACTTTATTAAAATTATCTAAATTAGATGTTATAAAAACAAAAGGAGATATTAAAGAAAATAATAAAAAAATAACATAAAAATAAATAATAAAAACTTTTTTCATATCTGTATTTCCTTTCTTATCTAACTGCAAATATAACTCTTATAATCATTAACATAATTCCAAAAGCAATAAATAATCTAAAAATAGGATGAGTTGCTATAATAAATAAATGAGCGATTAATTTATAAAAATCATTTGAACTATTAAATCACTGTTTAATTGTCGCCATTGCTGTCTCTGACGCTAAAAAAATATTTGCAACAAATGTTATACCAATAATACTTGCTACGAAAAAAACCATAATAATTTAACCATTATTTTTTCCTTTTTTTGAAAACTCTTTATCTGTTTCATTTATACCAAGTTTTATTTTTCCAATTGCTCCTGCTGCTTGTTTAGTATTTTGAGACATTGTACTTAATTGTGGTGCAGAACCAACCAAACGCATAACAATTCCTAAAATACCCCCTATAATTCAAAGAACATATAAAGGTATATCTGTTGCTGGTAATTTTAAAGTTCACATCCAGTCCATAATTTTCATAAATATATCAATAACAACATTAAAAGCATCATCCCAACTCGTTAATAAATTCATAATTATTTACCTCCTTTTTGTAAATTTTCAACTAATCTTGTTGCTCCCATTTTTTCTAAATCTTCTAAACTATCAAAATTAACATAATCTCAATAAGTCAATGACTTATCTTTAACACTATCATTTTTAACATCTCTAACAAATTGCAAATATTTAGTATCATATTTCATTGCATCTAACAAAGAAATAGAAATTTTAAAATTACGCATACCAATAGAACTTGCATTTTTTAATTTTACTTTTTTACCATTAGCAGAACGCTTAACACTTTCAGATTTTCAAATATCATAATTATCCTTATCATCAAAAATACCAATATGAAACTTAAACTTAGGAAAAAATCAAATAAAATACTTTAATATTCCTTTAAATTGAAAAGGTGGTTTTTTACAACTTAACGGCAACATTAACCCCGTCGCTAATTCTCTATATTCTACTCAACGGTGTTTTTCTCGTTGTCCAATAAATACAACATTAATATTATATTGTCGCATAAGAACTAAACTAGGAATAACACCACTATACTTTTTCATAGCACCATCTTTAACCTCATTAGCAGGAACATATAACGCCATTTCATCTAAAACAACCAAATTACTTTCACTATAAGGTATCGGGTTTTTTAAATTATTATTATCAAACATATCAAAAGTTGCTAATGCGATATCTTCATTTTTAATAGGGTAATTAGAATATTTAGTATCATATTTAGAATTAACTAATAAATGAGTTGCTAATAATGTTTTACCGCTCCCTAAACTGCCAATTACCATTGTTATAGGACTTTGTTTAATAGTTTTAAAAAATGCAAGTTGATTTCGTAAATCTTTAAAAAATAAAAATAATACAAACACACTAAATAAATAAGCAAAAATTAAAAAAACAATATTTAATCAACCTTTAAACATATTAGGTTTAAATATAATTAAACAATTTAAAACAATCATAATTAAAGTAAAAAATCAATTCATTAAATATCAATTTATAATTCATTTTCTAATATTTAACACTTTAAAACACCACCTTACATATTTTAGAAACCATATAAATAACAAATCATATAGTAAAGAAAATAAATAATCATATAACTATCATACAAACATAATATTCAACAGTTTTATCAACCAAACCTAATTTATTTGCTGGAATAAAAAAGCAAACTGATATAAACCTTGATAAACTTTATCTAAAAACTGATTTCAAGTCATTAACTAAACCCCCTAAATATCAATCTAAATATTCAAAAAATAACAGCAATAATAAAAGTTAAAAATAAAATAAAACATATATAGGCTAATGCTGGGGGCATATCTGCACCGAATATAATTTGCATAAATTCAATATAAATTTTACTTTTTAACTTTTTAGAGGTTTAAAATTATTAATATTAATATCCGTGAATTAATTTTCTTAATGTTTCAATTCCAAGCACTAAAAACATTAAAACAATAGGAATAATTAAAATTGCATTTGCACCTAAAAATGTTAAAAATCAAGTCGTAAATTCTTTCGCTCAATTTGCAATAACACCAACTCAGGCCTCAATTGCTTTAATAATTCCGTCTGTTCCGCTATCCATTGCCATTAAATTCATATAGTAATTCCTTTCTAATTAAAAATAATATTTTTTAAACCCCTAAAAAGTTAAAAAGTAATATAAAAATATTACTAATAATTAACTTGTTAAATTTTATTAATAACTTGTTGCTGTTTAATTTGTTCTTTAAGAGACTTAATAATTGCACGATTATTTTGAATTTCTTTGCGATGTTTAAAGGCTATAATATTATCAACAAAATAAAAACCTAAAAGTAAAAACATTGTAATAAAAACCATTACATATAAAAATATAATCATATTATTTAACCTCCTTACTTTTTCTTTTTTCCAATTCAATTTGTAATTTTCTTATTTTCTTTTGTTGTCGTAAAATTATTGAACTTTCTTTTTTTCTAATAACATTTATTATTCCTGCAATAAAGTAAGCACAAATTGGAACCATAATAATTAATAAAATAATTTCAGATAAAATCGCCAAATTAATCACTCTCCATTTCTCTTTTTAACTTTTTAATTTCCAAAGATAATTTTTCGTTTTTTAATTTTTTATTTTCTTTTTGTTCTTTTGATGCAATACACAAAGAAAAAATAATTGAAATAACCAATGAAAATAAAAGCAAGCAAGATAATACAATACTTAAAATTTCTTTATCCATATTTTAATCATTCCTTTCTATACTTAAAAATTTATCTTTTAATTTTTCATTTAAAATCAAAAACTCTTTTTCTGTAAGAATTTGTAAATTAATATTTTCTTTTTTTAATAAATGTTTTAATGCTTTTCTTAACATAAATAATGGTATTTTACTAGGTAAACATTGATGTATAACATTAACTAAATATTCTAATCGTTGTTTATATAATTTAGTTTGTTTTTTCATTGTTTAACCTAGAATAATATTGATTAATTAAAACAACATTTTCATTAACACAGTTTCAGCAATAAGTAGGACCATTTTCTCAAACAGTATCATTAATACAAACCATACATAACTGTTGTTTCATATTAACTATTACTTTCTGATATTGTTGAACTATTAGAATATTTGTTAATAAAATCTTGCTCGCTATTATTTTCTACATATGGTTCAACTGTATTAATTTTTCCATCTCATTTAAGCGAAACATAAAATAAATTACCATCAACTAAATAAGGTTTTAATTTCAAATAATTATCATCAATTACTTTAAATCATTTTGACTTTGATAAATCTTTTGTACCTTTAACAGTACCATTTTCTAACTTAATAACTGGTGTAAATGTATAACTATCTCATTTACTTTCATTACCTTTATCATCCTTAATAATTTTATCAGTTGAAATATCTATCAACTGTACTAGAAATCCATTCATAAGATTTCTCCTTTTTCTTTTAAATAATTTAATTAAATTACTTAAAAGATTTCAGGTTTAAAACTTAAATATAAAAAATGATTAATTAAAAATAATAATACAAAATTAGTGTTTTTTATTTGAATAAGTTTTTATAAATAAAGCATAAAAAAACATTTAATTATATCTAAGTTTCTTAGCGGGAAACCTTTTAAGATTTGAAACTCAAACATAATCAAATGTTTAAGTTAATTTAATAATACAATAAAAATTAAAATTGTCAAATTTTCAGCACAAAAAATAAAGATATTATAAAATATACATCCCCAACTTGTTTTTTTTTTTTTTTTTGTTTTAATTAATTTGTGGCAGTTGTTTTAGCGGGTAACTGCCACTTTTTAATGAGTTTTTAACTCATTTTTTTAATTTTAACACCTTAAATTTTGACTTTTTTAGCAGTAAAATTAGTATTTTTAACTAAATTTTTAAATATTTTTCTATCAACAGAAACATATTTTTTATATTCTCTAAACTTATCTAAACCATAATAACTATCACAACTAAAACCAATTTTATAACTGTTTTCATCGCCAAAAGCAAAATAATTTAAGTTATCTTTAACTGAATAAATTAAATCTTGTTCAGATAACTCAACAACTCCAACCTTTACTCTTGGGTTTTTACAATTTTTACTAAATTGATACGCTTTAATATTTAAATCATAATGATTTTGCGACTTATCATTATTAGCAGTTTTTACAATATATTTAGCAAGATATTTAACAACATCTTCATTAGAACCTGCACGAACTTTAATATTTTTATTAATACCATATTTTCAATATTGTTGTACTACACTATTAGGTATTTTTTGATTCAATATGATATGAAAGTGAACTGCTCCTCGTTTTTGATACTCATAAGTATACATATATTTTAAAATTCCTTTATGATGTTTAGAACGAATAGGATTGTTTCATCAACAATTAATATTATTAAAAAATAACTTTAAATCATTTTTACATTTTTTAACATCTTTCTCATTAACTGCATAAGTTAAAGTCAGAAAACTTAAATTTTTTGAATTTGAAAAATTATGATACGCTTTGCGAATACAATTTCCTTGGGTGCGAATGCGATTATTTCATAGTTTTTTATCATTTTTTCCAGTATTTTTAATTCCCGTTTTATTACGAGGGTTATTATTAATTAATTCTAACGGTAAGACAATATTTTTAACATAATTACCATAAAAGACTTTTTTTAAATAATATTCTTTTTTAACATAATTTAAATCATTCATAATTACATTATGACCTTTATTTGTTAAATTATCTTGAATAAAAACATTATTCATTTTTATAAACTCCTTCCAAATAAAAAAACACTTAATTACATTTAAAAGTTTCTTAGCGGGAAACTATAAAAAGTTTGAAACTTTCAATATAATTAAGTGTTTATATTTGAAAGTTATTTTTATTGTAATATATTATTTTTAATTTTGCAATATCTATTTTAGTGATGTGCAGTTATGATAGTTAATTAAATCTTGTTCAGATAACTCAACAACTCCAACCTTTACTCTTGGGTTTTTACAATTTTTACTAAATTGATACGCTTTAATATTTAAATCATAATGATTTTGCGACTTATCATTATTAGCAGTTTTTACAATATATTTAGCAAGATATTTAACAACATCTTCATTAGAACCTGCACGAACTTTAATATTTTTATTAATACCATATTTTCAATATTGTTGTACTACACTATTAGGTATTTTTTGATTCAATATGATATGAAAGTGAACTGCTCCTCGTTTTTGATACTCATAAGTATACATATATTTTAAAATTCCTTTATGATGTTTAGAACGAATAGGATTGTTTCATCAACAATTAATATTATTAAAAAATAACTTTAAATCATTTTTACATTTTTTAACATCTTTCTCATTAACTGCATAAGTTAAAGTCAGAAAACTTAAATTTTTTGAATTTGAAAAATTATGATACGCTTTGCGAATACAATTTCCTTGGGTGCGAATGCGATTATTTCATAGTTTTTTATCATTTTTTCCAGTATTTTTAATTCCCGTTTTATTACGAGGGTTATTATTAATTAATTCTAACGGTAAGACAATATTTTTAACATAATTACCATAAAAGACTTTTTTTAAATAATATTCTTTTTTAACATAATTTAAATCATTCATAATTACATTATGACCTTTATTTGTTAAATTATCTTGAATAAAAACATTATTCATTTTTATAAACTCCTTCCAAATAAAAAAACACTTAATTACATTTAAAAGTTTCTTAGCGGGAAACTATAAAAAGTTTGAAACTTTCAATATAATTAAGTGTTTATATTTGAAAGTTATTTTTATTGTAATATATTATTTTTAATTTTGCAATATCTATTTTAGTGATGTGCAGTTATGATAGTTAATTGAATATATTAAAGCAAAAAAAAAAAAAAAAACAAGTGGGTACACTTTGTTTTTTTGTAAAAATTAGACTTTTAATTATTGAAAAAGACTTTTATTATAAAAATTTAAGATATCTTGATAAATTTCTTGTTTAATTGGTTCATTTAAAATCTCATGACGGGCATTTGGATATAATTTTACTTTAACTCTTTTCCCTGCTTTTTTATACAATTCAACCGTTTGTAATACTGTCTTCCCATATTTTCCAACCGGATCATCTTGTCCCACAATAAACAACAGTGGCAAAGTATTTGGTGTTAACTTAATATTTTTTTTATTGGTAATAAACAATAATCCCATAAACATATCTTTAAAAGCACTTGTTGAAAAAACTTGGCCTGTTAACGGATCATCAGCAAATGCCTCTTGCACAGTTTTATCCGTTGCCAGTCATTCTGTCCCCAAGTTACCTTCATCTTTATAGCGAACATTTAATGGGGCATAAGAAAACTTATAAATAAAATTATCTTTTGATTTTGGTTCCTTAATTTTTTGACCAATTCTAGCCATTTTAATTGAGAATTTTAATAATCTTTTTGGATAATGCGCTGTTCCACAAATTACTAAAGCTGCAATATTTGTTTCATATTTAATAGCATAATGGCGAACCATAAATGACCCCGTTGAGTGACCAAACATCACAATTGGTCTGTTCGGATAACAATGTTTAATATAAGTTGTTACTTCATATAAATCATCAATAATTTTTTCTCATCCTTCTTCTTCGGCAAAAAACCCCAAATTTTCAGAACAAGGCGCTGTTTTCCCATGTCCGCGATGATCCTCTGCAACAACAGCATAATTGTTTGCAACTAAAAACTTTGCAAAATCCTCATAACGTAAAGAATGTTCAACACTACCATGAACTAACTGCACCACTCCCCTAATGTCTTTGTCGTTTGCAGGTTTTCATTCATACATTTGTAATTCTGAACCATCACGTAATTGTTGTTTTCACTCTTTGAATTTCATATTTTTTACCACCCTTTCATTTAAAAATAAATTTGCTATATTTTACCATTTTCATATTACTATTAAAAGCATCTTATTTAAAAATAGTAATTTCAACTAAACAAAAAGAAAAAGTGTCATTTAACACTTCTCTTTTTAACGGCCTTGATTTCCAGCACGATGAAGTTCACGGAACGGACCATCAATTGTAATTAATTCATCATATTTTCCACTTTGAATAATTCCTTGTCCTTTTCCCAAGACAAAAATTTTATCAACATTTTTAATCGTACTCAATCGGTGGGCAATTGAAATTGTTGTTTTACCAACCATAATTTTTTCTAATTCAGCTTGAATTTCTTTTTCAACAATATTATCTAACGCACTTGTTGCTTCATCTAAAATTAAAATTTGAGGATTTTTTAAAATCATCCGTGCAATAACTAATCGTTGTTTTTGCCCTCCAGACAACATAAATCCACGTTCACCTAGAATAGTATTATAACCATCTTTTCAGCCCATAACTAAATCATGTAAATTAGCTTTTTTACAAGCTTCAATAACTTCTTCTTCGGTTGCATTAAACATTCCATAACGAACATTGTAAATAACATCACCAAATAAAATTTTTGGTTCTTGTGCAACATAACCAACATGTGTTAAATAACTTGCTAAATTTAAATCTTTTAAATTGGTATTGTTAATAATAACTTCTCCACTGGTTGGATCATAAAAACGTAACAATAATTTTGAAATGGTTGACTTTCCACTTCCAGTTTCGCCAACAAAAGCATAACTTTTTCCTTTTTCAAATTTCACCGTTGTTTTTGGTAAAATAATGACTCCTGGTTTTTCTGGATATTCAAAAATAATATCTTTAAAAACAATATCCCCCGTAATTTCATTAACATTAGATGCATCACGGTTTGGGTCAATTGTTGTATCAACACGAATTAGTTGAATAATTCTTTTTGTTGATGCTGTTGCCCGCGCTAATCCTGGCACTAATCCAGTTAATGTTCAAATTGGGAAGGCTAAAGTGTTAACCCCCGTAATAAAAGCTGGTAAAACTTTCATAATGTGGTTAGTACTTTCTGTCCCCTTATTACCATATAAAATAATACTTGATAAGACAACGATAACAGTTAAACTTAATGCACAAAGAATAATAATTGTTGTCATTCGTGCTTGAATGCGGTTTAAACGACGATTAATACGGTAGTATTCCTTATGAATTTGTTCAAAACGAACACGTTCATATTCTTCTGTTCCTGTTGCTTTGATTAAAGCAATTGAAGCAATGCGATCAGTTACATCCCCATTAACATCAGTAATTTTAGCACGAACATTTTCTGTTTCTGATGCTTGTGAACGGAATGTTACAGCAACTGCTGCCATAAATAAACTGGTTGCTCCTAAACAAATTAATGCTAATTTTCAATCAATATTCAACAACACTATTGCACTTCCAATAAAGATAATTGGAATACTAATTAAGTTAGCTGGCGTTAATTGTGATTCATCTCCAATAATTTGCGTATCATTAATTAATTTTGTCATTGTTTCTCCAATTTTTTTATCAGAATAATAACCAATGTTTAAATTAACTAAGTTATTTAAAACGGCATTTCGAACATCAATCTCAATATTCCGCCCCAACATTCCTCCAACCCGTTCACGAATGTTTGTTGTGACAACACCAATTACCAAGACAACACCAATGATGATTAATCAAATTCATCAGTCTAATCCAGTTGTTACTGCCCCCGGGTCATTTCCAAATTCAAATAAAATTTGGGTCATTAACTTATTTATTAAAAGGGTAATTGTTACAATTGATGTTGAACTTAAAACTAAAGTAAATAAAATTGTAAATGAACGTAATAAATATCGACGATAATAAATTGCAACTAACTTAAAAAAACCGATTCGCGGTGCTTTAATCTCCTTCATCATTTCTAATGGCGTTTGCTGCTTACGAGTCTGATTTTTGTGGTCTAATTCGTTATACTCCAAGTTTTTTTCAATCTTATTAATATCAATTAACTCTTTAATTTTACCCATAAACTCACCTCTTATTCTAAATAAGTTTTATCAATAAACTTTCTTATCATTGCATTATAACAAAAAATAAAACTTTTTTAATGTTTTAAAAAAGTTTTTTAGACATATATTCCATATCGATCAACCAACTGTCTTGTTCGTCGTTCTAATAATAAAAATAATGTAGCATTAACAATATATTTTGCGGTAAATATTCCAAAGAAAATTCCAATAAAAATTAAGGTGTGCTGTCATAATTCAAAAATGGAAGCCATTCCACTGTTGTCATGATCATGGTCATGGCCAGCATGAGCAACACTAACACCATCTGATCAATTAATAATTTCATTCGGTGTGCTAACTGTTGGTGCTAACATATTAATCCCGTGTTTAATCATATGAACATGTTCTTCTTCTAAATGTGAATGACCAGTGTTTACTAAAATTTTTGCAACAATTAGAAACGATAATGCTTCAACTAAAGCACATAATGGAATAATAATTACAAACGCTAAAATTTTTTTGGTTCAAGTAATACTAATAATTTTATGATGGTGATCATGAGCTTTTTTAACATGATGATATTCATGAATTGCATGATCACCAACATCTTCAGGAACCTTTACTTTGTAATAAGCATTAAACAAAATATAATAAATAAACCATGTAATAAAAATAACCAGGATGTTAGAAATCATAAAAAACGCCATTTCTATTCAGGTGTGGTGACCATCAATTAGATTATGAATCCAAGGTAAAGCTATCCCCTCTAATAAGGCAAGCCCTAATCCAACAATTGAAATTGAATAAATGATCACTAATGTATCAAAAAAGCGTAACCCAAAAGTTGCTCCTCAGGGGGTCGGAATATTAAAAATCTCTAATAAACTCAAACAAACAGCAACTGCTAAAAAGATTGCTGATACTGTAATTTTAAAAGTAATCGACCTTTGATTATATAATTCTTTGTGAAATAATGATTTTTTAATTCGAACCCAAATCTTATCGTTCTTCACGGTTAAATCATTGTTACTATTTTTCTTCATATTTTTTTTCCTTTCTTATTTATAAAAATTATAATTTATTTTTTTAAAAAGTCAAGCCCTTAATAAATTTTTAACAAAATAAATTAAAATCAATTTTAATAAAAAAAAAAAAAAAAATAGAAGTCCTATTTTTATTTACAAAGTCATAACATCATAACCCACGTTCTGTTTTTTATTTAATAAAATAAAATACTAGTTATTTATCTATCAATTTGTTAAAATTGATCTTCTTATTTTCTTCTGCTTTGAAAAAAGAAGTTCCCTTACCAAAATTTAGGTTTCTCGCTTGTGGGGTTTACCCGTTCCATTTTTTAAATTTCTTTAAAAACTCGTTTCTGTGGCACTTTTATAGAAAAAATTCCATATTAATAAAAAACTTAGGATTTTTTTCAGCCGTCATAAGGATCCCTTATGCCTAATCTTATGAATTAAATTAGCACAAACACTACAATCATCACAGATTGTGCGAGCGTGGAGTTTCCTCTATTAACTGTTGTTAATAGCAACTAGTTCTGTTATAACTCATAATAATTATACTATATCTTAAAAATAAAATGTTAATTTTGCTAATAACTAGTTGTTAAAATTTAGTCATTATTTATCTTACCTTCTAAATTATGGATTCGTTTTATTAGATCAGCTTTTGAAAAACCTTCTGCTTCTAACCGTGCTTTTTGGGCTTTTGTTTCATCAAGTTGTGCTCTTAAAACATCATTTTTGTCTTGCAAATCATTTATTTGTTGACGCAAATATTTAATTTCTTTATTAAAATCATTCGTAATTCCTTCAAAAACTCGATAATCAGTGGCAATCATATCTAAAAACATATCAACTTCATTCGGATCATAACCTTGGTAATCAACTTGAAATTCCTTATTAATGACATCAACTGCTCGCAATTTAATTGTTTTCATTTTAACACCTCTTTTACAAGGAACAAGTGTCCTTTTTTGTTAATTATATTTAAGGAGGAAACAATCATGCACCTGCCCAATAATCGTGGAATGTTTTTAGAAACTTTACTTAATTATACTATTCAAAAATATTTTGATCATAATATTGGTCTCTTTTTTAAACGAGTAGTCAATATTATTCCATTGGAAAAAAACAGCATATAATCACAAAAAGTTATTTTAAAGAAAAAACTGGTTGTGATTATTATGGTCTTTATCAAGGCCATTATATCGAATTTGAAGCAAAAAAACCAACCAGCAAAAATTCAACTTAAACAATATTAAAACACATCAGTTAAAACAATTAGCTTTAGTTAAAAAACATCATGGCATTAGTTTTATTATTATTTATTTTCATTACTATGATCGTTATTTCATCTTATCATATCAGAAATTAACAGAATGAATAAAACTAATATCAACAAAACAAATCCCAGTTTCTTTTTTTGAAGAAAATGGTTATGAACTTTTTCTGACCCTGCCTAATTTTCTTGACTTTAAACCAGTTCTTAATCAATTAATCAATTGTATTTAGTTAATGATTTTGGTTTATTTTTAAGATAATTATCAATAAACTTAATAAGTTCTTTAAACGTCATTTTTGTTTCTTGATGATTAGTAATAATTAGGGTTAATTGAAAATCAGAAATTTTATTCTCTAAGTAAGTATTTAAAGTAGCTTTATCGTGTTCATTTAAAGGTTCTTGCAAAATTTGATTGACTTGATCAAACAAAATCTTTTTTTCAACATTTAACTCTAAATTTTCGATTGCAATAATAATTTTGTTAAAAATTGGCGACAAATCCATTTCCAAAACATCTTTTTTCATCTTAATATCAATAAAACCATCTTGTTTTAATTGATCTAACATATTTTTTGCTTTTGTTTCAGTAAAATTGGAATGATTAGCAATTTCTAACGGAGTGATGAACCTTTTATCAGAAGAAGAACAGTTCATAATCAACATGATTAACACTAACTGTTCTTCTGACAAATTTATTAATTTGTAATGGCTCAACAAAAATCGCCACTTATTAATACTGCCCTTGTTAAATAAATTATTTAACATTACAGTTAAACCTTAACTAACTGCTAATTAGTTTAATGCATCTTTTAATTGTTTAGCTGCTTTGAATTTAGCTGCTTTAGAAGCTGGAATTTTAATTGTTTCCCCAGTAGCTGGATTTCTTCCATCTCTTGCTGCTCTTACTGATACAGCAAATTTCCCAAATCCTGCAATTGCGACTTCATTTCCTTTTACTAAAGTTTCTTTAATTTTATCAAAAGCAAAATCAACAATTTCTCCCGCTTGCGATTTTGATAAATTAAATTGGCCTGCAATTAACTCTGCTAGTTCTTTTTTTGACATCATTACACCTCTTCTAATTAAACCTTATAATTTAGGTTTATATTATCTTACCGAATTTTATTTAAAATGTATACCTTTTTCAAAAAAAACATTAATTTTGCAAGACTCCTCTTATCTTAATTAATTTGTCCAGTTTTTAAACTAATCAATGCTACAATATTTATAGTAGTAATTGCAGAAATATTAGAATTACTACAAATCAAGCAAGAATCAAGGAGAAATAGTTATAAATGACTTTAAAAATAAAATTAATTTGAAAGCAGATTTATAAACTATTTTTTGCAATAGTTGGAATTGCCATCTTAACATGAGCATTTGTCAATGGGATTCTCAATCAAAATGATATTATTAACCGTTACCATGGTGATTACACAGTATATACATTAGATTTTTTTACAACTTTTACTTGTTTATCAAACTTAGGAATCTTATTCTGATTCTTAATTAGTGGAATTCGCCAACATCAAGAAAATAAAAATAAAATTCAATCATATCCAGTTGCGCTAGCCACCGCTTGTTATATTACCATTACTTTTATTATATATAATTGCTTACTATTACCAACACAACCCTTGCCAGGAAGTGCCTTGGGATGAATTACAACTGTTATTGATCATATGACAAATCCAATTGCATTTGTCGTTTATGTCCTATTTTTTATGGAAAACAAGCAAGAAATTAAATTAAAACAATTTTTTCACACAAACTTTTGAAAATATGTCCTTGTTTTACTAGGATATTGTGCTTACGCAATGATTAGAGGCGAATTACGTCGTCTTTCTGGTGATCATTTTACTTGACCTAGAAACACACCTGGCGTAACTGAAAATCGTTGATATCCATATTTCTTTTTAAATGTCCACGGAACCTTTTTTGGTTTGCCAGGATATGTGTGATTTATCATTGCTTTTATCGCAATTTTAGGAATTTTAATTGGTAGTATGTATTTATATAATTACTGTAATAATAAAATCATTAAAACAAAATTTTACCAAACTTTGCAAAAAATAAGTACTACATAAAAACCATCTTATGATGGTTTTTATTTTTTTAAAAATGAAAATAATTTCCTAAATTTAACCAATATAATTATTTGATAATTCCGAAACCCTTCAAAAAAGAAAATGATTTTTTACCTTTTTGCGAGATAATAAAAGTGATAATCAGAACATTATTATTTAAAATTAATTATAAAGAACTACTTACAAAGAAAAACCGAATACATTCTTGTTACCTTTTGTTACTTTAAATATTAAATTTTAAATCCTAAAATATTTATTAAATAATAATGTGACACCAATTCATTCTAACGATGCTGCAAGAATGAAGAAAAAATGGTTAATACTTTATAATAAATATTATGCTGCTGAATATTATAAAGTACTGTATCAAAAACAGTAGAAACTTTTTACAATAAAAATCTATTGACAATATTTTCCTACCTAATATTTTCTTTAGGCAACAGGCAATCCCCCTCGCTTGTTTATTGTAACCTTTAAAATAATATTCATTTAATTGATTAAAACCTCTTAATTTCTTAAGAGGTTTTATTTTTTTAATTCAACTTGTAATACATATTCTTTTGTGACGTGTGGTGCAAGATGATTAATTCATGGTTTTTGATCAAATGGTGTTGTAGCATAATTAATATCATCTTGATGTCCATCTCATGGTTCAACACAAATATATTTTGCATCATTTTGACATTTTCAAATCAAGACATTAGGATATCCCTTTGTTGTTAAACGAACAACCCGTGTTGGATCAACAATTAATACTTGTTCGGGGTTGTTTGATTTAACAAAGCATAACATTGTCCTGTTGTAAAATCATACTCATCTAATTCGATTTCATTTTTGATCTCCGTTGTCATTGCTGTTCCTAAAAAACTCCACCCGGAATATGGGTAACTGTTTGGGGTTGATCAAATATAATTTTTCCTAAATGATCATCACAAATGAACGCTGGATGCCATCCAAAATTATAAGGTAATGGTTCTGAATCAAGATTAGTAATTTTAACCTTATTAATTAATTCCGTTCCTACTAATTGGTATGTTACTTCTAATTTAAAAGTAAAAGGATATTGTTCATAAAAAGTTTTTGTTGCAACATATTCAACAACTAACGTATCAGTTGTTTGTGTCACAACAACTCAATCAGTAATAGCACGAAAAAAACCATGTCCTGTCATGTGATATGTTTTATCAGCAAGTTGATATTGATCATTAATTAGTTTTCCTGTAATTGGAAAACAAATTGGTCATGATTTTTTTTCAAGTACTATCTTGCTGATAAACATATTCCTTACCACTTTTTTTAACGAAATTAGTTCAAAAGGATTTTTACTGATTTGTACCTCTAAATTATCATTTTTTAATATGTACATTCTTTTGCCCCCACTGTTCTATTTATTTTAATTAATAACCTACTAAGTGTGTTTTATCTTGCATAATCGCAACACCACCACTAGTTCCAATTCGAGTTGCTCCTGCGGCAATCATTGCTAGAACATCGGCTTTGCTACGAACACCCCCAGCCGCTTTAACTTGTAAACGATCACCAACTGTTTCTTTCATTAATTTAACATTTGTCACTGTTGCTCCTGCTTTACTAAAACCAGTTGACGTTTTAACAAAATCAAGTCCTGCTTGTTCTGCTAATTGACATGCCTTAATAATTTCTGCTTCTGACAATAAACATGTTTCTAAAATAACTTTAACAACAGCTGTTCCCGCCGCTTTTTTACATGCCGCCATATCAGCTGCTACTAAATTATAATTGTTTGACTTAAACTGACTAATATTCATTACCATATCAATTTCATTCGCTCCCTCTTGCAAAGCATTAGTGATTTCTGTTACTTTTGTTGCTGTTGTATTTGCTCCTAATGGAAAACCAACAACAGCACAAACATTAACAGCACTATCTTGCAATAATTCATGAGCTAATGACACATATGTTGGATTAATACAGACTGAAGCAAAATCATATTGTTTTGCTTCAAGACATAACTGCTTAATCTCACTAGTTGTAGTATCTGGTTTTAATAAAGTATGATCAATATATCTATTTAATTTCATTTAATAGTTCTCCCTGTTGTTCTTCGTTAACTTGTACTGCTTCTAAAATGCGAATTGCTGCAATAGAATAATCTAATAACCGCTGCATTTCAGGATAATTCCCTGTATTTATTATATTCACAAAATGTTGTAATTCATAATACATTTTATTCTGATGTTCAGCTGCTAATGGAAACATCATTGTCTTGTTTGTTAACCGGTTATATATCATAATTGTTTCTAATTTTGTTAAATTAGTAAAATTAATTGTTGCATCGTAACTTAAAATTTCACTATCACTAATTCCGACCGCTGCTTTTGAACAAACAATATTTGTTAAAATATTATTGTGATGACGTAAAAGAACAACGTTATTAATATCAACACCATTTTTTAACTTGTGACTCATTGCTTTGACATCTTTAACTGGGCCAAATAAAGCAACTGCTAATTCTACCGGATAAATTAACATATCATACAATGAACCTTTCCCTAAGGTTTTATCAAAAACAGAATTATAATCATCTAATAAAACTTCTTTCATTCGACTTGAATATTGGTTACAATGAAAAGTTGCTAAAAACGGATGTATTCTATTAACATTTTCTTGTAAAACTTGGTATGCTGGTAAATGAAGTGGCTTAAAAGCCTCCATTAAAAAAACATTATTAATAATTGCTACTTCTCTTAATTCAATTAACTCTTGAGCTAAAAAAGTTGCTGGTTTTTCAATTAAAACATGTTTTTGTTGTTGTAAAAAATACTTTGCTTGTTGATAATGTAACCCATTTGGTGATGCAATATAAATAATATCAATATGATCTAACATATCTTCAAAATTATCAACTATTCGTACTGATAAATTATTTTTGAACGCAAAAATTTTAGCTTTTTCTAAACTACGTGAGTAAAGACAACTAACTTCAACTCCCGATACTTCCCGACAAGCTTCAATAAATTCACTAACAATATTCCCAGTTCCAATTGTTCCAATCTTTAACATAAAAGCACCTCACTATGTACCTTTCATTCTTGTTAAGTAGTTGGTAAAATTATTAATTAATAACTGTATTAAAAACAAGATCACTAGTTGCAAAGAATTCACTTGTTGCACCATCGGCTGTAACAGTAAAAGTATTAGTAGCTTTATCATATGTTCCTCTTAAACCAAGTCCTGTTAAATCACTTTTACCTAGTGCATATCCGCCTAAAGCGTTAAAAGCTGCTGTTTCTAATTCACCTTCTGCTTTAACTTTTAATGTTCTTTGTCCTTCTGGTTGTCAATCTTTTATGTTAGGACGAAGATCAACATATGCTTTTGGTGTTGCTTCTAAGTTTCCCCACATTACTGAACCTTTAATTGATTTTGCCCCATCTTTTACCTGCATTTTAAGATATACTTGTTTAAAAGTTGCTGGTGTTTTACCAATTGTAACTGTAACATCCACTTCATTTCAAGGCAAATAAATTGGGATAATATTTTGAATTCCTTTTGTTATCCCTGATTCTAAATTAATTTTATCATTTACAATTACATTATCTTTTTTCAAACTAAATTTATTGTTTTGCATTTTATCAAAAGCAAATAAACTTAAATCTAATTTATCACCAATAGCATCGTTCCCATTTTTTGGTTGAGGTATACATGCAACAACATTGGTACTAACTACTGTTACTAATGAAATGCTAGTTAGTAGAACTAAAAATTTCTTCATTTTTTCATACTCCTTTATTAATTATCTTTTTACTAATTATAAACTAATTACTATTATTATCATCAAAAAAAGGATTTTGTGTTTTTTTTGTAGAATCATCTTTTTCTAATGCTAAGTCAGCATTATCTTTTTGCTGTTCTTTTTCTCATAATTCAGAATCTTGTCAATTTTTCTTGACAATAAAAATTCGTTCTTCAACACGAACAATTGATTCTAAAACTGAGAAAACAATCGTTCCTACAAAAACAGTTGGAAACCAAACATATCAAAAAATAAAAATTTGAGCTGGATTTAAAACTTTTGTATTAGCTAAAATTAAAAAAAACAAACTAATAGCAAAAATTAAATATTGTCCAATATAAAAAACTTGCATAAAAATAATATGTTTTCGTAATAATTGAAATGGCGTTTTTTTCAGTTCATGAATTCGAACTAAATGGTAAATAACAAAAATAACAGTTGCAAAACCAATTAAGACATAACCAATTTTATATCCCGTTACTGCCGCAATATTTCATTTTTGTAATCCTAGAATTAAAAAAATTAATACTAAACCGGTATATAATATTACATTTGCGACACTAACTAGTGCTTTAATCAATACTACTTTTGTCATCCTTGCTTTCTCCTATAACTCTTTTTCATACATAATCATTGTTAAAATAGCCAATGGTGCTGTCTCTGCCCGTAAAATTCGTTGCCCCAATGAAACTGAATGATAACCATACGTTGTTAAAACCGCAATTTCTTCTTCGCTAAACCCACCTTCTGGTCCAACTACAATCGTAATTCTTGTAAAATCTTGGTGTAAAAAGTTTTTTAATTGTGAATAATTTGGTGCAGCTTTTTCATAACAAACAAGATTTACATCACTTTGATATTTTTGAAAAACTTTTAAATCACTTTCAACATCTTTTATTAACGGAATCTGATTTCGATATGCTTGTTCACTAGCTTCTTTACAAATTTTTGTTCAACGTTCAATTTTTTTAACGTTATTTTCACCTTTTAATTGTACCATACAACGTTTAAACTGAAAGGGAATGATTTCATTAACCCCTAATTCAGTAGCTTTTTGCAGTAAATAGTCTCATTTTGTATTTCGAATTAAACCAGCAATTAAACGAATCTTAATTGGGCTTTCATGATTTTGTTTCAATTTTTTTGTTAATTTAAACAAATAATTCTGTGGCAAAACAACTTTAATTGTTGTTAAATAATGTTCAGCATTATAAATACAAATTATTTGTTCATTATCTCTTAAACGTAAAACTTGTTTAATTTGTTTAACATCATCAACTGTTAAAACAAAATAATCATTGTCTAATGTAGTTGCAAAAAAACGATGCATTACTGTTTATCTCCTAATATTTCTTTCATTATTTTATCTAATTGGTCATATAAAAATTGCAATGATTCAGTGGTTTCAATTTGATAATCTGGTTTAATATCTTTAAATAAATTCTTTTGAATTTTTAATAATTGTTTTGTTTGTCCTGCTGGTTGCTGATCACGAACCGCAATCCGTGCTAAAATGGTTTCCTCCCTAGCAGTAATTAAAATCTTAGCTTTAAAAGTTACAGGTAAAATATTAATTCCCACCGCTTCAATTAAAAAATTTTGCAATGGATTATCATTAATTATTGTTAATATCTTGTCGCTTACTTTTGGCCACAAATAATTATTTAACTTAGTATTAGCTGTTTGATTAGTAAAAATAATTGTTCGTAAATAAGAACGATCTAAAACCTCATTTTTAACAACTCCTGGAAAAGTTTTGTTTAAGAACATTAAAGTTGTTTTTTCTTGCATAATTTCTTTGGTGATTTGATCAGCATTTAAATATGTTAAATGATATTTATTTTGGAGATATTCACAAGCGCTAGTTTTTCCAGTTCCAATATAACCATAAATGCCAATAATCATTCTTATTTATTCCTTTCAAAATGTTTGACAAGTATAGATTAATTTACTGCTAACAAATTGTCAGTAACAATAATATCAAAAATGGCTTGTGCTACCGCTGAAGTTTCCGCTGGTGTATAATGAATTCCATCATATTTTGTTTGATCTTCTAAATGCGGATTAGCAGTTAATTGTAAATTAACAACAGGAATCTTTAAATTAGCAAAATGTTCTTGATAAGCCCCTGGTAATGAAGTTAATAATTCACCATCATGCATCGTTAATGCTTTTGGTGGACAAACAACTAATACTTTATAATTAATTTCTTCATGATTATCACGATGAAAATTTTTCATTTGATTAATTAATTGTCCTAATGAACTAACAATCTTTTTTTCAATTGGATAGTCTGGTATTTCTTTTAATTTTGCATATGCATCATAAGCAAAATAATCGTTTGTTCCTAAAAAAATAATAAACAAATTAAACGGACTTGCTTTTTGATATAACGCTAATAAATTGTCCATCCCATTATCTTGTGGAAATCCAAAATCAATTAATGGTTTAATAATTGTTCGCCCTGGTTGGGCATCAGTTTGAATTTCAATTTCTGTTGTTTGATAATGTTGAGTTAATAAATTTGTTAATTTTGCTGGTCAATTATCTGTTTCTGACATTTTACCAATGCCCATTGGTAAATAACCAAATGTTAATGAATCCCCTAAAATTGCAATTTTTTTCTTCATTGAAACCACTCTCTCCTCTATACCATTATTTTATCTTACTTATAATTAATTATGCTTTAATTTTTAAAACTTTTTGAAAAAAGGAAATAATTCATGCTAAGCCAAATAAACTTCGTAATGCATTATTTAAATCCTGATAGACTCGCAAATATTGGACTAATGTATAAATTAAAAATATTAGCGCAATAATGATAGAACAAAAAAATCATAATAACATCACAACCATAATATTTACTCACTCAGTCTTATTGTTTTCTAGTTGATCAGAAAATTCATCTGTAGTGTGAAATCGAGCTAAAAAATAGCCTAGTAGCCATAATAAAAGATATCAAAAATATAACAGTGGTGATAACAAAAAAAATAAGTCCTGCCGGTTGTTTCACTATTTATCGCTTCTTTCTTATTATTAATTTTATAATGTTCTTAGTAAGAAGACAATACAGATTATTTTTTTAAAAGTAATTTTTTTAATAAGATTAAAATTATAAATAAAGTTTTCGTAAAGCATAAGCCACCGGCGGAAAAATTGCAACCGCTAATGCCATCTCGGGTAAGTAATTTGTTGCTAAAATAAGCCAAGTAAAAGTTTTAAAAATAGCTTGTTGATCAGGATTAGTATAAATTAAGGGACCAATAAAATACATAAAAACTAAAACAAAAATAGTATTTAAGGTTGCTGTTGTAAAAGCAATAATTACATTATAAATTTTTAAATAGTGGTGTTGATATCATGTTAATTCAGTAACTTGGTTCGCATAAATTTTTGCTTCAATTTTATCCGAAATCTTTGTTAAAAAATAAGCTAAAAGGCCAACACAAAGTCCCATTAAAACCCGCGGAACAACAGAAAATAACGGATTAATAAAAATAAAAGCTGTTATTCCTGGTGAAATAAATGTTTGAACTAACGAAGACAAACCAAAAACAAGACCATAAATTAAACCTGATCAAATTAAATTTAGATTCATTGTGACATATAAAGCATACATTCCAATTAAAAATAAAATGTGCATTAAAGTCAGATTAACTGGACCAACTGCAATATATCCCAATGAAGGAACTAATGCAAACAATAAAAAAATGGCAATAATAATACTATTAATTGTAATCATTCTTGTTGTAATTTTTTTCATTTATGCCTCCAATAATAATTTCACACTTACTATTATTGTTTAATTATTTTTTTGTTCCTCATTGTCATATTTTTAATTTTTCCGGATCAGCAATTGCAATATATGGTAAATTTCGTAAACGATCTTCATAATCTAATCCAAAGCCAATTAAGAACGCATGAGGAACATCAAAGCCATATCAATCAGCAACTAAATCCACTTCCCGTCCCGCTTTTTTATCTAATAAAGTAACAACTTTAACACTACGAGCTCCTTTTAAATATAAATATTCTTTAATCATTTTAACTGTTTTACCACTATCAATAATATCTTCTACTAACAAAATATCACGGTTTGTGACTGGAATTGGTAAATCTAGTAAAATTTGTGGAACACTATTACTTTTGACCCCACCAAAATATGATGAAACAACCATATATTCAGTTTCACATTCTACCCTAACTAAATGGGAAATAAATTTTGCCATAAAAGGAATACAACCTTTTAGTAACCCTAAACATAAAATAGTATTATCTTGAACTGGATATTCATTAAGATAATAACTACTAATTTCTTGTCCTAATTCTAAGCATCTTTGTTCAATTTCCTCTACAGTAATTAAAACTTCTTTTACCAGTGGATGTAATTTCATTTTTTTGCCTCACTTAATATTAATAAGTTAATTATAATATAATCAAGTCCCAATTAAAAGGTCCTTAGTTTTAAAATTAAATTTATTATTATTTTTAATTATGATAAATTAGTGTTATTTGAAGGTTTACAAAATGCTATTAATAAAGTTTTGACATCAAAAAAAGAACAGATTTTACCTGTTATGAATAGAGAACACCAGAAATTAGTCCATAAAAATGTTTTAAAGTTTCCGGAGGTAATCTCAAAATCAATTGGTGCGAAAAACAATCGGGAAATTGTTCTTAAATATAATTATAAGAAATAGGGACTATCTTAACCAAGAGCAAGGCTTATTTTTATGCTTTAAAATTAACTAATATTTTTATTAATTTTTACTTTAGGTTCATAATTATTAGCTTCCGTTTTTGCAGATATGATACCAAATATTGAACCAATTAATAGTAAACTACTGCTAAAACCAAAAAATATGAATAACATTACTAGAGCAAAAATCATTAATTCATCACTAATATTAGCCGTTTTGATAAAGATTAAAGGCAGAAAAGAAACACACAATAAAAGTAGACCACTGCCAATACCGAAAAAATAACCTAATCTTTGTGTAGCTGATTTTCTTGAATTAATTAATATTATTACAATAAAAAACAACGAAAAAACAGTTAAAATAATTCCGACGTTTTGAATTGAAGTTAAACTAGCATGTAAACTATTTTGAATTCACCGAAATAAGCTACCAGAAAATTTTTCAATTTTGCTATTAATAAATCTTTTAATTAAAATTAACAAAGTTGCAATAATAAGAAAGTGTAATAATGTTATCATATAATAAATACTTAAATTTGAAATTGTCTTTGAAAATCTGTTCATCCGATACTCTCTCCTTTATTATTTTCATAGTGATTTTAATAATGTAAATTGTAAATGCAAGTGCAACAAATCTATTGATTAAATAATAACATATTTTATATAAAACAAAAAATGTTATTTATTCAGAAGACACTTATATCTTAGATTTCAACTTCAATGAAAATCTTTATATCTATTAATTATTGTTAAAAATTTATCTAAATGTTCCTTATTAACTATTAACATAACTACTATTTTATGTGTTTTTTGTGATTAACCATATTATTTTCTTGTAATTCTTTATCAATTAATTGTTTTTGATAATCAATTTTTTGAACACTTAATTTTTTGAACATTCTTGTATATCCGCGATTAGATCATCATCCCTTATTCATTTATAATACATGATTAGTATAATTTCTAATTGTACTATTGTGTTTGATTTCTTCCATCTCTTTTCTCTTATTTTTTCAATATATAAATACTTATGCTCTTTTATACAATCATCAATTTTAGTTAAGTTAATAAATAAGAAAATATTATTATATTTTTCTAATAATTTTTCCAAAAAAAAAAAAAAAAACTTGGTTAAAATAAAGGTAGTAACAAACTTAATAGGAGAATTCTAAAATGAAAATTGAAATTTATCACAAAATTATTGATTGCTTAAAAAGCATTCGCATGCATTTAAAATTAAGCCAATTAAAATTTGCAACATATTTTTCCTTTACACGGGAAGGCTACCATCTTGCTATTGCAAAAGATACTAATAAAAATAAAACTTATGTTAAAATTGATTTAATTAACTATCATAACTGCACATCACTAAAATAGATATTGCAAAATTAAAAATAATATATTACAATAAAAATAACTTTCAAATATAAACACTTAATTATATTGAAAGTTTCAAACTTTTTATAGTTTCCCGCTAAGAAACTTTTAAATGTAATTAAGTGTTTTTTTATTTGGAAGGAGTTTATAAAAATGAATAATGTTTTTATTCAAGATAATTTAACAAATAAAGGTCATAATGTAATTATGAATGATTTAAATTATGTTAAAAAAGAATATTATTTAAAAAAAGTCTTTTATGGTAATTATGTTAAAAATATTGTCTTACCGTTAGAATTAATTAATAATAACCCTCGTAATAAAACGGGAATTAAAAATACTGGAAAAAATGATAAAAAACTATGAAATAATCGCATTCGCACCCAAGGAAATTGTATTCGCAAAGCGTATCATAATTTTTCAAATTCAAAAAATTTAAGTTTTCTGACTTTAACTTATGCAGTTAATGAGAAAGATGTTAAAAAATGTAAAAATGATTTAAAGTTATTTTTTAATAATATTAATCGTTGATGAAACAATCCTATTCGTTCTAAACATCATAAAGGAATTTTAAAATATATGTATACTTATGAGTATCAAAAACGAGGAGCAGTTCACTTTCATATCATATTGAATCAAAAAATACCTAATAGTGTAGTACAACAATATTGAAAATATGGTATTAATAAAAATATTAAAGTTCGTGCAGGTTCTAATGAAGATGTTGTTAAATATCTTGCTAAATATATTGTAAAAACTGCTAATAATGATAAGTCGCAAAATCATTATGATTTAAATATTAAAGCGTATCAATTTAGTAAAAATTGTAAAAACCCAAGAGTAAAGGTTGGAGTTGTTGAGTTATCTGAACAAGATTTAATTTATTCAGTTAAAGATAACTTAAATTATTTTGCTTTTGGCGATGAAAACAGTTATAAAATTGGTTTTAGTTGTGATAGTTATTATGGTTTAGATAAGTTTAGAGAATATAAAAAATATGTTTCTGTTGATAGAAAAATATTTAAAAATTTAGTTAAAAATACTAATTTTACTGCTAAAAAAAGTCAAAATTTAAGGTGTTAAAATTAAAAAAATGAGTTAAAAACTCATTAAAAAGTGGCAGTTACCCGCTAAAACAACTGCCACAAATTAATTAAAACAAAAAAAAAAAAAAAAGTTGGGGATGTATATTTTATAATATCTTTATTTTTTGTGCTGAAAATTTGACAATTTTAATTTTTATTGTATTATTAAATTAACTTAAACATTTGATTATGTTTGAGTTTCAAATCTTAAAAGGTTTCCCGCTAAGAAACTTAGATATAATTAAATGTTTTTTTATGCTTTATTTATAAAAACTTATTCAAATAAAAAACACTAATTTTGTATTATTATTTTTAATTAATCATTTTTTATATTTAAGTTTTAAACCTGAAATCTTTTAAGTAATTTAATTAAATTATTTAAAAGAAAAAGAAGAAATCTTATGAATGGATTTCTAGTACAGTTGATAGATATTTCAACTGATAAAATTATTAAGGATGATAAAGGTAATGAAAGTAAATGAGATAGTTATACATTTACACCAGTTATTAAGTTAGAAAATGGTACTGTTAAAGGTACAAAAGATTTATCAAAGTCAAAATGATTTAAAGTAATTGATGATAATTATTTGAAATTAAAACCTTATTTAGTTGATGGTAATTTATTTTATGTTTCGCTTAAATGAGATGGAAAAATTAATACAGTTGAACCATATGTAGAAAATAATAGCGAGCAAGATTTTATTAACAAATATTCTAATAGTTCAACAATATCAGAAAGTAATAGTTAATATGAAACAACAGTTATGTATGGTTTGTATTAATGATACTGTTTGAGAAAATGGTCCTACTTATTGCTGAAACTGTGTTAATGAAAATGTTGTTTTAATTAATCAATATTATTCTAGGTTAAACAATGAAAAAACAAACTAAATTATATAAACAACGATTAGAATATTTAGTTAATGTTATACATCAATGTTTACCTAGTAAAATACCATTATTTATGTTAAGAAAAGCATTAAAACATTTATTAAAAAAAGAAAATATTAATTTACAAATTCTTACAGAAAAAGAGTTTTTGATTTTAAATGAAAAATTAAAAGATAAATTTTTAAGTATAGAAAGGAATAATTAAAATATGGATAAAGAAATTTTAAGTATTGTATTATCTTGCTTGCTTTTATTTCCATTGGTTATTTCAATTATTTTTTCTTTGTGTATTGCATCAAAAGAACAAAAAGAAAATAAAAAATTAAAAAACGAAAAATTATCTTTGGAAATTAAAAAGTTAAAAAGAGAAATGGAGAGTGATTAATTTGGCGATTTTATCTGAAATTATTTTATTAATTATTATGGTTCCAATTTGTGCTTACTTTATTGCAGGAATAATAAATGTTATTAGAAAAAAAGAAAGTTCAATAATTTTACGACAACAAAAGAAAATAAGAAAATTACAAATTGAATTGGAAAAAAGAAAAAGTAAGGAGGTTAAATAATATGATTATATTTTTATATGTAATGGTTTTTATTACAATGTTTTTACTTTTAGGTTTTTATTTTGTTGATAGTATTATAGCCTTTAAACATCGCAAAGAAATTCAAAATAATCGTGCAATTATTAAGTCTCTTAAAGAACAAATTAAACAGCAACAAGTTATTAATAAAATTTAACAAGTTAATTATTAGTAATATTTTTATATTACTTTTTAACTTTTTAGGGGTTTAAAAAATATTATTTTTAATTAGAAAGGAATTACTATATGAATTTAATGGCAATGGATAGCGGAACAGACGGAATTATTAAAGCAATTGAGGCCTGAGTTGGTGTTATTGCAAATTGAGCGAAAGAATTTACGACTTGATTTTTAACATTTTTAGGTGCAAATGCAATTTTAATTATTCCTATTGTTTTAATGTTTTTAGTGCTTGGAATTGAAACATTAAGAAAATTAATTCACGGATATTAATATTAATAATTTTAAACCTCTAAAAAGTTAAAAAGTAAAATTTATATTGAATTTATGCAAATTATATTCGGTGCAGATATGCCCCCAGCATTAGCCTATATATGTTTTATTTTATTTTTAACTTTTATTATTGCTGTTATTTTTTGAATATTTAGATTGATATTTAGGGGGTTTAGTTAATGACTTGAAATCAGTTTTTAGATAAAGTTTATCAAGGTTTATATCAGTTTGCTTTTTTTATTCCAGCAAATAAATTAGGTTTGGTTGATAAAACTGTTGAATATTATGTTTGTATGATAGTTATATGATTATTTATTTTCTTTACTATATGATTTGTTATTTATATGGTTTCTAAAATATGTAAGGTGGTGTTTTAAAGTGTTAAATATTAGAAAATGAATTATAAATTGATATTTAATGAATTGATTTTTTACTTTAATTATGATTGTTTTAAATTGTTTAATTATATTTAAACCTAATATGTTTAAAGGTTGATTAAATATTGTTTTTTTAATTTTTGCTTATTTATTTAGTGTGTTTGTATTATTTTTATTTTTTAAAGATTTACGAAATCAACTTGCATTTTTTAAAACTATTAAACAAAGTCCTATAACAATGGTAATTGGCAGTTTAGGGAGCGGTAAAACATTATTAGCAACTCATTTATTAGTTAATTCTAAATATGATACTAAATATTCTAGTTACCCTATTAAAAATGAAGATATCGCATTAACAACTTTTGATATGTTTGATAATAATAATTTAAAAAACCCGATACCTTATAGTGAAAGTAATTTGGTTGTTTTAGATGAAATGGCGTTATATGTTCCTGCTAATGAGGTTAAAGATGGTGCTATGAAAAAGTATAGTGGTGTTATTCCTAGTTTAGTTCTTATGCGACAATATAATATTAATGTTGTATTTATTGGACAACGAGAAAAACACCATTGAGTAGAATATAGAGAATTAGCGACGGGGTTAATGTTGCCGTTAAGTTGTAAAAAACCACCTTTTCAATTTAAAGGAATATTAAAGTATTTTATTTGATTTTTTCCTAAGTTTAAGTTTCATATTGGTATTTTTGATGATAAGGATAATTATGATATTTGAAAATCTGAAAGTGTTAAGCGTTCTGCTAATGGTAAAAAAAGTAAAATTAAAAAATGCAAGTTCTATTGGTATGCGTAATTTTAAAATTTCTATTTCTTTGTTAGATGCAATGAAATATGATACTAAATATTTGCAATTTGTTAGAGATGTTAAAAATGATAGTGTTAAAGATAAGTCATTGACTTATTGAGATTATGTTAATTTTGATAGTTTAGAAGATTTAGAAAAAATGGGAGCAACAAGATTAGTTGAAAATTTACAAAAAGGAGGTAAATAATTATGAATTTATTAACGAGTTGGGATGATGCTTTTAATGTTGTTATTGATATATTTATGAAAATTATGGACTGGATGTGAACTTTAAAATTACCAGCAACAGATATACCTTTATATGTTCTTTGAATTATAGGGGGTATTTTAGGAATTGTTATGCGTTTGGTTGGTTCTGCACCACAATTAAGTACAATGTCTCAAAATACTAAACAAGCAGCAGGAGCAATTGGAAAAATAAAACTTGGTATAAATGAAACAGATAAAGAGTTTTCAAAAAAAAGGAAAAAATAATGGTTAAATTATTATGGTTTTTTTTCGTAGCAAGTATTATTGGTATAACATTTGTTGCAAATATTTTTTTAGCGTCAGAGACAGCAATGGCGACAATTAAACAGTGATTTAATAGTTCAAATGATTTTTATAAATTAATCGCTCATTTATTTATTATAGCAACTCATCCTATTTTTAGATTATTTATTGCTTTTGGAATTATGTTAATGATTATAAGAGTTATATTTGCAGTTAGATAAGAAAGGAAATACAAATATGAAAAAAGTTTTTATTATTTATTTTTATGTTATTTTTTTATTATTTTCTTTAATATCTCCTTTTGTTTTTATAACATCTAATTTAGATAATTTTAATAAAGTTAATTCCAATTTTTTATATTCAGAAAATTTAAAAAGTAATGATATTTTTAAAGATTGAAATTATAAAGAAGCGAGTGAATATGATTTTCAATCTAGTTTAATGTTGCGACAAGACTATTTTATGCAAGGTTTAGACCTTAGTAATTATGCGTTTAGTTTTGGTGTTGAAACTCCTTTTATTTCAAATGTGAGTGCTGATAAAAATGATGATAATTATTGATTTAATAAAATTAAAAACAGTGCTTGAAATTATAGATTAAGTTGAAATTTAGCAAATAGTTCTAAGAGTTCCGTAGGTAGATTAATTGTAGATTATCAAATGTCAACTAAATTATTAAATATTTTTGTTTATAAAAATGATGTAAAATATGAATTCACTTTTAATTGAGAAATAATACCATATTTGTTTATGCCGATTATTGGTAATCAAAGTTATCGGCATTTTGATATAAACTATTTAGTTTTAAATTTTAATTATAAAAAAATAATTAATATGGATATTCTTAAAAAATCTGAAAGTAATTATTATATTAATGATGTTAAACAAAATTTTTATTTATTAGATAATTTATTTCAAATTTTAGATTATTTTTATTCTAATGTTTTAAGAACTATATTTGATATTTCAAATTTTAAAGAGCAGATTTATTTTTCATCTGATAATGGTAATTTAGGTTTTGTATTTTTTATAAAAAATGGTTTTTTATTATATCCAAAATCAATGCTTTTTAATATTTTAAGATTTCCGGATACAGTTTCGGGTTATTTAGAACCGCAAGTGCAATTATATAATGCTTATACTATAAATAATACTAATGATTATTTTTCTTATTATTCAAATTGAGATTATAAAACTGATGTTTTGCCTTCTAATAATGATAAATATACTCAATCAATAAAATTATTAGATATGGCAGATAATTCAAAATATCAAGGTTTTAATTTAATTAGATTTAATACGACTAGATTAACAGAAAAAATTGGCATTGCAATTTTGGGTTTTAATTTTAGCATTTATAATGCTATGGATTGAAATGATGAAATTAATGCTGGTGATATATGAAAATTACCTTATAGTTCTTGTACTTGATATAATGTGTTTTGTCATATAAAAAATGGTTTTATTTGAGCATTTAATACTTTGCCTGGTATTAAAGAGGTTGGAAAGTATGCTAATGCATTAGTAAATACAATGCAAAATGTTAATTTACTTTGAGATAATATAAGTAATTTCTTTGCTTTTGATATTGCTTTTAAATTATTGCTTGGGGCAATTATTACTCTTGCCATGTTTAATGGTATTTTACGATTTTTATAAAAACAAAAAGATACAAATACATACATAGACCAAGAAAAAAACAAGCAAACACCACGGTGCAAAAAATTTATTTTTGCCCGTGTGTTGTTTGCGGGGTACAGGTCGCGCAGCGACCTAGGGGCGAAGCCCCTTTCCTTGATCCATATTCTAACAACAATCTTATACAATTTAGAAAATTATGATATATGAAAGAAAAAATCTTCTTTAATTATTACCAAAAATTAATTACTTTCCAGTAATTTGCTAAAAATTATTAGCAAGTTATCGATAATTCTTTTATTTAAATTATTGTAGAAAGGGGGAATTTATTATTAACTTAAAACATAATAAAATCTGATTGAAACATCACACTTTACAAATTTGAAAGGAAAATAAACATGACAAATACCCAATTATTTTTTCAACATTTTGGTTTAGAACTGTTTGGAACAATGCTCCTAATTATTTTGGGAAATGGTGTTGTTGCTAACATTTTATTAAAAAACAAAAGGAAATGGACAAGGTTTTTTTGCAATTACCGCTGGATGAGGTTTTGCGGTACTGGTTGGGGCAATGGCTAGTAGCGCTTTAAAGGGTGTCGCCCATTTAAACCCCGCCGTAACATTTGCAATGGTTGTTCAACAAACTTGATTTATTAACAATGGCTGTTTTTTATTACCAGCCTTATTATTAGGGCAAGTTGCTGGTGCTTTAATTGGCCAAATTATTGTTAATATCTTTTATTGAAAACATATCAAAGACACCGTTAGTGATAACCCCGATTTTGTTCTTACAATACATACCACTGGACCAACTTATCGTCCTGCCTTCTTTAACTTTTTTGCTGAATTTATTGGAACATTTGTGTTAGTTGCTGCAATTTTAACAATTGGTAAATATAAGACATTTAGTTTAGGGTCATGAGAACCACTATTTGTTGGTTTAACAGTTTTTGGAATTGGAATATCATTAGGTAGAACAACTGGTTATGCAATTAACCCTGTTCGAGACTTAATTCCACGAATTGTTCATTTTGTCTTACCATTAAAAAATAAAGGACACTCGGATTGGAGTTATAGTTGAATTCCAGTTGTAGCACCAACATGTGCTGGACTTGCTACTGGTGGAATCTTCTTACTATTTTAATCAATTTAATAGAAAGGATATTATAAATATCATGGAAAAAAACCTAGTTATGATGTTTGTATTATTGGTGGTGGCGTTATTGGCGCGGCAATTAGTCGTGAATTAAGTCGTTATCAATTAACAACCATTACAATTGAAAAAAAATAAAAAAGTAGCAATGGAAACCTCCGCTGGAAATTCTGGCGTTATTCATGAAGGTTTTGATCCAACGCCAGGGAAATTAACAGCAAAATTAAATGTCGAGAGACATCACCTTTATCAAACAATTTTTAAGGAACTTACTATTCCCTACCAACAAGTTAATTCGCTTGTTATTGCGTTTAATGATGAAGAACAAAAACACCTAGAAATGCTATATCAACGTGGAATTACAAACAATGTTGATCCAAAGCATTTACGTCTTATTAATCAAGCAGAAGTTCATACCTTAGAACCAAATCTAAGTCCTGAAGTTCAAGGAGCATTATTATGTACTTCTTCATATGTTGTTGACCCCGTAGTCTTAACACAAAGTCTTTTTTCAAATAGTATTAAAAATAATCAACATTTACGGTTAGATCACCTGGTAACAAATATTCAGTACCACTCTGATCAGAAACACTTTGAAATTACAACTTTGCATCAAGAACAAGAAGTTACTTATTTTGCAAAATATTTAATTAATGCTGCTGGTCATTACTGTGATATTCTTGCTGCAAAAGCTGGTTATCCTGATTATGAATTAGTTACTAAGCGTGGAGAATATCGTGTTTTAGAAAAAAAGTGAGGGCAACTTAGTAAAAAATATTATTTTTATGGTCCCAACAATTCATGACAAAGGTGTTATTGTTGCCCCAATGTTAGATGACCGCCTCTTAGTTGGCCCAACTGCGGAAGACAATATTCCAAAGGCAGAAACGCACCTTGTAACACCAGCAATGTATGAAAAAATTGGTCAAATTGGAACTAAAATTATTCCAAACCTTAAAATGGAAAAAACATGTCAAACTTTTGCAGGATCACGCCCAATTGAACCTCTATCCAAAGATTTTTATTTAAAACCAGCACATGACAATCCAAATTTTATTAATGTCGCTGGAACAAAATCACCTGGATTAAGTAGTGCTCCTGCGATTGCCAAATATATTTGTCATTTACTAACAGCTGCTGGCTGTGAATTAATCACAAACCCGCATTTTGATCCTATCCAAACTGAAATTATTCCAACAATTTAACGAAAGGAAACGTTTATAATGTCAAAATATATTATAAGTTTAGATGAAGGAACAACAAGTTGTCGTACGCTTGTTATTAATTATAAAGGTGAAATTGTCGCAAGTGATGCATTAGAATTTAGTCAAATTTTCCCAAAAGCTGGTTGAGTTGAACATGATACTGTTGAAATTTGAAACTCACAACGAACAACATTAGTACAATCAGTTAATAAAGCAAAAATTAAACCCGAAGATATTGTCGGGATTGGAATTACTAACCAACGTGAAACAGTTGTAATGTGAGATAAACGCTTTGGTTTACCAATTTATAATGCTATTGTCTGACAAGATCGCCGTACTACCAAATATTGCGATGAATTAATTGCCCAAGGAAAAAGTGAATTAGTTCAAGCAAAAACAGGTTTAATTATTAACCCCTATTTTTCGGCGACAAAAATAAAATGAATTTTAGATAATGTTGAAGGTGCGCGCCAATTGGCAAACGATAATAACTTACTATTTGGGACAATTGATACTTGATTAATTTATCGTTTAACAGGTGGTAAAACACATGTTACCGATTCAACGAACGCTAGTCGAACAATGCTATTTAATATTCATACTAAAGAATGAGATGAAGAATTATTGAACTTAATGGATATTCCAAAAGGAATTTTACCAACAGTAAAATCTTCTTCCGAAGTTTATGGTCATACTTTTCCAGGATTATTAAGTAAAGATACTGACATTCAGATTCCAATTGCTAGTGCTATTGGTGATCAACAAGCAGCCTTGTTTGGACAACTTTGCTTAGAACCAGGAGAAGTTAAAAATACCTATGGAACCGGATGTTTTATTTTAATGAACACTGGACAAACCCCAATTAAATCAAATAACGGTTTATTAACAACGATTGCGCTTAATTATAAAGGAACAACAACTTATGCCTTAGAAGGTTCTGTCTTTGCGGCGGGAGCTGCTGTGCAATGACTACGTGATCAAATTAAGATTATTTATCATGCCAGTGAAACTGATTGATACACAAATCTTGTTAACGATGACCAACAAGTCTATGTTGTTCCTTCCTTTACTGGATTAGGATCACCATACTGGGATTCTTATTCACGAGGAGCAATCTTTGGTTTAGAACGCGGAACAAAACGTGAACACTTAGTAAAAACAACATTAGAATCATTAGCTTATCAAGCATATGATGTTATTATGGCAATGACTGAAGATCTGAAAAAACCAATTAAAAGAATTAAGGTTGATGGTGGTGCTAGTCGTAATGAATACTTAATGCAATTCCAAGCTGATATTACGCAAGTGGAAGTAATTCGCCCGAAAAGCATTGAAGCAACAGCAATGGGCGCAGCCTTTTTAGCTGGTTTAGCTGTTAATTTCTGAACATCACATGATAAAATTAAACAAATTCTAATGGTTGATAAAAAATATAATGCTAAGTTAGACCAAACAATTGTTCAAAAATTACTAAAAGGTTGAAAAGTTGCTGTTAACCGAACATTAAATTGACTAAAAGATATTGAATAAAAAATAACCGTAAGGTTATTTTTTTAAATGTAAAACATGTTTTTTCAAATTATAGAATGTTTTAATTCCATCATATTCAGCAACTGTTCCTAATTCATCTTCAATTGCTAATAAACGATTATATTTTGCAATACGGTCACTTCGTGACATACTTCCCGTTTTAATTTGACCAGTATTTAAAGCAACTGCTAAATCAGCAATTGTTGAATCTTCGGTTTCTCCTGAACGATGTGACACAACTGTTGTTCATCCTGCTTTTTGTGCTAATTGAATTGTATCAATTGTTTCAGTAACTGTCCCAATTTGGTTCAATTTAATTAAAATTGAGTTAGCAGCTTCATTAGCAATTCCTTCCGCCGTAATTTTTGGATTTGTAACAAATAAATCATCTCCAACAATTTGAATTTTGTGTCCCATTGTTTTAACTTGTAACTCAAAACCAGCTCAGTCTGCCTCTGCTAAACCATCTTCAATTGAAATAATTGGATATGTATCAACTAATTTAGCAAGATATTTGATTAATTCTTCTGTTGTCATTGCATATTCTTTCCCAGTTACCTTTTCAATTTTTTTAAAGTGGTATTTTTTGTCTTCAAAATACAATTCTGATGATGCACAATCCATTGCAATCATCACACCATCTTCACCCGCTTTATACCCTGCTGCTTTAATTGCTTCAACAATTAAATCTAAAGCAACTTCTGCTGGTGTTTTTACTTGGAATGATGCTAATGATTGATCTTTATATGCTCAATTAAAATGCGGTGCAAATCCCCCTTCATCACCAACAGCAGTAATATCTCCTTTATCATGTAAGATTTTTTTTAATGTATGGAAAATTTCTGATGCTCATCGTAACGCTTCTTTAAAAGTTGGTGCTCCAACTGGCATAATCATAAATTCTTGGAAATCAATTGCACTATCAGCATGTTCTCCCCCATTAATAATGTTTAACATTGGCACTGGTAGTTTTTTAGCGTTAACTCCTCCTAGGTACTTATATAATGGTAATTCAACTTCACAAGCTGCTGCTTTAGCAACCGCCATTGAAACTCCTAACATTGCATTAGCTCCTAAATTCTTTTTAAAATCTGTCCCATCTAAAGCAATCATTGCTTTATCAATTGCAACTTGATCAGTTGCTTCCATTCCAACAAGTTCTTCGGCAATTTTTGTATTAACATTATTGACAGCTTTTAAGACGCCTTTCCCTTGGTAACGTCCTTTATCACCATCCCTTAATTCTAATGCTTCACGACTTCCGGTTGAAGCTCCTGATGGTACCATCGCTGAACCATATCCTCCAAATTCTGTTCAAACTTCAACTTGAACAGTTGGATTACCTCGTGAATCAATTACTTCACAAGCATAAATTTTCTCAATTTTTGACATAATTTTGTACTCTCCTTCTAAGTCTATACAGGTATTATATTATTTGTTCAAACAATAGTAAATAAATTACAAAAAAAATCAAGAAAAAACATCATTTTTCGATGTTTTTTGATGGCAAAGAGAAAATTATTTGCTATGATATTACTAATATAGTATTAATTTTAGAACAGGACGGAAAAAAGATGGACGGAAAAAAACCAACAATTGTTTCAGGAATTACTGCCACTGGACAATTAACATTAGGAAATTATATTGGCGCAATTAAAAATTTTATTGAACTACAAAAAAATAATAACTTAATTATTTTTGTTGCAAACTTACATGCGATTACAATCCCTATTGGAAAAGAAGAATTACGAAGTAATATTAAAAATATGATTGCGTTATATTATGCTTGTGGATTAGAGCCCAACAATGCAATTATTTATGTCCAATCAGATGTCTTAGAATTAACACAATTAAGTCATATTTTATTATGTAATACCACTGTTGGGGAATTATCACGAATGACTCAATTTAAAGATAAGTCAATTAAAATGAAAGCTGAAAATAGCACGGGATTTATTCCCACTGGTCTATTAACTTATCCAACTTTAATGGCCGCTGATATTTTATTATATGATGCTGACTTAGTTCCGGTTGGAAAAGATCAAAAACAACATATTGAATTAACACGAAACATTGCCGAACGAATGAATAATCGTTACCAACAAGAACTTTTTAAACTCCCTAATGATTTTATTCCCCCAGTTGGTGGTAAAATTATGGATTTACAAAACCCAACTAAAAAAATGAGTAAGTCATCAAATGATCCGAAATCTTTTATTGGACTATTAGATGCACCCGATGTTATTCGTAAAAAAATTCGTTCAGCAATAACTGACTCTGATGGAAAAATTGCTTATGATCCTGAACAAAAACCAGGAGTAAGTAATCTTTTAACAATTTATGCTGTTTTAAAAAACATTACAATTGAATCTACTGTTAAAGAATTAAGTAATTGTGATTATGGACAGTTAAAAGAAGAAGTAGCAACAGCTATTATTGCAACCTTAGAGCCAATTCAAACAAAATATCACCAATTAATTAAAGATGACACCATTGACCAATTAATTGATGCTGGCGCAGAAAAAGCCCGTTATCTTGCCAATAAAAAATTAACAAAAGTTAAAAATACAGTTGGTTTAAATTATAAAAGAAAATAAAATACAATAATTATTCTTACTGAATTTCATATTTTAACTTGTTTAATTGTCAACGATAATTATTTTTTTGATTACTAACATTAAAATTAAATTCCCCTTGGTTACCAATTTGTTTAGTATCTAAATTATTAAACTGAAAATTAATTTTATCTGTTAAATAAACAACTAAATCAGAAATATTTTTAATTGTTTTAATATTGCTAATTTTAAAATTATTAGAATCAGTATAAACATTTGTTAACCATCTTGTCATAATTGCTTCGTCAGTTATGTTTTGTGAAAAAATAAAACTTGGGTTAGTTTGAATATAATTAATTAAATAACTTGATAAATCTTTATTAATTTCATAATTTCAAAAAACATTACTATTTAAATTAATTGTTAAATAATAAATTGTTGTTGTTAAATGCTCTCCTTCAATTGTAGTTTCTTGCATTGTTGTTTCACCCGTTGTATAACTATATGCAGTCGTGTCGCGAATTAAAGGAAACAGTTGAAAATCATGATACAATTGTTCTGGTGCTGGTAACTTTGATGGCATTGTCACAAGATATGTTTTAAATAAAACATTTTGTTTTGATAATTCAAAAGCTGAAACTGTTTCTGAATTATTAAAGGCATAATTAATAATTGGCGCTAAGGTATGCGCTTCTTTATCTTTATTAAAAGTTGTAAAAATTAAATCATCATTATTATGTTTGATTCAATAATCACCTTCATCGTTAAATGCTTGCAAAGTAAATTGTGATAAAAACTGACTAACATCTGCTTCCATATCGGTATTTCGCGTTGGAACATAATGTTTTACTTCTTGTTGACAACTAATTATTGTTGTAACAGGTGTTGCAATCATTGTTATAGTTCCCAATACACTAATTATTTTTTTCATCATATCATTCCTTTTGTTAAGTTATATTGTAAATTATAACAAATGGTTAATAATTTTAAAAATCAACATGATTCGGATCAGGACCCAATCTTTCTTGTGATAATGCAAATAATGTTGTCATATCTTCCTCATCTAACATAAAATCATCTAACTGCGTATTAGCAATCAGACGTTCTTTATGCGTTGATTTTGGAATAACAACAATATTTTATTGCACTGCTCATTTTAAACAAATTTGTGCCGGGGTTTTTTGATGTTTTTCAGCAATTTTTAGGATTGTTGAATTTGTCGTACATTTTCCTTACATTAATGTTGCTCATGACTCAACAATAATCCCATTTTATTGGCAAAATTGAACAACAGCAGTATTGTTTAAACCTGGATGTAATTCAATTTGATTAACCATTGGTTTAACTTCACTAATTGTCATTAATTCTTCTTGGAATGGCAACACTTTTTAGGACACTTTTTATGTAGACTTCTGATTTCTAAATTCAACTGGAGTTAAGTAATTCAAACTACCATGAATTCGAATATTGTTGTATTAATTAATGAAATTAAATAGTTCCAACTTTAATTGTTCTAAATTTTTAAATTTTCGACCATTAATAAATTCAGTTTTAAAAGCTTTATAGGTTGTTTCAGCTACTGCGTTATCGTAAGGGCACTTTTGCACTTAATAATCTTTTAATATTAAATGTTAATAAAATTTCTTCAATAATTTTATTTTTAAATTCATTACCACGATCTGTATGAAACAACCTAATTTGATTTAGTGGTCATGTTATTTTATAAAATGCCTGCTGAACTAGTTCAGCAGTTTTATTTGTTCCAGCGCTATAGCCAATTACTTCACGGTTAAATAAATCAATTAGTAAGCAAATATAATGTCATTTTGAACCAACTTGAACATAGGTTAAATCGCTCACAATAACTTCATTTTGTCTTTTATTACTAAACTCACGATTTAGAATATTACTAATTTGATCATTATTTACAGGAGATTTATGATTGCGATATTTTAATTTAGTATATTTTGATACTAAATTATTTATTGCCATAATTCTTCTAATTTTTCGTCGAGATAAAATAATGTTCTTTCTTGCTAAAATAATTTTAATTTTTCTAGCACCATAAACTTTATAGCTTTCTTTAAATGCACTGATAACTTCATTTTCATAAATATTAATTTCAGTTTTAGTGATCTTATTAATTTGATAATAATACTTTGATTTTGCTATCTTTAATATTTGACACATTTTCCTCACTAAATATTTGTCTTTATTTTTAGTAATTAATATTACTTTTTGCCGATTATCAGTGCTGCTTGCTTTAAAATATCATTTTCCATTCGTAATTGTTTGTTTTCTTTTCGCAACTGAATAAGTTCATTTTCTTCAACAGAGCGATTGTCTTTAGCTTTAAAAGAACCAGAATTCTCAAATTTTTTTACTCATTGATAAAGAACTGCCTTTGAAATTTTATATTCGTTAACAATTTCAATATTACTTTTACCATTTTTATATAACATTACGATTTGTTTCTTGAATTCATCGGTGTACTGGTTTTTTGCCATTTTTATATTCCTGCTTTCCTAATAATTTTAGCTTATTTTTTACAGTCTACATAAATATGGTCCAAGTTATTGTAACCTATCCAAATTCTAATTTAAATTCTTCAATACTTTTAAATTTTTTATTTTTGACTAATTCAGTTTTTAAAATTTTATAAGTAGATTCAGCTACTGCATTGTCATAAGGATATCCAGGTTTACTATAAGATTTTTGTACATTGTTCTTAGTCAAAAGTTTATAAATAGTACTATTGTTAAATTCACTTCCTTGGTCAGTATGAAATATTTTAATATTTTTTAAAGAAAAATTAAGTTTGTTAAAAGTACTTTCAACTAATTTTGCATCTTTATGAGAACTAACATCATAGCTAATAATTTCACGATTAAACAAATCAATCAATAAACATACATAATATCATTGATTATTAATTCAAACATAAGTTAAATCACTGACAACAACTTCATGTAATTTATAATTATCAAAATCTTGATTTAACAAATTATTATATTTGTAAGTGATATCTTTGTTATTATGATGTTTATATTTAATTTTTGTATAATTTGAAATTAAATTATATTTTTGCATTATTTGACTAATTTTTATTCGTGACAATATAATATTTTGTTGTGCTAACATAACTTTAATTTTTCTTGTACCATAATTTTTTCTACTTTTTAAGAAAATACTGATAATAGTATTATCAATATGTTGGGCTTGACTAAGTTTATTTGATTTTAATTGATAATAAAATATTGATCTAGCAACTTTTAGTGTTTTACATAAATTAGTAATTTTATACTTTTCTTTGTTATTTTTTATAATTACTATTTTTGCCGATTATCAGTGCTGCTTGCTTTAAAATATCATTTTCCATTCGTAATTGTTTGTTTTCTTTTCGCAACTGAATAAGTTCATTTTCTTCAACAGAGCGATTGTCTTTAGCTTTAAATGATCCTGAATTGTTAAATTCATGCACTCATTTTCAAACAATGGATTTACCAATTTGATAGTCATTAGATAATTGACCAGATGTTTTGCCTGATTTATAAAGACCAACAATTTGTTGTTTAAATTCATCGGTATAATGATTCTTTGCCATATAATTACACCTCCATTGTAACTTAATTATAATCTTTTACTCTACATTATTGTTGTCCAATTTATCTTAACCCATCCAACAAAATTTTAATTTTTAGTGTATAAATATTTTAATAGAAAGGGCTAAGTTGTCTTATGAAAAAAGAAATGAAAAAATTTAAACATTTTAAGTTAGTAGAAAGAAATGATTTAAAAGAATATTTAACATACGAAAAATTTAAAAAGAAAGATGGTACACCTAATTATTCTAAAATAGGAAAAGTAATGAATAAAAGTCGTAATACAATTAGATTAGAGGTTAACAGACTTAAAGAAGAATACAATCCTAAAAAAGCGAATGATGATTATAAAAATAAAAGAAAAAAATCAATAAAATATACAACAATTTCAAAAAAAGTTGTAAATCATATAAGAAAAATTTTAAGTGAAAAAATCTATTCACCAATGTTAATTATCTTTGATTATGAAAAAAAATATAATGAAAAGTATCCATTTTCACATGTGACACTTTATAAATATATTGATCATGGTGTTTTTGATGAAGAAAATAATGAAATTAAGAAAAAACTACCATTTAAAGGAAAAAAGTTTAAAACAAAAAAGAGAAAAGATGACCGTGGTCAATTGACTAATATTAGATTTATCGAAGAAGCAGAACATGAAAAAGGTACTTTTGGTTGATTTCAAATGGACTGTATAATAGGTAAAGACCATCAATCTGCTTGCTTAACTTTTACAGAAGAAAAAAGTCTATATACGATTTGTTTTAAATTAGACCACCATAATTCAGAAGAGGTTAATAAAGCCATTAAAAGTATTTTTAGAAATAAACTTTATAAACAAAACATAAAAGGAATAATAACTGATCAAGGTAAAGAATTAAGTAAATGAAAAGAAATTGAAAAGATTACTAATGCAAATGTATATTTTTGTGATGCTGGAACTCCAACACAAAAACCCAAAGTTGAAAAAATGAATAGAGATATTAGAGAATAAGGGAACAGATTTTAATCAAATTAGTCAAAAAAAAAAAAAAAAGTTATGAAAATTATTAATGAGAAACCACGACCGAGTTTAGGTTGATTATCCTCCAAAGAGGTATTTTTACAAAATATTTAATAGTTTAATTATTAATTTTAGATTTTTAACAAAAATTATTTTTCGTGGTGCTGAAATAACTACATAATTTAAAAAAATATTTTTTTTGAAAAAATAGTTGCAATTTTTAATAAAAGATATACTATTGGATTAATAAGGGCGAATTGTCCTATTTGCATCTTTACTTTACAATATGAAAAAAAAATATAATGAAAAAAATCCATTTTCACATGTGACACTTTACAAATATATTGATCATGGTGTTTTTGATGATGAAAATACTGAAATTAAGAAAAAATTACCATTTAAAGGTAAAAAATTTAAAACAAAAAAGAGAAAAGATGATCGTGGTCAATTAACTAATATTAGATTTATTGAAGAAGCAGAACATAAAAAAGGTACTTTTGGTTGATTTCAAATGGATTGTATTGTTGGAAAAGAACATCAATCTGCTTGTTTAACTTTTACCGAAGAAAAGAGTTTATATACTATTTGTTTTAAATTAGATCATCATAATTCAGAAGAAGTTAATAAAGCCATTAAAAGTATTTTTAAAAATAAACTTTATAAAGAAAACATAAAAGGAATTATAACTGATCAAGGTAAAGAATTTAGTAAATGAAAAGAAATTGAAAAAATTACTAGATCTAATGTTTATTTTTGTGATGCTGGAACTCCGACACAAAAACCCAAAGTTGAAAGAATGAATAGAGATATTAGAGAATATTTACCTAAGGGAACTGATTTTAATAATATTACTCAAAAAGAAATTAATAAAGTTATGAAAATTATTAATGAAAAGCCACGACCCAGTTTAAGTTGATTATCTTCCAAAGATGTATTTTTACAAAATATTAATATTTAATTTTTTTAAATATGAATTATATATTTGTAGCAAAGTTTCCTTTTTTGCGTGCTGAAATATTAACTTATATTTAAAAAAAATTATTTTTTTCAAAAAAAGTATTGCATTTTTTAATAAAAGATATATTATCAAATTAATAAGGGTTAAATGTCCTATTTGCATCTTTACTTTACATATTCATGAATAATTAACATTGGTGAATAGATTTTTTTACTTAAAATTTTTATTACATGATTTACAACTTTTTTTGTAATTGTTGTATATTTTATTGATTTTTTTCTTTTATTTTTATAATCATCATTTGCTTTTTTAAGATTGTATTCTTCTTTAAGTCTGTTAACCTCTAATCTAATTGTATTACGACTTTTATTCATTGCTTTTCCTATTTTAGAATAATTAGGCATACCATTTTTCTTTTTAAATTTTTCACATTCTAAATATTCTTTTAAGTCATTTCTATCTGCTAATTTAAAATGCTTATATTTTTTCTTTTCCATTTATCTAACCCTTTCTTAAAATTATTTATACACTAAAATTAAAATTTTGTTGACATTTTATAAAAAGATGTTAGGATGGTGATGTAATTTAATACAAGTAGGATTTTCTAGCCCTTAATCACTTGTTTAAAAATTACTAAAAATAGAGACTTGAAAAAGTCTTTTTTTATTTTACTTTTTTATATTTTTTTGTAGAATGGTGATGACAAAAAGAGGTAAAAAAGATGGCAAAAGTAGATAAAAAGTGATGAATAATGGCAAATTTAACAAAAATAAAGCAAAAATTAACAAAATTTGACGAATATTGTAAAGAAAATAAGATAAAACTTGCCACAAAAGAAACATTATTAATCTTTTGTAATTTAGAAGAAGATGAATATAATGCCTTAAAAGACGCTAATTTATTAGCATTTAATGAACTTAAAATGAAAATAAGAATACTAGAAAATAATATAAAATTACATCTCTTAAACGAAACTAAGGGGGGTGTATCCGTGTATGCTCAGTATTATGGCCGTGAAAATGAAACTGAAATAAATTATACTCCCCCAGTAATTAACATAACAGATAGGAGAAAGATATAATGGCAATGTTGTATGAATATAGTTATCTTAATGAAATAGTAGTTAGTTTATTAAATAATAAAGAATATATAGCAGATGAGATTAATTTAGCAGGTAGTCGTAAAGCTGGTAAAACATATTCTATTGATGAATTAATAGCATTATTAAGTTGTGTTGTATTAGCAAATAAAGATAAAAAAATAGCTATATATGGTTTTAGATTAAATAGTGCTGATACTGCTGAAATGCAACAAGATATTCAAGATGCATTAGATAAAGTTGGTTTAATCCTTAACCCTACTAAAAAATGAAAAGGTGGTCATTATCAATATAATGCTCGTTTTAATAAACCTACTTGAACATTTCCTAATGGTAGTTTTATTAAATTACAAGGAGCAAGAAAAAGTAATTCATCGCAAGTATTAGGTAAAGGAACAGCTAGAGCAAATGGTGCTGATTTATGTATTATTTGACTTGAAGAAGCTAATGAATTTAGTAAATCAGAAAAAGAAGCAATTATGCAAGCAGTTCGTGATTATAAAAAATTAATATTAATTACAAGTACTAACCCTGATAGTATTTATCAAGATCATATCGATTATTTAAATAAATTAATGCCTTTTAATCGTAAAGAATTAGAAAGTAAAGGTGAACAAATATCTAAATTAGTAATTCCAGTATTAGACCCTAAAACAGGTCAAAAAGCATATGATAAAAAAGTAATTAATCATTATACTAATTATTTAATTAATAAAGATAATTTAAATTATGATGAATTAATGAAATTATATGAATTAAAAGCAGAATGACCTAAAAAATATGAGGTTTGAGGTATAGGAATGCCTGGTGCATTAGATGGTAGTATTTTTGCTAATTATTTATTTAGTAAATTATATGATTTTGAACCAGTTAATTTTAAAGCAGGTTTAGATTTAGGTTATGCAGATAGTCCATTAGGACATGCAACTCATGCTATTTTAATGGGACTAGATAGAGATTATAAAAAAATGACACCATTAATGGAATATAAACATAGTAATGCTGAAATGATACATAAAGATACAACTAAGATTTTATTTGAAATAGTACACTTTTATATAACTGCTTCCATACAGTGAGAGTATTTACAAGATGGTTTAGATGTAAATGTTAACTATGGAAATGGTGGTTTAGTTTCTATTGATACATTAAATAATATTAGGCGACAATATTTTCCTGAGGCTAATTGATTAAGATTTAAACCAGTAGTAAAAGATGTTTGATATCGAACTGATAGAATTGATGCTATAATCATCCTGCTAAATAAGAATTATTTACAAATTAGTCAACGATTAACACCAGAGCAGAGTTATTTAAGGATATGTTAAAAATGGAATGAAGAAAACCACCAGCAAATAAATCTACTTATAAATTAGAAGATAATAAATTATTTGATGATGGTTTTGATGCTATGACTTATGCTGTTATGGATATAATGGAATATTTTATAAAAACATTAGATAATCCATTTTTAATAAGTAAACAATTTGGAAAGCGAGGTTAATAAATATGAATAATGAAAATACTTTATTATCTAAACCTGAATGAAAATGATACTATTCTTTATTATTTTTTACAAGAGGTGCAAAAGATTATAAAAAAGATCGTGAAAGATATGATAAGCAATTTTTAAGTGAAAGTGGAATTATAGCTTATGATACTGATAAAGGAATTACTGGAACAAGTGCAGTTTTATTAAGTATAATTGTTGCTTTGTGATCTATTTTACCGCAAGTAATAGAATTACCTAATTATTTACAATTTTTAAAATGTGGTTTAGAAAATGTTGATTAAAAAAATAATTATGGAAATGCATTATTAATGTTAATTATTCCGTCTAGTGCTAGTTTTATTTATCAAAAAGCACCTAAAATTATTCCAAATGCAAAGATAAGATTATTAACTAATATTGCAACTAAAATTATTCCAGTTATTATTCTTACTATTTTTATTTGATTTATTTTAAAAATGAAAGCATATTTTAAAGCAAGAGAAAATGAAAAATCAATTAATATTGCTAAACATGCTGAAAATAAAAAATTAAAAATAGAAAAACAAAAAGAATTAATAGTTCAAAAACAAGCTTTAAAAATATTACGAGAGGAAAATAAAAAATATGGCAAAAAAACAAATTAAAAGAAATATTGAAAAAATGCGAATGAATAAAAATATTTGTTGGATGATAATTGATGGTAAAGAGTGTTTTAAAAAAGTAAGTAAAAATTGAAATGGTATTGGTGTTCCTGCTTGTGAAGAACATACTAAAATATTTCAAGAATTAATGAAAGAAACTTATGATTATGGTGTAAATAATAAAAAAGAATATTTAGATCAATATGAAAAAGGTTTTAAAGAAGGAATTGAAGAAGCTAGAACTGAAATTAAGAAAAAATACCCACAAGTTTACAAAAATTAAAATGATGGTAAGATGGTGACGATAGTTTTTGAAATTTTCTATAAAAAATAATGGAGGGATTAAAGTATGACAAACTTTAAATATGATTATAAAGAAAATATGACACAAGATGAAATTAATGCTTTATTAGAACAAAAAGAAAAGCAAGTATTATCTAGTGTTTTACCAAATGCAGAAACTCGTATTAAAACTGAAACAGAAAAACAATATGAAGAAAAAATTAATAGTTATCAGTCAAAAATAAGAGAATATGAGTTATCACAAGTACCACAAGAAAATCGTAAAATAGTTGAAGAATTATTAAATAGTGGTAAAGATATGGAATATATTAAAACTAATTTTAAAGATTTAGTTGAGAAAAAACCAATATTAGATATGAAAAATCTAATGAATGGTGGAATTCAAATTAAAGATGAAAATATGTTTATTGAAGAATTAACACAAAAAATTAAAACTAGTTTAGATGAAAATAAAGATATTCCTGTTAAAGAAAGAATTAAAAATTTAGTTCAAAAAGAATATCAGAAAGGAAAATAAAATATGGCATCAATTATAGGATTACATGAAGGATTTGTTATTGGTAATGGTGTAGCAAATCTAACAACAGAAGGACATTTATTATTATCAGCACAAGAAATGAGAGTTAAAGATATTTTATCAAACCCTGATTATTATACATTTCATCGTTTAACAGCAACAGCACAATCAAGTCCTAATATGGAAAGTGCTGATTATGCAGTAGCAATTTATACAATTCCAGAACGATTATTTTATGGAGATAGTGAATGAAATCACGAAAAAGGAAACCCAAAACAAAATCAAAATGCTAAGCGTGGTCGTTTAGTAATTGATCATACTATTGGTTTAAAAACACAATGAAGACGATTTGATTTATCTCGTTTAAAAAATACTGATCCATCATTACGAGGTGAATTAGTAGCAAAATGAACAGGTTCAATTACAGAAAATATGATGTTTAATTTAGAATTATACTTTTTAAAAGGTGTAATTGATAATTATATTGCTCGTAGTAAATTTAATAAAGATTATGCTTTTGTTTATGATACAACTAAAATTAAAACTCAACAAGATGCCTTAGATTTAATGTATAAATTAGGGCATCGTATGACAGATGAAACAAGAAAAATTAATGCATCTCAAATTGGGACAAATACTAGTGATTGAGAAATGATTTGAGAACCACATTCATATTTAGATTTAACACGAGCATATACTCAATTAATTGGTGAAAATATTTCAGCAAATACAATGGTAACTGGTACTTTATTCCAAGATAAAGTTTTAGGTTATATGGTTTCTAAATCATTATGGCTTGGTCAAAATATTAAACCTTTACATGGTAAAACATCAAATGGACAATTAGAAATTAATTTACAAGGAATGAATAGAACTCGTGGCTTTGATTTATCTATTAATAATAAAATAGAAGCATTAGTTATTCATAGAGATAATGTCGCAATGATTACTATTTTTACTGAAAATATTAGTTATGTTGATAATGATACACAAGAACCTGCATTTACTAGTCGTGTATTATTTTCATTACTTGCTTTAACAAGACCTGAATTAGGTTTCTTAATTGTTAAAGAAATGTTTACAGAACAAGAACAAATGGATACTATTGCTCGTATGTGAGATAATACAGATCCAACTGGTGATTCATGACAAAAATATAATGAATTTACTGGTGAATGAGAAAATGAATTAACTTATCAATTATTAGATTATGATCCAAATTATAAAGATTTTTATAATCCTACATTTAAAACTGCAATTCAAAATACTATTACTAATATTAATAATTTAGATGTAGATCAAACAGCATTAAATATGGATGTATCTAAAAAATATAATGAGTTTTTTGGAATTACTCCAACAACTCCTGACACAGCAGAAATTAAAAAATTATTTGATAAAATTTTAGATAATAATTTAACTACACCACAGAAAAAACGAGTTTTAGCATTTATGCGTTCTATTATGATATTAAGTGATGGCAAAAATGATTATCCAATTCAAACAAATTCAGCAGGTATTTATTTACCAGTTAATGAAATTGTAAGTGGTAATATTTATTTACATATTAATGCAGGTATTATTGATAATCAAAATATTAATGATAAAAAAATATTAATTAAAGGTAATTCTAAAATAAATATTAGTGGAATTAATAAATTAGATAAACCTACTATTCATATTGCAGTCCCAACAAAAGCAACAGCTGAACAGTTAAAACCACAATTTAAAGATGTTGTTTTAAAAGCAGTAAAAGCAGTAAATAGTTCTTTAATTGAAAGTGATTTTGATTACTTTATTGAAAGTAAAGGTGAAGACTGACCAATTAATATTACAAATGATAAAACAGTTGCAGTTCAAATTGAAGGTAAAAACAACGCTACTGGTCAAACAAATCCGATTGATGTAGTAATTAAAAATTCATAGTATATAAAAAATAGGAATTAACCTATTTTTTATTTTTTATATTATTTACTGGATGTTTAATTATATTAATTCCTTTTTTAAGTTCTTTATAAAGATTAATTGTTTTTGGTTTTGATATTATTTTAGTATGTAAATTTTTATATCCTGTTTTTAAATTAGTAGCATATTCTCTTTGTTGATTTAATCAATTTTTATTATCGATATATTGTTTATTTTTATTTAATTTACTATCTTTTAAATTATAAAAATTAGTACTATATTTATTAATTTCTTTATTTAATTCTAATAGGTTTTTATTAATACGACTAGCTCTTAATTTAACATCACCGCCACCTTTATTTTCTTTTGTATATATTTGTCAATTAACATATTCTCTTAATTCACTGCGTAATCATACATGTAATCACATATTTCATAATACTGATCCTGCCCCAGTTCCATTTTTACCAGTTGCTGATTTCATTGCTTGTCATACTTGGATATGTACTTTTGGGTAAGTATATGGTCCATATCATCTTTTTTGTTTATCATTATCTGATTGAATTAAAATAGTTAAATTACCTATTAATTTTTGTTTATTAGTTATTTGAAAAAATCCTTTTTTACATCAACTACTAGATAAGATAGTTCAATTACTTTCTGTTGGAGTTAATGATTTTACAATTTCTTTATATTTATTTTTATCTAAAAAACTAATATCTTTAAATAATTGTATTTCTAAACTACGAGGTATTTTTTTTAAAAGATCATTTAAAACATTTGGATTTAAATAATATTGAATTTGTGCTAATTGATGTTCAATATCTTGAATACTTTGTAAAATTGCTTTTATTTTAGAATTACCATATTTTTCTAATAATTTTATAATTCTTAATGCTATTTTGGGGTTTTCTAAAATACTAGTAATTAATGTTAATAATTTTCACATTTTTTGACACTCTCCTTATGGTGATTATATAATGGGTGATGACAAAAAGAGGTGTAAAAATGCAAGATAAACAAGAAATAAATTTTAATGAATTAATTAATAAGCCTGAATATTTAAGTTATTTAGAAACAGGAAAATATAAAATATTGCAAGAACAAAAATATTATATTGATATTCCTTGAATTATTGCTAATAGAAAAGCGGCACCGTTAACTATTGGACAAGGCTTAATGTTTAATTGTGATAATGATGATACGCAAGATTGAATAGAAGAATGATATGAGAAAAACTATGTTTATTCAAAATTATATCAAAATGAATTAGCAAATAGTTTATACGGGCGTAGTGTAATGTATTTATTAAAAACAGAAACTGATGATTTAACGATTGATGTTGCCCCGATTGGTTCAAATGTTCGTATTGCTAAATATTCCGAAATAGAACAATATGCGGAAATGTGAATATTACCTGCACAATCTGATTATATGTGATATCAAAGAGTACAATTTTATCCTAGAAAAGCAAAAATAACTTACTATACAGCAAAAGATTTAGAAATTGGGGTATGACAAACTTATGGTGAATTAGAAAGTAAATTAAAACCAGTTTCTACAATGGAATACGACACTGGTATTGATATTTTACCTATTGTTGAATTTATTAATTTGCCTAAATTAGTGCATGGTACTAAAACTACTGTTGATTGTGTTCCTGATTGCTTACCAGTATTTAATTTAATTAAAGATGTTCAAGATAATATTTATTATAAAAGAATTGAAAGAATTATTAACCGTACTCATTTTATAGGACAAAAAGATACTACTCATTCACTTGTTGATAACGGTAAAGGTTCAGAAGAATTAGTAAGTGCTGATGCTATTATTACTAGTACAGTACAAAGTTATGCTAATTTAACTGGTAATAGTGGAATGGGTTTAATTCATGCTCAACAAAATTATACTGAAATAACTATTGATAGTGATTATTCTATGAAAATGATATTTAATGGTGCAGGATATGATTATGATAATTTTACTGGTGAAACTTATACTAATAAAACTCAATCTTTAATGAATGGTAAAAATGATATTCAAACTACAAAAAAATAAAAGAACATTAAGATTACCAAAATTATATCGATTATTTGATTATATATTTAGAGATTATAAAAAATGAGATAACTTAAATGATGATAATCCAAATAATGATAATGTTAGACCTTATACAATAGAATTTATAGATATTGATATTGTTGATGATATTACACAAGCTGATGTTATTGATAAACGATTAAATAATGGAACTATTACTCATATTGAGGCAATTCATAAGCAAGATAAGGTGACAACTAAAAAAGCAAGAATGATGTATGAAGAAATTAAAACAGAGCAAAAAGAACAATTAGAGCAAGAAATGAGTTATATTGATGATGATAATCAAACAAGAGAAGAAGATATTAAAGGAGATATACAATAATGCAAGTACCTAATATTAATAGTATTTTTAAAAACTTAAATGAAAGAATAATTGATAATAGTGTTCGATCTGATTTAACTAAATTAGATATTGATATTAAAAGTAATTATTTCTTTTTCCCATTTATTATTAAAACTGGTTTAGTAAATATTACTGATAAAGGTTTTCAACCTAATAATGGAGTACCACAAAACTTTACACAAATGTCGCAAATATTTACTGGTAAAGAAGGAATAATAGCACAATGAAAAAATGCAATTAAAATTAAATCTAGACATATCCCTGATATTTGAAATTATGATTTTTTACAAAAAGAAAAATATTGATTTACTTATTCTATTGATGATTTTAAAAAAAGTTTAACAGATAAAATAAGTTATTTTAATAATGGTGAATTAAATTATTTATGAAATGAAAAAGATCAAATATTTACTAATTCAGAAATTAATCAATCTTTTAGTGTTAATGATGTTTGAAATTGAATTAATTCAGATGAATATTTAAATTATAATGTTTATGTTATAAATTTACAAAAAATTAATAAAGCATTAGATAATTTTGCTATTAAAAGAAAATTTAAAGGTGATGCTTATAAATGTCATATTGTTAATATTAATGATACTGTTGAGTTTTCTAAATTAGGTGGTGAAGAATATTTTGGCGAATATAATGCTTGATATCTTGATCGTACAATTACGGTTGAAACTACTTATAATTTTCAAAGAGAAGATTTTTTAAGATTTTATTTAGTTCCTTTACAATCTGATAAAGAAGATGTTGATGATAATTTATTAATGTTTATATCAAATGCTCAACCAAAATATAATGACCTAAATGAATTAGTATATTGAAATATTACTTTTAGTTATGTTAAAGATTATATTAATACTACTGGGCAAACTATTCAGCAATTCGTACAATTTTCAGCACCAGGTGAAGGCTATGTAATTCCTAAAATAATATGAGATGATTTAGGTATTCCAAAAGATTATGAAATTAATGAAAAATTTGTTGGGGATAATGGCATTAAAAGTATTCAATTAACTTTATTAGGTAATAATGGTTTTACTGCTCCTGTTATTTTTGGTCGCCCTATTGAAAATTTAGGGAAATGAAATGAAAAAGTATATCCACAACGAAGATTATTTATTGACGATTTAAAAATGCCAGTTGCTGATTCATTAACTAAATCATCTAAACCATTAACTACTTATTTATTAACAAATGGTATTCCTGCTATTAATGGTCAATATGATAATTGATTAAAAAGAAAACAAGGTCAATCTAACCAAGAAATTAAAAAGAATTATGAGGGTTATTTGAATACAGATAGAAAATTAACCCAAGCAACTAATCCTAATAATTTAACTGTTAAGGATGTTGCTTTAAATTATAAAGGTAATGGTATTATTAATCGTGATTATGATGTTAGAGCAAATGGTTATTTTAAATATAATGAAGCAATAGGACATAATACTATTAATCCAAGTAAAAATCGTGGACAATTAAAAGATATGCTTAATTTATTTAGTATTATGGTTAATCATATTATTAGTTTACCAATAGATATTACAGAAAGTATTGCATGAACTCAGCGTAATATCCCTATTGTTGGTAAATTTTTAAATGCAATAAGTTTAGGTATTCCGATTTATTGAAAAACTATTGATAATAATACTAATAATTTATATCCAAATATTAATAATGGTATTCCTTTATTTATTGGTAAAGCAAATTATACATTTTATGATGAAAGTTATTGACATATTGTTGAAGATAGTACGCGTCCACAAGCAAAAAATCAAGGTAATATCCCCTTAGATGCTTTTAGATATAATACACAAGATGAAGTAAATGATATTATTGGTGCTAGTGCAAGTAATACAAGTTGAGCATTTACTTTAACTGATAAAATAACAGCCTCAAGTTGATCTAAAAAAACTAAAACAGAATATGGCAAAAATTATAGAATTAGTAGTGTTATGATACCACAAGCATTTAATAGTGAAGATAGTATTTATTTAATTAATGAAAAAAGTGTATCATTACCAACAATGGAAAGTGAAAATTTATTAACTGATATTGTTGGTAGTGGTAAATATATAATTGATGCAGTTGGTTTTTATAATTTAGGTAAAACTGCATGTCGTATTTATATGTTTTCAGATGATATTGATTTATTTGATCCATATTCAATTATGAGTTATTTTGTTAGTTTACAAACTACAAGTTTATATAATAATTCAGTTCGTGATTGATTAACTCTTTATTCACTTAGTTATTTAGACCAATACATAGATGATGATATTGTACACGATTGACCTGTTAAATTACCAGACCCACCACCAAGTATTAATTTTTATCCAGTACAAATTAATTTAAGTAAAGCAAATACTGAATTTAATATGAAAAGTCAAGCAACATGAACTGGAGAACTAATTCCTGAATATAAAACATATTCACAAAATATTTTATTATTTGATTTTTCACAATTTGGTGCAACCGAATGAAAACAAGTACAAGATAATTATGATAGTTTTACAATTAGCACAAAATCTGGAAAAGTAAGAATATGAGGAGATACAAGTCAAAGTAGTGGACAAGATAAAGATTATATTAATACAGTGTTGGGAGTAAATCGTGAAATGAAAATTAAAGATATTGATAATTCTGGATTTAATGTTTTTAATTATTTAGAAGAAAAAGATTACCCTTGAATTGAAAGGTTTTCAGGTTATCATTTTAAAACTCAAATTATATTTTATAATGAGGGTGTTAAATTAAAAATGCGAGTTTTTTATGAACTATTTTTAAGATGTGGTAATAGAGCTAGACCTCCCTCTTATTTTGAAGATATGGTTGGATATTTTAAAATTGAAATTAATCCACTAGCATATATTAAATTAAAAGAAAAATAGGAGTAAAATCCTATTTTTTATTCACCTTTAACTTTTACATTACCGTTTTTCTCAATAATTAAATCAGGTTCATTTGTATCTAAATTTCAACGATAAACTGATTTAAAATAAGTTCCATCATCTTTATTTCAATCATAACTTACAAATCCATTTTTATAAATAAATAAATCACCGCCAAAATGAGATGTTTTAAGTTCATATTCATCATATTTATCTAAAAATTTTTCTTTTTGTTCAAAATGTTTAAATTTAATAATTCTTCAATCACTATTTTTATCACCACGTCATACAACATAATATCATTTATTATCAACTGTATTAAATGGTTTTTCTTGTGGTGCTATTCATTCTAAATTATCTTTAATAGTTTGGTCTTTTGTATTTATTTTGTTTTCTTTTTTTAAATGTTCTAATTCTTCCTTTGTATATTCTTGTTGTGTTTTATTACAAGCAACTAAACTTGTAGAGCTTGTTGCTATTAATCCGATTGCTCCTAAAATGCTTAATAATTTTTTCATATGTATTCTCCCTCTTTTATCTATTTTATTCACATCTTTTTTCGTTGCATATTAAACAAATATCGTATTTATTGTCATAAGTTTTTATTTTTACTCTTATAAATAGCATGATTTAGATCTAAAAATAAGGGAGTAATAATAAAAATACCTAAATTGTTATCGTTAATTGTACTAAAAAATAATCTAGGTTTATTCCCAGATAAACCACATTGAAATATATTTGCGCTAATTATATTTTGAGATATTCATTCATCATTATAATTAAATTCTTTAAAAATATAACTTAAATTTTCTTTTTGTAAGTCAGATACAAAATGATTATGATTTCCCTTAGAAAGTTCACTATGAAAACGATTGTTTTTAGAAATTGTTATAAAGTTATCAAAATATGTTTTAATAATTTTTTTAATTAAATTTTTATCTGTTTTGTATGTATATCTAATACCATATTTTTTAAAATCCATACAACCATAAATAAAATTGTTATAGTTTATTAAATTTTTCACTTTTTACAAATTTTTTTATTAACTCAAATGAAATAACTTTATCAGATGGCTCATCATATTCTAATTCTCCACGGGTTTCTTTTCACGGTAATGTATTATGACTTTTTTCTACTAACTCTATTGGTGATAATGATAAATATTTTTTAATATCTTCATCAATAAAATTTTTAATATCTTCATCATCCAATTCTTTTATTTCAGTTAATTCATATTTATCATATTCTTCAATTAGTGAAAAAATGCAACCGTTATTTTTCATATGGTTAAAAATTTTTCTTATAACTGGCCCATAAACTCATGCTTCAAATTCATCTTCAAATAATTTTTTACCATATTGTTTTAAATAATCTAAATATAAAAAATATAAAATCTTTTGCAACTTAGTTGATTGTTTAATATCGTATTTTTCAACTAAATATTTTGATATAGAAAAAATAATTTCATTATTTATTTTTTTTATTTAAACTTTTCATATTTTCCGTTCCCTCTTTTATTTCTTTACTAAATTATATAATAAAAAATAAAAAAGAGATAATTAAATCTCTTTTTTGTCGGGCAGCTTGCCTGCTCTCTAAGAACACACCAGCAACTTTGTTTCTAGAAGTATTTACCGACTAGACTCTGGCCGACAATTTGACAAGTCTATATTTAACTCTTTAAATGATATAAAAAGAACAGAAATGTTATTAATTTTTGACTTATCTGTAATTAAATTATATATAAATATAAATATTTGTAAATACCTTTATTAATTGTTTTAAGGACTAAATTAGCAATAAAATATATTAAGTTTAGTATCTTCTAACGGATAATTACTATAAATTTTATCTGTTAATAATTTCATAGTTTGTGATAAATAAGTTAAAAGTAAAGTTTTTCCGGTTCCTAATTTACCAATAATAACTGATAACGGATTATCTCAAACAAAACTTACTAACCGAAAAGCATTTAACTGATAAAATATGTTTTTTCAAACTCATCATACAAAATAAACACATTGCAAAGCAAACAATAATCAGAATACTAAACCAGTATAATTTAATGAAATTATTCAAAATAACAAATCAATTAAACTAAACAAAATCATTGAACCATTAATATAACAATAATTTTTTAAGAAAAATACAAACTTTTTCATTATTTAAAATACCCAACTATTTTAAAAATCATTCATAACAAAAACCAAGTTAAAAATAAAATAACAATTCAAACACCAACCATCAAAGTTAAATATTCATTCTGTGTCAAAGTCCAAGTTGTAATAGTTTCAACATTTATTTTATCTATAAACAAAAATATATGAATAAAAAACTCTTTTAGTTTTTCTCAATCATTTTGCATATTTAAAAACTCCACATTTTTTGAATAAGTTTAAAAAACATACCCAAAAATAAAACGATAAATAATACAAACGATATAACATATAAAAATTCAGGGGCATTTGAACCAATAATATAACTAACAAATTGAACTCAATAATTATATAAACTCATTTAATTTAAACTTTCTAAATCATTAATTAATTCTTGCTCTTTTTCAACACTTCAATTTGTTAAATTATTATTGTTATTATTTGCTTTTACTTTTTTAGGTTCATTTAAAAATAATGCTTTGTGTATACTGTTAAAATAATTTTGTTTATATTGATTATACAAATTAATCAATTCTGTTCCAGTTAAATATTTTTACACACAACGTTTTAAATTTTCATTATATTTTACAATAAGATAAGAATTATCATAAATCAAACCGATTGATACTTGTTCTGAATGTTTTTCACTCGGATAAATAAACTTATTACTCAGTCAAAAACCAATATGGCGATTATGATTAGATAAATTTATAAAGCTTGCTTTATCTGTCTTAAAAGGGATAAATTCCTTACCAATAAAATAATTTGCTATATTCTGATTTTTCTTAACAAAATTACTCAATTTTATCAACTCCTTAATAAACATTGTTTCTAATTAACAATGTTATAAATATTGTTAAAATATTGCTTATCTATTGTTAAATAAACATTGTTATATCTGATGTTTAATAATGTTTATATATTGTAATAAACATTGTTAAATATATAAAATAATAAAAATTGACACACTAAAAAATACTATTTAATTTATAACTAATAGTTATTAAAATATAAAATTAATAATTTATAATTAAGTCGATATTTTTACACTATATACTGCCTACAAGTTTTTAGAAAAAGAAATATTTTTTACAACATTATTTATATTAAATCCTACTAATAAACTCAATATTATGAGCAATAAACAATATAAATGTAACTACTATTGGCGATATAGTCATATTTATTTCAGTCAACATTATCAATAATAACCAAAATAATTAAATTTATTTAAAAATAAATTTGTAGACAGTGTATAGTGCAAAAATAAACAACAAAATTATTTATTCAACTCACATAAAAGCTAGTGTGCCACAGCTAAAATATATGATTAGTTGTAATAAATATTAAAATCCTTTAACCATAACACGGAAAAAGTTTAATATCTTAACAATAACAAAAATACCAAATGGAATTAAAATAATTCATGCATCACCTAAAAAGGTCATTAATTGTGGTAATACAACATAAACAGCATCTTTAACTTTCATCATTGCTTGTCCTAAACCACTTCAAATAGAACCCATTCCATCTGAAATAGTAGGTGGCGTATCTGCTGTTAAAAAATTAATTGCTGTTGTTAAATACATCCCTAACATTATTTCTTATCCTCCTTGTTTTCAATTTCTTTTTTATCTTTTTTCTTACCTCGAATTTGGCAAATTTTTTGATAAATTGACAAACCAATTCACGCAAAAATACCTAATATAATAACAACACTAAATATTGTCGTTAATCAAACTGGCATAATATATCTCCTTTCAATAAATTAAAAAATTGAAATTTGCAAACTCGCTCCGCTCGTTGTCGCTTTGCTCCACTTAAAAAACATTATTGAATAAATTACCCCGCTAATAAATTACGCGGAATAATTTATTCTTTTACTTTTTAATTTCAATATCATTTGTAATCTTATTGACAGTATTAATAACATTATCTTTCCCATACTTTTTCACTAACGACCACAAAATAAAATATTGCTTTGTTTGCATAATTTCAACTCCTTAAAACTAACTTAAAAAAGTTAACTAAATTGATAGTTAACTTTTTATGGTTTGGCATTTACAATTTACACTAAAACAACCTAAACCTTCTTTGATTTAGTAATATCATTTTACCATACGTAAGTAAACACAATTAAATTAATTAAGAAATATTGTCCCTTTAATTAATTAACTTGAAAATTGTCGTCCTAAATAATACCTATTTTGTATCCTTTGCCTTGTACTAGTTACCTAAACTATTATGATTCTAAAAATTCTTTTTGAACATAACAACTAGTTCCCAACATTAAATTCGCTAAATACGTTGTTTTAAATTTAATAACGCTACCAACGGTTAATTCTGCATGATAATCAGTAACATCTAAAATAGTATGATCACTTGATTGTCCCAAAATAGTAATACCTTTTTCAAAAGGTGTTAATTCTTCAAAAGGACAATCTTGTCGTCCTAATGCAATGATTGCTTTTACCCGTTCACCAATATCATCAAATTCTTTTATCCGACCAAAAGCATCTAATCCTCGCTCACCAATTGATGCACTTGGTTTTGTTTATAATTCAATAATTTCAGCTTCTAGTCATAAATTATTTTGTTGTAAAAAAGAATTGGTTCATCATTTAATCCTAAACCCATTAATAAAGCTGTCCCACTCCGAATTTGATTAATTGCTGGATTCAATTGCGGATTATCTCAAATTGTAATATGGCTTGAGTTACCACAGCTAATAATTGGTAATTTAATATTAAAATATTGTTCTAATTGTTGTTTTAATTGTACCAATTGATTTAATTTTTGAACGGTGGGAACTGTTGCACCGAAACAAGCAAAATTAGTTCCTAAGCCAGTTAACTTAATATGTGATAACGATAATACCGTTGCAACTGTTTGAAAAATTAATCCTTCATCTCAAAATCCTTCTCGAATATCACCAGTTTCAATCATTAAGATTATTTCAAATTTCTTATTAATAACTTGTGCTGCTTGATTTAAAGCCTTAATTGTCACAATTTCAGAAACCAAAGCACAATCAGCATTGTTAACAACCGTTGAAACTTCACTTAACATTGGTAATCGCAACAACATTTTTTAACTGGCAAATAAGCAAATTGCTGTAAGTTTAAAATTCGAGAATCTGCAATTGTTTTAATTCCACTTTCTATTAATGTTGATACAATTTTTTGTTGGCCTGCCCCTAATTTAACAACGCCAACAAGGTCCAAGTTCCTAGCGGAACATTCTTGCACCATTATCTGATAATTTGTTTTAATACGGGCTAAATTTCATATTAGTTTTGGATACATAGTTTCTATTCTTTCTTTTATTTTAGTTTTCATCAAGCGGTTGTTCTAATTGTTGGTCATTTAAAATTTTGTTATATTGACTATGAATTTTATGATGAGTAGTATTCAACTGATCAATATTACCATTTAATTTTATAAAGTTTTTTGTAAATTCTTCTCATCGTTCAACTCACCGATCAAATTCACCTTTTATTCGTAATAAATTATTTTTAATAACTTCTAGGTTTTTATTAAAAGTAACTTCACGCATATGTTTTTCGAGCACAAATAAAATAGCCGACAAAGTTGTTGGTGAAGTAACTCATACTTTCTTTCGAAAGGCAAAAGTAATAATTTCTTCTGGAAATTGCCCATAAATAAAAGCAAATAAATCTTCTGAGGGAACAAACATAATTGCACTTGAAATTTCGTTTTCTAAGTTAATATATTTTGCAACTTCATTAACACGATCCTTTAAATCCTGTTTAAATAAATTCAAAAATTTATCTTTAATTGTTTTTTCACTAGCTTCTAAATATTTATTATAATTTGTTAACGGAAACTTAGCATCAATCGCAATATTTTCCTTTGCCCCACCAGTTTTAACTAACGCATCAACTAGGGTCCCTGTTGGTAAACGATACTGACGTTCTCACCCTTGGTGCCCTTCACCATACATATCACTCAATACTTTTTCTAACAAATATTCTCCTAAATTACCTCGTTTTTTATTATTTAAAAAAATATCATTTAATGCTTTAACTTTTTCTTCCACTTCTTTTAAAGTTGCTGAGGATTCTTTTAGAACATTTAGATTTGATAAAACATCACTAAACGATCTTGAAATAAATTGACCCTGATTATCTAAGTTATTTTTTAAATCACTGTCTTGCTTTGACAAATTGCTTTTAAAACTATTTAAACCCTCATTTAAAATTGCAATATTACGATTAAACTGGCTATCATTGTCTGTTGAAGAGCGTTGAAACTCACTAATTAATTTTAATAACTCCTGTTTTTGTTCTATAAGTTGTGTTTGTAACATTGTTACTTGTTTTTCTAAAATTTCTTTTGATGCTTGAATATCTTTTTGTAATAATGCTGAATCATTATTGGCCATTGTTTTTTTACTTGATTTAAACAAATAAATCCCTAAAAAAACAACTAAAATAAATAAAATAATTCCTAATAAAACATACGAAATTGTTGTCATTATGCTCCCCCTTTAATTTTACAAACGATCATTAATATGTCCTTTTAATTATAAACTGTCTTAACAAAAAAAGAAACTCATTAACACATGCGTTTCTTTTTTTCTTTTAAGAAAAAGTTACATTTAAAGTATACGATGGAATCTCTGTCATCAATGATGCTAATGAATCTGATGCTGCCAAAATTTTTGATCCTGGCTTAGCATTAACCGTTGCCCCAGACTTATCTTCTTTAAAGATTACTCAAATTTCATCATATCAGATATCTTTATATTGATCTGCAAATTGTTGTCCTAATAATTTTGCCACAAGATCATAACGTAAGTTATCAACTGTTTCTGCACTATAACTCTTATCTAATGTCACATTAATTGTGCTACCATTTGTCGGTTTAGCATCATTGGTATTTAAAAATTTTCGTGGTGTTGAATGAATTGTAAAATTAGCTGTTAATACTGACTTATTAATAACTCCTGCCGCACTTGCTTCAATTTTTAAACTTCCGACCCCATTATTTGTATTAATTGTTAAACTAATTCCTTTATTACTCATTGCATCCACCATTACTGCCATCATTGTACCTTTATATAAAGCGGCAAAACGGTTACGATCACCAACAAATTCCATAATAGCAGCTGTCAATTTTGTTCTTATTCCCTCATCGCTCGGTTTGCTTTTATAAGCATTTCATAATTCTTCAGCAATATAAATATCACCAATATTTGTTAAAGGAAATGCTTCTGAAAAGGTAATTGGTTCATTAACAATTGCTATTGCTTCTCCCGTAAAATTTCCACCCGCTTTTGGCGTAATTGTTGAATTATAACTAGTTTGATCAACTTTAACGTCAACATCATTAAGCGTAAATTTTGTTCCATTTAAACCATTAACAGCAGCTAATACAGTTTGGGCTGGCAAAGTTTTTCCCATTGCAGCATCATATGGCATTGATGTCACTGTAATAATTTTAGTAATATCATTGGTTGGTCATGTTAAATCCATTTTTTTTGTTAAATATGGCTTGTTTGGTGCATCTGGCATGAAACGAATCGTTGCTGTTTTCATTCCTGGTGCTAAATCAACATCTAAATTATCAACATTGTAACCTTCTTGTTTTAATTTTGCTTTAATATTAGAAACTGTTGGAAAAGTTCCGTCCGTTTGCCCACCTTTATTGTTAACATCCTTGCAAGCAACTACAGCCCCCGCAATTGGTGCTGTTAATGCTAAAGAAGTTAAAACTATCATTAATTTTTTCATTTTCTTTATCTCTCCTTTGTTTTCATTTTAATAAATTTAATTATAACTATTAACTAACATAAATAATAAATCAAGTTTTAATAAAAATATTTCCCTTTATAAAATCAGATTAAGTATTAACATTTGTGGTGGGGTTGTTTCCTTTTTAAAAATAAGTAAACGATAACTTTTAATTATATTGGCAATTAAAAGCGATATAATTATTAATTTCTTTAATAAAAAAATAATTAAATCATTAAATCGATACTTAACAAAAGCATATGACCCTAAAACAATAAAAAACAATGTTAAATCCATCAACGGATTAAAATAAATTAAATCATTAATTTTATATCAATAAACTAAATAAACTCGAAAGATAATCAAAGTAACAAAAAAGGTAATAACAAATAAAGCATAAAAGAAATAAAATGAAATTAAAATTAATTGATAAAACTGATAGCAAAATTTTGTGAATCGATTAAACAAAACTGTTGCAGAAGTATTAACATAAACCTTATATGATAATAATAAAATATTAGCTATTCATAATAATAGTACAATAATATTGATTTTCAAAATATTATCTCATTGCAAAATAATTCGTTTATAATGCTTAAAATTTTGTAAAACTTGAATTAAAATTGCTAAGAAAAATAAAAAAGCACTCGTTATTAAAATAATATAAGTTAAATTTAAGGTCACATTAATAAAAGCCCAATTAGCATAATGACGAATAAAACGAGTTAAAAAAAATGAAATTGCAAAATATAAAATAAATAATATTGAATATATATTAAAAAATGTTTGAAAATACTTTTTAAAATTTGTTTTCATTTTAATCACCTATATAACGTTGCATAATTAATATTTATTATATCTAACTTTATTTAATTAAAAAACCCTTGTAAACTAATAGTTAAAACCAATTAACAATTATTTTACTTATTAATAATAATGTTCAGAATAATTATACCGTGAAAATTTTTAAAATAAACGAAAAAAATAATTTTTTATGATGCTTTTTTGACATATAATGGAAAAGATAATAATGATAACTTTTTCCTAAAAAAGAATGGAGCCAATATATGCACCAAAAACAAATAAGTTTTTTTATAAAGAAACGTGGTATTTTTTTATTTTTTGCCATCCCATTATTAATTATTATTGTTGTTGTTGTTAGTATTGGTGTTTTAGTTGCAACAGGATGATATACTATTGATTATCAAATTGCCAAAGAATTTGCAAAAGGTTTAACAAATGAGCTTGCAAAATATTGAGTCCGTTTTTATGATCAATTAGGAAATACAGAATTAATTGTAGTTGTAATTATTTACCTTGCCATTTTAATTGAAACATGGTTTTTGTTAAAAATTAATCAAAAAAAGATGAAATTTGAAAAATACTATTGAATAACAACTACTTATTATCTTTTTGGCTTAAGCGCCTAAATAATCGGGAATATCGTAAATTTAACATTAATTCCTAGTACTGATGAAGGATTTGGTCCTGGAATTGATTTTATCTTATTTGATAATTACCATTATAAATTAACAAGTGCAATTTTAGTTTTCTTTTATCAAACAATTCTCTTAAGTCTTGGTTTATACTATATTCGTTATTGCTTGGTCAAAAAACAACGATTATTAATTGAACAACATTGATTAAAGGCAGTAAAAGCCTTGAGTTTTTTAATTGTGTCTTATTTTGTCATTGTTATTATGAAGGGGGCAACCCATCGAATTTACTATTATAATGCTATTTTTGGTGATTTAATACAAGAACACCCTCTCTTTTTAGACCACTATTTACAATCATCTTTTCATTATGGTTATAATCTTGGAAATGGATATCTTAATAATATTCCCCCAGAATGACAATATCCATGATGAAAACCAGCATTTTCCTTATTTAATAACCCAAATATGCCAACATTTAAAACACCGTGAGAATATGCTTTTCCTAGTGGCCATATTAATGCAACATACTGCAGTGGTTCAATAATGCTCTTATTTTTAAAAAATAAGGATAATAATAAAATTAATTGAAAAATAAAACTATGCTTTGTCTTATGATTAAGCCATATTTTATCAATGAATTTTGCCCTTATTGTTGAGAGATTTCACTGAATTTCAGACACTGCTTTTACTTTTATTTTCTCAACGCTCATAATTATTATTATTCATTTTAGCATTAATAAAATCTTTGCTAAACATCTTATTTTGTAATAAGAAAAAGGGTTTAAAATTTTAAACCCTTTTTAATTTTTTATTTATTAATTAAATGATATGTATCTTCACAAATCATCACTTCTTCATTTGTTCGCATTGCATACACTAGACAACTTGCTTGTGGTGTTGAAATTAAATTTTCATTTTCATATGAACTTTGATTTGCTTGCGCTGATAATTCTAAATTTAAAAGTTTAACTTCATTAATTACCAATTGTCGCATATCACTTGAGTTTTCACCAATTCCGGCCGTAAAAACAACTGCATCAAGATTAGTTCCTAAATCATTAGCATAAGCAACAATATACTTTGCAATTCGTTTTGCACTCATTGTTAAAGCTAACTGACTACGGTTATTATCTTTGCTACTTTTAAAAACATCGCGTAAATCTGAAGATACCCCTGAAATTCCTAATAAACCAGATTTTTTATTTAACGTATTAGTAATGTCATCTAATGTAGTACCAGTTTGGTTGGTAATAAACTGATGAATTGAAGGGTCAATATCCCCACTACGTGTTCCCATAATTAACCCCTCTAATGGTGTTAATCCCATTGAAGTATTGAAACTTTTTCCATTTTTAACCGCACAAACAGAAGCCCCATTCCCTAAATGACAAATAATTGTATTAAGGTTAGCAGCAGGTTTTTGTAAAACCTCTCCTAAACGTTTTGTAATGTAACGATATGAAATTCCATGAAAACCATAACGACGAACTTGATGTTCAGTATATCATTCGTATGGCACTGAATATAAGTAGTTTTCCTTTGGAATTGTGGTATGAAACGATGTATCAAAAACAGCCACATTTGGCACTGAAACAATATTACGGAACGCTTCAATTGCCGCAATTGCAGGTGGATTATGCAATGGTGCTAAAGTAACCATTCGTTTAATTTCACCAAACACCTCGTCAGTAATAACTGTTGATTGTGTAAACTTTTCCCCGCCATGAACAATACGGTGTCCAATTCCTTGAATATCAGCAAAATCTTGAATAATCTTATGCTCTTTTAACTTAGCAATTAAAACCTTTGCTGTTGCACTATGGTCTGGTAAATCTTCATTTGTTTGAAACTCTTGGCCATTAAATTTAATTGCAAAAATTCCATCAATATTAATTCGTTCTGCTAAACCTTTACAAATTACTTCATAATTATTATTAATTACTTTATACAGTTGGAATTTCATTGAACTACTTCCAGCATTTATTACTAAAATCATACTATTTTTTCTCCTTCACTTAATTATTTTTATTATTTATGCACACATAAATATGCTGTAACAAGAACAGTATTATAAATATCATTAATTGTTGCTCCCCGTGATAAATCATTAACCGGACGATCTAATCCAATCACAATTGGACCAACTGCTTCAAATCCCCCTAAGCGTTGTGCAATTTTATATCCAATATTCCCAGCATCTAAATTTGGAAAAACAAAAATATCGGCTGGAGCTGTTAAAGCTGATGTTGGTGCTTTCTTATTACGAATCGTATCATCTCATGCAGCATCAAATTGAAATTCACCATCAATCCGACAATCTTTTAATTCTTTTCCTTTTAAAATTTCATATGCTTCACGAACTTTATCAACAGAAGTTCCACGCCCTGATCCTTTTGTTGAAAATGACAATAAAGCCATTTGTGGTTTTTTAAATTCAAAGACTTGACTTGCTTCATATCCTAAATAGGCAATATCTGCTAGTTCTTCTGCTGTTGAGTCAATGTTTAATGCACAATCAGTAAAAATATAACGTTCATCATTACGAACCATTAAAAAGAATGATGAAACTAATTTAACCCCTGGTTTTGCTTTAATAATTCGTAACGCTGGGCCAATAATATCTTTAGTATCATAAGTAATTCCACCAACCATACCATCAGCTAAACCTTTTTTAACTCATAATACGGCTAAATAATTACATTCACCAACTAACCGTCTTGCTTCAGCAATTGAAACTTTTCCTTTTCGTAAATCAACTAAATATTCAGCTAGTTCTGATATATTTTGTTCTTCGGCAACTAAAACTTCTGCCTGATAATCAGCAATAGGTGTTGGGACTTCCGCACGAGTTTTAAAAATAAGAACTGGTGTAATGTTTGTTCCAATTAAACGTTTTGCAACTTCTTGAATTCGTTCTGAATTTCCTTCCGGAAAAATGATTTTAATTCTTTTTGAAAATTCATTAATTTTTTTAAGTGTATTTTCTAATACATTCATTTTTAACCCTCTTTCTCATTAAATCTTTACCAAATAATTATATTACTTTTTTTAATGATTTTAGAAAAAGTGTGCGATTAATTGACAATTATAAAATAATTTTTGGTAATTTAATTAAATTTTTGCTCTTTATTGTAGTTGCTGTAATTTTGATAAACTAATCGTTGTTTTTCATGTTTCATCTTCACGAACAGCACTTCCCAAGTGAATGGCATCACAACACTGACTAATTGTTTGATAATTGGTTAAATTAATTCCGTTCCCGCCTTGAATTTAAACACCATAATTTCACAATGTCTGTAAAGTTGCTAAATTCTCCCCAATTGGCGCAATCCCCACCCTGGGTTAGAATGATTTTAACCCCTAACCGTGCCAACTGTTGAACCGCTACGATTTTATCGAGAATTAAATCAAATGCCCGATGAAAAGTAACTGCTAACGAATGTGCTAAGGTAATTAACTCTTGCATTCGAACAAGGTCAATTTGATTGTTGGGTGTTAAAATGCCAACAACAATCCCTTCTGCTTTATTTGTTTTAATATAAGCAATATCCTTTTTAATTTGCTGATATTCATCATCTGGACAATAAAAATCATCATCACGATGACGAACCATGACACGAATTGGAACCTTAATTTTTTCGGTGCTTTCTTTAATGACATCGTATGGTGGGGTTAAACCCCCACGATTTAAATCAATACATAATTCAATTCGGGTAATATTCCCTGCTTGTGCAATAATTTGACAATCTTGATAATTTGTTGCAATAATTTCAATAAACATTTATTCTTGCTCCCCACTAATAAATTTAATGCGATTAATAATTCCGTTAATTTTATTATTATATGTTCCTAATTTAATATTTAATAACAAAATGTTATTTACCTTTAATAAATTTGCATAATCTTTATAAATACCAGCAAAGGCTGTAATACTAATTTCACCACTTTCATCATAACAGTCTAAGAAAGCCATCTTATTATTATTTTTATCAATAATTACTTTAATTCGTTTTACTAACACTAAAACATTTGTTGATCCTAAACTTAATCGTAAATTACTAATTAATGTTGTTTTAGCTTGATAACCTTCCTTTTCACGAATATACTTTAAAGGATGGTTTGATAAATAAAATCCTAAAAATTCATATTCTTTTTCTAAGCAAATAACCTCATCATCTGGCTCAATTACTAACTCTGGCTTTTCAGCTAAAGAAAAATCAACAACTAAGTTTTCATTTTCTTCTTGGGTTTCAATTAATTCAATATAGGTAATAATCTGTTGGTAGTTATTAAACAAAGTAATGCGATTCATTTCAAACAAATCTAATGCTCCCGAAAAACATAATGCTTCATAAGTTTTTCGATTCAACCCTTTTTTATATAAACGAATAAACAAATCATATAAGTCAACAAAAGGACCATTTTTTTGATACTCACTAGCAATTTTTTTAAAAAAAGCAAAACCAATTTGTTTAATAATTAATAAGGGAACACAAATTTGATTATCAACAGTATGATATTGTCGATATGGCGCATTGATATTAGGAGGAACAATTGTTAAATGATTCTTTTTTGCTAAAGCAATATAATCATTTGTTTTATGTTCATCACCAATCACATTTGTTAATAAACTAGCTAAAAACTGAGAAGGATAATTTGCTTTTAAATATGCCATTTGATAACCTAATAATGAATAAGCAACAGCATGACTACGGTTAAAACCATAGGCAGCAAATTTATAAATTAATTCTCAAATTTCTTGGGCTGTTTTTTCAACATAATGGTTTTTAACCGCTTCTTTAATAAATTCAGCTTTCATTTGAACCATAATACTTGCATCTTTTTTCCCCATTGCTCGTCGTAAAACATCCGCTTTGGCTAGTGAAAAATTAGCAACTTTTTGCGCTATTAACATAACTTGTTCTTGATAAACAATGATACCATAAGTTGGTGCTAAAATTTCCGTTAAGCGATCATCAATGTAAGTAACTTTTGTTAAATGCTTTTTTCGTTGAATAAATAGTGGGATATTATCTTGTGGTCCTGGCCGATATAATGAAGAAGTTGCTACAATGTCTTCTAGTTGATCAGGAACCATATCAACTAATACTTTAGTCATTCCTGGCGATTCTAATTGAAAAATTCCTTTCGTATCTCCTTGGGCTAACAGATGATAAGTTTTTTGGTCATTCAATGGTAATTTATTTGCATCCAATTTTATTTTTGTCTCTTGATAAATATTATTAATAACATCATGCAAAATCGTTAAATTTCGTAATCCTAATAAATCCATTTTCAAAATCCCTAATTCTTCTAGATAGTTCATTGAATATTGAGTTTGATAAATTCCATTATAACCTTCTTTAACTGGAATAATTGTTTGTAACCGTTGTTGTGTTAACACAACTCCCGCCGCATGGGTTCCTATTTGTCGTGGTAAACCAATAATTTTTTGTAAATGTAAAAATACTTGGGGGTATTTTTTTTGATAAATTTCAAAAACAGGATTAGAACTAATTGCTTGCTCATAATGATAATTATGTTCCAAAGGAACCGCCTTACTCATCTTATCAGCTTCTTCAATTGCAATATCAAAAATTCGACAAATATCACGAATTGCCATCTTCATTCCAATTGTTTGAAAAGTAACGATATGAGCAACATGATCACTACCATACTTTTCAAACAAATATTCAACAACCATTTCGCGCTTATCATCTTGAAAATCAATATCAATATCAGGCAAACTTTTTCGCTCTGGATTTAGAAAGCGTTCAAAAAGAAGATTATAAGCAATCGGGTCAATTGTTGTAATGTCTAACAAATAACTAACTAAACTTCCAGCCGCGCTTCCTCGTCCTGGACCAACAAAAACATTTTGTTGTTTAGCATAACGAACATAATCTCATACAATTAAAAAATAATCATTAAAACCCATTTTATTAATGACATCTAATTCATAACTTAACCGTGCTTCATATTTTCCATAAAAACCATTTACCTTCTTTGCTTTTAACGCTGTTTGACAAATTTCTGCTAAAAATTGTTGCGCTGTTTGACCACTCGGAATTGGATATTGTAATAAATTATCAAAAATAGTCCCTTTGCTTAATGAAAAAATTTCAATATCAGTAATAAAATGTTTAACATTTTCAAAGTATTGTTGATAACGACTTGGTGGTGGTGCTCAACCATATCAATCATTTAATTTACTTTCTTTAAACAAAGTTTGTGTTTTAATCGTATCAACAACTTTATACGCTGTAAAATCATCACTGGTAAAATATTGTACTTTATTATTCCAAATAATTTGTTCTTCTGGTCCTAAATTTTGAAAGGAATCGATTAAGGTGGCATTACCATTATTAATTCCTAAAAATAAATCACTTGTGTTAACTAAATTATTTTTTAAAGTTTGAAATACTTCTGGCTGATAATTATCAACAGTATAATTAATAATGATTTTTAAGTCTGTTGTTAAGAACTTACTAAGATCATTAAAAGTTAATGTTGTTTTATGTTCAGCGTTAATCATTATTAATGATGAAATTTCAACTAAATTAAAATACCCATTTTGATTACGGGCAAATAAATTCAAATTATAGGGTTCGTTATCAAACAAAATTATAACATTTAATCCAATAATTGGTTTAATGTTATTTTTTTGTGCAAGTTGATGAAACTCATAAACTCCAAACATATTACTATCACAAATTGCTAAAGTTGATAATCCATTCGTCATTGCATAATTAAAATATTTATCAAACGTAATTAAGGATGATAATAAACTATAACTTGTTCGAACATTTAAATGGGGAATCATCATACTTATTACCTCTTTCTACTTTCATTTTAACAAAAAAGAAAATAAAAACCACAGTTGTGGCCTAATTTTATAGTTTAATAACAATAACAATAATCATTACAACAATTAAAACTGCTAAAATTCCAAAAACTAAAAAACGCCATACCCGAGGTTTTTTCTTTGGTGTCATTTCTTGTAACAATTCTTTTTCCAAATCAATTGCATTTTCATTATAAAAATTATTTTTTGTTTTATTCATATTTACAACTTTAATATCATCATCTTGAAAATCACGAATAATTGAAAAGTCTTCATCAATTAAAATTGTTTCTTCTAACAAATTAGTTCGTGAACGTTCTGCTGTTCGCAATTCTCGTTCATTAACTAACGTCTTTGTTGCTTCTTTCTTTTTTTGAAAAAGATTAGCTTTCTTCATAAATTTCATCCCTATCAATTACATATGTCTTTATATTCTTCCTAATTATAACATCAATTATTTCCTGTCACATTAAATTTTGCTCTTGAAACTCTGCTTGAGCTATCCGTGGTTTTGTCACGGGATTTTTTGGTACAAAAAGACTGCAACAATCTTCAAACGGTAAAATTGATGTTTGATAAGTATCAATTTCTTTTGCAATTGCAATAATTTCATTTTTATCAAAACATAAGACTGGCCGTAACACTGGTAGTGGTGAAACAATATTGATAACATTAATACTTTCAATTGTTTGTGATGCAACTTGCCCTAATGATTCACCAGTAATAATTGCCTGACAATTTCATTTTGCCGCTAAAATATTTGCGATTTGATAAAACATGCGGCGCATAATCGTAATCCTGTAACTTGCATCAGGGATATGCATTAGTTCGTGCTGTAACATTGAAAAATTAACAACATGCAAGCGTTGTTGATTTTGACCAGTATAATGATGTAATTTTTGAACTAAAGTTTTAACTTTTTCTAGTGCTTCTTCACTTGTATGGGGTGGTGTTGCAAAATGTAAATATTCAACATTCATTCCCCGTTTCATTGTTAAGAAAGCGGCAACTGGCGAATCAATTCCGCCCGATAACATTACTAACCCTCGTCCAGAAATTCCAACTGGTAAACCACCAATGGTTTTAATTTTATTAATAAAAACATACGTAAATTGGTGCCGAATTTCAACATCAATTTGTAAAACTGGATGATGAACATCAACTTTGACATTTGTTTGTTGTAAAATCTTTGGTGCTAATTGTTGTTTAATTTCAGTTGAAGTTAAGGGAAAAGTCTTATCACTTCGACGAACTTCTAATTTAAAAGTATCTGGTTGATAGTATTGTACTAATGTAATCGCACAATTAGCAATTGTTGTTAAATCACGATCAACACGTTTTGCTAATGACAATGATGACGAACCAAAAACATTTTTAACAATATTAATAATTGGTTGACTAACGGTTGGATCTAATAATTCAATAAATAACCGATCAAATTCTTTCTTTAGTTGATATTGCTTTTCATATTCTCGTAACTTATTTTTAATATTATTAACTAACACTCTTGTAAAATCATTTCGATTTTTACCCTTCGTTGTTAACTCTCCATAACGAACTAATATTGCATCAAAATTCATTTTATACTCCATTTCTTATTTCTTTTTTCCTCGTTCTTCATCAATAATTTTTAATGTTAAAAACAATGATCTATCATAATCGCCATCTCGATACGCAATTTGGGCGTTTCGTAACTGGTCATCAACTTCATCATCTGTTAAAATATATTTTTGGGCATAAACTAATGTTTCTTGCGCTAATAAATCTAATAAAATATTATTTTTAATTTTTTCAAATAATTTTAACACTTCTGTTTTTAACCGGTTTAGTTTCCCTGTTACTTCATCAACTTCATAACGATTATTAACATCAAACGAAAGTTGTTTAACCTTTTCAAGGGCTATTCGATAATCATTAATTGATTTCGCATATTTTGTTAATAATTTTTTATATTGTAATTGATTTAACCGTACTTCAGCTTGTAATAAAACAACTTCTAATAAATGAATTGTTTTTCGAATTTCAGTTTCCGCAAAATTACGCTTTTCAATAATTTTCACAACATTTTCTAAGGCTTCTTGAACAGCCACCGCATTCTCTAATAAACGAACTAGTTCTTTGTTAAACCCAATATAATCACGACCATTTCGATTTATTTCTAAAACTAAGCGATTTGTATCATGCGTCAATTCTTTTGTTTTGCCCATGGCTTCACGATAAATGCTTTCTTCATGTTCTGTTAAAATTGATGAACTACGTAAAGCTTCAATTTGTCGTGAAATAACATTAAAACTACGTTCAATTTTATTAATATATTCCATCACAACTTTATAGTATTTTTTAAAACACGAAACAATTGCTTTTTGATGCTCAATTGTTTGATCAAAATCACTAATATTATTAATAATTTCAATTGTTTTTTTTGTTGCTTTTTTATATTGCAAATTATCAATATATTTTGAAATTAAAATTTTTGTTTCATCAATACTTTTTGTTAATTCATCAAAACTATATTTTAATAAATCCCGACTATTTTCATCTTTATTAAATAAAACATATTTATCTTTTAACAAGGATAATTTATTTGGAACTACTTTTGTTAATAGTGTTTTAATTTGTGGAATATTATCTAAAATTTCAACAAAGATGGTTAACGAAGTAGTAATATTCGATAAAATTTGTTCTGTTTTTTCAAAATTACCCGCTGTTAAATAATCTTCAAATTCATCAAACATTCCTTCAATATTTCGTTCAAAGTCATTAATTTTTTTGGTATCTAACGAAACATTCATTTGTAATTTAACGGCATCTTCTTGTAACGAATTAAACATTTTTTTATGTGCTAAAATATAATCACGTTGTAATAATTCAATTTGTAATTGACTGTTAATTTCGTCTAATAAACGACGTGCCTCTTCTTCTAATAAAGTCAACTCTTTTAATAACGGAATAATTTTTTGTGCAGATAATTTTGGCATTTTCTTTGGGGTTGTTTTATTAATTTGATATAGTTTTCGAAATACTTCTAAACAACTTATTAACTTTTTTTCATAAATAATTTCATACTTTGTTCGCCAAACGACCAAATCTTTGGCATAACGATTATTGTAACGAGCAATTTCTGAAATTCGAAAAACTTTATGTTTTAAAGGTAATCGCTTTAAAATATCAAACTTTTGTAAAATTTTAATTTCAACTGTTTTTAAATGACGTTTTCGTCCCCAAAAGAAAAGCGTAATACTTAATAATAACAAACAAACAAAAAACAAAATAAATAATGTTAATTTAACTGGATTATTAATAATATTACTAATAACATTACCCATTTTGTCTTGCCCCCTACCAAACTATATATCAATTGAATTATAGCACTTGCGAAAAATATTACATTAAAAATTAGAAAAATATTGAATTATCCTTTATTTTATTATACAATAATTTCTAGACAACACAGAGAAGCAGCAGAATTGCATAGTAATGTCCTTAGTTTTTAAACATTTATGATTTAACCATTAAAAAGTAACCCTAGCTGTTAGAGCGAATCAAAAAACTTCCATTATTAGAGCACTTCAATGAATTTTTTTGTATGTCACAATGATATATAGGAGGTTTTTTTAATGGCACGTTATCGTGGAAGTACATTTAAAAAAGCAAGACGATACGGATTTAGTATCTTAGAAAACGATAAAGAATTTTCAAAAGGGAAAAAAAGAACAACAGCGCCAGGACAACATGGCCAACGTCGAACAAAATTATCAAACTACGGGTTACAATTACATGAAAAACAAAAAGTTCGTTACATGTATGGTTTAACAGAACGTCAATTCCGTAATACTTACACTAAATCAAAAAAAATGAAAGGAATTACCGGAACTAACTTCTTAATTATGTTAGAATCACGTTTGGATAACATTGTTCACCGTATGGGATTAGCACAAACAAGAGCTGGAGCTCGTCAATTAGTAAACCATGCCCATATTTTAGTAAATGGGAAAAAGGTTGATATCCCATCATATAGTTGTAAACCAGGTGATGTTATTAGTGTTAAAGAAAGTTCACAAAAAAATGTTAAAATCTTAGAAAGTTCACAAAGTCAAGTTAGCACACTGGAATTTGTAAAATTTGATAAAACTAAGCTGACTGGAACATATCTTCGTTTCCCTGTTCGTGAAGAATTAAATAGTAATATTAATGATGCACTAATCGTTGAATGATACAACCGTTTAGTATAAAAAACATCTCAAAGGAGATGTTTTTTTATTTTTAAATTTATTAAATTAGGTAATATCAATATTAAACATTATTGCTTGTTCTTTTTTAATTTTTTCAACAATGGTTGGATTAAATTTTGATTTTATTTCAAATTCAATATCTGTTACTTTACAACGAAGACCAATTGCTTGTCCTAAATCATTAATATTATTAATTTTTTTCATTGTTTAGTTGTTTTATCCAAATATTCAAAGATCATTTTTTCAGTAAATGTTGCCGATATTGAAATGCTTTCACTATTAATTAAATCAAGTTTCTTAAAAATAGCTTTCGCCAATAAATTCTTAACTGTTGCAGGATCTAAGATTACAAAATTATGATGATAATCAGTTTTACCAAAAAGAGCCTTTGGGATTGTGATAGTTATTCCTCAATCTTCATTTAAACTCTTCATAAATAAATGGGAGTGTTGCATATAAACGGGTATTATTTAATTTATTTAAAAACAAGAAACTTTTTTCTTTTATAAAAATATAATAACACAAAAAAATAAAAATACAAAAAATAATTTCATATTTTAACATACTAAAAAATAGTTTAAAAACTAAAATTAAATTATTTTAAATTAACTAAAATTAAATCTCATAATTTTTAAATCCAAAATATTTTTAAATGTTGAAAATGAAAATGTTTTATTCCCATATCCCAAACAAGATTTTGCAATTCTTGAAACATCACTTTCAGCAGATACGCCAATATTTCAGTCTTTATTTTGATTTAAAATACCATTTTTTAAATTAATAAAATACCTTAATTTAATTCTTTCATTCTGTAATGATTTTAAAAAAGTTATAAATTCGTCGTATTTTCCTTGTAAAAATAATTCCTTTGCGTGTAAATAATTTTTAAAGGATTCTTTACTACGATTACCACAATATATATTATTCTTTAATTCTCTTATTGTATGAAATCTATCAAATATAAACATACCATCTAAAATTTTAGCAGTTTTTTTAATCCATTTAGCACTATCCCCACCAATAATTAATTTAATATTTTCATAATTTTTAAAAAATTTCTGAATTTGTTTTTTAATAAAGAACGCATTAAATTCCGCACCCCAAGTTTTCTTATTAAGAAAAAAATAACAATACTTTTTATTTAAAAATTTATTATTTTCTTTTCCAGTATTAAATGAAATTATTCTAACAGTTTGCAAATAAGATTTATTATTTTTATTTTTTAAAGTTACATGGGCATCATCTAAATTAATATATAAATTTTTACAATTTTTCAAATCTATTTTTTTATCTTTTCTTTTTATTAATGCTTTTCGTAAAATACGCGAAACAGATGAACAATGTAATTTGCAATTAAACATATCTAATATATCACTATATCTTTTATTTTTTACTATTTCAGCAGTTATTTTTAGTTTTAAATCATTAATTATTCTTTGCCATTTTTTAACTCCAAATTGTTTATCAACAAGAGAAACATATTTTCACTTACCCTTATAAAGATATTTATAAATTCTTCTCTTATAAATTAATATTCCAAATTCTGTTTTAATTTTTCTAGTTTTTATTTCTTTTACAAAATATTTTGTTTTATCTCGTTTTTTAAAAATTATATCATCAGTTCCTTCTATCTTTTCTTTTAACTGATTTAAAGCATTTTCATAAATATTTACACTAAATTTATTAAAATTAAACATTTTATTATTTCCTTTCGTTATTAAATTAAAATTATTAGTTAATATATTTCATAAATTTACACCTACTTTAAAAAAGGTATAGTATAATTAAAAAAATTATAACATTTCACAGAAAGGAATAAATATATGAAAAAAATACTTTCTATTTTAGGAGTAACAACAACAAGTACAACAACATTAATTAGTTGTGAAAAACCAAATAACAATGAAAACGGGGGGGTAATAAACCAGAACCCATACCAGACCCACAACAACCACCAGAAAATAGTAAATGAACTAATATTCCTAGAACACAGGCACCTAATAAAGAATTTTTAACTGCTACTAATAAATGATATTTTTATATAAATAAATATGAAAATAATTATATAACAACAAGATTTTATTTTGGAATGGCAACACTTTTTAGGACACTTTTTATGTAGACTTCTGATTTCTAAATTCAACTGGAGTTAAGTAATTCAAACTACCATGAATTCGAATATTGTTGTATCAATTAATGAAATTAAATAGTTCCAACTTTAATTGTTCTAAATTTTTAAATTTTCGACCATTAATAAATTCAGTTTTAAAAGCTTTATAGGTTGTTTCAGCTACTGCGTTATCGTAAGGGCAACCTTTTGCACTTAATGATCTTTTAATATTAAATGTTAATAAAATTTCTTCAATAATTTTATTTTTAAATTCATTACCACAATCTGTATGAAACAACCTAATTTAATTTAGTGGTCGTGTTATTTTATAAAATGCCTGCTGAACTAGTTCAGCAGTTTTATTTGTTCCAGCGCTATAGCCAATTACTTCACGGTTAAATAAATCAATTAGTAAGCAAATATAATGTCATTTTGAACCAACTTGAACATAGGTTAAATCGCTCACAATAACTTCATTTTGTCTTTTATTACTAAACTCACGATTTAGAATATTACTAATTTGATCATTATTTACAGGAGATTTATGATTGTGATATTTTAATTTAGTATATTTTGATACTAAATTATTTATTGCCATAATTCTTCTAATTTTTCGTCGAGATAAAATAATGTTCTTTCTTGCTAAAATAATTTTAATTTTTCTAGCACCATAAACTTTATAGCTTTCTTTAAATGCACTGATAACTTCATTTTCATAAATATTAATTTCAGTTTTAGTGATCTTATTAATTTGATAATAATACTTTGATTTTGCTATTTTTAATATTTGACACATTTTCCTCACTGAATATTTGTCTTTATTGTTAGTAATTAATATTACTTTTTGCCGATTATCAATGCTGCTTGCTTTAAAATATCATTTTCCATTCGTAATTGTTTGTTTTCTTTTCGCAACTGAATAAGTTCATTTTCTTCAACAGAGCGATTGTCTTTAGCTTTAAAAGAACCAGAATTCTCAAATTTTTTTACTCATTGATAAAGAACTGCCTTTGAAATTTTATATTCGTTAATAATTTCAATATTACTTTTACCATTTTTATATAACATTACGATTTGTTTCTTGAATTCATCGGTGTACTGGTTTTTTGCCATTTTTATATTCCTGCTTTCCTAATAATTTTAGCTTATTTTTTTTACAGTCTACATAAATATGGTCCAAGTTATTGTAACCTATCCAATCTATATTGTTTATTATTCATAATATTGAGTCTATTATGAAAAAATATTTTTTTAGTAGGATTTAATAAAAATAAGAATATTTCTATTAAAGGTCATATTAGTAATAGATTTGGAAAATAAATTTTTATAATATTTTTTATAAATACACCTACTTTCTTTAAAATTTGTAAACAGTGTATAGTGTAAAAATATCAATTTAATTATAAATTATTAATTTTATATTTTAATAAATATTATTAAAAATTAAATAGTATTTTTCAGTGGCACACTAGCTTTTATGTGAATTGAATAAATAATTTTGTTGTTTATTTTTGCATTATACACTGTCTATAAAGTTAACAAGATGAAAAATCCTGTTTAAAGAAACTAAGGCACACTAGCTTTTTATGTGATATTTAAGGTATTATTATGGTTTTCTCTCTGTATAAAATATTTATAAATTTGTTAATTTATTAAAAATTCAAATAATAAAGTTAAAAGTTGTTATTAAAACTATTATTATTGAAATAATTGTTTTAATTGGTGATACCATTTATGATAAGCAAAAAATAGATGGTATCACGTTTGTAAAAAATGAATTTATTAAATAGAAAAATGAATTTATTATTTCTTCGATATTTTATTTCTCTTTTCTATTTAAAATAATTTATACAGAGAGAAAACCATAATAATATCAACTTAATTATAAACTTATGATTTTATATTTTAATAGTTATTGTTATAAATTAAATAGTATTTTTTAGTGTGCCAATTTTTACTATTTTATATATTTAACATTGTTAATAACATTGTTTATTAAACATTAAATAAACAATATATTAGCATTATGTATAACATTGTTAATAATCAATGTTTTTATCAATAAATAAGCAATATATGAACATTAAATATAACATTGTTAATTAGAAACAATGTTTATTAAGGAGTTGATAAAATTGAGTAATTTTGTTAAGAAAAATAAAAATATAGAAAATTATTTTATTCGTAAAGAGTTAATAGTTTTTGAAACAGATAAAGCAAGTTTTATAAATTTGCCTAATCATAATAAACATATTGGTTTTTGATTAAGTAATAAGTTTATTTATCCGAGTGAAAAACATTCTGATCAAGTTGCTATTGGTTTAATTTATGATAATTCTTATCCTATTGTAAAATATGATGAAAATTTAAAACGCCATATTTGAAAATATTTAACTGGAACAGAATTAATTAATTTGTATAATCAATATAAACAAAATTATTTTAACAATATGCACAAAGCATTATTTTCAAATGAACCTAAAAAAGTAAAAACAAATAATAACAATAATAATTTAATAAATTGAAATGATGGAAAAGTACAACAATTAATCAATGATTTAGAAAGTTTAAATTAAATGAGTTTATATGACTATTGAGTTCAATTTGTTAGTTATATTATTGGTTCAAATGCCCCTGAATTTTTATATGTGATATCGTTTGTATTATTTATCGTTTTATTTTTTGGGATGTTTTTAAAACTTATTCAAAAAATGTGGAGTTTTTAAAAATGCAAAATGATTGAGAAAAATTAAAAGAGTTTTTTATTCATATCTTTTTGTTTATAACTAAAACAAATGTTGAAAGTATTACAACTTGAAATTTAACGCAAAATGAATATTTAACTCTGATGGTTGGTGTTTGAATTGTTATTTTGTTTTTAACTTGGTTTTTGTTATGAATGATTTTTAAAATAGTTGGGTATTTTAAGTAATGAAAAAGTTTATATTTTTTTTAAAAAATTATTGTTATATTAGCAGTTCAATGATTTTGTTTAGTTTAATTGATTTATTGCTTTGAATAATTTCATTAAATTATACTGGTTTAGTATTCTGATTATTGTTTGCTTTGCAGTGTGTTTATTTTGTGTGATAAGTATGAAAAAACATATTTTATCAGTTAAATGCTTTTCGGTTAGTAAGTTTTGTTTGAGATAATCCGTTATCGATAATTATTGGTAAATTAGGAACCGGAAAAACTTTACTTTTAACTTATTTATCACAAACTATGAAATTATTAACAGATAAAATTTATAGTAATTATCCGTTAGAAGATGATAAAGTTAAAGTTTTAACATTTAAAAATTTAGATTTTACAGATAGAACAAAACCAGTTCCCCCTGATGACAGTGTTATTTTATTTGATGAAAGTTATTTATATATTGATGGAACTAGTCCCCACGATGAGAAAAAAGTTCATAGTGGTAAAATTCCGTGAATTGTTTTAGCAAGACATTTTGGTAATCGTGCTTTGTTTACAGCTCAACGTGAGGGTATGATTTGAAATAATATCCGACAATTAGCAAGTGGTATTATTATTCCAATTTCACTGAAAAAACCGATTGCTAAAAAGGATTTAATTTTTTTAATCGGTTCTTTATTATGCGAATTGGCATTTTTCAAGATATTACGGATTATGAAATTTGAAAAACAAAATCAGTAGAACGAACAGCAGAAGGTAAACGAGCAAAACATAAGTCGGATGTTGGATTAGGAATTCGGTTTTTTAAAATAATTATTCCGTTAGAATTTGCACAGAAATATGATAGTCAATGATTAAAGTTTGTGCGTGATTTAAAAAATGATGAAATAATTAATAACAAAGAATACTATTGGTCAGAAATTACTAAATTGAGTGTTAAAGAGCGTTTAGAATTGTTTGATATTGATATTTTGAAAAAGAATTTAAAACCTAAAAAAGAAAAAGGAAGTGGTAAAAATGATTAATTTATTATCAGAAAGTAGTAATTGAGATAAGATTTTTAGTTTTATTTTTGATGTATTTTTGTTTATTTTTGATGTAATTTGAAATACAAAATTACCAATGACGAATACGACAATTGCTTATTTTATTATCTTTTTTATGGTTGTTAAGTTATCTATTTATGCAATTCACGGTACAAGAACTCAATACAACGAATTAGGCTCAACAGTACAAAGTGGTGTATCAAATATTTATTCTGCAACTGCTCGTGGAGTTTCAGATACTAAACAAGGTATGCAAAAACATATTAAAGATCGTAAACAGTTTAAAATTAATCGTAATAAACAACAATTATCAAATTTAGCAAAACAAGCAAAAACAAGAGAACAAGGATATCGGAGAGTGAATAAATAATGATTAGATTAGTTTTATTAGTTGCGGCAATTGCTATTTTTGGAACAGGATTTATTACAGTTATTATTAATCAGTTGACATCAGCAAAAAATATCATTATGGATTTATATAATTCTGATACTTTTTTACTTTCGTTGTTTGGTAAAATGGCAATTTTGTTTAGTCATCCGTTAATGTTAACAATATCAAGTTTATATATTGTTGGGTTTATTGTTTCAAAAACACTGTATAGTTAGGAGTTGAATTTATGAAAAGTAAAATTTTAAAATTTTAAAAAGAAAAATGATGAAAAATATTATTATATTTTTTGGTAATTAGTTTAGGAATGTTCGTACCTTTTCTTTATATTGATATTAAAGAATTTCAATTATTTTTGATTAAATTTGGTTCAGTTTCTTCAATTATGTGTATTGGATATATAATTTTTTGAATTTTAACTGTTGCGGGAATTATTGATTTAATATTATGAATTAAGAAAAAAATTAATAAAGATATAGTTAAAGGTAGTAAAGAATAATGCGTAAGTCATTATCTTTATTTGCGATATCTATTTTAGGGATTTTAAGGTTAATTATTCCTTTTATTACTTTAACAGCATTCAAACCATTACATCAGCAAAATTATACTGTTAATCAACAAACAACGGGAATGAATGAAACTGATTTTATTAATACAATGTTTTTACGCAGTAGTTTTTTTGAAAATTGGTCTGAAACAAATTATTTTATTAATCCGACTTTAAAAACATCACAATCATTAAATTATAATGATAAGTGATATTTAGATTTTTTAAAGGATAGTTATTCAACGGGAATTTCATTTGATAAGCCTAGTGATGAATTTATGGATTTATATAAAAATTGAGATACTTATACTAAACAATATAACATTGATAAATTTTATGACATTGATAAAAAACAATTTTTAAAAGAATTAATAAATTTTTCTTATTCTTTTGCAAAGTATTTTAATACTTTTGAAATAATTAATAAATTAGAAAAAAGTGTTGATAATTTACAAATTGTTAATTTAGTTCATCAAAATTGAAAATTAATTCCTAATTGACAAGATGAAATTTCTAATTGACAAGAAGAAAATAATAAAAAAACTTATATTGGAATTATAAAAATTGAAGCAGGTTGAACTGTTATAAAATGGATTGGTAAAGATCTTGATTATAAATATCAATATAAATCAATTTATCGTTGAGATGGAAGAAACGATAAACCTGAAATACCAACAGTTGATAATAATGGCAATTTTATTTTTTGAATTAATAATGAATATCAAAATACCCGTTCTTTTTTATTAAAGTATATTAATGTTATTGTTCAAGAAAATATTAGAGTTCAGCAAGGTGGAAATCCAAACTATGATGATCCAAATTTAGGTAGTCAAAGAATAATTTTTGATTTTAAAATTATTAATAATATGGAAAAATTAGATTGAAAACCTGATATTATTTTAACTAGAAAATCAATTTATCGAATGATTTTAACCATTGATGAGTATAAAAATATTGTTGCTGGTAGTTTAGAATTAACACATCTTAAACAATATTGGGATGGTAATAATGCAAATAGTTATCGGTATACTGATGATTTAGGTTTTTTGTTTACTTTTATGAAAGAAAAAGATAGTATCTTTAATTTTAGTGCTGAAACATATAATTATAATCAACGTAGTACTCCTAATACTGGTAAAGATATTTTAGAACAGATGAAAGGTCAAATTGATATTAATAAGTTTTTAAAAGCATTTTTTGCTCATGCATTAGTACCTGTGTTTCAAAATCGTAGTAATTTTATTGAAAGTGGGTATATTGATAATTTACAATATGATACTGTTTTAATTAATTTTTTTGGTTTGAAATTAGTTAATTTTAGAGATGTTTTAATTGATGAAAAAAATACTAATAAAAATCAATTTGAAAAATTATTAAATAGTATGTTTACAGTTTCACAAAACTTTTATAAAGATTATTTACGAACAATTTTTGACTTGGAAAATAATACTTATGTGCAAGGATATAATAAAAAATATGGTTTATTAGCGAATAATGGTTTTAAAATTTATCCTCGTTATTTTTATTTTTCAGATAAATATAATCAATTAGATATTAAATTGTATTCAGCATTTAAAAATCGGTTTTATAACACAAATTATGGTAATGTATTTAATTATGATTTTTCAGTTGCAAATGATTATAATATTAATCAAAATGAGGGTTATATTTTTGAAGGTGCTTTAAAAGATAAATATGGTTTAAAATATAAGAAAATTGAAGAACAAAAAATTGGTTATAATGTTTTTGAATTGCAAGCACAAAAAGAAAATGATATGTATCGTTATTATGATTTTAATTTTGGAATATATAACTGACAAGAAATAAACAATGGTGGATTATTTCCTGATGGGCAATGATGACAAGCACAATATGAAAGTTGTAGTTGATATAATTTAGCGTGTCATATCAGAAATGCGGCAATTTGAATTGTTAATAATATTCCTGGTGTAAAACAAGTAAATGAATTAGCGAGTGGAGTTGGGAAAATTTTTCAAACAATATATAGTTTTTTCAGTCAAACATTCGAAGTGTGAAAATTTAGTCCAGTATTATATAATACAATAACGAATGTATTTTTATTAATTATATTTATGAAATTTGTACGTTTAATATAATAAAAGGAACTATATAGTTCCTTTTATTCTTTTCAATCAGTAATTTCACCTGTAGTATTATTAATTTCAAATGTTTTAGGTTCTCCAACACCATCTCAACGATAAATTGATTTATATTGATATTTATAATCAAGATCTTTACCAATCCATTTTATAACAGTTCAACCTGCTTCAATTTTTATAATTCCAATATAAGTTTTTTTATTATTTTCTTCTTGTCAATTAGAAATTTCATCTTGTCAATTAGGGATTAATTTTCAATTACTTCCAATTGGTGGTTCTTGTGGTTTTTCTTGTTTAGGATCTGGTTTCGGTTCAGGATTATTACTTTCCCCGTTTTTATTGTTATTTGGTTTTTTACAACTAATTAATGATGTTGTACTTGTTGCTGTTAATTCAATTATTCCTAAAATGCTAAGTCATTTTTTCATATTTTACTTCTCCTTTATTAAAATTACTTGAATGCTATAATTGATTTTATCATATATCAATAATGTATTAAATAATTTTAATATTAAATTTATAAATTAATGAAAGGTATATAAATGTTATGTATAGTCATTTAAGTTTTATTGATAAGGTTAAATTGGAAAAATTATTATTATTAAAATTATTTTTAAAAAAGAATGGTAAAATAAATATTTCACAGATTGCTAAATGTTTGAATAGACATCGTAGTACTATTTTGCGAGAAATTAAGCGTTTTAAAACGATTAATGAATATAGTGCTTATAAGTCAGATAAAATGTATTATGAGAAAAGAAAAAAGAATAATAAAAGATATAAGTTTACAGAAGAACAATTAAATTTTATTAATATAAGATTTAATGTTTATCGTGATTCTCCATCACAACTTATTTATCGTTATTTTATAAAGTTTGGTATTAAATTTCCTGTTTGTGTTAAAACATTGTATAAATGAATTCGTTTGGGTTTTTATGGTTTTTTAAAACAGAATTTATGTCATCGTGGTAAAAAATATAAAACAAAAGGAAAATTTGATAATCGTGGTAAATTAATTAATTTTAAATCAATATGAGATATTAAGAATAAAGAAACTGATGTTGGTTGATTTGAAATGGATACTGTAGTTGGAAAAGACCATCAATCTAGTAATTTGGTTTTAGTTGAACAAAATAGTAAAAATTATTTTGTTATGAAATTAAAAAATCATACTGCTAATGAAGTTGTGAAAAAGTTTAAAGATATTGTTATAAATAATAATTTATTTGGAAAAATTAAAGGAATAATAACTGATAGAGGAAAAGAATTTAGTAAATGAAGAGAATTAGAAATATTTGCTGAAACACAAATTTATTTTTGTGATCCTGGTAAACCACAACAAAAACCATTAATTGAATATATGAATTCTGAACTTAGAGAATGATATCCTGAGGGAACTGATTTTAATAATGTTAGTCAACAAAAAATAAATTGAGTAGTTAATGTTATAAATGATAAATTAAGGCCTATTTTAAATTGAAGAACGGCAAAAGAGGTATTTTTAGAGAATTTTAAATAAGTTTATTTGAATAATTTAATAAACTATTTTTCAGTGTGCTTAATTTTCCTTAAAATGAAATAAAAATTATAAATATTTTAATTTTTAAAATTTATAATTGATTTTTTATGATTTTTATTATATTATTTGATTAATAAGATTTGTTGCATTTCATTTTACATGATTCCAATTAAAAATAATTCTGTAATTGCATAACTAATTTTGACCCCATTTTCACTTTGTTCTCATGGTTTGTTGTATTTAAACCTTCCCACTTTCAATAGAAGACCCTGATGTTTCTAATAATAACGGTTCACTAACAGATGATCATTCACCTTTTTCATTTTGTCAGCCTTCTAAAATATTATGCAAAAGTGATTCAATATTAGTATTAAACTTTAAAAATTCTTCATCCTTGTTATTAGTAATGTCTTTAATTGTTTTATTTTTAATTTTACTATTAACACCTAAAAAACCATCATTATTGATATTTTGTGGTTTAGCAAATAAATATTTTCCTAATAAAAGAAATTTATTATCCAGGTTACTAGTATCTTTTTCTTGTTGCATAAAATTATTAAAATTAATAATGTTTGGTAATAATGCATTTAAGATATCAAGATACTTTCCTTGATATTTTATTGTAAATTCTTCCAATATTGTTTGTTCACCCGAAAAAACCCTCACAGTCTTCTCTTCATAAGTTACTAAAATCAGAATTTAATTTTAAATTGTCAATAAATTCATTTCATTGTTTTCAATTTGGATCAGTCTCATTAAATTCTGTTGGTATTACTGTTGGCAAAGTGCCCACGGAACTAACATTAGTTAATAATTTTAATATTTTAGTAAAAAAGATCTCTGTTCAAGTAATGAAACATTTAACTTTTCACTATCACCATCTAAATTAATAATATTTTCTTTTATTAGTTCAACTTCTTTAATATTTAAATTATTAATTATAAAGTAAACTGAAAAAATTGTATTTTCTTGTTCAGTTATTTTATTATTTGTTAAAACATAACCTTTAAATTTTGCAGTTAATTGTAAATCACCATGCGCTTTTCATCGCCCTGTTTCATCAACTGTAATTTCCTTAAAGTTAGCAGGCGTTATCACTAATTCATTTTTGATATCAGCAAATTGATCATCGTATAGTTTTTTTAATTATATCGTCCGCTTGAATATCGTTATAATTTTCATTATCTAAAATCATTGGATTTGCTTTAGAATAGGAGTTGATTTTTTCATTAAAATTTTTCTCCTAGTTTTCAAGTTCTTTCTTTTCTTTTTCTTTTTGTTCTTTATCTTCTTTTTCATCATCAACTTCTGTTGTCGGATCTATTGATGCAATTTTATTTTGTTTACAAGCAATCGTTCCTAAACCCGTTGTACTAATAAATGTTAAACCACTTAAAAGTGTTAAAAGCTTTTTCATCTTTCCACTCCTTTCTTTTAAGCAAAAAAATACAATTTTTATTAAAAATTTTAACATTATTATCAAATTAATAAATTATTATATCACCCCAAAAAAAAAAAAAAAAAGTTTTAGCAACTTTAATTTCAATAATTGTTAGAACTTTTCTTAAACATTAACTAATATTAATTCCATGCGTTTGCAATAAAGCAGCAGCTGTCTTATCAACCACAACAGTAACATCTTTATGCATCTGTAAGACAGTACATGGTCATAGATTATCTATTTCTCCCTCAACTAATTGTTTAATTGCTTGCGCCTTGTTTGAACCATTAGCAATTAAAATAATTTTTTTGGCATTTAAAATTGATTTAATTCCCATTGATACTGCTTGTTTAGGAACTTCATCAACCGAAGCAAAAAAACGAGCATTTGCTTGAATTGTTGTATCTACCAAGTCAACAACACCTGTTAAGGAATTAAAATCAGCTGGTGGTTCATTAAATCCCACATGCCCATTTGTCCCGACACCTAATAATTGTAAATCAATTCCCCCAGTTTTAGCAATTAATGCATCATATTCTTTTGCCCCAGCAACATAATCACCTGTTCCTGATGGCACATAAGTGTTATTTTTATCAATATTAAGATGATCAAATAACTTTTCATTCATAAAATAATGATAACTTTGAAGATGAGTTGGTTCTAAACCAATATATTCATCTAAATTAAAAGTTGTCACTTTACTTCAATCAGTTTTGTTTTTTTGATAATCTTCAATAAGATACTGGTAAATTGGTTCTGGTGAAGAACCGGTTGCTAACCCAAAAATTGCCTTTGGATTTTGTTGTACTGTATTTACAAAAATTTGGCCAACAACCTTCCCAATTGCATTTTTATCTTCAACAACAATTAATTTCATCTTTTAAACCTCATTTCTTACTATTTTATTATTATATACTATAAAATAAAAAGTTCTTTATTACTTTAATTCCAGTTGTGAATAAGCAACTTCACCTTCAGACAATGTCATTAAAACCTTTAATTCTGAATCCAACACGACTAAATCCGCTAATTTTCCAACAGCAATTGAGCCGGTTTTTTCAAAAATTCCTAATTGTTTAGCAATATTAGTACTAACAACCAACGCTAATTCTTGTAATGAACAATTAGTAAAGTGATAGAAATTACGAACACAATAATCATATGTTGCAACTGACCCCGCAATTGTATCAGTCCCTTTAATAACAACTTTTTGTCCCGTTTTAACAACTGGTAGGGGCCCAAATTGATATTCACCATCAGGAAGACCTTTTGCAAACATCGCATCAGCAATTAATGCAATCCCAGATGCTCCTTTAATTTTGTAGGTTAAATTAATAATTTTTTCATTAACATGAACGCCATCACTAATTAACTCCCCTACAACTTCATTAAAATTTAAAACAGCTGGAACAATCCCTGGGTGACGATGATCATACTTACTCATTGCATTATATAAATGTGTCACATGTTTAACCCCCATTTTTACCCGTTCTGCCACTAAATCAAACGTCGCATTTGAATGTCCAATTGATGGTAAAATGTTATGTTCTAATAAAAACTTTGTAAAACTACCGTCTTCTTCTTCAGCAGCATAGGTCACAATTCGAATATTATCATTTGAAACTGTTATTCATTTTTTCAAAAGATCAATGTTTGGTGCTTGTAAAAGGGTCTCATCGTGAGCCCCCTTAAAGGTTTTTGAAATAAACGGTCCTTCTAAATGGGCTCCAATTTGGCGCGCTTGTGGTCCTTTATTATAATTTGCCATATAATCTTGATAAACGGTTAAAATTGCTGTTATTGTTTCATCACTACCAGTAATAACTGTTTGACAATATTTTGTTATTCCTTCTTGTGCTGCTAACCGGGCAAATTTTTGAAAACTCGCAATTGTTCCTTTTTCGGTATCTTCACCATAACCACCATGAACATGACAATCAATAAATCCTGGCATAATAATTGCTTCTTGTAAATCATATCCCGGTTCAACAGTACTACCAGCATTAATGCTAATAATTTTATTATCTTTAATTTCTAACCAACCATTTGCAATAACTTCATCTTCACAAACTATTTTTGCATTTTTTAAAATCATCTTCTTTATCTCATCTTTCTATTTTTTAAAAAGTAAAATTTAATGGTAATTTTTTTAAATCAAATGTCACTTTTTTTCGTCCCAAACAACGATACAAGAGCGCTAAAATTAACATATGATTATTTTCTCGAAGTAAATAAGTTTGTTTGCCAACAGTAATTTTAACACCAATATCAATATATTCAACGCTATGAATATTGTTTAAATTAAATTGCACAACCTTTGGATTATTATTTTTATCAAGACCGTCAATAATAAACCGTTTATTAGTGATTAACAACACTCCTTTACAAAAAAACTTAATCTCATTTTCGGCCGTAAAAAGATGAATATTAACGGCATTGTTTTTAAAATGACATTTCTCCTTTTGTTCTAAGTCAAAAGCCACCGGCAGGACTTTTAACGGTCGTCACAAGGTAAAATTAACCTCTTCAACATTATAAATAAATTCTTGTTCCCGCCCATTTAAAACTAAGTCTAATTTCCGTTGATATTTATAAAAACGATGAATAAAATCTTGCGTATAAGCAAAATTTTTTAAAATTCATCGTTTAAAAATCCAATATTTAAAACTCCGAAAATTTTGTTCGCCCATTTTTTTCTGATAACAGTCTAACACAAACCGTGGTTTGTACTTAAAATTATCTTCATTAAGAGCAAACTTCCACTCTTCGCGTTTTAAATAAAAAGTTACATCTTTTGTCATTCTTGAAAACATTTTCATCACCTTTGTTAATTATACAACAAAATAAAAAAACTCTAAACTAATCAATGATTAATTTAGAGTCTAGGGTTATTTTTAACTAAATTCAATGGTGGTTCAGGACGGAATTGAACCGCCGACACTTTGAGCTTCAATCAAATGCTCTACCAACTGAGCTACTGAACCACGATTGGCGGTCTTGACGGGGCTCGAACCCGCGATCTCCTCTGTGACAGAGAGGCATGATAACCACTTCACTACAAGACCATTGGTTGCGGGGGCAGGACTTGAACCTGCGACCTTTGGGTTATGAGCCCAACAAGCTACCACTGCTCCACCCCACAATTTTAATACTATCATATTTTAACTTTTAATTGCAAGTTTTTTCTTTCAAAAAAAATGGCGGAAGATGAGGGATTCGAACCCCCGCGCGGCTTTCACCGCCTGTCGGTTTTCAAGACCGATCCCTTCAACCAGGCTTGGGTAATCTTCCACGATACTCTAAAAGCAATTAAATATATAAATGGTGGACCCTACTGGACTTGAACCAGTGACCATCCGGTTATGAGCCGGATGCTCTAACCAACTGAGCTAAGGGTCCATGGTAGCGAGAAAGAGACTTGAACTCTTGACCTCCCGGGTATGAGCCGAGCGCTCTAACCAGCTGAGCTATCCCGCCATATAAAAATTTTAATTGCTTTTTGTAAATTAATGGTGGACCCGAACGGGATCGAACCGTCGACCCCCTGCGTGCAAGGCAGGTGCTCTCCCAGCTGAGCTACGGGCCCAAAATTACATAAAAATGGTCGGAAAGACAGGATTCGAACCTGCGACCCCTCGGTCCCAAACCGAGTGCTCTACCAAGCTAAGCTACTTTCCGAAAAAAATAACATTTAAATAAATGGCGCGCCCAGAAGGATTCGAACCCTCAACCTTTTGATCCGTAGTCAAACGATCTATCCAATTGATCTATGGGCGCATAGAAATAAAACTATTTAAATGTTAGTCCGATTTAAATGGAGGCACTAGTCGGACTCGAACCGACGATCGGGGAGTTGCAGTCCCATGCCTTAGCCACCTTGGCTATAGTGCCATAAAATCTAAACCCTTACTATATTATCATATTCACAATGCATTTCAACTAAAATAGATAAAAAACTTAAAATCATTTTCTTAATAAAATTTTTTACTCAACAGCAATTAAGAATGAGTATAATGGTTGATCACCATCAATAAATTCATATTCAACATCAAAACTTTCATCAAGATATTTTCGAATCGCATTAATATCACGTCTTTCGGCATCTTCTCCCGTGAAAATTGTAACAATTTCAGTTGATTTACTAATTGCACGGTCAAACAAACATTTCATCGTCTTTGATAAGGTCGGATATGAACAAACAATTTTTTTATTCATAATCCCCATATATTCTCCTTTATTAATTTTGACTCCATCAATTGATGTTGTCTTTGCAGAAACAGTAATTCCTAAACTTGTCACGTTTTTTAAACTTGATTTTAAAGTTGAAAAATTCTTTTTCGCAATTTCACCTAGTTCAAACGATAACGACGCAACCATCCCTTCTTGAATCGAAGTTGTTGGAACAACATAAACATTTGATTTTCGTTCAACTTTTGCTGCTTGTTGAGCTGCTAAAATTGCATTACTATTGTTAGGTAAAATAAAGACATCAACTGCATCAACGGCTTCAATGGCACTTAAATAATCATCTGTTGAAGGATTCATTGACGAACCACCATTAACAGTATATTGAATATTTAAATCACTTTTAAAAAATTGTGCAATTCCATTTGCCGGTGTTACCGCAATAATTGCCGCGGGATTTTTTAATTCCCGTTCAGCCTTAATTGTTTTAACATGTTTTGCTGCTTGTAAATTCATATTTTCAATTTTAATATTTTTAAATTCACCATGTTGTTGTAAAAATGTTAAAGCGTTTCCCGGCATTAAGGTATGAACATGCACTTTTAAAATGTCATTATCAACAACAGCTACAATTGAACGACCACCTTGATCTTCTAATGTCTGGCGAACTTGCGTAACATTAATTTTATTAATATGCTTGCTATCTAAGATAACAATTGCTTCAGTACAATAACCAAATTCTTCGTTTTGTAAATCCATAACAACATTATCACCAGTATTTTCAATTTGTTTTTTTCGTTGTGGCACAATTTTTCCGGTTTTTCAATACGCTGTAATTCCTTCAAAAATTTTTACTAATCCAAAACCACCCGAATCAACAACCCCAACTTCTTTTAAAACCGGTAATAACTCTGGTGTATTATTTAAAGATTCTGTTGCAAAATCAACAATTTTCTGAAATAAATCAGAAAGTGGAATCTCTTGGTCCAATGTTGAAACATGTTCTGCCGTTTCACGAATGACAGTTAAAATTGTCCCTTCAACAGGTTTCATCACAGCTTTATAAGCTACTTCTTTGGCTTCCAAAATTCCTGCTTTAACTGAATCAAAATTTAATTCGTCAAACTCTTTCAAACCATTAGCAAAACCACGAAAAATCTGTGACAAAATAACACCAGAATTCCCCCGTGCCCCCATAATTAATCCTCGAGCAAAAACATCAGCAATTTTGCTAATTGACTCTGAATTAAGGTCATTAATTTCCTTAACAGCATTCGTCATTGTTAAATTCATATTTGTCCCTGTATCACCATCAGGAACTGGAAAAACATTTAATTTATCAATTTCTGGATAAAAGTTATATAAATTGTTATACCCGCTGATTAGTGAATCTTTAAAAGATTTTGCATTAAATTCCATTTCTATCACCTTTACATTTTTCATCTAATTACTTTTCCCTTTTTTAATTCTCTTAAGTGATATAATTGTAAATCTTGCATCGTTCTAATATCTCGTTGTTAATAAATTTGTTAAATTAATAAATCTTGAATATTTACATTAACGTAAATCATAACATCGTTTGAGCAAACATCCATTTTTTCTAATTCATACTTGATTCTAATCTGTATTTCTCAAGCGATATCTTTAATATTCACTCCTTCAAGTAAGATAAGAAAAATATCAATATAAAAATTACGACCATCTTGTCTCAATTTAATTGATTGTGAATAATCTTTAAGAAGCATTGTAACGTTTTCTTCGCTGTTTTCTGCTTCATCAGCCTTGGCAAAACCAGCAACACCCGGAACAGTAATCACTGCTGCATAAACTAAGTCTGATATTTCAGTTACATTAACTTTTTCAATCATAAAAATCACCACTAAACTAAATTAACATTAATAATTATAGCGAAAAAATACAATAAAGCAATAAATTTATTATATTTTCTTAATTAAAATTATTAATTTCCGTTTTCTTTCTCTGCTATTATTTAAAAAAATCATCTAGATTAGTCAACATATGACTAGCACTAACAAGCCCATCTAATGTTTTTTCTTCTGCTAATATTAATTCCTTGTTTTTTGATACAAAGTCTTTTGTATCAATTTCTTCTTTTGCTGAAAGATCTTTAATTTTGATATATTCATTAACATCCTCTCAAGAAAAACCATTTTGTACTCTTAAAGAAGCTATTGAATGAGCAATACTATGGTTTAATGCTTTTTGATCACGTTTTCCACCAATTGTATTTTCAAATGATAAAGTTTGTGTAAATGAATAATGATTGTTACCTTGTTCACTTGATTTTTTAACTGTCATCTCAATCATAATAATTTCCTCCTGCATAAATAATTTTACTATAAAATAAGGCTAATTATCATCTTATCATCTGCAATAAAAAGATAATTAAAGCAAAAAATGAAGGGTTTAATTGTTCCTTTTTACTTTTCATAATTATCCCCCCTTATGAAATGGATTCTATATCTTCTAATCAAAATATTTTCTAAGCAATTTTTATTTATAATAAAAGAACTGATATTACAATTTAAATTTATTATTTAAATTATTATTACAGATGGCTTTAAAAATTAACACATTTAATGCATTAACTCCATATGATAATTTAGAAAAATAGCTAATCTACTAATACTTTGATGACCATCTTTCCCTGGCCATTTTCAAACATAGTTTGAATTTTATCAATTAAGACATTCCGATTATTTTGTAAAATTAACTTAACATCCTTATAAATTCCTTCATTTTTATTTAGTTTATTAATAATTTCCGGATTAAAAATTAACTCATCATTTTTATTAAAAATCCGGATATCCTTTCTTGGAAAATCATATAAAGGCAAATATGCACATGATTTCAAATTGATAATACTATTTAATCCTTATTGCAAGATATTGTTTTTCTGCTTTATGATAAGGATGCGGATTGCGGTTGCGAGCTTGATTTTTTTCCCAATAAATATTTCAACCCGTGGAACGCGCTGATCAATTTTTTATTTCAATTGTTATAATATTGCGTTTATTATTTTTATCAACGGCTAATAAAGTAATATCAATTCGGGTTTGATTTTTTTGAATTCATTCAAAAACAATTAACACATCATCTGGCAATTTACTATCTAATAACAAATTTTGAATAATTAGTAAATTAAATTTCCAAGATTTTTGTTCTTGCTTACTAGTATCAAAATTGGTCATTGTATTGGCGCGTTGAATTAATTGTTCTTCAATTTTGTCAATATTTCTTTTAAAATAATAAATTGTATAAATACAAAAAGCATTTAGTTTATCTGCTATATCTCAATAATAATTTTTATTTTTAAAGTCTTGATTTAACGGTTTTTTATTAGTCACAATAATTTGATCTGTCTTGCTATAATTGGTGTTTTTAGGTTCAATTCAACCAAAATAAAAGATAAATCAAAAAAACAGCAATCCCAGTAACCCCACTAATAAGAATAAAGACAGCAGTTGCAAACAATTCTTCTTTTGTAACAAACATACTAATACCAATAATAATTAATAAAATACTACCCAGCGCTAAAAAACACTCGCTCTTTTCATCTCTTCTCTATCACCTCAGATTTTAATTTTACTTGTTATTATAGTTTTAATTCATAGTTGGTTTTAATATCTACTAGTATTATAACAATAAAACTACCAATAATTTTGGGTTTAATTTTAAAAACCCTAAAATAAAAAAATTTAAAAAAAAATTAATTTTTTCTTGCTTTTAAATCTAAAATTCGCTACTATTTTATAGTATGTAGATATAAAGGAGTGAAATCATGGCAAGAAAATGTGCAATTACTGGCAAAGGTGCTTTATCAGGAAACAAACGTTCACATGCGTTAAATGCAACACGTCGTAAATGAAATGTTAATTTACAAAAAGTTCGCATTGTTGTTGATGGTGAAGTTAAAACATTACGTGTAGCAACAAGAACGTTAAAAACATTAAAACGTAAAGGACAAATTGCTCAATAACAAAGAACCAGCGAATATTTGAAAAATAATGAAAAAAGTAAGAATAAATTTTAAAATTTATTCTTACTTTTTTTGTAAAATACGATAAAATTAAATTGGTATGTGTAAATGCCCATGTGGCGGAATTGGCAGACGCAGTAGACTCAAAATCTACCGAAGAAATTCATATCGGTTCGAGCCCGATCATGGGTACCAATTTAAAACAAAAACAAAAATCGGTAAATATTACCGATTTTTTACTTGCTATAAATTGCCACAACTTGACCCGCTAGAACATCAACATTACCAGTTGCGCTAACAAATTCATTACTAATTGCATTAGCAGATAATCCAACTAATGTTAAATTTTCAACATTATATTTTAAATTAGTAATTGTTACCGCTGCTGTTTGTAAAGCAAATAATGAAAAATAGCGATAATCTGGATTTCTGATAACCTCATTCATTCCTGGTTGTAATAAATAAGCATAGGTATGATCATTAATAAAAATAACATTATAACGATAAATAAAGTTAAGACAGCTCAATTGCATATCAAAACGATGACCTTGTGCAACTAAAACAATTTCGATTGGATTTAACTTTAACGCTTCTTGAATTGCAATTTCACCATCAATATAATCTTTAACTTGTGAAATTTCCATTACTGCTTTGGCCTTGCTAGTAATAAAAGCTAATTCATCATCTTGTAAACTATCTTGATCACAGCATACTAAATCAATCTGATTAAAAGCTTTGATTAAATCCAAACATCCGCGTTCAACCCCAATTTTGCAATAATCATGGTATTGTTTTAAATCTAATTTAGTTTCTGAACAAACAATTAGTACTTTAGTTGGTTTCATTAGCTAATAATCCTTGTAAACGAGTTGGTAAATCGAGGTGACCAAATAAGTAACTCCCCGCCGCTAACACATCAACCCCATAGTTTTTACAAATTAATGCTGTTTGTTCATTAATTCCCCCATCAACTTCAATTAAGGTTGCATATTGATGTTGGTCAAGATATGTTCGTAATTCCTTAATTTTTTTTGCTGCTTCAGGAAGAAATTGTTGTTCGCCAAAACCAGGTTCAACAGTCATAATTAACACTAAATCTAATTGCGCAAGATACGGTAAAATTACTGCCAATGGTGTTGCTGGTTTAAGGGCCAATCCAATTTTTATTTTCAATTTTGTTCGCAATGCTAAAAATTCTGTTAGTTGTACTAGGGTTAAAGCTTCATAATGTAAGGTAATTGATGAAGCCCCAGCTTTAACAAAGGGTGCTAAATAATCTTCGACACTACTATTTTTAATTTTAACCATTAAATGACAGTCAAGATGTAAATCAGTATAGCTTTTAATATCCGCTAAAATTTTTGGTCCAAATGTTAAATTTGGAACAAAATCTCCATCCATTACATCAAAATGAATTCACTCCGCTCCTGCAGCTGTGATGGCTGTTAAATCATCTTTTAAAGCTAAATAATTAGCACTTAAAACACTTGGAGCAACAAAATACTTTTTCATCATAACCTCTTTCTATTGTTCTTGCATAATTCGCACATAATCATTATAAAAAAAGTGTGGAATTACTTGTTTTTCTACTAATGATTTTATTTTACAATGTGGCTCGTGCAAGTGCAAACAAGTACGAAACTTACATTCATTTGCATACTGGGCAAAAAGATGATAAGCCCTTGCCAATCCTGTTTTTTGATAATCTTTTAACTCAAAGGTTGAAAAACCCGGCGTATCAGCAATCATCCCATCTAATAATTCATATAAAGCACTAGTTGTTGTTGTGTGTTTTCCCCGTCCTAATGCTTTTGAGATTTCTTGGGTTTTTATAACCTCATCTTGTAATAAGGTATTTAATGTTGATGATTTCCCACTTCCGGTTTGCCCAGTAAAAACAGAAATCTTATTTTGAAAAATTTGTTCAAATTGATGTCATGTTTTTTTATCATTAACTTTATTACTAATAAAATAAACTTCATAACCTAACTGTGGATACCAGTTAAAATATTTTTGATAAAGTTGACCAGATGTAATTAAATCTTTTTTTGTAAAAACAATTACTGGTTTTAAACCTTTATATTCAATAAAAGCTAAATATTTGTTTAATAAATATGAATTAAAGGTTGGTTCAGCAATTGCCGTAATAATAATGACTTGATCAACATTTGCAATTCGGGGGCGGTATAGTTCATTTTTACGGGGGACAATTTGATAAATAATTCCTTGCTTGTCATCTTGTTTTTCAAACTGAACATAATCACCAACAACTGGTTTAATTTCTTGATGGCGAAAAATTCCTTTTGCTTTACAAACATAAATTTGGTGGTCAGCATTATTCTTAACATAACAAAATTCACTAATAATTTGAACAATCATTCCTGCTTGATGCATATAATTCTACCTCGGCAATAACAAGCAAAGACATATCATTGTTGTTAAGAATGCGACAAGTAATAAAATTAATCAAAAAGCAACTTTAATTCGTAAAAACCGCGGATAAGAATAATAACGGTCTTGAACTTTACCCCGTTTTCCTTTGACTTCAAGGTAATTACGCAATTTTAATGGTTTATCATGTTGGTGCTCAGGATTTTCAACTGCTTGTAAACTAACATTAAATTCAGCAACCGTTTGAAACCGTTCTGTTGGATCTTTTGCAATAGCCTTTAAAATCACATTTTCTAAACTTTGTGGTAATGCTGGATTTATCAAGCGGGGACGTAAAGGTAATTCTTTAACATGTTTTACAGCAACAAAAGTTGGATTTTTACCAACAAAGGGGGCCATTCCAACCGCTAATTCATACAGCATAATCCCTAAGGCATAAATATCACTCCGACGACTAGCTGGTCTTGATTGTACAATTTCTGGAGCCATATATTTTGATGTTCCAATAATTTTGCCCGATTCTAAGTCCTCACTATTTTCTAAAATTGCTACCCCAAAATCAGCAACTTTAATTTTGCCATCATATGAAATTAAAATATTTTCTGGTTTAATATCCCGATGAATAATATCATTTTGATGCGCTTCAGTAATAGCTAAATTAATTTCATCAAAGAAATATAACAGTTCTTTAACAGTGCAAGGCCCTAATGTTAATAAACGGTCTTTTAAAGTATAACCTTTTACTAATTCTAACACTAAACAATGCCGATCATAAGCTTCAAAAGACCCATAAACCTTAACAACATTTTTGTGGGAAAATTGGGCAATAGAATTGTATTCTTTATTAAAACGATCAACAGCTTCCTTATTTTTTGATAACGATAAAGCCATAATTTTAATCGCAACATATCGCTTTAATAACGTATCATATCCTTCAAAAACCTCGGCCATTCCCCCGTCGGCAATTTTAGCTAAAATCTGATAACGATTATATAACATAGTTCCAACTGTAATTTGTTCCATCTTCCGCACCCTTATTTTGAATTATCTTCAACTTGTAAACATCATAACATAAAAACGAACAAAAGAAAAAAATAACAGGGTTTAATCTGTTATTTCAAAGATAATTCCCGTTAAATTATCCGTTGATAAATTTTCAAGCGCACGATCAATTAAAATTTTAACTTTATCATTTAGTTTATTTGCTGATTTTAAACTTTCAACAATATCACTCTCATCAATATAATCATGAATACCATCAGTTGATAATAAATATTGTCCTTTAATATCTTCAATGACATATGTATCAATTTTTAAAGTCTTAGTTGGCCCTAAGGCACTTGTTAAAACTTTTCAAAAGGTATGCATATTATACTGTTTTTTATATTGACCTTGAAACTCTAATTCTTGTTTCTCACGATATTCTGTTGAATTTTCTATATTTTGATCTGTGGTAATTTGATAAATTTTATCATAATGTAACTTATATAACCGTGAATCACCAATATTAATAACATATACTTTTTCATTCGCAATTAAAGCCGCCACGACAGTTGTTCCCATATCACTTGTATCAGGATAAATTTGCGCATATGCAACCATTTCCTCTTGAATTGATAAAATCGTTTGCCGAAATCATTTATTAATTTCTTCATCTGTTAAATTATTAAAATTTGTTCGTTTAAAATGGGCAACTAAACTATCAACAGCCATTTTACTAGCAACTTCTCCGTGTTGATGACCTCCCATTCCATCACAAACAATAGCAATATAATTATTAAAACTATTATTTGCAAAATCAAAGTAATCTTGATTACTACTCCGGTAAGCCCCAATATCTGTTTTGTATCCAAAGCGTATTTGCATAATTATTTTCTAATAATCCCTTCATTTTTAGCACGTAACTGACCACAAGCAGCATCAATATCGTGCCCAAATTCTCGACGAACAATACAGTTAATTTTTTGTTGTTGTAATGTTTCAAAAAATTGATTAATTTTAGTACTTCGTTGATAACCATTTTCAGCAACGGTATTATACGGAATTAAGTTAACATAAGCATTCAACCCCCGAATTAATTTTGCTAATTCTAAGGCAACCTCGCGACTATCATTAACATCTTCAATTAAAATATATTCAAATGTAACCCGACGATTAGTCTGCTCAATATAATAACGAACAACATCCATTAATTTTCAACTGGGTACGCTTTATTAATTGGCATTAATTGATTTCGAATTGTATTATTCGGAGCATGTAATGAAATTGCTAAGTTTACTTGCATTTTTAAATCAGCAAATTGTCTAATTTTTGGAATTAACCCACAAGTTGAAATTGTAATATGACGCGCGCCAATTTGATAACCTTTTGAATCATTAATAATGTTAACGAAATTAATAACATTTTCAAAATTATCTAATGGTTCACCAATTCCCATTACCACAATATGACTAACACGCTCTCCCGTTGTTGCTAAATAACGATTAACCATCATTACTTGTTGGACAATTTCAGCGGTTAATAAATTCCGCGTTTTTTTCAATAATCCTAATGCACAAAATGTACACGCCATATTACAACCAACTTGAGTTGTAACGCAAACAGAATTCCCATAACTTTGCGGCATTAATACCGTTTCAATTTTATAGCCATCAGCTAATTCAAATAAAAATTTAACTGTCCCATCTTTTGATTGCTGTTGTACGGCAATTTTTAATGGTTCAATTGTATAATGTTCTTGTAACTTAATTCGATCTGGTTTTGAAATATTTGTCATCTCATCAAAAGAATATATGTTTTTAACATATACTCAATCAAAGATTTGCTCTGCTAAATACTTTTTAAAACCATGGGCCACTAAATCTAATTGTAATTCCTGTTTGGGATATTCAAAAATTGATGTCATTATTTTCCACTCCATTTTTACATATTATAATTTTATCATAAAATCAGTTTTGATAAAATAGACAAAAAAAACATTAATTAAAAATATTAATGTTTTTTAAAATTTATTTAGTTTTTGGACTTTGTCCATTCGGAATTGCTGTTTTTTGTTCCTTACGCATTTCCGCTAATAATTCTCGCATGTATGGTTTAATAACTTCTTGTTCTCCACCATATACAATTTGGACTGATTCCCCTCAAACAAGCATTCCGGTACTTCCTCCTAAGGATTTAATCCCGTCGCGATCAACAATACTACTATTAACAACTGTTACTCGTAATCGTGAAGCACATGAATCAACAACAGTAATATTATCTGGTCCTCCTAAAAATTCAATGATTTTACGAGTTTTTTCACGTTTTGCAGCATCACCCTTCGCTGGTGCTGTGCTAGTTCCACTACCACCTTGTTTTGCTTTTAAATCAGCTTTAGTGTATAGTTTTGCACTACCATCACGACCAGGAATTCCAACTTTTCCATATTTAATACAGAAGTAGAATGCCGCAAAGTAAATCGGAATATATGGGACTCCGACGACTAGAATTCAATAGAAGTTTGTTCCTTTTCCCGCCACAAACGGAATAATTCCAAAGACAATAAAATCAATAAATCCTCCCGATACTGTCATCGATGTATGAACATTTAATAATCCCATTAACATAAATGAAATTGCACATAATGGCATATGAACACCATAGAATAACCATGGTGCAACAAATAAGAATGTAAATTCAATTGGTTCTGTAATTCCGGTTAAGAAACAAGTAAAGGCTGCTGAAAAATAAATTCCCATTACTTGCTTACGATTTTCTTTCGGAACACTAAATCACATTGCTGCTGCGGCAGCTGGTAATCCAAACATCATGAATGGGAATTTTCCAGCCTGGAATCGACCAAGATTTAAGCCCATATGTTCCACCATTTTAAAGGTAATGTTTGGATCAGCAATAACTTTATACATAATTGTTTGATCTCCAACTGCTGAAATGGTTGAAACATTTAATGATGATACTCAACTATTAATTGCAACTGTTGCATCAGCAGCACTCATTGTTCCAACATCAACACTAGCATCAATATAACCAGCACCTTGTAAATCTTTCAAGAAAGTAATATAATTTAACGGGTCTTTTAAAACATTGGCAATTAAATCGGCCATACTCCCCCCCCCTTGGGTTCACCATAATGGTGAATAGAAAACATGGTGTAGACCAAATGGTACTAATGAACGTTCAAAAATTTCAAAAATTAATGAATCCAACCCAACCGGTAATTTTCCTGAATTATTTCCAAATCAAGCTAATCCGGTCCCAATTAATGGTCAAATAATCATAAAAATAAATGCTAACGGAATTACCACTAAAAACATAATAATTGGTACTAACTTAGTTCCACTAAAAAAACTAAGTGCTGAAGGTAATTGTGTTTTATGAAAACGATTAAAAGCAAAAGCAGCAATCGCTCCAACAAAAATTCCTCCAAAAACTCCGGTATTTAATGAATTAACCCCTAAATTAGCAGTTAATAATTTACTTTGTACTGCTCAAGTTTGACCAGTATAAAATAATAAATTAAATTGATCAGCTACCCGTGTTGAACTAACAATCACAATTTTTGCATTCGGATCAGTAACTAATCGTTGATAAATTTCGCTATTTCGCATAAAATCTAATAATTCATTAGCCGTCAATAAGGTTGGACTGGCTGATTTTAAACCATCAACAGTTAATCCTTTAATTGGATTAGCAATCCCCTCAATATAAACAACATATTGAATGTGAGCAAATGCTTCGTCTAATAATGACAACTGAATGGCATTAAAAACTAAAAATCCAACCACTGATGTTAAAGCTGCAACTCCGGCATCTTCTGTATAAGCCATTGCCACTGAAATACAGAATAAAACTGGTAAATTACCAAAAGCAATATCCCCCATTTTGTTTAAAAAATTTCCAAAATATCATGCTGCTGAGGCGGGGTCAACTTTTGATGAAATTGTTGCCCCAACTCCTAAGAAAATTCCGGCAATCGGCAACAACGCAATCGGCAACAAGAACGCTTTACTTAATTTACTTAGCGTTGCCATTGTCCTCTGGTTTGATCGTTTTCATCATGCCCGTGATACAAATGGCTTAAGTTTTGCTTGTTCACTCATTTTTAAATATTTCCTTTCAAAATTAAATTTATAAATAAAATTTTCTCCAATTTTAAAATAATGTTGTCCTCTATGAAACCATTAGAAAAAGTGCTGATATTCCAATAACATAACAAAAAAATGCTCCATATAAAGCAATATTCCGCTTAATATAGGTTCACAAATCTAATTTTGTATGATTTTTAGCATAGTAATCCCCACTATTTGCTAACCGCCTTTTTTGAATAATTCAAACGATTAATAATAATGTTCCGACAATCATACCAAAAAGCATAATTGCTAAATATGTAATATTTTGTGACGATAAACTTAAAATCATTTTGGATGTGCTACTCTTTTCTATTAAAGTAATTTTATCATACTCAAACCTGCTCATAGAATTTCATTATTTTATATTGTTATTATAGAATATTTTTCTTTAAAAATTTATAATTTATTTTTTTAATTAAATTAGCAAATTATTTTTTACTTTATAATTTATTTAATATGTTGTAAAATAAAAATAGTTGGTATTATGAAAATAATTTTCATGGCAATCATAAAGAAAGGAGTTTCTATGTTATCCCTATTAACATATGATAAAACTAACCTAACCGATACTGAACTATCAGTTATTGAACAAATTATCAAAAATCCTTTATTATTTACCAGTAAGACCATTTCTGAATTAGCTAAAGCTTATTATGTTAGTGAATCAACGATTACTCGGATGGCAAAACATTTAGGTTTTAGAAATATCAAGGAATTACAAATGCATATTTATGAACGATTAAATTTTTTAAACAAAAATTATAAAACTAATGAAACCATGAAATTAAAAGATATTGCTAACAATATGCGTGTCTATTATTCTTATAGTATCCATGAAACAATTGACAATATTGATTTAGACGCCTTAGATCGTTTAATTAATGATATTGTCATTAAAAAGCGAATTTTCGCTTTTGGTATTGGAAGTTCATTCCTCGCCTGTCGTGTTTTACATAGTAATTTAAACATGATTGGTTACAACTGCTTTACAACAGAAAGTATTCATTCGTTAATGGTTACCATGCAAAATGTTGACGAAAATGACTTAATTATTATTTTTAGTAAATCAGGAAAGACCAATGAAATTATTAATGTGATTACTTTAGCAAACAAACTTGGGATTGATGTTGCTCTTGTTACTAACAATCCTAACGCTGACCAACTATACAATATTAAACATAAAATTCTCTTTGAAGTTCATACCAAAGAAAATGAACGTTTTCCAGCTTTATCATCTAAAATTGTGCAAATTTTAATTTCGGATATTATTTTCCGTAGTTTATTAAAAATTCATCCAAATTTAGAAGAAAAGATCAAAGCCGCAAACGCGATTACTGAGGAATACAACAAAGGAGCAATAAAAAAATAAAGACTCTTAATTTAAAGAGTCTTTATTTTGTTCAAGTTCAAACATTTCCTTGGTATAGTTAAAAACACTACCATATTGTTCAACAACTTTTGCAACTGGTAAATCTGCTTTAATCTCACCAGGTGCTAAATAAATAATTCGATCACAAAACCGCTCAATTTCTTCCATATTATGAGAAACCAAAACCATTGCCCGTTGATTAGTAATAATATTTTGTTCTAAAAACTGAAAAATAACCTCTTTAACAGCAATATCTAATCCTGTTGAAACTTCATCTAAAATTACTAATTGGGGTTGATGAATTACTGATAATAAAATATTTAATCGTTGCTGTTGACCCCCTGATAATTTGGCAATACTTTTTTCATTACCGCAGTTAATTGATAGGTTTTTAATAGTTCTTTAATTTCACTTGCTGTTAAATTTAATTTAAAAGTATCACAATAATATTTAATCATATCTGCTGGAGTTAATCCCGGGGGATATTGTGAATTTTGAAATTGAATCCCAATCGTTAACTGTTGATGATAAACAATTTCCCCACTACTAGCTTTTCGCACTCCCGCGATAATTTCACTCAAGGTTGTTTTTCCACTACCATTTGCCCCAATTAAACCAATTTTTTCGTGTTGATGCATTGTAAAACTAATATCTTTTAAAACATACTTTTGATGATATTTTTTACTAACCGCCTTTAGTTCTAAAATAACTTCTGCCATAATATTCCCCTTTAACAATCGTGATTAAACTCTTTTTTATTCTACCATTAAATCCAAGCGAAGGTTATTTTTAGGTTAATTTGCAATTAAAAAACTTTTTTATTAAGAAAAAGATAAAAATATTAATTTACCAAAATTTACCATTTTTGAAAAAAAATAATTAAATAATTACTTATCACTGTAAACTGTAATATGAAGTGCAACAAATCAACTCAGAAAGGAGTTGATTTTTTATTGAAAAGAAACATTATTTTATTTTGCGGTCCTTAGTAACTAAGTATGGAAAAGATAATGTTATTAATACTGTATTGTTTATTTTGAGCGTAGCGAACACGCGAAGCGTGCCGCGCGAACTAAATTTCTAGGAGGATTAAGTTATGCCAGTATGGTTAACATGAATATTTAGTATTGTTATTATTTTAGGAATTCTTGCTTGAATTGGTCTATCGATTTATCAAAAAATTCGTCAAATTCAAGGAAAGAAAAAAGATAAAAAAGAAATTAAAAATAAGGAGGATAAAGAATAATGTTAGGTATGTATTTAACAACAGCTTGGATAGGTTTCAATAACTTGGACCATATTTATGTAGACTGTAAAAAATAAGCTAAAATTATTAGGAAAGCAGGAATATAAAAATGGCAAAAAACCAGTACACCGATGAATTCAAGAAACAAATCGTAATGTTATATAAAAATGGTAAAAGTAATATTGAAATTGTTAACGAATATAAAATTTCAAAGGCAGTTCTTTATCAATGAGTAAAAAAATTGAGAATTCTGGTTCTTTTAAAGCTAAAGACAATCGCTCTGTTGAAGAAAATGAACTTATTCAGTTGCGAAAAGAAAACAAACAATTACGAATGGAAAATGATATTTTAAAGCAAGCAGCACTGATAATCGGCAAAAAGTAATATTAATTACTAACAATAAAGACAAATATTCAGTGAGGAAAATGTGTCAAATATTAAAGATAGCAAAATCAAAGTATTATTATCAAATTAATAAGATCACTAAAACTGAAATTAATATTTATGAAAATGAAGTTATCAGTGCATTTAAAGAAAGCTATAAAGTTTATGGTGCTAGAAAAATTAAAATTATTTTAGCAAGAAAGAACATTATTTTATCTCGACAAAAAATTAGAAGAATTATGGCAATAAATAATTTAGTATCAAAATATACTAAATTAAAATATCGCAATCATAAATCTCCTGTAAATAATGATCAAATTAGTAATATTCTAAATCGTGAGTTTAGTAATAAAAGACAAAATGAAGTTATTGTGAGCGATTTAACCTATGTTCAAGTTGGTTCAAAATGACATTATATTTGCTTACTAATTGATTTATTTAACCGTGAAGTAATTGGCTATAGCGCTGGAACAAATAAAACTGCTGAACTAGTTCAGCAGGCATTTTATAAAATAACATGACCACTAAATCAAATTAGGTTGTTTCATACAGATCGTGGTAATGAATTTAAAAATAAAATTATTGAAGAAATTTTATTAACATTTAATATTAAAAGATCATTAAGTGCAAAAGGTTGCCCTTACGATAACGCAGTAGCTGAAACAACCTATAAAGCTTTTAAAACTGAATTTATTAATGGTCGAAAATTTAAAAATTTAGAACAATTAAAGTTGGAACTATTTAATTTCATTAATTGATACAACAATATTCGAATTCATGGTAGTTTGAATTACTTAACTCCAGTTGAATTTAGAAATCAGAAGTCTACATAAAAAGTGTCCTAAAAAGTGTTGCCATTCCAATTCACAACAATATTATGATGAAATAGCTAATATAATAAATGAAAGACCAAGACCATGTTTAAATTGAAATTCAGCAAAAAGTTTATTTATTCATTTTTTTAAATAATTATTAAATTTGTAGAAATAATTCAGGTTTAATCTATTTATTTATAACTTTTCTAAATTTTTTAATTATATGAATCAATATGTTTAAAAATTAATTTTAAACAATTAATAAGTATTTTAAATATATCGTATTTTTGATGGGAATTATGTAAAATGAAGTGCAATAAATCTTATTAATTAAATAATAAAACAAAAATTATAAAAAATCAATTATAAATTTTCAAAAATTAAAATATTTATAATTTTTATTTTATTTTAAACACAACTTAACCATACTAAAAAATAATTTATTAAGTTAAGTAATAAATTTATTTAAAAATTCTGTAAAAATATTTCTTTTGCACTTATTCAATTTAAACAAGGCCTTAATTTATCATTTATAACATTAACTACTCAATTTATTTTTTGTTGACTAACATTATTAAAATCAGTTCCCTTAGGATATCATTCTCTAAGTTCAGAATTCATATATTCAATTAAAGGTTTTTGTTGTGGTTTACCAGGATCACAAAAATAAACTTGTGTTTCAACAAATATTTCTAATTCTCTTCATTTACTAAATTCTTTTCCTCTATCTGTTATTATTCCTTTAATTTTTCCAATTAAATTATTACTTATAACAATATCTTTAAACTTTTCCACAACTTCATTAGCAGTATGATTTTTTAATTTCATTACAAAGTAATTTTTACTTAATTTTTCAACCAAAACTAAACAACTAGATTGATGATTTTTACCAACTACAGTGTCCATTTCAAATCAACCAGCATCAGATTTTTTATTTTCAATATCTCACATATTGATTTAAAATTATTTAATTTACCACGATTATCAAATTTTCCTTTTGTTTTATATTTTTTACCACGATGACGTAAATTCTGTTTTAAAAAACCATAAAAACCCAAATAAATTCATTTATACAATGTTTTAACACAAACAGGAAATTTAATACCAAACTTTATAAAATAACGATGAATAAGTTGTGATGGAGAATCACGATAAACATTAAATCTTATATTAATAAATTTTAATTGTTCTTCTGTAAACTTATATCTTTTATTATTCTTTTTTCTTTTCTCATAATACATTTTATCTGACTTATAAGCACTATATTCATCAATAGTTTTAAAACGCTTAATTTCTCGTAAAATAGTACTACGATTTTTGTTCAAACATTTAGCAATTTGTGAAATATTTATTTCACCATTCTTTTTTAAAAATAATTTTGATAATAATAATTTTTCCAATTTAACCTTATCAATAAAACTTAAATGACTATACATAACATTTATATACCTTTCATTAATTTATAAATTTAATATTAAAATTATTTAATACATTATTGATATATGATAAGATTAATTATAGCATTCAAGTAATTTTAATAAAGGAGAAGTAAAATATATAAAGGAGAAGTAAAATATGAAAAAATGACTTAGCATTTTAGGAACAATCGGATTAACAGCAACAAGTACAACAACATTAATTAGTTGTGAAAAACCAAATAACAATAAAAACGGTGTGGGTAATAAACCCGAACCTTGAAATCCACAACAACCACCAGAAAATAGTAATTGAAAGTTGATTACTGATGTTGAAAGAGAAAAAAAGAAGGACGTTGAACAAAAACTTATATAAAAATTTTTAGACGTTATTCGAATGTAAATTATGAAATTTTAAATAGTAAAGGAATATCTGGCACATATACTAATTTAAAAGCGGTTTATCGATGAGATGGAACTGATGAACCCCAAACACCAACAATTAATCCTAATACTGGTGAAATTACAAATTGAAAAGGTTAAAAAGGAACTATTTTTAAGTTCCTTTTTATATTAATCTTACAAATTTCATAAAAATAATTAATAGGAATATATTTGTTATTGTGTTATATAATGCTGGACTAAATTTTCACACCTCAAATGTTTGATTAAAAAAACTATATATTGTTTGAAAAATTTTACCAACACCACTTGCTAATTCATTCACTTGTTTAACACCGGGAATATTATTTACAACTCAAATTGCAGCATTTCTGATATGACACGCAATATTATATCAACTACAACTTTCATATTGTGCTTGTCATCATTGACCGTCTGGAAACAACCCACCATTATTAATCTCTTGTCAGTTATAAATTCCAAAATTAAAATCATAATAACGATACATATCATTTTCTTTTTGTGCTTGCAATTCAAAAACATTATAACCAATTTTTTGTTCTTCAATCTTTTTATATTTTAAACCATATTTATCTTTTAAAGCACCTTCAAAAATATAACCCTCATTTTGATTAATATTATAATCATTTGCAACTGAAAAATCATAATTAAATACATTACCATAATTTGTGTTATAAAACCGATTTTTAAATGCTGAATACAATTTAATATCTAATTGCTTATATTTATCAGAAAAATAAAAATAACGAGGATAAATCTTAAAACCATTATTTGCTAATAAACCATATTTTTTATTATATCCTTGTACATAAGTATTATTTTCCAAGTCAAAAATTGTTCGTAAATAATCTTTATAAAAGTTCTGCGAAACTGTAAACATACTATTTAATAATTTTTCAAATTGACTTTTATTAGTATTATTTTCTTCAATTAATACATCTCTAAAATTAACTAATTTTAAACCAAAAAAGTTAATTAAAACAGTATCATATTGTAAATTATCAATATATCCACTTTCAATAAAATTACTACGATTTTGAAAGACAGGAACTAAAGCATGAGCAAAAAAAGATTTTAGAAATTTATTAATATCAATTTGTCCATTCATTTTTTCATAATATTTAATATTTCCACTTTCCAAATACGAATTAGTATTTGCATCAAAATTAAATATATTATCTTTTTCTTTCATCAATTGTTAAAATCATCCGATAAATTGACTTAAAACTGTTTCTTACTAAACTTTCATCTATAATTTCAAAATCAAAAATAATTCTTTCACTACCTAAATTTGGATCATCATAATCAGGGTTACCACCTTGTTGAACTCTAATATTTTCTTGAATAATAACATCTAAATATAGATTTAAAAAATCCTTAACTTTATTTTGATTTTCAACACTTCAATCTGTAATTTCACCAGTATTAGGATTAATTGTTGGTGTTTGGGGTTCATCAGTTCCATCTCATCGATAAACCGCTTTTAAATTAGTATATGTGCCAGATATTCCTTTACTATTTAAAATTTCATAATTTACATTCGAATAACGTCTAAAAATTTTTATATAAGTTTTTGTTCAACGTCCTTCTTTTTTTCTCTTTCAACATCAGTAATCAACTTTCAATTATCTTCAATTAAATTAACTACTTGTAAATCAGTTATATTTGTTTTTAATTTATTTAACATTTGCATTAAATTATATTTATTTGCAAATGAATAAACAAAATTAGTTAATTCTTTTAAAAATTGTTTTTTGTCAGCATCATAAAATTTATCAATACTATATTGTTTAGCATAACTATCTCAATTTTTATATAAGTCCATAAACTCATCACTAGACTTATCAAATGAAATTCCTGTTGAATAACTATCTTTCAAAAAATCTAAATACCATTTATCATTGTAAGTTAATGTTTGTGATGTTTTTAAAGTCGGATTAATAAAATAATTTGTTTCAGACCAATTTTCAAAAAAAGTACTACGTAAAAACATTGTATTAATAAAATCAGTTTCATTCATTCCCGTTGTTTGTTGATTAACAGTATAATTTTGCTGATTTAAGGGTTTAAATGCTGTTAAAGTAATAAAAGGAATAATTAAACCTAAAATACCTAAAATAGATATTGCAAATAAAGATAATGATTTTTTCATATTTATAATTCAACTCCTAACTATACAATGTTTTTGAAACAATAAACCCAACTATATATAAACTTGATATCGTTAAGATTAATGGATGACTAAACAAAATTGCCATTTTGCCAAACAAAGAAAGTAAAAAAATATCTGAGTTATATAAATCCATAATGATATTTTTTGCTGATGTAAGTTGGTTTATAATAACTGTTATAAAACCTGTACCAAAAATAGCGATTGCTGCAACTAATAAAACTAATCTAATCATTATTTATTCACTCTCCGATATCCTTGTTCTCTTGTTTTTGCTTGTTTTGCTAAACTTGATAATTGCTGTTTATTACGATTAATTTTAAACTGTTTACGCTCTTTAAAATGTTTTTGCATACCTTGTTTAGTATCTGAAACTCCACGAGCAGTCGCAGAATAAATACTTGATACACCCGTTTGTACTGTTGACCCTAATTCGTTATATTGTGTTCTTGTGCCGTGAATTGCATAAATAGATAACTTAACAACCATAAAAAAGATAATAAAATAAGCAATCGTTGTATTTGTCATTGGTAATTTTGTATTTCAAATTACATCAAAAATAAACAAAAATACATCAAAAATAAAACTAAAAATCTTATCTCAATTACTACTTTCTGATAATAAATTAATCATTTTTACCACTTCCTTTTTCTTTTTTAGGTTTTAAATTCTTTTTCAAAATATCAATATCAAACAATTCTAAACGCTCTTTAACACTCAATTTAGTAATTTCTGACCAGTAATATTCTTTATAATTAACTATTTCATCATTTTTTAAATCACGAACAAACTTTAATCATTGACTATCATATTTCTGTGCAAATTCTAAAGGAATAATTATCTTAAAAAACCGAATTCCTAACCCAACATCCAACTTATGTTTTGCTCGTTTACCTTCTGCTGTTCTTTCTACTGATTTTGTTTTTCAAATTTCATAATCCGTAATATCTTGAAAAATACCAATTCGCATAATAAAGAAACGATTAAAAAAATTAAATCCTTTTTTAGCAATCGGTTTTTTCAATGAAATAGGAATAATAATACCACTTGCTAATTGTCGGATATTATTTCAAATCATACCCTCACGCTGTGCTGTAAACAAAGCACGATTACCAAAATGTCTTGCTAAAACAATTCACGGAATTTTACCACTATGAACTTTTTTCTCATCGTGCGGACTAGTTCCATCAATATATAAATAACTTTCATCAAATAAAATAACACTATCATCAGGGGGAACTGGTTTTGTTCGATCGGTAAAATCTAAATTTTTAAATGTTAAAACTTTAACTTTATCATCTTCTAACGGATAATTACTATAAATTTTATCTGTTAATAATTTCATAGTTTGTGATAAATAAGTTAAAAGTAAAGTTTTTCCAGTTCCTAATTTACCAATAATAACTGATAACGGATTATCTCAAACAAAATTAACTAACCGAAAAGCATTTAACTGATAAAATATGTTTTTTCAAACTCATCATACAAAATAAACACATTGCAAAGCAAACAATAATCAGAATACTAAACCAGTATAATTTAATGAAATTATTCAAAGTAATAAATCAATTAAACTAAACAAAATCATTGAACCACTAATATAACAATAATTTTTTAAGAAAAATATAAACTTTTTCATTACTTAAAATACCCAACTATTTTAAAAATCATTCATAACAAAAACCAAGTTAAAAACAAAATCACAATTCAAACACCAACCATCAGAGTTAAATATTCATTTTGAGTCAAAGTCCAAGTTGTAATACTTTCAACATTTATTTTATCTATAAACAAAAATATATGAATAAAAAACTCTTTTAATTTTTCTCAATCATTTTGCATATTTAAAAACTCCACATTTTTTGAATAAGTTTAAAAAACATCCCAAAAAATAAAACAATAAATAATACAAACGATATCACATATAAAAATTCAGGGGCATTTGAACCAATAATATAACTAACAAATTGAACTCAATAGTCATATAAACTCATTTAATTTAAATCTTTCAAATCATTAATCAATTCTTGCTGTTTTTCAACAGTTCAATTTGTTAAATTATTTTTAGTTGTTTTTACTTTTTTAGGTTCATTTGAAAATAATGCTTTGTGCATATTGTTAAAATAATTTTGTTTATATTGATTATACAAATTAATTAATTCTGTTCCAGTTAAATATTTTCAAATATGGCGTTTTAAATTTTCATCATATTTTACAATAGGATAAGAATTATCATAAATTAAACCAATAGCAACTTGATCAGAATGTTTTTCACTCGGATAAATAAACTTATTACTTAATCAAAAACCAATATGGCGATTATGATTAGGCAAATTTATAAAACTTGCTTTATCTGTTTCAAAAACTATTAACTCTTTACAAATAAAATAATTTTCTATATTTTTATTTTTCTTAACAAAATTACTCAATTTTATCAACTCCTTAATAAACATTGTTTCTAATTAACAATGTTATATTTAATGTTCATATATTGCTTATTTATTGATAAAAACATTGATTATTAACAATGTTATACATAATGCTAATATATTGTTTATTTAATGTTTAATAAACAATGTTATTAACAATGTTAAATATATAAAATAGTAAAAATTGGCACACTGAAAAATACTATTTAATTTATAACAATAACTATTAAAATATAAAATCATAAGTTTATAATTAAGTTGATATTATTATGGTTTTCTCTCTGTATAAATTATTTTAAATAGAAAGGAGAAATAAAATATCGAAGAAATAATAAATTCATTTTTCTATTTAATAAATTCATTTTTTACAAACGTGATACCATCTATTTTTTGCTTATCATAATGGTATCACCAATTAAAACAATTATTTCAATAATAATAGTTTTAATAACAACTTTTAACTTTATTATTTGAATTTTTAATAAATTAACAAATTTATAAATATTTTATACAGAGAGAAAACCATAATAATACCTTAAATATCACATAAAAAACTAGTGTGCCTTAGTTTCTTTAAACAGGATTTTTCATCTTGTTAACTTTGTAGACAGTGTATAATGCAAAAATAAACAACAAAATTATTTATTCAATTCACATAAAAACTAGTGTGCCACTGAAAAATACTATTTAATTTTTAATAATATTTATTAAAATATAAAATTAATAATTTATAATTAAATTGATATTTTTACACTATACACTGTTTACAAATTTTAAAGAAAGTAGGTGTATTTATAAAAAATATTATAAAAATTTATTTTCCAAATCTATTACTAATATGACCTTTAATAGAAATATTCTTATTTTTATTAAATCCTACTAAAAAAATATTTTTCATAATAGACTCAATATTATGAATAATAAACAATATAGATTTATCCACTATAGAAAATATAGTTAAACTTATATGTATAATAGGAATTTTTATTATTCCAATATTAACAATAATAAAGTTTATTAAAAAATAAATTTGTAAACAGTGTATAGTGTAAAAATAAACAATAAAATTATTTAATAAAATCACATAACAAAGTTAGTGTGCCACAGCTAAAATATATAATCAGTTATACTAAATATTAAAATCCTTTAACCATAACACGGAAAAAGTTTAATATCTTAACAATAACAAAAATACCAAATGGAATTAAAATAATTCACGCATCACCTAAAAAGGTCATTAATTGTGGTAATACAGCATAAATTGCTTCTTTAACTTTCATCATTGCTTGTCCTAAACCACTTCAAATCGAACCCATTCCATCTGAAATAGTAGGCTTATCACCAACTGCTAAAAAATTAATTGCTGTTGTTAAATACATCCCTAACATTATTTCTTATCCTCCTTGTTTTCAATTTCTTTTTTATCTTTTTTCTTACCTCGAATTTGGCGAATTTTTTGATAAATTGATAAACCAATTCAAGCAAAAATCCCTAATATAATAACAACACTAAATATTGTCGTTAATCAAAATGGCATAATTTAATCCTCCTAAAAATCTAATTTTGCGACACGCTTCGCGTGTTCGCTACGCTCAAAATAAACAATATTGAATAAATTACCGCTAATAAATTACGCGAATAATTTATTCATCTTCTTTTTCATTATTAATTACAATGTTATTAACAGTATTAATAACATTATCTTTCCCATACTTAGTTACTAAGGACCGCAAAATAAAATAATGTTTCTTTTCAATAAAAAATCAACCCCTTTCTGAGTTGATTTGTTGCACTTCACTTACACGATGCCTTTAAAAATTGTAATTTTAATTTGTGGTTTTAAACTTTCAACTACTTCACGAGTAGCAATTCCCGGACTAAAAGCCGTTGCTGAACCAGCACAAATTCCCATTAACAAGGCTGTTTGATAATCTTTTGTTGCTAAATAAGTTCCAACAAAACCAGCGACCATCGAATCGCCAGCGCCAACTGAATTTATTAGTTGTCCTGTTGCGGTGTTCGCTAAGTAAACATCTTGTGTGGTAATTAACATACTACCATCTTTGCCACTACTAATTAAAACATTTTGGGCACCTTGAGCACGAAGTTTCTGTCCTAACGTAATAATTTCTGTTACTTGTTTAAAGTGGTAATTTGTCCCAAACAGTTCATTTAATTCCGCTAAATTTGGTTTAATCAAAAATGGTTTTGTCGCTAAAGTTGATAATAACACATCGTTTGTTGCATCAACAACAAATAAGATTTCATGGTCATGACAATAAGTACTAATAACTTGATAAAGATTAGGATCACAATTCCGTGGTAATGAACCAGAAATAATTAAACAATCGTTTTTTGTTACTTTTGTTTTAATTAAAGTTAAAATTGCAGTTATATCAGCGGGGGTTATTGCAAATGCAACACCATTTAATTCGGTTTCTTGTTTAACTTCTAAGCTTTTAATTTTCATATTTGTTCGGGTTTTACCACTAACTTCATGAAAATAAGCCGGAATTTGCTGCTCTGTTAAATAATGTTCAAACATTTCCTTGTTATCACGGCCCAAAAACCCCAAGGCAGTGGTTGGATAACCTAAATGCTGTAACATCACAGCAACATTAATTCCTTTCCCTCCAATAATATCATATTCCCCTACTGCTTTATTTGTTTCCCCTATCTGAAAATTAGGAACTTCAATAATTTGATCAATTGCTGGGTTCAACGTTAATGTATAAATCATCTTCTTACTCCTTTATTTCTTATTTTAACATTATAAAAACCCAAATTATTGGGTTTTTAATAATTAATTTAAACTGCTAACGTAATTTTTTAGCCTTTAACGCATACATTCTTCAAAATCCAAGAATTAAGGCACTAATTAAACTACCAATAATTAAAGCAATCACGGAAATTAAAACCGCGACACCAATCGAAGCACCATGATTACCAATTGTAAACCAGTTTTTACCATTATCTTGAATTTGTAGTAATGGAAAGACAAAGATTCCTCCATGGGGTGCTGCTAAAGTGACACCAAAACCACTAACAATTGCACCCGATACGGCACTTCCAACCATAATTGATGGAATTGTTCGTTTTGGATCTGATGCCGCAAACGGAATAGCACCTTCTGTAATAAAACAAGCGGCTAAGAATCAGTTGGTATTTCCTTGTTCAACATCTTTTTTTGTTCAATATTTTTTAAATATTCTAGTACATAATGCTAATGCTAATGGTGGGACCATTCCCGTTAACATTGCTGCTGCCATAAAGACTGTTCCACCGTTTGTTGAACGAATTCCAGCATATGCACTTTGCGTTGCATCAATTGTTAATGTTCCAAAGACATAAGCGGCTTTATTAATTGGCCCTCCCATATCAGCGGCCATCATTAACCCAATAATAATCCCAATTAAGGCACTTAAATTATAATCAGCAATTGCTTTTAACCCTAATCCTAGGCCATAGTTTAAGTAACCTAATGGAATATTAAGACCAAACATTAAAACTCCCGCAGCTAATGCTGTCAACACGGGAATTAAGACAATGTCTCGAACCCCACGAACTGATGGATGAAAACGAGCAAATCCTTTTTGACATCCATAAACAACAAAGGCAACAAGATACCCTCCAATTAAGGCTCCAAAAAACCCTGAGTTAAAGTTTGAGATTGAATCAGGGAACAAGCGTCCTCACGTGTTAGCTCATCCTGTTTTTGTGGAAGTATCATATAACATCCCTGGGGCGTTGGCAATTAACCCGGCAGTCATCCCTGGTAATATTCCTTGTGGGCCAACAATTGAGTAACAAACATAAGCCCCCAAAATTGGTACCATCATCCCAAAGATAACTTTTCCTAAACCTGAAAATCAAGCGGCAATATCACGTGTTACTCCAAAATTACCACCAGTATTACCAGAATCTAATAAAAATCCAATTCCTAAAATAATTCCTCCAGCAACAACAAAGGGTAACATTCTTGATACCCCCCCCAGCAGGTTTTTGGTAACATCTTTAAAGTTTTTTAAACTTAATTCTCCAACTTCATCACTACCACTTTTGCTGGCTTTTCCAACGGTTAACCGTTTTCCTGCAAGAGCATCACCAATTACCTCTTGGCCATGATAAATAACATCTTTTGTACTTGTTTCTAAATATGAAACACCATTCATCCGGTCCATCCCAGTAATTTTTTTATCAATTCCTAGAATAACTGCTTTCGCATTCGCAATATCTGTTGCGGTTAAAACGTTTTCGTTCCCCCCGCGTCCTTGCGTTTCAACTTTAATTGTTAATCCCATTGCTTTTGCGGCTTCTTCCATTTTTTCTTTTGCCATAAAAGTATGAGCAATTCCTGTTGGACAAGCTGTAATCCCAACAACATCATAATGACCATTAACACTTGGTGAATCATTCGCTGCTTGTGCTGATGTTGATTCAACAAAAGCTGTGATAATATCATCAAAACTTTTTGCTGCCCGAATTTTTGCAACAACTTCACTTTTTCCTAAGAAACTAGCAAGATGGGCTAATGCTTGTAAATGTTGTTCGCCCCCTTTTTCAGGAGTTGTAATCATAAAAATGACATCAACTGGTTTTTGATCTAAACTTTGTCAATCAACAGCCTTTTTTAAGGTCATAATTGCAATTGCTGGTTTTGTAACACTGTTACTTGAACAATGCGGAATGGCTAAACCATCGCCGACTCCTGTTGGGCCTTCTGTTTCGCGTTTTTCTAACGCTTTAATTAACTGTTCTTCGTTAGTGACAATTTTACTATTTCCTAACGCTGTTGCTAAAGTCTTAAAAACTGCCGTTTTATCACTAGCAGCGGTTTTTAAGAAGGTTGTTGCTTCGGTAAAATAATCAATTATCTTCATAATTATTTCTACTGCTTCCTTTCTCCTAATTTGTAATAATTTTAACTTCCGACCGGGAAGCAAATTTTACTAATGATTTGACGTTAAATTTTGATTTATCTGCTAGAACATAACTCTTATTTGCTTGCTTAATAACCTCTGCTTTAATCATTGCTTCATCCGGATCAGTTGTATATAAATCAGAACCACTAATCCCATTAACACCTAAAAAAGCACAATCAAGGTGATACTTTTGTAAAGTGCTAACTGCTTCTCATCCAATTAAAGCCCCGGTTTGGTGTTTATACTTACCACCCAAGACATACACGTTATTAAATCCTGCTAAGGCTAGTAATTCCACATGAAAAATGGAATTTGTGATAATAACCAAGTCATCCGCTGGCCGCATTAATTTAATCAACGCTAATGTTGATGAACCAGCATCTAAATAAAGACACATTTTTGGTTTAATTTTTCTAACTGCTTGTTGGGCAATTAAATATTTTGCTTCAGCATGGTGCTGAATCTTTTCATTTAATTGTTCTTCTAAGCGAAATTCACGACCCTTTTGCAGTTTAACCCCACCATGGACGCGCTTTAATAACCCTTGATGTTCCATTTCCGTTAAATCACGGCGTAAGGTTGTCGGTGATAACTGTAAGTTAATAATCAAGTCATTAACAAGCACTAAGTGTTGCTCATCTAAACAAGCTAAAATTTTTTCTCATCGTTGTTCTTTTAACATCATTTCACCATTTTTATTATACCTCAATTTTAACCAAAAACAACTAAAAATAACATAAAATAACCAAAAAAAAAAAAAAAACCTCTACTTTGTAGCAGCTTTTTCAATATATGTTTCAATAACATCTTGTTCTTTTAAGTCATTATAATTTTTAATTGTTAGCCCACATTCCGCACCAACTTTTGCTTCTTTAATGTCATCTTTAACATGTTTTAATGAGGCTAATTCCCCATCATAAACAATAACACCATCACGTAAAATTCGTACTCGCGATTTACGCGGAATTACCCCATCAGTAACATGACAACCAGCAATTGTTCCAATGTTAGAATGACGGAAAATTTGACGAACTTCGGCTTGCCCCAAGACTTCTTCAACCATTTCAGGATCTAACATTCCTTCAGCTGCGGCAATAATTTCTTCGATTAACTTATAAATGATGGTATGTAAACGAATTTCAACCCCTTCATCTTCCGCTTTTTTCCGTACATGCGCAGTTGGACGAACATTAAAACCAACAATAAAGGCTTGACTTGCTAACCCCAGGGTAACATCACTTTCCGAAATTCCCCCCACGGTTGCTCGTAAAACATTAATTTTAACACCTTGAATATTAATTTTTTGTAAACTTGATTTAACTGCTTCAACCGTTCCTTGGGTATCTGCTTTTAAAATAATGTTAATTTGTTTTAATTGCCCATCTTTAATTTGAGCAGATAAACTTTCTAATGAAAAGACTTGATTTTTATAACGTTTATTAATCGTATCCGTTGCTTTTCGTTTTAGAGCAATTTCACGGGCTAACTTCTCATCCCGAAAGACCATAAAACGGTCCCCTGCATTTGGAACTTCATTTAAACCGTGAATAATAATCGGTGTTGATGGTCCTGCTGTTTTAATTTTTTTACCACTCTCATCCGATAAGTCACGAACATACCCGAAGGTATATCCGGCTACTAAGGCATCTTTGATATTTAAGGTTCCTGATTGAACTAATAACGTTGCAACTGGTCCTAATCCACGATCTAAATGCGATTCAATAACCGTTCCTAAAGCAAAACGATTTGGATTAGCTCTTAACTCCATTAAATCAGCCATTAGTAAAATCGTATCTAATAGCTCATCAATTCCTTGTTTTTGTTTTGCACTTCCTTTAACATAAGGAACTGACCCTCCTCACTCTTCGGGGGTTAAATCTTCTTGTGATAATTGCATCATAACATTATCTAAGTTTGCACCGACTTTATCAATTTTATTAATAAAGACAATAATTGGTACCCCCGCTGCTTTGGCATGGTCGATTGCTTCTTTTGTTTGTAACATTACCCCATCATCAGCGGCAACAACTAAAACAACAATATCAGTTACCGCACTTCCGCGCGCTCGCATTTGGGTAAAAGCTTCATGCCCTGGGGTATCAACAAAGGTAATTTTTTCACCATTTTTAGTCTTAATTTGATAAGCGCCAATGTGTTGGGTAATTCCTCCGTGTTCAGTACTAACAACATTTGTATTCCGAATTGTATCTAATAACGTTGTTTTTCCATGGTCAACATGCCCCATAATTGTCACAATTGGGGGGCGTTTTTCTAATGATTTATCATCATCATTAACTTCAAAACTTTCAATTAGGTTTTCATGAGTTACTGATTTTTCTCGTTTAAAATCTAATCCAAACTCTAAACACAATTCTCCTAATTGATCTTCACTCAAATAAGTATTTTGATTTAACATAATTCCTTTTGTAAAAAAATACTTAATAATTTCACTAACTGGTTTATTAATTTTTTCCGCAAATTCCACAATTGCTAATGCTTCAGCATAAACAAAAACCCCCTCATTAATATGAGCTTCAACCGTCTTTAATTGGGATTGAATTCGATGGCGTTGATTTCTTGCTAATGATTTTTTATTTGATTTGTTATTTTTTTGATTACTCATCTGTCCCTCCTCCTTTTTTATTCTTTCTGATTTGTTAATAAAGTAAGTAAACTTTGTGCAAGATTGCGATCACTAATCCCAAGTGTTTTAACATTCTCGGTTCCCAATGCTTGCTGGGTTAATTTTGATTCAAGGCATTTGAAATAAGAGATATGATAATAAAAACATTTTTGTTCGTATTTTTTTGCTTGGGTTGCCCCTCCATCAACACTAGTTAACACCAAAAAAATTTTTTGTTGTTGAATTGCTGTTAATAAAAGCGCTCCTGTCACAAGTTTTCCGGCTTTTTTTGCTAAGCCAAGATAACTATAACCTTTGTGATCTAACATTTTTAATCTCACCCTTCATTAATTTCACGATATAACATATCATAAAATTGGTCAGTTAACTTTACTTTTAAAGCACGTTCTAAGGCGTGATTTTTTTTTGCTTTTTCATAATTTTCTAACGTTGGTCGCAAATAGGCTCCTCGCCCATTTGCTTTTCCCGTTGGGTCAATAATGATTTCACCACTTGGGGTTTTCACAACGCGCACCAATTCTTTTTTTGGCAACATTTGTTGTGAAACAACACATTTTCGTAATGGTGTTTGCTTGTGGTTTGCCATTTATATCCCTCCTAATTAATTATTTTTCTTTATCATAATAGTTATCATAATCATCATAATTAATTTCTTCATCCTCATCTTGACTTTCGAATTGTTCATTTTCAAAATAAGAAATGTTCTTTTCAATTTCTTGAATTTCTTCTGCTAATACTTCCGGCGCAGCTTCTGATAAATCATCAACATGATATTCGCCTTCATTAAGAATCATCGTTTCTTCTGCCATTTGTTCTTCAATAATTTCAAATTCTTCAACTGGTAAATCTACTGTGACTTCAACCGCTGGAGGTGGTGTACTTGCAGCTTCTTTGCCTTTGATTTTATCTTTTAGTTTAACTTGTAAAGCAGTTAATTCTTCACTTGTTAAATTTCCATTTCATAAAATTTCAATTTGTTTTGTTAACGCTTCACTATAACTCATAATGTTTAGTTTTCATTTTGTTAACTTTGCTACTAATTTAGCAACACTCCCACCTTTTCCAATTGCTAATGATAATTGTTCATCAGGAACAATAACATCGGCTTCTTTACCTTCATCATTCGTTATAATTGAAATTACTTTTACTGGTGATAAAGAATTAATGATAAATTGTTGACTATTGTCATCATAAATACAAATATCAATTTTTTCATCTTGTAGTTCAGCAGTAACTTTATTAATCCGACTTCCCTTGCTTCCAACACAAGCCCCAATTGGATCAATATTTTCATTTGTACTATAAACAGCAATTTTACTACGTCGACCAGGGTCACGGGCAATTGCTTTGACTTCAATTACTTGCTCAAAAATTTCAGAAATTTCACGTTCTAATAAACGATATAAAAAATCATTGCTTATTCGTGAACCGGTAATTTGCCCAGCATTTTTTGATTTAACAATATCTTCTGCTAAAAAAGTAATTTGTTGGCCAACTTCATAATTGTCTGAAAAAATTAAATTACGACGTGGAATATAAGCAAAGGTGCGGTCAACTTCCACTAACAAATACTTTTCTTCCGCAGCAATGACAATCCCAGTCATTAAGTGACCCTTTTGAACAATATATTCATCAAAAATTGAATCTTTTTCGGCTTCTTTAATTTGTTGTTTAATAATTTGACCAACTTGAAAAATTGCTAACCGTGAAAATTCTTCTGAATTAACTGGTTCATAAACTTTATCATCAACGGTAATTTGTTCACCATATTTCTCTTTTGCTTCATTTAAACCAATTTCTAACAAGTCATCTTCAACTTTCTTTACTACCGTTAATTCTTTTTCTACTTTAATTTGACCTGTTTTTCGATCAATATCAACGATAATTGTTGCTTCTGGATCAAAATGTTTTTCATAAGCTTTTTTAATTCCTTCTTTAATTGATTCTAAAATTAAATCGCGACTAATTTGTTTTTCATTAACAATTTCATCAATTGTTACTAATAGTTTTGCACCATCAATCATGCTATAATATATCCTTTCTTAAAATTTAACTGCACAACGCGCAAATTTAATGTTTTGATAAGTTGTTTGTAAGGTTTTGCGAGCCCCTTTGACAAAATAAGTAACCATTACTGTTTGTTTTTCATCAACTGCTGTTAATTCTCCACTAATTGCTGGTAAATTATTAACTTTTTCAATAAATTCAAAATAAACATAATGATTAACTTGTTGTTGTAATTCATCTCAATTTCGTAATGGTCGCTCAGCACCTGGTGTTGAGACTTCTAACAAGTATTCTTCCGCAAACAAATCAAGGTCATCAACCAGATGATTAATTTCTTCGCTAATAATTGTTAACCGGTCTAGATCAAACACCGTTGTTTGATCTTCAATTAAAATTTGCACAACATTAGTTTCAAAATCTTGTAAGTAATTAATTGCAAATAATGTTAAGTTTTGCTTTGCTAAGTAATTTTCCAAAGCTGTTTTTAACTGTGCTTGTTGTTTAATAAATTCTTCCATGCAACACCATCCTTTCTTAAACTATCATAATTAAAATTGTTGGCATTAAAGAAAGAGCACAATCGTGCTCTTTCTTGACCCTTTTTAATTACATTATTATTGTAATACTTTATTAATAAAAATGCAAATATTTATAAAAAACGTTCGAATATTATTTTAGGTACCAGTTTAACAATAATTTTAGACTATTTTTAAAAATAGTTAATCATTAAACCGCTTAATTTAAAAGTATCTTATTTACACATTTATTAAAACACATTTCTTTAAAAAAGGAAATACTAAAATGGTAATATTTTAAAAATATTCTTTTTCCGTAAGATTACTGGTTTTTTAACTACTATTTTACTGCTGTTATTTCTTTTAATACTTTACTAATACTAGTAGTACGATAATTCATTACAGGAATCCCTCCCTTTTTAGGCTCATATAATGAATTATTAGCATTATTATTTCACTTAGCCATTTTTATATTTTCCAATGAAATGTCTTTATTTTCAAGCTGTTCATTAAACATTTCTTTAACTAAGTTTAATCCATTAATTTTTGCTACACGTAAGGTTAAAATGTTCCAAAATGAATCATACGAATATATTTTATTCCCATGGCCTAATTGTGCTTTTATTGTATGCGATATTAATGCTTCCGCACATGCACTTAAACATCAATCATGTTTATATGCAATAATTCCATCTTTACGCTTTTTTAAGTATTTAATTACATTTAATAAATTATTTTGTTTAGTAATTAAATTAGGCTTATTTTTAAAGTATTCTAATGAGTAATTAATTTTGTATATTCCCCATTGTTAAAAAGACCTTTACAAATTTTAAACTGTAATTTATCATACTTACTTTTTAAATTAAATACTGTTCCAATTTTTCTAATTGCATGAAACTTATCTAAAACATATTTTGCATTTAAAAAATGAGAAGTATTTTTTATCCAATCAGCGCCATCTCCACATACAATAAATTGAGTCTCAGGTGTAATATTATAATATTTTGACATTTCTTTGAAAAGTTCTTCACTATATTCTAATGTATTAATATTTGTAGCAGTTCTTAATAATTTGCAATAAGCTCTCTTATTTAATAAAATTGAATTTCCAACTCTTTCATCTTCTGGCATATGACCTTGATGAAAAAATGCTGTCCGAATTCGAAATTTCTTCTTCTTATTTTTCTCTTTCAAAGATAAAAAAGTATCATCTAGAACAATATAAATATATTTTGATGATGTTTTATTGCTAAAATTATTACTTGCATTTTCTAAATTAAGATTGTAGAATAAAGGATGAAGTAGGAAAAATCAACTCTTATTAAAGAGTTGATTTTTTTATTTGAAAATTAACTCTAAAAATTAAATATATTGGCTCTACAAGTGTTTAATTTTACAATTACATATTTTTTAAGGGAAGATTCCCCAGCAAGGCATTTTGCCGGTATGAAATCATTAGAGCTGTTAACTTGTTTTTTTGCGATTTTGTAAATTATTAATAACTTTGATTAAGATAAACAGATAGTGCTGTCTTCATAACTTTTAATTAACAAGAAAAAAATAAAATCGTGTGCGTAGAGGTTGAAGAACTTTTAAGAACTGGGCAAGAATTTCTTAATTAATCTACTAGTGGGGACTTGATGAGGAGGTACTTACAACTACAAATTGTAGAACATTGTAGTTAATTTAAAAAGTCGGAGGTATATATGAAAAAGTTAAATAAAAAAACTATTAATAAATTAAATGAATTAATGCTTAAAAATTATTCAGTATCATTTGAAGATATGACTGATGAACATTGAGCATTAGGTAAACAGAATTAGGAGAATTAAATTATGAATAAAAGATATTTATTAGTAATTAAACAAGCATATTGGATAGGTTACAATAACTTGGACCATATTTATGTAGACTGTAAAAAAAAATAAGCTAAAATTATTAGGAAAGCAGGAATATAAAAATGGCAAAAAACCAGTACACCGATGAATTCAAGAAACAAATCGTAATGTTATATAAAAATGGTAAAAGTAATATTGAAATTGTTAACGAATATAAAATTTCAAAGGCAGTTCTTTATCAATGAGTAAAAAATTTGAGAATTCTGGTTCTTTTAAAGCTAAAGACAATCGCTCTGTTGAAGAAAATGAACTTATTCAGTTGCGAAAAGAAAACAAACAATTACGAATGGAAAATGATATTTTAAAGCAAGCAGCACTGATAATCGGCAAAAAGTAATATTAATTACTAACAATAAAGACAAATATTCAGTGAGGAAAATGTGTCAAATATTAAAAATAGCAAAATCAAAGTATTATTATCAAATTAATAAGAACACTAAAACTGAAATTAATATTTATGAAAATGAAGTTATCAGTGCATTTAAAGAAAGCTATAAAGTTTATGGTGCTAGAAAAATTAAAATTATTTTAGCAAGAAAGAACATTATTTTATCTCGACGAAAAATTAGAAGAATTATGGCAATAAATAATTTAGTATCAAAATATACTAAATTAAAATATCGCAATCATAAATCTCCTGTAAATAATGATCAAATTAGTAATATTCTAAATCGTGAGTTTAGTAATAAAAGACAAAATGAAGTTATTGTGAGCGATTTAACCTATGTTCAAGTTGGTTCAAAATGACATTATATTTGCTTACTAATTGATTTATTTAACCGTGAAGTAATTGGCTATAGCGCTGGAACAAATAAAACTGCTGAACTAGTTCAGCAGGCATTTTATAAAATAACATGACCACTAAATCAAATTAGGTTGTTTCATACAGATCGTGGTAATGAATTTAAAAATAAAATTATTGAAGAAATTTTATTAACATTTAATATTAAAAGATCATTAAATGCAAAAGGTTGCCCTTACGATAACGCAGTAGCTGAAACAACCTATAAAGCTTTTAAAACTGAATTTATTAAGGGTCGAAAATTTAAAAATTTAGAACAATTAAAGTTGGAACTATTTAATTTCATTAATTGATACAACAATATTCGAATTCATGGTAGTTTGAATTACTTAACTCCAGTTGAATTTAGAAATCAGAAGTCTACATAAAAAGTGTCCTAAAAAGTGTTGCCATTCCAAAAAACTGAATTAGTCAAAAATAAAAAATTTAAAAGTATTGAAGAATTTAAATTAGAATTATTTGATTATGTTAATTGATATAATAATACTCGTATTCATAGCAAATTAAATTATTTATCACCAATCCAATATAAAAATCTTTACTCTATATAAAATTTGTCCAAAAAACCCTTGCCATTCCAACATTGCAAAAATATAAATTAAGAAAAAATAAAATCCTCCATTTTTATTAATATAACCAGGTAACCCTTAAATTACCCCTAAACCAATTGCCACACCTAGCGATGAAACAATAAAACCAAATTTTGTCATTTGTTTCTTATTACTCATTCTAATCTCCCTTCTTATTTAAATAAAAAATGCAATTATTGCATTTTTATTACTCTGTTTTTTTACGAATTGCTTTTCTACGAGCAGTGCTTCAAATGATAGCAATAATAATGCTTGCACAAAAAACACCAAAAATAACAATCAAAGCAATTTTCATAGCACTAGCCTTTGTATTATAATTAACAATATTATCATAACCAAAAATATTGCCGCTATATTGCCCTCTAATTCCTAAATCATTTAAAATATTACCAAATTCATTTACCGCATTATTCCGTGCTGAACTTACCATTCCATAATATATATCAGCAGCATGACCCATTTCATGATCTAATGTTGTAAATATGTTTGGTGAACTTCATCAGCCCATTTTGTATTCTCGACTAATACCATCTTTTAAATAATCATTAAACCCTTTTGCTGAAAAAATAATATAAGCAGAAGAAGTTGATAAAATCTGATTTGTGCTCCGAAGTTTTAGAAAACTATATGCTGTGTAAGCGGCTGTACCTCTATCTTGCCCATATAATAATGGGGCATCTGGTGAAAACAAAAAACCAGTTAAGAAATATTTAAAATTATCGCCAATCATTGTATAAGTGATGTTAAATAAATTTAAAATTTGTTGTTTAAAAACATTAACAGTACTATCTGATCATCCATAATAATTTTGCATTGCATTAACACTATCTTTTAAAAAAATTGTACTACCCATTTGATAATTAATGGTTTCATATTTTGTTAAGTTTTTTAATTCACTATCTAACTTATCAAATGATGAATAGTGACTTTGTGTTGCTTGATTAATAAAATCTTGATATTTTTTCAATGATGTAGTTGAAGCCTTGGTATATGAGTCATTCATCATATTTCCTAAATTCTTAGATAAATCAATACCATTAACATTAATAATATTATTGTTTAAAATATTACCATTAAATCTAACAACATCATTATTGACATCTTTAACAGCATTTGTTCCTCACATTATTAAACTTGTTTTAAGAGCGTTATAAGTATAACTATTATTTCAGAAATTACTATCATCTGGAATTATTTGCTGTAATCCAAAATTTGTGCCAAAGAGTGATTCATATTTTAAATCAACAACAGCAATTGGTTTCGTCGTTAACGTTGTATCATAAATTGCTGGGGATGATGAGAATGAATTAGTAAAATATTTATTAATGTACTGCAAACTGTTTTGTAAAGTATCCGGTCTTGCACCAAAATTATTGGCTTGTAAATATGGATAAATATCTATAAAAAAATTATTTAAAATTTCTCAACTCTTATTCTTCATTGCGTCAGGAGTTGTAATTCATTTTGAATATGATTCAGCAAAAAACTCTTTTCAATTAGTCATTCCATAAATACTAATATTAACAATTGATGCCATTAACGCTGTTTCAAACACATTCGCGTTTTGCATCGTAACATTATTGGTATTTCCAGCTGTTGAATAAATTATGGCTTTATTGTTAACAATGTTTTGCTCTAATGCTTTAACAGTTGCATTAGTACTAATATTTGAAGATTTGTAAATAAAATAACGTAATAAATAACCAGAATAAACATAATCATCAGCATTATCTGAACCAGACGCCGATAACAGTCCCCTATAAGTTCCTGGTTGAATAATAAAACTAGTAGCGGGAATAAATGTTGTAGTAACAGAACCAAACACTAATAAACTACTTATTATTGTATGAAATTTTTTCATAGTTTTTTCTCCTTTTAATATCAATTGGCCTCAAATGTTATTTCAGTTAAATTTAATAAGATACTCATTTATTTTAGCAAAAAAATATATAAAAATAACTAATTTTTAAAAAATTAAATAAATTAATATTCTAAATTATCAAGTGTTTTCTAACTGCAACAACAATGTTCTCAATTCTAACCCGCCACATAACACAAAAACTAATCATAGAATAAATGCTTTCTATTAATTCTATAGTCTAAACATTATTATAAATTCTCTTCTATGTGTTCTTCTTTTATTAATTTTTGATAAACATTTGATGTCTGCTGACTTCGTTGTCAATCCTTATAAATAAAAAAACCAAACGCAATCGCTAACAAAACTGCTAACACTAATAAAACAATACCGGCGACAGTAACTAACATAATTTAATTTCCTCCTTTATTTTTTTCTTCGCATAATAACTATTAAATCCTGCAACTAAAATTGACACTAAAATTCCTAAAACAAAAGCTAAAACCGAAATATATCAAACATTAATGGTACAACTTATAACAAAATCATAAACAGAAAAGCTAATAATAACTAAAATTAAAGGAATTAAATAATACATCATAAATTGATATAGTTTTCCTAGCTTAATTCATGATATCTGATTATTATAATTAATTAAAATTCGCATTTTTTTCGATATCAAACAGAAAAAGATAATTTGACTTAATGATACTAAAATTAAATCTAACCCCGCTGCTAATAATTAAAATGAGTTAATTAATTAATAAGTATTTGCGAAAGTTAATGATAAACCAACAATAATAATTGTTGCACAAATTCCACAAATTACTTTTTGCTTACTAATATCATATTGTGTTTCAATTGCATCAACAGCAAGTTCAAGCATTGCAATAAGACTACTCAATCCCGCAAATAATAATACAATAAAGAATAAAATTCCTAAAAAATTCCCAACACCAACTAAGGTATTTTGATTAATAATATGAAAGGTTTCTGGTAAAACATTAAAGACAAAAACCATTGAATCATTTCCAAATTTATTTGTAATTTGTTCTTGAAAAGGAATCATGTAAAATGAAATGCAACAAATCTTATTAATCAAATAATATAATAAAAATCATAAAAAATCAATTATAAATTTTCAAAAATTAAAATATTTATAATTTTTACTTTATTTTAAGCACACTTAGCCATACTAAAAAATAATTTATTAAGTTAAGTAATAAATTTATTTAAAAATTCTCTAAAAATACCTCTTTTGATGTTCTTCAATTTAAAATAGGCCTTAATTTATCATTTATAACATTAACTACTCAATTTATTTTTTGTTGACTAACATTATTAAAATCAGTTCCCTTAGGATATTATTCTCTAAGTTCAGAATTCATATATTCAATTAGTGGTTTTTGCTGTGGTGAACCCGGATCGCAAAAATAAACTTGTGTTTCAGCAAATATTTCTAATTCTCTTCATTTACTAAATTCTTTTCCTCTATCGGTTATTATTCCTTTAATTTTCCCAATTAAATTATTACTTATAACAATATCTTTAAACTTTTCTACAACTTCATTAGCAGTATGATTTTTTAATTGGAATGGCAACACTTTTTAGGACACTTTTTATGTAGACTTCTGATTTCTAAATTCAACTGGAGTTAAGTAATTCAAACTACCATGAATTCGAATATTGTTGTATCAATTAATGAAATTAAATAGTTCCAACTTTAATTGTTCTAAATTTTTAAATTTTCGACCATTAATAAATTCAGTTTTAAAAGCTTTATAGGTTGTTTCAGCTACTGCGTTATCGTAAGGGCAACCTTTTGCACTTAATGATCTTTAAATATTAAATGTTAATAAAATTTCTTCAATAATTTTATTTTTAAATTCATTACCACGATCTGTATGAAACAACCTAATTTGATTTAATGGTCATGTTATTTTATAAAATGCCTGCTGAACTAGTTCAGCAGTTTTATTTGTTCCAGCGCTATAGCCAATTACTTCACGGTTAAATAAATCAATTAGTAAGCAAATATAATGTCATTTTGAACCAACTTGAACATAGGTTAAATCGCTCACAATAACTTCATTTTGTCTTTTATTACTAAACTCACGATTTAGAATATTACTAATTTGATCATTATTTACAGGAGATTTATGATTGCGATATTTTAATTTAGTATATTTTGATACTAAATTATTTATTGGATAGGTTACAATAACTTGGACCATATTTATGTAGACTGTAAAAAATAAGCTAAAATTATTAGGAAAGCAGGAATATAAAAATGGCAAAAAACCAGTACACCGATGAATTCAAGAAACAAATCGTAATGTTATATAAAAATGGTAAAAGTAATATTGAAATTGTTAACGAATATAAAATTTCAAAGGCAGTTCTTTATCAATAAGTAAAAAAATTGAGAATTCTGGTTCTTTTAAAGCTAAAGACAATCGCTCTGTTGAAGAAAATGAACTTATTCAGTTGCGAAAAGAAAACAAACAATTACGAATGGAAAATGATATTTTAAAGCAAGCAGCACTGATAATCGGCAAAAAGTAATATTAATTACTAACAATAAAGACAAATATTCAGTGAGGAAAATGTGTCAAATATTAAAAATAGCAAAATCAAAGTATTATTATCAAATTAATAAGATCACTAAAACTGAAATTAATATTTATGAAAATGAAGTTATCAGTGCATTTAAAGAAAGCTATAAAGTTTATGGTGCTAGAAAAATTAAAATTATTTTAGCAAGAAAGAACATTATTTTATCTCGACGAAAAATTAGAAGAATTATGGCAATAAATAATTTAGTATCAAAATATACTAAATTAAAATATCGCAATCATAAATCTCCTGTAAATAATGATCAAATTAGTAATATTCTAAATCGTGAGTTTAGTAATAAAAGACAAAATGAAGTTATTGTGAGCGATTTAACCTATGTTCAAGTTGGTTCAAAATAACATTATATTTGCTTACTAATTGATTTATTTAACCGTGAAGTAATTGGCTATAGCGCTGGAACAAATAAAACTGCTGAACTAGTTCAGCAGGCATTTTATAAAATAACATGACCATTAAATCAAATTAGGTTGTTTCATACAGATCGTGGTAATGAATTTAAAAATAAAATTATTGAAGAAATTTTATTAACATTTAATATTAAAAGATCATTAAGTGCAAAAGGTTGCCCTTACGATAACGCAGTAGCTGAAACAACCTATAAAGCTTTTAAAACTGAATTTATTAATGGTCGAAAATTTAAAAATTTAGAACAATTAAAGTTGGAACTATTTAATTTCATTAATTGATACAACAATATTCGAATTCATGGTAGTTTGAATTACTTAACTCCAGTTGAATTTAGAAATCAGAAGTCTACATAAAAAGTGTCCTAAAAAGTGTTGCCATTCCAATCATTTTATTATTTTTTGTGTAGCCATGTGGATATTCCCTTTCTTGTCATAACTTCTGCATACTAAAATAATTTTTTTGTCCTTTAAGTTAATAAAATTATACTATTAATTTTAGCAAAAACAATTTGCAACTAACAAATTTTTAAACTTCATTTTCTTCTTGCTGATGATTGGCAAGTAACTTCTCATAACCATCATTAATTTTTCGCATTACTTCTTCACTATCATCAGTTGTAAAAAAATCTTTTTTAAGTCAACCAAAAACAACAGCACTTAAATCAGGATGATATTTTTTTGCTAACTGGCGATATGCTCGTTTAATATCATTAATTGAAGCTGATGAACTTAACCCAAACAATTGATATAATTCTTCTAATTCTGAAGCAGTTGCAGATGATTGTCCAAAGTTTTCTCATGTTTGTAAATCAAAAAAGGTATTAAAATCAGTTTCTAATTTTTGAATAAACTCTTGATAAATTTTATTTACCAAAGTAAGATGCTCATTTAAAACGGCAAAAAAACTGCTTCTAGTTCAGTAAAAATTTGCCGATCTTTCCATCGCAAATAAAATTTAATTTGTTGTAAAATTGAAAAACTATCTGGAATCAATTGGGTTGCTAACATTTCTCTAGTTAATAACACATATGGTTTTAAAAAACATTCAACAAAAGTTTTATCTCATGTTTCTTGAACATATAATGCAACAAATACTGTTGCTAAGGGTTCAATATTGTTACTAATAACTTCTGTTAATAAATTATTTAATTCTTCATTAATTGTTGTGAAATATTCAACAAAAATATCATTTGCAATTGGATCTGTTGTTTTATTTAAATAATGAATTAATTCTCAATAATCAGACATGAATAATCCTAAGTTAAAATCAATTTGGTAGTTTGGAATTGAAGTATCAACATAACGTGGCAGTGGTAACAAATATTTTGCAATTAATGCATCTTCACTAATAATGGTCATCATAAGCTCATAACTTTTATCAGCCTGGTCTTTGCCATTCATAGTATGCTCTTCATTTTTAAGATGATATTTTGCTTTCCGAAACCAAAACCGAACCAAAGCTCCTACTAAGGAAAAAACCAACAAGTATCAAAACTATAATTACTCAAGTCATTGTGATATATACTCCTTTTTATAACAATTTTACTATCGCCAATTTACTAATCAATATTACTTATTGTTCTTTTTTCATCGCTGCATCAATTTCAATCTTAACAGCTAAACTAACATTACCAAATGGTATAATTACTGTTTGCAAAACAGTATCAATGTGTTTTAGTTTGAATTTTGTTTTTAATAATTCAAAATCAACTTCATCTAAATCCTTTACCGTTACGCGTAAACGAGTCAAAGTTGCTTTAACCATAACAATGTTATTAACCGTTCCTAAAATTGTAATTAAATCATTAACAGAAAAAGAAATTTTTTGTTTTGGAATTAAAGCTTTTTGAAAATTAAAAATTTTTTTTCGAAAAACCATCATTAAAATAAATAATAACATTAAAATCATAGATACCACAACAATAATGATATATTCTGCCCGCATTTCTAATCATCCCTTCTGTTGTTATTACAATGCGCAAATAAAATTTTCATTTTAGCAATCATACTTAAATTATTTTCTTCATCATAAAATAAATTTAATGTTTTTTGACTAATTTTTAACTCTATTTGTGAGCTTAAAATCTCTGATTCATAAGTATCAATGACTAAACTTTTTCCTGCTAATGCCCCGGTTAAACGGACAACTTGTTCTTGGTCCAAAATGATAGAAGCATTAATTGTTGAAAATGTTGAATTAGCAACTGGGGCAATTTCTTTTAATTGTCATAACGTTGTCATATTTGCCGCAATAATTGACCCGTTAATTGCTCGCATATAACCCGTTGACCCCGTTTTTGTTGCAAATACTAAACCACTCCCACGAAAATGTTCTAATAAATCATCATTTACATAAATATCAGTTCGAATTGTTTTAACATGGTCAACAACTTTTGCTTCGTTTAAAGCATAGCGAATAATATTATTATATTTAATTTCTAATAAGGGCATTTGACGAATCCGCGCTGTATCGTTAATAATTGCATCAATTGCTCGTGAATATGTTTTTTCATCATAGTTAGCATAAAAACCTAATGACCCCGACTTAATAACAATAAAATAAACTTCATCAATAATATCTTGAAACTCATTAACCGCACGTAATAAAGTACCATCACCGCCAATCACAAAAACATATTCTGGATTGATAATATCTTCTTCCAAACCGTAATTTTGTAATGTTTTTGTAATTTTACTAACCAACTTGGCTGATTCTTGATAGTCATTTGCAATAATTGCATATTTAAACATTGTTATCATCCACCTTTTCTTAGCAATTTAGTTATATTATACCTTTATTTTAAATTGTAAGCCTTATTAATTAAAAAATAGTCAACAAACCTGACTATTTTAACGAGAAAGAGTTAGTAATTCAACATCGGTAAACCGTAATAAGTTAGTTTGATTTAAATGTTGATGAATTTTATTATCTGGTCAAAAAATATAGGTAAAGGTAAAACCAATATAAGTTAACCCTTCTTTTATTCGAAACTTATTACATGAACCACGAGAAACGGCTATTAATTCCTTTGTTTTTACATCGTATAAAAAACTTTGTGGAATATAAAATAACACGACATGGGTGAGCGAAACCATCACAATTCCCAAGATAAACATTGGCAATCAGGCAAATGGTCACATGTATTTTGCCCCAATAAAGTTTGTATTTCATCCACCAACGTTAAAACCACCATTATTTCATGGTTCACCACTACTTGGTCCAACAAATAACTGATTAGTTTTAAAAATCCAATCTCAAATTACCGCTATAATTGAAAATAATGTTAATCACAATAATTGTCATTTAAATAATAAACCACTATAAGGACGACCGACCAAACCATATTTATAAACATATAAATAAGCAAAAATGATTAAAGTATGTAAGATAAAGTAATTATAATAAAAGAAATTATCTAAACTTCAATAACCATTAACGGGCGTAATAATTGCTAAGATTGGTAAAATAATTGCTGATGGCGCTACAACTTCAAAAAATTTTCGACTAGGAAAAATTAAAATAAAGCCAGATAATAATTGGTGCATACTACATAAATGCAATGGCATTACTTCACTTAAACCACGAATTTGTGACGGACCAACCGGACCTCAAATCCACTCCGTTTTTAAAACAAGCGCTAAATATGATGCTCAAATTGCATAAGTTAAAAAATAAGTTGCAATTTGATAAGTTCCAATTGAAATTCGAAATCATTTTCAATTAACAGTTTTAACATAATATTTTTTACAAAAAAACAATGACCCAATAAGTAAGATAAAAATAGCAATTCCAACTAATTGAAAAATATAACTGTGCCCTTTAAAAAAACATTGGTCAGTTCAATCTGTTCCTGGCACATATGAACCTGCTGGATCAAAAAATCCTCAAGGTCCATCACTAGAACGAACAAATTTCATTTTTTCTTTCTCCTTTGTTTAAAATGATAAATTATTAAATTTGTGATATTATTTTACAACAAAATTAACAATTTTATTTTTAATAACAATTTCCTTTATAATTTGATGATTAGCTAAAAAGGTCTCAACATTAGAATTTGCTTTTGCTAAAGTTAACAAGTCTTGCTCGGAAGTATCAACTGCCACTTCTAATTTAGCACGTAATTTCCCATTAACTTGAACCGCAATTACAACTTCCTTTTTTTGTAAGTATTTTTCTTCATAACTTGGCCAAGTCGATAATGCAATTGATGATTCTTGTTGTAAATTAACTCAAATTTCTTCTGCTAAATGTGGTGCAAAAAGACTTAACATTTTAGTAAACCCTTCAAAATATGGCTGGTAAATAGGCGCATCATCTTTATAACAAGCATTAATAAAAACCATCAATTGTGAAATAGCGGTATTAAAACTCAATTTTTCAATCATCTCGGTTCCTTTTTTAACCATATTATGATAAACAAAATCTAATTGGTGATTATTAACTTGCGTAAAATTATGATTTTTAACAAGACGATAAACACGATCTAATCATTTTCGCGCTGAATCTAAACCACTAGGATTTCATGGTAATGACGCCTCAATTGGACCCATAAACATTTCATATAACCGCAAAGTATCAGCGCCATGCGATTTAATAATATCATCAGGATTAATAACATTCCCTTTTGATTTACTCATTTTTGTTCCATCAGGACCCAAAATCATTCCTTGGTTAACTAATTTATAAAATGGTTCGGAAGTTGGTACTAACTTTTGATCATATAAAAATTTATGTCAGAAACGTGAATATAATAAATGTAAAACAGCATGTTCTTGTCCACCGACATATAAATCAACTGGTAATCATTTTTTTAGTAATTTTTGTGCTTCTGAACTTCGTAAATCTAACATTTCATTATTTTCCATTAAAATGTAGCCTAAGTAATATCAACAACTACCAGCTCATTGCGGCATCGTATTAGTTTCACGGCGGCCTTTTCTACCAGTGCTATCAACAACCGTTAATCAATCGGCTGCATTAGCTAAGGGTGACTCTCCCGTTTGGGAAGGTTTAATATTTGTCATTTTTGGTAATTCTAAGGGTAATTCTTTTTCATCAACTAAACTAATGGCCCCATCTTCTCAATGAATAACGGGAAATGGTTCTCCTCAATAACGTTGTCGAGAAAATAATCAATCACGAAGTTTATAAGTTGTTTTTGCTGTTGCATGCCCTGCTGAGGTTAAAACAGTAATTGCTTTTGTGATTGCTTCACTAGTTGTTAAACCATTTAAAAAGTCAGAATTAATGTGTTTTCCATCTTTATTATGCAACTGTTGATGGTGTTCACCTTCAATAACATAACTAATTGGTAATTGATATTTTAAAGAAAACAAATAGTCACGCTCATCATGACCAGGAACAGCCATTACGGCCCCCGTAGCATAAAATGGCAAGACATAATCAGCAATCCAAATTGGCACAACTTTTTTGTTAACAGGATTAATTGCATAATTACCAATAAACATTCCTGTTTTTTCTTTACTATTATCTTGGCGATCTAAATCACTTTTTGCTTTTGTAGTGACTAAAAATTCTGTTACTTTTCCTTTATATTCTGGTGTTGCTAATTTTGTTACTAACGGATGCTCTGGTGCTAAAACTAAGTATTCAACACCAAAAATAGTATCCGCTCGAGTTGTAAAGACTTCAATAATTTCTGAACTATCTTGAACCGTAAATTTAATTTCAGCACCAACTGATTTTCCAATTCAATTACGTTGCAATTCTTTGACTGATTCTGGTCAATCAACTTCGTCTAGTCCTTCTAACAATTTTTCAGCATACGCAGTAATTTTTAAAACTCACTGACGCATTGGTTTCTTATAAACCGGATAATGCCCTCGTTCTGACACCATTTTTCCATTAATATTTAAAATCTCTTCATTTGCTAAAACAGTTCCTAATTCAGGACACCAATTAACATCAACATCACGCATTTCAGCTAAACCATTTTGATATAATAATTCAAAAATTAATTGTGTTATTTTAAAAAACCCTGGCGAAGAAGTATTAACTTCTTTATTATAATCATAACTAAATCCAAGCACTTTTAATTGATTACGAAAATTAGCAATATTTTGTAATGTAAATTCAGCAGGATCATTTCCTGTTTGTAAAGCATATTGTTCTGCTGGCAATCCAAAAGCATCTCAACCAATTGAATGTAAGACATCATATCCTTGTAATTTTCGCATACGACTAACAACATCGGTTGCGACATAGCCTTTTGGATGCCCAACATGTAAACCTGCTCCCGAAGGATACGGAAACATATCTAAAATATAAGCTTTTTTATCATAATTATTTGTTGTTTTAAAAGTTTGATGTTTTTCTCAATATTGCTGTCATTTTTGCTCAATTGCTTTATGCGAAAATTCCATTGTTATTATCCTTCCTTAATTTTATCTTTTTTTATTATAACATTGTTCCTACGGTTTGTTAGTAGTTTAAACACTATTAATTTAATTTTATTCACGTATAATAAAATTATTACCAGAACAAGAAAGTGGAGGAAAAACAATGAGTGTACAACAAGCAGCTCAATTTCGAAAAGCCATTAAAATTTATGATAAAACAAAAACGATTAACAAAGCTGATTTAAAAACAATTTTAACAACAGGCGCACTAGCACCTAGTTCAAATGGATTAGAACCAGTTAAAGTTATTATTATTAAAGATCAAAAGTTAAAAGAACAAGCAGCACTAAATTGCTTTATGACAGGAAATCAACAAAAAGTAAAAGATGCTCCAATTTTGGCATTATTATTAGGAGCAAACGGAGATTATTTAACTTCAGAACAATTTCTAACAAAACGTTTAGGACGAATTTTTGAAGGAGAAGCATTAAAAAGTAACGTAAAGGGAATGAGCAATTATTTAAAAACTTATCCAAGTCCCGATATGTTTTCTGATGAACAAACACATATTGTTGCTAGTTTTATGGCATTACAAGCAGCAGATTTAAAAATTGGTTCAAGTATTATGGGTGGTGTTACTCCAACCCAAGCTATTCCATTTTTTAAAGAACACAACATTGTTGACTCCACAAAATGACATTTAGCATTAGGAATGCTTTTTGGCTATTATGATGATAACAAAACAGGCACAAGTTTTCCCCGTTTACGAATTCCAGAAGATGAATTTGTTACTATTTTTTAAAAGCTGGCGCACATATAGCAATTAATCAGAAAGCAATAATATAACCATGAAAACATCACTTAAAACATTTTGAATTATTAGTTTAAGCTGTAATGTTATTTTTCTATTAGCACAAATTGCAGCAACAATTCCGTTGGTATTATATAAAAATGCCTTACACTTAAGTAATAACGATTTATCACAAATTTTTTTTGGAATTTTAATCATTATTATTTTAACAATGTTTATTAGTAACTGAATTATAGTTCGAAATCCATTGCGAAAACTAAACAAAACAAAGGAATTAAATCCTGAGCAAACTGATTTAGGATTTAATATTATAACCAAATATTCACATTTGCAAACCGAATATGACGGGTATGTTTGATTTTTAAAGAAAAAAGGATTTATTCTACTAACAACCCTTGGAATTAACTTTAGTTATGCTTTAATTACAGCTGTTATTTTTTCTATTTTAGGGTAAATAAAAAAAGAAAATAATATTATTTTCTTTTTTTATTTTGAAGCTTTTGCTTCCAAGTTATCTTTTTCTTTTACTTTTTTTGCAGCTTCTTTTTGTGCTAAGGCTTTCGCTGCTTTTTTCTCCGCAATTAAACGACGACGCTTTTTCATTGCCATTGCCATTTTATATTCACCTTCTTCTTTTAGGTTGTTATTAAATCTTTTTAACAACTAATTTTAACTTAACAATTCTTGTTCAATTTCATTACGGGTTACAAATCCAGTTTTTCGCTTTAATTCATTTCCTTTTTGGAATGTAATTAATGTTGGTATTGATAAAATTCCATAATTTTGGGCGAGATCTTGCAATTCATCAACATTAATTTTAACAAAATTAACATCACCACGGTCTTTTGCTAATTCATTAATTACCGGTGCAATCATTTTACATGGTCCACATCAATCAGCATAAAAATCAACTAATGTTAATTTATTTTCAGCAATTACTTTTTCAAACTCATCAACAGTTTTTAATTCATTTACAGCCATTTTTTCTCTCCTTTACTGAACTCTCTTGCTTTTTTTATCATATCACAAAAGTTCTATTTTTGGAATCATGTAAAATGAAATGCAACAAATCTTATTAATCAAATAATATAATAAAAATCATAAAAAATCAATTATAAATTTTCAAAAATTAAAATATTTATAATTTTTACTTTATTTTAAGCACACTTAGCCATACTAAAAAATAATTTATTAAGTTAAGTAATAAATTTATTTAAAAATTCTCTAAAAATACCTCTTTTGAGGTTCTTCAATTTAAAATAGGCCTTAATTTATCATTTATAACATTAACTACTCAATTTATTTTTTGTTGACTAACATTATTAAAATCAGTTCCCTTAGGATATCATTCTCTAAGTTCAGAATTCATATATTCAATTAGTGGTTTTTGCTGTGGTGAACCCGGATCGCAAAAATAAACTTGTGTTTCAGCAAATATTTCTAATTCTCTTCATTTACTAAATTCTTTTCCTCTATCGGTTATTATTCCTTTAATTTTCCCAATTAAATTATTACTTATAACAATATCTTTAAACTTTTCTACAACTTCATTAGCAGTATGATTTTTTAATTTCATTACAAAGTAATTTTTACTTAATTGTTCTACTAAAACTAAATTACTAGATTGATGGTCTTTACCAACTACTGTATCCATTTCAAATCAACCAGCATTAATTTTTTTATTTTCAATATCTCATATTGATTTAAAATTAGTTAATTTACCACGATTATCAAATTTTCCTTTTGTTTTATATTTTTTACCATGATGACGTAAATTCTGTTTTAAAAAACCATAAAAACCTAAATAAATTCATTTATACAATGTTTTAACACAAACAGGAAATTTAATACCAAACTTTAAAAAATAACGATGGATAAGTTGTGATGGAGAATCACGATAAACATTAAATCTTATATTAATAAAATTTAATTGTTTTTCTGTAAACTTATATCTTTTATTATTCTTTTTTCTTTTCTCATAATACATTTTATCTGACTTATAAGCACTATATTCATCAATAGTTTTAAAACGCTTAATTTCTCGTAAAATAGTACTACGATGTCTGTTCAAACATTTAGCAATTTGTGAAATATTTATTTCACCATTCTTTTTTAAAAATAATTTTAATAATAATTTTTCCAATTTAACCTTATCAATAAAACTTAAATGACTATACATAACATTTATATACCTTTCATTAATTTATAAATTTAATATTAAAATTATTTAATACATTATTGATATATAATATAATTAATTATGGCATTCAAATAATTTTAATAAAGGAGAAGTAAAATATGAAAAAATGACTTAGCATTTTAGGAACAATCGGATTAACAGCAACAAGTACAACAACATTAATTAGTTGTGAAAAACCAAATAACAATGAAAACGGGGGGGTAATAAACCAGAACCCATACCAGACCCACAACAACCACCAATTGGAAGTAATTGAAAGTTAATTGATACAAAAATTTCTAACTGAATATCTAATAATGAATTTCCTAGTAATAAAAATAAATGATATATAATGTTTGCAAAAAAACAAAATACTAATAATTTTAATTTTATTAAATTTAAAAATGATGATATTAATAAACCGTGAAGTCTTGGTGATGAAGGTAGTTTTAATATTTCTTTAAACGATGAATGATATTGATTTAATTGATTATATCGTTGAAATAAAACAAATGAACCTGAAATACCTAAAATTGATAAAGATACAGGTAAAATTATAGATTGAAAAGAATAAAAGGAACTATTAAGTTCCTTTTATTTATATTAATCGCACAAATTTCATAAAAATAATTAATAGGAATATATTTGTTATTGTGTTATATAATGCTGGACTAAATTTTCATACCTCGAATGTCTGACTGAAAAAAACTATATATTGTTTGAAAAATCTTACCTGGAATGGCAACACTTTTTAGGACACTTTTTATGTAGACTTCTGATTTCTAAATTCAACTGGAGTTAAGTAATTCAAACTACCATGAATTCGAATATTGTTGTATCAATTAATGAAATTAAATAGTTCCAACTTTAATTGTTCTAAATTTTTAAATTTTCGACCATTAATAAATTCAGTTTTAAAAGCTTTATAGGTTGTTTCAGCTACTGCGTTATCGTAAGGGCAACCTTTTGCACTTAATGATCTTTTAATATTAAATGTTAATAAAATTTCTTCAATAATTTTATTTTTAAATTCATTACCACGATCTGTATGAAACAACCTAATTTGATTTAGTGGTCATGTTATTTTATAAAATGCCTGCTGAACTAGTTCAGCAGTTTTATTTGTTCCAGCGCTATAGCCAATTACTTCACGGTTAAATAAATCAATTAGTAAGCAAATATAATGTCATTTTGAACCAACTTGAACATAGGTTAAATCGCTCACAATAACTTCATTTTGTCTTTTATTACTAAACTCACGATTTAGAATATTACTAATTTGATCATTATTTACAGGAGATTTATGATTGCGATATTTTAATTTAGTATATTTTGATACTAAATTATTTATTGCCATAATTCTTCTAATTTTTTGTCGAGATAAAATAATGTTCTTTCTTGCTAAAATAATTTTAATTTTTCTAGCACCATAAACTTTATAGCTTTCTTTAAATGCACTGATAACTTCATTTTCATAAATATTAATTTCAGTTTTAGTGATCTTATTAATTTGATAATAATACTTTGATTTTGCTATTTTTAATATTTGACACATTTTCCTCACTGAATATTTGTCTTTATTGTTAGTAATTAATATTACTTTTTGCCGATTATCAGTGCTGCTTGCTTTAAAATATCATTTTCCATTCGTAATTGTTTGTTTTCTTTTCGCAACTGAATAAGTTCATTTTCTTCAACAGAGCGATTGTCTTTAGCTTTAAAAGAACCAGAATTCTCAAATTTTTTACTCATTGATAAAGAACTGCCTTTGAAATTTTATATTCGTTAACAATTTCAATATTACTTTTACCATTTTTATATAACATTACGATTTGTTTCTTGAATTCATCGGTGTACTGGTTTTTTGCCATTTTTATATTCCTGCTTTCCTAATAATTTTAGCTTATTTTTTTTACAGTCTACATAAATATGGTCCAAGTTATTGTAACCTATCCATAGAAAGGAGAAATAAAATATCGAAGAAATAATAAATTCATTTTTCTATTTAATAAATTCATTTTTTACAAACGTGATACCATCTATTTTTTGCTTATCATGATGGTATCACCAATTAAAACAATTATTTCAATAATAATAGTTTTAATAACAACTTTTAACTTTATTATTTGAATTTTTGGATAGGTTACAATAACTTGGACCATATTTATGTAGACTGTAAAAAAAATAAGCTAAAATTATTAGGAAAGCAGGAATATAAAAATGGCAAAAAACCAGTACACCGATGAATTCAAGAAACAAATCGTAATGTTATATAAAAATGGTAAAAGTAATATTGAAATTGTTAACGAATATAAAATTTCAAAGGCAGTTCTTTATCAATGAGTAAAAAATTTGAGAATTCTGGTTCTTTTAAAGCTAAAGACAATCGCTCTGTTGAAGAAAATGAACTTATTCAGTTGCGAAAAGAAAACAAACAATTACGAATGGAAAATGATATTTTAAAGCAAGCAGCACTGATAATCGGCAAAAAGTAATATTAATTACTAACAATAAAGACAAATATTCAGTGAGGAAAATGTGTCAAATATTAAAAATAGCAAAATCAAAGTATTATTATCAAATTAATAAGATCACTAAAACTGAAATTAATATTTATGAAAATGAAGTTATCAGTGCATTTAAAGAAAGCTATAAAGTTTATGGTGCTAGAAAAATTAAAATTATTTTAGCAAGAAAGAACATTATTTTATCTCGACAAAAAATTAGAAGAATTATGGCAATAAATAATTTAGTATCAAAATATACTAAATTAAAATATCGCAATCATAAATCTCCTGTAAATAATGATCAAATTAGTAATATTCTAAATCGTGAGTTTAGTAATAAAAGACAAAATGAAGTTATTGTGAGCGATTTAACCTATGTTCAAGTTGGTTCAAAATGACATTATATTTGCTTACTAATTGATTTATTTAACCGTGAAATAATTGGCTATAGCGCTGGAACAAATAAAACTGCTGAACTAGTTCAGCAGGCATTTTATAAAATAACACGACCACTAAATCAAATTAGGTTGTTTCATACAGATCGTGGTAATGAATTTAAAAATAAAATTATTGAAGAAATTTTATTAACATTTAATATTAAAAGATCATTAAGTGCAAAAGGTTGCCCTTACGATAACGCAGTAGCTGAAACAACCTATAAAGCTTTTAAAACTGAATTTATTAATGGTCGAAAATTTAAAAATTTAGAACAATTAAAGTTGGAACTATTTAATTTCATTAATTGATACAACAATATTCGAATTCATGGTAGTTTGAATTACTTAACTCCAGTTGAATTTAGAAATCAGAAGTCTATATAAAAAGTGTCCTAAAAAGTGTTGCCATTCCACCCTTTGAAATTCCTTTACAAGAAATTTCAAAAACACGATTATTATACTGTGTAATATCTAATTGTGGTAATAATTGCCGTAACTCTTGCATCAATATTTCTGCATCAATATCATTTAATGACTGATGAGCAATAACACTCGCATGCGTAATATCTTCAATAATTTCTTCTGGTTTAGTAATAACCTTATATTTAGTTCGCATTATTTTTGATCAATAATAAGAATTTTCACCATATTCATAAACATACGTACTATTATTACTAAAAATGCACTTTATATTTTTGATACGTAAATTTAAAAATAGTATTAATTTCAGCAGTTGTAAAAATCATCATTCATAAAAAACTATTTGTTTTAAATGAATAGGCGCTTGCCCCATTGTTTGATAAAACATAGCCATTATATTTATGAACCTTTAGTTTACGAGCTTGACGAATGGCATCATTTGCTAATCGACCTGTTGTCACCACAAACGGAATTCCTTTTTTTGCACTGAATTAACGGTTTTCTTTGTTAACTTACTAAAACGGTGATTATCTTTTAATAAGGTTCCATCTAAATCTGAAAAAACAGCTTTTTTCATTTGTATCCTTCTTTCTAACCATTAAGATATGTATCAGACACTATTTTATAGTTTTATTAATTATAGTAGAAAAATAATAAAATTAAACAAATTTTTGCAAAATAAATAACACTTATAAAGTGTTATTTTGTTTCTCTTTATGGTCCGGGTGAAGGGACTTGAACCCCCACGAGTTACCCCGCCAGATCCTAAGTCTGGTGCGTCTGCCAGTTCCGCCACACCCGGGTATTTGATTTTTAAAATTGGTCTCCTGTAAAGGACTTGAACCTTTGACCCACTGGTTAAAAGCCAGATGCTCTACCAACTGAGCTAACAGGAGACAGCCAATGGTGCTGGCTAGAAGAATTGAACTCCCAACCTACTGATTACAAGTCAGTTGCTCTACCAGTTGAGCTAAGCCAGCCTATCATTAAAAATGGTCCGGTGTAACGGACTTGAACCGCTGACCACCTGCTTGTAAGGCAGGCGCTCTCCCAACTGAGCTAACACCGGAAAATGGTGACCTGTACGGGGTTTGAACCCGTGAATGCATGCGTGAAAGGCATGTGTGTTAACCGCTTCACCAACAGGCCGATAAATATTTGTAAAAATTGTCAAAAAAAATAATGGCGCCTAGTGCAGGACTCGAACCTGCGACCGATCGGTTAACAGCCGAGTGCTCTACCGACTGAGCTAACTAGGCATGGCATATTTTTTAGCCTTATTCATTATATACTAAATATTAAAAAACAAGCAACTATTTTTAGCCATTTTTTTAATTTTCTATTTTTGACTATGATATTGAAAATGAAAATTATAATATTTCTTATTTCTTTCATTAAAATTCAAAACTTTTTTATTAATAAGATTATTTATTAGAATTAACTCTTTTTTATTTAATGTATTGTCATTATTTAACTTATTTTTGATAATAATTCCATTATTATCAACTAATATATAACCTTCTTCAAATAGTGAATCACAGCCAAATTTACACATTGGCACAGCAATATTACAAATATCCTTTTTTTCTGATTCTTCACATAGTTCTCTTTTTTTAAATATGAGCAGCAATTAAAAATTTTTTATTTATTTTTTCGGCACACATAACACAATTTTCAAATAAATTATTTTTAATTAATATAATTCTAAGTTCTCTTTGTTCACCTCTATTTTTTGAAATATAAAATTTATCCAAAGTTTTATTAAATTGTGTATCTGTTTTTGAAGTAACCGTTATTAATTCTTCATATTCTTTAAAATAATCACTCAATAATTTATGAATTTTTCAAATTTGTTCATTTTTGACACACGGTTTTATTCCACGAACTGGTCCACTTTTAATACCCATAAGTGCATTAAATTATTTTACATCAATATCTAATTCCACAATTTTATCAAGCAAAAATATATTTTCTCACATTCTATTATCTATTTTATCTATACCTCAAAGTTTTTGAGCTAATGTTAAAGATTTAAAAATACTAACTATATTAAATAAAGAAAATAATTTATTATTTTTATAAAAAATAAGTTGATCATTTTTTGTAACTTTTTCTATATTTTTTTGTTGTCCATTTACTTGTATTTTTGAACCTCAAACAGAATACTCACCATTTTTATCTAAAAAATCGGATAACTTTAACTCACCAAGCCTTTCAATTTCATTAATTGTCAAAGTCTTTTCTACTGTTAAACGATAATGTTCTTGTGCTAACTTATTACTTACTGGAACTATTATATATTTCATAAACACCATTACACCTCATTAATTTTATACTTTCATTTTATCATTATTTAACTAAATATTTTTTAATTTTAACCTTATAAATATTTTAAAAATAGTTTTGCAACCAAACTTAAAATAGCAAAAACATTTAAAAAAACAAAAATTTGAATTAATAATCTTTTTTTATTTTTATTAAGGGTATTAAAATCCAATAAATAAAATTAGTTGCATAAGTCATGTTAAAAAAAGAGAATTAAAAAATTATGCAAAATAATATGAATATAATTATATGATGTAAAGAAAACTAAAATTCCATTCCTATTTGTTGCAGCAATTATCTTATTAAAAGGGTGATCATATAAATAATTTAAAGTTATATACGATATAACAATATTAGCAATTAATCCAAAAAAACCTAAATAAAGTGGAGTAAAATTTATAATTTTTTTAATAAAATATTTTATATTCTTTTTTGTTTTTAATGCTATAAAAATTTCATTTTTCACATTTTCAACTTGATACTCATCATCTTTTAATACAATATGCTGATTATTATAATTTATTTCATATAAATTTAACAATAAAAAATAAATGAAAATAAATATGAGCGACAATAATTTGCCAGTTAAAATTAAATTATTTAATAGCATTAAAAATAAAAGCATAAATATAATCACAAAAACATTTAAAACTGAGCAATAAAATATTCACTCTTTTTTAAGTTAACTATAATATTTGCTTGTTTTGTTAAGTTAAAATTTCGAAAATAACTACGATTTTTCATTATTTTTACTAAAATTTTTTGTTGACAATGTTTAACAATATACATTTGAAAATATCAATCAATAATATTAACAATCACACTTGTACCTATTAATATAGAAATATTAATAATAAGTCAACGCCAATCAATATCTCAAGTATAATACATACAAAGTGAAAAAAACAGAATTATTAATGTTGTTGTAACAAGACGTGAGCATAAACTATTTTTAAACTTATTTTGACTAATAATCATCATTTAAAACATATTACTGATCTCAGCACCCAGTCATAATTGGTGGAAATCATATCATTCTAAAAATTATACCAGTTTTTAATCAAAATTGACGTCCTAATAAACAACCTGCAACTTGAACACCTAATGTACCGCCTATTATTAAACCAATTTTAGGAATTGCTAAAACTCAAGGATATTTAATTGCTAAAAATTGAGCTACATACCCTGCTAATTTTACAGTTGAAATGCTACTAATACTATCACGTGCAATGTTATTACCCGCATTATTAAAAGTGGTAATAAAACTCTCTCAAGTAATTCATCATTTAAAACCCCATCAAAAGTTTTCAAATGCTGTGACACCATAATGTTTTTCATTTTTTAAGTAACTAATATACGAATCAATTAATTGATCTTTATCCATTAAATTAACATTAGGATTTTCTTCTAAAAATAATTTAATATTATTAACTAAGTTTTTTAAGAATAATTTAAACTTTTTACTATCAATACTATATTCTTTTTCTTTATTAAAGTTATAATTTTTATAATAAAATAATTTATTGTTTATAAATAGTTTTCTATTTTTAGTATATTCCCCCACTTTAGTGACATCTAAATGTTTATTTGTTTGTACTTCAGTTCTAACAAAATTTTCAACAGTTATTTTTACCGGTAAAATAGCGATTAAAATTATATTAAAAATAGTTAATAACTTTTTCATCATTAATCTTCCTTTCAATTTAAATTTAATATTATTTTAAAAAATTATTGTGTTAGTAAAATACTTAGCATAACTTTCTCTTAATTTTATTGTAGCAAATCTACTTGAAATATAACAAAAAACAATATTTTTTGTTAAGATATATTTATAAATTTAAAAAAATCGACAGAAGAAAATTCAAGATAGTTATCTAAAATGGAAAATAAACAGCAAAAATAATTTATAATTACCCGACCAATTAATTTTCTAGGTGTAAAAACAATATGAAAAGATATTAAAGAATTACCCAAGACTTTTAAGATTCTTTTAATTTGTCTTGGAGTTATTGTTACCTTATTATCCTTTTTTGATTTTAATCATTTTATTGATCCTTATAATAATCCTTCTTTCTTTAGTATTATAAATGTTTTAAACACACCCAAACCTTTTTTGGGTAATATGCCAAAATGAATTGATGCCACGTTGTATTCATTAAGCGGACTAGTTAGTTTTACTGGGGTATTAAATGTTTTTTTAATTAGTTTTGGAAAAATGAGTAACTTTTTCTGAGGTTTAATTAATGTTACAACTTTTGGATTATTTGCATTTGATTTTGGTTATACCGGTGATGCGCAATTAAACTTATTCTTTTATTTACCCTTTCAATTTATTGGTTGATACATTTGACAGAAAACATTAATATTTGAACAAAATTCTTCTTTAAGCATTAGATCATCAAAATGATGAATTATAATTCCAATTGCCCTTAGTGCTTGTGCTATTTTAACGGTTGCTTGATATTATGAAATTCCCGCCTTTCATTATGCGGTTGTAAAGCAGGACTATGCCTATTTGCATCAACCAGTTCCCCGTATTTTTGATAGCATTACAAATAGCATCGCCATTATTGCTTCAATTCTAATGTTTTTACGATTAAAAGAACAATGAATTTTATGATTAATTTCTAATATTCCCCAATTTTCAATGTTTGCTGGCGTAAATAGCATTGGTGGTAATCATCCGATATCAATTAATATTAATATGTTAATTCAAATGAGTTTCTTTATTGTTAATACAATTATTGGTTTTTTAATATGAAGTGGCTATTTAAATAAAGAAAAAGCAGAATAACAATTCTGTTTTTTCTAAATTACTTCTAATAATTTCATTAATAAGACTTTTAAATCAACTGCCATTTTATGCGTTTGTTTCATAATATAATCATCAACAACAAAATCAGGATTATCTCCAATCGAACAAACTGTTGCGGTTGCTAAGCCAGCAACTTTCATTCCGCTATGAAATGCTGCAATTGCTTCAGGAACAATACTCATTCCAATCATTTGTGCATATGGTTTATACATTCTTGCTTCACTAGCTGTTTCAAAGATTCCACCAGGATAGCTAACATATACTCCTGTTTTTAATTTAATATTGTTTTTTTCAGCGACTGTTAAGAGTAATTGTCGTAATTTATCATCATATAAATTTTGCGGAATTGGTCAACGAATTGCTAACCGAGAGTTATTCAACCCGATAATTGGATTATCCCCAAAAGCATTAATATGATCTGTTATTGCACATATTTCACCAATTTTAATTGCCTGTGCATTTAAACTAGCTGCAGCATTAGACGCGATCATTATTTGCACATTTAATAATGACAACGTATAAATTGGAAAAACAATTTCACTCATGCTATATCCTTCACAATAATGGTGTCGTCCTTGCATAAAAACTACTTTTTTCCCATTATGTTCAGCAAAAACTAAGTTTCCAAAATGATATGGTGCTGTACAAACTGGTCAAAACGGAATATCCGCATATTTAATACTGTGGTTAAATTTAAATGAATCAGCAAGAGGATTATAACCCGAACCAAGTACCATTAAAAAGTGGTAGTCTTCTCAATCATTTACTTTTTGTTTCAAAAAATTAACTGCCATTGTTAAGTTTTCATCGTAAAGTTTATTATCTAAACGCATATTATTGGTCTCCTTATCTTCTTTTTTACATTTTAAAATAAACTTGTTATTAATACAATCATTCTTTTATATTATTTTTTACAAAAAAACTCTTATTTTATTTATACGACCGTTTTTGTAAATTTATCTTTTTAACTTTACTGGACAAAGGCAAAAGCAATAAAATAACCAATAAAACAGAGGTCTAAAATATAAATTGGAATTGCAACAGTCTTAGCTTTTTTTGTAATTAAACAAATTAAGGCATATGCAATAAAACCAAGTGCTAAACCATTTGTAATTGAAAAAGTAACAATCATCGTAATAATTGTAAAGAACGCAGCAATTCCAAATTCGGGTTTTGCTCATTCAATATCTTTAATTTGACTAACCATTAATGTTCCAACAAAGATAACGGCCGCTCCAGCAATCGCGGGAGTAATTAATTTAAAAATTGGAAATAACGGAATTGCAACTAAAAACATGACTCCTGTAATAATAGCTGAAAAACCAGTTCGTGCTCCTTGCGAAACTCCTGTTGTTGATTCAACAAAACTTGTAACAGGTGAACATCCTAATGTTCCCCCCACTAAAGTTCCAACCGAATCAGCAATTAAAGCCCGTGGTTTTAATTCATATTGTTGTCCTGTTGCCGTTGAAATTTGCGTTGAAACCGAATATAACGTTCCTGTCGTATCAAAGAAATCTACAAATAGAAAAACGAAAATCGAAATATACATAATTGGGGATGTTCAAATTTTTGGATTAGTAAATGTTGTAAAAGTTGACTTTAAATTAGTACCAAAACCATTAAAATCACTATAACTTCAACCCTTTCAATAAGCAAAATTTGTGCGAATAAAATCACTGTCAATAACATTGCCAATAATTAATGACACACCTAATCCCCCTAAAATTGCAATTGCAATTGCTCCCGGGACTTTATTAAAGTGTAAAATAAAAATTAAAATTAATACACCAAACCCCATTAAAATCATTGGTCAATTAGTTTTTAAATTCCCTAATGTTGCAACAGGAATCCCACCATTAACAACAATGCCACCTGAAGTAACAGCATTGTCACCAACAAAACCAATATTGTGCAAACCAATATAAGCAATAAAAAATCCTATCCCAGCTCCAATTGCTAATTTTAATGAATTTGGAATTGCATTAATAACAATTGTTCGTAATTTTGTTACTGAAATAAGACAAAAAATAATCGCAGACAGCATTACTGCAATTAAAGCCCCTTGATAACCTAAACCATTATTAGCAACGTTAAAAGTAAAAACAGCATTTAACCCCATTCCTGGTGCTAACCCAACCGGCATATTAGCTGATAATCCCATAATTAATGTTGCAATAAAAGATGCAAGTGCTGTTGCAATAAAAATTCCCCCAAATGCCATATTCTGACTTGGATCTGTTGGATGATTAATATCTGGGGCAGTAGATAACATATTTGGTTGTACGGACAAAATATATAACATTGCTAAAAAAGTTGTTAAACCACCAATAATTTCTTTCTTAAAAGTAGTTTTTAAATCACCAAAGCGAAAAAAAGTTTCAATCTTTTTTTTAAACATATAGATAACTCTCCATTCAAATTTATGTAAAAATAAAAAACATTAACCTTGTTTATAAACATAAGTTAATGCAAGAAAGAAAAGCATTAACCTATAGAGTCCTTATTCCAGTGGTAAGACGTAGAAACGCTAGACCATATTACTAGCATATACAGGTGGTGTTTAATATATTTACTCTTTAAATATATCGAATTAAATTCTAAAATTCAATCCCCCTAAGAAAAACAAATAACATTTTCTGAAAATGGGAAAAAAGCTTTAAAACTAGTATAAATTTTAAAAGCTTTTAAGTCTTTATCTGATAAATATTCTGTTGCTAATGTTATTAAATCTTGGCGATAATGTTCTACTAAGTTTGTTCAACAGAACCAACCAAGAATTAAAAAAATAATGCCCATAATTGACAAAACCTGAATTGCAATTCCAACTCCATTAATAACATCATTGTCTTTTAAATATTGGGTTAAGATAACTAAAATTGTTGTACCAATAAATAACAATAAAACAAACACTAAAAATCATGATAAAAATTTTAATCAAAAAAAACATTTTGATTCTTTTGTTTTTTTATTATAAACATAATAAAAATAAAAAATTATATCATAAATTTTAGCAATACTTTGATCTTTATAATCATTTTGTTGAATAACTACGGCATTGCTTATTTTAGAAAAATTACGCGCTTTAATAATATGTTTTCGTTCCCCAATGTTAACATCTTGAAAATCATTATCATTTAACATTTTTCGCAATAATTTTCGTGGTTCTAAATCTGTTTTACGTTTCTTATATCCAAGTAGAACAAAACCAAAAGTCAATCACCCCAAAAGAAACAAACCTGTAATTACAATAAAAACAAAATAAACTAATCCCGTTATTTGTGCTAATCCAAACATTTTTAATCACATTCTTCCTACATATAAATTTTACCTTATTTTTTAGATCCTTGGTCTGGTTCTTCTGTAATTAGTTTGCCATTTTCATCAAATGACTTCGCACAAAATCCAACACCGCCTAAAACTTCTGGGACACATTTAAAATTATTTTCAATTTCTTATAATTTTTGTTGAATTTCTGCTTCTGTTAATTGATTATCTTTTTGTTCTTTTTTCATAATTTTAATTCCTCACTATAAATAATTATAACACTTTATTTTACAATGCAATAAGAAGATGCCCTTAATTTAATTTTCTTGATATTTTAATATTTTTTTATATAAAAATACATAATAAAAACAAAGAAAATTTTTTCTTTGTTTTAACATAAGTTACAATTAATTATTCTAAATAAACAATTGCTTCAATTTCAACTAAAGCATCTTTCGGCAATCCTGCAACAGCCACTGCTGAACGAGCTGGGAAGTCTTCAGTAAAATATGTCCTATAAACTTCATTCATTGCAGCAAAATCATTGATATCTTTTAAGAAAATGGTAACTTTTACAACATTTGCTAAACTATAACCAACTGATTGAACAATTGCTTTTAAATTTTCCAATGATCATTTTGTTTGATCAGTAATTGTTGTTCCACCAAAAGTCATTGTTGATGGATCTAATGGTAATTGCCCCGAGATATATAAAAAGTTGCCAACTTTAATTGCTTGTGAATATGGGCCAATTGCCTGAGGAGCTAAGGTTGTTGCGATAATTCTTTTACTCATCTTAAATTTTCCTTTCTTATTTAGTAAAAATTGTTATTAGAATGTTAATTAATTTTACTACCATCGCAAAGGATGTACCAATATTAATTCTAAAACATGCTGATGGAGTTTCAACAAAGTCATCATCTTTACTAACAATCAATTTGTATTTTAATAATAATTTATTAACTTCTTGCGAAGTTAGATTAGTTTCTGCATAATTAATTCAAACCAAATACGATGCTTCTAACTTCATAACTTTTAAACCTGAAATAGCCGCTAGTTTTTCGGCAACATACCGGTAATTCTTTGCAATATAACTTAACATTGCTGTCTTTCACATAATTACTTTCGAATTATTATAGGCAGCAAGATAAGCTGGAATAGTAAACACATTGGGTGACGTAATTGAAGCACGTTGATATTGTTCATCAATTTTAGTTCTTAACATTTTATTATGTGTAATTAAATATGATGATTTTAAACCGCCAAGGTTAAAAGCTTTATTTGGTGAATTACAAACAATTAGATAATTATCTGAAATTGTAAATGATAGTAACGAATGAAATTCAACATTTGGTAATGCCAAATCGCCGTGTACTTCATCTGATATTATTAAAACATAATATTGTTCACAAATAGTAATTATTTTTTGTAATTCGGTCCTTGTTCAAACACGCCCCCCGGGGTTATGCGGATTACACAAGATAAATAATTTTGGTTGATACTTTTTAATTGTTGCTTCAAACATCGAAAAATCAACTTGGTAAGTATCACCTACTCATTGTAATTGATTTGCAAGAAGCCGCCGGTTATTGTTAACAATAGCTTGTCCAAATGGACCATAAACTGGCGTTTGAATTAAAACATAATCGTTAACATCGGTTAAACATTGAATTAATTGATGCAAAGCATTAACGGTCCCATGTACTAACTTAATTTTATCAACCGGAACCACCACTTTGTGTTGATGACAATATCAATTACTAATTGCCTGATAAAGCTCATCACTAACATAACTATAACTATAAACACCTTTTTTTGCACGTGCTAAAATAGCGTCCACAATTGGTGATGGTGTAGTAAAATCTAAATCAGCGATTGATGAATTAATGATATTATCACCAGTTAGATGATAGTTTTTTGCAATGTAAGCTTGGTCTCATTTTCGCTCTAAATTTTGACTACGATCAATAATAATATCAAAGTCATATTTCATTATAATCACTGTTACCTTTCTATCTTAAGATTACTTTTTTTTCTGTTTTCGATTTAAATATTGTTCTTGTTCATCGGTTGATAATTGGTTAAATTTTTTTAAATGTTGTTTTTTAACCGCTGGAACAATTCCTAATGATAAAATATTAACTGTTCAAGTCTGTACTTTTTTCTCGATTATTGGTTTTGTCTTAATATATTTTAAACCTAATAATAAACTTGTTGATATTGCACATCCAATAATAGCAAAGATTAATCATAGTAAGATTGCAACACCAATGGAAACCGCCCCTGTTGCAGATTGCATTCCGGCCATTGTAATAAAACCACCACCAGTAATTGTTGATCCTAAATTAAATGCGGCACATAATCCCCCTGAAACAGCACCACCTAACATGAAAGAAGGAATTACTCGGAATGGATCAGATAAGGCAAATGGGATTGCCCCCTCTGTAATTCCTAATGATGATAAAATTCACGACATTTTTCCAGCTTCTTTTTCATATTGGTTTGAAAAACAACGACCAATAAGCGTTACTAATGCTGTAGTTCAACCAGTTCCAATTCCGGCTGCTCAAAAGCAAGCATATGGTACTAATAATGCTGGATTAGTTAATTGCCCACCAGTAAAGGCTTGTGAAAATGATGCAAATGAGAAAGCCCATGCCACTTTATTAAACGGCCCGCCTAAATCAAAGACACACATCATTCCAATAATAATTCCTAACAAGGCGGCTAAATTAGATGTCTGTAAAGTTGTTAATCCACTAAAAATAACATTAATTAATAAAGCGATTGGTTGTCCAATAACAAATAAAATCACACACATACTAATTAATGATCCCAAAACCGGATAAACAAACCAAGTTAAGACTCCTTGCATTTTTTGACTAACTAAATATTTTTTAAATAGTTTCATCATATATCCAACTAGAATCCCAGTAATTAAACCCCCCAAGAATCCAAGACCATCAACAATTACTGTTCCATCAGCAGCAGTTTTTGTAACATAGACACATGCTAAACCACCAAGAAAACCTGGTGTTAACCCTGGTTTATCAGCCATTGCATAAGCAATATAAGCCGCTAAAACTGGCGCTAATAAAATACTTAAACTTTTTCCAGCAACATTGCTTAAAGTGTTTAACCAATTAGCATGTTGCACAATATAATCCGCTCCAGCAATTTGAATGATAATTGTAATTAAAGCTTGAATTGCTGTTCCAGCAACAATAACAGGAACCGCATAAGAAATTCCAGTTAAAACCGCATTTTTTAAACTAACAGCCCCTCCTTTAAAATGTAATTTAAATCAACCTCTTTCTTTTTTAATTTTAGTTTGTTTTGTTGTTGGAATATGTTGATTTGGAAGTTGTCGCATAATTTGAAATGCTTTTTTAAAAACACCATCAACATCATGTAATGGTTCACTAACCGCTATTTTTAAAATTGGAATATCAACAAACCGTTCTTGTTCACCAATAGCAATATCAGCAGCAATAATTAGCACATTAGCATTTTGAATATCTTCTGTTGTTAATTTATCTTCAAAACCATTTGCTCCTTGTTTTTCAACTTTGACAGCATATCCCAATCGTTTTGCTTCATCTTCAATTTTTTTAGCAGCCATGTATGTATGTGCTACTCCAGCTGGACAAGCTGTAATTCCTAAAACATATCCCTTATAATCTTCGTTTGCGTCAATTGTTGTTTCATCTTCTGCTTGTAACAATGCTAGAATTTTTGTTTTATCACTTTCTGTTTTTAAAGTTTGACGAAGATCAGCATTTAATAATTTTTTTGCAACATTACTTAATACTTCCAAATGAATATCATTTTTCTTATTCGTTGGAATAATTAAAGCAATTGCCACTTGCACAGGACTATTATCAAATGTTGATCATGATAGCCCCGTTTGATAACGAACAAAAATAACAGCTGGTTTTTTAATATCTTTCATGCGGGTATGTGGGACTGCAAAACCATCTTCTAATCCCGTTGATGTTTCATGTTCGCGTGCTCACAATGCTTTTACTAACTTGTCAATATTATCAATGCACCCTGCTTTGTAAGCAATTGATGCTAATTCTTGAAATGCCTCATCTTGTGTTGTGGCTCATGAATCTAAAATAATTTGTTCAATTGCAAAAAGACCATCTTTATTTTTAATACTCATTTTATCCTCCTTACTTCAATAAAATTCTGTTGTCCTTTCATTAATTAAAACAAAAAAAGAAATTTAAACAATAAAAAAACTATATTTTGGAATATAGTTCTAAAAAATGAAATGAATTTTATTAAAAATATTTTCGAATAATTTTAGCATATAAGTAATCTAAAAATTGCATTACCGTTTGTGATCGAATTGAAAAAACATCTCAAATTTCATTTTCCCGTGAATTAACAACAAAATAATCTGTTAAATGATCTGTTAAAGCAGTTTTTTTACCAATAATTCCAAATGAATATACATCTGGATTAACTTGTTTAGCAATTGTGGCAATAAAGTTTGATTGTCCACTCAAAGTTATATAAAGAACCATATCATCACTTGTAATCATTGGTAAATAAGACTCAATTGAGTTTAAATCATTTTGATGAATAACATTTTTATTAATTCAACGTAACCGTTGGACAAAATTTCGAGAAACATTATATGCTAAATTAAAAGCAAAGATGAAAACAGTTTTGGCAATTGTGATTTTTTTAATTAAAGTTGACCAATCATTTTGAAAAAAATTAGTATGCAATAATTGCGCTGATTCAATTTTGATTTTTAAATATTCATTAAAAAAGGCCATTTCATCTTGCACTAATTGTTTATTAGCATTAAATTGTTGAACATCTAATGAAACATATTCTGTTAAATACTTGACCTTAAATTTTAACTCATTAATTCCTTCCAAACCAAGCTTTTGACAAAACCGAATAATCCCGGCCGCTGAAGTAAAACAATTACTAGCTAGTTCACTTGTTGTTAATTTATTAATCGTAGCAAGATTCATTAAAATATAACGGGCAATGGTTTGATTTGTCAAATTCTTTTGATCAACTGCTAATATTTGTAATTGCTTTAATAAATTTGTATCCATTTTGGAGACCTCCTTGGAATTATTGTCACTAGGATCTATCTCAACAGTTAATTGTTTAAACTCAGTTCATTGTTTTTAAGATTGGATAACGTCGATTCATAAATCGTTTATTCAACACAAAAGCAACAATAAACATTACTAATAACCCTAAAAAGCTAATTAAATAGTCACCAATATTAACTGTTCCTGAAACATAAGATAACATATTATTATAGACAATTTGATAACGAATTAAACTGATAACCATCGCCCCAATTGAAATTGAAATTACTCAACTAATTAAAATAATTGGTAAATAAATTAAAAACATTCGGTTAAAGATTCAAAGATCAGAGTATCCTAACGCTTTAAAACTTTTAAATTGTCTTTTAAAATAATATTAGTAATAATAAAGATTTGGAAAATACAAGCAATAATTGATGCAACAAGAATTAATAAATAAATTAAGAACAAAATAATTTGTAAATTAACTGTTTGTTGCAATAATATTTTTAAATTTTGAGTTCCATTGTAAATTGGTGACGGCTGATATTGGGAAGGATCAGGTAAAACATTATAATTATTATTTTTTTCATAAACCCCAATATAAAATGATATGTTTCATTTTGAACTAACGATGAATATAATGTTGTTAACCATTTTGGTGTTAAATGTTGATTATTATACCGATTAATTAAAAACATATTTTTCATCCCATTATCAAACTGATCAGTAACAACATAGAAAGTAACAGCTTTATCGTTAAAATTGCTTACTAAAATATCACCAATATTAATTCCATTTAAAAACTGATACGCTTTGTTAATAATAATTGGATATAGTTGGACACGGTACTTGGTTGGGTCTCAACTTGGGTCCTTACTATGGAACCAGTTTTTACTTTGAATTAGTTTTTTCATTTCATTAACTTGTAAAATAGCGTAATTAACTTTTGAACTAAAACGATCAGTTTGGGCTGCTCGTAATAAACTATCTGGATTACCGCTTTGATCAAAACTTGTTATTTCATTAAAGAATCAACTAATATCTGTTTTCTTTTCAACATTTGGATAAAATAAATTAGTATTATTTTTATAATCATAAAACTCAATGGCATTACCCGATAAAGATTTTAGCTTTTGACCACTAATAAAATTACGATAAAAAGTTGGAATTGATAAATCAATTGTTGACCCGCTATTTTCCGTTTGATAATTTGTTAAGAATTGTTCTAGATTATGATAGTTAATTGCTTCTTGAGCATAAAGACTTTGTGTATCAGCAAAAATTTCGGATTGATATGGTCCATAAATAATTGGCTGATAACCTATTGTAATAATTCCATCTTCATGACTTAACTCGTTAATAAAATACTCATAAACTGACCCTTGAATAAACTTTGTAATTTGATCATAATATTTTGTATTTTTACAATTTTGTAAATATCATTCATAGAAATTAGCTTTAAACCATAAATGTTTTAAAGAAGGAATCACAGCACTACCACCAACAAATGGTCCACACACAGGTGGTGATGTTCCAACACTAGCATATTTTTTTAAAACCATTTCTTGGGTAAAAACTCTTTGTTGCGGGTTTAACAAAAGATAACCCGAGACATTAGGGTCTTTAACCGTCGTTGGATTCTCATACACCAAGTAATCGTATGATGGTGTTTGATTAGCAGTATAATTATAATTTGTATCATAATGATAAACATATTTTCAATTTGTATCTGCTTTTAAATTAAGATTAATTTTTGGAATGTGTGTTTTTACCACTTTTGGTTTCAACAAGACTAAGGTTGGTCGTGACACTTCAATAATGATAAATAAAAAGGCATAAGCACAAACAACTAAACTCGGAAATAAATATGTTCCAACAATTAGTCACCAAGGTGGAATCGAAATATAAGTAGTAAATTCTAAGAACCCTTGGTATGTAATATTTAAAATGAAAGCAAAAATCCAACTAGTTATTAATGATAAAGAAGCAATCACAAACATTAATAATAGGAAACAAGATAAAAGTAAAAAGGCAATTGTTCCTGTTCCATATCCTTGGGCTTTTAAATTTCCAATAATGCCACGGTTAACAAATAACAATTTATTTACAATCATACTAATCATAATAAACGATGAAATTACCAATAATAATGAAATCGCAACTAAAATTGACCAAATAATTTCCTCTTTATTTGTAATCAATTCTTTCATATGATTTAATGGGCTATAAGTCCCCGTCAAATATGAAAAATTAGCATTATCATAAACATTTGCCATATCACTTCAACTATTTTTTGTTGTTAAAAAATTATTGTTTCATTGGTCTTTTACAAGCGCAGCATTAATTGTTACCCCGCTACTCATAATCCGCGCCGCTGCTGCCATATTCTGTTGTAAACGATCATATTCATCACCACGAATTCATAAGTACAGATTATAAATAAATGATGATTCATTTGAAGCACTATTAACATAAGCATTAGTTCCAAACCCAACAACACGATATTTAAACCCATAAATTGTAAAAAGATCACCAATTTTAATTTTATTATGCGAAGCATAAAAATTATTAATAATAATTGGGGGATAATCACTTGCTGCATCATAATTTAAAAAAGTTTGATAGTCACCCTTAACCATAATTGGGGTTGTTCAATAATATGGCCGATCACTTTGAATATAAAAGTTTTCTGCTTTAAAAATATCATAAACTTGCATTGTTTCATTCATAATTGCCCGATCAGCAACCGAACCAATAATTACCGAATTTAATAACCGTAATTCCAACTGATAAATCCGCGCTTGATTTTGCGCAAAATTTTGATAAGCATTAGTAAAAACATTAGTATCAGTCGCTAAATGTGGATTATCCGGAGAACTAACAAAGGGAATTAACCCATCACGATTGGTTAAATATCCTAGTAGTTCAACATAGTCGGCTTGACTTAAAAAATAATCACTACTAGGTAAAATATTACTCGTAAAATTTAAAACAACATTCCCCGTTGCTTTTAGTTGCTCAACAAAATAAGGATTCGAACTATTTGACGCAAGTCATTTCCCGTTATATGCGGGATCTTGTGTTGAATCTAAATAAATTTGATAACTATCATTTGTTCCTCTTAATGAAAAATAAGAACTCTCTGCTTTAGTAACATCAATGGTTTGATTAGGATTAATATAATTAATATTATTTAATCCATATGATAAATTTTTATTATTTGAAGCAATTTTTAATTGCTCACTAAATCGAAAAGAAATATTGGTATTATATAAGTGTTTCCCAATCACAGCTAATTGACTAGTACTTAAATCATTTGACATAATCATTCCCCCAAAAAGAGTAATAACAACACCTAACATTAAAAACAATCCCAAAACCTGCAAACTATTCTTGGTAAAACTTAATCAAAAATTCTTGAATAAATGTCTTATCATTAGTTTTCATCTCCATATAATTTAATCATAATACATTATTGTTTATTTTTCAAAGTTATATTTTGGATTTTTTGCTAATTTTTGTAACGCGTCTCGCGCTGCTAATTGTTCTGCTTCTTTATGCGTATAACCATGGCCTTCCCCATAACGAATTCCATCAATTTCTGCTATCACAGTATATAATACTCGGTTGCCCTCTAATGGTGGTGATTCTTTTACTAACTTATATTCTAATGTTCGCACATCACCAGCTTGTAAAAATTCTTGTAACTCAGTTTTATAATCTCGAATTTGATCAAAAAAGCCCGGATTTGAAACCATTTTAATTAAAGTTTGATCAATAAAAGCACGAACTGTTTCTTCTCCTAAATCAAGGTACAATGCTGCTAACATTGATTCATAAATATCTGCTAAAATTCGATTTTTTTCGTACCCTTTTGTTTTAATCTCTCCTTTCCCTAACAACAAAAAAGGAGCTCAGTTCATTTGACGGACTAATTCTGCTAATGTCCCTTCACGAACTACTTTACTACGTAAATTAGTAATTTCTCCCTCATTTTTGTCAGGAAAAGTTAAAAATAGATATAATGAAATTTCTTTTGCTAAAATAGCATCACCCAAAAATTCCATGCGTTGGTAAGTATAATTTAAATTATTTTCATTAGCATAAGAATTATGTGTTAACGCTTCTAAATAATATTTTTTTTCTTTAATTCGAATATTATATTGTTTAAAAAAATCTTTTAATTCAGCAAATAATTGCTCGGGTTTTTTATTTATAAACTGCATCGTAAAATTAATCCTCCTTTAACAATTTTACTGTCATTTTTTGGACAAAGTCATTAACAATTGCAGTACGTGCCATTTCTAATGTACTAATTCATGATTTCTCATCACTGCTACCATGCGTTTTAATGGCAATTGCCTTTAACCCTAGAACTAACGCTGAAGCATTATTTCGATAATCAAATGTTTCGCGAACACCACGGAATGCTTTACGAAGCGATAATGCTTTTAATTTACGATAAAGATTTTTAGTTAATTCGTGTTTAATAACGCCCATTAAGTTTTTTGCCATTCCTTCTAAGGCTTTTAAAGTAATGTTACCTGTAAAACCATCCGTTACAATAATATCAACAAAATTACTTGTAATATCCCGTGGTTCAATATTTCCTTTAAAGTTAACTTTATTATTTTCTGCTAACAATTTATAAGCTTCCTTATGATAATCTTTCCCTTTTGATGCCTCTTCTCCAATATTTAAAATAGCAACTGTTGGCGCTGGATTATTCATAATTGCTTGCGCATAAACACTAGCCATAATGGCAAAATTAACAAGATCTTGTGCATCATTTTCCAAATTAGCCCCCACATCTAACATTAAAACTGATTTTCCTTTTTTAATGGTTGGAATAAAGGGCATAAAAGCTGGGCGAGAAATCCCAGGAATTTCACCAACAATAAAGTGACACGCCGCTAAGAAAGCTGCAGTTGACCCACCCGAAAGAAACGCATCTACTTTTTGATCACATAATAATTCAGCAGCACGAACCATTGAACTATCTGGTTTACGACGAACTTCCATTAAACCTTCTGTCATTAAAATAACTTCCGTTGTTGCAAAAATTTCATATCTTGTTGCATCTAATTTTGCTTTAGTTGTTGCCGTTTGAATTTCACTTTCACTTCCAACTAGAACAAATGTAACATCTTGATATTTTTTCATAAAGATTTTTAAAGCCCCAATAATTGGATCAATTCCTAAATCGGTTCCCATCATATCAATCGCAATTTTACTCATAAACTAAATCTCCTAACTTACCTTTATTATAACAAATAATTAAATAGTTTTTTCTTTGAAAAGATTGGGGAAATTAATAATTATTTTTTCGGTAAAACTTCAAGTAATTGTAACTTAATTTTTCCTTTACTATCAACTTCTAAAACTTTAACTTTAACAAAATCATTCAATTGCACAATATCTTCTGTTTTTTCAACCCGTTTTTCTGCTAATTTTGAAATATGAATTAAACCATCAACATTTTCTTTTAAATTAACGAAGGCCCCAAACTTTTCAATTTTAACAACAGGTCCTGTCATTTCAGTTCCAATTTCAACTGGCATCGCAATCGCTTTTATTAATTCATAAGCTTTTTCAATTGCAGGATAATCCTTATGATAAATTGTTACTTGTCCATCATCTTCAATGTCAATTTTAACATCATCGGCTTTTTCAATAATGGCTGTAATCATCTTACCACCAGGACCAATCACTTCTCGAATTTTATCAACTGGAATCATAAATGTTTTCATCTTCGGTGCCGTTGGTGCTAACTGTGTTCGTGGTGCAGCAATTGTTGCTAAAACATTATCAAGAATTTGTAGACGCGCTTTTTTTGCTGCTAATAACGCTTCTTGTAAAATTGCTTCATTAATACCCGCAATTTTAATATCCATTTGCAAGGCACAAATCCCTTGTGCTGTTCCTGCTACTTTAAAATCCATATCGCCAAGATGATCCTCCATCCCTTGAATATCAGTTAAAATAGTATAATTATCATCTTCTTTTACTAAGCCGATTGCAATTCCTACCACTGGTGCTGTAATCGGAACCCCCGCCGCCATTAAAGCCAAAGTTGCCGCACAAATTGAAGCTTGCGAAGTACTACCATTTGATTCTAATACTTCTGAAACAATTCGAATTGTATATAAAAAGACCTTTTCACTAGGAATAATTTGCAACAATGCTTTTTCCCCTAAGGCCCCATGACCAATTTCACGCCGCGATGGTGGTCCCATTCGTCCTGTTTCACCAACAGAAAAAGGGGGAAAATTATAATGGTGCATAAAGCGTTTGCCATCTTCATCAGTAATACCATCAATAATTTGATTTTCCCCTAAGGCCCCTAATGTCACAACCGACAAGACCTGTGTTTCACCCCGGGCAAATAAAGCACTCCCATGAACAACTGGTAAGACATCAATTTCACTAGTTAAAGGTCTAATTTCATCAAGATGGCGACCATCTAATCTTGTTTTATCAATTAAAATTTGACGACGAACTTCTTGACGAACAACAGCATACAATGCTGTTTTTAATTCTGAAATAATTCGTTGCTGTTCTTTTTCGGTCATCTCCTTTGCAATAGGATAGTATTCCAAAGCTTGTTCTGTTAAAACTTGAATTGTTTCATAACGGGCAACTTTTTCCTTAATTTGTGCCGCAGCAATTAATTTTGTCGCATAATGTTCCTTAACATAATCAATAATTTCGCGACGAACAGTAAATAATGTGACATCCATTTTTGGTTGGCCGACTTTAGCAATTATTTCATGTTGAAAGGCAACTAATTCAGCAATTACCTTATGCCCCCTTAAAATTGCTTCTAACATTATTGTTTCTGAAACTTCTTTCGCCCCAGCTTCTACCATATTAATTGCATCAGCAGTTCCTGCTACAATTAATTCCATTTGGCCAGTATTTAACTGTTCTAAGGTTGGATCAACAATAATATTCTGATTTTGATCAACTGTTAACAATGCTCCTGCTACTGGTCCAGCAAACGGAATTTTTGAAATTCCAAGTGCTAATGATGCCCCAAATAAACTAGCAATTCGAACATCACTATCGTTATCAACAGCTAAAACATTAATAACAATTTGGACTTCATTTCGAAAATTTTCTGAAAATAATGGTCGTAAAGCACGATCAATCACCCGTGCTGACAAGGTTCCATATTCTGATGGTTTCCCTTCTCGTTTTAAAAATCCCCCTGGGATTTTTCCAACCGAATATAATTTTTCTTGAAAAACAACTGTTAATGGAAAAAAATCAGTTTCACTAACCTTATTACTAACTGTTGCTGTTACTAAGACTACTGTTTCACCATAACGGATTAAAACAGCCCCACTTGCCTGTTTTGCTAATTGCCCATATTCAACAATCAACGGACGATTATTAATTATCTTTTTAAATACTTGTTTTGCCATCAAAACCCTTAATTCCTCTCTGTTATTTTAAACCTTTTTAATTTTATCACACATTATTTTGATATTTACGATATGATATAAATATAGCGAAAAAGTTGAGGAACCCAATATGAAACAGCACTCAGTTTATATTGATAATCAAACCTTTGAAACATTAAAAGAACAGGCCTACTTGTTAGATGTTCGAACTAATGTCGAATTTAAAACTTTGTCTCAAATACCAAATTCAACAAATGTTTATATCTTTGACTTATTACAACGCCCAAATTATTATTTACCAAATAAAGAACAACTAATCATTACCTTGTGCAACGGTGGTAACCGTAGTAGTGAGGCAGCATTAGAATTACGCCAGCTTGGTTATTCTAATGTTTATGTTTTAACAACTGGCATTTATGGTTATTATCGTTGAAAAGAACATAAAAATAGTAAATAAAAAGGATTTAAAATTAATTTTAAATCCTTTTTATTTACTATAAATCTTCATAGAAATTATCGGTAATTTGAAATGAACTAATATCTTTTAATTCTTGCAGTTTTGTTTTTTCCTCAGTAGATAGTTTAGTAGGAATTGCAACGATAACATTAACAATTAAATCACCACGTCTACTAGATGTTGGACCTTTAAAAAAACCATGGTTTGGAATACTAAAAACACTATTTGTTTTTGTGTTTGCTGGTAATTTTAAATGAACATCACCATCAAAAGTTGGCACTTTAATTTCAGCTCCCAATAATGCGTCTAAATAAGAAACTGGTAAATCTAAGTGTAAATTATCATTAACCCGTTTAAAATATTTATTTGGTTTAATGGAAATTTCTAAATAAAGATCGCCACGAGGGCCACTATTTAAACCATAATTTCCTTTTTCCAGAATTCGTAATTGTTGGTTTTCATAAATTGATTTTGGTAGTTCAATTTCAACAACTTCTTTCCCACGATAATGACCTTGACCTTTACATTTTGGACATTTACTTGTAACAACTTTCCCACGCCCCTTACAATCAGGACAAGGTTGTTGGGATTGAATTACTCCAAACAAACTACGTTGTTCAATATTGACATATCCATATCCATCACAAGTTGTACAAGTGTGAATATCTTTTTTCGGATCTTTTGCCCCTGTCCCATCACAGGCTTCACAAGTTTTATCAACATTCAAATCAAGTTTGACTGTTTTTCCAAACATTTGTTCCTTTAAAGTAACTGTAACACGTGCTGCAACATTTTCTCCTTTAATTGGTTGGTTACTAAATCCACGACGTTTCTTAGCACCACCACCAAAAAAGTTTTCAAAAATATCACCAAAACCACCAGAAAAAATATCTTCAAAACCATCACCACTACTAAAGCCTTGACTAAAGCCACCAAAACTATTTGGATCATTTCCAGCATGGCCAAACTGATCATAGTTCCGACGTTTATTTGGATCAGATAATACTTCATAAGCTTCATTAACTTCTTTAAATTTTGCTTCAGCATCCTTTTCTTTTGAAACATCCGGGTGATATTTTTTTGCTAGTTGCCGAAATGCCCGCTTAATTTCATCATCGGTTGCATTTCGGTTTACACCTAGTACATCGTAATAGTCTCGTTTCCCCATTTTACCATCTTCCTACTTTCCTTTTTAAAGAAAAGATAACTAAAATAATTTTAGTCATCATTATTGTTATTTATCTTTCTTTTCATCATCTTCAGTAATTTCTGGTTCAGATTGTTCACCTTGATGATCATTCATATATTTTGAAGCATCAGCCATTGCTTGTTCAAGCCCCGCCATTTTTGCTTCTAATCCGGCATAATCTTCTTTTTCTAATAACTCTTTAATTTCTTTAACCATTTCTTCAGATGTTTTTAATTGTTCAGCATCCATTTTATCTTTGTTTGTTTCTAATGCTTGACTAATTATCGCAACATATGATTCAGCTTTATTACGTAATTCAATGTTTTTTAATTTTTGTTCATCTTTATCTTTATTTTTTTCAGCTTCATCAACCATACGTTGAATTTCTTCATCGGTTAATCCACCACCATTAGTAATTGTAACAGATTGTTCTTTGTTTGTTTTTAAATCTTTTGCTGTTACTGACACAATTCCATTAGCATCAATTGAGAACTTAACTTCAATTTGTGGCATTCCTTTTGGTGCGGGGTCAATTCCTGATAATTGGAAACGACCCAATGTTTTATTATCACCAGCCATTTTACGTTCTCCTTGTAAAACATGAATGTCAACCGCCGGTTGGTTATCAGCAGCAGTTGAAAACACTTGTGCTTTTGAAGTTGGAATTGTTGTATTTCGAGGGATTAACACAGTTGATACTCCTCCTAATGTTTCAATTCCTAATGATAATGGTGTTACATCTAATAATAAAACATCTTTTACATCACCCGCTAAAACTCCTCCTTGAATTGCTGCTCCAATTGCAACAACTTCATCAGGATTAATCGTACGGTTTGGTTCTTTTCCTAATTCACGTTTAATAACTTCTTGTACAGCTGGAATTCTTGTACTTCCACCAACTAATAATACTTGGTCTAGCTCACTAGCTTTTAACTTTGCATCAGCTAATGCTTTACGAACAGGTTCAACAGTACGGTCAACAAGGCTTTTTGTCATTTCGTCAAATTTTGCTCTTGTTAAAGTTAAATTTAAGTGTAATGGATTTCCATCACGAGCAGTAATAAAAGGTGCCGCAATTTCTGTTTGTAATTGTGAAGACAGATTTTTCTTTGCCTTTTCAGCTTCTTCTTTTAACCGTTGCATTGCCATTTTATCTGTTTTTAAATCAATGTTATTATCCTTTTTAAATTCTTCAACCATTCATTTAATGATAACATCATCAAAGTCATCTCCTCCTAAATGGTTATCACCAGCAGTTGATAAAACCTCAAAAGTTCCGTCAGCTAAATCTAAGATTGAAACGTCAAATGTTCCTCCTCCTAAGTCATAAACTAACACTTTTTGTTCTTTATCAACTTTATCAATTCCATAAGCTAACGCCGCTGCGGTTGGTTCATTAATAATTCGTTCAACATCTAATCCCGCAATTTTTCCGGCATCTTTTGTTGCTTGGCGTTGCGCATCATTAAAATATGCTGGAACAGTAATAACTGCTTTTGATACTTTTTGCCCTAATTTTTTTTCAGCATAACTTTTTAAGTAACGTAAGATTTCTGCTGAAATTTGTTCCGGACTATAATCTTTGCTATTAACATGAACTTTATCAGCTGTCCCCATCTTTCTTTTAATTGAACTAATTGTGTTTGGGTTAGTTACTGCTTGACGTTTCGCAGCATCTCCAACAATAATTTCATCATTTTTAAATGAAACAACCGATGGTGTTGTACGTTGCCCTTCTGGGTTTTCTAAAACTTTAAATTCGTTTCCTTCCATAACAGCAACACATGAATTTGTTGTTCCTAAATCAATTCCAATAATTTTTGACATAATATCTCTTTCCTTTCTCTCTCCAATATTGTTATTTTGCTACTTGCACTGATGCATGTCGTAAGACACGATCATGAATCATATATCCTTTTTGCATAATTTGAACAATGCATCCTGAATCAACATCATTTGATTCAACAATCTCAATTGCCGCATGGAGGTTAGAATTAAAACGTTCTCCCACTTTTGTCTCCATTGCTGTAATTCCTTCTTCTTCAAAAACCGTTTTAAACATACGGTGAATCATTTCAAATCCAGTTAAAAAGTTTTTGACCTCCGGTGTAACGTTTGTAACTTGTAATGCTCGCTCAAAATTATCTAATGTTGGCAATAATTTTTCTGCCATTCCTGCGGCACGATAAAGCTTAATATCTGCTACTTCAGCATGAATTCTTTTCTTTAAGTTTTCCCCATCGGCTAATGCTAATAACTTTTCTTCTCGTAATCGCATATTATCTTTTAATAATAAATCAATTTCTTGTTCTAAATCTTCAATAATAGCCAAGTTATTTGCCTCAACTGTTGGTGTTTCAGCTTCTAATGATGCTGAATCCGAGGTCGCCGCTTGGGTATTAGCTAATTCTTCCCGTAGTTTTTCAATTTTTTCTTTTAATTGGTTTGGTGAAGATTTGTCATTTTTTTCATTACTCATTAATCTCAACCTTTCTATCTTCTTTTTGATATGCTTCTCTAATGCGGTTTGCTAATCACTCTAATACTTCGTAGAGCTTATCATATTCCAACCGCTTTGGTCCCACCAAAGCAATTCCCCCTTCTTGCATATCATCAACTTTATATGTTGTTGTTAATAATGCCATATCGTCATTATTAAATCCTGTTTCATTTCCAATTTGAATGGAAACCAAATCTTCATTTGGATTATCTTGTTGTTTTTTAAAATAATCAAACGGGGAAATTGTTTCAATAAAGCGAATGATTTGTTTAATTCGTTCTGGATTATTATACTCAGGATTTTGTAACATATATTGTAAACCATGAGTTGAATAACTTGGCTTAACAATGCTTGTTACAGCATTCGCAAATTGTTTTAAAATATATTCATAGTGTTTAACTTGTTGTTCTAAGATTGGCCGAATAACATCAAACTTAGCAGTAATATCAGTTATTTTGGTGTTTTCTAACCGACTATTGAATAATTCAATTGAAATTTGTAAATCGTTAATTGAACTATTGTCATCAATATTAAATAATTTGTTTTCAACATGGCCATTTGTTAAAACAAAGACAACAACAGCTTGGGTCGCAGAAATTGGCAATAACTCAATTTTCTTTAGCATCTCTTCTTTAAAATTTGGACCAACAACAACCGTTGTTAAATTTGTCATTTCACTTAAAATTTGACCTGTTTGATCAAGAATATCATTAATTGACATATTACGATCAACAAATAATGCTTCAATGCGGTCTTTAATATCATCAATATTTTTTTCATCCATTAGATTATCAACATAATAACGATATCCTCTTGTTGATGGAATTCGTCCCGATGAAGCATGTTCTTTTTCTAAAAAACCTTCTTTTTCTAAAATTGCACATTCATTCCGAATTGTGGCAGAAGAAGAATCTATTAAGGGTGAAGCCATAATAGCTTTACTTCCAACAGGCTGCACTGTTTTTGTGTATTCTTCCACAATTACTTTTAAGATGTTTTCTTGTCGTTGGGTTAACACCACCAGCACCTCCTAATTCCAATTCTTATTTAAATTTGGCAATTAACACTAAATAGTGCTAACAATAATATTATAAATTATCATTCTTAAAATGCAAGTGCTAATTTAATTTTGTACTGTTTTTAATAACCATTTTGTTATTGGCAAAATCAATCGTATATGATTTTCCTTCTTGAATTTCTTCAGAAATAATAGCATGTGCAATTAATGATTCAAGGTTTCGTTGAATATAACGTTTGATTGGTCGAGCACCAAATTCACGATCATATCCTTCATTTAAAATTTTTTCTAAAACAGCTTCTGAATAAGTAATACGAATATTTTTATTATTTTCAATTCGTTGCGTTAATTCCGATAATTCTTTTTCAATAATTTCTTTAATCACTTCTTTAGATAAAGCATTAAAGGTTATAACATTGTCAATTCGGTTTAAAAATTCTGGTTTAAATTTTTTAGCTAATTCTTTTTGAATTAATAAACCAACTCCCTCATTGTTTTCATTTAATAAATATTCCGACCCAATGTTTGAAGTCATAATAATAATTGTATTTTTAAAATCAACTGTTTTTCCTAGCGAATCAGTTAAACGACCATCTTCTAAAATCTGTAAAAGAATATTCAGGATATCGGGGTGGGCCTTTTCAATTTCATCAAATAAAACAATTGAATATGGATTACGACGAACAGCTTCTGTCAATTGTCCCCCTTGTTCATGACCAACATAACCTGGCGGCGCGCCAATTAACTTACTAACAGAATGCTTTTCCATATATTCTGACATATCTAAACGTACCATCTGTTTTTCTGAGTTAAACAAAACATAAGCTAAGCTACGAGCAACTTCAGTTTTTCCAACCCCAGTTGGACCCAAAAATAAGAAACTACCAATTGGTTTGTTGGGATCTTTAATACCACTACGACTACGAATAATTGCATCGGAAACTGCATCAATTGCCTCGTTTTGACCACGAACACGACGACATAAAATCTTATTTAAATTCATTAGTTTTGCTTTTTCGGTTTCAACTAAGCGGTCAACAAGAATTCCTGTTCATTTTCCAACAATTGCTGCAATTTCACGTTCAGTTACATCTTCTTTTAACAAGTGTGACTCAGAAGCACTTTTTTCTTGCTCGTGTAATTGTTGTTCTAACTTTGGCAATAAGGCGTATTGAATTTCTCCCGCACGATTAAAATCACCGCGTAATTGAGTTTGTTCTAATTCTTTTTTTAATTGTTCAACTTCTGATTTTAAATTTTTTAATTTAGTAATACTTTCTTTTTCGGAATTTCACTGAATTTCTAATTTTTCTTGTTTTGCTTTTAATGGTTTTAATTCATTTGCAATATCAACTAACCGTTCATTAGAAGCTTTATCGGTTTCTTTTTGTAAAGCGGCTTTTTCAATTTCTAATTGAACAACACGGCGATTTAAATTATCTAACTCAGTTGGCACTGATGCAATTTCTGTTTTGATTGTTGCTGATGCCTCATCAATTAAGTCAATTGCTTTATCTGGTAAAAAACGATCAGTAATATAACGTGATGATAAGTTAACAGCAGCTACTAAGGCATTATCATGAATTTTAACCCCATGAAAAGTTTCAAAGCGTTCTTTTAAGCCACGCAAAATTGAAATACTTTCATCAATTGTTGATTCAGCAACCATGACTTTTTGAAAACGACGTTCTAAAGCAGCATCTTTTTCAATATATAAACGATGTTCATCTAATGTTGTGGCACCAATACAATGTAACTCACCACGAGCTAACATTGGTTTTAGTAAATTACTAGCGTCCATACTTCCTTGGGTTTTTCCAGCACCAATAATTAAATGTAATTCATCAATAAATAAAATAATATCACCATTTGATTCTTTTACTTTATTCATTACCGCTTTTAAACGTTCTTCAAATTCTCCTTGGAATTTAGCTCCCGCAATTAAGGCCCCCATATCTAATTCATAAATGGTTTTATTTTGTAAATTACTAGGGATATCACCTTTAACAATTCGTTGTGCTAATCCTTCAACAATCGCAGTTTTCCCAACTCCCGGTTCTCCAATTAAGACCGGATTATTTTTTGTTCTACGAGATAAAATTCGGACTACCCGGTTAATTTCGTCTTCACGCCCAATAATTGGATCTAATTTTCCAACAATTGCTTCTTTATTAAGATTTTTAGTAAATTTTTCAAGAACCTTTGGATCTTTCCCTGGCTCATATTGTTGTGCAAATTCCATAAAGTACCCTCCTCTTTTAGCACTCTCACTCTTTGTCTGCTAATTTAATATTTATATCTTATCATAGTTGTTAGCAAAGTCAACTAAATAGTGCTAAAATTTTAAAAATAATTTAATTACAAAAATATTAGATATAATAAGAGATAAAGGGAAAAGAAAAAACTTATTTTTAGAAAGGAGTACCAATGAAATTACAACACTTAGATAAAAAACGTTTAATTTTAATTGATTTAGATGGTACAACATTAATGAACGATGGTAAAACAATCCATCCAAAAACCCAAGAAGTAATTAAAAAAGCTGTTAATGTTGGCCATAAAGTATGTATTATTACTGGTCGTCCGCACCGAGCAAGTATTCGCTTTTATCGCGAATTAGGGTTAGATACATTATTAACAAATTTTGATGGTGGTCATATTCATGACCCTTTAAAACGTGAGTTTAAACGATTAGTTTTCTCAATTGCATATGATGTAATTATAAGTATTATTAATCACCCCCATGTTAAGGACAATGTTGAAAATGTTTTAATAGAACATTATGATAAAGCAATTTGTTGAAAAAAAGATGAAGCAATTGAAAACTACTTCCATCTTGATGACGTTGCTGATGATGAATATTTTATTGCTGACCCTTATAATTCTTGAAAAGGTCCCGCTAGTAATATGGCGTTATATTTGAGCGGCACTAATAAAACAGATGAAGTATTAAGAATGTTTGAAAACTTCAAAAACTCTGTTCGAATTAATATTGGTCACTATAGTAGTAAGCAAAGCCAAACAATGATTAATATTACAAATAAACTTGTTTCAAAAGGATTTGCCGCTGATATTTTAGCGCAATACTATAATGTTGATATTCGCGATGTTATTGCCTTTGGGGATGAAATGAATGACTTAGAATTATTACAAAATGTTGGTTATGGCGTTGCAATGAAAAACGGTAATGATAATTTAAAAACTAATGCTCGTGGGATTACCCACTTAACTAATGATGAAGGCGGCGTTGGGGATTATTTAGAAAAATTACTAAACGGTGAAAACGTTTAAAAAAGGGCTAATGCCCTTTTTTAAATTAAATAATAATTTTTAAAATACGTCCCATAAAATTCATTAAGAATTTGTCAATTTAAACCTTTTTGATTATCTGGAGTTAGTAACCATTGGGCAAAACCTTCTGCAAACAATTCCACGTTTCCTCCGGTGCGACCATAACCAGATTGAATAAATGATCAAGCCGCTAATTGTTGTTGAAACGGTGCATTGTTACTAATTCCAACTCGTTTTCCTAAGTAGCGAACTAATACATCATTTGGACTATAAATAAATCCCCGAATAAAACTTGATGTTTTATCTTTAACTGGAGTACAGCGCCCAGTTGTTGGAGTAATATTATGGTTAAAACGAAGACGATTATTTGGTCAAACTCAAGCATAATTTGAAATTGCATGCCCTATTTCATGAACAAAGGTTGAAATATTAGTTGCTGTTGAATGAAACCCAATTTGATATTGAACCTTACTCATTTGTGCTTGTAACGAATGCTCAGTAAACATTAAACATCAAGTTAGCAAAACTAATTAAATTATTACGAAATGGCAATTGTTCTTTATCATCTAAAGCTAACACCATCTCTTCTAATTGATATGGATAAAACTTATTATTTGTTAAACCATTAACTACATCCGCAATTGTATTAAATTGAATCACTGCTTTTTTCTGATTAAATGCTGCTACAATTTTAGCATCTGCTTGATAAAGCATATTATTTCCCCAGCGGTCAATGAAAGCTCAATCATTAGCACTAAGTTGTCTCATTTTACTAGTTGTCTGAGCTAAATTTTTAAATGTTGCACTTACTAATTGACTATTATTATGGCGAGTTAAATCTATTTTTTGTTTGCTATGATCAGAATATAATAAACAGTCACTATATTCAGCATAATTAATTTCATTATTGCTTTTTAGGACACTTCAAAATAATCATGCAAACAATACTGCTAACCCTAAACTCACAATTAAAATTGCAATCATTGTAATATTTTTCGTTCTTCTCATAACCATTCCCCTTTAATAAGATTAAGTTTATTATTTATAAAAATTGATAAAATATTACATTATATTTTATATAATTATACCAAAAAATGCTTTAAATTGGAATACCTTGTTGGTATGTATTGCTCTTAACCATCTAAAAAAGTTTTAATGCAAAAAAACATCCGAAACAAAACGGATGTTAAAACATTAATATAAACAAGATGATAGTGGCTATTAGAGTGCTCTAATAACCATTTTGATTGTAGCATTTGAGGTTAAAAAACTATTTTCTAATAAAGAAAAATATTAATCATTATTTTCTTCATCATCTTCTGACAAGTTTTTGATTTTCTTTTTATCAATTTTAACTCACCCAAAAGTTTGTTTTTTTTGATTCATTTGTAATCAGATATGATAATTTGGATCTGTTGGATTATTTGCTGCTTTTCGTAACTTTAATTTTTGCTCTAATGTTAAATTACTAGGATCAAAATATTCACCTTCACCTGCATATTGATCACCATCAATTGCTGCTTTTGCTTTTTTAGCTGCTGCTAAAATTTCAGCCATCGTTTTTTCTGCCATTATATCCCTCCAGTATGATACCATTAATAGTAATATTATAACATTCTTTAAAGATAACCCCTTAGTTACCTACATAATTATTAAAAAAGAAAAATAACTTTATTACTTTTCTTGTTTCAAATTATCAACTAATAATTTCAATATTACCGTTGAATTAAATTCCATCAAATGTTTCAGCATAAACATTATCATACATATTTAAGTTTTGTAACAATTGAATTGTCTTTTTTGTTAACTTAATTTTTTCAATACTATTATTTTCTTTAATATGTTCTAATGTTTCTGCTTTCACAATTGGTTGAATACTAAAATATTTAATTCACACTAAAACCAATTGGGCGACGGTACAATTATATTTTTTTGCTTCCGTAATTAAAATTTGGTTTTCTAAAACCTTCGTAATTGGCGAATATGCCTGAACTAAAATATTTTTATCCTGACAATATTGTACCCGATCTCAGCGTTGATTAAAGGGACTAAATTCAATTTGATTAATGTTAGGATAAATCCCTGTTTTCTCAAATAAAACTTCAATCATATCTTTATCAAAGTTGCTAACACCAACGACACGAATTAAACCCTGTGCCTTACATTTTAATAATTCAACATAAGCTTTAATTGTTTTGTGAAAATTCATATTTGGACGATGAATTAAAACAATATCTAAATAATTAACATCTAGTCGTTTTAAAGCCCCCAGTACCGCATTTGTTGTATTCTCTGTTTCAATATCATCACATCAAATTTTTGTTTCAATAATAACATCTTCTCTTTTTGCATTATTAGTAATTAAATATTTTTTAATTGCTTGGCCAACCATTTCTTCATTCTGATAAACTTTAGCAGTATCAATAATTTTATAACCATTTTGTAAGGCATTAATAATTGCCTCTTCTTTTTTTAAAAATAAAGTCCCAAATGCAATTTTTTCTAAACGAAATGGCATCTTTCCAACCTCCTCTAAATTATTTACTATATTTGTTTAATAAATCCTGAACATTATTTGTTATTGGATATTTTGAAATAATTTGATGATAAATATTATTGTAACCAATAAAAGAATGGACAACATATTCATGATCAATGATTTGTAATGGTTTTAAAACAGTTCCACCCGTTAAACTAGCTACAAAAACATTGCTTCTTCATCAGCAACTAAGTCCCGTTCGGAAAAAATTGTATCATAACTAATTTTCTTGTGTGCTAATGCTTGTTGTTCAATCTTCATCCGATCTTTAGTTTCACTTTCATTTGGTCAAACTTGTTCATATGCTGTTAAACGTGCAAACATTTTATAGTTAGTTGCAATTGCTAATGCTCCCATTAAAACACCTTCTAGCGCACCACCAATTCCATATAAAAAATCCGCTTTTTTTAGTACAACATCAATTGCCCCCAAAACATCATCCTCATTAATTAATTCAACATGAATTCCTAATGCTTGCATTGTCTTAATAATTGCTTGATGACGAGGTTTATTTAGAATAATACATGATAAATTTTGTTTGATATTTAATAAAGTTAATATGATTTTCTCAATTGGTTGAGAAAAATCAATCGTTGCTCCTAAGTCTTCTGATAATAATAATTTTTCCATATACATTTCTGGAATTTGTAACATTGTATCAATTGGAATCATGTAAAATGAAATGCAACAAATCTTATTAATCAAATAATATAATAAAAATCATAAAAAATCAATTATAAATTTTCAAAAATTAAAATATTTATAATTTTTACTTTATTTTAAGCACACTTAGCCATACTAAAAAATAATTTATTAAGTTAAGTAATAAATTTATTTAAAAATTCTCTAAAAATACCTCTTTTGATGTTCTTCAATTTAAAATAGGCCTTAATTTATCATTTATAACATTAACTACTCAATTTATTTTTTGTTGACTAACATTATTAAAATCAGTTCCCTTAGGATATCATTCTCTAAGTTCAGAATTCATATATTCAATTAGTGGTTTTTGCTGTGGTGAACCCGGATCGCAAAAATAAACTTGTGTTTCAGCAAATATTTCTAATTCTCTTCATTTACTAAATTCTTTTCCTCTATCGGTTATTATTCCTTTAATTTTCCCAATTAAATTATTACTTATAACAATATCTTTAAACTTTTCTACAACTTCATTAGCAGTATGATTTTTTAATTTCATTACAAAGTAATTTTTACTTAATTGTTCTACTAAAACTAAATTACTAGATTGATGGTCTTTACCAACTACTGTATCCATTTCAAATCAACCAGCATTAATTTTTTTATTTTCAATATCTCATATTGATTTAAAATTAGTTAATTTACCACGATTATCAAATTTTCCTTTTGTTTTATATTTTTTACCATGATAACGTAAATTCTGTTTTAAAAAACCATAAAAACCTAAATAAATTCATTTATACAATGTTTTAACACAAACAGGAAATTTAATACCAAACTTTAAAAAATAACGATGGATAAGTTGTGATGGAGAATCACGATAAACATTAAATCTTATATTAATAAAATTTAATTGTTTTTCTGTAAACTTATATCTTTTATTATTCTTTTTTCTTTTCTCATAATACATTTTATCTGACTTATAAGCACTATATTCATCAATAGTTTTAAAACGCTTAATTTCTCGTAAAATAGTACTACGATGTCTGTTCAAACATTTAGCAATTTGTGAAATATTTATTTCACCATTCTTTTTTAAAAATAATTTGGATAATAATTTTTCCAATTTAACCTTATCAATAAAACTTAAATGACTATACATAACATTTATATACCTTTCATTAATTTATAAATTTAATATTAAAATTATTTAATACATTATTGATATATGATATAATTAATTATAGCATTCAAGTAATTTTAATAAAGGAGAAGTAAAATATGAAAAAATGACTTAGCATTTTAGGAACAATCGGATTAACAGCAACAAGTACAACAACATTAATTAGTTGTCAAAAACCAAATAACAATGAAAACGGGGGGGTAATAAGCCAAATCCTAAACCAGAAAAACCACTAAAAAATAGTAGTTGAAAAATAGTAAGTGGTACATTTAATAATGAATTTAATACGAGAAATAATAAATGATATATAATGTCTGCAAGAAAACCTAAGACCACTGATGATTGAAGAATTATTAAATTTCAAAATAATGATATTGATAAACCATTTGGTAATGTATGAAATAATAGTGTTGCATTAGATAGAGAATGATATTCTGTTGCAGAATTATATAGATGAGACGGAGTATTAGAACCAATAACTTTACCATTAATTGATGTAAAAAATGGGAAAATTATTGATTGAAACGAATAAAAGGACTTTGCAAGTCCTTTTTAAATTAATCGAACAAATTTCATAAAAATAATTAATAGGAATATATTTGTTATTGTATTATATAATACTGGACTAAATTTTCACACTTCGAATGTTTGATTAAAAAAACTATATATTGTTTGAAATATTTTTCCAACACCACTTGCTAACTCATTCACTTGTTTTACACCCGGAATATTATTTACAATTCAAATTGCAGCATTTCGAATATGACATGCTAAATTATATCAACTACAACTTTCATATTGTGCTTGTCATCATTGCCCGTCAGGAAACAATCCACCATTATTTATTTCTTGTCAATTATAAATACCAAAATTAAAATTGTAGAATAAAGGATGAAGTAGGACAAAACAACTCTTATTAAGGGTTGTTTTTTTATTTGAAATAAAACAACTTTAAAAATTAAATATATTGGCTCTACAATTATTTAATTTACAATTACATATTTTTTAAGGGAAGATTCCCCAGCAAGGCATTTTGCCGGTATGAAATCATTAGAGCTGTTAACTTGTTTTTTTGCGATTTTGTAAATTATTAATAACTTTGATTAAGATAAACAGATAGTTCTGTATTCATAACTTTTAACTAACAAGAAAAAAATAAAATCGTGTGCGTAGAGGTTGAAGAACTTTTAAGAACTGGGCAAGGATTTCTTAATTAATCTACTAGTGGGGACTTGATGAGAAGGTACTTACAACTACAAGTAACTACAAATTGTAGAACATTGTAGTTAATATACCAACAATTACCAAAAATTACAGGAGGTATATATGAAAAAGTTAAATAAAAAAACTATTAATAAATTAAATGAATTAATGCTTAAAAGTTATTCAGTATCATTTGAAGATATGACTGATGAACATTGAGCATTAGGTAAACAGAATTAGGAGAATTAAATTATGAATAAAAGATATTTATTAGTAATTAAACAAGCATATAGCATTGATACTTTATCATTTTATACAAAAAAAGAAGCTGAAATTAATAGCAAAAATTATAACCTTTATGGAAATAAGGTTGTGATTTTAGATTTAGAAGATAAAAATATTGAATGATTATGTGAAAAAGGATGTGAATAATATGAACTTAAAAGATTTATTAAATGAAATGTTTGATAATTACCCAGATTGTTATAGAGATTATGGTTTAGCAATTATGGATCGTTATGAAATTGAAGTTGAAAAGAAAAAATTAACACCTGAAGAAATTGATAATCTTACTCATTTATATTTTGATAAACCCAAAAATAATTATATTGTAAATGAAGATTAATACTTATTTTAGAAAGGATGATTAAAAAATGAGTAAATATGCTAGTAAAGATTGAATTAAGAAACATTCAAAAGATGGATTATATCTAAGTTATAATGAAAATTATATTTTTTGTCCAACTCATCGAAAAATGTTAAAAGTTGTAATTAATGATTTAAAAAAATTGATTGGAGATGATAAATAATGAATGATGTAGTTAAAAATATAGTAAATAATATTACATTTCAATTTCCTTTAAAAGGAGATGATTTTAAAAATGCAAGTCTTTTAGCGTATAATATTCAAAAAATTGAAGAAGAAAATAAACAAGAATTAACTGAGTATATTTTTAGACATATTAATCATTATGCATTAAATGGTTATCAAGATGTTCATTTAAAAGATATTCCAAGTGCTATTACTAAAAATAATTTTGTTTTTAAAGAATGATTAGAACCTATTCAAAAATTATTAGATGAACATAATAGAATTGGTAAAATAATTACTAATTATAGAAATTATATTGAAAGATACAGAGTTGAAATTAATAATAATTTGACACAAGCTAGCAAACAAAAACAACAAGAGTTTTTAAAAGAACAAGAATTAAAAAAGCAAGAATTAATTGAAAAAGCAAATAATTTAACTGTTGATATGGGTTTAGATATAGACCAAATTCAAGATGAACAAGTTCGTGTAATGGAAAAAATTGAAGAAATTGATAAATCACTTGATCCAAAACAATTAAAAAAAGTTGGTATTAATATTATTAAAGATAAATTATTAATTAAAGATATTGAATTAATTGGTATTAATGATGATTTTTTACAAAATGCAGATAAATTAGAACTTATTAATTTAATTAAAAATTATTTAATTATTGATGAAAAAATTGTTAAAAATGAAATTAAAGACCAATGAGATAGTAATGCCGATGTAAATACTATTGGAGTTAAAGGTATTAATTTTAAAATAAATAAAGGAGAAAAATAAATATGTTAGAAGATACTAAAAGAGAAATAAAAAATATTATTGATGATATAGATACTTTAAAAAATGAGATTGATTATTACGAAGATGCAGAAACAACAGAAGATATGGATTTTGGTGGTTGATATAAAAGTTTTATAAATATTATTATCCAATTAGAAGAAATAATTAAGGAGGATTAAAATATGGCAAATATGATTGATTTTTTAAAAGAAGAAAAAGCAACTCAATGAATTAAAAGTAAATTTTCTAATGAAAGTGAAATTGCTAGATTTAAAAGTAATTTAGTAGCTATTTCTAACAGCAATGATTTATTACAAAAAGCAAGTCCTGCAACAATTATGACTGCTTGTTATCAAGGTGTTTTATTAAATTTACCTATGGAAAAGCAATTTGGTTATGCTTATGTCGTTCCATATAATACTAAAATAACAAGAATTATTAATGGTCGTGAAATCCAAGAATGAGTTAATCAAGCACAATTTCAAATGGGTTATAAGGGTTATATTCAATTAGCACAAAGAAGTGGTCAATATTTAGATATGTCAGTATCTGATGTCAGAAATGGTGAATTAGTAAATTATGATCGTTTAAAAGGTACTACTTTTAATTGAATACAAGATGAAGATGAAAGAGAAAAATTATCAATTATAGGTTATGTAGCATATTTTAAAATGGTTAATGGTTTTGAAAAAACTTTATATATGACAAAAGAACAAATGGAAAATCATTTTATGAAATACTCTAAAACTTATGCTAAAAATAAATCATTTTATATTGCTAGTTTTGATGAAATGGCATTAAAAACAGTATTAACTAGTTTATTAAGAAAATGAGGTATTATGTCTGTTGAATTACAACAAGCATATAAATCAGATCAAGCCGTTATTACGACTAATGATGAAAAGATTTATATTGATAATGATATTACTGTCGCCAAAAATAAGGGGCAGATGAGCGATGAACCATTATCAAATAATATAAATACCCCATCTTATACAGAAATAGCGAACACAAACGATAATGTAGTTAAAGAAGAAGATATATCAAATGTAGTACCAGCAGTTAATAACAATGATGAAGAATGAGCAACTTGATAAAAATTGGTATTGACCCATCAGGAACTGGTACTACCGCTATTGCTATTTTTGAAGATAATAAACTTATTAGAAAAGAATTGTTTGATAATAAAGATTGAAAATGTCATGCTACTTATATTATTGAAATTATTTGAGAATATCTATATCAAAATGAAATTATAAATATTGAAAATTGCTTATATACAAATGCTAATGGTTCAAAAGACCGCGATGATTTATTAAGATTATTAGGTGTTGTTGAAAAACAATTTTGAAATAGTATTAATTGAGTATCACCAAAACATACTAAATCAGTTGTTAAAAATATGGAAAATTTAAGTAAATATAATGATAATTGTTTATGAGAATTTGAAAAAGATGTTAATTTAACTTATGAATATGGTAAAGGTTGATTCTATAATAATGAAAAAATAAGTAATCATCTCCGCGATGCAATTATTATTGCTAATTATGAAAACTAAGTTAGGTCAATTAATACTTGGTGACAGTTTAGAAATTTTAAAAACAATACCTGATAAAAGTATTGATTTAATATTAACTGATCCACCTTACCTTTACCCTGATATTGCTAAAAAATTAGAAAATAAAGAAAAACATATTGAATATAATAAAAGAATTATTAGTAACCCAAATACATCAAATGTTCAATATCAAATTAGAAAGAGAGAAATTGAATTTCTTGAGGGCGAATTTGTAAATAATATTGATATAAAGTCATATTTTAAAGAATGAATGCGAATTTGTAAAAAACCAAATATGATTATTTATTTATCAAAACAACAATTAAAAAAATATTTAATTGAAATTGAAAATTATAATTTAAAGTTTGAATTAATAATTTATCAAAAAACAAATGATGTACCTAGTAATAATGCATATCGTAAAGATAAAGAATTATGTTTATATATTTATAATAAACCAATTTCTTATAGTAATGTTTGAAATCAAGATATGCAAACTGTTTATCAAATTACTAATAGTAATAATCAATATGCGGGTGAAATTAAACACCCTACTGTTAAAGATATTAATTTAATTAAATTACAAATTAATAAACATAGTAAAGTTGGTGACACAGTATTAGATTGTTTTTTAGGCAGCGGCACAACTGCATTAGCTTGTGAACAATTAAAACGGCGTTGAATTGGTATAGAAATAAACGAAAAATATTATAAATTAGTAAAAGAGCGATTAAAATATGTCCAACCAAGTTTATTTAATTAAAAAAATAACTTATGTATCAATTTTAATTGCAATGATGGTTGTATTATCGCAAACAATGCGAATACAAATTATTCCAAGAACATCAATTCCAATATTTTTAATTCCTATTTTTATAAGCGGATTTATTTTAAATTGATATTGATGTTTGTTAATTGGATTTATGGGCCATTTTCTATCAGATTTAACATTATGAGGTTTTACCTTAGGATCATTATGCTGAAATATTGGTACAGGTTTATTGGCAATTTTAATTAAACTAATTAATTTAATTAAAATAAATCATATTATTAAAATTATTCTAATTTTATTAACAAACATAATTATTTATACGCCAATTGATTTTATTCTTTTTTGATTAAATTTTGGAGTTTTAAATATAGAACAAATAATTATCGGAATATTAATTACAAATACCATATGTTTACCATTATTTTATTTAATAAGCATTAAAATAAGTAAAAAACTAAATATTAAGTTAATTAAAGGAGATAAATAAAATGGCAAAAAAAATAATTCGTAATATTAATGTTTATTTAAATAAAGAACAAGAAAAAGTTTGAAATGAATTACCTGAATTATATACTAATAGTCAAAAAATACAGCATTTTATTAATTATTATATTATAAATAATAAAGGAGGAAATGATAATGAATAAAGTAAAATATAAAATTAACAACGATATTATTTTTTCTATCACAAAGTATTTAGTTGAAAAATATAATATTAAAGAACCTGTTAAATTACAAAAAATTTTATATTTTTTATATTTAGATTATTTAAAACAATATGATGAAAAATTATTTGATGATGAATTTGAAGCATGGATTTATGGTCCAGTTATAAGAAAAATTTTTAACCATATAAGATATAATGGATATAATTTTATTGAAATAGAAAGTTATACTGATAAATATTTAGAAATAGAAAAAATACAATACTTAACAGATGAAAAAGTGAAAAATTTTATTAATGAAAATATAAAAAAATACATAAATATGTCATCAATAGAATTAGTAGAAAAAACTCGTGATTCATTACCATGAATAAAAGCAAGAAAAAATTTAGGGCCACACGATATATCAAAAAATAAATTATTATTTAAAGATATTCAAGAATTTACAAAAGGCAACAATGATAATGAATAACTATATATTATGTTATAAAACCTTACAAGGTAATAGGCCTTGTAAAACACCATTAGGTAATTATATTACTGGATCAGATATTGAAGATATAGATATTAAATCAACTGAATATTGAGAATATTATAAAAGTACTTATGGGGAAAAGAATTTAATTATATTAAAAACAAATAAAAAATAACCAATTAAGGTTATTTTTTAAATTTAATAATTAACTCACCAATTTTCTATAAAGTATTATATTTTGAAGTATATCTTTACCAAAATTTCCAAATGATATATTTCCATATTTAGTATTTATTCTTACGATTAAATTATTATCTTGTGTTGGAATATATCTTGTTCATTCAATAGCACCAATATAATTTATAGGTGTTTCAATAGCGGGAGTTAAGGTAATATTCTGTTGATACTTATAAATTGCTCATAATTTATATTGATATTTTGTTTTATTAAAATCTTTAATAAAATATTGTGACCCATCTGGAATAAAATCACTAATATCAACTACTTCTCAATCATTACCACCGCTAATTGAAATATCACCATTACCTAATAATGAATTACCATTAATAGTTTTAATATTTGTACCGCTTACTAATTTATCTTGTTTAGTATTAATATCTTGTGATGTTTTTACAATATATTTATTATTAACTTTATCAATATAATCTTTATTTAAATCACTATCTTTAATAACATCTGATGGAATTTGACCATCTTGTTTTGTTTTTCAAACACCATTTTCATTATAAATTGTATAATTATCAAATGGAACTGATAATTCATTATTAGAATTATATATCACTGATTTATTATCAATTTTAATATTTTTAAAATAATTATCAATATATTTTGCTAATAATTCTTGTGATATTTCAATTTGTCATATACCACTTTTTTCAGTATCTACTCAAGGAATAATAGATAAAGTATTAGATCTAAATATACTATTTTTCCATACATATTTAGCATCAGCTTCACTTAACATAATTGGTCTATCTTTATGATTAGTATCAGGGCGACCAAATCAAGTATAATATTCATTTTTAAAACCATAATTATCAGAATTTATTTTAGTTATAGTTTGTGATTTATAAAACTTTGCTTTTTCTAATAAACTTATAACATCAGGGGAGAATTCAATTTTCATATTACTAGGATATGTATAACTTGCGACACCATCACTACTATTTTCACCACCACTAGAATATTCAATCCCAGTTCTTATTAAATATTGAGTTTGTAAACAACAAGCAATTTTTACATAATTAATGCGTTTTTTATCAATTTCACTATTTGGATCAAGTAAAAGAAACTCCGTTTCTAAACGATAACCACAAATACTATCTAATTGTAAACTTGCTCTTGTAATTCCCTCAATTAAATAATTTGAAATATTATCATCATAAAGTTTTTCCCCATATTGTGCTACTAATTTATCAAAACCCTCTCAATTTTTAAACTCTTCTAATGTTATTAATTTAAAACTTTCTAATTTTGTTATATCTGCCATAATTTCACCTCTTTGCATCATCATTATAAACAAAAAAAGTCTTTTTTAGACTTTAATTGTTTTATTAGATAACTTAATATCTTTTTTAGAAATTGATTTTTTGGCTCTTTGTACTTTAACAATTTGATTAAACTCATCTTCACTAATAGGTTTATTTGTTTCTAATGTTTGTGCTCATTCTGTATTACCAAGACCCAAAGTATTAGCAGTTTGAATTAAACCTAAATGAATAGCATCTAATGTTTCTTGTCCTACTACTTTATTTGTAGATAATTTAAGTTTATTTTTCATTACTTTTTTAATTAAAAGTTCTAATCCTTTATAACCTAAAATACCACCAAAAGCAATTCCAACGCCAATACCAATTAAAATTTCATAACTCATATTTTATCTTCCTTTCTTTAATTTTACGACACCATCTTAACATCACCATAAAATTTGTCCACCACTTATTTAAAAAACATGTTAAGATGATGACGATCAAGAAAAGAGGTAATAAAAATGAGTACTTTTAAAAATAGTTATGCAACTAATAAAATTAAAATAGAAATTGAATTCACCAATAGTGAAGAAGCTATTAATTTTCTAAAAATATACGAAGAAGAAACAAAAAAAGAGGAAAAATAACAATTTTCTCTTTTTTTATTTATAGTATCGCACAGACTATTGACTGGCGAGGTTTCTTTTCTTTATTTAAACTTGCAAGTAGAACCTAGAATAACTCGCAACATCACTTGCTATTTAATTATAGCATTTTTTATTGTATAATTATATTAATAAGGGGTGGAAAATATGGAGAAAATAAAGAATACAATAACAAAAGATTTAATAATTTAAATGCTTTCTGAATTTAAACAAATTCAAGAATCATATAATATTAATGAAGAAGAAATTGTACGATTATCAAATTTAGAAATTCAAAAATTATTATATTTTATAAATGGAAATTATTATGCCAAATTTGGTAAAAAGTTAATTAGTGATAAATTTGAAGCATGAAAATATGGTCCTGTAATACCACACATATATCATTGATTAAGAGAAAATAAAAATAATAAAATTTATATTGATATTAATGACAATGAAATTATTAAAATTATAAATAAATTTTCTAAACATTTTAATGAAGAAGAGATTAAATTTATTAAAAAAATATTTAATTTTTATTCTAAATTTTCAGTTTATCAATTAGTAAATTTATCTCATGAAGGTCCTTGACAATTAACAAATGAAAATGAAGAAATTAAAGATGAATTAATTAAAGAATATTTTTCAAAAGAATTATGCAGAATCCAGAATTTTATTTAGCAGATAAGGATATGTCTAAAAAACCATTTTTTAATTTTACATTTTTAAAAAATAATATAAAAAAGCAAGAAAATAAAAAAATACTAGATAAAATATATAGAGTTTCTCAACATACAATTAAAAAATTATTTTATAGCTTTATTCTTAGATTATAAGAAAAATGCACAAAAATAGTTTACAAATATTTATATTTATATATAATTTAATTACAGATAAGTCAAAAATTAATAACATTTCTGTTCTTTTTATATCATTTAAAGAGTTAAATATAGACTTGTCAAATTGTCGGCCAGAGTCTAGTCGGTAAATACTTCTAGAAACAAAGTTGCTGGTGTGTTCTTAGAGAGCAGGCAAGCTGCCCGACAAAAAAGAGATTATTAAATCTCTTTTTTTATGGAATAAAATTAAATAATTATTGACATTAACTATGTTGATGGTATGATGATGACATTAAAGGGAGGAAAATTCTACATGAAAAAGATATTAAGTATTTTAGGTGCAATTAGTTTAGTAGGAACAAGCACAACAAGTTTAATAAGTTGTGAAGAAAAAAAATGTAAAAATAAAATTATTGGAAATTTAAAAGAAATGTGTTCTTCAAATAAACCTTTTCACAAAGATGATAATAAATGATACTTTGTTATTGCAAGAGGAGAAAATACTAAATGAAATATTATTAAATTCCAAAACAACAATAAAATTAAAGATATTTATACATCTGATAAATATGATATTAAATTAAATATGGGTAGCAGAAATTATTCTGGTTTAGTAATATGAATTAAAAAAGATGATAAAAAATTTCCTCATACTTGAGGACAAGACAAAGGTGAATATTTTAAAAATGTTTATCAATGATTAGGTAATAATGAACCAACCAATAATGATATTCCGAAAATTAATGATGATGGAAATATTATAATATAAAAAAATAGAGTTTTATCTCTATTTTTTATTTTTGTTTTAAACTAATAAGTCCTGAACCTTGTGAATATACATTAAAATGTGCTTTTAATATTCTTGTGTTACTAAATGATTGTTTCCCTTTAATACCTAATTTATATAAAACTCGCATTTTTAATTTAACATCATCATTGTAAAATACAACTTGTGTTTTAAAATGATAACCATCTTTATATTGTTCAAAAGGATATTGATAATCTCTTAAATATTCAAAAACAGTAAGTCCACTTGAATTTATATTTTCAATTTTTATCGTTGTATTAGTACCTAATGATTCTTCTCAATTAAAAGATGGATCAACACTATTAGAACTTATTTTTATTGTTCCATTAATTGAAAATGTAAAATTATCATAATTATCTTGTACTTGTTTCCATTCAGTTGCACCAAATTGTGAAAAATCAAATAATACTATATCTTGGGAATATGGTTTTTCATCTTTTGTACCACCTTGTAAATTATCTTCTGCTGAAACATCAATAGTGGTATCAGATTTTTTAAAATCAACAGTGACTGGATAAAAATTAATACTTGGTGGTGGGTCTGGTAATTTAACAGGTCAATCGTGTACAATATCATCATCGATGTATTGGTCTAAATAACTAAGTGAATAAAGAGTTAATCAATCTCGTACTGAATTATTATATAAACTTGTAGTTTGTAAACTAACAAAATAACTCATAATTGAATATGGGTCATATATATCAATATCATCAGAAAACATATAAATACGACAGGCAGTTTTACCTAAATTATAAAAACCAACTGCATCAATTATATATCTACCACTGCCAACAATATCAGTTAATAAATTTTCACTTTCCATTGTTGGTAAAGATACTGTTTCTTCATTAATTAAATAAATACTATCTTCATTATTAAATGATTGAGGTATCATAACACTACTAATTCTATAATTTTTGCCATATTCTGTTTTAGTTTTTTTAGATCAACTTGATGCTGTTATTTTATCAGTTAAAGTAAATGCTCAACTTGTATTACTTGCACTAGCACCAATAATATCATTTACTTCATCTTGTGTATTATATCTAAAAGCATCTAAGGGGATATTACCTTGATTTTTTGCTTGTGGACGCGTACTATCTTCAACAATAGGTCAATAACTTTCATCATAAAATGTATAATTTGCTTTACCAATAAATAAGGGAATTCCTGTTTTAATATTTGGATATAAATTATTAGTATTATTATCAATAGTTTTTCAATAAATCGGAATACCTAAACTTATTGCATTTAAAAATTTACCAACAATAGGTATATCACGCTGAGTTCATGCAATACTTTCAGTAATATCTATTGGCAAACTAATAATATGATTAACCATAATACTAAATAAATTTAACATATCTTTTAATTGCCCACGATTTTTACTTGGGTTAATTGTATTATATCCAATATCAACATTATATTTAAAATAACCATTTGCTCGTACATCAAAATCTTTAATAACTTTATTACCTTTATAATTTAAAGCAACATCTTTAACAGTTAAATTATTAGGATTAGTTGCTTGTGTTAATTTTCTATCTGTATTCAAATAACCCTCATAATTCTTTTTAATTTCTTGGTTAGATTGTGCTTGTTTTCTTTTTAATCAATTATCATATTGACCATTAATAGCAGGAATACCATTTGTTAATAAATAAGTAGTTAATGGTTTAGATGATTTTGTTAAACTATCTGCTACTGGCATTTTTAAATTATCAATAAATAATCTACGCTGTGGATATACTTTTTCATTTCATTTCCCTAAATTTTCAATCGGGCGACCAAAAATAACTGGTGCAGTAAAACCATTATTACCTAATAAAGTTAATTGAATACTTTTAATACCATTATCACCAGTAAATTTCTCGTTAATTTCATAATCTTTTGGAATACCTAAATCATCTCATATTATTTTAGGAATTACATAGCCTTCACCTGGTGCTGAAAATTGTACGAATTGCTGAATAGTTTGCCCAGTAGTATTAATATAATCTTTAACATAACTAAAAGTAATATTTCAATATACTAATTCATTTAGGTCATTATATTTTGGTTGAGCATTTGATATAAACATTAATAAATTATCATCAACATCTTCTTTATCAGATTGTAAAGGAACTAAATAAAATCTTAAAAAATCTTCTCTTTGAAAATTATAAGTAGTTTCAACCGTAATTGTACGATCAAGATATCAAGCATTATATTCGCCAAAATATTCTTCACCACCTAATTTAGAAAACTCAACAGTATCATTAATATTAACAATATGACATTTATAAGCATCACCTTTAAATTTTCTTTTAATAGCAAAATTATCTAATGCTTTATTAATTTTTTGTAAATTTATAACATAAACATTATAATTTAAATATTCATCTGAATTAATTCAATTTCAAACATCATTAACGCTAAAAGATTGATTAATTTCTGAATTAGTAAATATTTGATCTTTTTCATTTCATAAATAATTTAATTCACCATTATTAAAATAACTTATTTTATCTGTTAAACTTTTTTTAAAATCATCAATAGAATAAGTAAATCAATATTTTTCTTTTTGTAAAAAATCATAATTTCAAATATCAGGTATATGTCTAGATCTAATTTTAATTGCATTTTTTCATTGTGCTATAATTCCCTCTTTACCTGTAAATATTTGTGACATTTGTGTAAAGTTTTGTGGTACTCCATTATTAGGTTGAAAACCTTTATCAGTAATATTTACTAAACCAGTTTTAATAATAAATGGGAAAAAGAAATAATTACTTTTAATATCAATATCTAATTTAGTTAAATCAGATCGAACACTATTATCCATTATTCTTTCATTTAAGTTTTTAAAAATACTATTAATATTAGGTACTTGCATTATTGTATATCTCCTTTAATATCTTCTTCTCTTGTTTGATTATCATCATCAATATAACTCATTTCTTGCTCTAATTGTTCTTTTTGCTCTGTTTTAATTTCTTCATACATCATTCTTGCTTTTTTAGTTGTCACCTTATCTTGCTTATGAATTGCCTCAATATGAGTAATAGTTCCATTATTTAATCGTTTATCAATAACATCAGCTTGTGTAATATCATCAACAATATCAATATCTATAAATTCTATTGTATAAGGTCTAACATTATCATTATTTGGATTATCATCATTTAAGTTATCTCATTTTTTATAATCTCTAAATATATAATCAAATAATCGATATAATTTTGGTAATCTTAATGTTCTTTTATTTTTTGTAGTTTGAATATCATTTTTACCATTCATTAAAGATTGAGTTTTATTAGTATAAGTTTCACCAGTAAAATTATCATAATCATATCCTGCACCATTAAATATCATTTTCATAGAATAATCACTATCAATAGTTATTTCAGTATAATTTTGTTGAGCATGAATTAAACCCATTCCACTATTACCAGTTAAATTAGCATAACCTTGTACTGTACTAGTAATAATAGCATCAGCACTTACTAATTCTTCTGAACCTTTACCGTTATCAACAAGTGAATGAGTAGTATCTTTTTGTCCTATAAAATGAGTACGGTTAATAATTCTTTCAATTCTTTTATAATAAATATTATCTTGAACATCTTTAATTAAATTAAATACTGGTAAGCAATTAGGAACACAATCAACAGTAGTTTTAGTACCATGCACTAATTTAGGCAAATTAATAAATTCAACAATAGGTAAAATATCAATACCAGTGTCGTATTCCATTGTAGAAACTGGTTTTAATTTACTTTCTAATTCACCATAAGTTTGTCATACCCCAATTTCTAAATCTTTTGCTGTATAGTAAATTATTTTTGCTTTTCTAGGATAAAATTGTACTCTTTGATATCACATATAATCAGATTGTGCAGGTAATATTCACATTTCCGCATATTGTTCTATTTCTGAATATTTAGCAATACGAACATTTGAACCAATCGGGGCAACATCAATCGTTAAATCATCAGTTTCTGTTTTTAATAAATACATTACACTACGCCCGTATAAACTATTTGCTAATTCATTTTGATATAATTTTGAATAAACATAGTTTTTCTCATATCATTCTTCTATTCAATCTTGCGTATCATCATTATCACAATTAAACATTAAGCCTTGCCCAATAGTTAACGGAGCCGCTTTTCTATTAGCAATAATTCAAGGAATATCAATATAATATTTTTGTTCTTGCAATATTTTATATTTTCCTGTTTCTAAATAACTTAAATATTCAGGCTTATTAATTAATTCATTAAAATTTATTTCTTGTTTATCTTGCATTTTTACACCTCTTTTTGTCATCACCCATTATATAATCACCATAAGGAGAGTGTCAAAAAATGTGAAAATTATTAACATTAATTACTAGTATTTTAGAAAACCCCAAAATAGCATTAAGAATTATAAAATTATTAGAAAAATATGGTAATTCTAAAATAAAAGCAATTTTACAAAGTATTCAAGATATTGAACATCAATTAGCACAAATTCAATATTATTTAAATCCAAATGTTTTAAATGATCTTTTAAAAAAAATACCTCGTAGTTTAGAAATACAATTATTTAAAGATATTAGTTTTTTAGATAAAAATAAATATAAAGAAATTGTAAAATCATTAACTCCAACAGAAAGTAATTGAACTATCTTATCTAGTAGTTGATGTAAAAAAGGATTTTTTCAAATAACTAATAAACAAAAATTAATAGGTAATTTAAATATTTTAATTCAATCAGATAATGATAAACAAAAAAGATGATATGGACCATATACTTACCCAAAAGTACATATCCAAGTATGACAAGCAATGAAATCAGCAACTGGTAAAAATGGAACTGGGGCAGGATCAGTATTATGAAATATGTGATTACATGTATGATTACGCAGTGAATTAAGAGAATATGTAAATTGACAAATAAATACTAAACAAAATAAAGCAAGTGGAGATGTTAAATTAAGAGCTAGTCGTATTAATAAAAACCTATTAGAATTAAATAAAGAAATTAATAAATATAGTACTAATTTTTATAATTTAAAAGATAGTAAATTAAATAAAAATAAACAATATATCGATAATAAAAATTGATTAAATCAACAAAGAGAATATGCTACTAATTTAAAAACAGGATATAAAAATTTACATACTAAAATAATATCAAAACCAAAAACAATTAATCTTTATAAAGAACTTAAAAAAGGAATTAATATAATTAAACATCCAGTAAATAATATAAAAAAATAAAAAATAGGTTAATTCCTATTTTTTATATACTATGAATTTTTAATTACTACATCAATCGGATTTGTTTGACCAGTAGCATTGTTTTTACCTTCAATTTGAACTGCAACTGTTTTATCATTTGTAATATTAATTGGTCAGTCTTCACCTTTACTTTCAATAAAGTAATCAAAATCACTTTCAATTAAAGAACTATTTACTGCTTTTACTGCTTTTAAAACAACATCTTTAAATTGTGGTTTTAACTGTTCAGCTGTTGCTTTTGTTGGGACTGCAATATGAATAGTAGGTTTATCTAATTTATTAATTCCACTAATATTTATTTTAGAATTACCTTTAATTAATATTTTTTTATCATTAATATTTTGATTATCAATAATACCTGCATTAATATGTAAATAAATATTACCACTTACAATTTCATTAACTGGTAAATAAATACCTGCTGAATTTGTTTGAATTGGATAATCATTTTTGCCATCACTTAATATCATAATAGAACGCATAAATGCTAAAACTCGTTTTTTCTGTGGTGTAGTTAAATTATTATCTAAAATTTTATCAAATAATTTTTTAATTTCTGCTGTGTCAGGAGTTGTTGGAGTAATTCCAAAAAACTCATTATATTTTTTAGATACATCCATATTTAATGCTGTTTGATCTACATCTAAATTATTAATATTAGTAATAGTATTTTGAATTGCAGTTTTAAATGTAGGATTATAAAAATCTTTATAATTTGGATCATAATCTAATAATTGATAAGTTAATTCATTTTCTCATTCACCAGTAAATTCATTATATTTTTGTCATGAATCACCAGTTGGATCTGTATTATCTCACATACGAGCAATAGCATCCATTTGTTCTTGTTCTGTAAACATTTCTTTAACAATTAAGAAACCTAATTCAGGTCTTGTTAAAGCAGGCAATGAAAATAATACACGACTAGTAAATGCAGGTTCTTGTGTATCATTATCAACATAACTAATATTTTCAGTAAAAATAGTAATCATTGCGACATTATCTCTATGAATAACTAATGCTTCTATTTTATTATTAATAGATAAATCAAAGCCACGAGTTCTATTCATTCCTTGTAAATTAATTTCTAATTGTCCATCTGATGTTTTACTATGTAAAGGTTTAATATTTTGACCAAGCCATAATGATTTAGAAACCATATAACCTAAAACTTTATCTTGGAATAAAGTACCAGTTACCATTGTATTTGCTGAAATATTTTCACCAATTAATTGAGTATATGCTCGTGTTAAATCTAAATATGAATGTGGTTCTCAAATCATTTCTCAATCACTAGTATTTGTCCCAATTTGAGATGCATTAATTTTTCTTGTTTCATCTGTCATACGATGCCCTAGTTTATACATTAAATCTAAGGCATCTTGTTGAGTTTTAATTTTAGTTGTATCATAAACAAAAGCATAATCTTTATTAAATTTACTACGAGCAATATAATTATCAATTACACCTTTTAAAAAGTATAATTCTAAATTAAACATCATATTTTCTGTAATTGAACCTGTTCATTTCGCTACTAATTCACCTCGTAATGATGGATCAGTATTTTTTAAACGAGATAAATCAAATCGTCTTCATTGTGTTTTTAAACCAATAGTATGATCAATTACTAAACGACCACGCTTAGCATTTTGATTTTGTTTTGGGTTTCCTTTTTCGTGATTTCACTCACTATCTCCATAAAATAATCGTTCTGGAATTGTATAAATTGCTACTGCATAATCAGCACTTTCCATATTAGGACTTGATTGTGATGTTGCTGTTAAACGATGAAATGTATAATAATCAGGGTTTGATAAAATATCTTTAACTCTCATTTCTTGTGCTGATAATAATAAATGTCCTTCTGTTGTTAGATTTGCTACACCATTACCAATAACAAATCCTTCATGTAATCCTATAATTGATGCCATATTTTATTTTCCTTTCTGATATTCTTTTTGAACTAAATTTTTAATTCTTTCCTTAACAGGAATATCTTTATTTTCATCTAAACTAGTTTTAATTTTTTGTGTTAATTCTTCAATAAACATATTTTCATCTTTAATTTGAATTCCACCATTCATTAGATTTTTCATATCTAATATTGGTTTTTTCTCAACTAAATCTTTAAAATTAGTTTTAATATATTCCATATCTTTACCACTATTTAATAATTCTTCAACTATTTTACGATTTTCTTGTGGTACTTGTGATAACTCATATTCTCTTATTTTTGACTGATAACTATTAATTTTTTCTTCATATTGTTTTTCTGTTTCAGTTTTAATACGAGTTTCTGCATTTGGTAAAACACTAGATAATACTTGCTTTTCTTTTTGTTCTAATAAAGCATTAATTTCATCTTGTGTCATATTTTCTTTATAATCATATTTAAAGTTTGTCATACTTTAATCCCTCCATTATTTTTTATAGAAAATTTCAAAAACTATCGTCACCATCTTACCATCATTTTAATTTTTGTAAACTTGTGGGTATTTTTTCTTAATTTCAGTTCTAGCTTCTTCAATTCCTTCTTTAAAACCTTTTTCATATTGATCTAAATATTCTTTTTTATTATTTACACCATAATCATAAGTTTCTTTCATTAATTCTTGAAATATTTTAGTATGTTCTTCACAAGCAGGAACACCAATACCATTTCAATTTTTACTTACTTTTTTAAAACACTCTTTACCATCAATTATCATCCAACAAATATTTTTATCCATTCGCATTTTTTCAATATTTCTTTTAATTTGTTTTTTTGCCATATTTTTTATTTTCCTCTCGTAATATTTTTAAAGCTTGTTTTTGAACTATTAATTCTTTTTGTTTTTCTATTTTTAATTTTTTATTTTCAGCATGTTTAGCAATATTAATTGATTTTTCATTTTCTCTTGCTTTAAAATATGCTTTCATTTTTAAAATAAATCAAATAAAAATAGTAAGAATAATAACTGGAATAATTTTAGTTGCAATATTAGTTAATAATCTTATCTTTGCATTTGGAATAATTTTAGGTGCTTTTTGATAAATAAAACTAGCACTAGACGGAATAATTAACATTAATAATGCATTTCCATAATTATTTTTTTAATCAACATTTTCTAAACCACATTTTAAAAATTGTAAATAATTAGGTAATTCTATTACTTGCGGTAAAATAGATCACAAAGCAACAATTATACTTAATAAAACTGCACTTGTTCCAGTAATTCCTTTATCAGTATCATAAGCTATAATTCCACTTTCACTTAAAAATTGCTTATCATATCTTTCACGATCTTTTTTATAATCTTTTGCACCTCTTGTAAAAAATAATAAAGAATAATATCATTTTCATTCAGGTTTAGATAATAAAGTATTTTCATTATTCATATTTATTAACCTCGCTTTCCAAATTGTTTACTTATTAAAAATGGATTATCTAATGTTTTTATAAAATATTCCATTATATCCATAACAGCATAAGTCATAGCATCAAAACCATCATCAAATAATTTATTATCTTCTAATTTATAAGTAGATTTATTTGCTGGTGGTTTTCTTCATTCCATTTTTAACATATCCTTAAATAACTCTGGTGTTAATCGTTGACTAATTTGTAAATAATTCTTATTTAGCAGGATGATTATAGCATCAATTCTATCAGTTCGATATCAAACATCTTTTACTACTGGTTTAAATCTTAATCAATTAGCCTCAGGAAAATATTGTCGCCTAATATTATTTAATGTATCAATAGAAACTAAACCACCATTTCCATAGTCAACATTTACATCTAAACCATCTTGTAAATACTCTCACTGTATGGAAGCAGTTATATAAAAGTGTACTATTTCAAATAAAATCTTAGTTGTATCTTTATGTATCATTTCAGCATTACTATGTTTATATTCCATTAATGGTGTCATTTTTTTATAATCTCTATCTAGTCCCATTAAAATAGCATGAGTTGCATGTCCTAATGGACTATCTGCATAACCTAAATCTAAACCTGCTTTAAAATTAACTGGTTCAAAATCATATAATTTACTAAATAAATAATTAGCAAAAATACTACCATCTAATGCACCAGGCATTCCTATACCTCAAACCTCATATTTTTTAGGTCATTCTGCTTTTAATTCATATAATTTCATTAATTCATCATAATTTAAATTATCTTTATTAATTAAATAATTAGTATAATGATTAATTACTTTTTTATCATATGCTTTTTGACCTGTTTTAGGGTCTAATACTGGAATTACTAATTTAGATATTTGTTCACCTTTACTTTCTAATTCTTTACGATTAAAAGGCATTAATTTATTTAAATAATCGATATGATCTTGATAAATACTATCAGGGTTAGTACTTGTAATTAATATTAATTTTTTATAATCACGAACTGCTTGCATAATTGCTTCTTTTTCTGATTTACTAAATTCATTAGCTTCTTCAAGTCAAATAATACATAAATCAGCACCATTTGCTCTAGCTGTTCCTTTACCTAATACTTGCGATGAATTACTTTTTCTTGCTCCTTGTAATTTAATAAAACTACCATTAGGAAATGTTCAAGTAGGTTTATTAAAACGAGCATTATATTGATAATGACCACCTTTTCATTTTTTAGTAGGGTTAAGGATTAAACCAACTTTATCTAATGCATCTTGAATATCTTGTTGCATTTCAGCAGTATCAGCACTATTTAATCTAAAACCATATATAGCTATTTTTTTATCTTTATTTGCTAATACAACACAACTTAATAATGCTATTAATTCATCAATAGAATATGTTTTACCAGCTTTACGACTACCTGCTAAATTAATCTCATCTGCTATATATTCTTTATTATTTAATAAACTAACTACTATTTCATTAAGATAACTATATTCATACAACATTGCCATTATATTCTTTCTCCCATCTGTTATGTTAATTACTGGTGGAGTATAATTTATTTCAGTTTCATTTTCACGACCATAATACTGAGCATATACGGATACACCCCCCCCTTAGTTTCGTTTAAGAGATGTAATTTTATATTATTTTCTAGTATTCTTATTTTCATTTTAAGTTCATTAAATGCTAATAAATTAGTGTCTTTTAAGGTATTATATTCATCTTCTTCTAATTTTGAATAGATTAATAATGTTTCTTTTGTTGCTAATTTATAATTATTTTTCTCACAATAGTCATCAAATTTACTTATTTTTGCATCAATATTACGCTTTTTTGCATCTTTTCATCAATTAATTCCCACTTTTGCCATCTTTTTTACCTCTTTTTGTCATCACCATTCTACAAAAAAATAAAAAAAAGTAAAATAAAAAAAGACTTTTACAAGTCTCTATTTTTAGTAATTTTTAAACAAGAGATTAAGGGCTAGAAAATCCTACTTGTATTAAATTACATCACCATCCTAACATCTTTTTATAAAATGTCAACAAAATTTTAATTTTAGTGTATAAATAATTTTAAGAAAGGGTTAGATAAATGGAAAAGAAAAAATATAAGCATTTTAAATTAGCAGATAGAAATGACTTAAAAGAATATTTAGAATGTGAAAAATTTAAAAAGAAAAATGGTATGCCTAATTATTCTAAAATAGGAAAAGCAATGAATAAAAGTCGTAATACAATTAGATTAGAGGTTAACAGACTTAAAGAAGAATACAATCCTAAAAAGCAAATGATGATTATAAAAAGAAAAGAAAAAAATCAATAAAATATACAACAATTACAAAAAAAGTTGTAAATCATGTAATAAAAATTTTAAGTAAAAAAATCTATTCACCAATGTTAATTATTCATGAATATGAAAAAAAATATAATGAAAAAATTCCATTTTCACATGTGACACTTTACAAATATATTGATCATGGTGTTTTTGATGATGAAAATACTGAAATTAAGAAAAAATTACCATTTAAAGGTAAAAAATTTAAAACAAAAAAGAGAAAAAATGATCGTGGTCAATTAACTAATATTAGATTTATTGAAGAAGCAGAACATAAAAAAGGTACTTTTGGTTGATTTCAAATGGATTGTATTGTTGGAAAAGAACATCAATCTGCTTGTTTAACTTTTACCGAAGAAAAGAGTTTATATACTATTTGTTTTAAATTAAATCAACATAATTCAGAAGAGGTTAATAAAGCCATTAAAATTATTTTTAAAAATAAACTTTATAAAGTAAATATAAAAGGAATTATTACAGATCAAGGTAAAGAATTTAGCAAGTGAAAAGAAATTGAAAAAATTACTAGTTCTAATGTTTATTTTTGTGATGCTGGAACTCCGACACAAAAACCCAAGGTTGAAAGAATGAATAGAAATATTAGAGAATATCTCATTAAGGGAACTGATTTTAATAATATTACTCAAAAAGAAATTAATAAAGTTATGAAAATTATTAATGAAAAACCGCGACCGAGTTTAAGTTGATTATCTTCCAAAGATGTATTTTTACAAAATATTAATATTTAATTTTTTTAAATATGAATTATATATTTGTAGCAAAGTTTCCTTTTTTGCGTGCTGAAATATTAACTTATATTTAAAAAAAATTATTTTTTTCAAAAAAGTATTGCATTTTTTAATAAAAGATATATTATCAAATTAATAAGGGTTAAATGTCCTATTTGCATCTTTACTTTACATTTCCCATACTTAGTTACTAAGGACCGCAAAATAAAATAATGTTTCTTTTCAATAAAAAATCAACCCCTTTCTGAGTTGATTTGTTACACTTCACTTACATGATTCCTTATAATTTTTTTGTGCCTGATTCTTTTGGGATCTTTCCAAACAGTTCGTGAAAGGCCCGCTTCCAACCAACCTTGCCAGCATACATCAGAAACTCATTGCTGGAAATAACAAAAGTACAAAAAACAATTGGACTAACATATACTCAATAATATCAAATTGGTTCTAAAATTTCATTTGGAACGCCAGTAGCAATAAAGATATACTGTCAAATTGGAATTCAAAAGAACATTAATAATTGTGTTGATGTTGTATAAGTTGGTCCTGACATTACTAAACAAGCATAATATAACATACGTGAACTACCCATAATGATTCCACCAACAATAAAAATTAAGGCATATTGATAATATTGAAAATTAGCAAACACTTTATAACCTTCAACAAAACTTTGATGTGAAGCAACAGCAGCAATTGGTGTTCCTAATAATAACATCAATAATGCTGAAGAACCTGTTTTAATTGAAACTGTTTCATAATTAGTAAAATTAATTTTTGAAGAACTCATTAAATGCGACATTCCTAATGCTTCCATCGCATATAAAGCGGCTGTTATTAAAGCTAAACACATCCCACCAATTGATTTTCATGTTAACCCTTCATTAATAGCAAAATGAATTGACATTCCTAGAATTAAACAAGTTGAAATAGCTAATGCTGTTCAAGTGTATTTACTCTGGCGAGCACGAAAGAAAATTGCACTTCCAACTCCAGCTAAAATAACATTTAAGTTTAATAATAAACCAGGAACTGTTCCATCAGTTTGCCCTATATTGTTAATTGTTAATAATACTGATAACTGGAAAAAAACCATTGCGAACGGTCCACCTAAAAATCCGTATAAAACAACTAGTCATGTTTCCTTATGACGTAGCATTTTAAAAAAACTAATAAAATTCTTTGGCTTATAAAAAATAAACATCACAAATGCTGCCATTATTTCTTGAATGGTAACATAAAATGTTGCATTAATTGGTGACGCTAAATTTCCGTAAGGCCCTTGTTCGGGAATCATGTATAACATCAGGGGGATAAATGAATATCCAACTGCCGATATTAATCCATATAGAATCCCTAAAATAATTCGGCGTTTTGACCGAATCAAATCTAAATCATTTTTTGTTTCTTCTGATTTTAACAAATGTTCATCTGCATTATTGCTTTCTTTTGCATTCATCATTTTTATAACTACCTAATTCCATCTTTTTACTACATATTATGTATCATTTTATAATTTTCTTCAAAATTATTTAATTATATCTTACACTAAAAAGCACTAAATGTTAAATTTTTTCAACTTTTTTTATTTTTTTTAAAGTAGGAATATAATAATAATGAATATATATATGATATGGGAGATTCATAAGTAATGAAAAATAAAGGAAATAAAATTAGTAACTATGAAGAATATGAAATAATTAAAAAAAATATTAAACAAGCAGAAAAATTATTAAAACACTATACCCAACAAACACACCAATCACGTCAACAATTATTAATAAAATTAGAACGGTTAAAAAAACATCCTGATCAAACAAAAGAATTTAAATTAAAATTGCAACTAGAACAATTAAACTCAAAAGAAATCGCAATGGTACATCATTTTGTTAATAAAATTGTTAGTTATGAAGAACAATTAATTAATGTCGAAGATAAATTAGGACTTGCCGATGATGTTCGGATTACCAAGTTTCGTAACATTAATAAAAAAGAAATGATCAAACAAGAAACTTCTTTAGAACTAAGAAACTATTTGAAAAAAACACAAATTAGAGGTTATATGTACCTTGTTTTGGCCGGATTGATTTGTACAATTGCTTTTGATTATTTCTTATCACCATCAAAAGTTTTACCACCTGGAATTGGAGCATTAGGAAGAATTTTTGCACAATATATTTTTCCACCATTAAATAGCAATAATATTAATAATGCAAACTTAATGTATTATGTTTTTTACATTGTTAATAATATTCCCTTAATTATTTTTAGTTGATTCTTTGTAAGTCATCGTTTTACCATTAATACTATTATTTTTATGGTTGCTCAAGCAATCTTTCATATTATTTTAAATGGTGTTGGATCTTATCACGGCATCCCTTATATTAACGCTAATGATTTTCATTTTTTACAAGACTTAAATAAAATTACCGACCCAACAATTCATGATTTATGAATTTTCTTCTTTGGATTAATTGCTGCAATCTTAAATGGAATTGCCTTTGGTTTCTTATACATCGCTGATGCTTGCCCTGGTGGAACTGACATTGTTAATAATTATATTTCACGCAAAAAGAAAAAACCAGTTGGTAATATTTCAATTATTGTTAATACAGTCTTAATGCTTATTACTTGAGCCATGAGTTATGCAATAAAGACACCTACCCCAAATCCATCTTTTGCAACCTATTACTTCTCAGCGCCATTCTTTGCTGCCTTTATGGTAATTATTATTTGTGGTATTGTTTCAAACAAAGTTTTCCCTCGTTACAGAAACACATCATTACTAATTATAAGTGACAAACCAGAAGTTATTATTACCCGTTTAAAAGAAAATGGTTTCGCCCATAATGCATTATGAAAAGTTACTACTAATTATAATGGTGAATACAAAGACAATGCTTATATGGTAATGATTACCATTCCCCTAACAATGTTTAAACGGATTGCAGAAACGATTTTATTAGCTGACAATGATGCCATTATTCGTGCCCAAACAACCTTTAAAATTAAACACATGCCTCATAATGATAATTAAATTATTTCTTAAAATAAAATATCACCTTACTGGTGATATTTTATTTCCTTTAAAAATTACAATAATATTTTAACTATGATCCATAAATTTATAACGGTTGAATAAATAACATAATAATCACGTTGCAAAAGTATTTACAACAAACAATGTTGTTAACGTACCAATTAGACTTCTTTTATTATTAAGAGCCATTGTTTTAAAATCATATTCATAATAATTGTTATTTACTTTGTACACATCATATAAAACTTGAGTCGGAAAAGAGCCCTGTGAAAATGTCCACAATGTATAAGGCTCAATTAATTGTTTTAATGTAATTTCAAAGTGATCAACAAAATAAACATTTCTAACAATTTTGCTAATATAACCCCCTCATCCTTCTCAAACACTTCTTTTATTATAAACATGTTTTTCTAGGTTTTTTTCTTGTATTTCTGCTTCCTTGATAAAAGTATCATTTATAGTATTAAAAATATTTCTTAAAAAGCAGAGTGATTAATAATTAAATAGGAAAAATATTGTTTAAAAAATGAAGAATTATTTTCAATAATTAAGTTATTAATTCCCAAAAATTTTAATTTTAATTGTTCACCTTTTTCTAAAAAATTATTTTGGAATGGCAACACTTTTTAGGACACTTTTTATGTAGACTTCTGATTTCTAAATTCAACTGGAGTTAAGTAATTCAAACTACCATGAATTCGAATATTGTTGTATCAATTAATAAAATTAAATAGTTCCAACTTTAATTGTTCTAAATTTTTAAATTTTCGACCATTAATAAATTCAGTTTTAAAAGCTTTATAGGTTGTTTCAGCTACTGCGTTATCGTAAGGGCAACCTTTCGCACTTAATGATCTTTTAATATTAAATGTTAATAAAATTTCTTCAATAATTTTATTTTTAAATTCATTACCACGATCTGTATGAAACAACCTAATTTAATTTAGTGGTCGTGTTATTTTATAAAATGCCTGCTGAACTAGTTCAGCAGTTTTATTTGTTCCAGCGCTATAGCCAATTACTTCACGGTTAAATAAATCAATTAGTAAGCAAATATAATGTCATTTTGAACCAACTTGAACATAGGTTAAATCGCTCACAATAACTTCATTTTGTCTTTTATTACTAAACTCACGATTTAGAATATTACTAATTTGATCATTATTTACAGGAGATTTATGATTGTGATATTTTAATTTAGTATATTTTGATACTAAATTATTTATTGCCATAATTCTTCTAATTTTTCGTCGAGATAAAATAATGTTCTTTCTTGCTAAAATAATTTTAATTTTTCTAGCACCATAAACTTTATAGCTTTCTTTAAATGCACTGATAACTTCATTTTCATAAATATTAATTTCAGTTTTAGTGATCTTATTAATTTGATAATAATACTTTGATTTTGCTATCTTTAATATTTGACACATTTTCCTCACTGAATATTTGTCTTTATTGTTAGTAATTAATATTACTTTTTGCCGATTATCAGTGCTGCTTGCTTTAAAATATCATTTTCCATTCGTAATTGTTTGTTTTCTTTTCGCAACTGAATAAGTTCATTTTCTTCAACAGAGCGATTGTCTTTAGCTTTAAAAGAACCAGAATTCTCAATTTTTTTACTCATTGATAAAGAACTGCCTTTGAAATTTTATATTCGTTAACAATTTCAATATTACTTTTACCATTTTTATATAACATTACGATTTGTTTCTTGAATTCATCGGTGTATTGGTTTTTTGCCATTTTTATATTCCTGCTTTCCTAATAATTTTAGCTTATTTTTTTACAGTCTACATAAATATGGTCCAAGTTATTGTAACCTATCCAATTGTTAAATTCACTTCCTTGGTCAGTATGAAATATTTTAATATTTTCTAAAGAAAAAATAAGTTTGTTAAAAGTACTTTCAACTAATTTTGCATCTTTATGAGAACTAACATCATAGCTAATAATTTCACGATTAAACAAATCAATCAATAAACATACATAATATCATTGATTATTAATTCAAACATAAGTTAAATCACTGACAACAACTTCATGTAATTTATAATTATCAAAATCTTGATTTAACAAATTATTATATTTGTAAGTGATATCTTTGTTATTATGATGTTTATATTTAATTTTTGTATAATTTGAAATTAAATTATATTTTTGCATTATTTGACTAATTTTTATTCGTGACAATATAATATTTTGTTGTGCTAATATAACTTTAATTTTTCTTGTACCATAGTTTTTTCTACTTTTTAAGAAAATACTGATAATAATATTATCAATATGTTGGGCTTGACTAAGTTTAGTTGATCTAGCAACTTTTAGTGTTTTACATAAATTAGTAATTTTATACTTTTCTTTGTTATTTTTTATAATTACTATTTTTTGCCTATTATTAGTGTTGCTTGCTTTAAAATATCATTTTCCATTCGTAATTGTTTGTTTTCTTTTCGCAACTGAATAAGTTTATTTTCTTCAACTTATCTTAACCCATCCAATTGAAATTGAACTATTTGTAAAATCATCACTAAGGTCATCATAAAACGCTGGTAGATTACTATAGTATATTTCATGATAACTATCAGACATTACTTCCACTCAACGCACCCACAAATTTTGACCATGATAAACATCATAAGTAAAACTTATTTTTTTAGTCTTGTTTCATAATATTGCAATCAATTAAAATTAGTTTTTCTCTCTGCATGAAAATCATCTCAATAAATAGGCTTCTGATTTTGTCATTCCAATTTGCGCAATAGCAATTTCTTTCTTCAAATCTTCAACTTTATTTTGTAAAATCTTGATTTTAATAATGTTATATTTTTCATCACTAGCAATATTAATTAAATTATTTATCATATTAGTTAATTGAATAATAACTGCATCTTTGAATTGAATTACTTCAAATAAAAAACTAATAATACTATCCTTGTTATCAAGTTCAAAACTACTTATACGATTAATTAAGGTATGACAACGAGAAATTAAATGTGATATTTGTGCAGGATCTCTTTTGCGCATTTTTTCTAATATTAAAATCATATTTTGTAAATTATTTTTAACTTTATCACGAATATCACTGCTATATCTATGTAATGAATCAATCATAATTGCTTTATCATCAGTTGCCATTAATTCATTTTTTAATTCATATAAGCACGTGATTATTCCAATATTCTTATAATCACCTTCTGTTAATACTTCATCAATCTTACTAATTAATTCTGTTTTAACAGAAATACTATTAATATTATGGTCTTTTAACTTTATAAATGTATTAATATATGTTTCAAGAAAACTTAAAGCATCATTCGTTAATGTTATTTGTTCCTTGGCGGTAATTATATTATTTAAATCATTATTTTGTTGAGATTGATAATTTAAAGGAACCCCATTTAATGATGTCACCATAATAATATAATGGCTGTTAACAACATCTTTTTCATAATATCTGTCCTTTCATTTACTTGTTAATATTAAATATATCTTCATAGTAAATTCCTTGAAAGTTAGTATTAATGTAAAATTATTTTTTCATTGTTAGTTCTAAGTTACATTTAAATTCTTTAAATGGTAATTTAATCTTATCACATATTTCCTTATATTTAAAATCTAAAACCCAAAACTTTCTAGTACAATGTTTATAACATAAGGAGGTAATTATGCAAAAAAGGTTACTGTCATATTTATTATGGTGACGGAAAAGGAAAAACATCCATTTTAAATGGAATGACAATTCGTGCTCTAGGATACCAGTGAAAGGTTAAATATTTGCGCTTTTTTAAAAAATCGTACTTCTGGTGAAATGTTATTTTTTCAAAAATTAGCTGACCCTAATTTGGAAGTAATTAAACTACTATTCATCAAGCACAAAGTTTTTTTGAGAAATGGATGATCAAGAAAAAATAGTTCTTCGGAAAGAAATACGCGTTAGTTTTGAAGAACTTAAAAAACTAAGTCAAGATTCAACAGTTGATTTAATTATTGTTGATGAACTTCTTGGATGTATTTATAACGAATTAATTACCGAAGCAGAATTAATTGAAATTATTAGAAATAAAAGCCCCAACATCGAAATGGCTTTTTCTGGGCACCATATTACCGATAATTTAATCAATGCTGTTGATTTAGTGAGTCATGTCCAAGCAACAAAACATTATTTTTACCAAAAAGTTCCTGTTTGGAAAGGGATTGAATTTTAATTAAATTATTTGTTAAATTAACATTCTTATGATTATAATATTGAAAAATAAAACAATTCGTTTTTAACGAATTGTTTTATTTTTTTAAAAATTAGAAAAACCTTAGTCTTTGCCTAATAATAACTGTTCTAAATCATTAATCATTGCTGTTAGTTTTGTAATTAAACCTGCATAAACATTTGCATCAGTATAATCAATCCCAATATCTTTTAAGATTAATAATGGTTCTTTTTGCCCACCTTGTTTTAAAAATTTTAATAAATGTTCTGGTTTACCATTAATAACATCATTATAAAGTTTAAAAGAAGCAACAATACATGTGGCATATTTATAAACATAATATGGCGAATTAAAGAAATGTAAAATCCGTGGTCATCCATATGTTTTTTTTGTTGCATCATACTTATCAAATACCGTATAACCAAATTCATTTGCTTTTTGTTCAAAAAGATCAGCTAATTTATCAGCATCTAATGGCTCATTATTTTCAACCAATTTATGTGCTGTTCATTCAAAATCAGCAAAATGAATTTGGCGGAAAAAAGTAGCCATAATTTCATCAATGCGATTTTGCAATAAATAAATTTTTTCTTCTTTGCTTGTTGCATGCTTATATAAATAATCAAACAATAAATGTTCATTAACTGTTGAAGCAACTTCTGCCAAGATAATTGGGTAATTATTTAACGGATACTTGTTATTTAAATCTGCCAATAAAGTATGCACCGAATGTCCTGCTTCGTGTGCTAATGTATTAACTGACCCAATGGTGTCATCTCAATTCATTAAAATAATTGGATCAACCCCCGAGCCACCCGATGAATAAGCTCCACTGCGCTTATTAGTATCCTCAAAGTAATCAATGCGATGATCGCTTCACGCTACTTCTAATTGCGCTAGATAATCAGAACCTAATGGTTGTAATGATTCACGGATCATTATTTTTGCTTCTTCGACCGTATATTTTTTATCTAACGAAGCAACATTAGTTACTAATTTTAAACTACGATCTGTTGCATAAAGTTTTTTAAATTTAAAATGCTTTTTTAATAATTCATTATAACGAACAAACAAGTGGCTATTTTCACGACCATATTTAATTAAACTTTCATAAATTTCTTCTGAAACATCATCACCACTTAATGCCGCTTGTAAGGTATTTTGATAACCGCGTAAACGAACCGCTTCAACACTATGTTGAATAATTCCCTCATAAACACGAGCAAAAGAATGTTTTTTGTCAGTTAAATGCTCTGTAAACAATTTTGCTGCTTGAATCCGAAACTCTTGTTCAGTTAGCGGGTCAGATTTCTCCATAATCTCACTATAAACAGCACTTGTTAATTCAGTATTTTTGCCGTGATAATCAATAAATACTGGTTTTTTGTCAGCATATGCTAATAAATCATATAAATCATAAGCCACACCACGAGAACGGGTAACCAACGCTAATACTTCTTCATCTCGTTCTGATAAAATATATTTCGCATTTTTAAAAAACTTCCGATAACTATATTCATATGCACTAAGTGCTGAATCAGCTTTAATTCACATCATTATGGTTTCTTCACCAATCGCTTTTAATTCTGGAGCAATAAAAGCTAATTGACTTGAAATTTGATTTAAAGTATTTGAATAAATCCCAGCTAATTCTTGGTATGATAAATCGGTTGTATCAATATCTCCCATATGCAAGTATTGTCCCATTTTACTAGCAATTAAATCAATTTCTTCATCCAATAAAACATATTTTTTAAAAACAACTGGATCATGTAACTTTCCTTTAAAAGTAATAATTTCCTCTAATTTTTTTACAATTTTAGCTAAATCAGCTTTTCACGCTTTATTATCCTGATATAAATGGCTAAAATCTCATTTATATTGGGCCGAGGCATCTTTTCGCTTCATTATTTTCCCTTCTCTCTATCAAAACTATACCTCATATTATAACGGAAAACAAAATATTTTTGTCGTTATCCTAGATAATGTTATAATAATACTTATATAATAATCTATATAGAAAGAGGGAAATTTACAATGATATTATTAAATGACAAAAAACAAGATTTAACATTAGAAGCAGTCTTTAAGGGAGATGATATTAATCCATTGGTTGTGCAAGAAAATGGCGTTACAACATTAATTTCAGACCAAAAAACAATTTATGTTTATTTTGAAAAGGCACTAACTTTTAAAACTGCAGAAGATTTTATTAAAAAATTTATGAGCACAATAAAATATAATTTAAATATTGAGGTTGATACTTTTAAAAAAGGATCTGAACCAAATAGTCATATCTTTAAAGCCCTAGCAGAAGGAACATTGTATGCTTTAAATGATAGTTATACTTTGAAAACAACAAAAAAAGAACCAAAAACTTATACAATTAACTTAATTCATAATTGTGATAAAGCAGCAACTGTTTTTGCAGAAATTAAAATTAAAATGGAATTTGTTAATTTTGCCCGTATGTTACAAGATACACCACCAAACTTAATGTATCCAGAAATTTTTGCAGAAAAAATTACAAATGCTGCTAAAGGAATTGCCAATTTAAAAGTTACTGTTTTAGATAAAAAAGAAATTGAAAAGGAAAAAATGGGATTATTATTATCTGTTAATGCTGGTAGTTACTTAGAACCACGAGTTGTTGTCTTAGAATACACCGGTGATAGTAGTAACAAGGAAAAAGTTGGTTTAATCGGAAAAGGAATTACTTTTGATAGTGGTGGATATAATCTAAAACCTTCAAATGCTATGACAGGAATGAAATTTGATATGTCTGGAGCAGCTATTGTTTGTTCAACAGTTTTAGCTTTAGCAAAAGCGCAAGTTAAAACAAATATTGCTGCTGTTGCTTGTTTAACTGAAAACCGTATTGGGGGAAAAGCAACGCTAACTGAATCAGTTGTTACTTCAATGAACGGAAAAACAGTTCAAATTGACAATACCGATGCAGAAGGAAGATTAGTATTAGCTGATGGAATTACTTATGCAATTCGTAAATTAAATGTTGACAAACTAATTGAAGCATCAACTTTAACAGGCGCAATTCTAGTTGCCTTAGGAAAGTGATTAACTGGAGTCTTTGCTAATAATGATGGTTGATATGATCAATTTGCTAATGCAGCAACAAATGCACACGAAGGAATTTGAAGAATGCCAATCTTAGAAGAACATACTGCCGTAATGCATAAAACACCAATTGCTGATTTAACTAATGCTGAGAGTTCACGCTTTGCTGGAAGTTCAACTGCTGCCGCTTTCCTATGTGAGTTTGTTGAAAAAAAACCATATCTTCATTTAGACATTGCTGGCACAGCTGACACTAGCGATGGTCGTGGAACTGGTGTGATGATTAAAACATTATTTGAAATGTTTAAAGGATAACATTAAACATCTTGCAAGGGCAAGATGTTTTTTTATTTGATAAAAAATAGATTTACAATTAGTAAATCTATAATCATCGTTTAAATATTTTAATATACAATACTTTGACGCCCTGACTCATAAAACAGTAACCACCCACTAATAAGGCAAATCAAGCAAAGTACATTGCTGGTAATGGCGCTAAACTTAATTGTGGTCCCAATGATGTGTATGGTAAAGCAATTCCCACCGCAATAACAGCAGCCCCTGCCACCAATAGTTGCCATGATGACATTGATTGAAAGAATGGAATTTTTCTTGTTCGATATAGTTGAACAATTAAAGTTTGTGTTACTAATCCTTCAACAAATCATCCTGTTTGGAATAAAGTTACTTGTTCAGCAGTAATATGCTGTGGATTGCTTAACACACCAAAGTAGTAGCCCATAACAACAAACGTTAAAATATTAAAAATTGAGGAGACTGGTCCGTTAATAAAGACAAATGGTAAAATATCTTTTGTCGTCCATGTTTGCGGTTTTGATAAGAAATCAGCATCAACTTTATCAAAAGCAACCGCTAATTGTGACATATCATATAATAAGTTTTGAAATAAAATTTGAATCGGCATCATTGGTTGAAACGGCAACCACGCTGATGCTACTAAAATACTTAGGACATTTCCAAAGTTAGAAACAATGGTAATTTTAATGTATTTTAAAATATTTCCAAAAATTTGTCGTCCTTGAACAATTCCTTTTTCCAATACTAGTAATGATTTTTCTAATAAAATAATATCTGAGACTTCTTTCGCAATATCAGTTGCATTATCAACTGAAATGGCAACATCACTTTGTCGTAATACCGGAGCATCATTAATACCATCACCCATAAAACCAACAATATGCTTATTTTGCTTTAAGGCAGTAATAATTTTTGCTTTCTGCAATGGATTTAATTTTACAAAAACATTATTTTGTTCAACAACATCACGAAGTTCAAATTCACTTAGTTTTTCAATATAATCACCCGTGACAACCCCCTTAATTTTTAAATGAACACGATCACAAATTGCCCGTGTTACTTGTTCATTATCACCAGTTAAAATTTTTAACTGAACACCATTTTTACGTAATAATTGAATCATCTTTGCCGCTGATGGTTTTGGTTGATCTAAAAACGAAGCAAAACCATAGAAAATTAAATCTTTTTCATCAGCTGATGAAAAATAAGTATCAGCGTCATGCCCATGACTATATGCTAATCCAACAACACGTAAACCCTGACTATTCATTCGTTCTGTTGTTGCATTAATCATTCGTAAATGCTCTTCAGTTAAATCTTCAACTTGACCATTATATTCAATCTTTGTACAATTTTTCACAATTTCTTCAATTGCACCTTCGCAAATTAAAGTATGATGTTCATCTTTGCCACGAACAACAACCGTTAATTTTTGACGATTAAAATCAAACGGAATTTCATCAATTTTTTGATAATTATTTTTAAAATTTGATAAATGATGCTCATCAATATAATGAATAATTGCTTTATCCATGGGATTTTTTAACCCCGTTTGAAAATAACTATTTAAATATAAATACGTTAATAACCGATCATCTTTCTTCTTATCTAATAGTTGATAATCAACTAGTTCAATCTTATCATTTGTTAATGTTCCAGTTTTATCAGTACATAAAACATCAATTGCTCCTAAATTTTGAATCGCTTCTAATTTTTTGACAACAACTTTAGCTTTACTCATCCGACTTGCGCCACGGGCTAAATTAGAAGTTACAATCATTGGTAACATCTCTGGTGTCAACCCAACTGCAACAGAAATTGCAAATAATAACGCTGTTAATCAATCATTTTTCGTAACACCATTAATAACAAAAACAATTGGTACCATTACAAACATAAAAGATAATAGTAATCATGTTGTTCTTTTAATTCCACGGTTAAAACTATTTTCTGGGGGCTTAACTTGTAATGTTTTTGAAATTGTCGCATAATATGTATCTTGACCAACGCCAACATCAATTGCAATGGCGCTTCCCGAAATAACACTAGTTCCTGTGTAACAAATATTTTCTAATTCTAATAAACTTGGTTTATATGGGTTGTAACTAGCATGTTGGAATGGCAACACTTTTTAGGACACTTTTTATGTAGACTTCTGATTTCTAAATTCAACTGGAGTTAAGTAATTCAAACTACCATGAATTCGAATATTGTTGTATCAATTAATGAAATTAAATAGTTCCAACTTTAATTGTTCTAAATTTTTAAATTTTCGACCATTAATAAATTCAGTTTTAAAAGCTTTATAGGTTGTTTCAGCTACTGCGTTATCGTAAGGGCAACCTTTTGCACTTAATGATCTTTTAATATTAAATGTTAATAAAATTTCTTCAATAATTTTATTTTTAAATTCATTACCACGATCTGTATGAAACAACCTAATTTGATTTAGTGGTCATGTTATTTTATAAAATGCCTGCTGAACTAGTTCAGCAGTTTTATTTGTTCCAGCGCTATAGCCAATTACTTCACGGTTAAATAAATCAATTAGTAAGCAAATATAATGTCATTTTGAACCAACTTGAACATAGGTTAAATCGCTCACAATAACTTCATTTTGTCTTTTATTACTAAACTCACGATTTAGAATATTACTAATTTGATCATTATTTACAGGAGATTTATGATTGCGATATTTTAATTTAGTATATTTTGATACTAAATTATTTATTGCCATAATTCTTCTAATTTTTTGTCGAGATAAAATAATGTTCTTTCTTGCTAAAATAATTTTAATTTTTCTAGCACCATAAACTTTATAGCTTTCTTTAAATGCACTGATAACTTCATTTTCATAAATATTAATTTCAGTTTTAGTGATCTTATTAATTTGATAATAATACTTTGATTTTGCTATTTTTAATATTTGACACATTTTCCTCACTGAATATTTGTCTTTATTGTTAGTAATTAATATTACTTTTTGCCGATTATCAGTGCTGCTTGCTTTAAAATATCATTTTCCATTCGTAATTGTTTGTTTTCTTTTCGCAACTGAATAAGTTCATTTTCTTCAACAGAGCGATTGTCTTTAGCTTTAAAAGAACCAGAATTCTCAAATTTTTTTACTCATTGATAAAGAACTGCCTTTGAAATTTTATATTCGTTAACAATTTCAATATTACTTTTACCATTTTTATATAACATTACGATTTGTTTCTTGAATTCATCGGTGTACTGGTTTTTTGCCATTTTTATATTCCTGCTTTCCTAATAATTTTAGCTTATTTTTTACAGTCTACATAAATATGGTCCAAGTTATTGTAACCTATCCAATATTTATTAAAATATAAAATTAATAATTTATAATTAAATTGATATTTTTACACTATACACTGTTTACAAATTTTAAAGAAAGTAGGTGTATTTATAAAAAATATTATAAAAATTTATTTTCCAAATCTATTACTAATATGACCTTTAATAGAAATATTCTTATTTTTATTAAATCCTACTAAAAAAATATTTTTCATAATAGACTCAATATTATGAAAAATAAACAATATAGATTTATCCACTATAGAAAATATAGTTAAACTTATATGTATAATAGGAATTTTTATTATTCCAATATTAACAATAATAAAGTTTATTAAAAAATAAATTTGTAAACAGTGTATAGTGTAAAAATAAACAATAAAATTATTTAATAAAATCACATAACAAAGTTAGTGTGCCACAGCTAAAATATATAATCAGTTATACTAAATATTAAAATCCTTTAACCATAACACGGAAAAAGTTTAAAATCTTAACAATAACAAAAATACCAAATGGAATTAAAATAATTCACGCATCACCTAAAAAGGTCATTAATTGTGGTAATACAGCATAAATTGCTTCTTTAACTTTCATCATTGCTTGTCCTAAACCACTTCAAATCGAACCCATTCCATCTGAAATAGTAGGCTTATCACCAACTGCTAAAAAATTAATTGCTGTTGTTAAATACATCCCTAACATTATTTCTTATCCTCCTTGTTTTCAATTTCTTTTTTATCTTTTTTCTTACCTCGAATTTGGCGAATTTTTTGATAAATTGATAAACCAATTCAAACAAAAATCCCTAATATAATAACAACACTAAATATTGTCGTTAATCAAAATGGCATAATTTAATCCTCCTAAAAATCTAATTTTGCGACACGCTTCGCGTGTTCGCTACGCTCAAAATAAACAATATTGAATAAATTACCGCTAATAAATTACGCGGATAATTTATTCATCTTCTTTTTCATTATTAATTACAATGTTATTAACAGTATTAATAACATTATCTTTCCCATACCTAGTTACTAAGGACCGCAAAATAAAATAATGTTTCTTTTCAATAAAAAATTAACCCCTTTCTGAGTTGATTTGTTGCACTTCACTTACACGATGCCTTTTAAAGAAAAATTTGAAACCTAAAAAGAACATAATAGTGAATAATTAAATTATTTATTTCAATTATATATTCTTATTCATGCTCATATAATTACATATAAAATTTGAATAATTAAAAGTATTATTTGATGTTTAATTATTATTGCTGCTTTTAAATCCTGGAATTGTATTCCTCAATTTAAAATTTGCAAAATAAAATGTATTAATGTTTCTATTTTATTGTTTTCATTAGGTATTCAATTTATTACTATTGCATTAATAATCCCTGCAACAATAATTTCTATTCAAATAATGTCAAATATATGTATTAATTTTTCCAAAATAAGTCTTCTCCAATCTTACAGAAAGGTTTTTAATATGAAAAATAAATTTAAATTTTTAAAATTAAATTGATGAAAAATAATAATTTATATTTTGATAAATTTACTAGGACTACTTCTATTATATTTTGTAAATATAAATGAATTAAAATTTTTAATAAAAAAATTAGGTTTTATTGGAAATTTAATGTGTATAGGTTATTTGTTAATATGAAATGTTTTATCTAATTTTTTAATTTATATAATTGAATTTTTAAAAAAAATAAAAAAAGGAAGTGGTAAAAATGATTAATTTGTTGTCAGAAAGTAGTAATTGAGATAAAATTTTTAGTTTTATTTTTGATGTAATTTGAAACACAAAATTACCAATGACAAATACAACGATTGCTTATTTTATAATCTTTTTTATGGTTATTAAATTATCAATTTATGCAATACATGGTACATCGACGCAATATAATGAATTAGGTTCAACTGTTCAAAATAGTACATCAAAATTATATTCTGCAACAACTCGTGGAGTTTCAGATACTAAACAAGGTATACAAAAACATGTTAAAGAACGTAAACAATTTAAAAATAATCGTAATAAACAACAATTATCAAATTTGGCTAAGCAAGCAAAAACGAGAGAACAAGGATACCGGAGAGTGAATAAATAATGATTAGATTAGTTTTATTAGTTGCAGCAATCGCTATTTTTGGTACAGGTTTTATAACAGTTATTATAAATCAACTTACATCAGCAAAAAACATTATTATGGATCTATATAATTCAGATACTTGGTTACTTTCGTTGTTTGGCAAAATGGCAATCTTATTTTCTCACCCATTAATGCTTGCAATATCAAGTTTATATATTTTAGGTTTTATTGTTTCAAAAACATTGTATAGTTAGGAGTCATTAAATATGAAAAAGACAATATCTTTATTTTCAATATTTATTTTAGTTATTTTAAGTTTAGTGATTCCTTTTATCACTTTAACGGCTTTTAAACCATTAAATCAACAAACTTATAACATTGAACAACAAGCAACTGGAATAAATGAAACTGATTTTATTAATACAATGTTTTTACGCAGTAGTTTTTTTGAAAACTGATCAGAAACAAATTATTTTATTAACCCAACATTAAAAACATCACAATCATTAATTTATAATGATAAATGATATTTAGATTTTTTAAAAGATAGTTATTCTACCGGAATTTCATTCGATAAGCCTAGTGATCAATTTATGGACTTATATAAAAATTGAGATACTTATGCTAAACAATATAACATTGATAAGTTTTATGATGTTGATAAGAGACAATTTTTAAAAGAATTAACTAATTTTTCTTATTCTTTTGCTAAGTATTTTAATACTGTTGAAGTTATTAATAAATTAGAAAAGTATGCTGATAATTTACAAATAGTTAATCTGGTTCATCAAAATTGAAAGTTAATAACATCTGTTATTGGTGAAAGAAATACTGGTAAAACTTATATTGGTATTTTTGGAAGTAAAACAAACTGAAATATTATAGATTGAAAAGGAATTGAAGGAGAAGGAAAATGACATTTATATGAGTATAAATCAATTTATCGTTGAGATGGTGAAAGTGAGCCTGAAATACCAACAGTTGACAATAATGGCAATCCTAGTTTTTGGACTGACAATCAATATCAAAATACTCGTTCTTTTTTTATTAAAGTATATTAATGCTATTGTGCAAGAAAATATTCGAGTTCAGCAAGGTGGTAACCCCGATTATGATGATCCAAATTTAGGTAGTCAAAGAATAATATTTGATTTTGAAATTATTAATAATTTAGATAAAGCTAGTACTGGTACTATTTTAACTAAAAAATCAATTTATCGGATGATTTTAACGATTGATGAAAAGAAAAATATTATTGCTGGGAGTTTAGAGTTAACACACCTAAAACAATATTGAAATGGTAGTGATTACAATAGTTATCGATATACTGATGATTTAGGTTTTTTATTTTTTTATGAAAGAAAAAGAAAATATATTTAATTTTAGTGCTGAAACATATAATTATTATCAAGGTAATACTCCTAATACTGGTAAAATAGTTTTTGAACAGATGAAAGGTCAAATTAATATTAATAAATTTTTAAAAGCTTTTTTGCGCATGCGTTGGTGCCAGTGTTTCAAAATCGTAGTAATTTTATTGAAAGTGGTTATATTGATAATTTACAATATAATACTGTTCTAATTAACTTTTTTGGTTTAAAGTTAGTTAATTTTAGAGATGTTTTAATTGACGAAAAAAATACTAATAAAACTCAATTTGAAAAATTATTAAATAGTATGTTTACGGTTTCGCAAAACTTTTATAAAGATTATTTACGAACCATTTTTGATTTAGAAAATAACACTTATGTACAAGGATATAATAAAAAATATGGTTTGTTAGCTAATAATGGTTTTAAAATTTATCCACGTTACTTTTATTTTTCAGATAAATACAAGAAATTAGATATTAAATTATATTCAGCGTTTAAAAATCGGTTTTATAATACAAATTATGGTAATGTATTTAATTATGATTTTTCAGTTGCAAATGACTATAATATTAATCAAAATGAGGGTTATGTTTTTGAAGGTGCTTTAAAAGATAAATATGGTTTAAAATACAAAAAAATTGAAGAACAAAAAATTGATTATAATGTTTTTGAATTACAAGCTCAAAAAGAAAATGATATGTATCGATATTATGATTTTAATTTTGGAATCTATAACTGACAAGAAATTAATAATGGTGAATTATTCCCTGACGGTCAATGATGACAAGCACAATATGAAAGTTGTAGTTGATATAACTTAGCATGTCATATTCGAAATGCGGCAATTTGAATTGTTAATAATATTCCAGGTGTTAAGCAAATGAATGAATTAGCAAGTGGCGTTGGTAAGATTTTTCAAACAATATATAGTTTTTTTAATCAAACATTTGAGGTATGAAAATTTAGTCCAGCATTATATAACACAATAACAAATATATTCCTATTAATTATATTTATGAAATTTGTACGATTAATTTAAAAAGGAACTATTAAGTTCCTTTTATTCTTTTCAATCTGTAATTTTTCCTGTTTTATTGTCAACTGTTGGTATTTCAGGCTCACCTTCACCATCTCAACGATAAATTGATTTATACTCATATAAATGTCATTTTCCTTCTCCTTCAATTCCTTTTCAATCTATAATATTTCAGTTTGTTTTACTTCCAAAAATACCAATATAAGTTTTACCAGTATTTCCTTCACCAATAACAGATGTTATTAACTTTCAATTACTATTTTCTGGTGGTTGTTGTGGAATTCAAGGTTTATCAGGTTTATTACCGTTACCGTTTTCATTATTATTAGGTTTATCACAAGCTGTTAAATTTGCTGACATTCCAACTAGTCCACATACCCCTAAAATACTTAGTAACTTTTTCATTTTCAACTTATTCCTACCTTTATTAAAAACTTGTAATAATTATAACAAAAAATTTTAGAAAGGTATTTAATAATGAATTATAAGCATTTCAGTATTAATGAACGTGTTATATTAAGTCAGTTATTAGTATCAAAACTATTTCAAAAGAAAAATGGTAAACCAAATTTATCTAAAATAGCAAAAGCAATGGATAAACATCAAAGTACTATTTTACGTGAAATTAATCGTTTTTATAATGCAAAGTATTATAATGCTGTTAAAGCTCATAAAAAGTATCTTAAAAATCGTAAAAAATCAGTCAAACATATTAAATTTTCATATCACCAATTAATGTGATTAGATGAAAAATTTAATAAATTTCATTGATCCCCAGAGATTATTTGTTATCAATATAAACGTGAATTTGGTATTAAATTTCCTGTATGTTTAAAACTTTATATAAGTATATTTTTCTTGGTTTATTTGGTTTAAATAAACGTAATTTATACTTTCATGGTCAAAAAAACAAGAGTAAGCAAACTATTAATAATCGTGGTAAATTAACTAGTTTTAGAACTATTGCAGAAGCTAAACATAATAAAAATGAATTTGGCTGATTTGAAATGGATACAATAGTTGGCAAAGATTTGAAATCTGTTTGTTTGGTTTTAACTGAACAATTAACTAAATTTGAAATTGTAAAAAAGTTAAAAGATAAGACACCAAACGAAGTAATTAGAGTTATTAAAAGTATTTTCTCAAAAACCTATTGTTGAACGGATTAATCGTGATTTAAGACATTGATTTCCTAAAGGAATAGATTTAGATATTTATTCACAACAATATTATGATGAAATAGCTAATATAATAAATGAAAGACCAAGACCATGTTTAAATTGAAATTCAGCAAAAAGTTTATTTATTCATTTTTTTAAATAACTATTAAATTTGTAGAAATAATTCAGGTTTAATCTATTTATTTATAACTTTTCTAAATTTTTTAATTATATGAATCAATATGTTTAAAAATTAATTTTAAACAATTAATAAGTATTTTAAATATATCGTATTTCTGATGTTTTAAATTTATCTTATATTCTTCATTATCATTTAAAACAGATTGTATTCCTAAGCGATTAGCCTCAATATATTTGTATTTTAACTTTTTGTTTTCTTCAAAATATTCAAGTGAATAATATTCATATGCAATATTTTTTATACTTGGTTGATATACTTTTGTAGGATGTTGAAGAATATTTCTGATTTTTTGCAAATCATTATAATTTTGATTTCAAATTTTAATTTCATTTTCATCAAAACTATCATAAAAATTTTTGTTAATATCTTCTTTTGTTTTTAACAATTTATCATCTTTTAGATTAAGTCAAACTTTATCTAAAATCTTATCTTCGGTTTCTTTTGTTAATTTATTTGTTTCGAATAAAAATGCTATATTTATCATTCTAATAAAATTTTGTACTATTAGCTAAAGTATCAAAAATTATAAGTATATTATTTCTAATATTAGAATACTCAGAACCAATAATTGTTAAAATTCATTTAAAATTATAACTTTGTTTTGATAACTTATTTTCCAAAAAAATAGATAATTCTTCTTTTGTTTTTATTTTAGAATTTTTAGAAATCATGTTAATAAATAATGTTATAAAACAATCTTCTTAATAATTTTCAAAATTTTTTGTTGGTTGGTTTAATATTAAATGCAAGTAATAATAATTTTTGAAAAAATCTATTTCAGATTGAGTAATAAAATTAAAATTTCCCATTTCATCCTTAAAACTTATTTTTTTACCATAATATTCTATGTTTCTTTTAGTAAAATTAATTTCAGTTCCTTCTTTATTTACATTTTTTGGTATAATTATTTCTTTTTTCATAAAATAGTTCCTTTATTAACATAGAGATATAATATCATAATTTAGTAAATTATGTTAATTTTACAAAAAATATTTTTTATTTTATGTTATTATTTAGTTAATAGATTTGTTGCACTTGTATTTACAATTTACATAATAAAATTTATATTTTTATTATATCACTAAAACAATAAAAAGTAATTCTAATTTTAACAGTAATATTACTTATTCTTTTTATTGCTATTATGTAGGGGATTCTACATAAAAAATTAATTCTTGTCTTTTTTAACGAATAAACTACCAAAAACTCCCCTATTAAAAAGATTTATTCCCCCTATCGAAAGGGGACTTTATTACCAATAAAAAACATATCTAAGAAAATATGTTTACTTTTTTTGTTACCTACGTTTTATTATCTTTAATTTCTTCAATATTATCATCATCTGTGTCAACACTAATATTTTTATTATCACCATTATTTTGGTAATCTATGCTTTTAATGGTCCTAATATTTTTCCCTTTTGTTTCATTGTCTTTCATTCATAACCCAAGTCATGGTAAAACTAAAATTAGCATTAATAAAACAATTGCTAAAATTGGTCCTGTTTTCTCTAACATTACAATTGCATTTAAGAAATATGAATAAACATTATAACTAATAATTGTTACAATACAAATCACACTAATAATAGCTGCCGGGATAAAATATCAATTCTTAGTTGTTTTAATCCGCTGATGATAACAATTGTAAATTCCTAAGCCAATAATTGCTCCATACATCAAAAAGGCCATAACAACACCAGCATTACTAATAAAATCATAAAAATTATAAGTCTCTTTTGCAAAAACAGTTGGAATTCCCATAATTAGTCCCCATACTAATGTTATGATGACTGCAGCAACAAAATTTGCTAAATTAAGACTACGTTTGGCAACAATTTTATTACACCATTTTGCCCCAATAATAAAATTATCCTCAATTGATGACCGACTTAATTTTACCATTGAAAAACTATAGCCATTTAAAGTTCCAAAAGCACTAATTAAAATAAAGACAAAGATAACCCGTTCAAAAACTTTGTTCGTAACAGGATTACTAAAAATCTTTCCGGCAACAGCAGCAACACTTCCACTAGAATCTAAGTTTAAAGTTCCAATTGAAACAATTAGATAAAGAATCGTCACTGATGTTAATCCTAGTACCAATGCTAATGGAATATTACGTTCTGGTTTTTTAACATCTTTTTGAATATATGTTGTTGATAAAAACCCATCAAATGAAAATAAAATCCCCGGTAAAGCCATTAAAATCATTTCAAATCCACTTTTATTTGATACTAACTTATATTTGTCAGGATCCCCTAAGCCCGATTCACTAAAAGCATTTGGATCATTTTTAAAAAAGAACATTCCAATTAAACCAACTAAAACTAACGGAATTAACTTTAAAACAACTGTTGTCATTTGGATATATTTCCCAGTTTTTTCTAAATAAGTACAAATATACATTAATAAAATAGTATAAAAAATTGCAAAAAAAGTTAAAATTAATTGATAATTTCCATAACCACCAACCCTTGAACTAAACGCAATTTCAGCATCTAATCCACCACCAAAAGCTCAAATTGATGCTTTTGTTGTATAATAAGCTACAGTAAAAGTAGTTAAGGGAATATAAATATGATTCATTGCATTTCGTACAACACGGCCAAAACGTTGCCCACCAAATAATTTTGCATATAAGGCAATTCCTGAATTAGAATCTTGTTTTGCTGATGAAATTTCCATAAATGACAATCCAAATGAAAGTGCCATCACACCCCCAATAATTCAAGCAATTAATCCTAAAATTCCATTACCATTTGTTAATCCATAAACACCCTCATTTTTAAAGAAGATTCCCGTTCCAACAACTGTTCCAACAACCATACAAAAACACATAAAAAATCCATATTTTTGAGCAGCCTTCTTCTGCATAATTCAATCTCACCCTTTCCATTAATTTATTTTTCAGTTCTCAAAATTATGAAACGCTAAATAATAATTTTTAGTATATTATTTAATATCAAAATTTTAACACAAGTATATTTAAAATTTTAACATTAAAATGATAATTCCAATAAAAAATAAAAGGAATTGTTAATTTTATTAACACATTCCTTCTAAATACTTCATTATACTATTTTATAATCAATTTTTAACCACTTTAATATAACCAACTTTTGACAATTGTGCGGTAATACAATATGCCGCAATGACACCCAAAACAATTGGAATATATACCAATGGTGGGGCGGTCATCGGAAAGACATTGTTAAAGACATATGGAATTAAGAATCCCAACACCATAACAAGCGCTGTTGACACATTAACTGGTCAAGTTGGTCTTGATTGAATAAATGGAATTTGTTTTGTTCTGAACATTAACATTACTACTGATTGTGTAATTAAGCCTTCAATAAATCATCCTGATTGGAAAATGGCAACATGGTAAGCAGCATTTGCTGAATTTGGATCAGCAACATATGCATTAAAGACACCAAAGCCATAACCTAAAATAACAAAGGTAATTATGTCAAAGACACTACTAATCGGACCATTAACAAAGGTAAACGACAGCATTCCCTTTGTTCGTCAACGCTGTGGTTGTAATAAGAAATCTTCATCAACCCGGTCAAACACAATTGCAAACTGTGAAAAATCATAAATTAAATTTTGGAATAACATTTGTACTGGCAGCATCGGAGTAAATGGTATTCATCATGCCACAACAATTAAGGAAAAAACATTTCCAAATTGTGACGCCATTGTTATTTTAATATATTTTAAAATATTTCCAAATGTTAAACGTCCTTGTTCAATTCCATGTTCAATTACATCTAATGATTTTTCTAATAAAATAATATCTGATGCTTCTTTAGCAACATCAGTTGCATTATTAACTGAAATTGCAATATCACTTTGTCGTAAGACAGGAACATCATTAATTCCATCACCCATAAAACCAACAACGTGATTATTAGCTTTTAATAAAGCAATAATTCTTGATTTTTCAATTGGATTTAGTTTAACAAATACATTATTAATTTCAACGGCACGTTTTAATTCATAATCAGTTAATTTGTCTAATTCTTCTCCAGAAATAATCCCTTTAATTTGCATTCCAACACGGTCACAAATTGAACGAGTTACAGCAGCATTATCCCCTGTTAAAATTTTTAAATCAACACCACGAGCCGCTAATACTTTTACCATTTTTGCTGCTGATGGTTTAGGTACATCTAAAAATGTTACATATCCATAAAAAATTAAATCTTTCTCATCACTAATACTATATGCTTTTTTATCATCATTAACAACTTTATAACCAATTCCTAAAACACGATATCCCTGATTGTTCAAACGCGTTACAGTACTAGTAATTTGTTTTTTCATTTCATCATCTAAATCAACAATTTTATTTTGATAGTAGATTTTATTTGAGACATTAATAATTTCTTCAATTGCTCCCTTTGAAATTAATTTTGTTTCCTCCTCGTTTTTAACAATTATTGTTAAGCGACGACGTTCAAAATCAAAAGGAATTTCATCAATTTTTTGATATTTATCAGGAGTAAAATAATGTGAACTATCCTTAACATGATCTATAATTGCTGTATCTAATGGATTTTTAATTCCAGTTTGAAAGTAGCTATTTAAGTATAAAAGTTTCAATAAATTTGTTTCTTTTTTATTATCTAAACTTGCATAATTAATTAACTCAATTTTATCATTTGTTAATGTTCCGGTTTTATCCGTGCATAAAACATCAATTGCTCCTAAATTTTGAATTGCTCCTAAATTTTTAAAAACAAGTTTACTCCGACTCATTTTCCGAGCTCCCCGTGCTAAGTTACTTGTCACAATCATTGGCAACATTTCTGGAACAATTCCAACTGCTGCCGCTGCTGTTCATGTAAGTCCCCCCAATCAATCATTTTTAGTTCCCGAATAAATTAGGTAAATAATTGGGGCCATAATTAACACAAACATAATTAATAAAAATGTTACCCGTTGTACTCCTGTTTGAAAATTTGTTAGTGGGCGTTTTTCTTGTAATGCACTTGAAATTGATGAAAAATATGTTTTAATTCCAGTTTGAATCACCATTGCAATTGCACTTCCTGAAACAACACTTGTCCCCATTAAACAAATATTTTCTAATTCTAATAAATTAGAATTACTTGTTATTGCATGTTTTTCAATTGGCATTGATTCTCCCGTTAGTGAAGCATGGTTAATAAATAAATTTCGGCTAACTAAAATTCGAACATCCGCAGGAACCATATCCCCACTTGATAAGTAAACCAAATCACCAGGCACCAAATCACGAACATCAATATCTTCTCCTTTTTTAATTAGTTCAAACATATTATTATGATTAATGTTCCCATATCCTTCAATATCACGAATCGCCATTGCCTTATTGCTTACAATACTAATTAATTTTTTTGTGACAAAGTGGGCTTTAATCGTTTGAATATAAACAACTGTCCCACTTGCAAAAATCATTATTGCAACAATAATTGCTGGTAAAACATCAGCAATTCCCCGTTCAGCAACAGGAGTAGAGAAAAATTCATAAAAGTTTCAAACACTAATTGCCATTAAAACTAAGTTAAATGGTCCAAAAAATGATTTAAAGAAATTTAAAACTCAGTTGAATTTTGTCGTATCTACTTTATTATATCCATATTCTTTTTGTAAATTTTCTACATCAGTAGTTTTTACCCCAAACTGATTATCTTTGAATTTAGTTAATAATTCAGTTTGGTTCAGTTTTGAACATGATTTTAATTTTTTATCATTAAAATTCAGCTTCTTTAATAAAGCTTCTTTTGTTCTATCTCTCCCAAACATATTCTGCTTCCTTTCCTACTTTGTTTCTTGACACAACAAAATAAGAAGATAAATTAACGCAAGCAAAAAATTTAGCAATTATGCACAATTACGGTGATTATCTCTTTGATGGTCAAAAACAATATTAAATAATAATGTATTACTTTTATTAAAATTAATACCCCTCGTTAACCGGTCCATACTGGTTCCGGACTGTTCCTGTTGTCCAAGCATAGAAATATCACCACTCTTTCTTTAGTCAAAAATAATACACATATATTTTAACATAAAAAGGAAGGGATATGGTTTTTATATAAAAAATATTTTTATTGTATAAAATAAATAAATAAAAAGTTTGATAAAAATAATGCAAAGACTATCTTTGCATTATTTTGCTTAATCTAATCAAATAATGTATTAACAAAATTAATAATCCCTTCTGAATCATTGTTAATATATAATTCAGATGGTAACACAACAACTTTACTATTTTTTAAAATAGCTCTAATTTTTGTTGTTAAATATTCAACTTGCGGGGCTAATAAAATAATATCATAATCATCATTTTCTAATTCTTCTGGCGTTATTGCAAAAAACTGCATATCATAATTATTTTTTGCAATAACATCATTAATCTTATCTAAAATTCGATTAGTACTAATCCCCGCTGAACAAATTAAACTAATCTTCTTCATATAGAGCCTCCATTTTTTACTATTCATAATTATATTAAATTATACTGATTATAAATTAAAAATGCAATAATTTAAAAAATGACTTTGGTAATAATACCAAAGTCATTTATATTTATTATTTATCCCTGTTTAACTTAAAAGAAATCTATAGCAACTTTCTCAAAAATTATGACCCTAAAATTTTTGAGTTAATATCCGGAATAAAAATCATATGTAAATCTTCATTGGTTGTTTTAAATAAAATTGTCTTATCATTAATTGATTTTACAGTAAAACCAATACCATCAATGTTAATTCGCACATCAAATGCTGTTGCTAAATCATCAACACCATTGGCTAATTTTCATTCACCATTTGGTTGATCTTGATATTCAATATGCCATTTACCACTAGTTAATTTAACCTTACTATTAGCAATTGCTGTTTCACTGTGACCATTTATTTTTAACATCGTTGGAATTAATTGTTGAATTTCTTTGCTCAGCGGAATTGAAAAATTAAAATCTCATTTAACAATATGAGCTGTTAATTTTAAATCTGAATTTAAATCATAATTAAATAATTGATTAATAAAAGATTTAACATGTTTTACCGGAAGAATATCAATAATTCCTTCTGTTCCTGATGTTACTTGGTATCAACGTGGCGGAATTTGCTCATATTTAATATTAATAGTTGTTGTAACAAAAAGCACTTTTACCGCAATCACAACTGAAATTGGTGTCCTAACAGCCGATCACTCATTACTTTTGTTTTTTCAACCATCAAATAAATTATGTAAAATACGTTCTAAATTAGTACCAAATTTAATTTTGCCACCATTATTACTATCAATATCTTTATTAACATCTAGAAAACCATCATCATTAATATTTCGTGGTGTATCAAATAAATATTGAATTAATAGTAACAATAAATTTTGTGATTTTTGTTGTTGGCGTTGTTCAACTACAAAATTACGAAAATGAATGATATCTGATGCTAAACTATTTAGAATATCAAGATATTTTGCTTTAATCGTAATTGTTGCTGTTGTTCCAATAATAATATTTTGTTCTATTGTTTTATCAATTGCTCCATCTTTTAGGAAATCACCAACACCTGGTAAATTAGTTAATAAATTAATAAAATTTTGTCATTTTCTTCAATTTAAATCACTATTATTAAATTTTGTTGGAATAACAGTTGGTAAATTATCAAATAAACCAACCTGAGTAACTATGCCTAAAATAGTTTCAATTGATAAACTACTTCCCGAAATTGGAAGGTCCATTTTTGAAAAAATAATTGTTAAACTTTGATTTAATTTTTGAATTGTTTCGTTAGTTAATTTCAAATCATTAGTAGTAACCGCAACAGCAAAATTATTATCTTCTGTTTTCGGATTAACTAATTCTTCTCCCTTAAAATCAGCAGTTAACTCCAGTTGCCCACAATGCATTACTGATTCATCAACAACTTCAATTTTACTAAAATTAGTTTGTTTTAATATTAAATCATCACCAAATTCAGTAAAATTATTTTTTAAAATATTAAAAGCATCATCAGCATTAACTGTTTGAAAATCATTACTATCAATAATCATCAGCGTTAATTCAGAAAAACGATTTAATTTATTAATAATTTTAGTTTTTGCCGCTTGGACAGGATCTTTAACAGTAGTTGGATCATCTACTTGATCATGCTTAGTATTTGAATCATTGTCTGGCTTTACCCCAGAAGGTTGATTCTGACATACTGTACCACTCAAAGCCGCTGAACTAGTTAAAACAAAGCTCCCTAAAATAGTTAAAAGTTTTTTCATTTCTTTATTTCCTTTACACTCTCTACTATCAATAAAAACTTTTATTTAATTAAAAATAACTACCCGAGAACATTCTAATTTAATAACTCCCGTTGATAACCATTAACAATGATTTTTAATTCTTTTTCACTACGTTTATTAACCAACATATACATTTGCAACCATTTAATAATATTATCTAATTCGATTAATAAAACAAAGTTAAAGTTTTGTTTAATGTTATGTTTTTTGAAAATTAATAAAATCTTATGAATCATAATTAAACTATCAACTGAAAAAGCAATTGAAAACAATACAAAAACACTTTGTGAAAACAACACAACAGATAGATTATTTTCAAACAAATCACTATGAATTGCTTTCATTGAATTAATGTAAGTTAAAATCTTATTAATTAAGATTATTTTTAAATATTTTGTTCACAGTTGTCTGAAAAAATATAATGTTACAATAACTGAAACAAAACCTAAAAACCCAAAAATAACAACACTATCACCTGTTCTAACTTTAACTTTGTCAATTGCATACACTGCAATTAGGATAAATTCAAAAACAATAGAAACAATACATATTATGGAATCAGTATAATAATTTGGAAAATGATGCTTGCCTATTAAAACTCATCAACTAATAGTAAAGGTCATTAAATGTAGTAAATTATGAATAATTAGTAATCGTGACATATTTAATAAAAAATAAAAACTAATTTGAATTATAACTAAAAAAATAATTGCCAAGGTTTTTTTAACTTTTATTTTTAAAACAGAAAGATTAGTAATATATGAAGCAAGATAAAGAACCGCAAAAAAAACTAATATTTTAGCAATAAAAATTAATAATGCTAAATCAATATATTTAAACCCAAAAAATGTAAAAATTAATTTGTCCATCTGCTCTCATACCTTTGCTTTTTTTAAATTATTTCCGGTACTTTCAACTATTATATATATTTATTTACAAAAATGCAAAAATTTTTTTTAAAAAGTCCAAATATTATTTTAGGTACCAGTTTAACAAAAATTTCTTAACTATTTTCAAAAATAGTTAATCATTAAACCGCTTAATTTAAAAGTATCTTATTTACATATTTATTAAAACACACTTCTTGAAAAAAGGGAATACTAAAATGAGAATATTTTAAAAATATTCTTTTTTGCAAAATTAATGACTTTTTAGCTACTATCTTACTACTATTATTTCTTTTAATGCTTTACTAATTCCAGTAGTATGATATTGCATTACAGGCATACCTCCTTTTTTAGGTTCATATAATGAATTATTAGCATCATTATTTTACTTAGCCATTTTCATATTTTCTAATGAAATATCTTTATTTTCAAGCTGTTCTTTAAACATTTCTTTAACTAAGTTTAATCCATTAATTTTTGCTACACGTAAGGCTAAGATATTCCTAAATGAATCATATGAATATATCTTGTTTTCATGCCCTAACTGTGCTTTTATTGTATGTGATATTAATGCTTCTGCACATGCGCTTAAACATCAATCATGTTTATACGCAATAATACCATCTTTACGTTTTTTTAAGTATTTAATTACATTTAATAAATTATTTTGTTTAGTAATTAAATTAGATTTATTTTTAAAGTATTCTAAATGAGTGATTAATTTTGTATTGGATGGGTTAAGATAAATTGGACAACAATAATGTAGAGTAAAAGATTATAATTAAGTTACAATGGAGGTGTAATTATATGACAAAGAATCATTATACCGATGAATTTAAACAACAAATTGTTGGTCTTTATAAATCAGGCAAAACATCTGGTCAATTATCTAATGACTATCAAATTGGTAAATCCATTGTTTGAAAATGAGTGCATGAATTTAACAATTCAGGATCATTTAAAGCTAAAGACAATCGCTCTGTTGAAGAAAATGAACTTATTCAGTTGCGAAAAGAAAACAAACAATTACGAATGGAAAATGATATTTTAAAGCAAACAACACTGATAATAGGCAAAAAATAGTAATTATAAAAAATAACAAAGAAAAGTATAAAATTACTAATTTATGTAAAACACTAAAAGTTGCTAGATCAACATTTTATTATCAATTAAAATCAAATAAACTTAGTCAAGCCCAACATATTGATAATACTATTATCAGTATTTTCTTAAAAAGTAGAAAAAACTATGGTACAAGAAAAATTAAAGTTATGTTAGCACAACAAAATATTATATTGTCACGAATAAAAATTAGTCAAATAATGCAAAAATATAATTTAATTTCAAATTATACAAAAATTAAATATAAACATCATAATAACAAAAATATCACTTACAAATATAATAATTTGTTAAATCAAGATTTTGATAATTATAAATTACATGAAGTTGTTGTCAGTGATTTAACTTATGTTTGAATTAATAATCAATAATATTATGTATGTTTATTGATTGATTTGTTTAATCGTGAAATTATTAGCTATGATGTTAGTTCTCATAAAGATGCAAAATTAGTTGAAAGTACTTTTAACAAACTTAATTTTTCTTTAGAAAATATTAAAATATTTCATACTGACCAAGGAAGTGAATTTAACAATAGTACTATTTATAAACTTTTGACTAAGAACAATGTACAAAAATCTTATAGTAAACCTGGATATCCTTATGACAATGCAGTAGCTGAATCTACTTATAAAATTTTAAAAACTGAATTAGTCAAAAATAAAAAATTTAAAAGTATTGAAGAATTTAAATTAGAATTATTTGATTATGTTAATTGATATAATAATACTCGTATTCATAGCAAATTAAATTATTTATCACCAATCCAATATAAAAATCTTTACTCTATATAAAATTTGTCCAAAAAACCCTTGCCATTCCAAAAAGGGAAATTTGATAATCGTGGTAAATTAACTAATTTTAAATCAATATGAGATATTGAAAATAAAAAATCTGATGCTGGTTGATTTGAAATGGACACCGTAGTTGGAAAAGACCATCAATCTAGTAATTTAGTTTTAGTTGAAAAATTAAGTAAAAATTACTTTGTAATGAAATTGAAAAATCATACCGCTAATGAAGTTGTAAAAAAGTTTAAGGATATTGTTATAAGAAATAATTTAATTGGTAAAATTAAAGGAATAATAACTGATAGAGGAAAAGAATTTAGTAAATGAAGAGAATTAGAAATATTTGCTGAAACACAAGTTTATTTTTGTGATCCTGGTTCACCACAACAAAAACCATTAATTGAATATATGAATTCTGAACTTAGAGAATGATATCCTAAGGGAACTGATTTTAATAATATTAGTCAACAAAAAATAGATTGAGTAGTTGAAGTTATAAATGGAAAATTAAGGCCTATTTTAAATTGAAGAACAGCAAAAGAAGTATTTTTAGAGAATTTTAGATAAGTTTATTTGAACAATTTAATAAATTATTTTTCAGTGTGCTTAATTTTCCTTAAAATGAAATAAAAATTATAAATATTTTAATTTTTAAAAATTTATAATTGATTTTTTATAATTTTTGTTTTATTATTTAATTAATAAGATTTGTTGCACTTCATTTTACATAATTCCAACTTAGAAGCTTGATAATAAATAATATATCCATTTTGACTAGCAATTTCTAATTCTAATTTTTCAAGATCAGTAACAGTTAATTTAGACTTTCGATTAAATATTTTTGAATAAACAATTTCTCCATAAGCATATCTATCAAAAATTATATTTAAGGAATCATCAGAATTTAATTTTGAATATCATTCATAAGTATTAGGCGTTTTTGAATCTGAGTGTATTATTATCCCTTGTGAATTTAAATTATTACATAATTTATTTGCAAAAGTTGATTTGCCAACACCATCGATGCCCTCTAATACTATTCTATTCATTTATCGATATTCTTTCATTCATTAAGTCCATGATATCCATTCCTGATTTCTTATTCGCTCTTTCCAAGAGTTTAAATGCTCTTCCTCTTTTTTAAAATCTTCGAAAAAATTACAGATGAATTTAAATTTAATAGTTGTCTCTCACAATCAGGGTAATTAGCTAAAAATTGAGCATTACAAGAACCAAGTATTAAAACACGATGTATCCATTCATCAATTGCATTTTCATTTAAAAAATCATAAATATATGATTTATATATTTTTTTAAATAATTTTATAGTCATTTCTACCTCCCATTTGTTTATTACGTAAAATAAGGATTTGTAACTAATTAAAATATCATTTTATTCAGTCATTTTATTAAATAAATAATATAAAGATAACAAACTGAGTAAAATTTGACAACAATGAAAAATAGTATCTAACTTTTAAAATACCTGAAAAAATCCTTATTTTATCGTACGATTGCAAATAAAAAACCGCCCGTTAAGCGGTTTAGGAGGTACCTAATTTGATATTCGGTATTTTAAAAATAAATGTTATAATTAAAACGAAGTTGATAATTTAAAGAAAAAAATATTAACATTAAAAAGATTCAGGAGGTAAAAAAAGATAAATGTTACCAGAAAAAATTGATATTTTTATTGATGAACATATTGATAAACCTTTATCAGAATACATTAAAGAAAATCCACGGTTTATTTTAGAATTTGTTAATAGTTTAACTTGAGAGGAAAAATTTGAATTAATTTCTGATTATGTTGCAACAAACGAAGAAATTGAAAAAGCAATTAACACACTAAATAAATATATATCATTATTTATTGAAGATGAAATTAAGGAACGTGTGATTCAAAATATTTCTGAAGAAGAATATCTACGTCATAAAGCAATTGTTGAAATATACGAAAAAGCTAAAAATGAATTAGAATTGAATAAAAAGAAAACTCCTAATTAATAAATAAAAAATAATACAGAATGTATTATTTTTTATTTATTAATTTAAGATAATTAACGGAATTAAAATTTTCTGTCTTATTATTTTTAAATTCTACTTCTTTAACCGAATATTTATAATTATATAAGTTTTTATTAGTATCAAATTTTATTTCTATTTCTTTATCAAATTTTCGAAAGCCACTAAATTTTATTGTTTTAATTAAAAAATTGTTCATAATAATATGTTCCCTTATATATCCAGATTTTTAATATATAAATGTATATTAAAAATAAGAAAAATAATTTAAAAATTAAAGAATAAAAGACATAATTTCAGATTTTTAAGTTAAAATAATATTAAGTGTATTTTACACAGATATAAATGGTCAGACATACCAGAAAGGTTCTAAACATGAAAAAAACTGAGAAAAGAAAATTAAAATTATGACATAAAATTATAATTTGAGGAACGTTAAATGCTTATGCTTTAGCATTGTTAATTGCTGTTTTAGCATTACCACAAACACCTTGACATTGTCGTTTATTTGCATTTATTAATATCTTTGTTGTATTATTAATCCAAGTGATTTATTATACTCGTCTTTATGTTAAAAATAAAAATAAAGCTGCCAAGAACAAAACCGTTGAATTAAAATAATTTTATATCTTAAAAAGACACACTTATAAAAGTGTGTCTTTTTATTTTAAATACATAATTATTCACAAGAAATTAAATGGTATTTTCGTTTTCCACGACGAACAATTAAATATTTATTAAATAAAAATTTATCTTTTGTAACAACCCATGCTTCATCATTAACAACATTCCCGTTTATTGTGATTGCCCCTTGCTCTAAGAACTCACGTCCTTCTCGTTTTGATGGCACAATTTCAGCTTGAACTAATAAATCAAGAATTGGCAAATCAAAAGTTGTTAATGAAAAAGATGATAAACTACCTTGCAATTGACCCAATTGCTGTTTCGATAATTGGTGCAAATTACCATTAAATAATGCTTCACTTACAATTTGTGCTGTTGCTAATCCATCAGTTTGATGTACAAATAATGTTACTACTTCAGCTAATTTTCTTTGTGCAATACGCTTTGCTGGTTCCTTTTGATGTTCTTTTTCAATTGCAATAATTTCTGCTTCCGTCAACATTGTTAAATAACGTAATAATTTTCCAGTTTCTTGATCATCTTGATTAAAGAAAAATTGATAAAATTCATATGGTGATGTTTTTTTTGGATCTAATCAAACCGCTCCTGATTCTGTTTTTCCAAATTTTGACCCATCAGCTTTAGTTAATAAATTCATTGTTAAACCACATGCTAAATTATCTTCGCCGATTTGTTTATGAATATAGTCTGTCCCTGAAGTAATATTTCCTCATTGGTCACTTCCCCCCGTTTGAACAGCACAATCATAATTTACATATAATTGATAAAAATCATACGCTTGCAATAAAGTATAAGCAAACTCGGTATATGATAACCCAACCTCAATTCTTGTTGCAATATTTTCTTTTGCTAACAAGTAACTAATATTAAAGTCTTTCCCCACATTTCGTAAAAAATCAATTAAAGTCATTTTTTGTAACCAATCAGCATTATTAACCATTCGTACATTTTTTCCAATTAATTGTTGCATTTGGGTGCTTATTGCTTGAACATTATGCATAATCGTCTGGTCATCTAATAATATCCGTTCTGCTTTTTTACCACTTGGATCACCAATCATTCCGGTTCCACCACCAATAATAGCAATTGGCTGAAAACCAAACATTTCAAAACGTTTTAACAACATAATTTGAATTAAATGACCAACATGTAATGAATCACCTGTTGGATCAAACCCACAATAAACCCCCTTTTTTAAAGCTTGGGCTTTTAATAATTTTGTTTCATTAGTTACTTGCTTTAATAGACCTCGTCATTTTAATTCTTCTATAATATCTTTTACCATCATTTATTCCCTCTACTATTTAAAAAACTCTAAAATGTTAGAGTTATTCTTTATCGACTTTTGCGATTTTTTTAAGTTGATTAGGTTTTTCCTCTTCAATAATTTTTTCTGAAATTGACGCTGATGTTTTTTTCAAATCTTCCGTTACCTTAATTCCGGCATCAATTGCAGAAACTGTTATTTTAGCTAAATCTTTCGCAACTGCCCGAACATTTGGTGATTTTGCCGCAGCTTTAATTAATTTTACAGCCCCAACATCAATTTTTTTTAATGCTTTATAGGCCATTTCTTTCGTTGAAGCAGAATCTAAAATTTCTACAGCACCCTTAACATCTTTAATTCGTAATTCAATATCCGCTGCTACTTCATCTGATTCGATTCCTTGTGATTTTTCTCACACAATTTCAATTTTATTAACCATTTTTTTCAATTGTGGATTATACTTTTTAACTAAATTAATAAAATCTTGCCGTAATTCTGATCCTTTTTTAGGAGCAATAAGCATCCCCGTTACCATAATTGCTAATGTTTTAACAAACTTAAAAGCCATAATTATTCCTTCTCATCAGAATTAGCAAAATCTTTTAATTTATCAACAATTCGATAAGCAATATCTTTATTACGAGCAATAACTTTTACTCATGCCTTAACATTCCGTTTAGCAAAGGCTTCAAATACATCAATATAATTTGAAACTTTAACAACTGTGTCAACAGTAGAGTTTAACATTTCTGATTTATAAGTTAAGTCTTCAACAAAATAATCAAATTTCTTAGCAGCAATTGCAACTTTCCGAGCGGCAATAATTCCATAACAACAAAATACAATCGCTAAACATAATAAAACAATAATTAAAATTGTTTGTGAAATTAATAAATCGTCACTAGTTGCTAAGATATATATCATTTCTTCCACCCTTTTTTCTAATCAAATTAAATATTACTTTTACATTATAACTTATTTTATTTAATATCAAAATAAAAATCCTTATTTATTCTCATCTTTATCAAGATTTTTACTTTCATTAATTTGAGCCTTAACTCGTTCTTTTCGTTTTTCCTCAGCTTCTCGCGCAGTACGTTCTTCCAATTCTAACATACGTGATAAATATGGATTACGTTTAGTATAATAATCATTAACATGTTTTGTTTCTGAATTTGAATCATCTTTTCGTAAATCATGCAAATTTTGATGATATTGTGCGATTGGTTTTGAACGACGTAAGAATTGATTATTTAAATTACTCTCTTGTAAATTAAGTAGGGTCTTAAATCGAACTGCTCCTGCTTTAGTTGAGTTGTGTTGAATCAAGCAACGGCGTTGTTCTAATGGCATATTTTCGGAAAAATTATCATCAATATGATAAGCTTCTGCAACCGCTTGACGAATTTGTTCATTAATTAGTTTTTGTTCTTCTAATCCTTCGAACAATGCCGTTTGTTCATACTCATCAACTTGATAACGTGGTTTGGGATTACTAATTTTTTGTTTAATTTGTTCTAACTCCAATGTTAATTCAGCTGTTCGTTCCCCAAAAAAATTTTCCCCATTTTTACGTGGTTTAAATAAAAATGATACGGTTTGGGCTGCTTGTTCTGATAATTTATTGCGATTTTTTAAAGTTGACTTAATTGTGCCACCATCTGTCAATGGATTATATTTTTTAAAATATTGTTCAATATTAACTTTTTCAGCATCTGAAACTTTTTCTTCAACAACATGAATTTTTGCTAACTCAGCTTTTTTCTCAACAATTTTTTGTTCAATAATTTCATTAATTGAATTAGAAGCAGCACTTTCTAATTCATCATGCAAATTATGTTCATAACTACTCATCGTACTTTTAAAATCATTAGCCCCATCAAGTTTTTTCCCATACAATGGTGAAATAACTTCTCCCAATGAATTTAAAGAAGGTTTTTCCTCAGCTGGAGGTTCAATATTAGTTGCTTTTGATACTTCTTCTTGTTGTCGTTTTTGTTCACGCTTTAGATGAGGATAAGCATCATCATGATTATAATAAGATTCGATTTTTTGGTTTTTATTTTCACTCATCATGAAAACCCCCCCTTTATTTACCTATATTATAAAACATTTCTTACTTTTTAACTAGTCGATTTGAAATAATGTTATGCCGACCAAATTTGGCTTGATCAACACCATTTAATTGCACAGCATCACCAGTAAAACCAATATTAATTTTTGCTAAAGATTGACCAACCCCATAAATATCTACTGGCACTCCTTCCTTCTCAAATTCAATAATTTTTTGAACATTAAATCCTGAAGAAACAATGATTTTAACATAATCATAACCTTGTTGATCTAATTGTTGGCGTAAGGCACAAACTAAATGTTTATTTACCCCGTTAATTTCACCAAGTGGGTATTGTTTTTCTTTCCCAAGAAAATATTTGTCAACTAAAGCTTGCGATGTATCAACACGAACCGCATATAAATTTGGGAATTCAACTGCCACTTTTAAAGTATCAGTAATAACATCATTATTATAATCAACTAAGGCCACTAATTTATCAGTTGGATAAAATCGTTGATAAGCATGTAGTGCCACAATTAAATCTCCATTAAATGCTTGAATTAAAGCGTGCGGGACAGTTCCCATTGGTTCATAATTCCCTGTCAATTTTGTTACCTGAGCTGTTGTCACAAAATTGGTAATTCCCCCAACTTTAGCAGCATAACCATCATTTTCTTGATTATAATAATAATCACTACGATCGTTCATATAAATAACTGGTTTATTATTTGCTACCTGTAAAATTCGATGACAGTTAGTCGCAATACTAGTTTGTCGTGCTAAAATACCATCAATGATTCCTTCTAAATGACCAAATTGATAATAATGCCCCGTAACTTTTAACACTGGCTCATTTGGTTGAATTACATCACCATCAGTCAAAGCTGTAATTTCAAGTGTCTCTGGGTTAAAAGATTCCGTTTTTAATAATTCAACACACTCATTAACCCCCGCCAAAATAACATTTTCTTCCCGCTGAAAAAATTGCATTGTTATAATATCATTTGGTTTCTCATTTTTTAAAATATTAGCTGTTTTTAAAAAATAAAAGGCACTATAATATCCTGTTTTAATTTTACTCATTATAATATTCCTTTCAAAAACTATTTCCAAGATGATATTGTTTTGGTGATAATAACATAATTTTTTTACCAATACTAGAAAATGATAATCCTAATTCTCGTTCTGAACATAACATTCCATTTGACATAACACCTCGTAATTTACTAGGAACAATTTGTAATGTTGAGGGCATAATTGCACCAACTCGTGCGACAACAACTAACTGACCAACCTCACAGTTATCTGCTCCACAAATAATTTAAAGAATTTCAGAACCAATCGTAACTTGACAAATATTTAATTTATCAGAATTAGGGTGTTGCTTACATTCTAAAATTTGACCAACAATAAATTGGGGTTTATTATTAATATTATGAAATAGATACCCTTGTTTTTTAAACATTGTTGCTAACTCTGTTAATAATAATTGATTATCACTATTAATACCTGGTCTTAATTTTGTTGTTAAATGCTGACTAGCATTTAACAAATTAAAACTATGACATTGAATATTTTTATTATGAAAAAAACCATTCTTTCTTAATCGTATGTTCTCCTTGCGTAACGATTGGTTCATACCCAACTAAAACATCAAAATCCGGCTGATAGAATAAACCAATTAATACTGTCTCCATTTTTACCTCTTCTCACTTCAATTAAAATTCTTAATCTTTGTCTCATTTAAATCTTCAATAATAGTTGTTACCAACTTAATTGTTTCATTAAAATCATCTAAATCAATAATACCACTAATTGTATGTAAATTACGAGCAATTAAACAAGCCGGAATTGTCGGAATTCCACAATCCATTAAATGAACACGTCCAGCATCAGTACCACCTGGGGAAATATAAAATTGATACTTAATTTGATGTTGCTGCATTAAATCAAGTTGATATTTGATCAAATCATGCCGAGTAACATAACCATTATCCATTCCTCGTAACATTACACCTTGCCCCAACTGACCAAAGGTATTTGTTGATTCATAATCTTGCCCGGGTGAAACATCTGTTACAATTGCAAAATCTGGTTTAATTAACGTTGTCGCAGTTGCTGCGCCACGAGTTCCAACTTCTTCTTGAACACTAAAACCAACATATAATTCAAAATCTAATCCCTTATTTTTAATTTGTTCTAATACTTCTAATCCTAAAATCACACCCATTCTATTATCAATTGCCTTTGATAACAATCGTTTGTCATTTAAAAAACAGTTGGTCCTTCACAAATAACAAAATTGCCTTCCCGAACAGCAGCAGCATATACTTCTGCTTTTGAAGTAAATCCAAAATCAACTAGCATATTACTAATTGACGTTAGTTTTAAGCGTGCTTCTGGTGATAACAAATGGGGAGCAATTGCCGAAATTGCTCCGGTTATAAAAGTTCCATCATCTTTTAATAATTTTACCCGCTTAGCTAATAATGTTTGTTCTCAAATTCCTCCTAATGGATTAATTCTAATTAATCCTTTTTCATTAATTTGACTAACCATAAGACCAACTTCATCACCATGCGCCATTAGCATTACCCTTTTAGCATTTTTAATTCCTTTTTGATTACGAATAACCGCAAAACAACTTCCTAAATTATCTTGAATTATTTCTGTTGTATACTTTTGATAATATTGTTTCATTAATGTAACAACTTGTTCTTCACACCCTGATGGCCCAAATGCTTGCAAAATATTTTCATACATTATTTTCTTTTCGTTAGTAATTTTCATTTTTATCTTCCTTTCGTTCTTGAAATTATTATATCAAAGTTTATAATTATTATATTGTTAAGAGTTTAACAATATAATAACTAAAATTCAATGATAATTAAATTTATAGAAAATAAATGGAGGGCAATTATGCGTAAGGTTGCATTAATAATAGATTCATCGTCAGGAATCAAGAAGGACAAATTAAAAAAATATAAAGATACCTATTTACTACCATTATTATTAAATTTCCCAGATGGGAGTGAAGTTGAAGATGATGAAGATATTATTTCATTTAATGAATTTTATGATATCTTAGAACACCAAGTAATTAAAACAAGCCAAATTCCAATGGGAAAAATGTTAAATACTTGAAATGAATTATTGAAAAAGTACGATAATATTGTTTTTGTAGGACTGTCAAAAGGTTTATCGGGCCAGCATGAAAATATCTCAATATTGGCACAAGGTGAAGAATATAAAGGAAAGGTCTTTGTTATTGATACTGATGGCGTTAGTGAACTATTAGTTTTTATGATTGATTTAATTTACAGTTGAATTCAAGAAGGTGTTGAATTAACAGAATTTCAACCAAGAATTGATGTAATTAAAACAAAATTTAGTGCATTTATTATTCCAAAGAGTTTAGAAACACTAAAACGAGGTGGTCGAATTACTGCTGCCGCAGCAGCACTAGCATCATTATTAAAAATAACACCAATTTTAAGATATGATGGTCGAATTGATAAATTTGACAAAACAAGAACATTTAAAAAAGCTGTTGAAACAGCTCTTAGTCAAATTAAAAAAGAACGCGAAAATTGAAAAAATATTATTTTACTACATTCTAAAACAGATAACGAAACTTTAAACGAAGTTTATCAAATAATTGAGAATGCTGGTGCTATAATTACTTCAACATACATTCTAGCAAACGTTATTGCTGCTCACACCGGCCCTAATACCGTGGTCCTAGTATGTTGAGATAAATAAAGGAGAATAACTTTATGAATAAAAAAATTGCAATTCTAACTGACTCATCAGCCGGTTTTACAACAGCAGAAATTAAAGAATTAGGAATCCATGTTATTCCTTTACATATTATTTTAAATAACGAAACCGATATTTTAGATACTGAAGAAGAAATAAAAAAATATCACTTCTATGATATTGTTAAAACAGGAAGTACTAAAACAAGCCAAGCTTCAACAGGAGAATTAATGGCAAAATATGATGAAATTTTGAAAACATATGACGAAATTATTCATTATCCTATTGCCGAAAAACTATCAAGTCAATATGCAACTGCTTATACTTTAAGCCAAGAAAAACAATATCGCGGAAAAGTCCACGTTATTCGTAACCACACGGCCGCTTTTGCTTTAAAAACATTAGTTATTTATACCAATGAATTAGCACAACAAAATCTCACTGTTCAAGAAATTATTGCAAAAACAAATGCCTTAGAACAAAAAACATATATGGCAATGATCCCCGGTAGTTTAGAACGCTTATCAAAAGGGGGGCGCGTTGGAAAAGTGTTATTATCATTGATTAATCTATTTAAAATTAAAATTTTAATTCAATGAGGTGAATATCCCAAAAAAATTGCTTCATCACGAACATTAAATAATTTAATTGAAGCACTAGTTGAAACATGAGATAAATTTAAAAAAACAGTCAAAGAAAAATTTCAGTTATTTGTTTTAAAAACAAATCAATGTACTGATAAAATTTGAGATAATGTTACTCAAAAATTAGACGAATTAAAAATAAATTATCATACCGAACAATTAGCTAATATTTTTGTTGCTCATGCTGGCTTAGATACAATTGCCTTTGTTGCAATTCCAGAAAATAAATAAAAGGAAAAACCATTTCTAAATTAGAAATGGTTTTTTTGTTTTCTTTTTATGGCGGAAGTAAAGAGATTCGAACTCTTGCATGGATCACTCCACCTAACGGTTTTCGAGACCGCCCCCTTCAACCAGACTTGGGTATACTTCCATTTTATTATCCTGGCAGGGGTGATAGGACTTGAACCCACAACGTACGGTTTTGGAGACCGCTGTTCTACCATTAAACTACACCCCTAAATTCTTTTAAATCATAACACAAATATTATAAAAGAATAATAATTCTAAAATAAAAAAAGTATCTTCATACTTTCATCTTATAAAACATCATGGCAGGGGTAGCAGGACTTGAACCCACAACACTCGGATTTGAAGTCCGATGTTCTACCACTTGAACTATACCCCTAAAATAAAAAGTTAAGTATCAGAATTGACACTTAACTATTTTAACAAAATAATTTGAAATAGCAAATAATTTTATTTATTTTCTAAATTTTAGTTTATGGCACAATACCAAATTTTTAACAAAAAGACAATTACCTTCTTAAATAAAAAATTAAAAAAGCTAAACTTTAAAACACTTTTAAGTGTGTTTAAAATGTCTAGCTCAAATTTTAATTTCTTAAAAACTTGCCTTTAATTTGACAATTTACAAGTTTTCTATTCACTACCTTTAGACGATACTTCAAGGTCAACTATTTCATCAGAATTTTGATTTAATACAAAAGAATAATATAAACCAGCATCAAAACTTTTACCAAATGTAAACATGACTGCTCATTTTTCTTCTATTTCTTTATCCCAAACTAATATATTTGGTTCATATCTTCTTGAATGACCAATTGGATTTGATAATAAAGGATGTGTTATTAAATTAAATAATTCAAGATCTTCTAAATCTTTTGCTTCATCTGAGTTTTTAAAACCATCAATGATAATTTTAACAACACTTTTTAAACCATTCTTTTGATTTTTTATTACCATTTGTTTAAAATCTTGCTTAGAAACAGTTAAAATATTAAAAATATTAGAAACAATAACTCTGGTGTGTTCTCCTAAATCATCTGAGTATTTAAGAAATTGAACAACTATTTTTCCTCAATTAGTTAATTTTTTATCAATTGCTTTACCAGATAAATTTAATGCAATTGTTAAATCTTCATCATTTTTATCTTTAACATTACCAGATAAACCAAGACCAAAAACATTTAAATAATTTAAATTAATTTTGAAAGTACCTAGATTTAAGTTATCATCTTTATCAATATTAAAAACATCACCAATTTTGGTTTTATAAAAATTAACAAAATTTTCTACAGTTGCACCTAATAATCTTTTTCACGGATTGTTTTTACTAGTACTGGGGACAACTCAATTTGCTAGTGATAAATCTCTTGCTTTTTTGGTTTTAGATAATCCATTAAAACCTTTGTTATCAGCCGTTAATTGACCATCTTGTTCTTTTTTAATTAAATCAGTATCATTATAATTTATACTAATATTTTTAAATTCAGTTTTACTAGCAATATATTCCTTAAATGAATTTTTTAAAACACCATTTAATTCAGTGGTATCTTTTGAAAAATCTCAAATCATTTGATCATATAATGGTTTAAAAATTTTATTTTCTGAAAGATCAACAGTTTCTAATTCTAAGAAATAATCCTTAATATTTTCAATTAGAAAAACTACTGCTTTATCAGAAAAAGCCCGTAAAGTGTCCACATTTTCGGTAACATTATAAATATTTGTTATTTCAAAACTAGCATACATTTGTTTAAATTTTAATTGAATGGTTGCTTTGTAATCAACCCGAACAGCTGAAAATGGTTCTGGATTAACATCGCTAGGAAATTTATTGCGTAAATTTTCTACATCAATAAAACTAACTTTCACAATATTTTTTTGATCATCTAAAGTTAATGGCAACTCATTAGTAAAATAATTTGAATATTCGTTTTGTAAGTCACGATTAACATCGTCAAAAATTTTTGTAAAATTATTAATAAAATAAGTGGCTAATTTATTATCATCCGAATTATTTAATTTTAATTGATAAGGCTCAGTATCACCTTTATTTACTTTAGAATAGATTTTTGATAAATTATTTTTCATACTATCTACATATGGAATATTTTTAATTTTTTGATTAATTTTCTCAATAGCTTTTGCTTCAATTTCATCTAATACTTCAAGATCTTTAGCAGTCCCAGCATCATCATTATTGACAACTTTTTTGTTATGACATGAAATAACATTTGGTGTAACAGTTCCAACTAATGTTATTGCCCCCAAAATACTTAATAGTTTTTTCATTGTTTTTTCCTCTTTTACTTTAGTTATATTTATTCAAAATTTAAAAATTAAAATGTGGGAGGAATATGTGCTTTACGAAACAAACATAAACATTTTGTATGCAAAAAATTAATTAGAAGAATAATTTTACAAACAATTAACATAAACTTTTCCTCCTTATTCTATTTGCTTTTTGTGTTAATAAAAAGAGTATAACATTTAATTATTATATCAAATTATTGACCTTATTTTTAGTAGTTAATTTAGATTTTCTAAATGAATTGCTTTACTCAAAATTGATTACTGTTATCATTAAAAAAATATAGGCCCATAAAAAATAACTAGTATATAACTAGCTATCTTATTGCTTATATTTATCATATTTCATTTATTTTACTTTAACTATTATTTTTAATAATATATGTTTTTCTATAGTTGTACCAATCAAACTAATTAGTTTTCTACAATTACTAGAAAAATTATTACCATTTTTTAAAACACCTTTTACTTTTTTAAAAAATTATAATTGTTCTTAAACAATTGGATTGTGCTCAGTTATTGGTTCACCAATATTATTTCAAATTGGTTTTGTTAATGGTTTTAAAACACCAATAATATTTTTTGTTTCTACAATTAATTGTATTCCCCATTCATTAAAAAATTGTGTTAAATTATAACCACTTACTCGCGAAGAAATTCTAATAAACTCTTGGGTTTTTTTGTCATCATTATCAAAACGCTTACTTGAATTAGGTTCTTGATTAATTCTACGATATGTTTGATTTAATAACGGGTAAAAATTATTACCAAATGCCATATGCAATTGTCAAAACATTCCTAATTTAGTTCAAAGACCAAGATCACCACCAAGTTTAGTAAAATCTTTTTTCTCATTTGGTTGTGCTAAATATTCCTTAATTGCTTGTTGTTTTTCATTTTCTTTATAAATTCTTAATTGAATCCCTAATTTTTGTTGAATATATAATGAATTAATATTATTAACAACTTCAATAATAGAATATTGTGGAATAGCATAACTGTGCCCTGTTTCGCGTCACAATGATCATTGATCAGAAATTTTATCTAAAAATAAATTTTGTCCCGCAGAAGTGCTATTTTGAAAAATCATACGAGCAGTAGTACTTGCATAACCACCAGCAGCATCAGGATTAACAATATGAATATACTGTGTATATTTTTTATTAATATCGGTATAATTTTCATTTAAACCAAAAAGTTCGTTGCTTCAATTTCAAACATTATCTCAATGATTTAATGTTATATTAAAAGAATGTTGTAAACGTGGTATAACCACGTTTTTAATCATATCTGTTTGCATTGTCGCAAAATAATTTTTTGCAACAAATTCAACAAATGGTGATTTTGTTGTTTTAACTTGTTCAATGAATTCAGTTTGATCTGTTTTATTTACTTTAAAAGTTGGTATTTTAATAATACCATTATGTTTTTCTGCTATTACGCTAGTTACTCTTAAATTAGTCTGATTATTATCAGCAAGATAAAGCACCCCATTAATTTTTAAAGAAAAAGTAACAATATTGGTTTTTGTTGAAATCAAAACCTCCATGAAAACATCTTCTCTGTTTTCGTTTATATTTTTATATTTTCCCCATTGCCCAATGGATAATTTAATCTTCCCCAATTCATTGTCCATTAAACTACGATTTAATGTAACTGTATAACTATTGTGACCTTCTAGATAGTATCCTGTTGGCTTAAATTCAGAATATGTTAAAGAACCACGGTCTTCACGATTTGCCATTTCCTCAGAAGTTATTAAAGGACCATGGTTATCTTTTTCATCATCACCTTTATCCCCTTTGTTACCATCATTGCCCTTGTCACCTTTATCACCCTTTTGCACCCTTTTTTTGTTTGTTCAACCTTCATATAAATTTCTAATTCGCTCATTATTGTTGTAAACATAAATTATCAAAAATAATACTAAAAAAGTTAAAGCAAGAAAAATAAAAACATTTCAAATTATAAAAAATATTTTTTCATTAGATTTTATCTCTCCTTATGCTTTAATTTTAAAAAATTAAATATACGAAGGTGGGCATTTTTTATTAAGAAAAGAAAGACATTTTGTGTGTAAAAAATTAATTAAAAGAATAACTTCATAATAAAATCTAATATTATAAATAATTAACATAAATCTTTCGTCCCTATTCTATTTGTTTTTTTGGGTTAATAAAAAACCATAACATTTAATTATTATATCAAATTATTGTTTTTATTTTTAGTAATTAACTTTACAAAAAAATGTAAAAATAAAAAAATTACCTTCCCTTTAAAAAGTTTATGGTAATTTTCATCTTATTCATTTTCACCAAAATGAAGATGTTCATTTTTTTTGTTATGGCATTGATCACAAATTCCATGTCCTTCAATTTTAAAATGAACTGGTTTTCAATTAGTATTTGTCATCACTTCTTTTAAGTTATCTAACTTAATTTCTTGTAAAATTTTTGAATCTTTAATATGAACAACATTTTTACAGATGTCACAAACCATATGAAATGATGGGTTTTCAGCTAAATCATATCAAATTTGCTTACCATCAAAAGAATTGGTAAAAACAACATGTTCACTAATCAATAAGTCGATTGTATTGTAAACTGACATTAAATTAACATTTTTAAATTCTTGTTCTAACAACTCAACAATTTCTGATAAAGTTAAATGTTGTTTTTCTGTTAAAATTTTAATAATTGCCAATCTAATTTCAGTAATTCGATAATTTTTGTTTTTTAATAACTGTACAATACTTTCATATGATAATGCCATTTTTGCCAGCTCCTTTATTTTTTAACTTCTTCAATAATTTTAACGAAATCTGCCACCGTTTTAATATCCATTAATTTATCATCTGATATTTTTATCCCAAATTTTTTCTCAGCTTCAATCACTAAATCCATCAAATCTAATGAATCTAACACTAATGCTTTAAATTCTGTATTCAAATCAACTTGTTTTGAAACTCCACGTTCTTTTAAAACTTTTCTAATTTCAGTCAACACATCCATTTGAAATCCCTCACCTTCTTTTTTTCATTAGTATTATTATATCAAGTTTAACAATAAAATAATATACTCTCTGTTAACCTCTTCTAAAGGGTTATTTTTCAAACCTGATATAATTGTTCCTTATCGTGATAATGATAAATTAAGATTAGTTTACAATAACCAAGTTGTTCATTACTATAATAAAAGCTAAGATAACTAGTAGACGACCGAAACAAGACCATCTGACGAATCCATCATTTTAAAAAATAATAATGCAAACGTTCATTATTAAAATAATATTCGCCATAAACATAATTAATTTTTAATCGTAACCGTTTTTGTTCTAATAAAACCTTGTTAGAATTTGGTTCTAATATTGTTTCTCCTTCTTTATTAAAAACTTGTAATTTGGGCTCAGGTTTATTACTACTGATTAAAATATTTTTATAAATAAAAACAAAAATAACACTTAAAAAACAACAATTGGTAACAAAAAACCAAGAATAATAATGACTCTTCTAATAAGAACTTTTTTTATTGTTCTCAGTTTTTTCTGGTAATAAAAAATCAAATTCGAATTGAGTAAATAATTCTTGGTTAAATTCTTTATTATAATAATTTGTTAATTTTTGTGAATAAATATAATATGGATAGGTTACAATAACTTAGACCATATTTATGTAGACTGTAAAAAATAAGCTAAAATTATTAGGAAAGCAGGAATATAAAAATGGCAAAAAACCAGTACACCGATGAATTCAAGAAACAAATCGTAATGTTATATAAAAATGGTAAAAGTAATATTGAAATTGTTAACGAATATAAAATTTCAAAGGCAGTTCTTTATCAATGAGTAAAAAAATTGAGAATTCTGGTTCTTTTAAAGCTAAAGACAATCGCTCTGTTGAAGAAAATGAACTTATTCAGTTGCGAAAAGAAAACAAACAATTACGAATGGAAAATGATATTTTAAAGCAAGCAGCACTGATAATCGGCAAAAAGTAATATTAATTACTAACAATAAAGACAAATATTCAGTGAGGAAAATGTGTCAAATATTAAAGATAGCAAAATCAAAGTATTATTATCAAATTAATAAGAACACTAAAACTGAAATTAATATTTATGAAAATGAAGTTATCAGTGCATTTAAAGAAAGCTATAAAGTTTATGGTGCTAGAAAAATTAAAATTATTTTAGCAAGAAAGAACATTATTTTATCTCGACAAAAAATTAGAAGAATTATGGCAATAAATAATTTAGTATCAAAATATACTAAATTAAAATATCGCAATCATAAATCTCCTGTAAATAATGATCAAATTAGTAATATTCTAAATCGTGAGTTTAGTAATAAAAGACAAAATGAAGTTATTGTGAGCGATTTAACCTATGTTCAAGTTGGTTCAAAATGACATTATATTTGCTTACTAATTGATTTATTTAACCGTGAAGTAATTGGCTATAGCGCTGGAACAAATAAAACTGCTGAACTAGTTCAGCAGGCATTTTATAAAATAACACGACCACTAAATTAAATTAGGTTGTTTCATACAGATCGTGGTAATGAATTTAAAAATAAAATTATTGAAGAAATTTTATTAACATTTAATATTAAAAGATCATTAAGTGCAAAAGGTTGCCCTTACGATAACGCAGTAGCTGAAACAACCTATAAAGCTTTTAAAACTGAATTTATTAATGGTCGAAAATTTAAAAATTTAGAACAATTAAAGTTGGAACTATTTAATTTCATTAATTGATACAACAATATTCGAATTCATGGTAGTTTGAATTACTTAACTCCAGTTGAATTTAAAAATCAGAAGTCTACATAAAAAGTGTCCTAAAAAGTGTTGCCATTCCAATATGTCGTTGTTAAATTATTGAATCAATTAATTTCCGGAATAAAATTAGTATTAACGTTTGGTCTAGAAATAATTGGTCTAAAGATAAGATGCTGGGTAAAATTAATATTAAATCCTTCTAACCTTGTAATAAAAGTTACTTTTGTCTGTTGCAAAAAAGGGGGCACTAAAAAATTTTTAGTTGAAAAATTATCATTTGTTGTAACTTCAATTTGGTTTTTGGTTTGATTATAAATCATATTATCAAGAAAAAAATATTCATACAGTTTTTGCTGCGAATTATATTTTAAATAACCATTTAGTGTTTTAAAATTATATTTTGTTTCTTTACTAATTATTGTTGTTATCGTTGGAATTAAGAGATAACAATTATTAAAAAATGTTCATAACTTTGTTATTTTTGTATAAAAATCAATTGGAAAATTTGATACATGATCAGAATAAAGAATACTAAAACTTCGTACAGAAAATAAAGACGCTATTTGTTCACCACGTGGCAAAGCTGCAATAAATTCAAAATAATGCTCAAAAACATTTTGCAAGGTTTGAAACTGTTTCTTTTTTTCATCATAATTTTTATACTGAATAACACCTGTTATTTTTGTTGTTTGATTATAACTTTGCTTCTTATTGTTAAAATTCAAATAAACTTCTTGATAAGAATTTTTTGTAATTAAAACATCATTTCTTATACTGGGAACACTAATAACAAGACTAATTTTATTTTCATCAAGACATTCCCCAGAAACAACAACTTTTCCTCAATTTGAATATTTAATTTTAGTTTCAGAAATTTGTAAAACTGTTTGACTATATCCCGTTTGTAATTTAGTTGTTATCTTACAATTTTTTTATTATTAAAATTTCAATATATTTCTAATATTGAAAAACTATAATTAAATTGAAAAAAATGTTTTTGTAAAATATTAGTAATATTTTTTGCCTGTTTGTGATCAATTTGATAATCTATTGTTGTTTGTCCACTCTTGGTGAATCAGGGTTTAATATTGCCAATATTTGGACAAATATAAAAAGCATATGCTTGATTGTTATCACCATTATCAAAACTAAACAATGGGATAGTAAAATCTAACGCTAAATTAATTTCATTGTTAGGAGCAAACTGAAATGAATTAAGTACTGCCAATGGTTGATTAAGAAAATTTTCACCAAACAAATTAAAAACCTCCTTAATTAGTATTTACCAAAAATTAAAGAGGTTTCCTTAAAATTAATAAGCACGCGCAAAGTAAACTAAATTAGTTGCTGGTTGACCACAATGAAAACAAACTGTTTTTTGTGATTCTATATCAAAAGGAATACAACGAGAAGTTGTTTGTGTTTCTGCTTTAATAACATCTTCACATTCAACCCGACCACAGAATGGTACTAAAAATAAACCGTTTCCCTTTGCTAATGCTTTTAAATAATCATCATAAGTTGTAATTTTTTGCGTACGTTGTTGGCGATTATCTAATGCTCTTTGATATAAGTTTGTTGCAACTTCAGATAGCAGCTTTGCAACAGTTTCTTTCACTGCTGCTAATGGTATAGAAAATTTTTCAAAAGCATCACGACGAGCAATTGTAACTTGATTTTGTTCTAAATCACGAGGTCCCACTTCAATTCGTAATGGAACCCCTTTAATTTCAGCATTTGCAACTCGAAAACCAAAACTTTTATCTGATTGGTCAATTTCACAACGATATTCTTGTAATTCAGTTTGTAACTTCTGAACAGCTTGTAACTGTTGATGTTCATTGCTAATTGGCAAAATCATAATTTGTGTTGGCGCAATGGCCGGTGGTAAAACAAGACCATTATCATCACTATGAATCATAATGATACCTCCTATTAAACGAGTTGAAACTCCTCAAGATGTTGAGTAAGCATTTTCTAATTCATTTTGCTGATTTGCAAATTTAATGTCAAAAGCTTTTGAAAAATTTTGGCCAAAATAATGACTAGTCCCACATTGCAGGGCTTGGCCATCATACATTAACGATTCAATAGTATATGTTTCTTCTGCTCCAGCAAATTTTTCCCGTTCTGTTTTTTGCCCTTTAATAACTGGTAATAATAATTTTTTTTGGACAAATTCAGCATAAATATCTAAAATCTTTAAAGTAAAATCACGCGCTTCTTGTTTTGTTGCATGAATTGTATGTCCTTCTTGTCATAAAAATTCACTAGTACGTAAAAAAGGACGCGTTGTTTTTTCTCACCGTAAAACATTTACTCATTGGTTATATAATAAGGGTAAATCACGATATCCTTGAATTTCTTTACTAAAAAAAGTTCCAAATAAAACTTCTGATGTCGGTCTAATATAAAGTTCTTCATCCAAAATTTTATCCCCAACCTTTGTAACAGTTGCAATTTCGGGCGAAAAACCTTCAATATGATCTTTTTCTTTATTAAAAAGAGTTTTTGGAATCAACAAAGGAAAATAAACATTTTTAACTCCAACTTTTTTTAATTCTACATCTAAAAATCTTTGAATATTTTCCCAAATCGCATAACCATAAGGTTTAAAAATCATTGTTCCTTTAACAGCACCATAACTAATTAAATCAGCATTTAAAACAATATCAGTATATCATTGAACAAAATCAACTTCTCGTGGTGTAATTTTATCTAACTTTTTCTTCATGATTTACTTCTTTCTATTTTCTGTTAAAAGATCAGAAATATTTCCTTTTTCACCTTGAAAAACTTTAATGCTTAAACGATTACTTTTAACATAAGTTTGAATTCGATTTAAATACTGATTATTTTTCATTAAAATCCAACGAATAGCTTCAGGTTTAACATCTTCAAAAATTTTTATTCGGCGGGTAACATCATCATACTTCCAATCCTTCTTTGTTAAAAGAAATAACTTTTTAATATCAATTGCGATAACAGCAATTTGCGATGGATCAACTTTTTGCTCTGCCACTCAACTTCAAAAATAATGCCGTGTTGAATTGTCTAATTCAAATTCCAAATGATCAGGCTTTTCTAAATAAGTTCAAACAACATATTCACTTTCTTTTGCCAAATGAATGTTTTGTACTGGTTGTAATCCAAATTCTAATTGACGTAAAACATTACTAGTATCAGTATAAAATAATAACGATTTAATCCGTTGGTGATTTAATTCTTTAATAATTTTATGTGTTTTACAACGTTTAAAACTAAAACCAGTTTTAATCTTGCCTTCGTCTTCATCATCTTCAAATAAGCTTGTTTCTAAACTATCGGTTACTAATAATTCTTCTTGTAATAAATTTCGTTTTTTTGTTTTTTTAGTTTCTACCGCGGTTTCTTGCTCATCTTTCTTTTTTAACTTATTAAATAACATCATTAACCCTCCTTAAATAATAATTATACAAAAAAATTATACTTGATTTTTGTACAAGTTATAAGATTGGTGCAACTAATTTTAAACATATTAGTAATAACCGGTAACTTAATGGTTTATATTTAATCGGTCATTCATGTCATAAAATGGCATGTTTATAATCTCATTCCCATCGCGGAATAAAGTTTGCAACAACTACTGGGTCATAAATAACCGCTGTTGTTTGATGATCAGAAAAGAAACTGCGATAATCTAAATTGCATGTTCCAATTACCGCAACTTCATCATCAAAAATTGCAATCTTATTATGATTAAACATATTATTCATCTCATAAATTTTTACACCATTAGCAATTAAATCTTTACAATAACTTTTCGTTAAATCTAACACAAAGATTTTATCTGTTAAACCAGGAATTGTTAAACGAACATCAACTCCTGCTCGTGCTGCTAAAATCAAGGCTTGAATAACTTCATTTGGCGGAATAAAATATGGTGTTGATAATCAAATTCTTTTTCGTGCTTTATTAATTAACGAAATATATAATTCTTCAGTAATTGAATGATCAATACTAGGACTATGATTAACAATTTGCAAATGTGATTTTCCACTAATATTATATTTTTTTTCAGCAAGAATATTTGGTTCTAATTCGGTAATTTTTTCATGCCGTTTTGTCGCAAAGTACCAATCATCTGCAAAAATAACTTCTAAACCACGAACAGCTTCTCCTTCAATACGGACCTGCGTATCATGAAAAATCCCAAATTTTCATGATTGATCAGCGTACAAATCAGCTAAATTAATTCCCCCCGTGTAGCCAATTAAACCATCAATAATAACATCTTTTCGATGATTACGATAATTCGCATTCCCGCTAATAAAGGGCGTAATAATTGGTAAATACTTATGAACACGAACCCCGGCTTTCATTAATTTTTTAATACTTTTTTTACTAATTTTAAAATAACTACCAACATGATCATAAATCATATAAACACGAACCCCGGCTGTAATTCGTTCTTTTAAAACTGCTAAAAATGATTCAAATAGTTCACCATCAGCAACAATAAAATAAGTTAACAAAATATATTCTTGGGCTTGTTGCAAATCAGTTAGTAATGATTTAAAAACTCGTGTCCCATTCGTTAGAATTTCAATTTTATTATTTTGATATAATGGTTTACTTGCACTATGCATTAATAACTCAACAACATTACCAAATTTTTGTTCAGGACTATTGTATGCTGCTAAGCTCTTTTTGTTTTTTTCAGTATACATATCATATTCTATTTTATTTAAATGATTATATAATAATGATTTTTTATTTGAATAGTGATATTTTCGACCAAAAAAAACATATGAACACAACCCAATAAAGGGAACAAAATTAATAAAAATAATTCAAGAAAATTTAACTTCATAACGCCGTTTTGAAAAGAAGAAAAAGAATGAAAAAATTAAATCAATAATAACAATTGCTAAAAAAATATATAAAAATTTTAAGTTAAGAATAACAGTTACCACAATTAAGCCCATAATTGCCATCCCAAATAAAAAAATCATTGATAAAATAATTTTTAATCAATTTTTCATTATGTTTCCCCTTTATTGCACAATCTTAATATGTACATTATACCAATAATTTAAAAAGAGTTATAGACATTATAACTCTTTTTTGTTTCTTTTTAGTTTAAAATCAATAATTAATGGCGGAACAGGAGAGACTCGAACTCTCGCGCCGGTTACCCGACCTAACACCTTAGCAGGGTGCCCTCTTCACCAACTTGAGTACTGTTCCAAATCAATACCTTATATATTATACAAAAGATATCATTTTAAACAAGTAAAAATAGTTATTTTCTAAAAAACTAACCAATTAAGATATTTTCTTCAACATAACTATATTCTTTTTCCCCAGTTCCACGAATTGAAACTAATAATGTTGATGAAACTCCCAATTGTCCAATAAACATTAGTAAAATTAACACTAAAGTACTTAAAACCCCTAAATGATATAACTCAGTAAAGCCTAAAGTACTTAATCCCGTTGTTCCAAAAGCACTACAAATTGTAAAGAAGGCGTTTAAAACATCAATATTAGGATTCTCAGCACTAATGCAAATAATAGCCCCCATAATTAGAGCACCTGAAATTGTTGTTACAACTAATGCTCGTTTGACGGTTTCATTTGGAATTTTCCGTTTAAAAACATTAACACTATTATTATTCCGAATGATGGATCAAATCGTAATAATAATAACCGCTAAAGTTGTTGTTCGAATCCCACCAGCAGTTGATGATGGTGCTGACCCAATAAACATCATAACGGACATTACAATTCTTGATCCTGGTAAAAATTTACTCATATCAACTGTTGAATATCCAGCATTTCTAGTTGACATTGTATTAAAGAAAATATTCATAAACCCATTTCAATTAGAAGTTGAATTTCGTAAAATGGTTTCAATGTATGGCCCGTTAACCCCCGCTGTTACATTAAGATTAGTAAACTCAATTAATCAAACACTTAAAACCCCTACAATTGATAATCCGACATAAGTTATTAAATTAATTTTTGTAAATAAAGTAAATTTAGCATGTTCTTTGCGTCGTCAAGCCACAAACTTACGTTTTAAATCGTAAAAAGTTGGAAAACCTAATCCACCAATAACAAATTGAAACATAAAGACAAATTGCATAAAATAATCACTATTATAAGGCATTAATGATGAATTCCCAATAATATCAAATCCCGCATTATTAATTGAAGATATTGAGTGAAAAATTCCACTTCATAAACTTCGTCAAAAATTATGGTAGGTCACATTATCAATCATATATTTTCCTTCAATTGATGCTGATGAAAAATAAAAATTACAAAATAATAAGATGGCACCAAAACACTCCAAAATAATTAGAAAAATAAAACTATTTTTAATTAAATCAATGGTATGTCCAAAATTATTACTTCCACGTTCACCTTGTACCAACATTTTATCTTTAATTGAAATACGTCGTCCTAATCAAACAAAAATCATGATTTTAAAAGTAACAATCCCAAAACCACCAGTTTGAATTAAAATTAAAATTATTAATTGTCCTCAAAAACTATAATCTGCCGCTGGATTACTAATTGTAATTCCTGTATCAGAAAAAGCACTTGAAGCAGTAAATAATCCCACTAAATAATTTCATGAAAAATTATAGGTTCCTAAAATATTTCCATATCCATCACGAACCACCCGATTAACATTATTAACAAAACCCGGAATTGATAACAACAATCCCCCTAAAAAAACAATTAAAATATAAACTAAAAACAATTTTCCCGCTATCTTTGAGAAAGGTAACCAATGGCGACGACGTGTTAATGGTGCTCCTGGGTCATTACTACGTTGCCGCTTACTATCGTTTTTTCTTTTAAAAATACTTTTAAAATATAACTGAGAAAACACCCTTTACGCCCCTCTTTCATTAATATTATATACTACAAGTACTAATTATTGCTAATAATAAAAAAAATAGTATAATTAAAGTTGCAATAAGGGGGCATTTAATGGCACGAAGAAAAAGTTTTGCAATTATTGGACTAAATAACTTTGGTCGTTCAATTATTGAAACATTAATTGTACGAAAACAACATATTATGGTTTTTGATGTTGATCAAGCCAAAGTTAATAATATGATTGCTAGTTATGACCAAGTTGATGGTGTTGCACTAGATTCAACGGTTAAAGCAAATTTAATTGAACAAGGATTAGATCAATATGATACCATAATTGTTACCATGGCAAGTAATATTGAAGCTAGTGTTTTAACCATCATTGGATTACAAGATATTGGCATTACAAATATTATTGCAAAATCAAAAGATATTCGTCATACACGAATTTTAAAAGCACTAGGAATTACTAATATTGTCCAGCCTGATACTATGGCTGGAAGTATTACTGCAACTAAAGCAATGTTTGATATTGAAATTGAAATCCAAACTGTTGATGAAAACTATGCATCATTAACTATTCAAGTAAGTGACCCAAGTATTGAAGGACAATCACTATCTGATTTACGTTTCATTAATAATAAAGATTATAATATTGTTTATGTTAAACGTAAAGGACGAGTTATTTTACCAGGAGATGTTGACACAATTAAATTAGATGATGAATTATTATTTATTGCTAAAATCAGTGCAATTAATGATTTAACTATTAAACTACAAAAAATTGATCATGAATATGAAAAAGATGGTAAATAACCATCTTTTTTTATTTTCCTAGTTTTCCGATAATTAATTCAAGCACTACTTGTTGGCCAATTTCAGGAGCAACTTGCCCTTTCGTTAATTTCATTAATTCCCCCATAAAGAACTTAATAACCCGTTCTGGTCGTTGGTCATATTGTTCTAACATCGTCAAATTACGATCAAAAACTGGTTTAATAATTGCTTTAATTTCTGCTGGGTCACTAACTTGTTTTAATCCTAAATCAGCAACAATTTTTGCTGGTGGATAATCCTCTGGTAAAATTCGTTGTAATACTGTTTTTGCTTGTTTATTAGAAATTACATTTTTGGTAATTAGATTAATCATTGCTACTAAATTTTGTGGTGTTAATGCTGTTTCTATTAATGTTAAATTTTTTTGATTTAAATAAGCCGCAACTTCGCCAGTTAAATAATGAACAATTGTTTCATACTGTGATGATAGTTTGATTGCTGCTTCAAAAAAAGTCATTAAATCATAATCTTGTAAAATAATATCGACATCAGTCGCCTTTAAATTTAATTCGGTTAAATAACGTTGGCGTTTTGTTGCTGGTAACTCTGGCATCTTATTTAAAACATTTTTAATTCAAGTTGCAGATAATTGAATTGGAAAAATATTTGGTTCTGAAAAATACTTATAATCAGTTGCATCAGTTTTTTTTCGCATTAAAATAGTTGTTTTTGTTTTTTCATCAAAACGACGAGTCTCTTGTTCAACTGTTTGTCCCATTAATAGAATTTCAGTTTGTCGTTTAATTTCATATTCAATTGCTTTTTCAACATTAGCAATTGAATTTAGATTTTTTAACTCTACCTTATTTCCAAAGGTTGAAACACCAACCGGGCGTAATGAAATATTAACATCACAACGAAGTGAACCTTCATTCATTTTGGCATCACTAACTTGGGTATAAATTAAAATTTCTCGTAGCGCTTCTAAATACTTTCGAACTTGAAATCCTGATCGTAGCACTGGCTCTGTAACAATTTCAATTAAACCAATCCCAGCACGGTTATAGTCTAATAAAGTTCCAACATCTTCGTGTAATTGCTTGGCCGTATCTTCTTCAATGTGCAAACGTTCAATTGAAATTCGTAATTGTGTTCCATCCTCATCAATAATTGTTAAATGACCATTACGCCCAATTGGATAGTACTGTTGAGTAATCTGAAATCCTTTTGCCAAATCGGGGTAATAATAATTTTTGCGATCAAATTGAACAATTGGATCAATCGTTAAATTAAGGGCTTGACAAGCAAGCAATGCTAATTCAACGCCTTTTTTATTAACTGTTGGCATCACACCGGGATAACCCGCATCCATTATATTAACCATACTATTAGGTTTTGCACCATAAGTAACGGGTCCCGCTGAAAACATTTTTGTTTTAGTTTTTAATTCAACATGATTTTCAATTCCAATTATTACTTCAAAATTAACCATTGTTTTTCCCTCCTTCTGGAGCAACGTTATTCTTAATTCCAATTATTTCTTCTATTAGTAAACTAGCATTAAAGACCTTTTGGTCGGCAAAAGGAGCAGCATTAACATTAATTCCAATTGGCATATGATCAACAAAAGCAAGTGGTAACGTCAAAGAAGGATTCCCCATTAAATTAGCTAAAACCAATAAATCATCAACATAATTTTCCAACTCCGCTTCAGTTAAAATTTGATCTTTAATAGCACTAATCTTTGATGCAATACTTGATGCTGTTGGTAATAATAAAATATCATATTCCTTAAAAACTGCCATTAAAGCGTCAACAATTAACCGGCGAACTCGTTTTGCTTTTAAAAACAAAAGAGTTTGGTTCTCTTTTGATAAGGCATATGAACCAATTACATATCGACGTTTAACAACATGCCCAAAACCTTCTGTTCGCGAATTCATCATTACTGCTTCATAACTATCCCCATCAACTCGTGTTCCAAAATTGATTCCATCCAACATTGAATGACTACTTACTGCTTCAGCAAAGGAAATTACCATGTAAACCGGTAATAATGCTTTTAACAAATCTTCTGAAAAATCAATTGCATTAACGGCAATTCCTTGTACTGCTAATTGGGCGTATAAATTATCAAAATGAGTTTTAATTTCTGCTGGTAACGCTGAATGTGCATTTTTTAAATAAGCAAATTTTTGGTTTTTAACTGCTGGTGATAAATTTTTAAAATAGTTTTGTTCCTTACTTTTTAATGAAGTAGCATCTTGATGATCCTCTTGCGCTAAATAGTCAAAAACAATTGCGCTGTCTTCCACAGTTCGGGTAAAATAACCCACTGTATCTAATGATGGCGCATAAGGAAAAACACCATAACGTGAAATTAGTCCGTAAGTTGGTTTAAAACCAACAATCCCACAATAACCTGCTGGTTTACGAACTGAATCACCAGTATCTGTTCCTAAAGCAAAAGGGACTACTCCCGCAGCAACCAGTGCTGCTGAACCTGATGATGATCCCCCTGTGATGCGGGTTAAATCTCACGGATTTAAAACATCACCAGTTAGCGCATATAGTCCATGTCCTCCCATACCAAGTTCATCTAGTGCACTTTTCCCTAACAAAATACTATTATTTTGTTTTAAAATATTAGTTACTGTTGACTCATAAGTTGGTACAAAATTTTCTAAAATTTTTGAACTTGCTGTTGTTTTAATTCCTTTTGTTGCAAAATTATCTTTTGCAAAATATGGTAAGGCAAATAAATAATTATCTGTTGGAACTGGCAATTGATCTAATTCTAACGCTAAAGCTGTTGCTTCTGCTGTTAATTCAGTGACTGTTGCATTTAAAACTTGGTGTTTAGCTAAATTAGCAAAAGCTTCTTTAACAATTTGTGAAGGTGTAATTTTTTTAGTTACCAAAAGTTGATGTAATTCTTTTATTGAAAAATGTGTCATGTTATTTTACCACCTTATTAATTACAATATAATCATTCATTGTTTTTGGTGCCGCCGCTAAAATTTCCGTTTGGGAAGAAACAATAATTTCCTCATCTTCACGTAAATAATCAACAGTTAATTCAAACGGAAAATGCATTGAATGAACATTTGTCGTATCAATTTTTTGTACTAAATCCATTTGTTGTAAGATAACATCAAACTCTTTACTTAACTTTGTTAACTCTTCATCTTTTAAATCTAACATAATATCATTTGCTAATAAACGTAGGTCCTCTTTCGTAATTCTTGCCATACTATTCCTCCTTTATTAATAAATTATTAAATTCTTCCTCATTAATAATTTTAACATTTAATTTTTGTGCTTTTACTAATTTACTACCTGCATCGCTACCAGCTAACAAATAAGTTGTTTTGACACTAACACTTTCAGAAGTTTGACCACCATAACTTTCAATTAGTTCTTTAAAGTATTCGCGTGGTTTTGATAAAACACCTGTAATAACAAAGCAATAATTTTCAAATTTTTGCGATAAAGTTTGATTGGTCGCAAAATATGTCATATTAATACCTTGTTGTTGTAACAAAGCAATTTCTTGTTGGTTTGCCACAATCGCAAAATAGTCAACAACACTAGCCGCAACAATCGGACCAATATCATTAATAACTGATAATTGTTCAATATTCATTGCGGCTAATTCTGTTATTGTCTTAAATTGCCGCGCTAATAGTTTTGCTGTTTTCTGTCCAACATGACGAATTCCTAAACCAAATAATAACCGTTCTAACGAATTTTGTTTCGAATTATTGATTGAAGCAATCATATTTTCAAAAGATTTTTCACCAAAATTTTCTAATTGAATAATTTCAGCACGATATTGTTCTAATTGATATAAATCACTAAAACTTTTCAAATATACTAGTTTATATAATCGTTCAATAATTTTTTCACTAACTCCTTCAATATTCATTGCATTGCGAGAACAATAATGTTCTAATCCCCGGGTAATTTTTTTTGGGCAAACTGAATTAATACAATATTGATCTACTTCCCCCGTTACTCGTTCTAATAAAGACTGGCACTCTGGACAATGTGTCGCTTCTTGTCATTTTTTTACTTTTTTTTGACGACGATCAACAACATAATTAATAACTTCTGGAATAATATCCCCCGCTTTTTTAACTTGCACATCATCACCAATTCGAATGTCACGTTCAGTAATAAAATCAGCATTATGTAATGTTGCTGCTCTTACAATTGTCCCCGCAATTCGGACTGGTTCTAAAACAGCATTATAAGTAATTCGCCCTGTTCGACCAACCGATGGAAAAATATTAAGTAATTTTGTTACCACTACTTCCGCTGGAAATTTATAAGCAATTGCTCATTTTGGGTTTTTCGCAGTATAACCAATTCGATTATATAAATTTAAATTATTTACTTTAATTACAATCCCATCAATTTCATATCCTAATTGATGACGTTTTGGTTCATATTCCTGAATATATTCTCAAACAGCAGCAATATTTGGACAATAGCGATATTCTGGATTTGTCTTAAATTTTAATTGTTCTAAACGTTGCAATGAATCATACTGTGTTTGAATTCCATCTCCCAGCGCATTAACATAATAATATAAAAAAGCATTTAAATTTCGTTTTGCCACAATTGCTGAGTCTAATTGGCGCAATGTTCCAGCAGCAGCATTACGTGGATTAGCAAACTCTGGTTCACCAAGTTTAATTCGCTCATCATTAATTTTGTTAAATTCTTCCAACGACAAATAGACTTCACCACGAACTGTTAAATTTGGTTGTTCAATTCGTAGTGGCACTGACTTAATTTTTTTGATATTGACAGTAACATCCTCGCCAGTTACACCATCTCCCCGCGTAGCCCCCATTATTAACAAATGATTTTCATAGACTAATGAAATTGATAAGCCATCAATTTTTAATTCACACGTATATTCAACTTCTGACAACCCTGTTAATTCTTTAATTTGTTCGTCAAAATGAATTAAATCGTCATAATTAAAAGCATTTGCCAAACTTAACATTGGGCTATTATGAACATATTTATTAAATTTTTCACTAACTTGACCAAAAACCCGCTGTGTTGGTGAATCAATTGTAATTAATTCACTATATTGTTGTTCAATTGCCATTAATTCTTGCATCGCACGATCATATTCTTGATCACTAACACTTGGAGCATCATTGACATAATATTCATAATTTCATTTATCTAACTGTTCTTTTAGTACTAAACTGCGTTTTTTTACTTGTTCAAAATTCATAATTTCCTCCTTATTTTATTACTTTTAATTTGCGCTCATTATGGGGAGGCAGGGTTGGTTTTTCAAATGTCACTTTTTAAATGGCTTAATTCGTAATGGATAAACACTAATATTTAAGGCAACTAATAACGCAACAATAAAGACTGTTGCATTATTTAATAATGCTTGGTCATTAAAAATTAAAATTAGAAAACGCCCCACTAATGGGTTAAAAAAGGTTACTGTTAAAAGCGATAGCATATTAATTGGTGTTTTTGCAACAAAATTTGGAATTTGTTCAAAAAATAATAATCAAACTAAAGCTAAACCTAGAAAAACAAACGAAATAATTAAGAAAATGATATTTGTTCACGGTTGAAAGCACATCAGTTCTAACTGAACATATAATGCCGAAGCGATGTTTTCTAAAGTTCAAAAGTCTAAGTTATTTCCCCCCGTTGCTAAGACAACAACAACGGAAATTAAAGTAAAAATAACCGGAACCACAAATAATAATTTTTTGCGTCCAACATACATCATTAGTTCAATATCATGCATACGAGAATAATTTCGATATAATAATATTGATAAAATTAACATTAATAAAAATAAGCCTAAGAAAATAAAAATTAATAAGAAATTTTTAATTTGCGCATTATAAAAAATAAAACATAATGTTGAAAATAAGGTAAATTTGATCATATCTTTCAAGAAATTAGTTTGATATTTTAGCATCGTAATCCATGTTGAAACATAAATAATAAATAACATAATATAGGACGCATCTCACTCAAAAGTAATATAACTTGAAAAAATAATGCCAATAATCCATGGCATATTGCGACTACGATATTCTTTATTAGTATAAATTGTCATTAGAATAAATGTTACAAAAAATAGATTTGTTAACATGTTTTGCGGATGTCATGAATCATAACCAAAGTAATAAATTAATAATTTTGATGCTGATAAAACTAACAAAGATAATAATCCAATTAAAAAGCGATTACTTTTTTTATTAGCAAAATTACTTAACAATGTTACAAAAATTGAAGCAAATAACATTGCATCTAAAATATTTAATAAATTTCAAATAATTTCACTCGGATCAATTCCCGTCATTACAAATCACATTGAAACATTAGTAAATCAAGAAAGAGAAGCTAAAGCTTGGGCATTGCCAACAATAACATCCGGATTTAATTTAAAAACAATATTATTATCAACAGAATCATACTGATAAAAACTTAGAATATATGTGTTAGTAATGTTTAATCCGGAAGGTGAAATAAAATAATTTTTTAAATAATATAAAACCATGAAAACACCAAAGGCAACAGCAAAAATGGCATGGTTTCAATCTCATAAATTAATGTTAAACCAATAACGAATAAACAATAACAAAAATAACGAATAAAGAATATTAATTGATAATAACGAATAAACTAAAATTATATAACGTAAATCAGTAATTAATTCCAACGGAATTAATAAAAAGGAAATTACAGCAAAATAAAAGAAAAAACCCATAATCATTCCAAAATAAATGTTCTTAGTTCGAATCTTTAAAATTTCTGCTAAAATTGCTCCTGTCGAAGAAAAAACTCAATAATAATATAAAAAAAAGGCAATCGCAATTAAAACTATTTTTGTCATTTTATCTTCTCCCTTTCTTAACAATTATAGCAAAAACGCAATAAAATATTAGGTATCTTCCAAAAATAAAAGTGATTTTTAATTATAAAATCACTTATTACTGAACTTATTTCCTATTTAATAATAGCAATAACTTCCCCCTGTTTTACTTTTCCTTCTTTAACAATTGTAATTGTTTTACCATTCATTGTTTCTGGTGTAAACACAATTGGTGTATCTAAACTTGGTACTTTTTCTGCTTTTAAAACAGCTAAATCAACTTCACACAACAAGTCTCCTTGTTTTACATTATCATCTTGTTTCACTTTAATATCAAATCCTTTACCATCTAATGAAACTGTATCCATTCCAATGTGTAATAACATTTCAACACCATTATTACTTTTAATTCCATAGGCATGCCCTGTTGGAAAAACGGTAATTAATTTTCCTGCAACTGGTGCAACAAAATTTCCTGCACTTGGTTTAATTGCTAAACCATCACCTAAAATTTTTTGCGAAAATACTTCATCTTCAACTTTATCTAAGGCAATAATTTCACCATCCACCGGGGCAATAACTTCAAGTTCTTTTGATTTTTTACTAAATAATCCCATCATTTCTTCTCCTTATTCTTTAATCAGACAATGCTGCTGTATATAATTAGTATACTATAAATTAATTAAATTTACTTTCTATTTTTAAAACAAGGGGAAACCAACTGATTGATTAACTAAGACTAAAATTAAACCAATTAAACAAAAAAAGCAACATAAAAAAGAATCAAATATTTATTTTTTTGAAAAGCAGCACGAACTGTTAATTTTTGTTTTGTTGTAAATCCATCATCATGTTTATTATGACGAGTTTTGCGTCAATGTCATCACCATCAACCACCACTAGCAATTGATAGCAGGGTAAATAATACAACTAAAACAATTAAAACTGGCACTGGAATATTACTTGCTTGCGCATTTAAATAAAACATTAAAATCACCTATTTAATAAAAAATAACACTAATAGTGTTATTTTATCAAAAATTTAAACATTTAAAGCACTTTTTGTTGTTTTTTCCACTAAAGCTAATACTTCAGCAGCAGTTTGACAAGTTAAAGCCTTTGCTACTAATTGTTCCATCACCGGAACTTCTAGTTTACTAATAATTCGTCGTGCATTTAAAATACTTGTTGCTGACATTGAAAAGTAATCTAATTTCATTCCCATTAAAAGTGGAATTGCTTGTTCTTCTCCTGCCATTTCACCACACATTCCGACTCATTTGCCTTCTTTATGCGCTCCATCAATAATTGTTTTAATTAAACGTAAAACTGATGGATTATATGGTTGATACAAATAAGCAACAAATTGGCTCATACGATCAGCTGCCATTGTGTATTGAATTAAATCATTTGTTCCGATTGAAAAGAAATCAGCATGTTTTGCAAACTGATCAGCTAACACCGCTGCTGATGGGATTTCCATCATCATTCCAATTTCAATATTATCAGCAACTTGATGTCCTGCTTTAATTAGATTTGCCTTTTCTTCTAACGTAATTTCCTTTGCTGCTTTAAATTCATCAATTGTCGCAATCATTGGAAACATAATTCCAAGTTTTCCATGCACACTCGCACGTAATAAAGCTCGTAATTGTGTTCGAAAGACATTGGTTTTATCTAAACATAATCGAATCGCACGATAACCCAAAAATGGATTCATTTCTTCTGGAAATTTAAAATACGATAATTTTTTATCTCCTCCAATATCTAACGTACGAATAATAACTGGTCGTTTTTGCATTCCTTCTAATACAACTTTATATGCTTCATATTGTTCATCTTCCGTTGGAAAATGATCATTATCCATATATAAAAACTCACTTCTAAAAAGTCCAATTCCTTGACCACCATTGTCTAATACTCCTTGGACATCTTTTGGGGCCCCAATGTTACCTTCTAAAACAAATTTTTGGTATCCATCTTTTGATACCGTGGGTTTATCTTTAAAAGCTAATAATTCTTGTTGCAATTGGAAAAACTTTGTTCTTTCTGCAGTTCAAGTTTTAACTTCATCACCTGATGGTGCTAAAATAACTTCTCCAGTTGCTCCATTAATCATCATCGCTTCATTATGTTTTGCTTGTTTTGTGACATCTTTTAGTCCTAACACAGCCGGAATTTCTAAACTACGGGCCATAATAGCAGCATGACTAGTTCTTCCCGCCATATCACAACTAAATCCTTTTGCAAATTTAGGGTCTAATTGTGCTGTTTGTGATGGTGTTAAATCTTCTGCCACAATAATAACTTCTTCATTAATTGTTGCTAAATCTAACACTGGCACATTTAAAATATATTTAATTAACCGATCAGTTACATCTTTAATATCTGCTGCTCTTTCTTTAAAGTATGGATCATCCATTCCAGCAAACATTGCAATAAATTTTTGTGCAACAGTATGAATTGCATATGCCGCATTGTTTTTATCATTATTAATCATGTTTTTTGCTTCATCAATCATCGCTGGATCATGTAAAATCTGAATATGAGCTTCAAAGATCGCCGCTTTTTCTGCTCCTAACTTCACTAAAGCAATTTTCTGTAATTTTTCAATATCAGTATTTGCCTTCTTCATCGCCGTTTCTAAACTTTTAATTTCACTAGTTGGATCAGAAACCGTATTATTTGAAATCTCATATTTTGGTTCTTCTAATTTAAAAACTTTTGCAATTGCAATTCCATTACTAGCACCTATTCCGTGCAGTTTTTTTGACATAATAAAAATTCCTCACTTCTCTTTCTACTAAAACTATTTTTATTATATACTGAAAATTAGAAAATTGCTGTAATTTAAGCATAGTTTTCAAATTGCTGTAACATTGTTTTAAACAACAACATTATGACATCAAATGAACATTTGAATATTACCAAGTTAAAATAATTTTAATAGCGTAAAATTTGTAAATTATTTTACTGAAACAAAGGCATAACTGCCGATAGTTTAATTCTTTTTTATTTTAAAGATAACGTGGAAGATTATATCAACGACTTTTAATAATCGCGTTAGTAAAAATCCGATATCAATAAATACTAATAAATAACGTATGATTATTAAAATTAAAATTCTGATAAGTCTTTTCTGACATTTGGCTAAGCTTTCTTGCGTTATAGACAACAAACCATCTTTCACCACAAAGAAAAGCATAATCTGGAATTAATTCGGTTAAGTCAGGGACTCCTCTTGTTGATTTTTTTTTTTTTTTTGTACACAAAAAAAATAATTTATTATTTTGATTGTTTAATTTTCATCTTTTATGAAACGATTTAAAATTAAAACAACAGTCATCACACATTGGACATAAAACATCAGCACGCATTTAAAAAATCTCTCCTTCTTTCTTTTCGATTGAGTAATAGAATTGGTTTATATTAATGATAAAAAATTTCATAAATAAAAATAGAGTTTCTAGTTTTTTGCTAACTAAATTATAATGTATTTTTTATACTTTTAAATATATATAGCATTATATTTAATAAAAAAAGACAATAGTGTCTTTTATCAAATAATTTGTAGTTATTTTTAGCAAAATAAGCAAATAATTTAGTGAAACATTTTGCTTTTGTTGTAGTCTTCAAACTTATCTTAAATTAGATTTTGTTTTTTGACTCACCATCTGTTAAAATTTCTTTTAAATTTTCATATGTTGTTTCAATCATATTTTTAACCGCTTCATCAGTATAAGAACCAATATGCGGAATAATAATTACGCGAGGATATAATGTTAATAGTTTGTTAGTAATATCATCGGGGGTTTTTTCACCGTTAAAATTTTTAAAGAAAACATTACCTTCATTTTCTAAAACATCTAATCCAACCCCTTTTAAATGGTTTGACTTTACTGCTTCATAAACAGCTTCATTATCCACCAATTCTCCTCGTGCTGTATTAATTAAAACTGACCCTGGTTTCATTTTGGCCAAAAATTCTTTATTAACTAAATGATGATTTTGGTCTCTAATATATGGACAATGCAATGAAATTAAATCAGATTCTTTAATTAGTGCTTCCAAATCGGTATAAGTTAAAATTGCTTTTGCTGCATCAGTTTCATAAATATCATGGCCTAAAACTTTTGCTCCCATGCCATGCCATGCTTTTGCTGCTTCAAAACCAATACGACCTGTCCCAATAATTCCAATTGTTGAATTACGAATTTCTTTTGCAAACATAAAATCATCAACTTTAAAATTAGTATTTTTTTCATTATCTGCCATATAAAATAAATTTCGTAACAACGCATTTCCCAACGCAACCGCTAATTCACTCACAGCATTAGGTGAATAACCTGGAACATAAGCCATTTTAAAACCTAATTCATGGGCTTTTGTTAAATCAATGTGATTATATCCAACAGTTCTTGTTAATAAATATTTAACACCGTATTCTTTCATTTTTAATAAGTTTTCTTCATAACAATCACAATTAGCTCGAACCATAACAGCATCATGGCCTTTAGCGATTGCAATATTATTTTTTGTTAAATATTCTTCAATTAAAGTTAACTCATAACCATATTTTTCATTTAATTGTTCGAAAAATGGTCGTTCAGTTTTACGAACGCCATAACAAACCATTTTAATTTTTGTACTCATTACTATTTTCTCCTAATATGTAAATAATGAAGTGGCACCAATTGCTGTTGTAATAATTACTCAGAATGGTAACGAAATAATTGAAAATAAAGTTGAAACTAATGTTAAGTTACTTGTTAACATTGGTTGTTTATTATAACCAATTGAATATGCAACAATCACCGAAGCTGGCGGTGCTGCTAACATAATAACAATTACAGCTAATCCAATTGAATCTAATTTTCATGCGCCAGTTTGTTTCCCAATCACAGCAAAGATGACAGCTAATACTAACCCCACAACTGGTGCTAAAACAACTTTCATCATCATTTCATACCACACTTTTTTGTCTTGCATCGCTTCACGAATTTTTCCTTTCGCTAATGTCATTCCAATTGCTAATCACGCTAATGGGGTACAAACTCCTTCTAATGTTTTTGTTATTTTAAATAGTGGTGGAAAAGAATTATCTAATCGTAATGGTGAAAAAAACTTTCCACTACCAATAGTATTTTGATCAGGAACAACCGCAATCCCCGGAATCAACTGCGTTACTCAAAAGATAAATCCAATAATTGTTGCAATTAAAATTGGATTAAGAAAAATTTGTTTTAAGTTTGCTTTAACCGTTGCCATTTTTTTAGCCCGAATTTCAGTTTTTACTTGGGCATAACCAGTTGGATCTACTTTTGCATCAACAACTGTTTCTACCGCTGTTTGCCCAACTGGTGCTAATTGGCCTACTACTGGTTTACTCATTACAATAAACCCTAATGAATATAAAAATACTCGATAAGGAATATTAAAGACGTTAGCTGGTAACGCTGCTTTACCTGCTCCGAATAAAGCAGTCACAACCGGAATTCCAAAGAAAGTAGTTGAAGCAAAAACAGTACACATTGCTAAAGTATCTCTAACATCCTGGTCATATTTAATATAAAAGTATTTTGCAACAATTCCTAAAATAATATAGAATAAAAATCCAACTAATAAAATTGCTGCTTGTGTTTTAACTTGCTCAATAGTTGTATCGGCCATAAAACCATCAAATGCTAAACACGGTAACCCAACAACCATTACAATTTTAATTAAAACTGCTTCTCAGTCTTTCTTAAAGGTTCCCCGTTTTGTTAAAAATCAACCCAAAAAAATCACAAACATTGTTGCAATAATTGCGCTTCAAAATCCCCATGCTTTTAAAGTATCAACAACTGCTTTTCCAACATCCGCTTGTAAATATAAATGCATTAATTTGCGTCTCCTCTCATTTTTTCTAAATAATGTACTTTTGTACTACTAATATTATATCCCCAATTACAATATCATACAATAATAGTGGAAAATTTTGACAAATTTAAAAAACTAACTATTGTTAGTTTTTTAAAATCCTATAATTCAATTAAAACTTTAATTCCTGGCCCCATTGTTGTTGTAACAGCAATATTTTTAATATATGCTCCTTTAACAGCAGCTGGTTTTGCCTTACGAATTGTCTCATAAATTACATCATAATTAACTTTTAAAGCTTCTGCTTTGAACGATGCTTTTCCAATTATTGAATGAATATTTCCATTTTTATCAACACGATATTCAACTTTTCCTTTTTTAACATCATCAATCGCTTTTGTAACATCTGGTGTAACAGTTCCTGTTTTGGGGTTTGGCATTAGACCTTTTGGTCCTAATAATTTCCCAATTTTTCCTAATTCAGCCATGATATCTGGTGTTGCAATAATTACATCATAATCAAATCAACTTTCTTTTTGAATTTTATCAATTAAATCTTTCCCCCCAACAAAATCTGCTCCAGCTGCTTTTGCATCAGCTTCCTTGCTATTTGTTAAGACTAAAATTCGTTGTGATTTTCCAGTTCCTTTTGGTAAAACAACCGCTCCCCTAATTTGTTGGTCAGCATGACGAGGATCAACATTTAAATTAAACGCAACTTCTACTGTTGAATCAAATTTTGCTGTAGCCGTTTTCTTTGCCAATTCAATCGCTTCAGTAATTGGATAAACCTTGTTTTTTTCAACTAATTCAACAGCTTTATTGTATTTTTTCCCAAATTTTGCCATCGTTAGTTTTTCTCCTTCTTACTTGGCATACCTTCAACAACAATTCCCATATTCCGAGCAGTTCCCTCAATAATATGCATTGCTGCTTCAACATCATTTGCGTTTAAGTCAACCAACTTATATTCTGCAATTTTACGGACTTCATCCGCTGAAATAGTTGCAACTTTTTCATCCTTTGCTTTTACTGATCCTTTTTGAACTTTAGCAGCTTTCTTTAATAAGATTGCTGCGGGAGTAGTTTTTAATTCAAATTTAAATGATTTATCATCAAATGCTGTAATCACAACTGGGACAACATCATCCATACGGTCTTTTGTTACATCGTTAAACTGGGTACAAAACTGCGGCATGTTAATTCCTAATGAAGCTAACTCTGGTCCTGGTTTTGCTTGCCCAGCTTGAAATTCTAATTTTGCAATTCTAGTAATCTTTGCCACGAGCAATTTCCTCCTTTTGAATTCTCGCTGTGGTCCAAACGTAATGTTAACATTACTACCACATTTAAGCATGTTCTACCAAGTAGAACAAATGCCTAATTAATTATAACAATAAGTTAACAAAAAGCAACTTTATTTTAACTTACATTTTTATTTGTTGAAATAAAGTAAGTGTTTGCGGGAAAAATCCAGTAAATTAGACATAAATTTAATAAAGTTAACAAGACTAAATTTATTCCGTCTTTTTTATTGCAAAAATACATATACATAAATTTTGGGTTTAGTTGAGTTAGACCTCTTTTTAAAATAAGTTTACTTAATAAAATTGTTAAAACAAAAAATTGATGATTTAAATAATCAAATTTATAAATTGGAATGACAACACTTTTTAGGACACTTTTTATGTAGACTTCTGATTTCTAAATTCAACTGGAGTTAAGTAATTCAAACTACCATGAATTCGAATATTGTTGTATCAATTAATGAAATTAAATAGTTCCAACTTTAATTGTTCTAAATTTTTAAATTTTCGACCATTAATAAATTCAGTTTTAAAAGCTTTATAGGTTGTTTCAGTTACTGCGTTATCGTAAGGGCAACCTTTTGCACTTAATGATCTTTAAATATTAAATGTTAATAAAATTTCTTCAATAATTTTATTTTTAAATTCATTACCACGATCTGTATGAAACAACCTAATTTAATTTAGTGGTCGTGTTATTTTATAAAATGCCTGCTGAACTAGTTCAGCAGTTTTATTTGTTCCAGCGCTATAGCCAATTACTTCACGGTTAAATAAATCAATTAGTAAGCAAATATAATGTCATTTTGAACCAACTTGAACATAGGTTAAATCGCTCACAATAACTTCATTTTGTCTTTTATTACTAAACTCACGATTTAGAATATTACTAATTTGATCATTATTTACAGGAGATTTATGATTGCGATATTTTAATTTAGTATATTTTGATACTAAATTATTTATTGCCATAATTCTTCTAATTTTTTGTCGAGATAAAATAATGTTCTTTCTTGCTAAAATAATTTTAATTTTTCTAGCACCATAAACTTTATAGCTTTCTTTAAATGCACTGATAACTTCATTTTCAAATTGGATAGGTTACAATAATTTGGACCATATTTATGTAGACTGTAAAAAAATAAGCTAAAATTATTAGGAAAGCAGGAATATAAAAATGGCAAAAAACCAGTACACCGATGAATTCAAGAAACAAATCGTAATGTTATATAAAAATGGTAAAAGTAATATTGAAATTGTTAACGAATATAAAATTTCAAAGGCAGTTCTTTATCAATGAGTAAAAAAATTGAGAATTCTGGTTCTTTTAAAGCAAAAGACAATCGCTCTGTTGAAGAAAATGAACTTATTCAGTTGCGAAAAGAAAACAAACAATTACGAATGGAAAATGATATTTTAAAGCAAGCAGCACTGATAATCGGCAAAAAGTAATATTAATTACTAACAATAAAGACAAATATTCAGTGAGGAAAATGTGTCAAATATTAAAGATAACAAAATCAAAGTATTATTATCAAATTAATAAGATCACTAAAACTGAAATTAATATTTATGAAAATGAAGTTATCAGTGCATTTAAAGAAAGCTATAAAGTTTATGGTGCTAGAAAAATTAAAATTATTTTAGCAAGAAAGAACATTATTTTATCTCGACAAAAAATTAGAAGAATTATGGCAATAAATAATTTAGTATCAAAATATACTAAATTAAAATATCGCAATCATAAATCTCCTGTAAATAATGATCAAATTAGTAATATTCTAAATCGTGAGTTTAGTAATAAAAGACAAAATGAAGTTATTGTGAGCGATTTAACCTATGTTCAAGTTGGTTCAAAATGACATTATATTTGCTTACTAATTGATTTATTTAACCGTGAAGTAATTGGCTATAGCGCTGGAACAAATAAAACTGCTGAACTAGTTCAGCAGGCATTTTATAAAATAACACGACCACTAAATTAAATTAGGTTGTTTCATACAGATCGTGGTAATAAATTTAAAAATAAAATTATTGAAGAAATTTTATTAACATTTAATATTAAAAGATCATTAAGTGCAAAAGGTTGCCCTTACGATAACGCAGTAGCTGAAACAACCTATAAAGCTTTTAAAACTGAATTTATTAATGGTCGAAAATTTAAAAATTTAGAACAATTAAAGTTGGAACTATTTAATTTCATTAATTGATACAACAATATTCGAATTCATGGTAGTTTGAATTACTTAACTCCAGTTGAATTTAGAAATCAGAAGTCTACATAAAAAGTGTCCTAAAAAGTGTTGCCATTCCAATATTTGAAATATTAAATCATATATATCTTTTAATAAATTATTATCAATTTTTAAAATATCAGTATATAATTCTTCTTTTCAATATTCTTGACCATACATATATTTATTTTTTCAACTATGATTTTCTTGTATTTTATAAAATAATTTTTCTTGCATTTCATTTTCAAAAATATATGTTAAATTATTTTTTGGACTATCAAAATCAAATTTAAGTTGTTCCATTATTTTCATCATTTCCAATATAATTATTTTTTGGTTTATCAAAATATAAATGAGTAAGATTATCAATTTCTTCAGGTGTTAATTTTTTCTTTTCAACTTCAATTTCATAACAATCCATAATTGCTAAACCATAATCTCTATAACAATCTGGGTAATTATCAAACATTTCATTTAATAAATCTTTTAAGTTCATATTATTCACATCCTTTTTCACATAATCATTCAATATTTTTATCTTCTAAATCTAAAATCACAACCTTATTTCCATAAAGGTTATAATTTTTGCTATTAATTTCAGCTTCTTTTTTTGTATAAAATGATAAAGTATCAATGCTATATGCTTGTTTAATTACTAATAAATATCTTTTATTCATAATTTAATTCTCCTAATTCTGTTTACCTAATGCTCAATGTTCATCAGTCATATCTTCAAATGATACTGAATAACTTTTAAGCATTAATTCATTTAATTTATTAATAGTTTTTTTATTTAACTTTTTCATATATACCTCCGACTTTTTAAATTAACTACAATGTTCTACAATTTGTAGTTGTTTGTAGTTGTAAGTACCTCCTCATCAAGTCCCCACTAGTAGATTAATTAAGAAATCCTTGCCCAGTTCTTAAAAGTTCTTCAACCTCTACGCACACGATTTTATTTTTTTCTTGTTAATTAAAAGTTATGAATACAGCACTATCTGTTTATCTTATGTATTATGTAAATCTAAGCTCCAAATTTATCTCTTGTTATTTTGATAATAACACTCTTTTAAAGAAATGCAACTATTTTTTAAAAAAAATAAATTATTTGTTAAATTATTTGTAAATTTATCTTAATTTTAACACACTGAAAAATAGTTTATTAAATTATTCAAATAAACTTATTTAAAATTCTCTGAAAATACCTCTTTTGCCGTTCTTCAATTTAAAACAGGCCTTAATTTTTCATTTATAATATCAACTACTAAATTTATTTCTTGTTGCGTAACAAGATTAAAATCTGTTCCTTTACCATATCGTTTTCTAAATTCACGGTTCATTCTTTCAATTAAGGGTTTTTGTTTAGGTGAACCTGGGTCACAATAATAAATATTAGAACTAGTAATCTTTTCCATTTCTTCAAACTTACTAAATTCTCTTCCTCTATCTGTTATTATTCCTTTAATTTTTCCAACTAAACCATTAATTCTAACTAATTCTTCAAGTTTTTTTAAAACTTCATTAGCAGTATGTTCTTCTAATTTCATAGCAAAATAATTTTTACTATTTTGTTCAACTAATACTAAACAACTAGATTGATGGTCTTTACCAACTACTGTATCCATTTCAAATCAACCAGTATTAGTTTTTTTATTTTCAATATCTCATATTGATTTAAATCTTTCATCTAATTTTCCACGATTATCAGGTCTTTTCTTTGTTCTATTTCTTCTACCACCATTTAATAAATTTTTCTTTAACAAACCCAAAAGACCTAAAAAAATTCATTTATAAAATGTTTTAAGGCAAGCGGGAAATTTGATACCAAATTTTATTAAAAATCGCTGAATAATTTCTGCTGGTGAATCACCCAAAATATTAAATCTTAAATTTAAAAATTCTTGTTGTTCTTCTGTAAATGTAGGTAGTTTTTTAATAGATTTTTTTCGTTTTTTATAGTAATCATCATGTGCCTCACGGGCATTATAATCTTCTATATTTGTAAATCTATTAATTTCTCTTTTAACAGTATTAATATCTCTTCCTATTTGTCTTGATATTTCAGATAAATTAAGTGTGCCATTTTTCTTTTTGCAACTATCAGATAAAAATAAATCCTTAAAAAATTTTCGTTCATCATATTTTACATGTGTATAATCTTTCATTACTCTATATTTCCTCCAATTCTTTTATAAAAATAGTTATACATTAAATTTATAAAAAAGATAAATTTTCACATTTTTTTAAATTAAAATTATTGACAAATATATTATTAATTATATAATTATATTGTAACAAGCTCCAATTTATCTCTATATGCTTGTATACTAAAATAAAAAGTAAAGTAATTTACTTTTTTTTAATTTTGATGTAAAATATAGATAATAAAAAAGAACAAAATATTATATTAAGTTCTTTTATATATTGATACAGTTTTATAGGTTTTATTACTCTTTTATTTAATCATATTCGTTAAATAATAGCAATTTTAATATGCAAAAAGGAGTAAAAATGAAAGAATTTAATCCAAATAAAGCAAGTTTACGAACATTCTATCGTAAAATAGATGAATTTTGGCAAAATAAATCACCTAATAAACCATATACTTTGAATGATTTAACCAATGAATTCAACCTTTCTCGTCATTGAAGGCAAGAAATTTATCGGAGCGAAAAGATAGTTCCTTTACTTGAAAAACAAGTTGATAGAATTGAAAGTGAAATAATTAATTTTATGATGAAATCACCTGATGGTGCTAAATTATATTGACAACGAGCATTTAATTATAAATATTCACTACAAGAAAAAGAACTTGAAAAAGAATTAAACTTAAATAATCAACAGCCAATAATTGTTAATTTACAAACTGATATTAGAGATATTAAAAAAGAAAGTGATAATAATGCTTAATCATTTTACTTATTTGTTAGAAACACCTTATTGGTTATTACAAAATAGTAGTATTGGTAATAAATATCCCTTTGCTAAGAAATATGAGTTAGTTAATGAAATTAATCAAATTGGAACACGATATAGTGGTAAGACTATTTCAAATATTAAAATGTTTGGTGAATTATTAAAAATTAGTTTATTAATTCAAGAGCCAATTTGTATTATTGCTAGTATGTATTGAAGTAAAGATTTAAAAGATAGTGTATTTCAAAACATATGAAATATGTTAGATGAAAATCATATTCCTTATACTATTAATTTATCAAATTTTACTTTTACTTTATCAAATGGTAGCAAAATATATTGTAAAGGGTTACATTCACCAAGTCGGAAAGAAAAATTAAAAGCCTTTGCTGATTTGAATAAATATAAATTAGTTATTGATTGAAGAGAAGAATGTGATCAATTTCAACAAAAAGATTTAAGTGATTTAGAATTTGCTATTCGTGGTTATAAAAATAAAATAACAATTAATACATGTAATCCTGAAAGTTTAAAAAGATATATTGTTGGTTATTGTAATCAATTATTACCTTTTAATGAAGAAATAATGCGTAGTAAATATGAACAAATTAAATATATTAAAAAATGAAATATGAAGATTATTATTCATTATTCTAGTTGAAGACTTAATTATGAATTACCACAAGATAAAGTTAATGAACAATTAAGATTAGAACAATTAGATATTGAAAGAGCAAGAGTATGGAGTTGAGGTTTACCAGGTAATACTAGTGGGTCAATCTTTGCTAGATATATTGATATAATGCAAGCAACAGATATTATTCAACCAACGAAATTATTAGGTGGCGTTGATATTGCGAATGCTACTAGTCCCAAAGGACATACAACAGCAGCGAGTTTTTGAATATATAATTCATTTGATAAAAAAGCATATAAAGTAGCAGAATATACACACTCAAATGCTACACAACAATTTAAAACTGAATTAGAACAAGTTAAAGATATTTTAGAGTTTTATAACAATCAATTAAATCAATATTTTAATTTAATACAACAAGGTATATCAATTAATGTTGATGATAGTGCTTATTCAACATTGCAAAGTTTAAACCGAGAAAAATATAATTATTCTTTTGGTCAATATATGCATTTTAAACCAGCACAAAAGCAGAAGTTTAAAGTAAGACATCGTGTTGAAGCATTCACAATGCTAATAAATACTAATCAATTAAAATGATTATGAGAAAAATGTCCTATAAGTAAAAAGCAGTATGAATTAATTCAATGAGAAGATAAACCAGATGCCCGAGAAGAACGACCGTTAGACTTATATGATGATACCTTTGATAGTGATTTTTATGCCTTACACTTTGAATTAATTCCAATGGTTAAACATAATAATTCAGCAGATTATAAATTATGACAACAAAGGGAGTGAATAACTTAATGAAAAAAGATATTTATGTAATACATGATGAGCGTGTAATAAATGCAAAAAGACCATATATGTCTGTTTGTGGACAAGTTAAAAAAAGACTTTGTCAAGAATTAAAAAAAGATAATATCGCAATATGTAAATTAAATTTATATAACGAATATATTAAAAGATACCAAAAAGTTAAAGTATGTGTGCAAGTGTTAGCAAATGAACCTAGTTTATTAACAGTAAATATTATTAATTATGCACTTATTTTAAAATTAAAGGAGCAAAATAACAATGAATAATACTTTCCCTAGTTTACCAAACTTAAATGATATTAATAGTGTTTTAAAATTTTATAATTATGATTGAACTATTAATTTAGCCAATATTATTGCTCGCCATCAAATGCGATTAGTAAATGGTAAAGATATTTTATTTAAGTCTCATCGTAAAGATATTTTAGAAAAATTAAATTGATGATATGAAACTTATAAAATAAAAGAAAAATTAGATAAAAATGAATTAACAGCAAGTTTAATGGGTAAAACTATTTTTGGTTTATTAGAAACATCAGATGGTAATATTGATTTATGAATTAATCCTTTTAACTTTACATCACGTGTAAGTAAAATAAACGAAATTGAACAAGGTGCTGATATTTGATTAAATTATCATCAATCAGATAGTGGTTTTATTTTAAATTTAATTTGTACAAAAGATAAAATAATTATTAAAGGTTGACCAAAAAATAATGAAGTAGTTGTTGGACAAAGTAAAACACAAATTAAAGATAATGTTAAACCTGTTTTAGTACAAGAATTTAAAAATAAATTAGGTATAGTACCTTTTTGAGAAATGATAAATGAACCTAATCCTTTATTTTTATCTACTTCAACTACATTAAATCCATGACCTACAATGGCAAATTGTTATAAATTACAATTTGATTTAGAAGATAGTTTTGATATTAAATCAAAAGAACGATGAGCAAACCGTACTCATTGATATGGAATATTAGATGATGATTTAATGACTGCTTACAATAAAGGTAATAAAAAAGTATTACAAAATGCTTTTGATGATATTTTTATTCAATCAGGTCAATCAGCCGTAGATGGCCAATTATCTCAATCTTTACAAGTAGTACAAGGTACACCAACCTTAGAAACATATACAGAAGACCAAAAATCTATTATTGAGCAAGTATATTTAGCATGTCATTATTCTAGTCCATTTGGTGATAAATCAGATAATGACCAAAATAAAACACAATCATTATTAACTAAAACAAAAGATTTAGAAAAACAAGCATATTTACAAGCATATCGTAAACAATATTATACTAAAATGTTTGATACTGTTTTAAAATATTATGGTTTATGAGATGGAAATGGTGAACGACCTTATGGATTTGATTTTGTTAGTGCTAGTTTAGTAGACCAAATGCGACAAAATGAATTAATTACTGCTAGATTAGAAAATGGCACAATGGAACCAATAAGAGCCATAACTGAATATGATAATATTGATGAATTAGAAGCAACAAAATATTTTGAAAAAGTAGAAGCATGACAAGATAAAATGCAAGCAAAAGAAATAGAACATAATAATAAATTAATGGAATATGATGAAACTGGTAATAATCAAAATGCTGTACAAGGTAGAACAGAAATTAAGGAGAATTAACAAATGAGTAGAATTAACCCAGGGGTTATGGAAGAATTAAGAAGACAAGCCCACGATACTTTAATAGATATTAGAGAAAACATACGAGATAATAGACATTGAATGGTATTTCCTTTTAATGTTTATAGTTCATATATACCTGATACAGAAACAGGATGAAAACCTAATAACGCTAAACCAAGTGATTATGGTAGTTATACACGAATATTTGATAATATGGAAAGTACTATTGCTCAATGACAAGGTAGTTTAAAAATAATCCAAAAATATAAAGGTGAAGAAATTAATATCTTAACTATTGATGATTTTAAAAATCAACCTATTAACTCAACTATATGAGCCAATAATGAAACACCTTTTGCGATAAAATTAAAAGATGAAAATAATAATGTTTATTGAAAATTAATTGATGGTGAAAATATTTATGATATTAATAGAATGTTAGAATACTTAAATCAATATAAATTAAGTTATTTTATTAATAATGATAATAAAGCCGATAACTTTTATACAAAAGAGGTTAAAGTTGGTAAATATTGAGATGCATATATGATTGATGATAGAAGCTCAATTCAATTTGGTGATGCTAAATTTGAGCAAGTATTTACTCAACAATCAACAGAAAGACAATATACTTTATTAATTTTAGATGAAAATGCTGAGAAATTAAATATTAATGATTATTATAATTTTTATACTGTATTTAATGATCGTGGCTTAAATATTGGTGGTGGTGATATTAATTCTGCTCCACAAGATAGACAATGATTATATCCTTCAAATGTTATTAATTATTATTCCCCTTATGATGGAAGTTTCTTATGACAAGAAATTACATTTTCAAGTATTAATGACAAAATTAGTAATAGTGGTTTATCAGTAAGACAATTTATTCAAACAAGTGCCCCTGGTGAAGGTTATTGTTTTCCTAAAATAACTTATGATGAAAAATTAAATAAAGGTATTGTTGAACTAGATGATATCTTATTAAAAGACCCTGGTGTTAGAGCAATGTCAGTTAAATTTTATGGTAATCCAATCTTTTTTGATATGCCAGTTATTGGCCGACCAATTATTAAAGGTCAATTTAATAAAAAAGTAATGAATTCTCGTGATTTATTAATGTATAACATGTTTCCTGCTCCTCCAGATAAAATTAATACTTATGCTTCACCTGATGTAAGTTGATATAATATTCAAGCTATTCAGCCAACTATGATAACAGGATTTAAAGATTGAAAAGATAGTATGGAAGCAAGATATGATTTTTGAAATCAAAAAAATAGTGAGGGTATTGTTATAACTGACCCAACTACTACATCAGCAACTAATTCTAGTGTTGGTAGAAATATTCATACAGAAGATGATAGTTCTAAGTTTTATTGGTCTAAAAACTGAAAAATAACACCACCAAATAAAGTAAAAGTAAATAGTGGTAATGTTGATAATATTATTAGTACGCAAGCTTCATCTTATTTTAGAAGAAAAGATGAATTTGGTAATACTGTTGGTCAAGTTCAAATTGAATATAATAAAATGGGCAAATGTAATGTTTGAGATATTTTAAATATGAATAATTTTATTAATCGCCAAATTACAGTATTACCCTTAAACTATACGCAAAAATTAGTATTTAATCCTTTTACAATACCAGGTGGAGTTGGTAAATTCTTAAACTTTATTTCATTTGGTATTCCTTGAGGTTGAGTTATTAATCAAGATGAAAAAACTTGACCTAATTTTCAATGATTAAATGGTTTTATGAGTGCAAATATTTATAGTTTTTATAATGATGCATTTTGAGGTGATGATTCCAAAGGTAAAGGTTATTTACCATTTGAAATATTTAGAGAACAAGGTAATGATAAAGTTGGTGCTATTTTTGGTGCAAATGCCACTAGTTTAGGTTTTACAACTTTATTAACTGATAAATGTAAAGGTACTGTTTTAACTAACGATGGTTCAAAAACAAGTGAGTTAGTTTATTCAACATATAATTTAAAACAATTAAATCCTAAAACTAACCGAGTTTATTTAATTAATGAACAAACTAAAGCAGTTGATGCTCAAACACCAGTTACTCTTAGTGAACAAGATGATGATTGTGAATTCTTACAAACACCTGATGGTACAAATTGTAGTTATATAATTGATATGTTTTCAATTCAAGCATTATATAAAGGTAATTTTGAAATTATCTTTTATGCTGATAATCCATATACTAATAATGAAGAAGATTATTTACGCTTATCAGTATGGAGTTTTCGTGGAAAAACAAAAAGTGTATTAAATAATTATTTACGAGATATGACAACTAATTATAAAACTAGTTTCTTACTCCCACACGACTATGAAATACCAACCTTTAATTACCCACAATATGTTCTCCCACCAGTACCTTATAACTATCAACCTTATACACAAGATATTTGAAATGGTAAAACAGGACAAGCATTAATAACTAAAATTACAGCACCAGCACAATGTAACCGCTCAAATACTCCTAATAGTTATATTAATTTATTTTCTGATGAATTTAAGGATGCTTATTATGAAACTGAACTTGATTTAAGACAAATTGATCCAACAATTCAAAGTATCGATAAATTTATTAGTTCTTATAAAACAATAGAAATAAGTAATCTTGACAATTTAAAAGTTAGTTGTATTGAACCTGATATAAAACATTTTATTCGTGATAGAAATGTTAATATTCTAGGAGGTTATTCTACTTGTGAATATAATTTTGGGTCACTATCTGATGCAACTTTACACAAAAAGGGATTGCAACAAAAGGATAATGTTAATTTTCCAAATACTTTTACAATAGATACGAAAAAAATAACTAATGATATTCAAACATTTGAACCTATTGCATATACTAATGGTTTACCAAGTGGAAATTATCAAAGTGAATACACTATTTCATGAAGAAACTGAGACATTAATTTTTTATTACAAATAACAAAATTATCTAATAATGATAATAATAAAATTAAAGAAACATATTTACAAGCATATTATACTAATGATGTAAAATTAAAAATTAGATTTTCAAAAGTATTATTTCCTCAATTATTAGGATATTGTTTAACAAATAATACTTCATGAGGTAATGACAAAAATATAACAATAGACTTAAATGCCTTAGGTGTATTAAATATGGTAAATACGAGCGATAATCCTATTAAAATTACAATAAAACCAAGGTAAAATGTTATAATAAAAATAAAATGAGGTAATAAAATGACATTTTTAGATTATTTAAAAGAACTTAAAAATAAAAGTAATTTAGTTATTATTTTTAATAATAAGCAATATAAATTTAATAAAAAAAATATCTTAAAAGAGATAAATTTAATAAGCTTAATTATTTAGTAAATATACCTAATTTAGATAAATGTAAAATTGTTAATATTGAATTTCTAACCAAAAAATACAATGACAATTTAAAAATTACATTAGTATAAAAAAATCTAGCATTTTTGCTAGACTCTTTTTTATTCACCATTAACTTTTATATTACCATTTTCATCAATAATTAAATCAGGTTCTTGTGTATCTAAATTTCAACGATAAACTGCTTTAAAATGAGTTCCTTTGTCTGTTCTTCAAGGTCAGTTTGTTGTTTTAGATGGTTCGTAATTAAACAAATCAACTTCATAATTTAAACTATACCTATATAAACCAAATTCATATCCTTCTTCTTCTTTCAAGACTTTTCTACTATCTCGATTTAATAATTTTTCATTATTTAATAATTTTGTTATATATCATTTTGATTTACCTTTTCATACTACATAATAATATTTATTATCAACATTATTAAATGGTTTTTCTTGTGGTGCTATTCATTCTAGGTTGTTTTTAATAGTTTCATCTGCTGTATTTATTTGGTTTTCTTTTTTTAAATGTTCTAATTCTTCTTTTGTATATTCTTGTGTTTTATTACAAGCAACTAAACTTGTTGTACTTGTTCCTAGTAATGAAATTGCACCAATAATACTTAATAATCTTTTCATTCCAATTAACCCTCTTTTCTATTAGTTAAATTATATAAAAATATAAATAAATGTAAATACCTTTATTAATTGTTTTAAGAGCTATATTAGCAATGAAATATATTAAGTTATAATATTTATATTAATAGTTGTATTACTAAAATAATAGTGTAAAATAAAGTTAACGGTTTATCCTTTTAACAAAAAAGTAATTTACGGTTTATGCTTTCCGCCTTAAAAAGACTTATGCTGACTTGTTATTCGGACAAGAATAAAAAAAGAGAGGTTTATAAAATGGCACTTACAAAAGAACAATTAATAGAACAAGGTTTAAGTGAAGAAATAGCAGATAATATTTTAAATGAATTTCATAATGAAACAAAACAAATTATTGAGGGAATACAAAAACGAAAAGATACTATTTCAAAAGAAGAGTATTTAAAAGTTGCTAATGAATTAGATGAGTTAAAAGCATTTAAAGGTGTTCCATCTACTAAAATTGAAGATATTAAAACTAATTTAGATAAAGTTAGTGGTAATTCTTTAACTGAAAAAATGCAAACTTTAAAAGAATTAAAACCTGATTTGTTTGTTGAAGAACAACAATCAATTTCACCAACTAATTTTATTAAAGATATGATTGAAAAATCAACTGAAAATAAAAATGATGAAATTGAAACTATTAAAGAAAAAGGAGCATATACTCCTGATGAAATTAAAAAAATAACTGATTATACACTTAAAAACCTTAGATAATAAGGGAGTGAAATATTATGGCAACAATTAATTTGCCACAAGTACCTTTTACATTAGAAGGTAATACAACAGATCAAAAAGCATATGTTGATATGGTTAATGCTTTATTGCGTGGACCTTTATATAATGAATATGCAAGTATTATGCAGTATGCTACTGCAACAGCTGAACAAGTTGCTTGATTACCTAATGCTGGTCAAGCATTATATAATTTAACTCATCGTGTAGTATGACAAGATGATTATTCATTACCAAATGGTGGAACAACTCAAACAATGGGATTAACAAGAATTCCAGTTCCTATTGATAAAAGATTTAATTTAAAATTAATGAATGAGGCTTTTGATTTAGCATTAATAGAACAAAATATTAAAAATGGTGTTATTGCTGATGCTATTTCTAGTGTTGTACAGAATAAATTTGTTAATTTAGAATGTGAATTAATTCAGGCTATTTATGATTATTGTTTAGCAGATGGTCAATATGAGGTAATTCCATTTCGTAGTTATACAGCTGAAAATGCTGATGATGCAAATAAAGCATTCTTTACATTAAATGAAACTTTGATTGAATTAACAAACCAAATTAGTAATTTATATTTTGGTTTGCCAACAGATAAAATGTTTATGGTTTTAGGGCGAAGAGCATATTTAGGATTAACACCTGCTTATTTAAAAGTAATTGGTTCACAAGCTCAATTAAAAGCAATGGTAAATGGTGAATTATATGAAAATACAGCAATGGGAATTCCTGTATCTAAAAGTTTTCATTTAGAAAAAACATATACAAAAGGACAAGTTAACCGAGATAAAGGTTATAATTTTAATAATGTAAATGGTTTAATTATTAATAAACAAGTATGAGCATATCCAATTAATATGGATACTATTCAACAAGTTTTAGATAATGATACTGCTAACCCTAAATGAATTGGTAAAGTTCAATATGCAACACCAACAATTTTATATCCAAAAACATGTAAAATTATTTTAGAAAAACAACCAACACAAGATGAAATTAATACTGCTAAAAGTAATCTAAATAAAACATTTAGAGTTCCAATTGATTATGTAATTCCAGCAGCAAGTAAAATAGATATTAGTAAAATTAATAAAATTGATGAACCAAATATAAAAGTAAAAAATCCGAACAGTGTTACGCAACAAGAATTAACACCACAATTTAAAGATGTTGTTTTAAAAGCAGTTAAAACCGTAGATATTTCTTTAACTGAAAGTGATTTTGATTACTTTATTGAAAGTAAAGGTGAAGATTGACCAATTAATATTACAAATGATAAAACTGTTGCCGTTCAAATTGAAGGTAAAAATAACGCCACTGGTCAAACAAACCCTATTGATGTTGTAATTAAAAATTCTTAATAAACAATGAATTTACTAATATTACGCGTTTTAACTTTATTAGTATCTAATTTAGAAAATAAACCTTTAATAAGTAAATTTGTAAATTTAATTAATAGAGTTAATCAAGTTAAAAATAAAGTATTAAAGCCAATTAATTATATTACTGATAAATATAATAAAATTACAAATAAAATTGAAGATATTTATCAGTGATTAAATCCATTTACTTATTTAGATTTAATTAAAAAAGGTCATAAAAAAGAAATACAACAAATATTAAGTCAATTAGAAAAAGATAATAATATTCAAAATAGAGAACAATTTAAAAATGAAAATTATCTAAATACTAATTGACAACCTTTAAATAGTAGTTGACTTGATAGCGGTATGTTTAATATTACAAATAAGTTAACTTTAACAGGTAATTTAACTATTTTAATATATACAAAAACAGCAAAAAATCCGAAATTTTATGGTCCATATGTTTATCCTAGTGTTCCAGTTGAAATTTGAAAATTATTAAGTAATGCTGTATCTAACGCTGGAACATTATTTTGAAGATATTGATTAAGAAAATGATTACCTAGTCATTTAAGAGATTATATTAAAAAACGATTACCACAAGCATTAAAAGAAAAATACCCCAAAGGAACTACTAAATTAACATTACCAACAGTTCAAAAATTACAACAAATTAAAAACTTTATTAATAATTTAAAAATTGGACATTTTAATTTTAATTTTGCTGGTGAAATTAATAATAAAAAATGGTATCGTGAACGCCGAAGTGATGTTAAAAACATTAAGAATTTATATAAAACACCAGTTAATAATAAATTTTATCAGGTTAATAAATCTATTAAAACAATTAAGAAAACAAGAACAAGAGTTAATAGTTATAAGCCAAGTAATTTAAAAAATAAATATCGTAATCAATTAAGGGGTGTTTTATATGGAAAATAATTTAAGTAATTTGTTATTTATAACAGTTGAAGATGTGAAAGAAAGTAAACTTTGACAACCTATTAATGATAGAAAACAATCTGCTTATAATGATAATTTAATTTATAATGCTATTTTAAAAACTAGTTTATGAATGGATAGATTATCAGGTGGAACAATTTCCGATAAAATAAATAAAAAAGATTTATTTCCCTGAGTAAAAAAAGATAATACTGGTTTAATTGAATATGATAAATGATTAAGTTATATTCAATCTGCTTGTTTATTAGCAGTTATGAATTGATATTTACCAAAAGGAGTCAATGATTTAACTGGTAGTGCATCTTTTTCACAAGGTGGTGTCGCATATTCACAAACTAATGACCCAGAAGCAAATGAAAATATTACTCGTGATGTTAAAAATGCTTTAAAATTAGCAGGTGAAATAATTGATATTATATCTAGTAAAACAGTATCTAGACCTTATAATTATAGTTTAGATAATTATGCTCATCCATGAGAAGAAGAATATAAACATATTAGTAAAAAAACTTTTTATCCAACATTATTATTTTGATTAAAAGAACGATTACAAACTAATAATTCAATTAATATAACTTATCCAACTATTAATGATTTTAGTAAGATTGATTATAACGAATATATTAAATTAATAGTTCCATTTGATAATGATACAATTTATAATGAAAATGGAGTTTGAAAAGCAAAAAAAGGTGGCGATGTTCCATCAGATGTTATTAAAAATAGTGATTTAGATAAAAATTATATTGATAAGCAAAATGGTAAATATATTGTAAAAACATCACAAGATATTAATACTAAACAAGATAAAATCCAAAATGGCGTTGGTATTAGTATTAGTAATGATAATCATATTAATTTTAATTTAGGTCGTACTTTAACAATGGGAGAAAATAATACAATTGAAGTAAAAGATTATACTCCAACGCAACATCATTATTGAGAAGTTGTAGATACTAGTGATTTTATATCAGAAAGCACAAGTTATATTTTTAATAAATATGATAGCAATTATGAATATAAAATATCAGTATATGGATTAGGAAACGATAACATATCAGGAATGTTAAGTTTTTATCCAATTAATGATAATATTAATTATTATAATAATTGTATTGCTATTTGAAATCAAGATAATTTATATACTATTTCATTTAAAGTATCTGATAAAAAAATAAGAGTTTATAAAAAAAATATAATATATGAAAAAATAAAAAATATTGTAATTATGCGTAAGAAAAAAATAAGTTAGAAAGGAGTTTAATTAATGAAACAAGATAAAACAACTTGATTAAAGGGTGCATTACCGTGAAATTGATTTAAAAAAGACCCTATTCCGACTTATAATTGAACTCATAAAGATATTAGAGAATGAGAAAGAAAATATAAAATTCGTAGTTGAGTAGTTAGTTTTTATACATTAATATTTTTAGTATTAAATTGTTGATTAGAATATGGAATGATTAATGCAATTAAAGATAATATTAATTGGTATAATTATGGTCAATATTGAGGTAATGGCATTGCTATTTTATTAACACCTTTATTTACACACGGAATTCAGGGTATATTTGTTGCTAGTAGTAAACCCAAAGTAGATATGAAAATTGATATACCACGATTAAAAATATCCAAAATGGGATTAGTATTTACAATATTACCTTTAATTACTTTAATAATTTCTTTAATTATTATTTGAATTGATAAATCAAAATGAAAAAAAGACCATTTAAGACATTGTTTAGATTGTCGAATTAATCCGCGTGTTATTCAACCACGAATAGCAAAAGCATGAAATAAATTAGATGGTATAACAGAAGATATATTTAAAAATATACAGAATGAAAACATTAAAAAACAAAAACAAGAATTAAATATAAATTAAGATAAACTATATAGGGGCGGTTGATATTTTGGGTGGTTATATAGTTTAATTTATAAATTATTTTGTTCTGAAAGGATGGATGGCCACTGTTTGAGTAAGGATAAGAAAGGAATTAAAAAAATGAATGAAACATTAATGATTACTTTACTTGTGTTAGCAGGTGCTGGTGGAATGGGTAGTCTTGGTATTCTTGGATTATCTGCTAAAAAAATTAAAAAATATAAAGCAGAAATTAGAGAATTAAGAACTGCTGTTATTGCACACGAAAAACATTTACGAGGACCTGAATATGCAACAGAATTAGCATTAAAAACAGGTCAAATTAAAAATGTTAAAAAACAAGTTAAAGTAAACGACAAAAAACAAGCACAAAAAGATGCTATTAGACAACTAACAAATAGTATTTAAAAAAATAACCAATTAAGGTTATTTTTTATTTGTTTTCTAAAAGTTATCTTCTATCATACGCATTATTATTCTGATTCCAAATTGATTTGGATTTCTCTTTATTTGTTCTTTACAAAATTCAAAAGCATAATTTTTCTTTCTAATTCTTCTGTTTTCATCTTTACAATTTTGACACTTACAATTTCCACACATTTATTTAACCTCCTTTTTTATTTTCTAATATAACTAAATTCTTTTCCCCATATGTTTTTTTATAATATTCTCAGTATTCAGTTGAATTAATATTTATATCTTCAATATCTGATCCAGTAATATAATTACCTAATGGTGTTTTACAAGGCCTATTACCTTGTAAGGTTTTATAACATAATATATAGTTATTCATTATCATTGTTGCCTTTTGTAAATTCTTGAATATCTTTAAATAATAATTTATTTTTTGATATATCGTGTGGCCCTAAATTTTTTCTTGCTTTTATTCATGGTAATGAATAACGAGTTTTTTCTACTAATTCTATTGATGACATATTTATGTATTTTTTTATATTTTCATTAATAAAATTTTTCACTTTTTCATCTGTTAAGTATTGTATTTTTTCTATTTCTAAATATTTATCAGTATAACTTTCTATTTCAATAAAATTATATCCATTATATCTTATATGGTTAAAAATTTTTCTTATAACTGGACCATAAATCCATGCTTCAAATTCATCATCAAATAATTTTTCATCATATTGTTTTAAATAATCTAAATATAAAAAATATAAAATTTTTTGTAATTTAACAGGTTCTTTAATATTATATTTTTCAACTAAATACTTTGTGATAGAAAAAATAATATCGTTGTTAATTTTATATTTTACTTTATTCATTATCATTTCCTCCTTTATTATTTATAATATAATAATTAATAAAATGCTGTATTTTTTGATTATTAGTATATAATTCAGGTAATTCATTTCATACTTTTTCTTGGTTTTCATTTAAGTAAACATTAACATTACGAATTAATTTAGAATAATATTTTCCTGTTTTTTGATTATATGATTGTTTCATAATTAACCCTCATAATTAGCAATAATAATTGCATCGCGGAGATGATTACTTATTTTTTCATTATTATAGAATCAACCTTTACCATATTCATAAGTTAAATTAACATCTTTTTCAAATTCTCATAAACAATTATCATTATATTTACTTAAATTTTCCATATTTTTAACAACTGATTTAGTATGTTTTGGTGATACTCAATTAATACTATTTCAAAATTGTTTTTCAACAACACCTAATAATCTTAATAAATCATCGCGGTCTTTTGAACCATTAGCATTTGTATATAAGCAATTTTCAATATTTATAATTTCATTTTGATATAGATATTCTCAAATAATTTCAATAATATAAATAGCATGACATTTTCAATCTTTATTATCAAACAATTCTTTTCTAATAAGTTTATTATCTTCAAAAATAGCAATAGCGGTAGTACCAGTTCCTGATGGGTCAATACCAATTTTTATCAAGTTGCTCATTCTTCATCATTGTTATTAACTGCTGGTACTACATTTGATATATCTTCTTCTTTAACTACATTATCGTTTGTGTCCGCTATTTCTGTATAAGATGTGGTATTTATATTATTTGATACAGGTTCAACGCTCATCTGCCCCTGATTTTTGGCGACAGTAATATCATTATCAATATAAATCTTTTCATCATTAGTCGTAATAACGGCTTGATCTGATTTATATGCTTGTTGTAATTCAACAGACATAATACCTCATTTTCTTAATAAACTAGTTAATACTGTTTTTAATGCCATTTCATCAAAACTAGCAATATAAAATGATTTATTTTTAGCATAAGTTTTAGAGTATTTCATAAAATGATTTTCCATTTGTTCTTTTGTCATATATAAAGTTTTTTCAAAACCATTAACCATTTTAAAATATGCTACATAACCTATAATTGATAATTTTTCTCTTTCATCTTCATCTTGTATTCAATTAAAAGTAGTACCTTTTAAACGATCATAATTTACTAATTCACCATTTCTGACATCAGATACTGACATATCTAAATATTGACCACTTCTTTGTGCTAATTGAATATAACCTTTATAACCCATTTGAAATTGTGCTTGATTAACTCATTCTTGGATTTCACGACCATTAATAATTCTTGTTATTTTAGTATTATATGGAACGACATAAGCATAACCAAATTGCTTTTCCATAGGTAAATTTAATAAAACACCTTGATAACAAGCAGTCATAATTGTTGCAGGACTTGCTTTTTGTAATAAATCATTGCTGTTAGAAATAGCTACTAAATTACTTTTAAATCTAGCAATTTCACTTTCATTAGAAAATTTACTTTTAATTCATTGAGTTGTTTTTTCTTCTTTTAAAAAATCAATCATATTTGCCATATTTTAATCCTCCTTAATTATTTCTTTTAATTGGGTAATAATATTTATAAAACTTTTATATCAACCACCAAAATCCATATCTTTTGTTGTTTCTGCATCTTCGTAATAATCAATCTCATTTTTTAAAGTATCTATATCATCAATAATATTTTTTATTTCTCTTTTAGTATCTTCTAACATATTTATTTTTCTCCTTTATTTATTTTAAAATTAATACCTTTAACTCCAATAGTATTTACATCGGCATTACTATCTCATTGGTCTTTAATTTCATTTTTAACAATTTTTTCATCAATAATTAAATAATTTTTAATTAAATTAATAAGTTCTAATTTATCTGCATTTTGTAAAAAATCATCATTAATACCAATTAATTCAATATCTTTTACTAATAATTTTTCTTTAATTATATTAATACCAACTTTTTTTAATTGTTTTGGATCAAGTGATTTATCAATTTCTTCAATTTTTTCCATTACACGAACTTGTTCATCTTGAATTTGGTCTATGTCTACACCCATATCAACAGTTAAATTATTTGCTTTTTCAATTAATTCTTGCTTTTTTAATTCTTGTTCTTTTAAAAACTCTTGTTGTTTTTGTTTGCGAGCTTGTGTCAAATTATTATTAATTTCAACTCTGTATCTTTCAATATAATTTCTATAATTAGTAATTATTTTGCCAATTCTATTATGTTCATCTAATAATTTTTGAATAGGTTCTAATCATTCTTTAAAAACAAAATTATTTTTAGTAATAGCACTTGGAATATCTTTTAAATGAACATCTTGATAACCATTTAATGCATAATGATTAATATGTCTAAAAATATACTCAGTTAATTCTTGTTTATTTTCTTCTTTAATTTTTTGAATATTATACGCTAAAAGACTTGCATTTTTAAAATCATCTCCTTTTAAAGGAAATTGAAATGTAATATTATTTACTATATTTTTAACTACATCACTCATTATTTATCATCTCCAATCAATTTTTTTAAATCATTAATTACAACTTTTAACATTTTTCGATGAGTTGGACAAAAAATATAATTTTCATTATAACTTAGATATAATCCATCTTTTGAATGTTTCTTAATTCAATCTTTACTAGCATATTTACTCATTTTTTAATCATCCTTTCTAAAATAAGTATTAATCTTCATTTACAATATAATTATTTTTGGGTTTATCAAAATATAAATGAGTAAGATTATCAATTTCTTCAGGTGTTAATTTTTTCTTTTCAACTTCAATTTCATAACGATCCATAATTGCTAAACCATAATCTTTATAACAATCTGGATAATTATCAAACATTTCATTTAATAAATCTTTTAAATTCATAATTATTTATCTCCTTTACAAATTTCACTTAGTCTTTTTCTTCTTTCACAATCTTTACAAATTTCATTTTCTTCTCAATATTTACGATTATTATCATAATCTTTAATTAACTGTTTAAATTCATCAATATTATATTTATCAAGATGTAATTCTTTAAAATTTAATGACCAATCTCCTTCAACAAAATAATGACCAACTTTAACATCATATTTAAAATCATCTTCATCTTCGTTAGCTTTATATTTATTTAAAAATTCATTAATACTAATATTATTTTTTTCCATATTATTCATCTCCTTTACCAAATAATTCATTGTATTTTTTAGGGTCCATAATTTTTAATTTTTCTATATTAGAATATAATTCTGAAGTATTTTCCTTTACTATAAGTTCTAATTTTTTAATCAATTCTTCACTATTTTTAAGAATATTTGCTTTTATAAATTCTCTTAATATATCTAATAAAGTATCTACTTGATATTCTTCTAATGTCATTTCATAATCTCTAATTTTAATTTTTTCTTTCATATTATTCAACTCCTTCTCATTGAATGCTTTCTAAATCAATAATTGTTGTTAATCATTCTTGTTTATTTTCAACATTAGCAGTAATTTTCGCTTCTTCTAATGTATAAAAGCAGTTTGTTATTAAATCACCATATTTACTTTTCATTACTAATAAATATCTTTTATTCATAATTTATTCCTCCTAACAATTTTCAATCTTAATAAATTATTTAACTCGCTTGTATTTTTAAAATTAAAATATAATTCTGATAATGTTAATATGTCAATAGAATTATCTTTTCAATAACACTTATATTTTTTATCTTTACATTTATTTCAATTAACACTAATAAAAGTTAATCAAGCGTTTTTATAATTAATTTCTCAATTCATATATTTTTCCTCTTAATTCTTTCTGCCTAATGCTCAATGTTCATCAGTCATTTCTTCAAATGAAACTGGATAACTTTTAAGCATTAATTGATTTAATTTATTTTCTTGATTACATTTTGAGCAATAACCTCAATATCTTTGTTTAAGACAAATTTTATTTAACTTTTTCATATAAACCTCCTATAATCTTGGTAAATGTTGGTAAATCAACTACAATGTTCTACAATTTGTAGTTGTTTGTATAGTTGGTACGCCAGACATATATGTCTTCCTTCTTCCGTGCCCATTTGTGCTTTCGCTCTGGGATTTGACGCTCAGTTTTTGAAATTAAATTTACTTGCACCCATATGAAGGACCGAATGCTAAACGCAAATTTAATTGTTTAAGTCACTATCTCTTTTTTTATTGTCGTTTGATATTAGCCTTGGACTTATCACGACTATCGCTTAGTTATAAAAACCAGCGCCGATTTACATTTTTCCTCATACACTATTTCAGTACTTGCCTCGGCAGGCTGTGGAATAAAAACACTTAGTTATTAAAAATAACCGTCCCACACTGCATTAAGTTGTTTTATAAAATTTAAGTTTTAAAAACCCAGTTTCTCAATCAAAGATAATTTTTGAATTTTCTAATTTTTGATAAAATTGTTTTTGTGTTTTATCTTTTACTTTATTCAATAAATCTTTATGTTTTTCACAAGTTCATAAAACTTTATTTGATAAAAATTCTTCGGTAATGAATGATATTACTTTATAGCAATCATTAACATCACATATTTTTTGTTGTTTAATTATCATTACCTCCTTTTAGGAGTTGTTTTATTTCAAATAAAAAAACAACCCTAACAAGAGTTGTTTTTTTGGAGCTTCATCGTACATTATACATTAATCAAAGTTATTAATAATTTACAAAATCGCAAAAAAACAAGTTAACAGCTCTAATGATTTCATACCGGCAAAATGCCTTGCTGGGGAATCTTCCCTTAAAAAATATGTAATTGTAAAATTAAACACTTGTAGAGCCAATATATTTAATTTTTAGAGTTAATTTTCAAATAAAAAAATCAACTCTTTAATAAGAGTTGATTTTTCCTACTTCATCCTTTATTCTACATTTTAATATTTTTTTCTTATTAATTTATCACATATCAATTCACAAGATATTACTTTCTTTTCCATATTAAATTAACCTCTTTCTTAAAGTTTACACATATACATAAATTTTGAATTTAATCAAAGTCAGAAATTATTAATTTAAGTTGTATTAAGTAAACTTATTTTAGAAAGAGGCCTAACTCAACTAAACCCAAAATTTATGTATATGTACTTTTGCAATAAAAAAGACGGAATAAATTTAGTCTTGTTAACTTTATTAAATTTATGTCTAATTTACTGGATTTTTCCAGCAAAAACTTATTTTATTCCGCCTTTTTATTTAAGTATTCTCTATCATTAATTAAAAAACAAAAGAATCTCAACGGCTCTTTTGTTTTAATATAATGTTATCTTGTTTTTGGATAAACATAATCTGATGGCTTAAAAGCAATTCCATATATGTTCACTGGTCATGGCGTATAGTAGATATTATTAGTTGTTGCATTAACCCCAAAATTAAACCGCAAACTATAGTTTCTCCTTGCATAAATGCTCAATGATCTATCACTCCCAATTACAGGAACCAAATCAACAATTTCAGTTATTACTCAGAACTTGTCAATATCAGGTAGACCTTTATTTTGTGGATCATTTTTAAACTTATTTAATAGAATTCGTCAAATTTTACGATGCGATAATCCTTCATCTTTAACTTGTTTTTCTAAACCATTTCAAAAATCAACATCTAAAAACAAAGCTCCTTCTTTTCAAACTTTAATATCCCAAGTAATTTTATAATATTTATAAAAGGTACTAATAATGCGCCCAAAATTCTTAATCTTTTCAATCATTCCATCACGAGTAATTCCAACACTTAAATAAAATGGTTTACCATTATTTAATACAACACCAGATAATGGCACTCCTGCTACTAAAATTTTTGCTAAGTTAATTTTAAATTGTCCTAACTGTAATTTTGAACCAGATGTACTTGTTAAAATATTTAATTTTTCCCCATAATATTCCAAAAAGTTTTCTGGTGTTAATTTTTCAGGAGCATAACCAGTATTAACCCACGTATATTTTTCATCATCAGGAATAACTGGTGTAACACCATTTGTATCTGGATTAATAATTGAATTTAATAAAACCAAAATTTGTTCATCCTTGGCATAAGTAATACTATTTCGAATCTCACCAAACTCATTGTCTGCTTGTAATGCGGCATTTAATTCCTTTTGAACAATTGCATCTAACATAGTATGGTCAAAAGCATAATTTAAATCAAAATTATCATAAATGCTTCGAAAAGCGGGATTTTGATCAACAATAATGTCCTTAGCCATTGAATTAAAAAATTTAACAATTGCTTTTGAAACAGCTCCCGTTACAGCTGCTAAAATTTTTTGCATTTTTACTTTGTCATTTGTAATAGTATACTGAATTAAGAAAGGAACTCGTGTTTCTAATGTTTTAAACTGTATTTTAACTTCTAACCTAAAATCTAACCGAACTCCTTTTAAATTGTTAACATCAATATTTACTAAAGAGTCCAATTTACCAATATCAATATAATTTAACATAAATTTATAATCTTTTGCATCAGTGCTTAAAGGCAATGTATCAATATAATAATTTGAATATTGATCAGCAATCTCACGATTAACATTGTCAAATACAGCGCTAAAACCATTTACTAATGCTTGCAATGCTTTCCCAATATTGGTATCATTTAATTTTAATTCCTGCTGTGGGTCATTACTAGTAACCATTGTAAATAACTTTTCAAACTCCTCAGTTGAATAGTCATGAACATCAACTAGTGTTTTTTCCATTGCATATGTTTGAAAAACACTACTAACTTTTTTACTAATTTCATTTAAGATTTTTAAATCTCCTTGATAGTCAATACCGCTATTTTCATATTCCTTAGTTTTTGGTTTTACAACACAACTAATAATTATGCTTGGGCTAATAACACTAAAATTAAAAATTCCGAGCATCACTAATAATTTTTTCATAATGTTTTCTCCTTTTAAAATATTTTGTGTTAAATATTTGTAATAATTATAATAAAAAAAAAAAAAAAAAGCAAGTGTTGCCAAAAGTAACACTTGGGTTTGGCCCTCGGGCATATACCCCAAAATTAGAATAAAATAAAAATAAAATTTGATTTTAAAATATCCAATGTCTAAATAAGCATATATAACTATCAATTTAGCATCCTTGAGCAAAATGATATATCTTGTTTGCTACTATCTCATGTATTTGCCATAATGAATGAAATTGTTCAAAATATAATTTTAAACTGCTTTCGGATAAACATAATCTGATGGTTTAAAAGCAATTCCATATATATTTACTGGTCATGGTGTATATTAGATGTTGTTAGTTGTTGCATTAACCCCAAAATTAAACCGCAAACTATAGTTTCTATTTGCATAAATGCTCAATGACCTATCACTCCCAATTACAGGAACCAAATCAACAATTTCGGTTGTTATTCAAAACTTGTCAATATCAGGTAGACCTTTATTTTGTGGATCATTTTTAAACTTATTTAATAGAATTCGTCAAATTTTACGATGCGATAATCCTTCATCTTTAACTTGTTTTTCTAAACCATTTCAAAAATCAACATCTAAAAACAAAGCTCCTTCTTTTCAAACTTTAATATCCCAAGTGATTTTATAATATTGATAAAAAGTACTAATAATGCGTCCAAAATTCTTAATTTTTTCAATCATTCCATCACGAGTAATCCCAACACTTAAATAAAATGGTCGACCCTCATTTAAAATAACACCAGATAAAGGTATTCCCGCTACTAAAATTTTTGCTAAATTAATTCGAAACTGACCCAATTGTAATTTTTGACCAGATGTGTTTGTTAAAATATTTAGTTTTTCTCCATAATATTCTAAAAAGTTTTCTGGTGTTAACTTTTCAGGAACATAACCAGTATTAACCCACGTATATGTTTCATCATCAGGAATAACTGGTGTAACACCGTTTGTATCTGGATTAATAATTGAATTTAATAAAACCAAAATTTGTTCATCTTTAGCATAGGTAATACTATTTCGAATCTCACCAAGTTCATTGTCTGCTTGTAATACGGCATTTAATTCCTTTTGAACAATTGCATCTAACATAGTATGGTCAAAAGCATAATTTAAATCAAAATTTTCATAAATGCTCCGAAAAGCGGGATTTTGATCAACAATAATATTTTCTTCCATTGAATTAAAAAACTTGACAATTGCTTTTGAAACAGCTCCTGTTACAGCTGTTAAAATTTCTTCCATTTTTGCTTTATCATTTGTAATGGTATATTGAACTAAAAAAGGAATCCGTGTTTCTAATGTTTTAAATTGAACTTTAACTTCTAATTTAAAATCCAAGCGAACACCCTTTAAATCATTAACATCAATATTTACTAATGATTTTAATTGCGCAATATCAATATAGTTCAACATAAATTGATACCCTTTTGTATCAACACTTAACGGCATTGCATTAATATAATAATTTGAATATTGATCAGCAATCTCACGATTAACATTATCAAAAACATTAATAAAACTATTTACTAATGCGTTTAATCCTGAACCAACATTTTCATTATCTAAATTCAGTTGCCACTGTGTTTGTTTACTATTAACCATTGTAAATAACTTTTCAAGTTCCTTAGTTGAATAATCGTTAATATCAACTAATGTTTTTTCCATTGCATATTTTTGAAACACAGTGCTAACTTTTTTAGTAATTTCATTTAGAATTTTTAAATCTCCTTGATAATCAATATCATTATTTTCAGTTTGCATAATATTTGGTTTTGCAATACAACCAATAATCAAGCCCGGACTAACAACACTAAAATTAAAAACCCCTAGTATCACTAATAATTTTTTCATTGTTTTAAAACCTTTCATAAGTTTTTCATCGAATATGAAGTGATTATATATAAAAAGTATTATATATGTTTAAACCAAAAGCATTAACAAAAAAAATGACATTATTTAAGTTAATGTCATTTTTTATAAATATTAAAATATTTTATTCATGGACAAAAATCCATCCCAATGCTCCAACTCCAATGAAGAGATTGGGAATGGCCCCTAAATAAGTTCAGGGTGATTGATAATCTGCTTTAACAAAGAATCCAATTAAGAAAATAACTGCTAAGCCAGTGATCGCTAAAGCTCATAACAATGATCAAAATCCCGGTTTAACTGATAACGGAATTAAAATATATAAAATCCCTAAAATCAGTAAGACTGGTCAACTTGTATCTCATCCATAAATTGAAGTTTTTGTTGGAACACCTGCCGCAAACAAAATTCCAATTATAATAATCCAAGCCGCGCCAATAAACATTAAAATCTTTGGTCATGTCAAGTTTTTCATATTTTTTCTCCTTTCAATAATTACATTAATTATACTGGAAAATTATGAAATTATCTTGGCATTTTTATAACCTTCAGTATTAAACGAATTTATTTTTTTGATTTTAAGTATGTCAAAACATCGGAAGCACGAAAGTTCTTATTAATTGCAGGAATTAGTTGTGGTGAAATATATTGGGCATTATTTTCACATTTGATTTTAAAGTAAAAACCTCAGTGGGGTAAGAGGTATTTCACTTGGTTAAAACTATTATTTATTCAATCTTCTTGATAATTTAAATCAATTCAAAATACATTTTGGGCATCTATCTTTGACACTTTAATTGAACCTTTACTTACAAGGCTTAATGGAATGTTAATTTCCACTTGAATCTTATTTTCAGTGCTACTTCAAACACCATAAATTGCCTTTTGAATATCTGTTTGCAATAAGTTTCTTCAAACATTAGAATCTCATCATACAAATTTTGTTCCATTTACTTCTTGAACTGGATGCGAATCAGCAATTGTACCACGTTCATTAAACTCTTGTTGAAAGCGATCGTTTAGCTGTTTCATATTTTTGCTATTTTTAATGTCTTGCCATTTATATTGTGCCATCATGGTATATCCACCAACAGGTGTATTTTGCGTTAAAAAGGGATTAGAAATATACATACCATTATCGGCTTTTGTAAATGTTATTGGCTCATAAATCTGAGTTACAGGTTTCATATCAGCAGTATCACTAAATGATAACTTTTCGATAACTTCATCAATATTAGTAATATTCTTAAAGTGAACATACACATGACTTTCTTGGTTAAGGTCTAACCAATTGTTTTGTTGAATACTACTTTTTGCCGATGATAAATAATAATTATCATAGCCGACGGTAAATTCTTCTGATTCTTCAGTTTTCATGTGATAAATCCAATCTGGATCTTTATATGAAATAAACTCATCAGTATTTTTACAAGCAATAATTGTTGCTGTTAGTGACAAAATAAATGCACTACTAAATAGCGCTATTAATATTTTCTTCATATTCTTTTTGTACTCTTTCTAGCAAATTAGCAATGGACAATTTAATTCTAGTTATAGTAAACAAAAAAGCATCCCCAAAATGCTTTTTATATAACAATCATTAAATTATTTGTTTGCAAAATAATTACATGACTCACACCCAGGAGTTATATAATAAGACTAATTAAATTTAGAAAGGTCTACTGGCTTAACTTCATCCTACTAACCGCCTTCCCAAAAAATATTTTCAGTGGCTTGTGGTGTTCGTCCATATCTTAATAACAAAAATTAAACTAAAAAAAGTAAAACCTCACCCAAAACTAATTAAACTTGGCAATCAAATATTATGCAATTCCGGGAAATATGTCAAATTTGGATATAAATTTGAATCTAAAATTCATTCCGGAACCGACCAAAAAAAGCACTACCCATAATTGATGATGAATAACTTGGTACTAACAAATAACCAATAACATTTAAAATTTTATCACTACGAACAACTCTCAATGGGAAAAATAAACCCCCTAAAAAGCAAAAATTAAAAAAACAGAAATTGAAGCTACTAAAATAACTTTTAAATCCTTTGAACAAAGTGCAATTAGAATTCCAATTAATGAAGCAATAAAAAAACATAAAATAATCGCCCAAAAAAACTAAACCAATTAATTCATTCAACATGAATTGCTTCACCATAACTTAAAAAAGCAATTAAAAATAACCACAATGACCCCACTAAACTGGTCATTAAATTAATTAAAATTAAAACAAAAATTAACTGATAAATTGACCCTTTCAATAAATGCAATTGCCGGGCAAAACTTGTTTTTCGAAATTCATAAAAAGCAATGGATAAATCAAGAATCCCATTTAAAACACCAACTAGTAAAATTGACCCTAGTAATGCTAAATAACTAGCATTACTATTAAACATATTAGTAACACGCGTACTAATAAAATATAATAACACTGGTAAAACTAATGTTATTAAATAAGTATGCAATGACGTAAATCAATATTTACTAACAATCCGTAATAATGGTAAATTCATGTTTCCTCCTTGTCTAATTAAGCACTAATAATTGTTTTAATTTTAATATCATGTTTTTCAATTGGTAATGGTGTGGTCACCAATTGTTCAATAAAAGCTAACCCAATTGCCATCTTGTGATAATTTTTTAAAAAACGATCATAATAACCTTTCCCATAACCTAAACGAAAATTATTTTGATCAAAAGCGACAATCGGAACAACAATAACATCAATTTTATCTTTCTCAATTAAAGTTAGTGTTGACCGTGACTCATAAAAACCATACCGCTGATTAAATTCTAAATCAGTTGTTAAATTAGTGATTTGATAAAATTGCAAATCATCTCCTACCAGTCGAGGTAAAAAAAATTCAAAAATTTGCTGCTCTTTCTGATACCGCAGCAATGAAGTAATGTTTTGACGTACAATTAGTTTTTCTCGTCAAATTTGTTGTTTATCAGCAACCGCCATTAACCAACACTACCTTCCATATCCATCTTAATTAATTGATTCAGTTCAACAGCATATTCCATTGGCAATTCTCTTGTAAAAGGTTCTAAAAACCCCATTATAATCATTTCTAAAGCTTCTTGTTCTGATAAACCACGACTTTGTAAATAAAATAATTGTTCTTCTGACACTTTGCTAACCGTCGCTTCATGTTCAATTTGTGATTCATTATTATAAACTTTATTTTGTGGAATTGTATCTGAATGTGATTTTCCATCTAAAATTAAGGTGTCACATTCAACACGTGCTTTTGAATATTGTGCTTTTGGTCCAATGTGAACTAACCCACGATAATTAGCTGTTCCCCCATTAAAGGTCATTGATTTTGAAATAATTTTTGAAGAAGTATTTTTCCCCAAATGAATCATTTTTGAACCAGCATCTTGAATGACATTTTCTTTTGCCACAGCAATTGAGATACACTGTCCTTTACTGTTGTTTCCTTTTAAAATAACACTGGGGTATTTCATATTAATTTTTGATCCAATATTACCATCAATTCATTCCATTTGTCCATTTTCTTCAACAATACTTCGTTTTGTTACTAAGTTTAGAACATTATCACTTCAATTTTGAACTGTTGTATAACGCATTTTAGCATTTTTCCCAACAAAAATTTCAACAATTGCAGCATGAAGAGAATCACGAGAATAAACTGGGGCAGTACATCCTTCGATATAATGTAACTCAGCATCATCTTCAACAATAATTAATGTTCGTTCAAACTGCCCACTATTTTGGTAATTAATACGAAAATAAGCTTGTAATGGTTTATCTAGTTTAACACCCTTAGGAACATAAATAAATGATCCTCCTGACCACACCGCACTATTTAAAGCAGCATATTTATTATCCGTATTTGGAACTAATGTTCCAAAATATTTTTTAAATAACTCCGGATGTTCACGAAGAGCGGTATCACAGTCTAAAAAGATGACCCCTTTTTCTTCAACCTCTTTTAACATGCTACCATAAACTGGCTCACTATCATATTGTGCCTTTATTCCTGCTAAATAATCTCGTTCCGCTGCTGGTAATCCTAAACGATCAAAAGTATTTTTAATTTTTTCTGGTACTTCTTCTCATTTTGTCGCAATATGGTCAGTTGGTTTAATATAGTAGATATAATCATCAAAATTCATAAATTCTAAATTTGGTCCTCAACTTGGATTATTAATTTTTAAGAAATTACGATATGATTTTAAACGATATTCCCGCATTCACGCTGGTTCCTTTTTATGATCTGAAATTTCATTAATAATATCTTCATTAAGACCTTTCCCTGTATTATAGTAAGAAATATCTCCGTCATTAAAACCATACTTATAACTAGAAATTTCTTTAATTTGTTTTTCTTGTTTTAACTTTGGCATTAATAACACCTCCTTTATTTTTTGTTGTTTGTATTTAATAAATTTAATAATAAAATTTGAAAACCACAAATACCAATTGTGGCACATTTAATTCGATTGGGTTGTTTTGCAATATTAATAAAAGCGATTAATTCATTTAACTTTGTTTCATCATATGGCTTATCAAAAACCATGGCAAGATAATTGTCAATAATTGCTAATCCTTCATGAATCGTTTTTCCTTCTAATTCTTGGGCCATAATATCTGTTGATGCGGTTGAGATTGCACACCCAACACCATCAAATCGTGCCATCATAATTTTTTCGTCTGTCACAATTAATTCTAAATGAATATCATCAATACATGATTCAGAAGCTTGATGAATTGAATGTGCCGTTGTCTTTTTAGTTAATCCCTTATGCTGTGGTTCTGAATAATGTTCCATAATAATTTGTCGTAAAAACATTGGATCATTTTTATCAAATTCCATTTAAACCAACCTTCCTAAAAAAGCTGTTTCATTAGCCAGTGCTATTACTAATGAATCAATATCTTCATAACTGTTATAGATTGAAAAACTAACTCGAATTGTATTTTTTTCCGGAATAATTTCTCCAATTAAACGAGCACAATGATCACCACTTCGAACTGTAATCTTATTACGACTACCCAAATGCGTAGCAACATCTTGACAAAAAACATCTTTTACATTAAACACTAGTGTTCCTGCTTTAACATCAGCATTATAAATAATAACCTTGTCTTTTAATTTCTCCTTAAATTGTTCAAGCGCATATTGTTTTAACTGATGTGTATAATTAATAATTTCTTTTAATGTAAGGCCATTAACAAAATCAATTGCTGCTCCAAATCCAAAAATATCGGCAATATTAGGTGACCCCGCTTCTAACCGTTCTGGCAAACCTTTCAAAAGATAATCTAAACCATTACCTTCAATCCGCGCGTTCATTCCTCCACCAACAATCAATGGTTTTAATTTCAATAATAATTCTTCTTTTCCTCACAAAATTCCAATTCCAGTTGGTCCAAAAATTTTATGAGCAGAAAAAGTAATAAAATCAGCATTTCATTTTTGAACATCAGTTGGCATATGAATAATTCCTTGCGCACAATCAACTACAACAATTACTTCTGGATTGATTTTTTTAATCATTGCAATAATTGCAATTGGATCATTTTCATAACCTAAAATATTAGGAACATTAGCAAAAGAAACAATTTTTGTTTTAGCAGTAATCACTTTGGCCAATTGCTCTAAATCAATTCGAAAATTTTTTTCAGCTAAGAATTTAACATGAACTTTTTTCTCTAATGCTAAACGATATCATGGCAAGATATTCGCCCCATGCTCTTGTTTTGTAATTAAAATTTCATCCCCCTCATGTAGAAAGTCACTTAAACCAAAAGCAATTTGATTTAAACTATACGTTGTTCCAGGGGTAAAAATAATTTCCTTATTTTTTTTAGCATTAATAAAATGTTTAATTTTATCGCGAATCATTTCATATTGGACATGTGTTTCATACCCTAAATCACTATCGGTATTATGCGGATTAGTTCCAAAGTGACTATAATAATTATTAATTGCATCAATCACAATTTGAGGTTTTAAACTAGTAGCTGAACTATCAAGATAAATTTGGTCAGCATTGTTTTTAAAAAAGGGGAATTCTGCTCTCATTTTTCTATAATCAATCATACTTATTCTCCAATTTCCTTATCAATTTCATCAATAATATTTTTTTGTAATGTTTCATCTTCAATTGCATCAATCACATTTTTAAAATACCCCATACAAATTAATTTTCGTGCTTGGTTGACTGTTAAACCCCTTGTTTGTAAATAAAAAATTTGTTTAGGGTCTAACATTCCAACAGCATTAGCATGACTTGCCTTAATATCATTTTCATCAATTAATAAAATTGGATCAGAAATTGCTTTTGAGTTCTTATCAAAAACTAATAATCTTAACTCTTGGTGGGCTTCTGACTTACTCATTGTTTTTTCAATGTGACTAGTACATTTAACTGTTTGTAATGAATTATCCTTTGCGATTGAATACGTTTTAATATCACTTTCAGTTCCCAGTGCCAAATGATGTGCATAAATAATCGCATTTTTATGATAATTATGGGTTGATAAACTTGCTAAATAATATTTAAGCGAACTACGCTTGCCTTGTAAATTAAACGTAACATTTTCAGTAATATTACTATTAACAATGTTTAGATGATAAACATTAACATGAGTTTTTTCTAAAACATTATAAAAAAGATTAGCAACTTGTTCACATTCATGGTTTTTATAAATATTAATAATGTTAATTTGATTTTGAGCAGGAATATTATAGTTAATTGTTGCTTCGGCAGTTAAATTTAAAAAAATTAAAAAAGTCTTATTAACAACATTAGCCACAAAATTAAGATTAATAACTTCACCAGGATTAGTATTTTCAATTGTTAAGTTTTGCATTGCGCCATTAATTGAAAGATTATCACTAACAACTTCTTGTTGGTTCAGTAAAACTCGCATTGTTATTTTCCTTTTTGCGCAGCACAGCCAATTCCTGTTAAAGGTTTTGTCTCTGCTGTTTTATTATCAAATGTTAAGTTTAATTCCTGTAATAATCATTCATAACCCTCTTCATTAATTTTTTTAACTAAACTATAATCACCACTTTTAACAATTTTCCCTTTAACAATCACATGAGCGTGAGTTGGCTGTACTAAATTGAAAAAACGATCATAATGTGAAACAATAATTGCTGAAAAATTTTCTTGACGCATTTTATTTAATTCAGCACTAACAACATTTAAAGCATCAACATCTAACCCCGAATCAATTTCATCAATCAGAGCTAGCGTTGGTCTTAATAAATTTAATTGTAAAATTTCGTTCTTTTTCTTCTCCCCACCAGAAAAACCCGTATTTAAATAACGACGAATCATACTATCATCAATTTTTAAATTCTTAATATTATGATTAATATCATTATATAATTGTGGTAACTTAATCGGAACATCACGATGAGCATTAATAATTGCTTTTAAAAAATCTAAATTTAAAACTCCAGAAATTTCAACTGGTGATTGCATTGCAAAAAAAACACCCATTTTACTACGCTCATTAACTGTTTTATTTAAAATGCTTTCACCATCAATTAAAATATCTCCACTTTCCACTGTGTAACTAGGATGCCCCATAATTGTTGATAATAAAGTTGATTTTCCATTTCCATTTGGGCCCATTAAAGCGTGAATTTCATTAATATTAACAGTTAAATTTAAACCATTTAAAATCATCTCATTATCAGCAGAAACAAACAAATCTTTGATCTCAATTTTTTGCATTTTTACCCCTCCTCTTAAGAGCTTCTTGTGGCATTTTCAAGTGAAATATCTTTATTTTTTTAAAAATAAAGTCTACTTTTATTGTACAATAAAAGTAGACTTTATTTTTAAAAAAATATACTTAGTATTTTTTTATCAAAAAGTACAATAGGATAATAAGTCAAAAGGAAGGATGAACCAAAATGAAGAAACTTTTATCAATACTTAGCAGTATGGTAATAGTCGGGGCAACAGTTTCTGGGGTAGTGGCATGTAGCAATAAGGAAAAAAATAACCAACATAAAAATGAGAACGGTGATAGTATTTGAGCTTGAATCCCAGGAATTTATGGTGGAAAACAAATTACTTCCCCTGATATTTGAAGTGTTTTAGCAAATCCCTTTGTTGATGCGGGAAATGGAACATGAACGAATGATCCATCACAATGAGATGGGCCAACAAGAATTAAAATGTCAGTGCAATTAATGCAAATTTTAAGTGTGGCAATTTTAGCCAATCCGGATAAATTTTTCCCAACTGCACAAACAACAGTTGGTGATATTGCAGACTATAAAGATTTAAGAGACATTTTAAAAGACCAATGAAATTTATTAGTTCAAAACACAAATAATACTGTTGAGAAAAAGAAACAAAGTTTTAAAGACAGTGACCAAAAAAATTGAGAAAAAAAATACCATGATTTTTTAGACTCAAATTATAAAGATATCACTGGTGCTAGTGGAAACAAAAAATATGAGATTGAAGAACAAAATTATAAAGCCGCTATCATGACAACCGGTGCTGATGGAGGAATTAGTGCAACACAAATGTTAACTAATATTCTATTAAACAACAATATGCGAACATTTCAAACTAATACAACTGAAACTTCAGTGACTAAATTAAGTTCGTTTGCTGATTTTCTTAAAGGGGGAGGAGAAGCAAAAGATTGAAATACTAATGATCAAAACTCACGAACACAAGTAGCTTTAGCTTTTAGTTGATATAATGCAGGTGGAAGTTTTGGGGCAGATTTAAGCCAATTAACAATTGATGCAATAAATGCTCGTTTAGAAACAATTGCTACAAACCTAAAAGCAGAAGGTTATGATGTTACTAAATATATGGTTAAATTCCCACCAGTAGCAACACCTGTTTTTACTGATGCAACTGCAACAACAATTGGGAAGCCATTTTTATCACAATCATATAATCCTGGCCAATATTCATTATTTCAAAAATATTTTATTGAAAACTGATTCCAAAATGAAAAACCGTTAGCTATATCAAAAATAACCTACGCCTTTAAATCGGGGGCAACGCCAACTGATACAGGATTTACAAAAGATAGTTTTGATGAAAATGTTCAAAATCAAATTAATACTGATTTAGGTGCTTTAAAAAACGCATTAAGTTGAAATGACTTTATTAACAATAGCAAAGGAACCGCAACAGCATCAACAGACTTATTAACACTAAATACACAGGCAGATGCTGTTAAATCCAATATTTTAAAAGCAAGTGTTTATAATAGTATTGGAGCTACGGCAGCAGCACCAGCCGCTAATTTAGATGCAGTAGTAAGTGCTATTGGGAGAAAAGCCGCTGGTGATGAAATTAGTGGAAACTGAACAATCGGAACTGGTAAAGATATGGTAGTTGCGTTCTTTGACACAAATGGACTAAATTTAGTTCATCTTGATGGTCGTGAATATTTAACTGATGCAACTGCAACTTCATATACTAGTTATAATAGTGACTGACAATTTAAAAGTTTAAATTATTCAAACATTTCATATAAAGCAATGACTGACAAAACACAAATTATGACAACAGATAAATCACAACAAAAAATGAATACACAATTTACTAATGCTCAATTGTTATGATTTTTGGGAAACCGTAGTTTAGTTAATAATGATAGTACTAGTAAACTTAAATTTAAAGTTTTAGATGAGGTTAAAAAATATTTTACATTATCTTCATCTTCTGGTTCAGCAGATGATAAAACACACTGGTTCTGACCATATGACTTCTTCAATAATTTTAATAATAAAATTTTACAAAATGGAGCTAGTCCTAACCAATGGTTAAAAAACTTTATTACTTTTAAAGATGGTCAAGGGCACAATAATGCTGACTGATTTACATCAATTATTAGTGCAATGACAACAAACTTGTCGGGTGGAGCAGTTCAACGTTTATATAGTAGTTTTGAAGCAGAAAATAAAACAATTCAAGGTTATAAAACTGGTGGACCTGCAGCAGAAATTAAAACAAGAGATATTATTGATAAAATTTCCAAAGCAAAATATTGAGACGAACAGATTACAGTAAACTATTCAGGCCTTCATACTAGTCCTGCCCAAACTGCCTTTTGATTACACCAATTTAAATCATTCGAAACAGATAAAACAAAATATTATAATAACGGTAATCAAAATTGATATCGTGATGACTTTAGCACAATAGGGGGTAGAAGATAATGAAAAAACTACTAAGCATCTTAGGTGCAATAACAATTGTTACTTCTGCCAGCACCACTGCTGTTGCTTGTGGGAAAAAGAGCTTTGAGCGTTTTACTGACCCAGCGATCGTTGATGAAGTTAAGCGTTGAATTATTGCCCAAATTGATTCAGAAAATCAATCAAATTATGTAAAATATTCATTTAATGATATCTTTACAAAAGCAGACTTAAAAACAATGGCCGTACGATTATTGGATACTAATATTTCAAAATTCTTCTATGCTTCAGAAGAAGCAACAAGAGCTCGTTATACTGGCGTAACAATCGATGTTAGCAAACCAGAAAATGAACTAGCAAAACAAATTGTTAGTTTTGTTGAACAAGTTGCCCTTGATAATTTGTATACTAAATATTTAACTGGAATGTCAAATTATACACCATTGGAGTTAACAATTTCTGGGCAAGGATATGCTCCTGATTACCAATCAGAAAATTGATATGTCGGAGGAGTTCAATCATATTTCTGAAAAACATCTGGAACAGCTCCTGATTATACGAAATCACGAAAAGATCAAGGTGAAAATAACTTTGAAATTCAAATTAAGCCTGCCGGAAGTAAATATACTGATTTTAATAAAATGACAGAAGATGAAAAGAAAATTGCTTTAAAAATTCGTTTTAATGACTATTATAAACATGTTGAAGTTCCAGCTGTTATTGATAAGATTATTACTGCAACCTATTTACACCAAAACGAAGTTAAACGTTATAGTAGTGGCGATAAGACTGAAATTTATTTGAACCGAAATGGGGCTTTGTTTAATGCGATGCAAACATGAGACACAATTGGTGGTTCACGTTGAAATTCATATGTTAAAATGGTCTGAGAATTTAAAGCAGACACAACTACTTTAAATAACCTATTTTCTAACGGTGGCCCATTGGAAAATGTGGAAACTTTAAATACTGATTTAACAAACAAAGAGGATACTCTAACAACAACCCTAAAAGAGATGTTTAATGCCAAAAATGGAGATGAATTCAAAAATATGGTTAACGAAGGAATTGATCCAATCTTTGGACTTAGTGGTTTTAAAGGTTTCGTTGGAATTGACAAAAATAAAAATCCAAATGACATTTTTACAACTCTAAATAATGCTGATGCATATAAACAAAAAATTATTGATGGAACAACACCAGGAATTATTAAATCAGGCGAAGGAACAAGCCCTTCAAGTTATCAATTTTTAGATACTAACCGAAGATTTGGTTCAGTTGTGCTAGTGTTACCAATTTATACAATTGACTTAATGAAAAATATGAACATTAATTACCAAAATAATGCTGCAAATAACAAGGAATTGTCATTAACTTGATATGGGTCGGGAGGAACACCAACTGATCTAGACCAAGCATGAGTCGCACAACAAGGAGGCGCTAAACGTTCATTATCATGATTATATAATCAAAAAGGTTATTTAGGAACATATGATGAAACTGGAAAACCACTTTATGATAAAGACGGAATTCCAACAAAGATTTCAAATGTTAAAGGACAAATCTTAAAATGAATTGAATATACTTTTGCTCAACAATCAAACTTGCAAACAGCAGCAAAAACAAGACTATATTCATTAGCGTTTGGTTATAATCCAGAAAACGTTTATTCACAAACTTTATTTGATGCAATCGGATCATTTATTATAAAAGAAGATTAAAAAATCTTCTTTTTTTATTTTAAAAATAAAAAAAGCAAAATAGTTTGCTTTTATAAAATATTTAATTAGTCTTCATATTTTTCATTTCAAACTTTTTTTACAGATGTTAGTAAATCTTCAAAGTAAGCCGCTTGTTCTAAATCATTAGGTTCATTACTTTTTTTCGTTGGCTAATTTGATGCTTTAAAACTTCAAGATATGCATAAATATCTTCCCCTAACATGCGGTATCGCCCAACAATTTCCCTAGCTTCATCATGAGCTGTTTTTGCACGATTATTTTCCATTATAATCATCTCCTCTCATTCTGGTTGCTACATAAATATATTATACCACAAAACTCAAGGAAGTATTAGATAACTTATAATATTTAATTATAACAGAAAAACAATAAATTTGTAAAGAAAATTAAAAATTCTTAAATATTTGTTTTTTCTAGACCTCTAATTCCCCCCCCCCCCCATAAATTTGTTATAATTATTTTATAAGGAGCTGATGTAAAAATGAACAAAAGTGATTGCATCTTTTGTAAAATTATTGCCCAAGAAATTCCAAGTAAAAAAATTTATGAAAATGATCTTGTTTACGCTTTTTTAGATTTATTTCCAAGCAGTGATGGTCATACTTTAATAATTCCAAAAAAACACTTTGAGTATTATAGTGAGACAGATGATGAACATTTAGCAGCTGTTGCAAAAGCTGGAAAAATGGTTGCCCAAAAAATGTATCAAGCTTTACACCCCGTTGGAATTAATTATGTTAGTAATGAAAAAAGTGAAGCTTTCCAACAAGTTTTTCATTATCATCTTCATATTATCCCGAAATATAAAAAGGAAGAAGGTTATGGTTTTAAACTAAACGTTGATAAAGAAAAATTACGTGACCTTGATGAGATCAAAGAACTTTTAACCTTAAAATAAAAAAGTATTTTATCAATACTTTTTTATTTTTTTACTACTTAAAAAATCATACACTGCTTGATAATTTGGCTCATTACCAATTGGACTAACAATTTCAAGATATTCAACGATATTATCTTCATTTAAAATAATTACAGCTCGTGGTAAAATTTGTGAATCGGTAAAAACCAATCCTGATTTTGCCCCAAAGTCTCGATAATTATAATCCGAAATTAAGAAATGTGCTTCATCTTTAAACGATTCACAACATCTTTCTTGAGCAAATGGTAAATCTCTTGAAATCGTAATTAAACGAGCATTATTATAATCCTTCATACTTTCATTAAACTTAACTGTTTGTGTATAACAAACACTAGTATCAATACTTGGAATTGACGAAATAACTTTATAGTTTGCTCTAACATCATCAATATGAAAATCACTCATATCACCATTTGTTGCTCTAAATTCTAATTTATCCCCAACTTTAATAATATCTTGTTTAATATGTGAAAACACATCACCATCTAGTTTAAATGCTCCCATCTTTTTTGTCCTCCTCTTTTTTTAAAATCGTTTCTTCATTGTTGACGAGGTGTGCACCATCGCCGTTAATAATCATACTATTATTTTTAGTAACAGTAAATTCAGCTTCAATAATATTTTGTTCAAAATAATCATTGTCTTGATAAATATCACTTAGTTTAATTACCCGTTGATTGGTTGAACCAATTAAACGCCGTTTTTTGTCTAGTTTTTCAATAATAAATGGCCCATCAATTAAAATATCAATTTTAGCTAAAATTGCCGGGTGTTTTTCTTGTAATAGTTCGTATAAAAAGCCAGAAAAAACAATTACTGTTAAATTGTTTGCTTGACACAACGTTACTAATTCCAATAATGCCCGTGGTTGAATAAACGGTTCGCCTCCCAAAATAGTAATTCCTTCAATTTGAAAGCGCTCTTGCGCATCCTTAATTGCTTTAAAAAGTTCACTAACTTCCATTACATTACGATTAATTAACGGAATCATTTCTTGGTTACTACATCCTTTACAATTAATAATACATCCTTGCATTCATAAGGCGAAACGGTTCCCCGGGCCTTCAATTGTTGTAAAAGAAACAAACCGATTAAAATTAATTAAATTACTCATTATTTATTTTAAGCTATATTCAATTTGATGACCATTAGCTTGTGCCAAAATTGTTTGACCCGCTTTAAAACTAGTTTGATTAGTAAATATAAAGGAGCTTAACCCATCAACAATATGTTTTTCAATACTATTTAACAAGTCACGTCCCCCTTTTTTATCATCGGCATCTTGAATAATAATTGGTAAAATTTGTTCCAACTGAATAAACTCTAATTTCACCTTATATTTTTCTCATACCGCCACTTGAATTGGCCGTAATTTCTGTGTGATTAATTTTGCTTTAAAATTAATATCCTTAATAAAATTAAACGGAATAATATTATTCCCAATTCGCCCTAATAACTCTGGACGTCTTAATTCGGTGCGAAAATGGTCAGAAACCTTTTGAATAAATTGCTTTTCAATCTCTGAAAATTCTAAACTATCATCAACTTCACTAGCACCAATATTTGAAGTAAAGATAATAAAAGAATCAGAAAAACTAACAGTTTGCCCCTTATTATCTGTTAAGCGCCCATCTTCTAAAATTTGTAAAAACTTATCTAAAATTCGTGGGTGTGCTTTTTCAATTTCATCAAATAATAAAACACTAAAAGGTTTTTCTTTAATTGCATTAGTTAATTGCCCACCTTCTTCATAACCAACATAACCTGGCGGTGCTCCAATTAATTTTTGATCACTAGCTTCCTGATTATATTCTGACATATCAAAGCGAATACAATTTTTTTCATCACCAAATAGAAATTTTGCCAATGCTTTTGCCAATTCAGTTTTCCCAACCCCCGTTGGACCAACAAAAAATAATGTTCCCTTGGGCTTTGTTCGTTTTGAAGAGTATTGAACGCCAGACAACCCCGTAAAAGCTTTATAAACAACATTTTTCACTTTGATAATTGCATGGTCTTGACCAATAACCCGTTTTTTTAACTCTGTTTCAATTGTTGCTAATTTTTCATAATTCATTTCTTCTCATGGTGAAACCTTATCACCATATTGATAAGAATTTAATAATTTTTCAAACGGTAATCGTTCATCAATATTGTTTGAGAATTTAATTAATTGATAAACTTCTTTCAAAGTTCATCCCTCCATAGTATCATAAATATCTTGTAATTTTAGAATATCTGTACTTAAATCTTCCGTAATCTTAAAAAAGCTCTTATTAGTTAAAATAAATTTCTCACGTTCCTCGCGATTTGGTTTCGTTAAAGTAATTGTTGTGACATCCGGATTATTTAAATAAAATGATGTTGGTAACTTTCCAACACTATTGGTAATAAAAATAATTGCAGTATCAAAATCAACTATTTCTGATTGATCAAATTTTTTATCGCGAAAAGCTTTACTTAAAGAGATTAAGTTAACACGTTCCTCTTCACTCAATGCTTGTTCATTTGAAAATAAATAATCTGAAAAATCAGCAACAAAAGCAACTTTTTTAGGACTTGGTGTTAACATATTTCGACGAACAATGGCAAAAAATTCTGCTAAAGTTGGAAACTGTCCAGTTGGACCATTATCTTGGTTATTAGCATTATTAATTACTTCTTGACCAAAATCATAAGCTTCCCCTTCTTTGCTTTTTTGTTGTGGTTCAGCTGTTAGAGCTAAGTTTTTAATATTTCCACCAGTTAATCCATCAATTCGATCTCAAGTAAAAATGTCATTAAAACCTTTCTCCTTTAATAAACCACGTAATTTATCTTTTAAACCGACATAACTGTTATTTATTTGATAAATATCATTAACGTTTCCTTCAAGAATAACACAACGTTTAATCCCAATTTGGTTCTTTAATTTGTCTAAATTACTTTTAACACTCATTTATGTACTCCCTCTAATCATTACTTTGATTCTAATTTTTTTAAAATAAAATTAGGAATTAATTCTAAAAATAATTAATCTCACTATAAGTTATTATACTACTTATTCCCCGTAAATTATTTTTAAAATGCCATTCTCCTTATTTCTAAAAAATATTATAACAGTAAATATCTAAAATAAAATGGACGCATAAAGAACAAGTTTATGTGCCCATTTTTCTTGGCATATTTAATATTATTTCTTTTTTGTTTTATGATCAATTTGCACTTTTGCTTGATTCATAATTTTATCAGGATTTAAATATGTTTTTTTTATTTCTTTTGATAATGATACATCATACATCGATAAATCATTAACAAATGGTTGTTCATCAACATAATGGGCATGCCCTTCATAACCTTCAAATTTGTAAGTAAACCGTCCATCAAGATATACTTTAAAAATTGCTTCTTCTCCCGTTACTTTTTTAGCATAAACAATGACAAGACTATCATCGTTTTCCTTCGTAATTCGAATATCATTACTATCAACAATAAAACCACGTTTTTGAATTGCTTGTAAAATTGCGGCGATTGCATGTTTTCGAGCTGATTCATCTAATTGTTGACTAATAATTTTATTTTGTAAAGCCAATGCTTTTTGATTCAAAGCATCCGAATCATTAACACCAGTTTGGCTAAATTCTTCTAGTACCGGTGCTAACTCAGCATTAATAAATTTATCGTCGCCAATTTGGGCTTTAAAACTATTTAAATACTGATTTTTCATAAAGTCTGCCGAAGCACGATAGTTATTAATTTCATCTTGCACAAGATCTGAAATTGTATTTGGGTCTAAATTAACAAGCTGGTTTTTATTTGTTTTGAAAAAATTCATAATAAAAGCTTTTGTAATATTATCATCAAACATCCCCAATAGTTCTTGTTCTAATGTTTGATAATTTAAATTAGTACGATTTTTCAAATTTATTAATCGTTGTTTTGTTTCATCCTCAATAACTTTTACTTTTAACACTTCAATTTTTTGTTGAATTTCTGCTAAACGCAATGTTTTTTGTTCTAAGAAAAAATTAACTTGTTTTGCTAATTCTAACTCAACATGTTTAACCTTTTGCAGTTCTGCAACTAACGGATTAGTTTCTAAATCAATTAGAATTTGATTTAATTCTTGTAAATATGTTTCAATTGCTTGGCAATTTAGTCCACTAGCATCAATACTTTTTAGTTGCTTTAATAATAATTGTAAGTTTTCTTTAACAAAATTAATATTTAAACTTAATCTTTCAATTTTTTTTTGATAATTATACATTACCTGTTCAACGCTCATACTCATTAGTTTAACACCTCTTCTATTTCTTGCTGTAGTTTTTTTAATGCCCCACAATTTTTATTATCGTTTTGTTCATCACGGGCTTTTTCACAATATAAATATAGTCGTAATTCATGATATATTCTCATCATTTCTTTTTGCTTGTTTTTATCAAAAAGTTCTTTACAAACAAATAATTTTTTATTAATTCCTTTCAAGCGTTGGTCTTTTGCTTTTAAAATAGCAGTAATTTTTTCTTCCATTATATTTATCAAATATAACGCGGCTTTATCAAAATAACAAAAATCAAGGTATTCCTGAAATTTAGGTTTCGAATTAAACATTTCTTTAAACTTAATAGCTTTGTAGGTAATTTCTAATTGTGACAAGGACCCTAATAATTGAATGGTTAAATCATCGCCATGGTTAATATTTTTAAAACGTTCACTAATAGTTGTAATCTTAGCTCAAATATCTTGCCAATGACGCTGCAATCCACTTGTTTCCCGTTTTTTCATTTCATTAAAATACTTTAGATACTCTTCAGCATAACCATACAGATTAACCAATAAAGTAATATTCTTACTTAAATTTATTGTAGTGACTTCTTCAAATAATTCACGATGTAAATTATCATTATTAAGAGCAAAAAGAAATTTGGTTAAAATAGCGAATAAATTTTGATTTCAAATTTTTTCTACAATTGTTGAACTTGCAACATTAGTTAATTCTAATAATTGTTTTAATGTCACATCATCTTGATGATAAAGTTCTTGTAACATACTTAAAACTTCTTTACTTGCTAACAAATCATTGTTTGTTAAAACTTGATATCCTTTAACAATATGCTGTTGATCTTTTGCTTGTTGTTTCATTGCAGTAATTAAAAGCATATGCATCTTTGTAAAATAATTTGGTTTTAAAATAAAATTAGTTAAAATTTGTTCACATTTATATAAAATTGAAATCTTATTTTGAAAATCATTTGCACTAATCCCTTTTAAAATATTATCAAAAGCATTTTCATTTTGATTAAAAAGGTCAATTAAATAACAATAAATAAAAAGATTATTAACCTTATTACTATGAATTGTTTCATAAATATTTTCTTGCTCATTTTTTAACAAGGTTTCTAAACTTTGTAAAATTTTTTTAAATAAAAGTTTACTATGATCTGGTAAAAACTTTTGTGCTGTAATAATTTGCCGGTTTAACATTATTAATTCAGTTGACTGTAACACATAGTCTTCTGTCTCATTTTTATCATTAAGAAATAATGTTAAGAAATAATCATGAATTGGTAAAATGGTTTTATCTAAGTAAAAAATTGGAATTGAACCGGTTAAATCACTTATTTCAGTACTATGCTCAGCATTAACAAAAATAATACAATGAACATTATTATCAAAATAATATTTGTGATTTAAAACGGCCTTTGGATTAACACTTGTTGCATTAATAATTAAAATTCGAGGATTTATTAATGTTGAAGTAATATGACGAGGATCTTGTTGATAATCACTTTCTAATGTATTTGTTACAATCTTTTGAATATTTAAATTAAAATCCGTTGTTAAATCCTTTGTCATTGTTGTCAAAAAATAATCTAAAATTTTTGTTCGTAAATTAACATTATTTTCAATAACGTTTTGCAAGTTTTTATCATTGATAACTTGCATTTTAATATCTTTAAAAGTAGTTAAAGTTAACACTACTTCCTTTGCTTCATAAACATCAGTTAATAATTTATTAATTTGCTCATTGTTATGCTTAATTTCCTGTTGTTTCTTTCGAATTGAAGTAAATGTTGTATCATCACTAAACATATTATATTTATTAGGAGTAGTTTTATAATCTTCTAAAAACTTAAATAAATCACTACCAGTAAAACTTGGTTCATGTTCTGGAAAAATAGTTAAATCATTATTATTAATTTTTTCCGTTATCATCAAATGTTCATTATTAATATATCGTTGGTTAGTAAAAATATCAAACAGAAAATCAATTGTTGCCTCACGATTATTATTTTTACTTAACAAGTAACCCTTCTCTAGGGCTTGTAATGCTTCTTTGGAAATATAAAAAATCCCAATTGCTCGATCAATTCATTCTTGCTCAGCATAACTATTAGCCAAATAATTTAATGACCCTTGCGAATTAATTTCAATCGTGTTTTCCTTTTCAATTAACTCCTTTAAACATTCAGCGTAAATTTTAAGGTTAAAAATCTGCAATTCTTCTTGTAAAATATTGGCCAAGGACTTTTCTTTATTCGGATAATTAGCAATAGCATTTAAAATTACATACTGAAAAAAAGCTGGTCTCTTCGGAGTTTGATAACCAACAACTGTTGTTAATTTTTTTCAGTTTTTATAGACCTTAACTATTCCTAATTTCATTTTCTACCTCTAACTTCTATGATAACAAATCTTTTGCATATCAAATAAGACCATAATTATTAATAATTCGCAAAATTTCATAATATGCTTTAATTGTTGTTGTAACATTTGGATTAATAACCGTTGAAATCTCAACATCAATATTAGCAAAGAAATTAACTGCCCCAATAATAATTAACATATTCTTTGCTCGAGAAAAAGCAACATTTAACCGCTCATATTTTTTAATAAATTCTTTATTAGCATTAAGTTGTCTTTGCGGATGACGAACAGTATTCACAATAACAATTTCTGTTTCTCGTCCTTGATAATCATCAACAGTTGAAACTTCAACTTTAATATTTTTAAATTTTAAATTACTAATAGTTTTCCGTAATTTTTTTACATGTAATCCATAAAAACTAATAACCGCCACTTTTGGCTGTTTTTCTAATTTAGTGGTTAAATTATTATATCCTAGTTCAATTAACTGAAGCGCTTTAATCGTTAAATTAATTTCTAATCAATTAAAAAGACTGGTACTACCACTTTCGCCTTGTTCATAAACAAAATTTTGATTTTCATCTTTTGTTGAATCAATTCAATAAATTGCTTTCTCACTATCGAAAATTTTTAACCCCTTCTCGTTTTCAACTGTAACATAATGCTGTTTTTCATTATTTTGATTTATTTCGTCTCCTAGCTGCAATTGATTTTCATAAAAAACATTAACAATCCGCATAATGTCTTCATGACTACGATATTGATTAATTAAAATCTCTTTAACTGAATCATCACATTTCGAAATAATCTTTTTAAACATTGAATTAGTCACTAGCTCTAAAAAATCATTATAACTATAATTTTCGTTATAAATATCATTAACTAAAGCAACATCTTCTTCACGATATGGCATGATTGGTGGTAGCTGACGATAATCACCCACTAGAACGACGGCTTTACCATAAACTAATGGCATAAAGATTTCCATTGGTGTTAATTTACTTACCTCATCAATCACAACAACATCGAACCCAAATTTTTTAATATCAATATCAGCAATATTATAATCCTGTAAAACCTTATTTTTACTTTGGACATATGATTGATTTGAAGTTGCTGTCATTGCAACAACATTAACACTATCTTGTAAAAATTGATTGGCATAGTTAACGGTATCACGTTCCATTGCGGAGGTAAAACGATCATTTTGAATACCTTCTTGGTTTAAGAAATCAGCAATATTATAATTTTTATCTAAGAAAGTAATCATATTATTAACAAAATTACCCTTTGTTGCTTTTTCATTAATAATAGTCTTCATATCATGATCAATGCTATTAATAACCTTATCAATTTCATTAATTGTTGCCGTGATATCTTTTACAACTAAATTTAAGTTAAAAACATGATTAATACTATTAACAATATTTTCAATCTCAATTTTCAAAGTATTAATTCGGTTATTTAATGCTGCAATGTCACTTTCTAAATATGATATTTCTCGCTTATTTTTATTAACATCAATTTGATTTATTAATTTTTCGTTATCATTAATTTGTTTTTCATATTGACCTTTTAACTTTAAAAGGTCTTTTTTAAATTCTCGTTGCAAATTTTGATAAACAACATTTTCTTGTTTTAACGAAAGTTGTTGTTTTAATTCTAAAATTTCATTTTGGGCCACTTGAAGTTTTTCAATTCATGCATCATCACGAAATGCTTGACTAACATTCTTTAATTCTGTTAATTCTTGTTCTTTTTTTACTAATAATGGATTGACAGGTCCTGATTCTGTTAATAATTGTTGATAGGTATTTGTTAAAGAATATGATTCATCAAATTGAAAACCTAGTTTTTCTTGAATTAAAGTTCCAAAATACTTATTAAATAATTCAACTAAATCTGTTGTTGAAGTAATAATCCCTTCTCAATTTAAGTTGCCTAAAAACTCTATTGCATTATCAATATTATTAATGTCAACTTTTAATCTTCGGTTATCCTTTTGATATTCCAATTTTTGATTACCTAGCATTTCTTGTTCTGCAACTAACTCATTTACCTTTTGTGTTCAAGTATTATAATCTTTGGTTTCCTGTTCAAGCATCTTCGCACGAGCTTTAAGACTTTGTAACTCTTTTTTTTGATTTTCATAATCATAGTCAATTGCATTCCATTTTGTTAAGTACTGACGCATTAAATGAGAATAAATAAAGCGATAATTATTAAAAATTAATTTATCCGGATTAAAATCATTAAAACGATTTTTTTTTCGAACTTCTTCGCCGGTTAACCGTAATGGTACTAACATTGGCGTCTTATATAATCTCGTTAAAACATTATCAATCGCAGTATGATTTTGAGAAGACATCAAAACTTTTTTTCCAAGTTTAGCATATTGATAAACTAATTCAACAATAAACTCTGTTTTCCCTGTTCCTGGTGGCCCTTGCAATAAGAAAATATCTTGCGAATTAAGGGCTTTAACTAATGCCTTTTTTTGATTTAAATTCAAATTAGTAGAAGCAAAATGTAGCTGTTCTAACGTTATTAAATGATGTTGTGATTTTAATTTAACATCTTCAATATTAAAAATATAGTTAATTAAATAAGGGTTAGCAACATCATTTTTACTAATTTTATCTAAAATTACACTACTACGACGAATTAAAATTGAATCTCCTTTTCCAATATAAGTTAAATAACCATACCGGGGAATAATGTTTGTTAGTTCTTTTAATGAAATATCATCATCATTTTTTATTTCATAAAAGCAACTAATGATTTGATACTTGCTTAAATGGTCAACAGCTAATTTAATTGTTTCTGAATCAATTTCTTTTTCTTTTGTAATATTATTTTCAATCATATACAATTTCATTAATTCTTTAATAACATTAAAATTAGGATTTTGATGTTCTTTTGTTGTTGTAATATTAAAACCTAAATCATAGATATCTGTTCCATCTTGGGCATAACTATCACTAAAATTAAAAGTAAATAAGGTTAATGGTGTCTCTTTTTGATATGCTCGATTAATCTGCGATCCGGCAATACTTAAATTATTTAATCCTTTTAACACAAGATATTTATTAAAATCCTCTAAAATTAGTTCTAACTCAATAACAATAACTTCCTCAAAAGAAGGATTAATTTTAATGTTTTTATTGACAAAATGCATTTTGTTAACATATCAAAAATTATGAGCCAAAAAACGCGCATCATGGAAGGCTTCTAAGGTCGTAACTGTTTTTGGAATTTTTATATATTCTGTTAATTTCCGTGTTAAATATAAACATGAATTATTACGTTTATATTCTAAATTCTGACTTTGAAATTGAAGATATTGTAATCAACGTTCTTTTTCTTCCGAAAAAGATGAAATCAAAAACTTCATATTAGCAAAAACATTTGAATCAAAAATAGTTTGTAGTTTTGCTTCATCAATCCGAAAATTATCCGCTATTTCTAAAACAACAGTAGTTGCCATTGTTTCAAATTCTTGTTTCTCTTTTTCCATTGCTGTTAAAAAGATATTTTTAACATTAACAATGCCAATTTGTGGATCAATATCACCAAGGATTGTTAATGACAAATTTAGATCTAAAATATCATCAAAACCCGTAATTGATTTAAAACGAATTAAAATATCATACAACTCTTTTGTTTCTCCTTTTTTATCTTTTTTAATCTTTGCTTGATCATTAATTAAACTAACAAAAAAATCAGCAATATAAATATCTTTTTTTAAAAAAAGGTCTAATCCATTCACTGTTGTAATATTCTTTAAGCGTAGATTCTTAACATCATCATCAGTAAATTTACTTTTCGCATTTGTTAAAAAGTATAAATTTAATAATAAATTTTTACCATTAAATTTATCTCCTTGAATTGTAAATTCTGTTAACGCCATTAATCCACCCCTCTTATTCATATATAATTATACTAAACTTATATTAGATAACAATCAAAGCCACCAAAAACAATAAAAATAAAAAAGAGAATATTTTTGCAATATTCTCTTGATAAAAATATCTATCTTTTTGAATATTGTGGTGCTCTTCTTGCTCCATGTAACCCGTATTTTTTACGTTCTTTAATACGAGCATCACGAGTTAGCATCCCCACATGTCTTAATAAGATTTTATAATCTTGTGAAGCTTCAATTAGTGCTCTTGCGATTCCTAATCTTGTTGCTCCCGCTTGCCCAGTAAAACCACCACCAGATACTTTAACACGAATATCAAATTCTGATTTTACACCAGTAATTTCTAAAGGTTGTTCCAAATCCTGCACTAATGTTGCATATGGGAAAAATTCTAATGCTGGTTTCCCATTTACAACGACATTTCCTTTACCAGGAGTCAATACAACTTGGGCAACAGAAGATTTTCTTCTTCCTGTCCCACGATAAATAACTTCTTGTTTTTTTGCCATACTTGCTCCTTTTATTTATTAGTTAATTCTAACTTAATTGGTTGTTGTGCCTCGTGTGGATGTTCATTACCAGCATAAACAAATAAATTACGAAATAATTTACTTCCTAATTTATTTTTTGGTAACATTCCTTTAATTGCGTGTTCAACTGGATAAATTGGTTTTTTAACTAGCATATCTTTTGCTGTTGTTCGTTTTAACCCGCCTGGATGTTGTGAATGATGATAATAAATTTTACCCTTTAATTTGTTTCCTGAAAAATTAACTTTATCAGCATTAAGAATAATAACATTATCACCACAATCAACATGTGGCGTATACGCTGGTTTATTTTTTCCTCTTAAGATCATTGCGACTTTACTTGCTAAACGTCCTAAAACTAGATCCTGAGCATCAATAACATATCATTTCTTTTCAACTTTTGCTGAATTCAAGATAGTAGTTTGTCTCATGCCACTGCCTCCTAACATTATTCCGTACCAGGGTCCAATGTATAAAGCAGTAATATTATAACTAAAAAGAGCGCGATAAGCAACAATTTAAATCGATATTTCCAAATTAATTATTCTGCTAAATGTCAGTTTGAATAAATTGGAAAATCATGTAGAAGGGTATTTACCTCTTTTTGATATTTTGCAATATTTTCATCAGTTGGTTCTTTTAACACATGATAAATTATTTCCCCAATTTGTTGGAATTGTTTGCTACCAAAACCACGGGTTGTCATTGCTGCTGTTCCTAATCGAATTCCACTTGTAACAACGGGTGTTTCTTGGTCAAAAGGAATCATATTTTTATTACAAATAATACCAATTTTTTGTAGAATCTCCTCTGCTTGTTGCCCTGATATTCCCAAACTACTTTTGACATCAACCATCAATAAATGGTTATCCGTCCCATCAACAACTAAACGAAGATTTTTCTCTTTTAAAGTTGTTGCTAAGGTTTTTGCATTATTTATAATTTCAGCTTGATATTTATTAAATGCTGGTTCTAATGCTTCTAAAAAACACTGTGCTTTTGCTGCAATTACATGTTCTAATGGTCCCCCTTGATTGCCAGAAAAAACAGCACTATCAATTTTTTTGCTCATTTTTGTTTTGATAAAATTAAACCACCCCGTGGTCCGCGTAATGTTTTATGTGTTGTTGAAGTAACAACATCCGCATATGGAATTGGTGACTGGTGTAAACCAGCCGCAACTAATCCAGCAATATGGGCCATATCAACCATTAATAAAGCCCCAACTTTATCGGCAATAGCACGAAACTTTTTAAAATCAATTTCACCCGAATAAGCACTTGCTCCGACAACAATTAATTTTGGTTTAACTTCTAGCGCAATTTTTTCAATTACATTATAATCTAACATTTCTGTTTTTGGATCAACACCATAACTACAAAAATTATATAACCGACCAAAAAAATTAACTTTATGACCATGTGTCAAATGCCCACCAGCTGCTAAATCCATTGCTAAAATCGTATCATGGGGTTGTAATAAAGCACAAAATAAGCTGATGCATTTGCTTGACTACCAGAATGGGCTTGAACATTGGCATGCTCCGCTTAAAATAGTTCCTTTACTTTATCAATTGCTAACTGCTCAATTTGATCAATATACTCACATCCTCCATAATAACGATGAAACGGATATCCTTCAGCATACTTATTTGTTAAAATTGAACCCGTAACAGCTAAAACTGCTTCACTAACATAATTTTCCGAAGCAATTAATTCAATGTGGTCTTGCTGACGTTTTAATTCTAAGTTAATTAATTCTTTAATTTGCGGGTTTACTTTCATTATTTTCATCTCCATTCTTTTTTTTCTACTATCATTATATATTTATAAATAAAAAATAACTTAAATAAAGTTATTTTTTCATCATCTTTTAATATTGTAAATTAGCATTAGTATCTTTGTGAATCAATGACGAAACAGCCTGATAAGTAATATAAATAATCGCTGAATTAAATAAAACTTTTAATGGTGCCATTGCCAATCGTGAAATCATTGTCACACCATAACCATCTGTTCCGCTTGTTTTATTTTGTGAAACTGTTAAGAAGGCAATGTCCCCCCAGGCAGATATTATCGTGGTGACTCAATATTCATTAATAACAGCCAGCATAATAATAGCGACCAAATCTCAGTAACGTTTTTTGGTTTTATCAAAGTGGCGATAAACAAACATTATTATTCAAATAATAACAATTGTTCCTCCTGTTCCAAAACCAATAATATAAATTAAGACAACCTTACTAACTTCTAACCCAGCAAATAAGGTAATTGTTTCTACTGGTGAATTTCAAGTCATTACCCCAGCAAAAGTTCCAAAAATTACAACAAAAATATTTGTTAACATAAATAAAACTCATTTATGTTTTCCTACGGCACGATTAATTGATGATGCACATCCTGATAAAAACCCATATGAAGCAATAACAATAATGTAAGCAACATGAACATAGGAAGGAACAAACAACATAACAATCAAATCGGTTATTACCCCAGACAATAACCCAACAATAGGACCAAAGATAAATCCACTAATTTTTACCATTAATCCTTCAAAAGCAATCCGGACAGGTGGAAAAACAGTAATTGGGACTGTTACTGAAATAATAATTGTAACCGTTGCTGATACTGCTGCTAGCATTGTAATATATGCAATATTCTTTGTTGTAAAACGAATCCCATGATAACGTTTGGGATTAATTAAATAATATAAACCATTATAAACACAATAAATAACAAAAAGTGCGCCTATTACCCCACTAGCAATATATGCCATTTTATTACTATATAAGATTTTCGATATATCGCTAACTGTTGTTAATAAACCCATAATATCCCCGCAATCTATATGTTGATAAAATAAAACTTTTGTGGAGTCAATATTTTACATAATATAATTATACATTACATTTTTCATTCAATTATGTTTTTTTTATTTTTTAAAAGTAAATTATTAATTTTTAAAAAAAACTGTTGATCCTTAAACAAACTATAACTAAAAGGTGATGGATGCGACCCTTTAATAATGTTACTTTTGTTAGTAATATATTCACTATATTGTTTAGCATAATTACCTCATAAAACATAAATAATGTCATCATGCATTTGATTTAAATAAATAATTAGATTTTGACTAAAGGTTGTCCAACCAATGTCCTTATGACTTAGTGGTGTCTTAACAACAACACTACCAATTGTATTATATAAAAAAACACCTTCTTTAACTCAATGATCTAAATTACCGCTAGCATGATGGTCAACTCCTAAATCCTTTTTTAATTCATGAAAAATATTAACTAAACTTGGTGGATTTTTAACACCACTATTAACACTAAAAGCTAATCCATTAGCTTGCCCAGGACCATGGTATGGATCTTGACCAATAATTACAACTTTAATATCTTTTGGTTCAATTAAAGTAAATAGCCGAAAAATATCTGTTTTCAAAGGATAACAAATATTTTTTTCATACTCATTATTAATATTTTTTAACAATTGTTGAAAATATGGTTTTTTAATTTCATTATCAAAAAACTCTCTCCAACCAACCGCATACTTTATTCACATTAACTTTCTCCTATTACTTGTCTTAGTAATTATTAGTTTCCATTTTTTGCAAGTTAATTATATCAAAAACTTTTTTAAAACAACATAATATTAAGAATTTAATAGATATAATTACTATAATATTATCAACAAGTAGTAAATAAAGTGGTGAAAAAATGCAAGAATTAAAAGAAAACAAAATAATTGTTAGTGAAATAAACATTAAAAAATCTCGTTTTGTTTGTTTTCTTCAAAAGGTTACTTCTGAACAAGAAGCGCTCGCCTTTATTAAAACAAACCAGCAAACAAATGCAACTCACAATTGTTATGCCTACATTATTGGGAAAAATCAAAATATTATTCGAAAATACGATGATGGTGAACCAACCAATACTGCTGGAAAACCAATTTTAGACATTTTATTGCATTATCATCTCACCAATGTTGTTTGTTTGGTTATTCGCTATTTTGGGGGTATTAAATTAGGAACTGGTGGATTAATCCGTGCTTATGCAAATAGTGTTAAAACGAATTTAAAAAACAGTGAACTAATCCTTTTTTTAGAAACCAAAGAAATTATTATCCAATTTCCCATTAATAAAATTAAACTTGTCAATGAATATTTAAATTATCATTATCAAAACATTAAAATTAAAAAAACTTTTAATAATGAATTAATTAGTTATGCCTTTAGTCTTGCAACAACAGAAATTCCTCTTTTGTCCTTATGAACAAACAATAATGCAATTAAATTAATTATTTCCGAACGTAAAGATAGTTAATATTCTTTCCAAGTCGAACAAAACGACGTTCATACTCAGTTGGAATATTATTTTCAAGATACTTACTATGATATAAATCAGTCGTGTAATCAATAACTTTCCAGTTATTTGCTTGAAAGGATTCTAATGAATAAGCAAATAACTGATCATTATCGGTTTTAAAATGAATTTCACCGTTTGATTGTAAAATTAATTGGTAAAATTCTAAAAATTTTTTGCTAGTTAACCGACGTTTCTCGTACCGTGCCTTTGGCCATGGATCAGAAAAATTTAAATAAATTTTATTAACTTCCTGCGGTGCAAAAATATCTAATAACTTAGCCGCATCAAAAGCAATAATTTTTAAATTTGGCAAATTTTCAGCAACAATTTTTTTTAATGCTAAAACTAAAATTGAAGAATAACGCTCAATTGCTAAAAAATTCTGTTCTGGATATTTTTTTGCTAAAGCAACAATAAAATCACCCTTCCCTGTCCCAATTTCAAGATTTAACGGATAATTATTTTTAAAGATAGTTTTTACTCATTCCCCTTGATAATTTTCTGGATTTTGTAACGCAACAGTTGGATTACTTTCAAAATATTCCTGTGCCCAAGGTTTATTTCTTAATCTCATTCTGTGCTCCTTTCATTTTATTCTTTAGTAATGCTAATTTTATCTCACGACTAACTTCAAACTGTGGTTCATCATAAGTACCAAACAACGAACCAAACATATAATCAATTTTTAACTCTTTTAATTTACTATATCCTAAATAACTATTAACTTGCGGAGCAATTAAAATAACATCAATTTTTTTTGCCAAAATAATATATTCTTTAATTAAGTTTTGATAATGTAAGTGAATAAACATCTCACGAATAATTGTCGGAGCAAAAATAGCATAATTAGGTTCATAATAATACAAACTATTTAATTCAGTATCAATTCCGCCAAAATTTTTAACTGCCACTTCAATCCCAATGTTTTTAATTGCCATTAAATTTTGTTTAAACTGTTCTGGATCAAAACCAGTTTCCATTAAATCAAATGTTAAAATTAAATTCGAAGGTTTAATTTTTAATTCAATTAACTTTGTTGCAAATTTCTTTAAGTTAAATTGTTCACTAGCAATAAAACTAGCTGGATAAATGATAAATAATTTTTGCTCTAAATAATTATCTAACTTCCGAAAATTTTTAATATTTAAAGCCGCATTAAAACGAACTAACATTGTTTCATGAACAAGACCACCAAAATTGCTGGTATTTTTAGTAAAGATTAGATCACTATCAACACCATCAACCAAATTATTACTATAATGGTAGACTAATTTAAAATCATCATTAACATTAACAATTGGTGAATATAAACTAACAATTTTTTCTAATTGTGTATGTTCATTTAACGCTAAAATACTACGTTTTTGATTTGATAACTCTTTAATATGTCCCGGATCAACAAAAATAACTTGATTCAAATATTCAATATTTAAGCGATTATCAGCAGTAGCAATATTATATTCTTTTAACTTATCTAAATTATTTGATTGTAAACCATATAACGAAGCATAACCTTGTAATTTAACAACTATTTTGTAATTTTTTAAAATAAAACTAGTATTAACCTGTCTTAATAAAATTTCAAATTCTTTTAATAAATCAGCTTCTGGGCGTAACTTACTTTTATTGTGTAATAAAATATTACCAATATTAATTTTTTCAAGTTGATTAAGTGGCACAAAAATCCCAAAATGATTTAAACTTGCCTTAAAAAATAAGACATTTTGATCCTTTCATAAAGTGAAAACTTGATTTGAAATTAAATCAATAATTTTATTTTTAATATTACTATTTAAAAAACGGTCTAGTTTTTCAACATTATTAATCATAAAAGTAAAATAAATTCCATGACGAATTTTATTTTTATGAATAACATTATAAATAGCATCATGGGCCAATGCTTCACGAACATAACTATTACGATCATATTCAATAATATTTTGTAATTTTAAAGCATGAATATAAATTAATTCAATAATTCCACAAATACTATACGCCAAATAACTCATCGTAATTCAAACCAAAACATATAGTTCATTTACTAAGTTTGCTGAAACAGCCATAATTCTAGATTGGGTTAAAATAATAATTAATGTCGTAATAAACGATGCTAAGGCCAATAATGATCAACTCGTCCATTTTGTTCATTTAAAATATCAACTAATAAAAATAATAATTAGACTTAATCCATAAAGAACTGAGATCATAATAATATTAGATGTTCCCGTTAAAGACAAAAAATAGTTATTAGGTAGATGTGGTAACACTCCAAATAAGAAAGTAAAAATAATAATGGTATATAAAATTGTTGATAGATAAGAAATAAAAACTCCAATCATTCAACAAACTATTATTGGCAAAAAGATATTAATAACAATCATTGTATTTGTTTCACCTACTTTTGGTGGCACAAAAACCGGAATCAAACCTTGAGCAATAATAACTAAAATGGCAAAAACACCACCAATAACTGCTTGATAGTAAATTATAAAACGTGCAAAATAATTTCGAACTAAACCTCAAGTAAAAACAAAAATAAGAGCAAAAATAAGTATAAAGAATAAATATACAAAAATGATATTTAAGATATTACCCACTTATTTTCACCTCATTTAAAAACATATACATTGCTTTTATTATATCATTCCTTTTAAATACTTTTTAAAATTTACAACCTTAAAAATAAGTTTTAAAAAAGACTTAAAATAAAAAATGGTGGAGATGGCGGGAATTGAACCCGCGTCCACAAATAACTTTCTAATATCTTCTACAGTTTAGTCTAATCATCTTTATTTCATTATTTAATAGTAGGACTAGACAACTAATTAAATAACTAGATAATAAGTTGTTTTCAAAATTCTAACATTATCATTTATAATTTCAATTAGATTAAGTATTGAAATACGATAATGGTTAATAACCTACAATTAACTATTATTACGGCTAGCTATCCTCTAACAACGAGGAATTAAGCTGCTAACATTGAACCAGCAAATTGATTGTTCATCATGAATGCTGGAATTTCAACTTTGTCTTCGTTTTGTTTTTTGTTTGCGTTTCTTCAAACCTAGAAGCATTATAGTCTGCCAAACTACTGCCGATACTAGTAGATCATTCCTGTCGAAACCAGAACATCCCCATAATGTAATTATACTATTAAATTAGTCAACAGTAAATAAAAACCTTATGGTTCGAATATTATTTTAGGTACCAGTTTAACAATAATTTTAGACTATTTTTAAAAATAGTTAATCATTAAACCGCTTAATTTAAAAGTATCTTATTTACACATTTATTAAAACACATTTCTTTAAAAAAGGGAATACTAAAATGGGAATATTTTAAAAATATTCTTTTTCCGTAAGATTACTGGTTTTTTAACTACTATCTTACTGCTGTTATTTCTTTTAATACTTTACTAATACTAGTAGTACGATAATTCATTACAGGAATCCCTCCCTTTTTAGGCTCATATAATGAATTATTAGCATTATTATTTCACTTAGCCATTTTATATTTTCCAATGAAATGTCTTTATTTTCAAGCTGTTCATTAAACATTTCTTTAACTAAGTTTAATCCATTAATTTTTGCTACACGTAAAGTTAAAATGTTCCTAAATGAATCATACGAATATATTTTATTCCCATAGCCTATATTGTATGCGATATTAATGCTTCCGCACATACGCTTAAACATCAATCATGTTTATATGCAATAATCCCATCTTTACGTTTTTTTAAGTATTTAATTACATTTAATAAATTATTTTGTTTAGTAATTAAATTAGGCTTATTTTTAAAGTATTCTAAATGAGTAATTAATTTTGTATATTCTCCATTGTTAAAAAGACCTTTACAAATTTTAAACTGTAATTTATCATACTTACTTTTTAAATTAAATACTGTTCCAATTTTTCTAATTGCATGAAACTTATCTAAAACATATTTTGCATTTAAAAAATGAGAAGTATTTTTTATCCAATCAGCGCCATCTCCACATACAATAAATTGAGTCTCAGGTGTAATATTATAATATTTTGACATTTCTTTGAAAAGTTCTTCACTATATTCTAATGTATTAATATTTGTAGCAGTTCTTAATAATTTGCAATAAGCTCTCTTATTTAATAAAATTGAATTTCCAACTCTTTCATCTTCTAGCATATGACCTTGATGAAAAAATGCTGTCCGAATTCGAAATTTCTTCTTCTTATTTTTCTCTTTCAAAGATAAAAAAGTATCATCTAGAACAATATAAATATATTTTGATGATGTTTTATTGCTAAAATTATTACTTGCATTTTCTAAATTAAGATTTAATTTATCAATTAATCTAGCTATTGAAGAATATGAAAGACTTTTAACTGGAATCATATCATTAATGTCTTTAATTCTTTTTCCATCAGCTACATTAGTTAATATTAATTCTTTTAAATCATGTGTAATTTTTTGATATTTTTCAAATTTTAAATCCTCTAGTAAAAGACACTTGAATCGTCATTTTCCATAATTTTTTGTTTTATTATTATATACACTTGCATCTCAAAATTTATAGCGTCTAATTCTAATTTGAATATCTCCAAGTAACGTAATAAAACTTCTTTTTTTAAAACCTTTTGGCTTAAAACCTAATTTTCTAGTTTCATCACTAAGAAAAATTTCCTCATCACGTTTTAATAAATGATTTTTAATTTCAATAAGTCCATCTTTAATTAATTGCTCATTAATCTCAGAAAAAAATTGATATGGATTGATACTACCAAGTTTATTAATAATATTCATATTTATATGCCCTCATACTTACCCTAACTTTTGCTTATATATATTATAACATTTTGGATTTTTAATTAGGATAGGCTAACTCAATAAAAAAATGCCTTTTTATTGGCATTAATACGTACTAAATCAAATTGTCCCATTCTGCTATTAATTTATTTTGTTCTTTAACAATAGCATTAAATTCATCTTTTGAATAAGTTCCATCTATTCATTTATTTGCTCCATTCATAGCAACTTGCTCCTTATTATAATAGAATAAACTTCCCGTACTTACTAACGATAAATTAGTATCATCTCCTAATAAAATTTTAACAAAATTATTAATTATTGTATGATCTGAATTTAGAAATTCTTATATCAATATTTAATCTTATAATAAATTATATTTAATAGCATTTTATTATTTTACTCAATAAATACTCCCCTATACTCTATAAACAGGATAAGAACAATATAATTTGAAAGATAATTAATAAATGAATATGTTATTTATTTTTATGGTATATAGTAATAATTATAATAGTGCTTAATTTTAATAGGAGAGTTGTCAATTATGATTAAAGTAAATCAAATAACTAAAAATTATGGTCAAAAGGTTGGAAATTTTAATATTAGTTTTAATATTAAAAATGGTGAAATTTATGGAATATTAGGACCAAATGGAGCTGGTAAAACAACATTAATTCGACAAATAATGGGATTTATTAAATCAGATTCTGGCATAATTTTAATTAATGATTTAAATCCTTGAACAAAGAGTAAAGAAATTATGAAATATACTGGATATGTTGCAGGAGAAATAAGTTTATATGAAAACTTAAAAGGAATTGAATACTTAAAATTAATTTCAAAATTTAGAAAAGATCTTGATTGAGACTATGTAGAAAAGCTAATAACACATTTTGATCTTGATGCAGATACAAAAATAAAAAAATGTCAAAAGGAATGAAACAAAAAATTGCTTTAATATCAGCAACAATGATAAAACCAAAAAATTTAATTTTAGATGAACCAACAAGTGGTTTAGATCCATTAATGAAAAATCAATTTAATGAATTAATTTTAAAAATGAAAAATGATTATTCTACAACAATAGTTATTTGTTCACATATTTTTGAAGAAGTAACTAAACTTGCGACCGAGTTGGTTTTATTAAAAAAGGTGAACTAATAGAGGAATTAGAAATAAAAAATAAAGATATTAATAAATTAGAAGAATATTTTATAAAATTATATGCAAAGGAGAGTGTTTTATAAATATGAAAGGAAAGATTTCTTATGAAAATTATAACATTATAAAAAATCACTTAAGAATTAATTGAAAATTAATACTATTTTTTGGATTATTTTGACTAATTATTACTATATCTTTACTTAGTATAACTTTAATTTCACATACTCAAGGAGTTAAAGTACCAGTTATTGGTAATTACGATGCAAGTATAAAAGAAGGAACTTGAACATCTGGTACTACCTTAATATCAATTTCGCAAATGTTAAATTAAGCATTATTTGCTAGTCCAAGTATTGTATTTTTTTCAATTTTTACTATAGTTTTAATTAATAGAAATATTATTAAAGAAGTAAATGGTGGACAAATTAGTTTTTGATTAACATTACCATTATCTAGAAATCAAATTTTAATTTCTAAAATTTGTTATATAATGATATCTAATTTAATAATTTTTATTCCCTCATGAATTTTAATTTTAATTTTTTCTGGAATAAGTTATGATGCTAATAAATGATTATCTTTTGTTTTTCTTTATGGATTTCAATTTATTTTATTACTAATTATAATTTATACTTTAATTTCAATTTACTTAATTGAAAAGTCAATGATTTCAAATGTAATTAATTCATTAATTACATTTTGAATTTTAGTCACATGAATAATATTGTTAATTCATGATATGAATCCACATAGTTATCCAAGATTAGAGTTGGAATGGCAAGGGTTTTTTGGACAAATTTTATATAGAGTAAAGATTTTTATATTGGATTGGTGATAAATAATTTAATTTGCTATGAATACGAGTATTATTATATCAATTAACATAATCAAATAATTCTAATTTAAATTCTTCAATACTTTTAAATTTTTTATTTTTGACTAATTCAGTTTTTAAAATTTTATAAGTAGATTCAGCTACTGCATTGTCATAAGGATATCCAGGTTTACTATAAGATTTTTGTACATTGTTCTTAGTCAAAAGTTTATAAATAGTACTATTGTTAAATTCACTTCCTTGGTCAGTATGAAATATTTTAATATTTTCTAAAGAAAAATTAAGTTTGTTAAAAGTACTTTCAACTAATTTTGCATCTTTATGAGAACTAACATCATAGCTAATAATTTCACGATTAAACAAATCAATCAATAAACATACATAATATCATTGATTATTAATTCAAACATAAGTTAAATCACTGACAACAACTTCATGTAATTTATAATTATCAAAATCTTGATTTAACAAATTATTATATTTGTAAGTGATATCTTTGTTATTATGATGTTTATATTTAATTTTTGTATAATTTGAAATTAAATTATATTTTTGCATTATTTGACTAATTTTTATTCGTGACAATATAATATTTTGTTGTGCTAACATAACTTTAATTTTTCTTGTACCATAGTTTTTTCTACTTTTTAAGAAAATACTGATAATAGTATTATCAATATGTTGGGCTTGACTAAGTTTATTTGATTTTAATTGATAATAAAATGTTGATCTAGCAACTTTTAGTGTTTTACATAAATTAGTAATTTTATACTTTTCTTTGTTATTTTTTATAATTACTATTTTTTGCCTATTATCAGTGTTGCTTGCTTTAAAATATCATTTTCCATTCGTAATTGTTTGTTTTCTTTTCGCAACTGAATAAGTTCATTTTCTTCAACAAAGCGATTGTCTTTAGCTTTAAATGATCCTGAATTGTTAAATTCATGCACTCATTTTCAAACAGTGGATTTACCAATTTGATAGTCATTAGATAATTGACCAGATGTTTTGCCTGATTTATAAAGACCAACAATTTGTTGTTTAAATTCATCGGTATAATGATTCTTTGCCATATAATTACACCTCCATTGTAACTTAATTATAATCTTTTACTCTACATTATTGTTGTCCAATTTATCTTAACCCATCCAGCCTTAGTTTGAATCTCATTTAATACTTCAAGATTTTTAGCAGTCCCAGCATCATCATTATTGACAACTTTTTTGTTATGACATGAAATAACATTTGGTGTAACAGTTCCAACTAATGTTATTGCCCCCAAAATACTTAATAGTTTTTTCATTTTGCTTCTCCTTTTTTAAAATATTTTTACCTAGTTTAAAAAATTATTGGCGGTGCAATATCAATTATTGTCTCTTAAATTTTAAATTTTTATTATTTAATTCTTGGTGGAGCATGTCCTTTTTTAAATTGACTAATATACTTAGAATTGCGAAAATTAGTAAATAATAACTTAATTCGAAATTTAAAAATTCTTGATAAAAAAATATTTAAAATAATTGCTAATGTTATTTGATTTCTAATCGCCAAACATTGGAAGAAAAAAACTTGAAATTGTTCAGTACTTTTTTTAATATATGTAAAAAACTCAATCTTAGTTTTAAGACAACACATAAAAAGAAACATTATAACTGATGAATAGTAAAGATGATTATCAATTGCTAAATCATCATCAAAAACGGTTGAATTGTAAACAACATAAATAACAACCAAAATAAAATATAAAATTAAATACCCTTTAAATAATTTACTTTTCATTAGTTTTTCTTCCCTTTTTACTATTTATTATATTTATAACAACTATTTTTTAAAAAACAAGGGCAAAGGGCTTTTTCTGTAATAAGTGGGAAAATATCAGAAAAAACTTAAAAAATAACAAAATAAAAAATCTAAGAAAATCTTAGATTTATACTTCATTAGCATTAACTTGTTCTTGAATACTCATATGATTAATTTTATAAGTCGAAATCCAATAAGTAACTAAGTAAATCGCTGCCATTAAAATAAAGGTAATTGGTAGTGCTATTCATGGGAAACCAAACGGAATAATTATTTTGGAAATTGAAGTAAAACCATAAACTCCCAACCACAAGATTAATCACATAATAGCAACCCCTAACATTCATGCTAAGAAAGCAAAAGGAGTAAAAATCCCTAATGTTAAACTGTTAATTTCACGGTTTGAATAACCCAATGCTTTCATTACTGCAATAAATTTTAAAAATGTATTAACAAAAGATTCTGTCATAATATAGACAATAATAACCGCAGTAATAGTTGTAATTACAACAAAAATGACCGATAAAATACTTGAAATTCAAGCAAGTTTTTGGATAACTTGTGCTTTAATAATTAAATAATCGGTGTCACCAACTCCGCCACTTAACTGATCATTCATAAAGTCAATCATTGAGTAGGAACCATCTGGTGAAGAAAGATTAAAGCGTGTTGTTTGGCCAACTTGATCTTGATACTTACTAAATTTGCCATTAAATCATAATAATGGATTGTCATTTGTTTTATCATACATTTGACTACTATTTGTGGCAAAGCCAAGAATGTTATTAGCTAAAACTTGATTAACATATGCTCGTGGTTCATCATAGGAATTTTGAATTCCAATGATTTGATATTTAACATTTTTAGTTGTAGTTCCAATTTTTAACAAGCCCTGTCGTAGTGCTTCACGATATCAATTAGTTGGAAAACCACTAGTTAAATCACCAATCCCATTAATCTCCTTATCAAATTTATTATCAAATGGATGAATAATATAGTAATTCCCAGTCGGACTTAGTTTCACTACTTGCTGGTCTTTTTGTGCCGGGTTAGGGTCCAATAATCCTGGTAAAGTTCGCCCTGTTGTAACAGAAGTTGTCGTATTTAAAAATTCTCCTGGTTTAAAGGCGTTAACTGGCAACTTTAACACAAAATTTTTAATATTATAGTAATCTTGCACTGTACCATTTTTACCGGTAAAACCAAAGCGGTTTTGTTTACCAACTGTTAATTTTGTTAAATCAAGTGTAAACGGATTAATATTGTCATCAACAAAACCAGTTGGAAGCTCATATGATCATGCTGTAATAGGAACAACACAATCATTTGCATTCTCACAGTACTGTAATTGTTTAACATTGGTTGTGGTGTTAACGATGTTATTTACTTGTAAATTATATTTACTCTGCGCAGCTTTATTAACAATCATTGGAATCTTATCAGATTTAACATTTAAATTTTTACTATCATCCAATGCTTTTTTAAGTTTTTGATTAGGAAAAATAATTGTTTTATTATTTGCATTAATTCCATATGTTGAAAGACCAAAACTTGAATCTAATATTTTTGCCGTATATCCCGTATAAACATCCTCATTTTTAGGATTATAAGTTGAAGTTCCAAAAGTAAAATTAAATTGTTCTTTTGCTAATTCATTTTTTAATCACATCGCCCTAATTTTTCCAGGCATAATATCACTTGTCGCATATTGAGCACAATAAGTTCAGCGATCAACAATATTTGGATCTGTTGGATGAACTGGTTGTTTTCCGAACGCACGAGACATTGTTGAACATAATAATGTATCAATTTGATTTCCAATATCAACATTTTGGCCATAACGATTATACATATCATAAAAGGTCCCAATTGATAAACTAGCTCCCTTCCCAACCATAAAATTAAAAATAATCATATTATTTAATTGTTGCGCATATAAGTGCGCATTATCAGCATTAATATCATTTGCTGTTGAAAGTCAATTCCCATTATACAGATAATCACTAACTAAAGAGTTTTTTGCAAGTGGATATGCTGGACTATTAGAATACTCTGGACCATTTCAGTCATACATTTCATAGCGACTAAACGGAATGTTACCAACAACATTAGTATAATTATATTCGTTGTTATAATCTAAATTAGAATAATAATCTTTACTAAACTTATTGATTGCGGTTGGAATTAAAGTTGCAAATGTTAATGAAAGACTAGCAATAAAAAATGTTAAGAAGAACCAACCAATCTTTTTCATTGATACTGCCATCATGACAAATCGAAACTTAGTTGTAAATTTTTTGAATGAAAAACGATTACTAATTGAATTAACTAACTTTGAAGTCTTAACATTCTTATTTGGATTTAATAAATCTAATGGACTAATAATTAACTGACGAATTGCTGTTGTCAAAATTGATAAAGCACTAACCACACCAATTATTCCAAAACAAATGGCAAACGGAATTAGTGAAAACGAGTAGTTTGTTGGAATAACAAAATAGTTATTAAAAACACTCATAATTGAAAATTGGAGAACAACACCAATAATTCAACCAAGAGGAACACCAATTCCCGTAACAACAATTGCATGCGCCAAATACGAATTTGCAATTGTTAAACCACTGTAACCGTTTGCTTTTAAAATTCCATTTTCAATTTTTTGCTGGTTAATAATTTTTTTAATTAAAATTACTAAGGTAAAAATTAAAATAATCAAGAAAACTGCTGATAAAACAATGGTAATTGTTCGATAAACACTAATTGCTGTCCCTAACAAACTATAACGAAGATAAACTAATTTTGTTTCATCACGGCTTTGCAAACCGGCATTTTTATCATTTGGTTCATTCAGACTCCAAAAATCAGCTGCTAAAAATTTTTTAAAAGTTGCAACATCTGTATTTTCATCTTTTCCTGTATGTGTAAGATACAAAGTTGAACTTTCATCAATCTCTGCATTTGCAATAATACTTTCTCCCCGATAAATATTTTCAGAAACATAAATAATTACATCTGTTTTTGGGTCAGGAAAAATATCGGTGTCATAAATTGTTGGATAAATGTTAGCGGGATCACCACCAATTGTTCCAACAAAGAAATTAGAATTTTCACCAATTTTAATTGAATCCCCAACTTTTAACTTTTGACTACGTGCAAATTGTGGTGTTATAACAACATAAACATCATTAGTTGGATTAGCAGGATCAAATGATGAATATTGTTCAATAATTTTTAATTGATTATACTCTAACAATGGTTGTCAATTAATTATTTTATACTTAATATTAGAAACTAAATCTCAATATTCATATTCTTCACGCAATTGGTGTGAAAAATTAGAAACTTTTGCAGCTAAAGCATAATAAGATTTTGTAAAACCATCGGGTCCATATGGTTGATTTTTAAAAAGATTATTCTTATTATTTTGGTTATAAAAATCATTAACACTAAAAACAGCATTCCCAACATTGTTATTATATCCAACATCAAGATTATTATTGGTAGTTGGTGAATAATAAAGATTAATTTTAATTAAAGATTGTGATGTATCTTTTGTTAAAAAACTTAAATCGCCATTTAATCCGTTAGTAAATAATTGTTGTTCAATATCTTCTCTTTTTGGAATATTAAGTGGATCGCCTTGTTGCAAATTAACATCCTTATTTCATTGTTTCGTTCCAGTATTAACAAAGTTAAGAACTGCTTGTTTTAATTTTTTTGAACCCTCACTTTTGGGATTAATAAATTTTTGATTTAAATAATCAATAATTAAATTTACTGTATTTTGAGAAATATCACTATGTGTAAAATTATTCATAAATGCTTCAATTAAACCTAAATTATTATGGTCAAAAAGATTACCGTTTTGATCATATAATTGTCCAATTAAAGATTTCTGAAAAACTTCACTTTGATAATTAAAACGATATAAGCCATTATTTAAAAAAACGGGTGCTTTAGAATCTAAGTCTTTAAATTCAATACTACTAACCTTATTTGTTAATGCATAATTAAATGTGACTTCAACATCGTTATCATCTATTGCTTTTAAGGCTCCATCTAAGCCAAGATGCACATATGGTAACGTTGTTTTTTCACCATTAACATCAGTGATTAAATGATAATCATTACTAAAAGCAAATCAGGGTGTAATTGTTTCAACGTTAGACCCCGTTTTCTTTTTACCATTAAACTTTAATAAATAATCATAGTTAAAAGTTCCTTGTCCCATAAATGAATATGCATCCGTTAACCGAGTGTTAACAATTCATGATGAAGTGGCTAACAATGTTAAAAGAGCAGCTAATACTATAAAAATAGTTAGCTGTGCTTTTTGTTTAAACATACTTTTTAATGTTTGCCAAAATAACAGCATTTTTTAACCTCTCCTTCTTTCGTTTAACTACTAATAGTAACGTGTGCTGTTATAATATCAGGCAAAATCACTTAATAAATATGAATTCTTTGTCAAATCATCTTTAATTCCTGGATTGTATAAAAAGCGGGCCTGATTATCAAATTCAACAACATAACTATATTTAATATTTTCACTATTTTCTAAATAAGTATCCCCTAACCCATCATAATCAAATCAGTCTTGGTCAGCTCATGTTTGCCCTTCGGGCGCAATATTATGACGTTTTGTTGGGTCATTTTGTTGTGCAACATATTCTGGTGAATTTCCTGATGCTGGATCACTATATCCTAACGGTTTCGTATGACGAGCTAACTTGGTTGAAGCGTCTTTTGGACCGTAATAGTCTAACTGATATCTAACTCCCGTTACGCGTCCGTCAGTTATTACTGCCCCTAATGTTTTTCCATCAGCACCTTTACCAGAAGCTGTAATATATCATTTTCGATCCAAAAAGATATTATCAAATCAATCATCCGCCATAACTTGATTAATTTGGTTTGTTAGTACTCCAATATAACCATTTTGCGAATCTAAAATTTGAGTAATAAATTTATGCATGGCTTCATGGTCAGGATAAGTGTTATTCCCCCCATGTGATCAAGTATTAATCATATCAAATAATGACCCTGATTTATATTGGTTTGTTTGTTCATCAAAACCATAGTTCTCTAAAATAAATTTAGCATATTCACTTTTTTTATCAACAGCCATTAAATCATCACTATAACCAGCTTTCTCAGGACCTTTATTGTAAACATCATCAATCTTCTGAACATTTTCAACATTTAAATTATAATGTCCCTCATCATCACTAGTATAGAATCAGTTTGCAAATCCAGCAACACCTTTTAATAAATTAAACATATCAAAATTGCTTGAATTTAACATTTGTAATAATGTTCGCATTAAGGCAACAACAGTGTCTTCTGAAAACAATCCTATTATCTTTTGTAATCCTTCAAGACCTTTATAAACTGTTTTTGACATTACTGTATTAAATTTTTTTACATCAAATTTTGAGCCTTCTTTTGCTAAAGCTGCTGTGAATCAATTGCCTAATACTGAGTATCATTTTAAAAAGGCATTTTTGTGATCTTTATTACTACTTGTTAAATCCAAATATTGTGGTGCTTGGCTTGTAATAACTTTCATTGCTGTTCCCATAACAGGACTTGATAAAATATCATATAAATTCATATTTTCAATCGTTTTAGTAGGATTATCAACCTCGCCATCACTTTGTGCTTCAACTTTTAGCATTGTCTTATCAATCGTATCACGATCAAATACTTCTAACAATGGACTACCATCTTTAACTTTTCCAGTACTAGAATCAAATAATTCACCTTTAATGGTATTTAAAATAACAAAAGGAGCAGCTAAGAAAATCCCTGCCGTTTTTTCACCATAACGATTATTTTGAACAATTGGCAATAATTGTGCTAAAGAATATGAAACTTGTAATTCTAAACCTGGTCCAAATTGCCCTAACATTGTAATTGCTTCATCAAAATATTTTAAACCAAACAAGTTATATAACGAACTTGACTGGTTCGCGATTGCTTTTCCAAATTCAGTTTCTGTTCCACCATCTTTATATGAAAATTCTGATGTAGTTGGTGGATTACTCAAGGAGTTATGATACAGAATATTTGACGCATATGGTCCTGTTGATGAATCATAATAATTACTTCATCCTTTGGTTCTCTGAATATAAGCCTTAACTGAATCTGACTTTTGTGATAAGATGTTTGCTAACGCCCCAGTATCATATTGAGCCCATCCTAAATTTTGATTTACTTCAAATTCAGGATAACGATTAGTTTTCGGGTCTTTATCTTTATTAGGGTGTCCTTCATTTTCTTTCGTGTTTCATTTTGCAAAATTTGTCATTGCAACAAGAGAAGACATTAAATTATAATTATTTCGCTCTGGCTCATAACTTGTATTTCTTGCACTTCAAGGATTATAAAAAATATTATTTAATTTCTTATATTCTTCAACATAATCTTTGATTTGAACTTCTTTTCCACTTTTTGTTTTAAAAGTACCTTTTAAATTTTTCCCAATATTATTTAAAAAATATTGTAAAGTTGGAAAAGCATATGTATTCATATTCTCATGACGTGAAACAATTAAAATTTTTGCAATTGTACTAGTATATTTAACCTGATTTCTAATTGTTGGATCAATTTTATTAATTTCGCTATCAAAATAATCATTATTTATTCCTGCTTTTCCTTTTGAACAAGCAGCTACACTAAAAACGCTTGTTGATGTTAATGTTGTTACTCCTAAAATAGAAAGTAATTTTTTCATTTTTATTCACTCCTTTTTATTGAATTGTTACAATTATTAAAATAATAAATTTATTAAAAATTAATATAAAAGATTAAATTGTTAGAACCTGCTTATAACCATTAAGAATAATTGTTGTGTATTTAATTGTTTTATTCATTATTAAAGTATCATTTTTAATTGCCAATACAAAAAACTTTAAATTCTCTTCACTTTGTTTTTCATTTTGAACCTCTGAATCGTTACTTTTCATCAGCACAACATGTCAACCTCAAATTCAAAGTAAAATAAACATAAATATATTGCTAAAAATTGTTGACAATTTAATATCTTTTGTATTTTCAATAAATTGAAAATTTAAAATTAAGATTAATAAAATTAAAATAAAACCAAAAAACAAACGACGAAAAATTTGTTTTAACTCTATTGTATTGTTATTAATAATGATAGTACCAATTAAGGCTACATACGAAAACACTCATAATATTAAATAAAATAAATGGTGTTTTGTTTTCACTATTGTTTGAAGAATTAAGATAAAAATAATTGGGGCGAAAGCGACTAAGAAGAAAACAGCAATAATCTTATTAAAAATTACAATAATATCAAAATATTTTGTTTTTGTAATAATAAAAATAATATTCAATAAAACAAGTGTTGACCCTGATACTCAAACTAGATAAAACTGTGTAAGAATATTAAGAACACTTAAAATTAGAATATTACTAATAAAAGTAAAAATAAAAGCAATAATTTCAATTCTATTAAAACTATTATTAAGAGTTTTAAGAGATTTTGCTTTTAAAAAAGTAATACGAATAAAAATGCTAATACTGAAACAAATAAAAATTCAAAATGCTATTGATGAAAAAATATTATTCATTAAGATAATAAATTTATAAAATTTACTATTAAATAAAAAATCTATTAACATTTCTATCGCTCCCATTTATACATAATATAATTTTACAAAAAAAAAAAAAAAAGCAAAGGGGTACCCATGCTTTATTTTAATAAAATTAAACTATTTAAGTTCAACTGAAGCACCAGCTGCTACTAATTGTCCTTTAATTTGTTCAGCTTCTTCAGATTTTACTTTTGATTTAATTACTGCTGGTAGTTTATCAACAATTGCTTTCGCTTCCATTAATTCTTTTCCAGTAATTTCTTTTACTAATTTAATAATTGCAACTTTACTTGCTCCTGGATCTGTTAAAACAATATCAACTTCTGAAGGTCCGGCTGCTGCCCCGCCTTCTGCTGGTGCTGCTGCAACTGCTGCAGCAGCAACAACTCCAAAATGATCTTCAATTGCCTTTACTAATTCATTTAATTCTGATAATTTCATTTCTTCTAATGCTTTAATAATATCATCTTTTGATAATGCCATAATATTTTTCCTCCTCGTTAAGAATTACATTTTTATAAAATATTGAATAAATTAATTACTCACTTTTCACTTTAGCAATTTCTTTACCTGCTATTGCGAACATAAGTAATGGGTATAATAAGCTTGATGCAAACATTGCAAGTAATTCGTCTTTTGTTGGTAATAAAGCAATTTCAATAATTGCTTTTGTATCCAAGACTTTACCCTCATAAATTCCGGCTTTTAATTTCAAAGCTGGATGTTTTTTTGCAAATTTTGCCAAAGTTTTTGCGGCAGCCATCTGTTCTCCTACACCAAACGCAAAAGCATTAGGACCTGTTAAATATTGATCCAATTCTGCAAATCCCGTTTCTTTGGCAGCCAAGCTCACTAAGTTATTTTTATATATTTTAATGTTTACATCTTCTTTTGTAAGCATTCTTCTTAGTTCTGTAAATTCAGCAACTGTTAATTTTTGATATTCAACAATAACTGCTGAGTTCGCAGTTTTAAAGTTATTAGCAATTTCACTAACAACTGCTGTTTTAATTTTCATTGCTGGCTTCATTCTTCGCCTCCCTATAATAATTCAATAAAACAAAGACAATTAACCAAATAGATTAATTGCCTGAAACATTATTTTAATAATATAAAAACATATAGTTGTTCTATATATCAATAATGCCTCGGCAACATAATTAAGATTTAAGAAAATCCGTTGCTGTCTCTGGTATTTTGATGACTAAGGTACAATACCAATAATTATTATATTATAATTTTGCTTAAAAGTCAAATAAATAATAGGGTGAATAAAATGAATACGGGTTTTTTCTTTTAAGGATTAATTATTGTTTCTAAATGAAACAACCCCTCTTTATTTGTTAAATTTATATTAACACATTATTTTAATAGGACGACAAAAAAGTAATAAATTTTTAAATTTATTTTAATTATTCAAAAGTGTAAAATTTTTTAATATTTGCTATTACATTGATTTTATTTATTTTTGCTAATTTTAAGTATAGTAAGTTTTTATATGTTTTATATCCATATGCTTTTGCGCCATAACCCAATGTTGATTTAATAAATCAAGATATATCACTTTCAGCTGAAACTCCAATATTGTATTCTAATTTTTGGTTTTCAATGCCACGCCTATGATTACTAATGTATCTAACTAAATCTTTTTTATTGTAGAATAAAGGATGAAGTAGGACAAAACAACTCTTATTAAGGGTTGTTTTTTTATTTGAAATAAAACAACTTTAAAAATTAAATATATTGGCTCTACAATTATTTAATTTACAATTACATATTTTTTAAGGGAAGATTCCCCAGCAAGGCATTTTGCCGGTATGAAATCATTAGAGCTGTTAACTTGTTTTTTTTTGCGATTTTGTAAATTATTAATAACTTTGATTAAGATAAACAGATAGTGCTGTATTCATAACTTTTAATTAACAAGAAAAAAATAAAATCGTGTGCGTAGAGGTTGAAGAACTTTTAAGAACTGGGCAAGGATTTCTTAATTAATCTACTAGTGGGGGCTTGATGAGGAGGTACTTACAACTACAAGTAACTACAAATTATAGAACATTGTAGTTAATATACCAACAATTACCAAAAATTACAGGAGGTATATATGAAAAAGTTAAATAAAAAAACTATTAATAAATTAAATGAATTAATGCTTAAAAGTTATTCAGTATCATTTGAAGATATGACTGATGAACATTGAGCATTAGGTAAACAAAATTAGGAGGAATAAAAAATGTCATATTGTATTAGTGATTATTTAAATGAAAAATGAATTAATAATAAAGCATTAAAAATTAGTAATAAAGATATTATTTATGCACAAGTTGATAATGATGATGAAAATTGAGAATTAAATTTATATCTTAAATTTGGTAATGAAGAGCGATATGTGGGTAATGTTTCGTTGCCAACAGATTTTGACTTGAATTTGAAATGATATGAAATTGATGAGGCTAAAGGTTTAATTAGTGATTATTTAGAAGATGAAGAATGAGATTATGAGGTGATAAATTATGAATAAAAGATACTTATTAGTAATGAGATGATTTGATAATTTTAGTGAAGAAGATATTTTTCAAACATCATTTTTTTATACATTAGAAGAAGCAAAAATTACTGCTGAGTTTAAAAATAAACAAAAATGGTCAACAACTATTATTGATTTAGAAAATGAAAATATTAAATGACAAGGAGATAAATAATTATGAATTTAAAAGATTTATTAAATGAAATGTTTGATAATTATCCAGATTGTTATAAAGATTATGGTTTAGCAATTATGGATCGTTATGAAATTGAAGTTGAAAAGAAAAAATTAACACCTGAAGAAATTGATAATCTTACTCATTTATATTTTGATAAACCCAAAAATAATTATATTGTAAATGAAGATTAATACTTATTTTAGAAAGGATGATTAAAAAATGAGTAAATATGCTAATAAAGATTGAATTAAGAAACATTCAAAAGATGGATTATATCTAAGTTATAATGAAAATTATATTTTTTGTCCAACTCATCGAAAAATGTTAAAAGTTGTAATTAATGATTTAAAAAAATTGATTGAAGATGATAAATAATGAATGATGTAGTTAAAAATATAGTAAATAATATTACATTTCAATTAAAAGGAGATGATTTTTTCCTTAAAAATGCAAGTCTTTTAGCGTATAATATTCAAAAAATTAAAGAAGAAAATAAACAAGAATTAACTGAGTATATTTTTAGACATATTAATCATTATGCATTAAATGGTTATCAAGATGTTCATTTAAAAGATATTCCAAGTGCTATTACTAAAAATAATTTTGTTTTTAAAGAATGATTAGAACCTGTTCAAAAATTATTAGATGAACATAATAGAATTGGTAAAATAATTACTAATTATAGAAATTATATTGAAAGATACAGAGTTGAAATTAATAATAATTTGACACAAGCTCGCAAACAAAAACAACAAGAGTTTTTAAAAGAACAAGAATTAAAAAAGCAAGAATTAATTGAAAAAGCAAATAATTTAACTGTTGATATGGGTTTAGACATAGACCAAATTCAAGATGAACAAGTTCGTGTAATGGAAAAAATTGAAGAAATTGATAAATCACTTGATTCAAAACAATTAAAAAAAGTTGGTATTAATATAATTAAAGAAAAATTATTAGTAAAAGATATTGAATTAATTGGTATTAATGATGATTTTTTACAAAATGCAGATAAATTAGAACTTATTAATTTAATTAAAAATTATTTAATTATTGATGAAAAAATTGTTAAAAATGAAATTAAAGACCAATGAGATAGTAATGCCGATGTAAATACTATTGGAGTTAAAGGTATTAATTTTAAAATAAATAAAGGAGAAAAATAAATATGTTAGAAGATACTAAAAGAGAAATAAAAAATATTATTGATGATATAGATACTTTAAAAAATGAGATTGATTATTACGAAGATGCAGAAACAACAGAAGATATGGATTTTGGTGGTTGATATAAAAGTTTTATAAATATTATTACCCAATTAGAAGAAATAATTAAGGAGGATTAAAATATGGCAAATATGATTGATTTTTTAAAAGAAGAAAAAGCAACTCAATGAATTAAAAGTAAATTTTCTAATGAAAGTGAAATTGCTAGATTTAAAAGTAATTTAGTAGCTATTTCTAACAGCAATGATTTATTACAAAAAGCAAGTCCTGCAACAATTATGACTGCTTGTTATCAAGGTGTTTTATTAAATTTACCTATGGAAAAGCAATTTGGTTATGCTTATGTCGTTCCATATAATACTAAAATAACAAGAATTATTAATGGTCGTGAAATCCAAGAATGAGTTAATCAAGCACAATTTCAAATGGGTTATAAAGGTTATATTCAATTAGCACAAAGAAGTGGTCAATATTTAGATATGTCAGTATCTGATGTCAGAAATGGTGAATTAGTAAATTATGATCGTTTAAAAGGTACTACTTTTAATTGAATACAAGATGAAGATGAAAGAGAAAAATTATCAATTATAGGTTATGTAGCATATTTTAAAATGGTTAATGGTTTTGAAAAAACTTTATATATGACAAAAGAACAAATGGAAAATCATTTTATGAAATACTCTAAAACTTATGCTAAAAATAAATCATTTTATATTGCTAGTTTTGATGAAATGGCATTAAAAACAGTATTAACTAGTTTATTAAGAAAATGAGGTATTATGTCTGTTGAATTACAACAAGCATATAAATCAGATCAAGCCGTTATTACGACTAATGATGAAAAGATTTATATTGATAATGATATTACTGTCGTCAAAAATAAGGGGCAGATGAGCGATGAACCATTATCAAATAATATAAATTACCCCATCTTATACAGAAATAGCGAACACAAACGATAATGTAGTTAAAGAAGAAGATATATCAAATGTAGTACCAGCAGTTAATAACAATGATGAAGAATGAGCAACTTGATAAAAATTGGTATTGACCCATCAGGAACTGGTACTACCGCTATTGCTATTTTTGAAGATAATAAACTTATTAGAAAAGAATTGTTTGATAATAAAGATTGAAAATGTCATGCTATTTATATTATTGAAATTATTTGAGAATATCTATATCAAAATGAAATTATAAATATTGAAAATTGCTTATATACAAATGCTAATGGTTCAAAAGACCGCGATGATTTATTAAGATTATTAGGTGTTGTTGAAAAACAATTTTGAAATAGTATTAATTGAGTATCACCAAAACATACTAAATCAGTTGTTAAAAATATGGAAAATTTAAGTAAATATAATGATAATTGTTTATGAGAATTTGGAAAAGATGTTAATTTAACTTATGAATATGGTAAAGGTTGAAAATATAATAATGAAAAAATAAGTAATCATTTACGAGATGCGATTATTATTGCTAATTATGATGGTAAAAAATAATGAAAACTAATTTAGGTGAATTAATACTTGGTGATTCATTAGAAATATTAAAAACAATACCTGATAAAAGTATTGATTTAATATTAACTGATCCACCTTACCTTTACCCTGATATTGCTAAAAAATTAGAAAATAAAGAAAAACATATTGAATATAATAAAAGAATTATTAGTAACCCAAATACATCAAATGTTCAATATCAAATTAGAAAGAGAGAAATTGAATTTCTTGAGGGCGAATTTGTAAATAATATTGATATAAAGTCATATTTTAAAGAATGAATGCGAATTTGTAAAAAACCAAATATGATTATTTATTTATCAAAACAACAATTAAAAAAAATATTTAATTGAAATTGAAAATTATAATTTAAAGTTTGAATTAATAATTTATAAAAAAACAAATGATGTACCTAGTAATAATGCATATCGTAAAGATAAAGAATTATGTTTATATATTTATAATAAACCAATTTCTTATAGTAATGTTTGAAATCAAGATATGCAAACTGTTTATCAAATTACTAATAGTAATAATCAATATGCGGGTGAAATTAAACACCCTACTGTTAAAGATATTAATTTAATTAAATTACAAATTAATAAACATAGTAAAGTTGGAGATATTATATTAGATTGTTTTTTAGGGAGTGGAACAACTGCTATTGCTTGTGAACAATTAAATCGGCGTTGAATTGGTATAGAAATTAATGAAAAATATTATAAATTATCAAAACAAAGATTAAGTAATATTCAAACTACATTATTTATTTAAAGGAGATAAATAAAATGGCAAAAAAAATAATTCGTAATATTAATGTTTATTTAAATGAAAAACAAGAAAAAGTTTGAAATGAATTACCTGAATTATATACTAATAGTCAAAAAATACAGCATTTTATTAATTATTATATTGTAAATGAAAGGAAAAAAGATAATGAATAACTATATTTTATGCTATAAAACCTTACAAGGTAATAGGCCTTGTAAAACACCATTAGGTAATTATATTACTGGATCAGATATTGAAGATATAAATATTAAATCAACTGAATATTGAGAATATTATAAAAGTACTTATGGGAAAAAGAATTTAATTATATTAAAAACAAATAAAAAATAACCAATTAAGGTTATTTTTTAAATTTAATAATTAACTCACCAATTTTCTATAAAGTATTATATTTTGAAGTATATCTTTACCAAAATTTCCAAATGATATATTTCTTACGATTAAATTATTATCTTGTGTTGGAATATATCTTGTTCATTCAATAGCACCAATATAATTTATGGGTGTTTCAATAGCTGTAGTTAAAGTAATATTCTGTTGATACTTATAAATTGCTCATAATTTATATTGATATTTTGTTTTATTAAAATCTTTAATAAAATATTGTGACCCATCTGGAATAAAATCACTAATATCAACTACTTCTCAATCATTACCACCGCTAATTGAAATATCACCATTACCTAATAATGAATTACCATTAATAGTTTTAATATTTGTACCGCTTACTAATTTATCTTGTTTAGTATTAATATCTTGTGATGTTTTTACAATATATTTATTATTAACTTTATCAATATAATCTTTATTTAAATCACTATCTTTAATAACATCTGATGGAATTTGACCACCTTGTTTTGTTTTTCAAACACCATTTTCATTATAAATTGTATAATTATCAAATGGAACTGATAATTCATTATTAGAATTATATATCACTGATTTATTATCAATTTTAATATTTTTAAAATAATTATCAATATATTTTGCTAATAATTCTTGTGATATTTCAATTTGTCATATACCACTTTTTTCAGTATCTACTCAAGGAATAATAGATAAAGTATTAGATCTAAATATACTATTTTTTCAAACATATTTAGCATCTGCTTCACTTAACATAATTGGTCTATCTTTATGATTAGTATCAGGGCGACCAAATCAAGTATGATATTCATTTTTAAAACCATAATTATCAGGATTTATTTTAGTTATAGTTTGTGATTTATAAAACTTTGCTTTTTCTAATAAACTTATAACATCAGGGGAGAATTCAATTTTCATATTACTAGGATATGTATAACTTGCGACACCATCACTACTATTTTCACCACCACTAAAATATTCAATCCCAGTTCTTATTAAATATTGAGTTTGTAAACAACAAGCAATTTTTACATAATTAATGCGTTTTTTATCAATTTCACTATTTGGATCAAGTAAAAGAAACTCCGTTTCTAAACGATAACCACAAATACTATCTAATTGTAAACTTGCTCTTGTAATTCCCTCAATTAAATAATTTGAAATATTATCATCATAAAGTTTTTTCCCATATTGTGCTACTAATTTATCAAAACCCTCTCAATTTTTAAACTCTTCTAATGTTATTAATTTAAAACTTTCTAATTTTGTTATATCTGCCATAATTTCACCTCTTTGCATCACCATTATAAACAAAAAAAGTCTTTTTTTAGACTTTAATTGTTTTATTAGATAACTTAATATCTTTTTTAGAAATTGATTTTTTGGCTCTTTGTACTTTAACAATTTGATTAAACTCATCTTCACTAATAGGTTTATTTGTTTCTAATGTTTGTGCTCATTCTGTATTACCAAGACCCAAAGTATTAGCAGTTTGAATTAAACCTAAATGAATAGCATCTAATGTTTCTTGTCCTACTACTTTATTTGTAGATAATTTAAGTTTATTTTTCATTACTTTTTTAATTAAAAGTTCTAATCCTTTATAACCTAAAATACCACCAAAAGCAATTCCAACGCCAATACCAATTAAAATTTCATAACTCATATTTTATCTTCCTTTCTTTAATTTTACGACACCATCTTAACATCACCATAAAATTTGTCCACCACTTATTTAAAAAACATGTTAAGATGATGACGATCAAGAAAAGAGGTAATAAAAATGAGTACTTTTAAAAATAGTTATGCAACTAATAAAATTAAAATAGAAATTGAATTCACCAATAGTGAAGAAGCTATTAATTTTCTAAAAATATACGAAAAAGAAACAAAAAAAGAGGAAAAATAACAATTTTCTCTTTTTTTATTTATAGTATCGCACAGACTATTGACTGGCAAGGTTTCTTTTCTTTATTTAAACTTGCAAGTAGAACCTAGAATAACTCGCAACATCACTTGCTATTTAATTATAGCATTTTTTATTGTATAATTATATTAATAAGGGGTGGAAAATATGGAGAAAATAAAAAATACAATAACAAAAGATTTAATAATTTGAATGCTTTCTGAATTTAAACAAATTCAAGAATCATATAATATTAATGAAGAAGAAATTGTACGATTATCAAATTTAGAAATTCAAAAATTATTATATTTTATAAATGGAAATTATTATGCCAAATTTGGTAAAAAGTTAATTAGTGATAAATTTGAAGCATGAAAATATGGTCCTGTAATACCACACATATATCATTGATTAAGAGAAAATAAAAATAATAAAATTTATATTGATATTAATGACAATGAAATTATTAAAATTATAAATAAATTTTCTAAACATTTTAATGAAGAAGAGATTAAATTTATTAAAAAAATATTTAATTTTTATTCTAAATTTTCAGTTTATCAATTAGTAAATTTATCTCATGAAGGTCCTTGACAATTAACAAATGAAAATGAAGAAATTAAAGATGAATTAATTAAAGAATATTTTTCAAAAGAATTATGCAGAATCCAGAATTTTATTTAGCAGATAAGGATATGTCTAAAAAACCATTTTTTAATTTTACATTTTTAAAAAATAATATAAAAAAGCAAGAAAATAAAAAAATACTAGATAAAATATATAGAGTTTCTCAACATACAATTCAAGAATGAAAACAAATGCCAAGAGAATATGGGGGTTTTAATTATATAAGTGATAAAGATTCAAATATCCCTTTTAATTTAACACAAGATATTATTTTTTTCTTAAAAGAACATATGGATTATAAAATTGATACATATCCCAAAAAATTTATTTATTTTAGAGTTGGTAAAATTGAACGTATGTATGGTCTTCTTATAAAAAATTATTTTATAGCTTTATTCTTAGATTATAAGAAAGATGCACAAAAATAGTTTACAATTATTTATATTTTTATATAATTTAATTACAGATAAGTCAAAAATTAATAACATTTCTGTTCTGGATAGGTTACAATAACTTGGACCATATTTATGTAGACTGTAAAAAATAAGCTAAAATTATTAGGAAAGCAGGAATATAAAAATGGCAAAAAACCAGTACACCGATGAATTCAAGAAACAAATCGTAATGTTATATAAAAATGGTAAAAGTAATATTGAAATTGTTAACGAATATAAAATTTCAAAGGCAGTTCTTTATCAATGAGTAAAAAAATTTGAGAATTCTGGTTCTTTTAAAGCTAAAGACAATCGCTCTGTTGAAGAAAATGAACTTATTCAGTTGCGAAAAGAAAACAAACAATTACGAATGGAAAATGATATTTTAAAGCAAGCAGCACTGATAATCGGCAAAAAGTAATATTAATTACTAACAATAAAGACAAATATTCAGTGAGGAAAATGTGTCAAATATTAAAGATAGCAAAATCAAAGTATTATTATCAAATTAATAAGATCATTAAAACTGAAATTAATATTTATGAAAATGAAGTTATCAGTGCATTTAAAGAAAGCTATAAAGTTTATGGTGCTAGAAAAATTAAAATTATTTTAGCAAGAAAGAACATTATTTTATCTCGACAAAAAATTAGAAGAATTATGGCAATAAATAATTTAGTATCAAAATATACTAAATTAAAATATCGCAATCATAAATCTCCTGTAAATAATGATCAAATTAGTAATATTCTAAATCGTGAGTTTAGTAATAAAAGACAAAATGAAGTTATTGTGAGCGATTTAACCTATGTTCAAGTTGGTTCAAAATGACATTATATTTGCTTACTAATTGATTTATTTAACCGTGAAGTAATTGGCTATAGCGCTGGAACAAATAAAACTGCTGAACTAGTTCAGCAGGCATTTTATAAAATAACACGACCACTAAATCAAATTAGGTTGTTTCATACAGACCGTGGTAATGAATTTAAAAATAAAATTATTGAAGAAATTTTATTAACATTTAATATTAAAAGATCATTAAGTGCAAAAGGTTGCCCTTACGATAACGCAGTAGCTGAAACAACCTATAAAGCTTTTAAAACTGAATTTATTAATGGTCGAAAATTTAAAAATTTAGAACAATTAAAGTTGGAACTATTTAATTTCATTAATTGATACAACAATATTCGAATTCATGGTAGTTTGAATTACTTAACTCCAGTTGAATTTAGAAATCAGAAGTCTATATAAAAAGTGTCCTAAAAAGTGTTGCTATTCCAAATCAATATTTTTCTTTTTGTAAAAAATCATAATTTCAAATATCAGGGATATGTCTAGATCTAATTTTAATTGCATTTTTTCATTGTGCTATAATTCCCTCTTTACCTGTAAATATTTGTGACATTTGTGTAAAGTTTTGTGGTACTCCATTATTAGGTTGAAAACCTTTATCAGTAATATTTACTAAACCAGTTTTAATAATAAATGGGAAAAAGAAATAATTACTTTTAATATCAATATCTAATTTAGTTAAATCAAATCGAACACTATTATCCATTATTCTTTCATTTAAGTTTTTAAAAATACTATTAATATTAGGTAATTGCATTATTGTATATCTCCTTTAATATCTTCTTCTCTTGTTTGATTATCATCAACAATATAACTCATTTCTTGCTCTAATTGTTCTTTTTGCTCTGTTTTAATTTCTTCATACATCATTCTTGCTTTTTTAGTTGTCACCTTATCTTGCTTATGAATTGCCTCAATATGAGTAATAGTTCCATTATTTAATCGTTTTTCAATAACATCAGCTTGTGTAATATCATCAACAATATCAATATCTATAAATTCTATTGTATAAGGTCTAACATTATCATTATTTGGATTATCATCATTTAAGTTATCTCATTTTTTATAATCTCTAAATATATAATCAAATAATCGATATAATTTTGGTAATCTTAATGTTCTTTTATTTTTTGTAGTTTGAATATCATTTTTACCATTCATTAAAGATTGAGTTTTATTAGTATAAGTTTCACCAGTAAAATTATCATAATCATATCCTGCACCATTAAATATCATTTTCATAGAATAATCACTATCAATAGTTATTTCAGTATAATTTTGTTGAGCATGAATTAAACCAACACCAGTAGTACCAGTCATAGCATATTGTTGAACTGTACTAGTAATAATAGCATCAGCACTTACTAATTCTTCATCACCTTTACCATTGTCAACAAGTGAATGAGTAGTATCTTTTTGCCCTACAAAATGAGTACGATTAATAATTCTTTCAATTCTTTTATAATAAATATTATCTTGTATATCTTTAATTAAATTAAATACAGGTAAACAATCAGGGATAGCATCTATTGTTGTTTTTGTACCATGCACTAATTTAGGCAAATTAATAAATTCAACAATAGGCAATATATCAATCCCAGTATCATATTCCATTGTAGAAACTGGTTTTAATTTACTTTCTAATTCACCATAAGTTTGTCATACCCCAATTTCTAAATCTTTTGCTGTATAGTAAGTTATTTTTGCTTTTCTAGGATAAAATTGTACTCTTTGATATCACATATAATCAGATTGTGCAGGTAATATTCACATTTCCGCATATTGTTCTATTTCGAAATATTTAGCAATACGAACATTTGAACCAATCGGGGCAACATCAATCGTTAAATCATCAGTTTCTGTTTTTAATAAATACATTACACTACGCCCGTATAAACTATTTGCTAATTCATTTTGATATAATTTTGAATAAACATAGTTTTTCTCATATCATTCTTCTATTCAATCTTGCGTATCATCATTATCACAATTAAACATTAAGCCTTGCCCAATAGTTAACGGAGCCGCTTTTCTATTAGCAATAATTCAAGGAATATCAATATAATATTTTTGTTCTTGCAATATTTTATATTTTCCTGTTTCTAAATAACTTAAATATTCAGGCTTATTAATTAATTCATTAAAATTTATTTCTTGTTTATCTTGCATTTTTACACCTCTTTTTGTCATCACCCATTATATAATCACCATAAGGAGAGTGTCAAAAAATGTGAAAATTATTAACATTAATTACTAGTATTTTAGAAAACCCCAAAATAGCATTAAGAATTATAAAATTATTAGAAAAATATGGTAATTCTAAAATAAAAGCAATTTTACAAAGTATTCAAGATATTGAACATCAATTAGCACAAATTCAATATTATTTAAATCCAAATGTTTTAAATGATCTTTTAAAAAAATACCTCGTAGTTTAGAAATACAATTATTTAAAGATATTAGTTTTTTAAATAAAAATAAATATAAAGAAATTGTAAAATCATTAACTCCAACAGAAAGTAATTGAACTATCTTATCTAGTAGTTGATGTAAAAAAGGATTTTTTCAAATAACTAATAAACAAAAATTAATAGGTAATTTAAATATTTTAATTCAATCAGATAATGATAAACAAAAAAGATGATATGGACCATATACTTACCCAAAAGTACATATCCAAGTATGACAAGCAATGAAATCAGCAACTGGTAAAAATGGAACTGGGGCAGGATCAGTATTATGAAATATGTGATTACATGTATGATTACGCAGTGAATTAAGAGAATATGTAAATTGACAAATAAATACTAAACAAAATAAAGCAAGTGGAGATGTTAAATTAAGAGCTAGTCGTATTAATAAAAACCTATTAGAATTAAATAAAGAAATTAATAAATATAGTACTAATTTTTATAATTTAAAAGATAGTAAATTAAATAAAAATAAACAATATATCGATAATAAAAATTGATTAAATCAACAAAGAGAATATGCTACTAATTTAAAAACAGGATATAAAAATTTACATACTAAAATAATATCAAAACCAAAAACAATTAATCTTTATAAAGAACTTAAAAAAGGAATTAATATAATTAAACATCCAGTAAATAATATAAAAAATAAAAAATAGGTTAATTCCTATTTTTTATATACTATGAATTTTTAATTACTACATCAATCGGATTTGTTTGACCAGTAGCGTTGTTTTTACCTTCAATTTGAACTGCAACTGTTTTATCATTTGTAATATTAATTGGTCAGTCTTCACCTTTACTTTCAATAAAGTAATCAAAATCACTTTCAATTAAAGAACTATTTACTGCTTTTACTGCTTTTAAAACAACATCTTTAAATTGTGGTTTTAACTGTTCAGCTGTTGCTTTTGTTGGGACTGCAATATGAATAGTAGGTTTATCTAATTTATTAATTCCACTAATATTTATTTTAGAATTACCTTTAATTAATATTTTTTTATCATTAATATTTTGATTATCAATAATACCTGCATTAATATGTAAATAAATATTACCACTTACAATTTCATTAACTGGTAAATAAATACCTGCTGAATTTGTTTGAATTGGATAATCATTTTTGCCATCACTTAATATCATAATAGAACGCATAAATGCTAAAACTCGTTTTTTTCTGTGGTGTAGTTAAATTATTATCTAAAATTTTATCAAATAATTTTTTAATTTCTGCTGTGTCAGGAGTTGTTGGAGTAATTCCAAAAAACTCATTATATTTTTTAGATACATCCATATTTAATGCTGTTTGATCTACATCTAAATTATTAATATTAGTAATAGTATTTTGAATTGCAGTTTTAAATGTAGGATTATAAAAATCTTTATAATTTGGATCATAATCTAATAATTGATAAGTTAATTCATTTTCTCATTCACCAGTAAATTCATTATATTTTTGTCATGAATCACCAGTTGAATCTGTATTATCTCACATACGAGCAATAGCATCCATTTGTTCTTGTTCTGTAAACATTTCTTTAACAATTAAGAAACCTAATTCAGGTCTTGTTAAAGCAGGTAATGAAAATAATACACGACTAGTAAATGCAGGTTCTTGTGTATCATTATCAACATAACTAATATTTTCAGTAAAAATAGTAATCATTGCGACATTATCTCTATTAATAACTAATGCTTCTATTTTATTATTAATAGATAAATCAAAGCCACGAGTTCTATTCATTCCTTGTAAATTAATTTCTAATTGTCCATCTGATGTTTTACCATGTAAAGGTTTAATATTTTGACCAAGCCATAATGATTTAGAAACCATATAACCTAAAACTTTATCTTGGAATAAAGTACCAGTTACCATTGTATTTGCTGAAATATTTTCACCAATTAATTGAGTATATGCTCGTGTTAAATCTAAATATGAATGTGGTTCTCAAATCATTTCTCAATCACTAGTATTTGTCCCAATTTGAGATGCATTAATTTTTCTTGTTTCATCTGCCATACGATGTCCTAATTTATACATTAAATCTAAGGCATCTTGTTGAGTTTTAATTTTAGTTGTATCATAAACAAAAGCATAATCTTTATTAAATTTACTACGAGCAATATAATTATCAATTACACCTTTTAAAAAGTATAATTCTAAATTAAACATCATATTTTCTGTAATTGAACCTGTTCATTTTGCTACTAATTCACCTCGTAATGATGGATCAGTATTTTTTAAACGAGATAAATCAAATCGTCTTCATTGTGTTTTTAAACCAATAGTATGATCAATTACTAAACGACCACGCTTAGCATTTTGATTTTGTTTTGGGTTTCCTTTTTCGTGATTTCACTCACTATCTCCATAAAATAATCGTTCTGGAATTGTATAAATTGCTACTGCATAATCAGCACTTTCCATATTAGGACTTGATTGTGCTGTTGCTGTTAAACGATGAAATGTATAATAATCAGGGTTTGATAAAATATCTTTAACTCTCATTTCTTGTGCTGATAATAATAAATGTCCTTCTGTTGTTAGATTTGCTACACCATTACCAATAACAAATCCTTCATGTAATCCTATAATTGATGCCATATTTTATTTTCCTTTCTGATATTCTTTTTGAACTAAATTTTTAATTCTTTCCTTAACAGGAATATCTTTATTTTCATCTAAACTAGTTTTAATTTTTTGTGTTAATTCTTCAATAAACATATTTTCATCTTTAATTTGAATTCCACCATTCATTAGATTTTTCATATCTAATATTGGTTTTTTCTCAACTAAATCTTTAAAATTAATTTTAATATATTCCATATCTTTACCACTATTTAATAATTCTTCAACTATTTTACGATTTTCTTGTGGTACTTGTGATAACTCATATTCTCTTATTTTTGACTGATAACTATTAATTTTTTCTTCATATTGTTTTTCTGTTTCAGTTTTAATACGAGTTTCTGCATTTGGTAAAACACTAGATAATACTTGCTTTTCTTTTTGTTCTAATAAAGCATTAATTTCATCTTGTGTCATATTTTCTTTATAATCATATTTAAAGTTTGTCATACTTTAATCCCTCCATTATTTTTTATAGAAAATTTCAAAAACTATCGTCACCATCTTACCATCATTTTAATTTTTGTAAACTTGTGGGTATTTTTTCTTAATTTCAGTTCTAGCTTCTTCAATTCCTTCTTTAAAACCTTTTTCATATTGATCTAAATATTCTTTTTTATTATTTACACCATAATCATAAGTTTCTTTCATTAATTCTTGAAATATTTTAGTATGTTCTTCACAAGCAGGAACACCAATACCATTTCAATTTTTACTTACTTTTTTAAAACACTCTTTACCATCAATTATCATCCAACAAATATTTTTATCCATTCGCATTTTTTCAATATTTCTTTTAATTTGTTTTTTTGCCATATTTTTTATTTTCCTCTCGTAATATTTTTAAAGCTTGTTTTTGAACTATTAATTCTTTTTGTTTTTCTATTTTTAATTTTTTATTTTCAGCATGTTTAGCAATATTAATTGATTTTTCATTTTCTCTTGCTTTAAAATATGCTTTCATTTTTAAAATAAATCAAATAAAAATAGTAAGAATAATAACTGGAATAATTTTAGTTGCAATATTAGTTAATAATCTTATCTTTGCATTTGGAATAATTTTAGGTGCTTTTTGATAAATAAAACTAGCACTAGACGGAATAATTAACATTAATAATGCATTTCCATAATTATTTTTTCAATCAACATTTTCTAAACCACATTTTAAAAATTGTAAATAATTAGGTAATTCTATTACTTGCGGTAAAATAGATCACAAAGCAACAATTATACTTAATAAAACTGCACTTGTTCCAGTAATTCCTTTATCAGTATCATAAGCTATAATTCCACTTTCACTTAAAAATTGCTTATGAAATGGCAACACTTTTTAGGACATTTTTTATGTAGACTTCTGATTTCTAAATTCAACTGGAGTTAAGTAATTCAAACTACCATGAATTCGAATATTGTTGTATCAATTAATGAAATTAAATAGTTCCAACTTTAATTGTTCTAAATTTTTAAATTTTCGACCATTAATAAATTCAGTTTTAAAAGCTTTATAGGTTGTTTCAGCTACTGCGTTATCGTAAGGGCAACCTTTTGCACTTAATGATCTTTTAATATTAAATGTTAATAAAATTTCTTCAATAATTTTATTTTTAAATTCATTACCACGATCTGTATGAAACAACCTAATTTGATTTAGTGGTCGTGTTATTTTATAAAATGCCTGCTGAACTAGTTCAGCAGTTTTATTTGTTCCAGCGCTATAGCCAATTACTTCACGGTTAAATAAATCAATTAGTAAGCAAATATAATGTCATTTTGAACCAACTTGAACATAGGTTAAATCGCTCACAATAACTTCATTTTGTCTTTTATTACTAAACTCACGATTTAGAATATTACTAATTTGATCATTATTTACAGGAGATTTATGATTGCGATATTTTAATTTAGTATATTTTGATACTAAATTATTTATTGCCATAATTCTTCTAATTTTTTGTCGAGATAAAATAATGTTCTTTCTTGCTAAAATAATTTTAATTTTTCTAGCACCATAAACTTTATAGCTTTCTTTAAATGCACTGATAACTTCATTTTCATAAATATTAATTTCAGTTTTAGTGTTCTTATTAATTTGATAATAATACTTTGATTTTGCTATCTTTAATATTTGACACATTTTCCTCACTGAATATTTGTCTTTATTGTTAGTAATTAATATTACTTTTTGCCGATTATCAGTACTGCTTGCTTTAAAATATCATTTTCCATTCGTAATTGTTTGTTTTCTTTTCGCAACTGAATAAGTTCATTTTCTTCAACAGAGCGATTGTCTTTAGCTTTAAAAGAACCAGAATTCTCAATTTTTTTACTCATTGATAAAGAACTGCCTTTGAAATTTTATATTCGTTAACAATTTCAATATTACTTTTACCATTTTTATATAACATTACGATTTGTTTCTTGAATTCATCGGTGTACTGGTTTTTTTGCCATTTTTATATTCCTGCTTTCCTAATAATTTTAGCTTATTTTTTACAGTCTACATAAATATGGTCCAAGTTATTGGAACCTATCCAATTGTAATAGTTCCATAAGGATGAATTAAGTTATCTACTTTTAACACAATTCACTGGTTACCCTTTTTATCTAAAACTGGTTTAGAAAGTATTAATGAACTTGTCATAATTTCAAATGATTTATAATTTTTATTTTCTGACATATTACTTTTTCTCCTTTCGCAAAGGTATCCTATCCGAAAGATAATAAAAAGCACATAAAAAAGAAAAATGTAGTTAAACTACATTTATATTATTGTAAATAAATATTTAATAAAAAAGGCAACTTTTAAATTAGGGTTAGGGTAATTGCTTACCCCAAGAAATCCTATCTGGTTATTAAGCAAATGCACATATATTTTTTATTTATTTGTTAAATTTGGGCGTTTGCTTGGATCATAATTCATTATTCATGAATCATCATAATCCATATAATCTTTACCAGTTAATGGTTTATCTTCTATCATTTCATCAGTAATAATTTCTTTTTTCTTATATTCACGTTTAGGTTCTTGCGGCATAATAAATCCTTTATTGTCAAACGCAATAACTTCATCATCTGTAACTTCTCGATGTAAACAAATAAAGTTATTTTTTGTTAAAAACATTACCATATTCCTTTGCTCAGCATGAGTTAAAAAACTTTTTAAAGCATCTGTAAAACCACCAGCAGTTGCATAAGCTTCTTCAGCACCCGCAACATCATCAGGATCCATCGGCATTAAAATTTTAACTTGGCAATCTCTTAATAATGCACTAACTTTTTTAAATATTTCTGGATCTCCGTTTCCAGTCATATCACTTCAGTTTTGCGTAGTAATAATTAAACCTGTTCTATATTTACGATCACGTTTAACCATTTGGAACATAAAATCTAATGCTGCTGGGTTTTTAGCATCAACACAAGTATGAGCCTCATCAATAACAATTAATAAGTTTCTTTCTAACTTATCAATTCGATTTTGCTTAACTACTCCTTTAATAACTCCTAAAGTTAAATACAATTGAGCTGTTAATTTTTCTGGAACTCCCTCGTCATATAATGAATGAATATCTAGTACAATAAAATCATTATCTAATTTAATGGATGTATGTCGATTAAACATTTTTGTATATCTTCCATCATTTAAAAAATCATATTCAATTATTTCTTTTAGGTTTTGTAATATTGAATCTAAATTATGTTTTGATGTTTCAACTATAGTATCATATAAATCTGACATTGTTGGAAAATCTGTAGTTTTTAATTTATCAAAATCAGTGTTATTAGACAAATTAAATCTTTGATAAGTTTTTTGTACTTCTCTTAATAAAACTCGTTCTTCTTTTTCATTTAATTCTTTATATAGCATTTTAAATCATTGTTTAAAAATTGATAAATGTGTTGATAATGGCGCAGCATCAATCTCTGTTTCAGAATCATCTCCTAATTCATTATTAAATATTTGAAGTGGATTAATTCCATCAACGCCTAAATTAATTCATTCTCCGCCATGATAGTCACATTCTTTTTTGTATTCACGTTCAACATCAACAATAACAACTTTATTGCCAATTGAGGCATGAAAATTTATTAACTTTTTAGTAGTTCATATTTTACCTTTTCCTGGTTCTCCGGCAATAAAAATACTAAAACTTGTTCGATTTTTATCTTTAAAAAACTGATTAAAAATAATTGTTTCATTATTTACATCTTTACCAAAATACATACCATTTTTATCACTTAAACCTCCATCAATAAAAGGAAATGATGAAGCTAATGTATATGTTGGCATCAATCTAGATAATTGATAATTTAATGGTCGATAATGTTGTGGTCAAATATCAATCAAAGCATCTTTCTGACGATACATCAATGGATTGTCTTTAATATCAATTGTTTTTAATGATCTTGATAACTGATTTTTTATTAGACCCAAATCTTTTAAATTATCAGCGTATGAAATTGCTAAAATTTCTACACCTTTTAATGTTTCAGCATTTCCATATAAACTATCTATTAAATTTTGGTAACTTTCTATTTCATATTCAATTTCAGTTCTAGATATATCATCTTTTATTCCATATAAATTAGCTCTTGCATTTTGACTAGCTTTAACTAAGTTCCTACGAACTTTTGAATTAAATTGATGATTAATATTTCAAATAAATACTTGTTCATTTCTAACAATATCAGCACCTCAAGTATTTCTAACTCACAATGGATAATCTAATATTCCATTAACAGACAAATATAAATCATCTACTTTTAAATTTCGAGACATAATATTTAATGTTTTAGGAGCAATTAACTCTGCAATATTATCTTCGTATGAATCAACTATCTCATTGTCAATTACATCAGCAATTGGATTTAATCTTCATATTAATGAATTAACAAGTTCATAACGATCTAATGGCTTAATTTCAAATCCTACTCGAGATAACTCATTTATCATAATTTCTTGAGTTAACTCAATATTTTCTTTTTTTGAAATAATTCCATAAACATAAAATTCTTTATTAAATAAAATATTATTTTCTCCATTAATATCATTTTTAAGAATTTCAATTTGTTTTAAAATCTGATATTTCTTCGCATTAAATATTTTTAATGTTATTTTGTTGTTTTTTCTTTGCTGTTTTAATTTATCCAAAATAGAATTTAAATAGACAATTTGTTCTTTAAATTCAGATGGTCTATTAATTGCCATCATTTGAATTGGAAAATCCAACCCCTTTAAAGCAATTTGCAAATCTTCAATTAAAACTAATTGTTTTTCTAATGATAATTGATAAAAATTGAATCCTTTTAATTTAATCCCTATTATTCAGTTTATTTTTTTGTCTAAGAGTTTTGTTTGAATTGCATTATCAACTAATTTTTCATATGGAATTAATCCTAAAGTATCATCTTTAGTATTTTCTTTATACTTTTTATGCATAAAAACATACTTAAACATTAAAAATAAAAACATATCATCCTTTTTAACCAGCTAATCAATTAAACATTAATGGTAATGTTAACATAACAGCAAGCATTGATATAATAATTTTCCCAGCAGTTGATAATGATGGTAATCCTCATACCATTAAAGAAATAAAACCAATGACTAGTATTGCAATAATAACATCTATCCAACTAATTCCTCTTCAAAAATGAAATTTAGATGCTTTAATATTTTTAGGTATCATATTTTTATTCATATGTGATCCTCACTTTCGCAAGAGTATCCTATCCGAAAACAAAGAAAAAACATACAACTAATTAAGATTAGTTAATTTATTTGCTTTCATAAATTTCCTCTATAAATTATATTGTATTTCATTCTAAGTGGTTTCTTGACTTTAAGCACCACTCCGGATAGGATACTTATAGAAAAAAACAATATGCTACAACATATTGTTCAATAAGTGAAAGGATTGTTTTTTGATGAAGAATTGAATCAAACACAAATTTAATAAACGAATTAATAATACAATTCCTAAAAGTTACATTGTAACAAGTATGTTTATATTATTTCTCATTGTATTTTTATATCCTTTATTAACTAATTTAATGATTAGAAGAAACATTATATCTAAATATGAATATCTTTATCATTAGAATACTTTTCATTTTTTATTAAACCATTAATCTTACCTATTTCCTATATCTTTTCAATTTCATTTTGTATTATATTTAATTTAGTTACTTAAAATGTTTTTAATAAAGACAACACAATAAATATGAAATTTAATTTGGTAAGTTTAATAACTACATTAATAATATCCTTGTTAGGAAATTACATATCATTAATTTTAATAGATAATATAATAATTTCGATAATCTTTGGCATATTAATATTTAGTATAAATTTATGTAAAAATGAATTTATTACTTGTGTTTTCCTTTCACAGATAGATAGTATCAGGAGTTTAAATAAATTGGGATAATTTATAAATTATTTTTTAAATTAAATATCATTTAATTAATTTTGATAATTCATACACAAAATATTTAGTTTTTTTAATAAATGAATCATCAATATATTGGCTATTAATAAGTTCATCTTTTTCTGAAGGTGTATTTAATACTTTACTATTAAAAGTAAAATCATCATCTTCATAACCATATTTATTACAAATAGTAATTAGTTTACTAATTTTTAATTTTCAACTTTTATAAGAATCTTTTAATTTTTGTTTTACATCATTATTTGAAAATAATTCATTAAAATAATAGTAAATTTTACTATAAAAAGAATTAATTAATAGTTCTTGTTTAAAAGAAGAAGTGAGTTCATAATTTAATTCATTAATATAATACAATGAGCACTCTCAAAAAAGATTATTATATCAATATTTAAAAATATTAGATTTTAAAAATGATAACTGTGGTAATTTATTAATTCGTGGGTGACTATAAAATATTCACATTAGATTTTGAACTAATAATTTTTGAACTGAAGAAAATAATTTAAAATATCCATTTTTATCAGCATTTGATTCTCAAAATATTTTATGAAATAATTCATTTACTAAAAGTAAGCATAAATTATTAATTTCTGTAACTGTTTTGTCATTTTGATTTAAAATTATTTTATATTGATTATTTTTTTCTTTTTCCTTTGCTAATTTTTCATCTTTTTCTTGTGCAATTCTATTTTTGACTACTTGTGCATTAAAATATTTTTTTTCATTTTGTTCTATTATAAAAGCTGATAAATAAATATCATAATTTTTAAAATAATTTTGGAACGACTTTGATTCCATAATTTCTTTTACATCACTCATTGAAAGTATTGCACCCGCTGCAATTCTTTTTGTTTTTGGATTATATAACTCAACATTTTTTTCTTTTGGTCAATATCCAACTATTCTGGGAACTCGTTTAAAACTATCATAACTACCAGGAATAATATAATCACTACGAAACAAAATAAAAACATTATTTTTATACTTTTCTAATTCTAGCGTATCATCTAATTGAACATATTTATTTAAAATTTCCATAATTAACTATAAACAACTATTTATTTTGTTGAGTTTTCATTTCTTGTAATTTAAGTTCCATTTCAAGGATCTGTTTTTTAAGTTCAAGTTCTTTTAAAGAGTTGTTTTGATCTTGCACTGTGTTTTGTTGTTCTAAAACTGGGTTAATTGTTCCATCTTTTGATAAAACTTCTGGATGCATTGCTCAAATTGCATCTACTTTTTCTTTACCATCAATTTGACAACAACTTTTATATCCAACCACTTCAATATATTCTAAAATAGACTGTGTTGTTTTTTCATCTTCAATTGCTTTACTTTGTTCTTTTCGCATAGCACAATATTGATCATACTGTTTTCTTGTCATACCCATACGTTTATGTGGTGCTTCTCCAAAAACTAATTTACTTGCTGTTTTAAAAATACCCATATTTAACAACTCCTTTTATGGATATATTATAACAAATTAAAAAAATAAGGGGATAATTTTACTATAACTTTTTACCCTTATTTGCTTTAATATCTTGTTTAATTGCTTTATTTGTGTTTCTAATCAATTCTATGTCACTACGTTTAGTAGTATACTCATTATGTTTTGATATTTTGGTGTTCAACTTATCAACTTTTTTATGAGTTTTGCTAAACTGTTTACTATTTGCATTTGTAATAGAATCTGTTTTTTGCAACAATGAATCACGTTGTTTAACTAATTCTTTTCCTTTATTTCTTAATAAATCATTCTGATTTTGTTTTGCTGTTACACTAGCTTCTTTTGATAAAGAAATTAATTGTGGATTTCATCCTGTAAATGCTCTACCCACTGCTTTAAATGGTACTGCAATACCTCTTTCAACTCCACGTCTAAATCCTTTAAATCCACCTTGTTTCCAGTTTGCTATTCCTTTCGCAAGACCAACAGTTAATCCAACTGTTCCTAAACCAACAGCGCCCATTACTCCTCCACGTCTTGTTAATTGTCCAAATTTTCCATCAGCAATTTTTTGACCAAAATTCATCTTCTGAAATTGATTTGTCATTAAATTACTCATCATATTATTTGAACTCATTGTTGCAGGGCCATTTACAGCTTGTGACATATTCATTTGGTTCATATCAAATCCAGGTGTCCCTGCAAATGATTTTGATCCTCTAACTGCTTTACCTTTGTTCTTTGAAACAAAACCAAGAGCTTTCATAGTCATTTTTCCTGCCATTGCTCCAATTCCTAAACCTGCTCCTAGTGATTTCATTGACGCCATTGATTCATACATTCCAACCGATTCTCCAATAAATGCTGCTATTAAAGTTGAAAAATGAATTAGTGCTAAACCACCACCGGCAATTGTGATAAATAATAATACACCTTGAGCCATTCAATTATTTCCTAAAGAAGTTTGACCAGAATAAATAATTACTGTTAATGACTGCATAATTCCAATAAATGTATATCATCCAATTAATGTCGACAATGTTGCTAAGAACTTACCTATTGTGAATTCTCCTCATTGTTTTAATCTTGCACCATCATCAAGAACGGTAATTACTCCAAAAACTGGGGCAATAATAAATAAAAACATTAACTCTACCACTTTTTGAACTAAAATCATTCCTGTCATCAAAATAACAAATAACATAAATCAGACTGTTAATAGTTCAATAATTAAGTTGTATTTTAAAATATTTCCTGGTGGTCCATAATCACTAGGTACACCTATGGTTTGATCTGGTGAACCAACTTTATACAAAGCATCTGCAATTGATCCGCTTGTCCCCATTGCACCACTTATTGTTTCAGAAAGTTTAGATACAAAAAAGTTTGCAAGAAAGAATATTATAGGAATTGTAAGAATAAATATTATTCCTTTAAATAATCCAGCAAATGCTTTTAAGAATTTTACTTTCATTTCAGCTGTTTCTTTGCACATTAATATAATAAGTTGAATACCAAATATTAATACTCAAATACATCCAACAATTAATAATATAATAAAGAATGCAATTGGTAGATTTGCAAAATCAAAATTTTGTGATGAACCAAATAAAATATCTGATAATATACCACCTGATAAATAACTTAATATTTTATTAAAAATATTAATAATTTGAAGTGGGCCTTGTAAAAATATTCGCCACATCAAATCTAATAATGCTTTACTAATCCCATCTCATATTGATAATAATTGCATTTATATTCTCCTTTCTATAAAACTTATTAAATTTATCCAGTAGCTGATGGAGAAAGTGATAAGTTCAATCCCATAGCAGCAAATACTGCATTTACAATTGTAGGAATTGCAAATAATATAATTGTTGAAATTAACGGCCAAAGCAATGAAGATCTTAATTCTGATCTTAATTCTGGATTATCAGAAGCCATACCCATTCTAACAATAATTATTCCAGTTTTAACAGCCATTATCAGACCACCACCACCGAATAATAATCAAACTCCAATGTTTACTCATGGAGTAACTGAATCGATAATACCTTGACCATTAAATCCAGTTCCTGACATTAAATTTAAATTAATCATATTTTTCTCTCCTTTCGCAAAGCTATCCTATCCGAAAGTAAAGAAAAAGCACACAATAAAATAAAAGAACTTATCGAGTAAATTCTTCAGAATTATAAATATAATTTTGCTTTAAATTATTATAAATTAGTTCTTTCAAATCAACAGTAACTAAATCTATAATTTCTTCATTAGAAGTTTTAACTATATCTATATTTTCTAAAGGGATATAACCATGATTTGCCATTTCGTTTAATAGACTACTATTAACATTAGTATACTTTAAATAATTTCTAATTGTTGTTTCTAAATGAGTGTCTGCATGTTCTAAAATATCTTCTTTTTTTGATTTATCTCAGTTTTGTGCTGCTTCATTTAGAAATAATTCAGTAATTGCATTAATTTTTGACATTTTATTTCTCCTTTCGCATATGTATCCTATCCGAAAGCTAATAAAAAGCACATAAAAAGAAAACCAATTCTTAACGAACTGGTTCTTCTTTAGAAACTATAATATTACGTTCAATAACTAAATCATCTCATATATTGGATAGGTTACAATAACTTGGACCATATTTATGTAGACTGTAAAAAATAAGCTAAAATTATTAGGAAAGCAGGAATATAAAAATGGCAAAAAACCAGTACACCGATGAATTCAAGAAACAAATCGTAATGTTATATAAAAATGGTAAAAGTAATATTGAAATTGTTAACGAATATAAAATTTCAAAGGCAGTTCTTTATCAATGAGTAAAAAAATTTGAGAATTCTGGTTCTTTTAAAGCTAAAGACAATCGCTCTGTTGAAGAAAATGAACTTATTCAGTTGTGAAAAGAAAACAAACAATTACGAATGGAAAATGATATTTTAAAGCAAGCATCACTGATAATCGGCAAAAAGTAATATTAATTACTAACAATAAAGACAAATATTCAGTGAGGAAAATGTGTCAAATATTAAAGATAGCAAAATCAAAGTATTATTATCAAATTAATAAGAACACTAAAACTGAAATTAATATTTATGAAAATGAAGTTATCAGTGCATTTAAAGAAAGCTATAAAGTTTATGGTGCTAGAAAAATTAAAATTATTTTAGCAAGAAAGAACATTATTTTATCTCGACAAAAAATTAGAAGAATTATGGCAATAAATAATTTAGTATCAAAATATACTAAATTAAAATATCGCAATCATAAATCTCCTGTAAATAATGATCAAATTAGTAATATTCTAAATCGTGAGTTTAGTAATAAAAGACAAAATGAAGTTATTGTGAGCGATTTAACCTATGTTCAAGTTGGTTCAAAATGACATTATATTTGCTTACTAATTGATTTATTTAACCGTGAAGTAATTGGCTATAGCGCTGGAACAAATAAAACTGCTGAACTAGTTCAGCAGGCATTTTATAAAATAACACGACCACTAAATCAAATTAGGTTGTTTCATACAGATCGTGGTAATGAATTTAAAAATAAAATTATTGAAGAAATTTTATTAACATTTAATATTAAAAGATCATTAAGTGCAAAAGGTTGCCCTTACGATAACGCAGTAGCTGAAACAACCTATAAAGCTTTTAAAACTGAATTTATTAATGGTCGAAAATTTAAAAATTTAGAACAATTAAAGTTGGAACTATTTAATTTCATTAATTGATACAACAATATTCGAATTCATGGTAGTTTGAATTACTTAACTCCAGTTGAATTTAGAAATCAGAAGTCTACATAAAAAGTGTCCTAAAAAGTGTTGCCATTCCAATCACCATTCATTAAAACATAAAGACCACGTGAAGAACCAAAATAAGTTTTTTCCTTACCAAAGATAATTGCATTCCGAAAAATATTTTCAACCCCTTCAATTCTTGTTTGAACATATTGTTTATTGTTAAAAGGAAAAGGAACATTTTGAAGAATATTATCTGGTCCTATAAAATTATGAAAAAAACAGAACTTATCATTACTACTCATATACATATTCTTTTCAACTTACCTCTGCCCACTTTGCTAATAGTATTTTATTAAGAACAACTTTACAACAATAACTATATAATTAGTTTAGCAAAAAATAATACATTATATAAAATTTAATAACTTTTTAAGAAAAAATGTTATCCAATTTTAAAAAATGGATAACATTTGGTTTTACTCTAATGTAATATTTACTAACTTGTTTCTCTTAATTTTTCAAATTCCAACCGCAATCACTAATAATAGAATTATTCCAATTGCTAATGTTGCAATTGAAACAACATAAAAAGAAAAGGAAGGAATTAAAAGCATTCCGGTGCTTTTAAAGACCACGTTAGCAATTAAACTTCATAATAATTGTGCAATCACATAACTTAAGATATAACCAATAATAATTGCTAATAGATAAAATCCTAATACAATTGAAATAATTTTTCATGTTGGATATCCAAGTACTTTTAAGGTTAAAATTGTTCGCCGGTTTTCATCAAGCACCATTGAAATTAAAACTGCAAGAATCAAAGCAACAATTACAATTGTTAATCCTTCTAACACATTAAGAACATCACGGACCGTTCGCATTCCTTGCGAATAATTTTCCCGTAATGTATCAAATGGTCAAATCTTATTTAACCCATTTAATAATTTTAGATTTGTTCGTAAATCAAGGGCATTAGTAAAATCAATTTTTTTATTATCAAACATTGTAAAATCATAATTATCCGTTAATGAAAATGCTGACATAATACGATAAGGTTGCAAAGACATTCCACTTAGGCTAGCACGAGAAGCAACGACATTATAATATGAATTAGGTGCAAACACAATTCCCTTTCCGGTTACATTAACTCATTGATTCATAACAGTAACTAAGGAATCTTGATTCATATAAATATTCCCCGAACTAATATCAGCATCATCTGAACCAACTACTTTAAAAGCAACAGGAACATATCCAATGGCATTCGTAATGCGAACATTTAGTTTAAAAATATCACCCGGATTAATGTCCATTGCTTGATAAACTCGTTTTGCCAAAATAACTGGGATTGGTTCATTAATTGGCATATTCAAATCATGTGCTACTGGGTTCTCACTAATTTTATAACCAAAAACCTCTTTTTGAGCAACATCAGCGGAAGTATTTTGGGAACGATAGTTTAACAACTGGTTTCGTTCTGTTTCATTGCTTGATAAACCAACAACATTTAATTGTGAAACAGGATTTTTAGCATTCTTTGTATCATCTGGACTTCAACCAGCTGACAAAAAGACATATGGAAAATCATAAACTGGATCATACACCATATTTGGTCCTAAATAAATATCGGGATATTGTCCATTGGTTGATGAACCCAAACTATTAATCATATTAATTCCAGTGATAATAGTTTGAATATCTGCTTCGGTTAACCCTTGACTAATTAAATTCGGCTTTATAATATTTATTATTTCAATTAATCGATCTCACCCATTAATTCATTCCCCAGTTTTGCTATCTTTAACTTTATAGTTAACAATTGCCTTAACTGTTTCAACATTTAAATAAGGGTATTTATTAGTTTTGGCATCATATTTAATCTTACTTTCAACAAGAGTTGGACCACTTGGATCACCAACAATATTCAACAAATCACCACAGCTTTGTTTTACACCAGTAGGATTAGAACTTGATAATTTTAAAAAACACATTAATAGATCTGGAAAATTAAAGGTTTTATTATCATCTAAAACTTGTGCGCGATAATAATGTTGGTCACGTTCATCTGTTGTAATTCAATTATATGTTTTACTATTATCGGCCTCTTGAACAATATCTTGTTGATCAGAAGATGCAATTAAATATGATTTTATATCATCTTTAAAATATCGGAAGGAATCATTAACAATCCCTTGTGCCATAACTCCAGCATCTAATTGAAAGATTAATAAAAAGGATGAAAAAGCTAAAACAACTAACACTGTCACTCATTTTCCGAATGATTTTAGAGCAAAGGTAAACGATAAATGAATATTAAAGGACAACCCAAAGTGTGCATATTTTCTCCCCCTTCTTACTTTTTTAACTCGAAAATTTAAATTTGATCCTTTTAAATCATAAATTAAATCTAATGCTGTTCTGCTCAAAAGAATAAATGAAATCAAAAACGCCATAGCAATAAAAATAAGGGGAATAATAATTGTTGCTGTAATAAAAATAATCGGATTAAAATAAAAGAGTGATAATGGTAAACCAATTGAATATAGGTTTGAAGAAGTAAAATACATTTGTAATGGTAAACTTAATGCTCATCCTAATAGACAACCAATTAAAGTCGTAAATACAATATTAAAAGTAAATACAAAGGACAATTCATATCGACGATATCCTAGTGATTTTAAAACTCCGATTTGTCGTTTTTGATGAGTAATATCCTTTTTAATGAAAAAGGCAATAATAATTAAAATAATAATTGAACAGGCAATAGCAATTGAAGTATTAATAATAAAACCGGTATTTGTTAACATTACCACTTGCCCTAGTAATGATGATTCAAAAGCAACAATAACATTATCTGGTGCAACAAAATAATTACTTAAAACCTTACGTAACAATGCCTTTTTTTGCGGATCAGTTAAATCACCATTAACATTAATAAATCCTGTAAACTTTTCTTCACCATTAGAAAAGTTTTGTTTAATCGTATTATAATTTATGTCATTCATAAATAATAATGAACCATTCCTTAAATCAATTATTTTACCACCACTAGCAATTGTTGATAAACTCGCTAAACTAGGATAAATATTACTATATTTAGCACCATAACCAGCAATCTTAAATTGTAAATTTGAATTATTTCCTAAATTAAAATTACCTCCAACATTTAACAAATTATAGTCCACATATTGCTTACTTAAAATAATATTATTTTTACCTAACTCAGTAACTGCTTCTCGACTTGTTACGTCAAAAACACGATTAAATGGAGTATAAAAAACATTATTTCCTCTTCAACTATCACCATTAAATAGCAAATTTTTATCTTTGCTAACGGCAACAGCATTAAAATACTGCGTATCTTTGGCCAAATTATTAGCAACAAACTGATAACTAACATCATAACTAAGATTTAAAGTAATATTGTCATCATCAATTAAAGCTCTTAATTGGCTTTGGTTAGGATGATGAACAATGTAACTTAAAAATGCTGAAGAAATATTACCACCAAAATTTTTAACTAAAGCAGTAAAAGATGCTGTCCCTGTTTGCTTATTCAAATATGATGGCTCTTTTGATCATGTACAAATTTGATTATTTGTTAAATCACAATTTAAACCTAAAACATCCGCTCTAATATTATTAAAAGTTAAGTGATTATTATCAATTTTAGTTTCATCATAAAATTGTGCTAAAAAAGCTCGATTGTTTTCGTTTATTTTTCAATTCGAATTTCTTTTATAAACATTATTATCAATGTTCAAACTATCCATTTGAATTTCATAATGATAGAGAATACTGTTTTTCTTAACATCATTTAACCCATTTTTAACTTGAAAAACAGTCGAAAAAAGTGCCGTAAAAGTTAATAGTGCCCCAATGATGAACAAAATTAGCCCAATAAACTGAGTTATTTTTTTTGTAAACCCTCGCGTAGCCTCTTTTGCAAGATTTAACATATTATCCACCCATTCTAAATATATATTAAGTTTATTATATAAGAAAAATAAAATATTTTTAAAAAATATTCCAAATCTTTAATCAACTAAATAAGCGCAACTAAATCGTTTGATTTGATAAAGCATCCGTACTAATTCAAATCCAACATCTGTTAAACGATAAGAAGAATACATTACATTGTTTTTAGGATACATCTTTTTTTGAATAATATTTTTTCAATTAAATTATTAAGGGTTTCTGTTAGCACTTTTCTAGTACATTCCTTTAAATGGTTATGCAATTCATTAAAACCATACTCTTGCTCATTCAAAACATTAATTATTTTTAAAGCTCATTTTTGTGAAATAATTTTAACAAAACTTTTAATTGTTGCCACGTTATGATCACAGCAACTACTCTCACAACGACAATCAGCCCCACAACAAATTTGATCCTTAATGACACACTGTTTCATTATATTTCACCACTTTTCACTATCTATATATTATAAACCTTAATAAGATAATTTACAATTATGTTTTTTTAACTAAATAAAAATAGTTGCCTTAAAAGCAACTATTTTATCGTCCAATGAATTTACGAACACCATCATAAGCCAATAGCAGTAACAATGGTATAACCATCATTCCCAATGATATAATTGACATTTGTCAAGATAATAATGGGGACGTCTCAAACTTATTTTCATTAGCTGTTGATAAAAAGATTAAATTTAACCCTGGCGCATATATTATTAAAAAGTTTAATGCTAAAGCAATTAATGATGCTCCTAATAAATAATAATTGGTTGGTTCCATTTTATGATGGGCTTTAATCTGATAGTTTGGTAATTGAATTGCAAAAGCAAAAATAACCGGTGAACATGCCATCACTAAAATTGTCGCAATTTTAGCATCTTCAACATTATTAAAAACTTCTTTTCCAATAAAAAATGTTGCAATAACAGTTCCCGCCGTAACAAATGCTAAATATAAAATCGTTCCTAAACTATTAGTAAAAAAGGACTCTTTTTTATTTCGTGGTTTATCTAACATTAGACGATTATCGTTATCTCCTAAACCGATTGGAATAGCCATTAATGTTTCAACAACCAAGTTAAATCATAAAATATTAACTGAATCAAATGGCTTAATTTGCGTTGAAACAGAAATAATAATAAATGCCAAAACATTAGCTAACTGTGCTGCACAAACAAAAGCAATTGCCCGTTTAATTTTATGATAAACATTTCTTCCTTCTTCAACACCACGAATAATAGTTGAAAAATTATCATCTTGCAAAATAATATTTGCTGCTTCTTTTGAAACATCAGTCCCAGTAATTCCCATTGCTACTCCAATATCTGCTTTGCTTAAACTTGGAGCATCATTAACACCATCACCCGTCATTGACACAACATAATTCATTGCTTGTAAACACTCAACAATTCTTGTTTTATGATCAGGATTAACTCTTGCAAAAACCGAAACATCTCTAAATTTCTCTTGTAATTCTTTATTATTCATACTATCAATTTGATGACCAGAAATAACATTCGCTTCTGAAATTGCTAAATTTAAATCTTTTGCAATCGCCAAAGCTGTTGCTTTATGATCTCCTGTAATCATAATTACTCTAATACCAGCTTCATGTGCTCTTTTAACCGCTTCCACTGCTTCTGGGCGCGGCGGGTCAATCATCCCAACTGCACCTAAGAAAATTAAATCACTTTCAATTTCTTTCTTATCATATTCTTTAAAAGCAAAAGCTAATACTCGTACTGCTTGACTTGATAATTCTAAAGCTTTTTCTTGTAATTCTTCTTTCATTGTTGCAGTTAAAGGAATAATTTTATTATTTAAATAAATCTTATGGCAATGTTTTAATAATTGGTCAAGTGCACCTTTTGTATAAACAAACTCTTGTTTATTAACCCGATTAACAGTTGACATTAATTTTCGATCAGAATCAAACGGAACTTCTAAGATTCGAGCATACTGTTCACGATATTTAACTTCACTAATCGTAAACCTTCTTGTAAAATCAATTAAAGCAATTTCAGTTGGATCACCAATTCGTTCTTTTTTAACATTAATAGCATCATTACAAAATGTTAAACAATTAATAAAATGAAATGCTGCTCGATTGTCTGTTTCAAAACGAAAAGCACTTTCTTTCATAGTTTCATTATTAAAAATTACTTCTTTAATTGTCATTTTGTTTTGAGTTAAAGTTCCTGTTTTATCTGAACAAATAACATTGACTGACCCTAATGTTTCAACAGCATCTAATTTTTTAACAATAACATTAACACGAGCCATTCGTTTTACTGACAATGATAAAATAACTGACACAATAACAACTAATGACTCTGGAATAACAGCAATAGCAATTGTGACTGATGTCATTAAATTGATTGGTCAACTATTTTCATCAGTCAATAGAAAGAAAACAAAGACAAAAATTGCTAATAAAATAGCAAAAATACTTACTACTTTTGTTAATTTTGTTAGTCTGATTTGTAAGGGTGTTTTTCCTTGTTTGGCCTTAACGACTCCTGCCGCAATTTTACCAATTTCACTATTAACAGCATTAGCAACAACAATCCCGATTGCTCTTCCATTTGTAATAAAAGTTGACATAAAAGCCATATTAGTTTGGTCAGCTAAAACTAATTTTTGTTTTGTTAAAACAATACTATTTTTTTCAATCGGAACTGATTCACCAGTTAAAGCAACTTCATCAATAAACAAATTACTTGCTTCTAAAATACGAATATCCGCTGGAATATATTTTCCAGCTTCTAAAATAACAATGTCACCAACAACCAATTCGTTGGCTGAAATCTCGATAATATCACCATCCCGTTTTACAACCGCAACTGGAATTGTCATTTTCTTTAATGATTCTAATGATTTTTTTGCTTTCACTTGTTCAATTGTTTGAATAAAAGCATTTAACAAAACAATACATAAAATTACAGCAAAATCAATTACATGAATTTTATTATTAACAACCTTCTGAATAACAACCGAAGCAATACCAGCAATAATTAGAATAATTGACAAAGGGTCTAATAATGAATATAAAAAAATTAAACTTCAATGTTTATTTTTTGGCTTTGGCAATTCATTTTTACCATTTTTAACTAATTTTTCTTGTGCCTGTTCTAATGATAAACCCGAACTTAAATTTGTTTCAAATTCTTGTTCCAATTCTTTATCTGTTTTGTCAAATCATGTCACTTATTGTTGACCTCACTTTCTATTATTGTCTAAAACTAAATTTCTTAATTTCTATTTTGCTTTATAAATTAATTTTATAATATAAATAACTAAATTGTAAGACTAATTAAAAAAATAAAAAAAGTTTTAGAAACTTTTTTTATTTTAAAAATTTATCTTTTAACAACATCATAACGATAACTACTTCATAAATAATAAAACGGCATATAATAAAAGTTTGAACTTCCAAAAACAAAACTGGCGTCACGTCCACCACCATTAAACCAGAAAAGATTATTATTTTTATCATAATCTATTTCTTTAGAATACCAACCGGTTACTTGTTTAAAAGCAACCAAATCTAAGTCTGCTAATTTTTGATTGATTACATCTTTATCGCTAGTAAATTCTTTAAATAAAGTTACTGGTAATGAATAATTTGTTAATTTATTAGCCAAATATTTTTCTACTAAATTATTCCATATATTGGTAGAAACATTAAAATGATAACCTCCTTTAAAATTTACTTTGTAATATTTTAAAAAGGCAATAATAATATTAGCAAAATTAGATATTTTTGTTTCCAATTTATCTTTTGTTAAAATAACTGTTGATATAAAGTCAGTATTACTAGCATTAAAATAGCCAGATAATGTCATCCCAAAAATATTAACATAATCTAAGGAAAATTTAAATTGTCCTAATTCAAGTTTTGAATCAGCAGCAAATTTTGGGACTACTGATTTAATATATAAACTAACAAAGTCAGCTGGTTTTGCTTCCTCAACATTATTGTCTTTAACTCATTTACTTAATAATGATGCATCAGCTATATCATTGCTCCCATTATTATAATAAAAACCACGATCATAGTCACTATTAAACAAAACTGTTTGACTTTCCAAAAATGCTTTATCTTTGCTATAAGTAATCATATCCTTTAAATTTTCATTGGCTTGAATAAAATTAGTTAATATCTTTTTATAAATATTGTCTATTGTAGTTAAATCTTTCTTATAATCAAGATTAAAATTATCATATAAAGTTTTAAAATCACCAGTAGTTACATCAATTTGATCTTTATCGTTATAAAAATCAATGATATTTTGATTAAAATAACTTAAAGCACCCCCTTTAACTAAATTAAATTTTTTCAAATCTGTTGTCATATTAAACGATACATAATATTTATTATCACTTACTAAATCTTTAAATTTAACTTCGTATTTAACATTAAAATTAATTGCAACTGCTTGTAATCCATCCATATTTGGTGATCCTGACAACTCAATTAATTTTTCAATATCAATAAAATTTAACTCTATCATAATATCGTTTTCACTAAAGGAAACATGATCACTATTTGGATAATAATTTGAATACTCATTCTTAATTTCACGATTAACATTATCAAAAACCGCACGAAAGGTTGTTAGAAACTCATTCTTAATTGCTAAATCATCTTGATCTTTATCATTTAATTGATAGGTTTTTTTACTATCAGAAACTCGTGTATATGCTATTAACATATAAGGGTTATTTCGTTCAATATCTTCTTTAAATGATAAATTTTCAAAACTTGTGCTAACTTTCTCACTAATTTTATTTAAAATTTCAACATCTTTATGACCATCATTAATTTCTTCTGTGCCATCACCATTCTCATTATTTGTTTTAGGGGTACAACTTACAACAGTAATTGCCCCACTTGTGAGCAATGAAAAGACTCATAATAAATTTAATAATTTTTTCATTTTTTCCTCCAAAAGTAATATGCTTTTTCTTTTTTATTTAAAAAAGCAACAAATTTGAAAAAAATTATTTTTTTGCTTTTTCAGCTAATTCAATTTCTTGTTGCAATTCTTTACTCATTATCTCTTTAGTTAAATACTCATCAGTTATCGGTAACTCTAAATCAATTTTTGAAAAATAAGATATTTCAATAACACCTGTTTCTAATAGAAAATCAAAAATATGACCACCAGTATCTTTTTTCGTACTAATAAAGTGCGAATGAAAACCATGCACTCCCAAAGTATTTGCAAAAGCAGGTGTTCAAAATCCAACAATATCTCCTGTTACATTTTTACTTTCAACAACCGCTTGATGAGCAGTTGCTTTTAATAATGTTGGATATGGTTTTTCTTGACGAGAAACTGTTCGTGTTTTCATTTCTAAAAAGGAACCATTAATCTTAATTCCATAAAATAAATTAGAACTTGGTAAATTCTCAAGAATAATTTTTTGTACTGTTTCATAATTAGACTGTTGTGAAATAACAATTTTTTTATGTTGTTCAAAAAAAGCTACTGAAGCAAAAGGTGTTGTCATATCTAAATTAACTAAATTAACCTTACCATCAGCTTTTAATTGATACGCAACACCATCTAAAACAACTAGTTCACCATCTAAGTAATCAAAAGTTCCTAACCCAAAATCACCTTGTTTTAACAAAGCACGAAAATCAAGAACTCCATCAAAGTTACCAGCTGCTAAACTTGCAATTGTTGAAAATTGATAAATTTTTCCATATTTTTGCATCATAACTAATAAATCTCTTTCTCTAATAATGTTTTTCCTAATAAAATATTTTCACTATAATCAACGGGGATATCAATAACAACAGGTTTGTTAGCAGCAAAAGCTTTTTGCAAAACATCTTCTAATTCACTTGGATGATTAACTCGCATCCCAATTGCACCAAAACTTTCAGCATATTTAACAAAATCAACTGGTCCTAATTCAACTCCTGATGTTCGATTATACTTCATATTTTGTTGAAAAGCAACCATATCAAAAGTTCCATCAGTTCAAATTAAATGAATAATTGGTAAATTTAAACGAACAGCCGTCTCTAATTCCATTGCTGAGAACAGAAAACCACCATCTCCTGACATTGAAATTACTTTTTTACCAGGCCGAACTAATGCGGCCCCAATTGCTCATGACAGAGCAACTCCTAATGTTTGCATCCCATTACTAAATAATAATGTTCGCGGTTCATATGAACGAAAATGACGAGCCATTCATATATATAATGAACCAACATCAACAGTTACAGTCATATCATCACTAATTAATTTTCGAACAGTATGAATAATATGCAACGGATGTGTTAAATTAGCTTTTTCAATATGTTTTATATTTTGCCCATCTTCTAGTTTTGATTTTAAATCATCTAAAATCTTATTTTCGTTTGATGCTAATGCCAACTTATCAAACCCAGCCGCAAATTTTTGTAGCGTCTTAGCAATATCACCAACAAGTTCTAATGTTGGTTGATAATAATTATCAATATCAGCAATCACTTCATCAATATGAATAATTTTACTATCCTTATTTTTATTTCATACTTTTGGATCATATTCAACCGGGTCATAACCAATGGCAATAACTAAGTCAGCATGGTCTAATAAGATATCTCCTGGTTGGTTTTTAAATAGTCCAACACGACCATAAAAATGTTGTTCTAAATCCCGTGAAATAACTCCTGCTGCTTGGAAAGTTTCAACAACTGGTAATTTTGTTTTTTCAACAATTTTACGAATTGCCGCTGTTGTAACTGCATCAGAAGAACGCATTCCTAATAATAGGACTGGTAATTTAGCTTGATTAATTTCAGCAATTAAATTAAGAACTTTTTCATCACATGCTGACCCTAAATCATAATTTGATGAAAGCACCAATGCCTCATGTTGAATGTCTTCAGCATTAACAATATCTTGTGGCAATGAAACAAAAGCAGCTCCTTTTCGTCCCGCTGTTGCTTCCCGAAAAGCATTCGCCAATGCTTCTGAAATATTATTTGGATGAACTACTTCTTTACTATATTTTGTAATTGGTTGAAACAAAGCAGCATTATCCATTGCCTGATGTGTTCTTTTTAAACTATCTTCTCGACCAACATTCCCAGCAATGGCAACAACAGGATCGCCCTCAGAGTTAGCTGTTACTAAACCTGTTGCAAGATTTGAAGCGCCAGGACCACTTGTAACCAAAACAACTCCTGGTTCACCAGTAATCCTTCCAACTGCCGCTGCTATAAAAGCAGCATTTTGTTCATGCCTTGTTAAGATTAATTTTGGGCCACGATCAACTAATACATCAAAAACTTTATCGATTTTAGCTCCTGGGATCCCAAAAATATATTTGACATTTTGGTTGATTAAAGTGTCCACCACAATATCAGCACCCGTTTTTTTATTTTTACTCATTTTTATTCCTCCTGAGTTCTATAGTAAATACAACATTAACATCATTTAAAAATGAAATCTCAGAAAAAACATTTCAATTTTGAAATATTTCCTAAACTTTACCTTTGCAACCAAATCATGTTGTTAACTCATCAAATGTTGCTTTGATTGCTTCATAACCTGGTTTCAATAATTTACGCGGATCAAACCCTTTCCCATTTTCCGGTTTGTCTTTTCCCGCTTCAATATATTGCCTTGTTGCCGCAGCAAAGGCAATTTGTAATTCAGTATTAACATTAATCTTACTAATTCCTAATGAAATTGCTTTTTTAACTTGTTCTTGCGGAATACCACTTCCACCGTGTAAAACCATTCCAATTTTAGCAGCAGCTTGGATATCTTCTAACGCTTTAAAATTTAATCCTGGTCATCCTGTTGGATATGGCCCATGAATGTTCCCAATTCCTGCTGCTAAGAAATCAATCCCTGTTGCAACCATTTCAGCTGCTTCTTTCGGATCACCAATTTCACCAGCACCAACAACACCATCTTCTTCGCCACCAATTGTTCCAATTTCAGCTTCAACCAAAACAGCATTTGCTTTCGCATAAGCTACTACTTCTTTTGTATTTGTAATATTTTCAAAAAATGGATGATGACTACCATCATACATCACTGAAGAAAAACCAGCATCAATTGCTTTTTTGCAACTGTCCACTGATTGACCATGGTCTAAATGTAAGGCTACTGGAACCGTAATTTCCAACGAGTCTAATAACGCGTTAACCATTGCAACAACTAAGTTATAACCTCCCATATATTTAATTGCTCCTTCTGAAGCACCTAAAATAATTGGGGTATTTGTTGCTTGTGCCACTTCTAATAGCGCTTTGGTTCATTCTAGATTATTAATGTTAAAATGGCCAACCGCATATTTATTCTGATGTGCTTTTTTAATCATTTCACTAGCATTAACTAGTTTTTTATGATATTTTTGTCCCATATTTTTTTCCCTTCTAAATATAAAATCTCACGTTATTATTATAAACTTTTTATTTTTAAAAATCTTATAAAACAAAGCATTTTCTTAATTTTATTGAATTTACCAAAAAAACTAGAAAAAGTAATAATTCTCTAAAATTTTACTCACTCTTCAAAATCCTATGTTATTATGAAATTACTATATGGCAACATATAGTAAACAAACAGAACTTATCATTACCTGACGGATGGGCCTCCTAAAAGGTAATACCCAAAAATATGTATCCGTTAGTAAATAGTTTTTTCATAGTTTTTCTAAAGGGCACTCCTTATCAAAGGAATGTCTTTTTTTATTTTAATTTTTGACAATAATTACAATAGTAAGTTCCTCGACCATTAACAAAAATTTTATCAACTTGATTTTTACAATTAACACACTCCAATTTATTTCGACCATGTACTTTTAACTGCTGAAAAAATTTCCCATCCATTCCTGGTTCAGAATGATAAGTAGCAATTGTTGTTCCACCTTCATTAATTGCTTTCTGAAGCACAATTTTTGTATTATCAATAATATTTTGATAATCTTGATCAGCTAAGTTTTTGGTTTTTTCACCAGGGTGAATTTTTGATGCAAATAGAATTTCATTTGCATAAATATTACCAATTCCAACGATAACATTTTGTTCTAATAATGTTGTCTTAATTGGTTGTGATTTGCTTTGCCAAGCATTTTTTAAATATGAAACAGTAATGCGTTCATCAAATGGTTCATACCCCAATTTATTTAATGGTGCTTGTTGCAAATAATCACTCTTATCATATAAATGCATTGTCCCAAATTTTCTTGTATCATGGTAACGTAATTGAAATTGATGGTCAAGTTCAAATAAAACCATAATATGTTGTCATTCACCTGGTTCATCTTTTTTTGTAAAAAAATACTTTCCTTCCATTCTTAAATGACTAATTAAAACATAATCATCTAGAATAAAAAGTAAATGTTTTCCCATTCGATCAATTTGATTAATCCTTTGGCCAACAACTTCTTTAATAAAAACTTTTGAATCAATTGGAGCTTTTATTATTTTATTTCAAAAAATTTGACAATCAGTAATTGTTTTCCCCACGACATATTTTGTTAAAATTCGGCGAACTGTTTCGACTTCTGGTAATTCTGGCATATTGTTCCTTCTTTCTTATCAATAACTTAATTTTATTTTTATATATTATAAAAATCAAGATGCTAGTTTAAGAACATTAATTAAAAAGCAAATAATTACGCAATTGTTTATAATAATATGCAATTAATTTGATATAAATTATTATTAATGGTATTTCAATTGCTTTTTGCATAAAATAAAGATATCTTTTATAGATAACATTTAGATTATAAAATCATAGAAAGGAAATGATTAATTATGAAAGAAAATAAATATGTTTTTTTAAAAGGAAATTTAACCAACTATCATCCGACAATAAGAGGGAATCCTCATTTCAATTTAGAAATTACTGATAAAAATGATCAATCGTATACTGTCAACATTAATGTTCGTTCACGAATTAAACCGCATGATGTTTTATATTTTATTAAGCAAAATTATCAAAACGATATTGTTGACCGCTGTTTTGCTTTAGATGATACTGTTCATTCGAATTTGACAACAGGAAAAGATGGTTACTGCTTAGATTATTTAAAAGGTAATTTATTTGATTATCGTTATATCACTATTTTGCCATATATTGGGGATGAAGAAACAAGTGAACTAGAAACTTTATTTAAACAAATTGTTTCGCCTGCTTTAAACAATTCAAAATATCGAATTGGAATTTGAGGAATGGGCTATGGTAATCCAATTGATGGTGTCCACGATATTCATATGAATCAAGGAAACAATGGCACATTCAAAAAAGAAAATGGTCCTTGACAAGACGGAGCGTTTGCCATATATAATGTTGAGACAAAAACTGTTGAAAATATTATCTTTATTATGTTCCAATCACAATGTACAACAACCGATGATGAAGGAAATTGTCTAAATAATTAATAAAATGTCTTATAAAATAGGACAATGTTTTTCAACTGTGAATATATAAATAGAAATTATAAATTTATGATAAAAAATTTAAAACTAGCTTGTTCAAAATGTATATTATACTATACATTAATTTAAAGACATTAAGATATAATACAATTAAGAGTTAGAAGGGATAATATGCCAGAATGAGGAATTATTATCTTAGTTATTAGTGTTATTATAATCTTTGTAATTGCTATTTATGTCCCAATTTTATATCGAATTAGAAGTGCAAAATTTAAAAAAGAACGAACAATTGATCGTAAAATAACTGTTGATAAACCCAACGATCACCATCGTCACTTATTAATTATTAGAAAAGTCACTTAATCGCCCTTTTTACACCAAATATTTTACTAATTTAACAAATAAATATGAAGTTAAAGCATTAAAAACAAAAATTGTTTTTAATTTGGATCTTTTTGAAAGTGACTATACAAATATTATTGAAATGTTAGTTAAAGCAAGCGATAAAAAGTATCAATCATTAATTAGTTATTTAATTGATACTGACTTTTTATTAATAACAAATATCTTTTCAGAAATTACTAATTACTTTATTATTCCTAATTTAGAAGCTCTAAATGAAGAATGAGAAATTATAAATGATGTTTCTGACGAATATTATGCCCAATGAATTTTAGATTTTCGCCAACAAACAATTGATTTTATTTGTAATACTTATTTACCAATTGTTTATCAAAATATCCTTGCATTAATCAAAACTAAAGATATCACAAAATATGTGGATGAAATTCAGACAATAATTTTTAATAGTTTAGAAAAGAAATTTATTAGTTTAACAAATAAAATGATTACGAATTTTGAAAAAATCAATAATACTATTGATTGAAAAAGCAAATTTATTAACTGTTGCACAAAAATTTAAAGTTAATTTTGAAAAAATATATAATAAAAATTTTAATACCAGTAAAATTGAAAAACTGCTAGAAAAATAAAATATATAATAAAAATACTAATAAATAATTAGTATTTTTTAATTTTTATTTAAAAACAATATATTAAAACTATTTTTTAGATATAATATTTAGAAAAAGGAACCACTTATTATGCAACAATATCATTTAATTTTAGAACAGAATAAAATTATTGAAACTGAACGTCTAATTCTGCGCCCAATCACCCTTGCAGATGCTAATAATATTTTTGAATATAGCAAAGATATTGAAAACATACAATTTTTAGAATGAGGACCCCATCAAACTATTATGGAAACAGAAAACATAATTGCGCAACTCTTTTTAAACCAACCACTAGATAAATGAGGGTTGGAATTAAAAGATACCCATCAAATGATTGGAATTATTGATTTACGCTTAGATCCAATTATGCCAAATGCAAAAATGGGTTATATTGTTAATAAAAAATATTGAGGAAATGGCTATATTGTTGAAGCCGGGAAAGTAGTTATTGCCTTAGCTTTTAAAAAAATGAAATTAAAATGAATTTTTGCTGAATGCGATGTTGAAAACACTAACTCAGAACGAGCAATGATTAAAATGGGAATGGAATATTTAGGAATGTTACCATGCCAAATTACAACAAATTATGGCCAAAATCGAAATCATAAAAATTATGGCATAAAAAATGTTGATATCATTTAATTTTATTTTAAATCATATCAACTTAAACCTGTTTTCATATCAACTAATAACTTAACATCTAACACCGTTGAATCTTCCATTAAAGTTTTAACAATTGATTTAACTTGTGCTAATTCATTTTGTGGAATTTCAAAAATTAATTCATCGTGAATTTGTGCAATTATTTTTGCTTTTAAATTTAATTTAAAAAATTCTTGATCAATGTTTTTTAAGGCAATCTTAATGATATCTGCCGCACTGCCTTGAATTGGCATATTCATTGCAATTCGTTTTCCAAATTCTCTTTGCATATAGTTACGATCATTAATTTCGGGAACATATCGTTTTCGATTAAAAATAGTTGTAACGTAACCATTTTGTTTGCAAAACTCAACTTGACTATCAATAAACGCTTTAATTGTAGGGAATTGTTGGTAATAATTATTAATAATTTCTTTTGCTTTATAAACAGGGATATTTAAATCAGTTGCCAATCCAAAATCACTAATTCCATAGATAATCCCAAAGTTAACAGCTTTAGCGATACGACGAATATTAGACGTAATTTCTGCTTTTGGCAAATTAAAAATTTTCATTGCCGTATTAGTATGAATATCTTCATTATTATTAAAAGCCATAATTAAATCTGAATCTTTTGACATATGAGCTAAAATTCTTAATTCAATTTGTGAATAATCACATGATAATAAAATATTATCTGTTGCTGAAACAACAAATATTTTTCTAACCTCTTTTTGAACTTCATCACGAATACTAATATTTTGCATATTTGGTTCAACTGAAGAAAGGCGACCCGTATTTGTTAACGTTTGTTTATAAATCGTATGCACTTTACCATCATTAAAAATATACTTTTCCATCCCTTTTAGATATGTTGAATATAATTTTTGATACTTCCGATAATCTAAAATTTTAGGAATAATTTGATGAGTATCCTTTATTTCCTCTAAAACTTCCTGCGCTGTTGATCCTTTTTTTCGATCAGGCAAAGAAAAATCACAATATAATAATTCTGATACTTGTTTTGGCGAATTAGGATTAATTTCTTTTTGGGCAATTGCGTTAATTTCATTATTTAATTCTTGAACAATTTTTTCAATTCGTAATGTTTGAGTCGTTAACTCTTGTTGGTCAATTTTTACCCCATTGATTTCCATTCGTGCTAATGCAAAAGCTGTTGGTAACTCAATATCATAATATAAATCATATTGTTGATTAGTTTTTAATAATTTAATAATCTTTGGCTGCAATTTATTAATATAAAATGCTTTTTCCCCAATAAACTGACTTAGTTTAATAATATCAGCTGGGATTTGTTTTTTAACTCCTTTCCCATAAAATAAAACATCAGTTAAAATCTGTTTCTTTTCAAATAAATTAATGTAAGTATCTAGCGTATTTTTTGCATTAGAATTATAAACATAACCAGCTAGCATCATATCATAACTAATATTTTGCACAATAATGTTGTCCCGAGCTAAAGCAACAATTAAACTTTTGGCATGATAAGTTATTTTTTGATATTTTGTATCATGTAAAAACTGATGCCATAATTTGTCATGTTTAGCATGAATATAATCAAAATAAAAAACTCCTTTGGAATTAACAATTCCAAAGCCAATGATTTCTGAAAAATGATAATTTTCATCAAATAATTCTAAATAAATAGTAGTATTATCCTCATTATATCCTTCTTTTCATTCTTCAATAATTTCAACTTGTAACTCTGAATTTTGAAAATCATCTTTGTTACTAAATAATTTTGTTATAAAAGAATTCATATTATATTTTAAATAAAATTGCATTAAAGCATCATAATTTGGTTGAAATGGAGTAAATGCAAACTGTCTTAAATTAATATCACAAAAAATTGTGGCAACTTTTTTACATAATAACGCATCTGCTTTATTATTTAATAAATTTTGTTGTAATGTCCCTTTAATTTTATCAATATTATCATATAGGTTTTCAATTGAATGATATTCTTTAATTAATTTTATTGCTGTTTTTTCACCAACACCATGAACTCCTTTTAAGTTATCAGAAGGATCTCCCATTAATCCTTTTAAATCAGGAACTTGTAATGGTTTAACTCCTCATTTTTCTGCTAAAGCCATCTCATCAATGACATCGGCAGTATCGCCTTGACGCGGAACTAAAATATTTGTTTTATCACTTATTAATTGATATAAATCTTTATCACTTGAAAAAATATCAACATAAAAATCTTCTTTTTCTGCTTGTTGTGCCAAACATCCTAACAAATCATCAGCCTCATACCCTTCTTGTTCTAAATACGGAATCTGATAACTATCTAAAAATTCTTTTACAATTGGAAATTGCACAATTAATTCCTCTGGTGTTTTACTGCGACCATCCTTATAATCAGCTAATAAATCATGGCGAAAGTTCTTTTTTCCTTTGTCAAAAGCAACAACAACACTATAATAATTATTTACTTTTAAAATTTTATTTAGCATATTAGCAAAAGCATAAACTGCATTAGTTGGAGTTCCGTCTAAACTTTTTAACATTTCACCATTATAAGCCGTAGCATAAAACGCTCTAAAAAGTAAAGCATTTCCATCAATTAACAATACTTTATTCATTTTATAATCTCCTCATTTATGTTAAATTATAGCCTAAATTAATTTTAAAATATACTTTAAAACTATATTATCATGCTAAAAAAGCACCACCACTGCCCGATAGCATCACATTGTAGTGTTCTTTTTTTAATGTCATATAAAATTTTTTTAGCTTTGGATTAATTTTAAAAGCGGGTTGTTGCAGCATATTATAGTAGATATTAGTATTTTTCTTTACTTTATAATATTGATAATTATGATCAAATTCTTCATAAACATCTTTTGTAATTGATGAAATTTTTGAATTAATAACTTTAAAATTAGGAATTTCATATTTTTTAATTTGGTTCGATGTTAAATACGTAATTCTATTACCATAACCAGAAATAATTGCTGGTTTTTCTAAATAAAAAAATAAGGCATCTGAATTAAGATTTTTAATTAATTTTTTAACTTTTTTTGAATAATAATTAATTTTAAAAAAATTACAAATTATTTTAATAACGGCAACAGCATTACTAGAAGAATACCCTAACCCTGAGCCAATTGTTGTATTTTTAATTAAATTAATATGTAAAGGAATTGTTTTAAATTTAGGAAACACTGTAACAAACTTATGATAAGCGTCTAAAACAGTATTATTATTTCAATCAAGTTCTTTCTTATTACAAGTAAAGATTGTTTGATTACCTTGATAAGGTAGAACCTCAACCATATCATATTCTAATTTGTAAGGAAAAATAATACTTTGAATTCGATGCATTTTTTTTCATTGATTCTTACGAAAGACTTTTAATGTTAAATTAAATTTACCATATGACCTAATTTGCATTATTAACCTTCTTTCTCATTTTGTTTAACTTCATTATATAATATATAAAAATCATTTAAGGTTAAACTTTCTGATCTTAAATTTAAAGCATAATTTAATTTCAATAAAATATTTTGTGCTAATGTTTTGTCATGCAAAATAGTTGCTAAATTATTTAAAATTGTTTTTCGCTTTGTTGCAAACATGGCTCGAATAAAGCTAATAAAATCTTCCTCATTTTTTAAATCAGGATATTTTTGATTTAATTTAAATTTTAAAACAACACTATCAACTTTAGGCACAGGAACAAAATTATTTCGTCCAACTAAACAAACTTTTTCAATATCACTATAAAATTGGCAAACAATAGAAAGATTATTGTACACCTTTGAATTTGGTTGAGCCATAATTCTTTCACCAACTTCTTTCTGCATCATTAAAATAATTTCTTTTACCTTTGGGTTCTTTATTTTTAATAATTTAAAAATAATCGGTGAAGTAATATAATAAGGAATATTTGAGATGATACTAATTGGATTATTATCTGAAAATTCAGTTGCAAATAAAGTTTCTAAGTCAAGGGTTAAAATATCTGCTTCAATGATTTTTAAATTTTGATTTTTAAATTTTATTGTTAAATACCTTACTAAATCTGGATCAATTTCAACACAAATAAATTTATTTGCTTTTGCTAAAATTTCATTCGTTAAAGCCCCCATCCCCGGACCAATTTCTAAAATATTGGTTTTTGGAAATTCAAATGCACTATCAACAATTTTATTAATAAAATAAGCATTTGTTAAAAAATTTTGGCCTTTACTTTTTTTGGCAATAATCCCTTCTACTCACATTTCCTGATTTTGTTTTTTCATATCCTTATTTCTCCTCTAAAATCTTAATTAAATCATCTTTTGTCACATTCATATAATTTAAACACTTAAATGTTGTTTTATTATTAGTGGGTGCTAAATTATAATAATTGATAATTTTTTGACGTCTTAATTTTGAATCAACTAAATTAATATAATCACTTCATAATAAACTATCACCAACTGTGTTGCTAAATGTAATTAGATTACTAATACTATTCTTAATTGCTAACGTAGAAGCTTCAGCAACTCCTACTTTTTTTCCTTTAATTGCATCGGTCTTATTAATAAAAGCATGAATACAATTGTTATCTAAATAATCACTAATCATCTGACGTAATTTTTGACCAGGATGATCAGGGTCAGTAAAAATTATCACTTTATTATATAAACTAATTTTTTTAATTAATTCTAGCTTTTCTGTTGTAATTCCACTCCCACCAGTTTCAATGATTTTGAGGTCCGGAAAAATACTTTTCAATTTTGTTGCATCTGTCTTGCCTTCTACAATAATGAATGTTCCCACTGTTGCCTTTTCCCCCATAAAAATCTTTTTGGTTTAATTTATCATAATTTTATAGTATAATTATACTAGATTGTTATATTAAAATAATGATAAATTTTAAATATAGGAGTAGGAGGCAAAAGAAATATGGCTAATTATAAATTTGGAAAAGATTACTCGTTCTTAGCTTTAGACCTAGGTACAGCTAATACAGTAGCATATGTTTCAGGACAAGGAATTGTTTATAACGAACCTTCAATGATGGCATATGACACCTTAAGTAACTCATTAATTGCCTTAGGAAACGAAGCATACAAAATGATTGGAAAAACACATGAACACATTAGAATGGTAACACCATTAGTTGATGGAGTTATTTCAGATATGGATGCTGCCCAAGATTTATTAAAACACATTTTTAGTAGATTAAAATTATCAGGAATTTGAAAAAATTCTCTAGTAATATTAGCGTGCCCAAGTGGAGTTACAGAACTAGAACGTGGTGCTTTAAAAGCAATTGCAAAAGATATGGGAGCAAGTCACGTTTTAGTTGAAGAAGAAGTTAAATTAGCAGCATTAGGAACTGGTTTAAACATCGGATTAGCACAAGGAAACTTGGTAATCGATATTGGTGGAGGAACAACTGATATAGCAATCATCTCAGCAGGTGATATTGTAATCTCAAAATCAGTTAAAGTTGCTGGAAAACACTTAGATCAAGAAATTCAAAAATACATTCGTGCCGAGTATAATGTTTTAATTGGAATTAGAACCGCCGAACAAATTAAAAAAGAAATTGGAGCATTAGTTAAAATAATTAATGAAAAACCCGTTCGTGCCTTTGGGCGTGATATTATCACTGGACTACCACGTGAAGTAATGATTAAACCCGAAGAAATTAAAAACGTTTTATTAGCACCATTCTCAAGAATCACAGACTTGTTAGTTGAAGTGTTAGAACAAACACCACCTGAATTAGCGGGAGATGTTATTAGAAATGGAATCACAATTTGTGGCGGAGGAGCTTTAATTCGTGGAATTGTTAAATATTTTGAATCAATTTTCCAATTAAAAGTAAAAGCTGCAAATGACCCATTAATGTGCGTAATTGATGGCGCTAAAACATATGAAAAAAACTTAGGTGCTGTAATTGAAAGAATTCAATTGTTAGAAGCAAATGAATATAAAATTGCATAAAAATTAAAAGTATATTAAAATGTACTTTTTTTCTAAAAAAGAGAGTAAAATAAAAAAAATGCAAAAAAAAATGCAAAAAAAATGCTATTTTTAATTGCAAATTACTCTGGATTTTATATAATAAAATTATTTGATATTGAATTTTTTGTTACAATTTAAGGGATTTAATATTTAAGAAAATTATTATGTTATTTATTATTGCTATGTTTTTAACGAAGCAATAAATGGAAGGAGACATTTTAAAGATGGCAATATCAGACGTATTGAAAAATACATTCAACATCTCACCAAAGCCACCCCGTAAATTTATCGCTATAGATTTGGGGACAACTAATTCGATCGCTTATGTTGCAGGGAGAGGTATTATTTTCAACGAAGCATCCGTAATGGCATATGAAATTGGAACCAATAAACTAATTGCATTAGGAGATGATGCTAAAAAGTTAATTGGAAAAACTCATGATAGAATTGAAATTTATACACCATTACGTAACGGAGCAGTTACAGACTTATCTATTGCTGAAGAATTTATTCAACAAATAGGGAAAAAAGCAAAGGTGGCTGACTTATGAAAGAATGCTATTGTTTTAATTGCGTGTCCAAAAAATGTTACAGAGTTAGAAAAACGAGCAATAATCAAAATGTGTAAAAATATTGGTGCAGATTTTGTTAAAATTGAAGAAGATTCATTAATGGCTGCTCTAGGAGCCGGAGAAAACATTTTTGCACCAAAAGGAACTTTTATTTTAGACATTGGTGGTGGAAAAACAAGTTGCGCTATTATCTCAGCTGGCGGAATTGTTGAAAGTAAATCAATTAAAACAGCTGGAAATTATATTGATGAAGAAATTTTAAAATATATCCGTGCTAAACACACAATTTTAATTGGAGTTGTAACAGCAGAACAAATTAAAAAACAAATTGGATCATTATACAAAATGAAAGAAAACAAAAAAATGATCATTTTTGGAAGAGACGTTGTCACAGGAATGCCAAAAGAAGCTGAAATTTTAGATTCAGAAATTAGAAAGTTATTAATAAGTGTTTTTTCATCAATTACACAATTAATAACTGAAGTACTAGAACAAACACCTGCTGAATTAGCTGGAGATGCTGTAGCCAACGGTATTATAGTTACTGGTGGTTGTGGACAAATTGCAGGAATTAAAGAATTTTTATCAGATTATTTCCAAATTCCAGTTCGTGTTGCTAAAAATGCTGAAACATCTGTTATTGATGGTTGCATTGCATATGAGAAAAAAATTAGAGATGGATTAATTGAAGAAAATAAAAAAAAAAGATAAACAAATGTTTATCTTTTTTTTATGACAATGACAATAATTTTTATAAAAATGATAAAATAACATTATATAAGGTGTCAAATGAAACAAGAATGAAAAAACTACTATTATTTTTAACAGCATTAACAATTACAACATCGACAGCAACTGCTGTTGTTAGTTGTTCAACAATTGATGTTAGAATTCGTCAATCATTTGCAAGTTGAAGTTATACTTCAAAAACGGATCAACCAATATTTGGAGAAGTTTTTAATACCGATAAAACTATTAATGAGCCTTATTTTTCATACTGATTTATTCAACAAGTTTTAACTTCATCAGGACACATGAATACTGATAAACCATGGAATCAATTACTAAATAATAATAGTGGCATTGCCTGGCCTTATCCTAATACAACAAATATTGAAGAAATTGATAGTAATTGATTTTATTACACAATTAATACTATTCAAACTGGCAAAATAAATATTACAGATTTAAAAACTTTTTTTATCTACATGACAATCTATAATCCAATTATGATTTTAGAAAACAGCCAAATTTTTAAATATCAATATAGTCGTGAGAAATCAGCTATTAAAATAGAATATTTATATAAAACAACAAATGATATTGAAAAATATATTGAAACAATAAATAGCAAATATACTACTTTTTATAAAGAAACTGTTGAAGTTAAATATTTAAAATTAGTCCCATATTTTTTGCCAATTGAAGAAGCAAAACAACGAATTAAAAATTTAGTTAATACTTTAATTCGAATTTTAACAATTATGTCCCCTACTTTTGTTGTTACGTTAAACGTTAACACTAATCGCTACTAAAACTAATTATGGAAATAATTTTAAAAAAAAGTTAAAAAAATATGTTATAATTAATTCGTATTGTATTCTTTATTTACAATCAAATATAGAATTGCAATTCATTTTTACTGATTAATTAAATATATTAATCTAACTAAATAAAACAAGAAGAAACAGGAGGACAAAATTACATGGCTTTATTTAATAATAGCACAAAGAAACCAGCTTTCGTTTCTATGGACTTAGGAACTGCTAATACATTAGTATATGTTTCAGGTTCGGGAATCGTTTATAATGAGCCTTCAATTGTTGCTTACAAAATTAAAGAAAACAGAATTATTGCTGTAGGTGCAGAAGCTTACAAAATGATTGGAAAAGGAAACAAGTCAATTCGTATTGTTAGACCAATGGTTGACGGAGTTATTACAGATATTCGTGCAACAGAAGCACAATTAAGATATATTTTCACAAAACTACGTATTACAAAACAATTAAAACATTCAATTATGTTATTAGCTTGTCCATCAGTTATTACTGAATTAGAAAAAGCTGCATTGAAAAAAATTGCAATGAACTTAGGAGCATCTAAAGTTTTTGTTGAAGAAGAAGTTAAAATGGCTGCTTTAGGTGGAGGTGTAGATATCTACAAACCTGCTGGAAACTTAGTTGTTGATATGGGTGGAGGAACAACAGATATTGCTGTTATGGCCTCAGGAGATATCGTATTATCTAAATCAGTTAAAGTTGCTGGAAACTACTTAAACGATGAAGTACAAAAATTCATCCGTTCACAATATGGTCTAGAAATTGGATCAAAAACAGCTGAACAAATTAAAATTGAAATCGGATCATTATCAAAATATCCTGATGAAAGAAGAATGAAAGTTTATGGACGTGATGTAGTTTCAGGATTACCAAGAGAAATCGAAGTAACACCTGAAGAAATCAGAGAAGTATTAAAAGTACCAGTGTCAAGAATTATTGACCTAACAGTACAAGTGTTAGAAGAAACACCGCCTGAATTAGCAGGAGACATTTTCCGTAATGGAATTACAATCTGTGGTGGTGGAGCCTTAATTAAAGGAATTGACCGTTACTTTACAGATACATTACAATTACCATCAAAAATCGGTGAACAACCATTATTAGCCGTTATTAATGGAACTAAAAAATTCGAATCAGACATCTTTGATATCTTAAGATTAGAATCAATGCATGTAAAAGAATTAAATTACTAAAATGGCTATTAATAAGTTATTATTAATATAACTATGAATAGTTATTAAATCGTTAAGGAGGAAAAAAACGTGAGACCAGAAACTAGACCATTTATTTCTCTTGACTTAGGAACTGCTAATGTTTTAGCATATGTTTCAGGACAAGGTGTAGTCTACAATGAACCATCATTAATGGCTTATAACAATAAAACTAATAGTTTAATTGCCTTAGGAAAAGCTGCCTATGATATGGTTGGAAAAACACACGGAGATATTAGAATGGTAACACCATTAGTAGATGGGGTTATCGCAGACATGGAAGCTGCACAAGATTTATTAAAACACATCTTTTCAAGAATGAAAATGATGAACATTTGAAAAAATGCTATTGTATTATTAGCATGTCCAAGTGGAGTTACAGAATTGGAAAGAGAAGCTTTAAAAAATGTTGCTAAAGAAATGGGTGCTGAATTAGTTATTATCGAAGAAGAAGCTAAAATGGGTGCTTTAGGAGCAGGAATTAATATTGAATTACCTCAAGGACACTTAATTATTGATATTGGTGGAGGAACAACTGATTTAGCTATTATTTCATCAGGTGATATCGTAGTTTCAAGATCAATTAAAATTGCTGGAAACCACTTTGATGATGATATTCGTAAATACATTCGTTCAGAATATAACATTGCTATCGGACAAAAAACAGCTGAAGATGTTAAAAAATTTATTGGTTCATTAGTTAAATACCATAACGAAAGATCAATGCAAATTTATGGACGTGATATTGTTTCAGGATTACCAAAAGAAGCAAAAATCTCTTCAGAAGAAATTAGAAATGTCTTATTAAATGCATTTTCTAAAATTACAGACTTAGTAATTGAACTATTAGAAAATACACCACCTGAATTAGCAGGAGACATTATGAAAAACGGGATTACAGTTTGTGGTGGAGGAGCCTTAATTAGAAATATTGATAAATACTTCTTTGATATCTTCCAATTACCAACAAAAACTGCTTCAGATCCATTAAATTGTGTTATTGAAGGAACAAAAATCTTTGAAAAAACAATTAAGAAAAATATTGAAAATGGTTTGTATAATTTCCAAGAAAAAGGATTATTATCATCATTAGGTAAAAAAAGAAAATAAATTAAAATGAAAAAAATATTAGAGCAATCTAATATTTTTTATTTCAACTTTTGTTATTTAATTTAAAAATTATTCAAGATTAAATAATTTACGGGCATTCTTATTTGTAATACGAATCATTTCTTCAACGGGCATGCTTTTTAATTCTGCTAGTTTTTTAACTGTATACATAATAAATTTAGGATAATTTTTCTTCCCACGGTATGGATCAGGAGTTAAATATGGTGCATCTGTTTCAACCAAAATTTTATTTAGCGGTGCCATTTTAGCAACTTCACGTAACTGCTCGGCATTTTTAAAAGTAATATTTCCTGCAAATGAAAGATAAAATCCTAAATCTAAAAATTTTTTTGCCATTTCAATTGTTCCATTATAACAATGCATCAAACCATTTTCGATTTTTTGTGTTGTTAATATTTCATAACAATCTTCATAAGCATCACGACAGTGAATTGCTACAGGAAGGTTATGTTCCTTTGCTAATTCAAGTTGTTTAATAAATCAATGTTTTTGTAAATCTGGTGAAACATTTTTATGATAATAATCCAAACCAATTTCGCCAACAGCAATTACTTTATCACTATTTAATAACTGATCTAATTTTGTTAAATCTGTCACGCCATATTCAGCAACACCAGTTGGGTGAATCCCAATTGTTGCAAAAACATTATCATATTGCATTGCATGGCGAACTGCTGCTTTACTAGATTTTAAATTATACCCAACATTATTAAGCCAATAAACGCCACTTATTTTTGCATCAGCAATTATTGCTGAAGTCTCTTCGTTTTCATATTCATGTGACATTAAATGACAATGTGTATCAAAGATTCCTTGCATATTTTCCTCCTATTTTCCTAGGCAATATCTACTAAAAATTGTTGTCAATAAATCATCTTCATAATTTTCACCTAGAATTTCACCTAATATTTCCCAAGCCTCATGTAAGTCAACATTAATAATATCAACTGGAAATCCACTCGTAGTATTATTATATGCATTTTTTATTGAATTTGCTACCTTCTCTAACAAAGAAATTTGTTTTATGTTTGATAGAACCAACTGATCATCCTTAATAAGATGTTCAGTATTATATAATATTAAAATCTTATCAATTAACGCTTTAGTATCTCGATTTAAAGCAGAAATCCCAACTAAATGTTTATCTAAGTTGGACTTATTAACATTAAGTAAATCAATTTTATTGAGAACTAATAAATACTCTTTATTTTCAATTAACGCTTTAACACCAACATCTAATTCAACTAAATTTAAATAATTATCTGCAACAACTAAAACTAAATCAGCATTCTCAACTTGTTGTCGTGCTTTTTCAATTCCGATTTGTTCAATTTTATCAACTGTTTCACGTAATCCAGCAGTATCAATAATGTTCAGTGTTAGTGGTCCTAAGTTAATTTTTCCTTCCACAATATCTCTTGTTGTTCCTGGTACCTCAGACACAATGGCTTTATCTTCGTTCATTAAAGCATTTAACAACGACGATTTCCCAACGTTTGGTTTACCAAGAATCAAAACATTAATTCCTTCATTAATAATTTTACCAACTTTACTGATTTTAACTAAATCATTAATTTTCTGTTCTAAAACAAGTAACCGTTGATTTAATTCTTGTGTTGTTAAATCACCAACTCCATCATACTCTGGATAATCAATATTTACTTCAATGTTAGCAATAATATCTAACAATTCATCACGATAAGCACTAATTAAATGCGTGTTTTTATTTTGTAAATTATTTAGAGCTATTCTAGCACTAGTATCATTTGTTGCATTAACCAAATCGTTAATCGCATCTGTTTGCACCAAATTAAGTTTTCCATTTAAAAAAGCTCGTTGGGAAAACTCGCCTCGATTAGCTAACCGTGCTCCATTTTTTAACAATAACTTAATAATTTTATTAGTAACTAAAACACCACCATGACAATTAATTTCAATGATATCTTCGCCAGTAAACGAATTTGGACTTTCAAAACAAACTAAAATAACTTGATCAATTGTTTCGCCATTTTCAGTTAAATAACCATAGCAAACTTGGTTCCCATTAGGAACAACTGTTTTTGAAAAAATTTTATTAATAATTTTGTAACTATCAGACCCTGACATACGAATAACTGAAATTGCTTGTTTCACCATTGCTGTTGCTGGGGCAACTATTGTATCTTCAAACATTTTTTGAAACTCCTCTTTGCTTTGTTAAATTATATCAAAATTAAAAAAAAAATAAAATAATCATTATTTTTTATTAGTACACTTAATAACGATTTGACGGGCATTTTCTGGCCCAATTGATTTTGAAATTAAGTGTTGCAACTTTAAAATACTTTTATGTACTAATTTACGCTGATTTTTGTTCATAACTGGTAAAATATAATCTTTTTGTGATAACAAAACTTTATTAACTATTTTTCGAAGACTTTCAAACAGAATTGATTCGTTATAGTTAAAAACAATAATAATTTTAAAATTATTTTGAAATTTTCGACTAATATATGTGTGTAATAGATTTTCTAAAATAAAAATAAATTCAAAAATATTAATATTAAGCGTTAAATCTTTAACATCTAACATAATTAGAATTTGTTTATTATGAGATGAAAAAAACATCTCATAATCTTTTGATAATAAGATATCTTCAATAATAATTTTTAAACGCTCTTCACAAAAAGAAATAATATCATCAATCTCAAAAAAAAAGTTACATGTAATCGTTCAAAAAAAATTTTTTTGTAAATAATTCTGTCTTATAAAAATATGATTCGGATGAATTATTTAAAAATTCTTTAAATTTTTTTGTGATTTAAATTCTTTAACAAAAAACACTATTTTTTATTTTTTTTCTTACTATGTAAAGAGAATTTTGATTTTTTTGGTTTTGTTTTTATTGGGTTATAAAAAACTTTATTAGTTTTGTTTGTTTTTGTTGGCTTTGTTTTTGCTACTTCAATAACTTCTGCGTTGCCAACCGTTGATAACTTTAGTTTATGCACAAATAAATTTTTAATTTTTTGTCATCCTGATCCACTATTTTTATTTTTTTTGCTTCGCTTTTTAACTCGTAAGAAATGAAATCCTAAAGTTTGTAAAATTTGAATTACCGCAGAAAAAATCCAATAAATAGCAACCCCTGACGCAATCGAAATTGTAACTACAAAGAAAACAATAATCATTACCCCTTGCATAATAAACTGACGTTTACGAGCTTTTTTCTGCTCTTTAGTAATAACTTTTGTTTTACGAAAATTTAAAATCGTTGGTAAAATCATTGAAAGAACTTGGATTGGTAAATAAACAAATAATAGCGCTAAATAAACATAATTTCCACTTGTAATCATGTCTCAGGGCTTTTCAATCAAAGAAATTTGCCCAATTGTTGCCATTTTTAACTCTCGGGTTACTCGTACAACAGTATACATCGCAATTAAAAATGGAATTGATAAAAACGAAGAACCAATCGTTGATAACGGAGAAACTCCTTCCTTCCGATATAACTGCATCATTTCCATTTGTTGTTTTTGTTTAGCAGCAGGATCCTTTGAACCTTTATATTTTGCTTGGATTTCTGCTTGCTTAATTTGCATCAACTGCATTTTGTCTTGATTCCGCTGGGCTTTTCAACTGAACATTAAAGTAATTAATCGAACAATTAACGAAGTTAAAAAAAGTGCACCAATAATCCCAGCACCATTGTCTAAACCACCAAACCCATAAATTAAATTAACTAAAATTCAAGCAACTGGGAAAACAAAACATCCATAAAATGGTGATGTTGTTTTTACAAAAGCATCAGCCCATGTTCTAATAGCTAAATAAGGGTATTCAAATAATTGTCCATTTTCAAAATGAAAAAAGTGTTCTTTTCCAACGTTAGTTTTTCCTAAAATAATTTCAAAGAAAACTCCCGGTTTATATACTCTTTGGCCAGAAACATCTAAAATTTGCGCTGTTCCAAACTTAGGAACCATCATTTGTCCACAGCCTCACAACATTGATATAATTAAAAAAAGATACAAAATTAATTTTGTTCATTTCCAGGCAATTGAATATCAAGGTTTCCGTGTTCTTTTCCCATCTAAGAAAATATAATCACGATAGTTCACTATTACGCCTCCTTTTTACATTTTGATTTGATTTAATAAAATTTTTTTATTAACTAAATAACTATTACTAAAATATGGTTTTCTAACAATAATGATTTGGTCATAACCTTCTGTAGCTGAAAAGTCATATGATAGGATAGCTCTAATTTGTCTTTTTACTTTATTTCTAACAACAGCATTTCCTAATTTTTTACCAACGGATATTCCAAACCGATGATAATTAAGATCATTTTTTTTAAAATAAATAAAATAAGTGTTAGTTTTAATGAAAGAACGATTATTTATTATCTTTTGAAATTCATAATTCTTTTTAACAATAAATTTTTTTTTCACATTTTTACACAAATAGAAAAATAAAGTATGTCACCAACTAAATTAAGCTGATAATACTTTTCTTCCTTTCGCTCTTCTTCTACTTAAAACTTTACAGCCTGAAGCTGATTCCATTCTTGCTCGAAAACCATGTGTTCGCTTATGTTTGATTTTACTTGGTTGTCATGTTCTTTTCATTACTAGCACCTCCTTATGATATTAAGACATCATATAAATAATATATGAATTAAAAAAAATATCAATTAAAATAACATTTTTTAAAAAAAATATTAGATATTTTAAAACCTGATTTGCTAAAAATCAGGTTTTAAAGATTAATCTTATTTTGTGTAATTTGGTGGTTCTTTCGTAATTGCAATGTCATGTGGATGTGATTCTTTTAAACCATTATTTGAAATTTCAACAAATTGTGCTGTTTTTTGTAATGTTGCAATATTTTTTGCACCACAATAACCAAGACCACTCCGTAAACCACCAATAAATTGGAAAAGAATATCACTTAGTTTTCCTTTTAATAAAACACGACCTTCAACTCCTTCGGGTACTAATTTACGGTTCTTATCTTGAAAGTAACGATCAGCACTTCCCTTCTTCATTGCTGCTAAAGAACCCATTCCCATATATGTTTTATATTTTTTACCTTCAACAATCATTTCCTCACCAGGTGCTTCAAAAGTTGCTGCAAAAACTGATCCCATCATAACAGCAGCTCCTCCGGCTGCTAAAGCTTTAACAACATCACCAGAATACTTAATTCCACCATCAGCAATAACAGGAATCCCTTTTGGCCCACAAACCTCATAAACATCATTAATAGCTGTAATCTGGGGAACTCCCACCCCAGCAACGATTCTGGTTGTACAAATGCTTCCTGGTCCTACTCCTACTTTAATAGCATCAGCACCAGCAGCTATTAAATCTAATGCTCCTTGTGCTGTAACAACATTCCCAGCAATAAGTTCAAGTGTTGGAAAAGCTTTTTTAATTTTACTAACCATAGCAATAATTCCTTGACTATGACCATGGGCAGAATCAACAACAATCACATCAACACCAGCGCCAACAAGTTTTTCAACCCGCAACAAGGTGGTTTCATCAATTCCAACGGCTGCTCCTACTCGTAATCGTCCTTGGTTATCTTTACAAGCATTAGGATATTCATCACGATTATTAATATCTTTAATTGTAATTAATCCTTTTAAAATGTTTTTATCATTAATAATTGGCAACTTTTCAATTCGATTACTTAATAAGATCTCTTTTGCTTGTTCTAAATTAATTTTTTCATGAGTCGTAATTAAATTTTTTACTGTCATAAAATCAGCAACTGGTGCTGATAAATCATGACAAGCTCGAATATCACGATTTGTAATAATCCCTAACAATTTATTTTCTTCATCAACAATTGGTAATCCTGAAATACGATATTGCGCCATAATATTTTCAGCATCTTGAACAGTCATTGTTGGTTTCAAAGTAATTGGGTTAATAATAAAACCTGATTCATTTCGTTTTACTTTTTCAACTTCTGCGGCTTGGTCATCAATTGATAAGTTTTTATGAATAATCCCAATTCCACCTTCACGAGCAATTGTAATTGCCAATTTTGATTCAGTAACCGTATCCATTGCTGAAGATAAAAAAGGAATATTTAATTCAATATTTTTTGTTATTTTAGTTCTTAAATCAATCTGATAAGGTAAAATATCTGATTTTTGTGGAACTAATAATAAATCATCAAAAGTATAAGATTTTTTAATTTGCATATTTTTCTCCTCCAAAAGATTTAATACAAAATTGAATAAAAGAAACACGGTCTTAACAAATTAAAAATAAATTAAGACCTATAGTAATTAATTTAGGGTTAACTGTAGAGACACCAGACCATATTTCTAGTATATATAGGAAAATATATTATAGTATTAAATTATATTGATTATAACAAAAAAATAAAAAGGAACCAATAGAATCTACATTTAAATTGTTTTCCACGAAGAAAAGTTTTAAATTACAAAAAATGTTAATAATGTGGAAAAAGATATAATTATCCAGTAAAAATAGGGGATTTATAAAAAAATAAAAAAATATTATACGTGGAAAACCACTGATATTTTTTAAATTAAATTTTTTTTACTACTTTTCCACATCTTTTATTTATAATTAATGAGATAAAAACTAATGGAGATGAAGTA
>NZ_CP187164.1:0-16389 GCF_049669535.1 Spiroplasma endosymbiont of Glossina fuscipes fuscipes
ATGAAGATGATTAGTTTTAGCAATAAAAAAGGTGGGGTCGGCAAAACGACATTATGCAAAAATGTTGCATATAAATTTGCTTTGGATAATAAAAAAGTTTTAATTATTGATTTAGACACCCAAGCAACCATTTCTTTTGGTGTTAGTAATAAAAACATAGACTTTAATAAAACTTTAAATAAAGTTATTTTGGACTTAGAAGAAATAAAAGTTAAAAAAGTAATACAACCAACAAAATACAAAAACATTGACATTATTGTTGGTGGCGAAAAACTACGAAATATAAATTTGTTAATTAAAGAATTATATAATAATTATCAAAACAACAAAGAAAATATAGCTGAAAATATTTATCTAAAAAATCAAGAAACTTTTGATAGTTATGATTATGTGTTGATTGACTATCCACCAACGGTAGATGACTTTTCACTAGATTGGTTATTAATTAGTGATTTAATTTTAATTCCAATAAATGAAGGTGTGAGTAGTTTTAAAGGAATTTTAGACTTAATTAATAGTTTAAAATATATGGCAAATAAAACCAAACGAAATATACCAAAACATAATATTATTTTTAATAATATAAAAGATAATGAAAATTTAGAAATAATAGAAAGTTATTTAAAAGAAAAAAATATTTTTTCTTGTTGTTTTCCTTTTCAAATTAAAAGTTCTAAGTCTTTTTTATCTGCCGAAAACGAATTAGCGAGTATTTGAGATAGTCAATATTACTGGCGACAGAAACAAGCATACGAAGAACTTATCAAGGAAATCAAATAACGATGAAAAAAGTAGAAAATAAAGATACTAAAAATCATAATTTAATGATTGTTGATGTTGATTTACAAAAGTGCTTGAATTGTAGTTTTGCGGTTCAAAAAGTTGATGATAAATGATTTACGATCAATACGGGAAATAAAAACTGCGGGAAATAAAAACTTTGTGTTATAATTTTTTTACAAAGATATTTTTATCTTTGGTACTTAGCCCAAATATAGCAAATATCAATCTTTATTCTTTTTATTTTATTTAGTAAGATTTTAGAAAATAAAAAAAAACTAAATACAATTTTGTATCTAGTGATATAATATTTATGGAATTAAATATTTTTAATAAAAATTAGTGATATTAAGTTATTTACAAGATAACTTAATATCGTGGAAACACTAGCAACAACTAGCGTTTCCACCGACAATTTTAACATATTTTACTGGGGTGTTTGTTTGTCCTTTGGTAAAATATGTTGGAAAATTGCGTGTGGGAATAGTGCGGTGGTGCTATTCTCTTTTTTTGTTAAAAAGAGAATTCAGAAAGGAATAAATGAAATGAAAAAATTACTAAGTATCTTAACAATAACTACGCTGACAGCAAGCATACCAGCACCTTTGGTTGCCAACACAACACTAACTCGTGTCAAACGCGATGTTGGGTCAACTGCCAAAGATGTCACAAGTGGTTTTGACCTAAAAATAAAATTTAATAAACCAATACAAAAACTAACTAAAATTAATTCAAAAGATTATAATTTTAGCCAAGTTGATAATAAAGATTACACTGTTATATGGCGAAATAATATAAATAATAATTGAAGAATTAATAAATTTAACAATAATAATATTTTAATATCAATAGTAAATGATAATTATCCAAATTTAACTAAATTTAGAAATAGATTACAAATTTCTAATTCTGAAACAGATAGAATTTTATGAGTAAATGATGATGGAACTTATTTTAAAGATGTTTATAGAATTGATAGTGAATTTGAAACAAATACTCCTGAAATAGATAGTGTTGGAAATATTACGAAATGAACTATATATAAAAATAATAAATTCCAACAAGGAATTTCATTTTCACTTGCTGAAAATGACAAAACGGCAACTTGGTCTAACGCTGGAATGCGTTTGACAGTTGATGGAGAAACAAATATTAATATCAATAACCCAAATGTTACGGAAGTTTATTGAGATGGTGCAAAACAAAATATGTTAGAGCACAAAGTAAATATCAATGTTAAACCTGAAACTAGTGAAAAGACCCATAAATTAGTTATTAAATATGATATCAATGGGACAAAATACACAAGTGAAGATATTGATGTTGTTATGGCGGCAAAAATTGACCCACCAACATCGCCAGTGCAGCAAAATCTAAGTGATGTGATTAAATTTGCTGATGAGAATAATTTAGGTAATATTTTTGATAATAACGATGATACTATTTTTTCGGTAATTACACAAAAAAACGCACGAACTGTTGATTTTTCACAAATTGAAATAACTAATAAAACAGATACCCAAGCAACTTTATCAGCGATAGAAGGTAGCAAAAATTATCAAGGTTCAGTGATAGTTAAATACAATATTTCATCAGCAACGACAGTGGACTTGAAGATTGATGTAACATCATCGGCAAGTGGTGTTCAAATAGATAAAGATTATTTGGCACAACTGGATAGTAGTAAAATGACAAATAAAGTTGATCCATTTTATTATGCGAATGGAAAAAGCACAATCAAAATCAAGCAACCATCAACTGGTAATGTAATAATTGGAAAAGTATATGGTTGTGATGAGCGATGAAATAAAACATCACAATCAAGCACGTTTGACCCAGTAAGTGGTTTGGAGATTAATAAGGGACAGTATGGTTCGGTTGATGGGCGTTATTTAATTGAATTGCAACATAAAGATTTACCAACGCATACGAAAACTATTTATTTGCAAATATCAGAAAAACAAAAAGTAGAACATTATTGAAATACTGCTCATGGCAAACAATTTGAACAGTGAGCAGAAGATAATGGGTATAAAAATATCCGTGGTTATAGTGCTAGTCAGTTAAATAATTTGTTTGAGTTATCGAAGACTTGAAAACAAAGCTTAAAACATTTAGACCTAAAATTGGATAACTTTGTTGTTGATAACATTAAAAATGTGACCCAAGATGAAATTGAAACTTATAAAACAAAACTACTAGCTAGTATAAAAGCACAAGTTAAAAACTATGCCCCCGATGTTGTAAAAAACACCGATTATAAAATTCTTGTTGATAACCTTGTTGCGGGTGATTGAACAGTGAGCAAAGATGTCAAAGTGCAATCGGTTGATGGTAGTACAAAACTGTTGAGTTTTACTATCAAAATAATCCCAGTGCAACAAAAAGAACAACCAACACCAACACCGGACAATAAAAAAGGTGGCGATAGTAAACTGTGAATTATTGGTGTTGTTGGTGGTGTGTTGTTGGGTGTTGGTATTTTGGCGTTGCTATTTAAAAAATTTGTCTTTAATAAATATATTTATCCGAAAATCATTGCTCGTCGCCATGATAAATTGGTTGAACAAGTTAGAAAAGAAGAAACCGAAAAACAAGAACAAAACGAGCAAGGAGGTGAAAAGTAATGAACACTTTACTTGCAACAAGTGGAGTTAATGACTTACTTAACAAAATTTTAGGTATTGCAATGCCTGTCTTAATTGGTGTTGGTGTTGTATCATGGAATGGCAACACTTTTTAGGACACTTTTTATGTAGACTTCTGATTTCTAAATTCAACTGGAGTTAAGTAATTCAAACTACCATGAATTCGAATATTGTTGTATCAATTAATGAAATTAAATAGTTCCAACTTTAATTGTTCTAAATTTTTAAATTTTCGGCCATTAATAAATTCAGTTTTAAAAGCTTTATAGGTTGTTTCAGCTACTGCGTTATCGTAAGGGCAACCTTTTGCACTTAATGATCTTTTAATATTAAATGTTAATAAAATTTCTTCAATAATTTTATTTTTAAATTCATTACCACGATCTGTATGAAACAACCTAATTTGATTTAGTGGTCATGTTATTTTATAAAATGCCTGCTGAACTAGTTCAGCAGTTTTATTTGTTCCAGCGCTATAGCCAATTACTTCACGGTTAAATAAATCAATTAGTAAGCAAATATAATGTCATTTTGAACCAACTTGAACATAGGTTAAATCGCTCACAATAACTTCATTTTGTCTTTTATTACTAAACTCACGATTTAGAATATTACTAATTTGATCATTATTTACAGGAGATTTATGATTGCGATATTTTAATTTAGTATATTTTGATACTAAATTATTTATTGCCATAATTCTTCTAATTTTTTGTCGAGATAAAATAATGTTCTTTCTTGCTAAAATAATTTTAATTTTTCTAGCACCATAAACTTTATAGCTTTCTTTAAATGCACTGATAACTTCATTTTCATAAATATTAATTTCAGTTTTAGTGATCTTATTAATTTGATAACATTACGATTTGTTTCTTGAATTCATCGGTGTACTGGTTTTTTGCCATTTTTATATTCCTGCTTTCCTAATAATTTTAGCTTATTTTTTTACAGTCTACATAAATATGGTCCAAGTTATTGTAACCTATCCAGTGCGTTCTTGTTTAAAACCAAAGCAACAGAGTTGAATTTGCATTACTGTTGATGAAGCCCACTTATTAATTAACCAAGATAATATGCTTGCGCTTAATTATTTATTTACTTTGTCGAAAACTTGTCGTAAATTTAATGGAATTTTATATATTTTAACGCAAAGTATAGGTGATTTTACACAACACAGCGAAGATGTTAAATGCCAAGCGCGGGGAATAATTGAACAGTGTACTTATCAATTTATTCATCACTTGAATTCAATTGGGTTGCAAAATTATATTGAATTATTGACAGATAACAATATGATAAATGCCTATGAAAAAAATGTTATTTTAACTCCTAAAAAGGGATTGTGTTTATTTAGCATTAATGATAAGCGCTATATTTTGCAAGTTATCGCAACAAGCGAAGAAATCAAAGCAATCGGAACTAATAAAGACATTAATAACCTAGGAAAGGAAAAATAAATTATGGAACAAAAACAAAACGAATGAGTAATAGTTAACATTATGGCACGCAGAAAACTAAAACGCGAAACCGAAAAAGCCGTTTTATTTTCTATCCCCAAGCATAAGGGTTTGTCGGTGTGAATTAGTAAAAAATGTATTCACGGCTCGCGGAGTGGTAAATCGCTTGCTGTTGGTATCAAAGCTGATGATGAATATATTATTTGATTATATGATAATGACGCTAAAATACATATCAAAAGTGAAATTTGACAAGGACAGTACTTAATCAATCTTTATCAAGGTGAATGAAACAAAATTCTTGAAACAATTAAAATCAACCAAGAAGCATTAAATAAATAAAATCGCTTCTATTGCATTGAGTTAATATCTTATTCATTAAAATAACTTTCAATGCAGCACAGACAACGATTTCTTTATAGAAAGGTGGCGGGTTTAAATGTGAAAAAAGATTATAAATTGGCGAAATAAAAATATTAACAATAAAATTTTTTATTGATTTATTTTGTTGTGCTTAATAAATTGTGTGTCAGCAATGATTATTATGTTTTTAAAATATCATACACTAGATTTTAAAAACTTTCATATTGCTTATGCTGATAAATATAGTTGGATAATTTCTGTGGTTTTGTTTATTATTGCATTTTTATTTTTCTTGTGATTTTATGTAAGTCATAAAATAGATAATATGGATAGTCCTAAAACAAAACAACAAAAAAGAAACAAAGCAAGTGATAAAGAATTTAAAACATTACAATTAAAAATGCTTGCGCTTAATAATAAGTATGGTATTCCAAAAACTAATTTAACTCAGCACACTTTATTGGTTGGCACAACTGGAAGTGGTAAAACAACAACATTAATGTTTTTGGTAAAACAACTAACTCAAATATTTAAACAAACCACAATTATTATTGATAGCAAAGGTGATGTTGATTTAATTAATAAAGTTAAAAAACTAGACCCTAACGCCTTTATTTGAACTATTAACGGTAATTTACAATATAACCCTTTTGCGACAAAAGATAGTGTTGTATTGGCAGATAAGATAATGTCGTTGTTTGATTTTTCCGAACCGCATTATGAAGCATTGGCAAATGATTATGTGTTGATTTTAACCGAAACATTAATTAATAAAAATGTTGATTTAACATTAGAAAATATTATTAAATATTTTGATATTTCAGAATTAAAACAATTAATTAGTAAAAAAACAGCAATTATGAATATTTAGAAAAAATCAATGAAGATGACATATTGGGTATGCGTTCGCGATTGAATGTTTATCCCCAACAATTAAAGATAAATATTGGGATTAAAAATTCGTTGATTGAAATATTAAAACAACATAAAACGATTTTGTTTAGTATTAAGTCATTGATAGTTTACTTGTTCGGTTGGTAAAATCATTATCCAAGATTTAAAAGAATTAACTACGCTAAAACCAGTTAATCAAAAAATTAACATTGTTTTAGATGAATTTAATGTCTTTGCAAGTGAAACCATTGTCAATTTGATAAATAAGTCGCGTAGTTTTAATTATCAGACTTTCCTTTCCTTTCAAACCATCAATGACTTAAAAACAAACAATATGAACTTAACAGACACTATCTTTGGGAATGTTAGCACTATTGTTTGTCATAATATTAAAGACCCAAATACAGCAGAATATGTATCAAGTGTCTTTGGCACCCAAGAAACCGAAAAACTAACACGACAACTTGATTTTAAAAATAACACGGCTGATATGGGGTCGGTGCGTGCGGTCGATGAATTTATTGTTCATCCAAACGACCTTAAAACCCTTAAAACTGGTGAATGCTATTTAAACAACGCTACGGAGTGGTAAGTTATTTATTAAAAAATTGCAGTTGACCCCACTTGTTTAGATGATTTAATTCAAAAATTAAATAAATAACAAAATTCTACCTAAATTATGATAAAATCAACGCAACTAAATAAAAAAAGAAAATGACCACCCAGTCATTCTTCTATACACCTATTAAGGGTCTCGAAAACCGCTTAACTAGGGCTTATTAATTTAACCCCCACCTTTTGGTAGGTCAGTTAAATTATAACATTTTTTAATTTTTGTGTATAGGTAGAATGAAAAAAAGTCATTCTACCTATTTTTTTATTTAATATCAAAATAACAAAAAAATTAGTCTACATTAGTGTTGAAATTAACCAAAAGAATATAATATTTTCTATATTTTGAAAAATATCAGCACTGATAAAGGGCTTAAATGCGGTCACAACCGCAGAAAGGAGCATATTATTATGACATTTTAAAAAGATATTTACATTATATGTTGCATTAATTGCAAGCGAACTCATTCAGCATATAAAAAAATATGTTCTGATGAAACAAGTTATTTTTTATGATATTGCAAGGCAAATTTTAATATATATAAACCTTGATTAATGCTCCCTATTGAAGCAGTAAAAACATTAATGAAAGGAAACATTTAAAATGGAAAATTTAATTCAACCAACCGAACAAGTAAACTATCACTTTGTTGTTTTGCCAACTGGTGGTAATTTTAAAGTTTTTAATCAGTTAGATAATCAAAAACACATGTGTAACTTTTTTGTCCATAAATCAGATATCTACAAACACACACCGCTTTCAAATAAGGTGCGTATTGGTGATAACTTTATTAGTGTGGCAAAAAAAGACATCCACATCACAAAAACAGACCCTAATTGGTTTAATGTTGGCGTGCGTGTTTTTGGCACAAATCATATTTATTATGCGGATGGTACACGCATTAAAGCGACTGGGTGAGATGCAATGATTAAAACCAATATGTACAAATTCCATCACTTAAATACCCTTAACCGCCAATTTGAAAAATGACAAACAGTAGAACCTCGTCTTCGTAAGTTTAAAAACCGCGAAGAATTTTTAACTGACGTTGATAAAAAATATCAAACTGAACTACAAGCAATGGCAAAACAAAAAGCAGAATTTCAAGCTTCAATCAAAGCCAAACATTCTGCAAAATCTATAACAACAAACAGAGAAAATAATTCTCTTGTAGATAAGTTTAACACACACTATGAAAAAAACAAGGGGGAGCCACCAAAAATGTCTGAAGAAGAACTCACCCAGTTATTAACGGAATTAGACAACTTAGACTAACCTCCTATCGAGTTCTTCCCCCCCCCTATCACTCCAGCACAGAGCTTGCATAAAACCAACAAGTAGCAAGACAACAAATACAACACCGAGATATGGTCTTCATCATATCGTTTTTACTGTTTGATAAATCACCTATTTTTATTATCTCTTTTCTTCCAATATAATTCCAAAACTATTCCTATACTATATCAAAACAACGAATATTAAATATATTTTATATACTTTTTTAAATATATTTATTAGTAATTTTATTCAAAAAAGTAATAAATATATAATATATATAGTATAATTATTTAAGAATATAGCAAGGAGCAACCCTATATAAAAATATTGTTTACACTGCGGAACTACAAGCATTTTGGCACGTCAAGCACCCGAAACCCCGCACTCCCAACGTTGTTGATAGCACGGGGTTTCGGCTTAATGTTTGTGTTCCGTAGTTGTGGGTTTTTATTGGTTATGTTAATTGCAATTAACATAACCAATAAAAACCCATCTAGTTCCTTTTTTCTTTTTGCCCGAGCCCTTAAAAGCAAAAAGCGAACGCAAAAAAAGAAAAAACCCCACCCTGTCAGTAGGACAAGAGTGGTTGGCAAGGAGTTGGTGTTATGACAGAGCAGATTAAAATTATGGATATGATTAATAAATGAGGGTACTTAAATTTAGAACAAATATCTTTGTTATTAAATAAAAATATTAAATCAACAGAAAATCGCTTGGCAGTATTAGTTAAAAAGAAACTTATTATTGCTAATAAATTAACGCGGAAAAACATTTATGTTTTAACACACAAGGGCAATTCTTTTTTAGGGAGAGTTCATAAAAAAAGTATTCAAATTAATTTTTATGAACTCGCCCACCAAGACATGCTGATCAAATGACTTGTTGCACAAAATGATATTATACATTATCAAACTGAGCGCGAGTTAAAAATGGGGAACGGCAACTTAAATGCCTACCCTGACTTAATCATCACCAAAACTGATGATAGCGAAATTTATGTTGAATTTGAGCGAACACAAAAATCACCAAGTCGCTTTAAGAAAAAATTAGACGGACATACTAAATGACTACGCAATGGCGGACAAATATATTGAATTGCCCCAACGCAAACACTCGCAAATTGAATACAGCGACAAATTGACAAAGACGACTTTAAACCAGAACTACAACAAGTCATTATTTGAAACACACAATAACTATGTGTGAGAAGAACTAAACACCTACGAAATATGAAATTATAAAAAATAAAACAATACTTAAAAATACTATTGTTTTTTTAAAAAAAGAGGTATAAATAAGATAACTAAAGTTTATAAATAAACCAATTAAAAATAAAAAATAAAAAGGTTAAAACAATGTACCAATTATTAAAAATAAGCACAAAATTTAAATTTAATAAAACAATTTTTATTAAGGTGATATTTTTTTCTGGATTAGTTTTTCTTTGTTATTAAATTTTATTCATAACATGTTTTTCTTGGTTGATAATTTAATGTTAAATTTAACTTTTATAATATTAGTTTTTCTATTTTTTCTTTAAAAACTTTTTACATTATTTTTTAAATAAGCAAAGATGAAATCAAAAAATTATTATTATTTTTATTTTAACTTTGTTATTTAAGATTATTAATATTACTATTCATTATAATAGTGCTTATAATATTACACATATAAAAAAAATTTTACAATTTATTGTTTTTTTGAATAATAATGTGTTTTATTTACTTGTCTTATTTTGTTTTATTAACATTCTTTTTTATTTTTGTTTTATCTTTAATTATATTAAAAAAATATTATGATAATATTAATATTTTTATTCAGCAACGAAATGATATAATTATTTCTTTTTATTTTTGGTTTTTTATTTATATTATTACAAATTTTTCTTTTCTATTAAAAATCTATCAATTTTTTAAAACTAAATTTCTACAAATAAAAAATATTATGTTAATTATTTTTATTAAAAAAACAGAGCAATTAATTGAATTTAAAAAAGGTCATTTTCCCGATTTATTTTAAAAAATAACTAAATTCAAAAATAATAATATTTATAAATTAACGAATTAAAGTTAATTATTTTAGTTTTTTAAAATAAAAAGGAGATAAACATAATGAAAAAACTTTTAAGCTTATTAGGAGCAGTTAGTTTAATAGCAACCGGAGCAAGCAATGACATTGCTTGTTATGGTGAAAAACCAAAAGAAATAACATCTTTGTATGGAATGTTTTATAATGCTTAGGCATTTAATGGTGATATTTCTAAGTGGAATACTACTAATGTAACAAATATGGGGTTTATGTTTAATGGTGCTAGTAATTATAATAAGTCTGAATATGAAATAGACCAAATTAATTGGAAACAAGTTGATAAATACTTTGATAATTTAAAGAAAAAATCAACAGAAAATGCAAATGAAAAAAGAATGTTTAAATTGGTTAGTGACTATGGAAAAAAATAGAAAAATAGAAAAACTAATATTATAAAAGTTAAATTTAACATTAAATTATCAACCAAGAAAAACATGTTATGAATAAAATTTAATAACAAAGAAATACAAAAAAGTAAACAAATCTTGAATTCAAATTCAAAGTTAAAATCCAATAATATTTTTGTTAAAAATAATATTACTGTTAATAATAACAGTAAACAAGAAGCATTAGAATATTGAGATAAACTAAATGATATAAATTTAGGGTTTAAAACAGCAACTGCTATTGTAGCAATTGCAGCAGCTGGTTTTTGAGCAGCATCTTGATTTTTGGGACTTAGTGTATCATGAGCAATTGCTGCAACAACAGTTGTAGCATCACTGGGTGTTACAGTAGCTGGAATATCATATTATTTAAATGTGAATAATAAGTATCGGGATAATATTATTAAAAGTATTAAAATGGCTTTATCAATTAGAACATTAGCACATAGTTTTTGAGATATTATTTTTCCAATTTTAACCGCAAATGTTACTATTGTTACTGAAACATCAGTAGTAATGCCAGCCTTTAGTGCAATTTTAGCGACTACTAGTGCTTTTTTTGGTTGAATTTTAGGAACGAAGATCTTTGCGGAAGCAGATAATAATGAGAAAAATAAATTAAAAATCGAAGAAGGAAAATTGAATCCAAAAATAGATGTTAAGAAAACCGGATATATGAGTTCAGGAAGTACATATGATTATGCAATTATTAAATTTTTTAAGTGAACTGATTATGCAACTTCATGAGAAAAATTTTTAAAATATTATGATTATATTAATTTAAATGATTCAGTTACTGAGGCTGGTGGTCAAGGGACGACTGTTCAGCGAAAAAATATTAAATTATCTACTAAGTTAATTAGTGATACTAAAATTGAAAAGAATAATACGGCATTTCCTTTTAAACAAAATATTATAAGATATGATTATCGCTTGATTGTGGCTTATCAAACAGCAGAAATAAATATGTATTTATATCGTGATGAAGAAGAAATTCATGGACTTTTAGAATTTCATACACAAAGTGCGAATGCTATTTATCGAGTATGAAATTCGTTGAAAGTTTCATCATTTGATGTTACAAATAATGCCATAAATGAATTAACATAATTTATAAAATAAAATATTCCATAATTATATATCCATTCTATTTGCCAAATTTTACATTTATATTATACACTAGATATATTTTTATATCTGGTTTTTTATTTTAAAAGATAAGATTTTATATTTGCTATATTTGGGCTAAGTACCAAAGATAAAAATATCTTGGTAAGGAAATTATAACATAATTTTATTAATTTATCTTTTTCCAAAAAATTTTTACCATTATTGGTGGTGTAACATTACTAATTGCCAAATTAGTTTTAAAATTTCTCAGAAAAAATAATAAATTTTTAATAGAAATTTCACCTTCATTTGTTTTAAGACTATAACTAATATCTTCATTTTTATAAAATATTTCAACTTTTGTATTATTTTCGTTTAGTGGTAGAGGCATAATTTTATTAAATTGGTCTTTAAATAAAATAATTAAAAAACTTTTAATACTTTCTTCATAAAGTAAAGAATAACTTGTATTGAAAATTAAATTTTCACCTAAACTTTTAATATTAGAAATATCTAAAATGTTTTGTTTGATTTTTTGTTCAATTAAAGTTTGGTTTTGTTGTTTTTTACTAATAAAAAAACCTAACAAAAAAGATAAAATTATTAATATTAAAAAAACTAAAATAATTAAACTTGATTTTTTGATATTTGATAAATTTTTGATATTTGATATTCTCCTTTTGATAAATTAATAATAATATTTTAACTATAACATAATTTTTTATTTCCCGCAGTTTTTATTTCCCGTATTGATCGTAAATCATTTATCATCAACTTTTTGAACCGCAAAACTACAATTCAGACATTTTTGGTGGCTCCCCCTTGTTTTTTTCATAGTGTGTGTTAAACTTATCTACAAGAGAATTATTTTCTCTGTTTGTTGTTATAGATTTTGCAGAATGTTTGGCTTTGATTGAAGCTTGAAATTCTGCTTTTTGTTTTGCCATTGCTTGTAGTTCAGTTTGATATTTTTTATCAACGTCAGTTAAAAATTCTTCGCGGTTTTTAAACTTACGAAGACGAGGTTCTACTGTTTGTCATTTTTCAAATTGGCGGTTAAGGGTATTTAAGTGATGGAATTTGTACATATTGGTTTTAATCATTGCATCTCACCCAGTCGCTTTAATGCGTGTACCATCCGCATAATAAATATGATTTGTGCCAAAAACACGCACGCCAACATTAAACCAATTAGGGTCTGTTTTTGTGATGTGGATGTCTTTTTTTGCCACACTAATAAAGTTATCACCAATACGCACCTTATTTGAAAGCGGTGTGTGTTTGTAGATATCTGATTTATGGACAAAAAAGTTACACATGTGTTTTTGATTATCTAACTGATTAAAAACTTTAAAATTACCACCAGTTGGCAAAACAACAAAGTGATAGTTTACTTGTTCGGTTGGTTGAATTAAATTTTCCATTTTAAATGTTTCCTTTCATTAATGTTTTTACTGCTTCAATAGGGAGCATTAATCAAGGTTTATATATATTAAAATTTGCCTTGCAATATCATAAAAAATAACTTGTTTCATCAGAACATATTTTTTTATATGCTGAATGAGTTCGCTTGCAATTAATGCAACATATAATGTAAATATCTTTTTAAAATGTCATAATAAATATTTATGCTATAATAAACTCAACTAAATAAAAAGAAAATGACCAGCCAGTCATTCTTCTATACACCTATTAAGCGGTTCATCAGACCACTTAACTAGGGCTTATTAATTTAACTCCCACCTTTTGGTAGGTCAGTTAAATTATAACATTTTTTAATTTTTGTGTATAGGTAGAATGATAAAAAAGGCCACCTACCTATTTTTTATTTATGGAAAAATATTGTCAAATTCCATAATAACTATTGTAGTTACTATGGAAAAATTTTACTAGAAAGGAAATGATTTTATGGGCAAAGCAAGTTATGTAAATACAAAAATTAATTATGATATAAATGATGTTCAAAAAGAACAACGCCGAGAAAAACAATACCAAATCGAGCACCACCCTGGTCGATTAGCTTTAAAACAGTGAGAAAAACATTGGAAAAGTGGATGATTTGAAAACTTAACCAAAGAAAAACAAAAAGAATACAAACTAATAACCAATAAACTAGCTTTAGAAAAGAAAAAGTTTGAATTAGTAAAAGTTCGCCACGAATGAAAACGCAACTGATACAACAATTTGGACAAAGAAAAACAACGCGAATATAAAAAACGCGTTGAAGAAATCAAAACAGAATATAATTTATAGAAAGGAAGTGTTTTTATGCCTTTATTAGCAACAAAAACAAAAAACTTAAATATATTTTAATCATCCTCTCACTGTAATGATAAATAATCACCCTTATAAAGTGTTTAATCAACTTGATAAGGAAAAACATATCTCCAATTTTTACTTACCAAAAAAATATGTTCGTCAACATCCAACCCACAAAGATAGTTACAAAGTCAAAATTTATGACAAGTTTCTTTATGTCCCTAAAAAATGTGTTTTATTGATAAAACTAGTAAATATTTTTTAGTTGGTATTGATATATTCTTTACTTACTGAATTTATAACATGTGTAATAATAACAAATATCGCTTGGCAGGCTATCAAGCAATCCGCGACACCGCAATTAAAGAATTACATTATTTAACTGTGGCACAACGCAAATACGAAAAAGAACAAGCAACTAACCCATTTTTAAGTGGGTTAACTTACCAATTACCAACAAGCCCGTGAACAAATTTGCGCTAAAAGCAACAAACTAAAAGCAAAATACCAAACTTATATAAAAAATAAGTATTCTGCTAAACAAACTGACAAAAAATGCAAAAAGAATAATTTTCTTGTAGATGAGTTTAACACACACTATGAAAAAAACAAGGGAGACCCATCAAAAATGTCAGATGAAGAACTCGAACAGTTGTTCATCGACTTAGCAGAATTAGACAATTTAGACTAATCCCCTATCGAGTTCTTCCCCCCCTATCACTCCAGCACAGAGCTTGCATAAAACCAACGAGTAGCAAGACAACAAATACAATACCAAGATATGATCTTCATCATATTCTTTTTACTGTTTGGATGGGTTAAGATACGGATAGGTTACAATAACTTGGACCATATTTATGTAGACTGTAAAAAAATAAGCTAAAATTATTAGGAAAGCAGGAATATAAAAATGGCAAAAAACCAGTACACCGATGAATTCAAGAAACAAATCGTAATGTTATCAAATTAATAAGATCACTAAAACTGAAATTAATATTTATGAAAATGAAGTTATCAGTGCATTTAAAGAAAGCTATAAAGTTTATGGTGCTAGAAAAATTAAAATTATTTTAGCAAGAAAGAACATTATTTTATCTCGACAAAAAATTAGAAGAATTATGGCAATAAATAATTTAGTATCAAAATATACTAAATTAAAATATCGCAATCATAAATCTCCTGTAAATAATGATCAAATTAGTAATATTCTAAATCGTGAGTTTAGTAATAAAAGACAAAATGAAGTTATTGTGAGCGATTTAACCTATGTTCAAGTTGGTTCAAAATGACATTATATTTGCTTACTAATTGATTTATTTAACCGTGAAGTAATTGGCTATAGCGCTGGAACAAATAAAACTGCTGAACTAGTTCAGCAGGCATTTTATAAAATAACATGACCACTAAATCAAATTAGGTTGTTTCATACAGATCGTGGTAATGAATTTAAAAATAAAATTATTGAAGAAATTTTATTAACATTTAATATTAAAAGATCATTAAGTGCAAAAGGTTGCCCTTACGATAACGCAGTAGCTGAAACAACCTATAAAGCTTTTAAAACTGAATTTATTAATGGCCGAAAATTTAAAAATTTAGAACAATTAAAGTTGGAACTATTTAATTTCATTAATTGATACAACAATATTCGAATTCATGGTAGTTTGAATTACTTAACTCCAGTTGAATTTAGAAATCAGAAGTCTACATAAAAAGTGTCCTAAAAAGTGTTGCCATTCCAATTCTGAAACTATAAATTGTTTAAAGAACTTTTCAGATCTTTCTTTAAACAATAAGAAAATAGAATTATTTAATGACATTATTGAAATAAAAAATTTAATTACCCATTATTTAGATTATTCAAAAAACAAAAAAAAGCAGTAATTATATATTATATAAAACTTTTTTAATGATGGCTGTGTTTATTTTATTTTAATTAATAATAATGATATATATGTGCTTAAATATTATTTAACTGGTTTTATAGAAAAATTCAAAGAATTAATTAAAAATATTATTTAGATTTATTCTAAAACCCTTATAAAATAAGGGTTTTTTATTTTTTGTTTGTAATTTGTCGTTTGTGCTGCATTGAGTGTTATTTTCGCGGGTAAATGGTAATAAAAAATAAATAACATTAAATTTATTTTTATATTTTATGTTGTATAATTAATATAATTTATTATATTAATTATACAACATAAAATATGCTTGCAAAAATAATATTTTTTTGATATTATATAATTAATATAATTTATTATATTAATTATATAATAAATTAGAAAGGAAAAAAATGCCAGTAATAAAGAAAAAAAGTACATTAGAAATGATTGATAATTCTGTATCTTTTAAGAATAAAATAAAAGATAATAAAAAAGTTTTATTACCTAATACAACTTGTGATTTTTATCTAGTAGAAAATTTCAAAAATGAAGCACAGCAAAGAAAATGAAAAATGTCTACTTTAATGAATGAAATTCTTAAAGAGCGTTATGGAAAGGAAATCAACAATA
>NZ_CP187166.1:0-13621 GCF_049669535.1 Spiroplasma endosymbiont of Glossina fuscipes fuscipes
ATGAAGATGATTAGTTTTGCAGTTAAAAAAGGTGGGGTTGGTAAAACAACGCTTTGTAAAAATGTCGCCTACAAGTTAGCCCTTGATGGGGCAAAGGTTTTATTGATTGACCTTGATCCACAAGCAACACTATCATCTAATTTTTCTAACAATAATTATGATTATAAAAAAAATATCATACCTTTAATTACAAACCCACATTTAATAACTATTGATAATATTATTCAACCAACAAAATATAAAAATATTGATATTATTGTGGGCGGAGAAGAAATAAATTCAACAACAACTTTAATAAATACTTTTTATAAAAGTGAAAAAGAAAAATATTTATTTGCTGATTTAATTTATGAAATTAATGAAGAAATATTAGATGGTTATGATTATGTGTTGATTGACTATCCCCCAACAATACAAGAACTAGCAATTAGTTTTTTGATGTTATCTGATTTAATAATTGCACCGTTGAGTGATGATGGTGGTTGTTATAAAGGGGTATTAGATTTAAAAAATACTTTAAATCATATTGCTAAAATTATTAATAAAAAACCACCAAATATTAAGATTTTATTAAATAATGTAAAAAATAATGATGTTACAGAAACCATTTTGGAATGATTAAAAAATGATAATCTTACTCAATATTTATTAAAATGTGAGATTAAACACTCAGATACTTTTTCCAAAAATACAGTTAAATTAGACACAATATGAACTAACCCTACATATTGGCGCCAAAAACACGCATACGAAGAACTCATCAAGGAAATCAAATAATTATGAAAAAAATAGAGAATAAAGACACTAAAAATCATAATTTAATGATTGTTGATGTTGATTTACAAAAATGTCTGAATTGTAGTTTTGCTATTCAAAAAGTTAATGATGAGTGATTTGCGATTAACACGGGTGATAAAAACTGCGGGAAATAACAAATAAAATAAAAAAACCACATCTATAAATTAAATGTGGTAAAATGATATTAGTAAGCGGCTTCTTCTCCTTACTCATTAAAATTTTATAAAGTGATATTAAGTTATCTTGTAAATAACTTAATATCGTGGAAACACTAGCAACAACTAGCGTTTCCACCGACAATTTTAACATATTTTACTGGGGTGTTTGTTTGTCCTTTGGTAAAATATGTTGGAAAATTGCGTGTGGGAATAGTGCGGGGGTGCTATTCTCTTTTTTGTTAAAAAGAGAATTCAGAAAGGAAATACAATTATGAAAAAATTATTAAGTATCTTAACAATAACTACGCTGACAGCAAGCATACCAGCACCTTTGGTTGCCAACACAGCATTAGAAAGAGTAAAGCGGGATGTTAGTTCTTTGACATCTAACGCAAACAACGACTACCTACCAATAAAAGAAATAAAGGGTATTAGTACATGAATAAACGGAATTATTATTGATAGTTCAAGTAGTATTTATTGTGTTACTGATAATGGTGCGTTTGTGTTGAAACAGGGTGCAACAACACCAACCAAAATTAACGGTATCAGTGGGGAAATAAAATCGGTTGCTGTTGATAGTAGCGACAACATTTACTTTGGTGTTGCTGATGGTGCATTTGTGTTGAAACACGGAGAAACAACACCAACAAAAATAAATGGTCTTGTTGGTGTAGTTAAAGCAATTGCGGTTGATAGTAAAGACAATATTTACTTTGCTGTATTTGGGAATGGTGCGTATAAATTATCTGCTGGCTCAACAACCCCAACAAAAATAAATGGAATTGATGGAGAAATTAGAACTATTGTAATTACTAATAAAAATGATATTTATTTTAGTATAGATAATTCTTTGTTTGTGTTGAAACACGGAGAAACAACACCAACAAAAATAAACGGTATCAGTGGGGAAATAAATTCGCTTGCTATTGATAGTAGCGACAACATTTACTTTGGAACAACTGTTGGTTCGTTTGTTTTGAAACACGGAGAAACAACACCAACAAAAATAAATGGTATTGATAAATCAGTTAATTCTATTGCTATTGATAGTAGCGACAACATTTATTTTGGAGCAACTGTTGGTGCATTTGTGTTTAAACACGGTTCAACAACACCAACAAAAATAAATGGATATAATAGTTATATACAAGCAATTGCGGTTGATAGTAAAGATAACATTTATTTTGGTACAGACAATGGGGCGTATATATTGCAAACTGCTTTGTCGTGAGTAAAAACACAAAGTCAGTTTGCTTTGGTTGATAGTAGTAAAACGCAAACTTGAACTCGTCCTGATTTAATTGCTGTTGATGGGGAGTTAAACATTGATATTGTGAACCCGAACATTGATAAAGTTGTGTTTGACAATGTCGAACAACCACAAACAAGTAAACAATGGAAAATCAATGTTAAACCCGAAACCGCACCACGAGACCATAATTTACAAGTAATGTTTACTTTGGATGGTAAACAATATACAAGTGAAATTATTGTCTCTATGCAGGCGAAAATTGACCCACCAACACCACCAGTGCAACAAAATCTAAGTGATTTAATCAAAACGACTGATTTAGGTAATATCATTGATAACAACGATGATACTATTTTCACTGCTGTTAATCAGAAAAACGGCAATGTCATTGATGATTTTACACAAATTGAAATAACAAAAAAAGATAATTATTCTGCAACTTTAACCGCTAAAAAAGGTAGCAAAAGTTATAAAGGTTCAGTTGATGTAACTTATAATGTTGTATCAGCAACAGTCGTTGATTTAAAAATTGATGTAACCCCAACATCATCTAAAGCAACGGTAATAAAAGATTATCTTGGGCAAATTGATACAAGTAATATCACAAACCCAGTTAACACATTCTACTATGCAAGTAGTGAAAGTGTTATCACAATGGTGAAATCAACACCAAGCAGTGTGATAACTGGTGTTGTGTATGGTTGTGGTGATAAATGAAATAAGACAACTCAGTCAAGCCCCATTGACCCTACAAGTGGCATTAAACTTGATGGGTCGCAGTTGGCAACAAAGGATGGTAAATATGTTGTTGAACTGTCAGATAACCTAGGTCATACGAACAATGTTTATTTACAAATTACAATTCCCAAACAAATAGCAAATTATTTTGACACTGATAAAGGTAAACAATTTGAAATCTGAGCAAAAGCAAATGGATATGACAATATCCGTGGTTATAGTGCTAGTCAACTTAACAAATTGTTTGCAGAAAGTAAAAATTGACAACAAATCGCTAGTGATAGTCAGTTGGCGAGTGTGGTTGCGGACTGGCTTAAAACCAATGGTAAATTGTTATCCAAAGAACCGTTGACAGCTGAGCAAGTTGTTGAGCAATTAAAAACCCAAATTTCAAGTAGTATCAAAATTCCTGATGTAAATACCAGCAATTATGATGTAAACAAAGTTTCGTTTGTTTTAAATCAAAGTGAGTTTAACCCAAATGACAAAGTAAACATTACTGTTAAATACAATAATGCGACAGCAGAGCAATTTACTTTACAAATTAATGACAGCAAGACACCTAATAAAAAGGGTGGTTTAACTGGTTTAGCAATTGTTGGAATTGTTGTTGGTTCGCTGGCGGGTCTTGCTCTTCTTGTGTGGTTGTTTTGGAAATTTGTGGTTGATCGGTTTATTTTAAAACCAATCCGCGAGAAAAAGCAAAAAGCGTGAAGAATTAGAGAAGACAAAGCATTAGCAGAAATACAAGCCGAAGAAGAAGCCGAAAAAGCAAAAAGAGGAGAGAAATAATATGAATTGAACAATTTTCTTTGCGGTGCTGATTCTTATTTGTCTTTTTGCTCGCCCGGCGTGGTGAGTATTTAGAAAAATATTAGGTCTTTTAGGTTTTATAACTGGTTTGTGCAAGGGGATTAGGGATGTTAGAAAGAAAAAGAAATTAAATAAACAAATGAAAGGTGGTGATAGACATGATGTTGTTAGCGAACGCGGGGTCAACTAGTTTGCAAGAAATCGGCAATAAAATAATTTCCGTTGGAATGCCAATTCTAATGGGATTAGCAGTAACAATTGGCATTGTTATGGTGGCGTATTATGGCATTGCCGGGAAATTTGCCAAAAACGCCGAACAACGCAGAGAAACGATTGCTCGGGTAACCTGAGTAGGTGTATGCTTGGGGATTGTGATTCTTGCGAGTGCAATTGTACTCGGTCTAAAAGATGTTATTTTAGGAATTGCGTAAAGGAGGGAATAAAAAATGGTGCAAAATAAAAAAGGGTTAAAAAACCCTTTCCGTGTTGGCAAATCGGACAAAATAAAGCCAACATCATTTAAAAACATAATAGCCATTGTTAATAATATGATTAAAAAAATGGCTATCTTTTTTATTATAGCATTTTTACCGATGATGTTAATAGCAGTTATTATTGTCGTAATTATTGCTGCGATTATGGCAATATTTACCCCCGACACTATCAATCATTTTACTAGCACACACGCCTCAGAAATGTTTATTCAGTATAGTCAAACAGCAAGTGATAGCGGCGGAGACGCTCCAAGTTGATTGCTTGGTAAAATTATGGAAGCGGTCTTTGCTATCTTATATATTATTTTCATAAAACCGTTGTTGTGACTTTTAAATAAATTCCAAGACATAATTTATTTTATGTCGGGTGGGAATTTGGCAAATCGCTTGTTGTTTGAAAATAATACCAACGGTGGTGTACCGATGTTATTTATTGTCATATTGTCGATTGCGGGAATAATATTGGCTTTGTTGCTTGCGGGAAGAATGATTGAAATAATGTTGGCTGATGAAAAACATAGCAAGTTAAGAATAACATTGCGTAATATGATTTTATTGTTTGTGGCAATTCCGACAATCCCAGTTATTTTCTATACTTTGAATGTTATTGTTAATTTGCTAACACAAGCGATTATGCAAGCAAGTAATTTGAAGCTACAAAATATCGGGTTGTTTATATTTAATTCGTCGTTTGATAATGGTATGCATAACTTTACTTATGTTCCCGCAAGTTGAACATTCAAAGATAGTGGGCATTTTAATTATTTGCTGTGTTTGTTTTCTGAGGGATTTATGATATACATTTTCTTGCTGATTGCTTTGTTTTTATTCTGACGAACTGCTGAACTGTTAATTCTTTATGTTTTATCACCGATTGTGATAGTATCGGCAATTCAAGATGAGGGACGAAGATTTAAAAACTGAAAAGAATTAACTGTTGCTCGCTTTATTAGTTTTAATATGGTTTTCTTATCATATAGTTTGTTCTTATGGAGTATGGCAATATTTTCCGAAATTGGCAATGCCATTTCTGACCCAACAACAAGACCAATTTTTACTTTATTAGGTATTTTTGCGTTTGGAATTGTTGTTGTTAAATCACCACAACTTTTATCATCATTGTTGGGTGGTAATACAGCGTTGAGTGATGGGATAGGTAACATAATGGGGTTAAAAGTAGCAACCAACGCCTTTATGACTGGTGGAGCGTTGACAGTGAGTGGTGTTCGTGCCAGTTATAATTTAAGTAAAAAAACCGCCCGCGGAATTGGTGCAGTTCGTGCATATCACGCGGGGGCGAAAGAACACGGGTTTAAAAATGTTGCCAAAGCACAATTTAAAAACGCATTCACTGGCGATTATAAAAATCAACATAGCAAAACAAGCGAAAAAATTAATCAGTGATTTACTGATAAATAAATTTTAAATTGTCGTTTGTGCTGCATTGAAAGTTATTTTAATGAATAAGATATTAACTCAATGTGTTATAAACGAACGATAAGAAAGGACATATAAATTATGGAAACAAATGATAAAAAATGAGTAACAGTTAACATTATGGCACACAGAAAACTAAAACGCGAAACCGAGAAAGCCGGTTTATTTTCTATTCCTAATCATCGGGGGTTGTCAGTGTGAATTAGTAAGAAATGTATTCACGGGTCGCGCAACGGAAAAATGTTTGCTGTTGGTATCAAAGCCGATGATGAATATATTATCTGATTGTATGATAATGACGCTAAAATACATGTCAAAAGTGAAATTTGACAAGGACAGTACTTAATCAAACTTTATCAAGGTGAATGAAACAAAATTATTGAAGCAATTAAAATCAACCAAGAAGCATTAAATAACGTAGGGAGTGAATAATTATGGATGATAACAAAGCACGCATTATCACAAAGCGAGCAAGTAAAATTCGTTTTACGATTTCGAATGCTCTTGGTGGTATTGGTAAGGTTGAAATTGCAATTATTGTAATTGATTTTTTAATTACAGCGTTGATATTTTCTTTTCTATTTAAGTATCAAATAATCGCTAGTGTTCTTATTACGATTTTTATGTGATTAACAAGTTTAATTTTAATGTTTCCAACAAAAAATGGAACTAAACTATACAATGTTATTTGAACAGCATTCAAATATATTTTTGTTAAAAAACAAAATAATGATGTTTTAAAAATTAGTCAAATTCAAAAAATAGAAAATAATACTATTAAATTTAAACATAAAACTAGTGTTGTTTATCGTATTGAAGCGGTTGATATATCATTAGCTAATCAACAAGAGCGAGATACCCCTATTTATAAATTAGCTAGTATTTTTAAAACAATAGATATTGATTTTGAAATTTGTAAAATTCAAATTCCTTATGAATTTAACGAACAAATTAAAAATATTGATAATTTTTTAGCCAAAGAAAAAACTGAGCTTAAAAAAACTCAGTTAACAAATTTAAAAAATTGATATTTGAATTTGCAATATAGTAATCAAAAATTAAAAACAGCATACTTTTTAATGATTACTGCTGATAATGTTACTTTAATAAATCAAAAATTAAGATATGTTATTAATGAATTTGATAATAACATTAAATTTATTAAAGCAACATTGGAAGAAACAAGTTTATTAGTTCAACGAAATATTATTCCAACAAATAATGTTGTTGATAAACCAAATAAAATTAGACAATTTGCTAATTATGTGACAGTGGATAATAAATTTGTTTCTTATTTAACTGTATCACAATATCCGTTGTTGGTACCTGATACTTGGTTAGGTTTTCTTGCGAATTTGAACAATGTTAATGTCAATATTAAAGTTCATCATATTTCAGACCAAGAAGCATTGAAATTGCTTGACCGTGCTATTAATCGCGCTGAAATTCAAACAACAAGCAAAACAAGTGACGAAATTAAATATCAATCATATTTGGAACATTTTACCGAATTGATGAATATGGTTCAAAATGGGGGTGAAACCTTGAAAATGGTTTCGGTTATGTTTGCTTGTTTTGCTGATACGAAAAAAGAACTAGATAGTATTAGAACAATGTTAATCAGTGAAATGGTGAAAAAGGGTTTTGTCCCTGATGAATTAAAATTTCAGCAATTAAAAGCATATAACTTTGTTTGAAACAACAATATTAAAAACAATACTGAATGATGACAAGAAATGCCCGTTATTTCGTTGGCAAGTAGTTATCCGTTTGTGGCAACACCTTTAAATGATAATTATGGGTTTCTCTTAGGTACGAATGATATTGATGAACCGATAAGTTTTGATATTAAACACCGTGATAGTTTCCGCAATAGTAGTAACGCTTTTATTGTTGGTATGACGGGGAGTGGTAAAACATTTAATGCTAAAAAGCAATTAAATTGACTATATTATAATAACACAAAGTTATATATCATTGACCCTGAACGGGAATACCACCAACTAGCCAATTACTATGGTGGTGAAATTATCCCCATTGGAAAATCAGACAAAGCACGAATAAACCCGTTAGAGATTTTTTCAGATGATTTACTAGAACATATTTCGTTGTTAGAACAATGGTTTAAGATTTTATATCCGTCTTTAACGGATATTGATTTAAGTTTGTTGCAACAAACCCTTTTAAAGTTATACAAAGATTTTAAAATAACCGATAAAACACAATTAAATACTTTAACTGCTCGTGATTATCCTACTTTATCGCATTTGTTTAGTTTAATTGAAAAACAAGAAAAAAGCGAAGATAACAAATCGCATTTATACAATGTTTTATGAAAACTTGCTAAGGGAGCCGATGGTGCTTTATGAAATGGGGGAAGCACCTTATCACTAAAAAGTGATTTAATTGTTTTTGATACTCACGAATTAACATCAAACAAAAACCGCCAAAACGCTCAATTGTTTTTAATGCTTGCGTTTTTAGATAGGATGGTTAAACAAAACAAAGCCAAAAACCAAACCCTACCACTTGCTGAACAACAATGAATTTGTATTGCCATTGATGAGGCTCACTTGTTGATTAATGAAAATAATACCTTAGCGTTAAATTTCTTGTTTGAAATGACAAAACGCATTCGTAAATATAATGGTATTTTGTATATTATGACGCAAAATATCAACGACTTTATGGGCAATGCAAACATTAAAACGCAAGCACAAGGAATAATAAACAACTGTTTATATCAGTTTGTTCATCATTTAGCGGCGAGTGATTTACAAGATTATGATAATTTAATTGCCACTAGTGGGCGGTTAAATCAATATCAAAAAGATACGATTGCAACTGCACCAACCGGAACATGTCTGTTTTCGGTTGGTGCTAATAATCGAATGTTATTGAATGTTGAAGCAAGCGAAATAGAGCAAGAAGCTTTTAGTTAGGAGATAGATTTATGCGTAAAATAAAGCAACAATTTAAAAAAATTAATAAATTTGAAAAAGTAATCTTTTGATTAATATTTTCTATATTATTTTTTTTCTTGCTAATTGCTTTAATTAATATTCCTATTGCTCTTGGCTATGCAGGAATAAAACTAAAAGCGATTACTTGACAAACTTTTTCAACTGCTTATAACAAAGATATTTGTTTTAAAATTTCCGCCATTATCGCCATTATCGTTGTGGTTGTCTTTTCTGGTTTTATTGGTTATCAGAAATGACAGCATTTTGATATGTTTGCTTATGAACAAAAGAAAAAAGCAAAACGAAAAGAGCAAGAATTTAAGCAAATTCCGCAAGATAATTTGCTTAAATTAAACAAAACCTTTGGTTTAATAAAGTCAAATTTAACTCAACATACGCTTCTTGTTGGTACAACGGGGAGTGGTAAAACAACAACATTAATACAAATCATAAAAGCGTTAAGGTTTAAATTCCATGAAACGACAATTATTATTGATGGTAAGGGTGATATTGATTTAATTAATAAAGTTAAAAAAATTGATCCGAACGCTTTTATTTGAGAAATTGGTGGGACAACGGAATATAACCCTTTTGCGACAAAAGATAGTGTTGTATTGGCAGATAAGATAATGTCGTTGTTTGATTTTTCCGAACCGCATTATGAAGCATTGGCAAATGATTATGTGTTGATTTTAACCGAAACATTAATTAATAAAAATGTTGATTTAACATTAGAAAATATTATTAAATATTTTGATATTTCAGAATTAAAACAATTAATTAGTAAAAAAGAGCGCAATTATGAATATTTAGAAAAAATCAATGAAGATGATATATTGGGTATGCGTTCGCGATTGAATGTTTATCGCCAACAATTAAAAACTAATATTGGCATTAAAAACAACTTATTAGAATTGATTACTAAACATAAAACGATTTTGTTTAGTATCAATTCGTTGATGTATCCGAAACTGGCGGGTTCGGTTGGAAAAATAATTATCCAAGACTTAAAAGAATTAACTACGCTAAAACCAATTAATCAGAAAATTAACATTGTTTTAGATGAGTTTAATGTCTTTGCTAGTGAAACGATTGTCAATTTGATAAATAAGTCGCGTAGTTTTAATTATCAATGTTTCTTGTCTTTCCAAACAATAAACGACCTAAAAACAAAAAATATGAATTTAACGGATACTATTTTTGGTAATGTTAGTACTATTGTTTGTCATAACATTAAAGACCCGAACACGGCGGAATATGTTGCAAGTGTTTTTGGCACCCAAGAAACCGAAAAACTAACACGACAACTTGATTTTAAAAATAACACGGCTGATATGGGCTCGGTGCGTGCGGTCGATGAATTTATTGTTCATCCGAACGACCTAAAAACACTTAAAATTGGGGAATGTTATTTAAAAACCACTCTTCCGAGTGGTAAGTTATTTATTAAAAAAATTGCAGTTGACCCCACTAGTTTAGATGGTTTAATTCAGCACTTAAATAATTAAAAATTTATTAAATTATGTTATATTAAGCACGATGTATTTTAAAATACATCACCTTTAATAATTTAGGTTTAAATAAAACCACCTTAGTAAAATAAGGTGGTTTTATTTTTCAAAATATTTGTATATTTTTATAATTTGCTATATAATAAATTTGTTAGCATTTTAAATGCTATTGACAATTAAAAACGGAAACACAAAAACTTTTGAACGAACTGTGTTTCCACTGACAATTTTAACATATTTTATTTAACTTAGAATGTGTTATATCAATTATTATAATTTTGTTTGTGGAAATAACGGTCTGTTATTTCCTTTTTTATTTGTTACAAAAAAGGGGTTGAAAATAAATTATTGCCCCCCATTTATGGTAAAATAAAAACAACTAAATAGAAACAAAGAAAAATGACGTCCACGTCATTCTTCTATACACCTATTAAGGGTCTCGAAAACCGCTTAACTAGGGCTTATTAATTTAACCCCACCTTTTGGTAGGCCAGTTAAATTATAACATTATTTAATTTTTGTGTATAGGTAGAATGAAAAAAAGTTCATTCTACCTATTTTTTTATTTAATATCAAAATAACAAAAATTAAGTTTATATTATCGTTGAAACCAACCAAAAGAATATGATTCTATATTTTGGAAAATATCAACGCTGATATGGAGCTTAAATTCGGTTAAAACCGCAGAAAGGAGCATATTATTATGCAACAAATACAACACCAAGTCAATTATCATTTTGTTAAATTACCACCAGGCGGTCAGTTTAAAGTATTTAATCAATTAGATAATCAAAAACACATGTGTAACTTTTTTGTCCATAAATCAGATATCTACAAACACACACCGCTTTCAAATAAGGTGCGTGTTGGTGATAACTTTATTAGTGTAGCAAAAAAAGACATCCACATCACAAAAACAAACCCCAACTGGTTTAATGTTGGCGTGCGTGTTTTTGGCACAAATCATATTTATTATGCCGATGGAACCCACATTAAAGCGACTGGGTGGGATGCAATGATTAAAACCAATATGTACAAATTCCATCGCTTAAATACCCTTAAGCGCCAATTTGAAAAATGACAAGCAGTCGAACCTCGTCTTCGTAAGTTTAAAAACCGCGAAGAATTTTTAGCTGACGTTGATAAAAAATATCAAACTGAACTACAAGCAATGGCAAAACAAAAAGCAGAATTTCAAGCCTCAATCAAAGCCAAACATTCTGCTAATAAAAATAATCAAATTGAAACAAGAGAAAATAATTCTCTTGTAGATGATTATAACACAGAATATAATAAATTTTATGAACAAAAACGAAAAAAATGAGAAAAAGAAGAAGTTGACCTTAACCAATTATTAGAGGATTTAAAAAACTTATAAAATAGCCCTACTAATATTTGTTTCTCCCCTATCACCCCAGCACAGAGCTTGCATAAAACCAACGAGTAGCAAGACAACAAATACAACAACAAGATATGGTCTTTATCATATCCTTTTTACCGTTTGGCAAAGCACCTATTTTTATTATCTCTTTTTTTCCAATATAATTCCAAAACTATTCCTATACTATATCAAAACAACAAATATTTAATAAATTTTAAATAAATTTAGTAGTAATTTTATTAAATACAGTACTAATTGTATAAAATATACAGTATAATTATTAGGTATATATATGGTATTTTAAAATACCATATATATATTATTTATACTGCGGAACTACAAGCATTTTGGCACGTCAAGCAGCCCAAACCCCGCACTCCCAACGTTGTTGATAGCACGGGGTTTGGGCTTAATGTTTGTATTTCCGCAGTGGGTGGTTTTTATTGGTTATGTTAATTGCAATTAATATAACCAATAAAAACCCATCTAGTTCCTTTTTTCTTTTTGCCCGTGCCCTTAAAAGAAAAAAGCGAACGCAAAAAAAGAAAAAACCCCACCCTGTCAGTATGACAAGAGTGTTTGATAAGGAGTTGATATTATGGGTGAGTTAGAAAAAATATTGTTGATGATAAATCGCTGGGGATATTTAAATATTGAACAAGTTGCATTGTTGACACAAAAATCATTTATAAGTGCTAAACGAATTTTAGAACGAAATTTAAAAAAAGGTTTTTATAAAATAGACCAACATACAAGAAAAAACATTTATTATCTTTCTCATAAGGGTAATACTTTTGTTGGCCGAGAACATAAAAAAGCAATTAAAATAAATTGCTATGAAATTCCCCACCAAGACATGTTGATCAAATGACTTTGCAGTCAGACTGACATTGAGCATTACCAAACTGAGCGCGAGCTCAAAATGGAAAACGGCAACTTAAACGCCTACCCTGACTTAATCATCACCAAAACTGATGATAGCGAAATCTATGTCGAATTTGAGCGAACACAAAAATCACCAAGTCGCTTTAAGAAAAAATTAGACGGACATACTAAATGACTACGTAATGGCGGACAAATATATTGAATTACCCCTACTCAGACACTTGCTAACTGAATTCAACGTCAAATCGACAAAGACGACTTTAAACCAGAACTACAACAAGTCATTATTTGAAACACACAATAACTATGCGTGACAAGAACTAAACACCTAAGAAATATGAAACAATAAAGAGTAGTCTTTGTTCGTTTTCATTTTTGGGCGAGCGGTTGATTTTTTAAACTTTAAGTAATTTCCATAAAGTTTAAAAAATCACCGCGAGCCCAGTTTTATATAATACATAAGTAAAATATAAATATAGGAGTGATATTTAATGTTTGACTTAAATTGAATTCCGAACACGGAACGCCAATTTGAGTATTTTGAAAATAAACTAAACGAACTAAATACTCGTAATGCTAGTGAAATTATTAACGGTTTGTTACAAAAAGATAAACAATTAATTAGTGTTCTTGTGAAATATTTAGAACAATTTAAACCGAATAATTTAACATAGTCCCCTATTTAAAACCCTTATTTTATAAGGGTTTTTTGTTGCTTGTTTTGCACTCGTTGTCTGTGGCGCACTGAGTGTTATTTTCATGGAGAAATGGTAATAAAAAATATAAAACCTTGATTTTAATGAACTTTATAGTATAATACTACTAATACTAAACATAGTATTAGTAGTATAGAAATATAAAACCTTGATTTTAATGAACTTTATAGTATAATACTACTAATACTAAACATAGTATTAGTAGTATAGAAAGGAAATAAAATGCCTAATAAAGTAAATAAATTAATAAAGGAAACTATAAAAAACAATGATATATATAAAAATAATTCTAGTTTTAAAAATGTTAAAGAATTTAAAAAAATAAATGAAATTAATGTTATGCCCAGAATGCTATGTAATGTGGAGTTAGTACAAAAATTTAGAAATTTAGCAAAAGATAAACAGTGAACAAATACAACTTTGATGAATAATATTTTAAGAGATTATTTTGATAGATTGGAGAACAGTAAAT
>NZ_CP187163.1:0-13208 GCF_049669535.1 Spiroplasma endosymbiont of Glossina fuscipes fuscipes
ATGAAGATGATTAGTTTTTGTAATAAAAAGGGTGGGGTTGGTAAAACAACATTATGCAAAAATGTTGCCTACAAATTTGCCTTAGATAATAAAAAAGTTTTAGTAATTGACCTTGACCCGCAAGCAACGATAACTTTTGAATTAAAAGGAAATGAAATTAATTTAGATACAACAATAGCAGAATGTTTTATTTTAAATAAAAATAGTTCTTTTAAAAAAATTATTCAAAAGACAAAATATAAAGAGATTGATTATATTGTTGGTGGTGAAAAAGTAAAGAAAGTAAACTTTTTATTAAAAGAATTTTATGAAAATAATGATAAATTTTTTGTCGCTGAAAACATTTATTTAACAAATAAAGAAACTTTTGATGGTTATGATTATGTGTTGATTGACTACCCACCAACAGTAGATGAATTGAGTTTAAACTTTTTATTAATAAGTGATTTGATTTTAATTCCAATTAATGAAGGACTAGGTGCGTTTAAAGGAATTTTAGATTTGACAAATACATTAAAATTTATTTGTGAAAAAGAAAAGAGAAAAGTACCAGAATATAAAATATTATTAAATAATATTAAGAGTGATAAAAATTTAATTTTAATTAATGAATGATTAGATGAAAAGGGTTTTTTAGATGCTTGTTCTAAAACAATATTAAAAAGCTCTGAAACATTTTTAACAAGTGAAAACGAATTAGCGAGTATTTGAGATAGTCAATATTATTGGCGGCAAAAACAAGCATACGAAGAACTCATCAAAGAAATCAAATAAATTATGGAAACAATAGATGAAAATAAATTAATTACTTTATATATTAAAAAAACAAGAAAATTAAAATTTGAAAGAAAAAATGAGTATGTATTTATAATACCAAAATCACTATATAGACTTTTAATAAACAAAAAATATGTCGGCAATTTAATAGATAATAAATTTTATGAAATTAAAATTGACCCCAACGCAGAATATCAGATATATAGATATTATGGTAAATCTAAAACATATAGAAAATTGTGTATTTGAGAAGGAGAAGATTTAATTTCTCTCATTGAATGAGAATTTGAAGAATTAGTTAAAAACTAAAATAACAAAGTTATCAAAAAAACCACACCTATAAATTAGATGTGGTAAAATATTACTAGTAGGTGATTTGGCTTCCTTACTGCTTGTAAAATTTTATAAAGTGATAGTAATTTATCGCAAAATAAATTACTATCGTGGAAACACTAGCAACAACTAGCGTTTCCACCGACAATTTTAACATATTTTACTGGGGTGTTTGTTTGTCCTTTGGTAAAATATGTTGGAAAATTGCGTGTGGGAATAGTGCGGGGGTGCTATTCTCTTTTTTGTTAAAAAGAGAATTCAGAAAGGAATACATGACATGAAAAAACTATTAAGTATATTAACAGCTGTAACATTATCAGCAAGTGTACCCGCGCCGTTGCTTGCCAACACACCATTAACTCGTGCTAAACGCGATATTGGAGTGATTGATAAAGATGTTACAATTGGTTTTGATATAAAAATAAAAGAAAAATATAGTAAAGATAATATGTTCAAAATTGACAATAATGATAAAGACAGTAAATCAATTGACAATAAATACTATATTGTTATATGACGTAGTAATATTAAAAGCACTGAATGAAGAGTCACGAAATTTAATAATAATCAAACATGAATAAAAATTGATTCAGTAGATTCAGAACAAAGAACTCTTTATAAGGGAACTGATGGTTTTTCAATTCAGTTTGGTAGAAAAGGGGGGTATCCTTGAAATGGTTCAGAAGATTTAATTAAATTAGTTTATCGTTGAAATGGTATTGGTGACCCTGCGACACCAAACATTGATATTAATGGGAATATAACTAATTGAAATCAACCAACCCAGAATGATTTTCAGCAAGGAATTTCGTTTTCCATTGTTGATGGTTCTAAAACGGCAACTTGGTCTAACGTGGGTATGCGTTTGACGGTTGATGGTGAAACAAATATTAATATCAATAATTCAAACGTGGAAGAAGTTTATTGGGATGGTGCTAAACAAAATATGCTTGACCATAAAGTCAATATCAATGTTAAACCCGAAACTAGTGAAAAGACCCATAAATTAGTTATCAAATATGATATTAATGGCACAAAATATACAAGTGAAGACATTGAAATTGTTATGGCGGCGAAAATAGAACCGCCCAAACCAATTGTTAAAGAAAATTTAAGTGATGTGATTAAATTTGATAATAACAATGACTTAGGTAATATCATTGATAGTAATGATGACACCATTAAAGCGGCAATTATAAATAAAAACGCACGAACTGTTGATTTTTCGCAAATTGAAATAACTGATAAAACAGATACCCAAGCAACTTTATCAGCGATAGAAGGTAGTAAAAGTTACAAAGGTTCGGTTGATGTTAAATACAATGTTGTTCCCGCAACGACAGTTGACTTGAAGATTGATTTAACATCATCGGCTAGTGGTGTTCAATTAGATAAAGATTATTTGGCACAACTGGATAAAAATAAAATGACAAACAAGGTTGATACATTTTATTATGCGAATGGAAAAAGTGTTATTAAAATCAAGCAACCATCAACTGACAATGTCATAACTGGTGTTGTGTATGGTTGTGATGATAAATGAAATAAAACATCACAATCAAACAATATTGACCCAACGGCTGGTTTGGAAATTGATAAGGGACAGTATGGTTCGGTTGATGGGCGTTATTTAATTGAATTGCAACATAAAGATTTACCAACGCATACGAAAACTATTTATCTGCAAATATCAGAAAAACAAAAAGTAGAACATTATTGAGATACACCAAATGGCAAGCAATTTGAACAGTGAGCAGAAGACAACGGAGCAAAAAATATCCGTGGTTATAGCGTTAGTCAGTTAAATACATTGTTTGAATTATCGCAGACTTGAAAACAAAGTTTAACTCATTTGGTTTTAAAGTTAGATAACTTTTTTGTTGATAACATTAAAAATGTGACCCAAGATGAAATTGAAACTTATAAAACAAAAATGCTTGCTAGTGTAAAATCCCAAGTTGAAAAGTATTCGCCTAATGTCGTAGAAAACACTGACTATGTTATTAGTGTTGATAATCTTGTTGCGGGCGATTGAACTACAAGCAAAGATGTCAAAGTTCAATCAGTTAATGGTAGTACAAAACTGTTGAGTTTTGCTATCAAAACAATCCCAGTGCAACAAAAAGAACAACCAACACCAACACCGAACAACAAAAAGGGTGGCGATAGTAAACTGTGAATTATTGGTCTTGTTGTTGGTATATTAGTGGGTGTTGGTCTGGCGTATTTATTGTTTAAAAGATTTGTCTTTAATAAATATTTTTTACCAAAAATTAAAAAACGCCGCCACGATAAATTGGTTGAACAAGTTAAAAAAGAAGAAGCCGAAAAAGAAGAACAAAACAATAAAGGAGGTGAATAATAATGTTGACTTTGTTGGCGACAAGTGGGGTTAATGACTTACTTAACAAAATTTTAGGTATTGCAATGCCGGTATTGATTGCGATTGGTGTTGTATCAGCAATCATAATGATTGGTGTTTATGCGATTGGTGGTAAATTCAACGCTGATAGTAGCAACCGCAAAGAAACAATTAAAAAAGTGATGTGGGTATTAATCTGTTTGTTAATTGTTATTCTTGCAAGTGCGATTGTCTTGGCATTTAAAGATACTATCGCTCCAATCACAAGTTAGGTAGTGTAATTATGTTGTTACGAAATAGAAAACAAGATAATTTAACGGTTATCAAATCAAAAAAACCAATTTTAAAACAAGGGTTAGAGGAATTTATTGCATATTACTTTAAAAAAATATTTACAATATTAGCAATTGCAATGATACCCTTGTTAATTATTGGTTGTATTGTGATTGCGATATTATCGGCGATATTGTGGTTTTTACCAAATACCGAAACATCAAATAATATTCAAACATTTTTTTCAAATAGTTTGAATGTTGAAACAGTAGAAACAACCGGCGGGTCAAATATAATGGGTGACATTATTGGTTGAGCGATAAATAGTTTTTGTGCTATTTTGTATCTTATTTTTATTAAACCGATTGTTTGATTACTGGGTGGAATGCAAGATGTCGTGTACTTTATTGGTGGGGGAGCGTTAAGCGAACGATTATTTAGTATGAATAATATTAACACGATATATTGATTATTATTTGGTATTGCAATGGCAATGTTTATTGTCATTATTGGCACAAAAGCTATTGCCTGAATGTATAATAATCGCCGCCACGAAATGAAAGCGGCGATAACAAATATTTTGATTATCATTATTGCGATTCCGTTAATACCAACATTGTTTATCATGGCAAATACAATTATGACAATCATTGTTAAATTGTTTTTGCAAAATTCTCCGATTGATACAAATAATATTGCCTTAGCAATTTTTAATAGTAGTTTTATGAATGGTGTTCATCATTTTGACTATATTCCGGTGTCGTGGACATTTGAAGATAGTGGGAATTTTAGTTATATTATTTGCTTGGTTTCGGAGTGTTTTATGGTTTATATTATGTTTACTGTTTGTATGTTCCTATTTTGGCGGGTAATTGAATTGTTTATCTTATTGTGTTATTCGCCGGTCGTTGTTGTGATGAGTGTTGCTGACCAAGGACAACAATTTCGTAATTGAAAAGATATGGTCTTGGGGCGATTTATAAGTTATGCCTTTATGTTTATAACTTACAACATATTTATTATGAGTATTGCGGTGTTAGGTCAGGTGGCAACATTTATGCCAAATTCTTTATCACAACCAATTTTTATCTTATTAGGTATTTTTGCCTTTGGGTTTGCTGTTGCAAAATCACCACAGATTATAACAAGTTTAATCGGTGGTAATACAGCGATGAGCGATAGTATCGGTAATCTGATGTCCTTTGGAATGGCAACTAACCTTGCTAAAATTGGGGGCAAATTCGCGTGAAAATCGGGGAAATTTGCAGCTCGTAATGTAGTTGGCAAACCAATTGGTTTAACCCAAGGAATAAGTAGTGCAATGAAAAGTGGCACACCATTTAAAGAAGCAACAGCAGGTACTTTGTTTGGTGGGTTTAACCCTAATACTGGGGGTGTTGCTGGTGCGTTTGCGGGTCAAGCAACAAAAACCAAAGATAAAGTTATGACAAATATAAGTGATTATCAAACATTTAAAGAACAACGAAAACAGAAAAAAAATAAAGACAGTGTTTTACAACAAGAACGCAACAGTAAGAAAAAAGATAAAGGAGACAAAAACAATGGAAAATAACACAAAAATAATTACTAAAAAAGCAAGTAAAGTGAGATTTACTGTCTCAAATGTTTTGGGTGGTATTGGTTGACCAGAACTTTTTATTATTTTTGTTGGGGTTGTTTTGATAACTTTATCTTTGACTTTGCTTGCAAAGTTATCGTTGCTTGCAGGAGGTATTACAACTGTTATTGTTGGTATTTTAACAATATTTTTAATTGCACCTAATAAAAACGGTGAAAAATTATATTATATGATTTTTGTTGCCCTTGGTTTTTTATTTAAACCAAAAAAACATAACATAGAAAGCACTAGCAACATTCAAATTATTAATAACCGTGTTGTTTTTGACAATAAACAGGCACTTATATATAAAATAAATGCTGTTGATTTAACATTGTCAACACAAGAAGAACGCAATACCCCAATTTATGACTTTTCTAATTATTTGCGTGCATTAAATTTTGATTTTGAAATCATCAAAATTGATAGTAAGTTGAATTTTGAAAAAAATAAAAACTATCTTGCACAGACCTTAAAGCAAGATAGTTTAAAAAATTCACAAAAACATCAATTAAATAATTTTTTGTCGATGTCTGAATATTTGGAAAACCAAGATTTAAAACTAGAACAAAATTATTATTTAATTGTTTTTACAAATAACGATAATAAAAAACTTGAATTATCGTTGTTATCGTACAATCAACATCTTTCTTTGACTTTGCCAAACAGCGAAGAAATTAAGAAAATTGTTGATAAAAAAATTATACCAACAAATACGGTGAGTTCAACTGTACTAACATCAATTAAAGAAACTGCAAAATATTTGAAAATGGATAATAATAAATTTGTTAGTTATCTTACTGTTAATCAATTCCCTTTGACTGTTAATGATATGTGGTTAAGTAATTTTAGCGAAATAGAAAATGTTAATATTTCTATTCGTGTTCGTCATTTAGACAATATAACAGCGTTTAAATTGCTTGACCGTGCAATCCGAAGAGCACAAGACCAAGAAACAAAAAAAGCAAGTGAAGATATTGAATATAACTTATATTTACAAAACTTTAATGAGTTATTACAACTTATTCAAGTTGGGGGTGAAACCTTGAAAATGGTTTCAATTATTTTTACTTGCTTTGCTGATAGTAAAAATGATTTAGAGCAAGTTGTTTCAAATTTAAAAAATGAAATGATAAGAAATCGTTTTACTGTTAATGATCTGCCATTTCGCCAATTTACAACATATAAATTTTTGTTATTTAACAATAATGATAAATTAAAAAACATTGAGCAAGAAATGGCAACCATTACTCTTGCGAGTGCTTGACCGTTTCCAAGTAAACCGTTAAATGACCCACAAGGGCAAATAATGGGTGAAAATGAACAAATACAACCAATCATATTTGACATTAAAACCAAATCATCAATAAGAGCAAGTCATAATGCTTTTATTGTGGGTCAAATGGGGTTTGGAAAAACATTTAATGTTAAAAAGCAATTGAATTGATTATATTGCAACAACACAAAATTATATATTATTGACCCACAACGCGAATATGGTGGTTTTGCCAATTACCACGGTGGAGAAATTATTGAATTTGGTAATAACCCAAAGGCAAAAATTAACCCCTTAGAAATCTTTACTGATAATTTTGCTGAACATATTTCGTTGTTAGAACAATGATTTAAAAATTTGTACAGTGATTTAACAAATATTGACCTTGCTAAATTACAAGAATATATTATTCAGTTGTATAAAAACTTTAAAATAACTGCTGATACAAATTTAAGTAAATTAACTCGAAAAGATTATCCAATTTTAAATGATTTATATAACTTGGTTAATAAAAAAGAACAAGATACTTTATTGGAAAAAATGTTGTGAAAACTAACCAAAGGAGCAGATGGCACATTGTTTAATGGTGCTAGTACCTTAGAAATTAAAAGCGACTTGATTGTTTTTGATATTTACAACATGGCAAAATCAAAAACAATTGCTAACGCACAGATGTATTTATTGTTAGCGTTGCTTGACCGTGTTATGAAAAAAAATAAAGAAGATAACTTAAATTTGCCCCCTGAGCAACAGAGTTGAATTTGCATTACTGTTGATGAAGCCCACTTATTAATTAACCAAGATAATATGCTTGCGCTTAATTATTTATTTACTTTGTCGAAAACTTGTCGTAAATTTAATGGAATTTTATATATTTTAACGCAAAGTATAGGTGATTTTACACAACACAGCGAAGATGTTAAACGCCAAGCACGGGGAATAATTGAACAGTGTACTTATCAATTTATTCATCACTTGAATTCAATTGGGTTGCAAAACTATACTGAATTATTGACTGATAACAATATGATAAATGCCTATGAGAAAAATGTTATTTTAACTCCTAAAAAAGGATTGTGCTTATTTAGTATTAATGATAAACGCTATATTTTGCAAGTTATCGCAACAAGCGAAGAAATCAAAGCAATCGGTACCCAAGAAGACATTAACAACTTAGGAAAGGATATGTAAATTATGGAAACAAAAGAAAAAGAATGAGTAACAGTTAACATTATGGCACGCAGAAAACTAAAACGCGAAACCGAGAAAGCCGTTTTATTTTCTATTCCCAAGCATAAGGGTTTATCGGTGTGAATTAGTAAAAAATGTATTCACGGCTCAAGGAGTGGCAAATCGCTAGCTGTGGGTATCAAAAGCACAGATGAATATATTATCTGATTATATGATAATGAAGCTAAAATACATGTCAAAAGTGAAATTTGACAAGGACAGTACTTAATCAATCTTTATCAAGGTGAATGAAACAAAATTATTGAAGCAATAAAAATCAACCAAGAAGCATTAAATAAATAAAATCGTTTATAACGCATTGAGTTGATATCTTATTCATTAAAATAATTTTCAATGCGTTATAAACGATATTTAGTATTATCGAAAAGGTGGTGATTTAATGTGAAAAAAAATAATAAATTGGCGAGATAAAAATATTAACAATAAAATTATTTATTGATTTATTTTTATATTGGTTATTCCGTTTATCATGTTGTGCATAATAAATTGTGCTTCGGCGATTATTATTATGTTTTTAAAATACCATACACTAGATTTTAAAAACTTTCATATTGCTTATGCTGATAAATATAGTTGGATAATTTCTGTGGTTTTGTTTATTATTGCATTTTTATTTTTCTTGTGATTTTATGTAAGTCATAAAATAAATAATATGGATAGTCCTAAAACAAAACAACAAAAAAGAAACAAAGCAAGTGATAAAGAATTTAAAACATTACAATTAAAAATTCTTGCGCTTAATAATAAGTATGGTATTCCAAAAACTAATTTAACTCAACACACTTTATTGGTTGGCACAACTGGAAGTGGTAAAACAATAACATTAATGTTTTTGGTAAAACAACTAACTCAAATATTTAAACAAACCACAATTATTATTGATGGTAAAGGTGATGTTGATTTAATTGATAAAGTTAAAAAACTTGATCCGAACGCTTTTATTTGAGAAATTGGTGGGGCAACGGAATATAACCCGTTTGCAAATAAAGATAGTGTTGTCTTGGCAGATAAGATAATGTCGTTGTTTGATTTTTCTGAACCTTTTTATCGTGATAAGGCAAAACATTACTTACTAATTTTATTAAATGTTTTAATAGAAAAGAAAATTGATATTAATTTAAAAAATATTATTGAATATTTTAATATTGAAAAATTATTAAAGTTAGTTGATGTTAAAAGTGAAAATTATGATATGCTTACCAATAATTTTGAAGAAAAAGAAATATCAGGGATGTTAAGTAAACTTAATATTACTAATATGCAATTAAATAATTCAATTGGCGATAATAATAAATTGTTAGAATTGATTACTAAACATAAAACAATTTTATTTAGTATCAATTCGTTAATGTATCCTGAGCTCGCGGGTTCCGTTGGTAAAATCATTATACAAGACTTAAAAGAATTAACCACCCTAAAACCAGTTAATCAAAAAATTAATGTTGTTTTAGATGAGTTTAATGTCTTTGCAAGTGAAACTATTGTCAACTTGATAAATAAGTCGCGTAGTTTTAATTATCAATGTTTCTTGTCTTTCCAAACAATAAACGACCTAAAAACAAAAAATATGAATTTAATAGATACTATTTTTGGTAATGTTAGCACTATTGTTTGTCATAACATTAAAGACCCGAACACGGCGGAATATGTTGCAAGTGTTTTTGGTACCCAAGAAACCGAAAAACTAACCCGCCAACTTGATTTTAAAAATAACACGGCTGATATGGGTTCGGTGCGTTCGGTCGATGAGTTTATTGTTCATCCAAACGACCTTAAAACCCTTAAAATTGGGGAGTGTTATTTAAAAACCACTCTTCCGAGTGGCAAGTTATTTATTAAAAAAATACAAGTGGAACCCACTAGTTTAGATGGTTTAATTCAACACTTGAATAAATAAATTAAATAAATACTACATTCTACCTAAATTATGTTAAAATCAATGCAACTAAATAAAAAGAAAAATGACCTCAACGTCATTCTTCTATACACCTATTAAGGGTCTCGAAAACCGCTTAACTAGGGCTTATTAATTTAACCCCACCTTTTGGTAGGTCAGTTAAATTATAACATTATTTAATTTTTGTGTATAGGTAGAATGAAAAAAAGTTCATTTTACCTATTTTTTATTTAATATATCAAAATAACAAAAAAATTAGTCTATATTATCATTGAAATAACCAAAAAGAATATTATTCTACATTTTGGAAAATATCAACGCTGATATGGGCTTAAATTCGCTCAAAACCGCAGAAAGGAGCATATTATTATGCAAAATTTAGTACAACAAGCAGAACAAGTCAATTATCATTTTGTTAAATTGCCAACGGGTGGTAAATTTAAGGTTTTTAATCAGTTAGATCATCAAAAACACATGTGTAACTTTTTTGTCCATAAATCAGATATCTATAAACACACACCACTTTCAAATAAGGTGCGGGTTGGAGATAACTTTATTAGTGTTGGCAAAAAAGACATCCACGTCACAAAAACAGACCCTAATTGGTTTAATGTTGGCGTGCGTGTTTTTGGCACATATCATATTTATTATGTTGATGAAACACGTATTAAAGCGACTGGGTGGGATGCAATGATTAAAACCAATATGTATAAATTTCATCGCTTAAATACCCTTAACCGCCAATTTGAAAAATGACAAACAGTAGAACCACGTCTTCGTAAATTTAAAAACCGCGAAGAATTTTTGGCTGACGTTGATAAAAAATATCAAACTGAATTACAACAAATGGCAAAACAAAAAGCAGAATTTCAAGCCTCAATCAAAGCCAAATATTCTGCTAACTCCCATAAAACCACAGCAAGAGAAAATAATTCTCTTGTAGATAAGTTTAACACACACTATGAAAAAAACAAGGGGGAACCACCAGAATTATCCGATGAAGAACTCACCCAGTTATTGGCGGAATTAGACAATTTAGACTAACCCCCTATCGAGTTCTTCACCCCCTATCACCCAAGCATAAGAGCTTGCATAAAACCATAGCGTAGCAAGACAACGAATACAACAGCAAGATATGGTCTTTATCATATCATTTTTGCTGTTTGGCAAATCACCTATTTTTATTATACCTTTTCTTCCAATATAATTCCAAGACTATTCCTATACTATATCAAAACAACAAATATTAAATATATTTTATATACTTTTTTAAATAAATTTAGTAGTAATTTTATTAAAAAATGCTAAATATATAGTATAATTAAATAAAACAATATTAAACTTTTACTAGTTTATTTTGATATTGTTTACACTGCGGAACTACAAGCATTTTGGCACGCCGGTCACCCGAAACCCCGCACTCCCAACGTTGTTGATAGCACGGGGTTTCGGCTTAATGTTTGATGTTCCGCAATAGTGGGTTTTTATTGGTTATGTTAATTGCAATTAACATAACCAATAAAAACCCATCTAGTTCCTTTTTTCTTTTTGCCCGAGCCCTTAAAAGAAAAAAGCGAACGCAAAAAAAGAAAAAACCCCACCCTGTTAGTAGGACAAGAGTGGCTGATAAGGAGGTGTAATGATAACAGAAGGTTTAAAAATTTTAGATTTGTTAAATAAATGGGGATACTTAACAGCAGAACAAATTGCATTGCTGTTAAAAAAACCGATTGAAAGTGCAAAAACTAATTTAAAAACATTACATAAAAAACAACTTTATAAAATTGATAAAACTACGCGGAAAAACATTTATGTTTTATCACATAAAGGAAATTCATTTTTAGGGAGAGTTCATAAAAAAAGCATTAAAGTTAATTATTATGAACTCGCTCACCAAGACATGTTGATCAAATGACTTGTTGCACAAACTGACATTGAGCACTATCAAACTGAACGCGAGCTCAAAATGGAAAACGGCAACTTAAACGCCTACCCCGACCTAATTGTTTACAAAACTGATGGAACAATTCAATTAGTGGAATTTGAGCGAACACGCAAAACCCCCGAGCGATTTAGAAAAAAACTTGATGGTCTCCGCAAATATTATAAAGACAATTACCAAGTTCACTGAATAACGCCAACGCAAACTCTAGCCAATTGAATTGTAAATCAAATCAATAACTATGCTTGACAAGAACTAAACACCTACGAAATTTGAAATGATAAAAAATAATAAATATTTATTAGTTTTTCATTTTTATAAACTATATTATACCTTCATTTTCCAATCACTTAGTAAAAATTGTTTCTATATCAAAATTTTCTTTTTCAGCTTCTTTGTAAAAATAAATAATTTTTATACTATTTGTATATTCATCAATTTTATTACTTTTAACATTAACAATTATTTTTTGATAATGTTGTTTTAGTTCGTTTTTTAAGTAAGTAACTAATTTAAATTTACTATTAATATTTAGATAATCTTTACTTTCTTCAATATATAAATCTTTTGTATCTTTTAAGAATAATGATTCTGTTATTTCCTTTTTTAACTCTTTGTTGATTATTATAAGTTTCTTGTTATTTTCTGTTTCTTTTCTAACTTGTTCATTCAATAAAACATTTTCCTTTTTTAAATTTTTTATTTGATTTTCCAAATTTATAAGCAACATTTTTAGTTCACCAACTTGTTCTATATATTGATAAATCTTTTCATTTTCATTAGTATTTTTATCTCGAGCAATTTTAGCTGGAGATAAAGTTTGAATATAATTATTTGTAATATTAGTATTATTAATACTTTTATCAACATTTTTATTAGAAATCTTTTCTGAATTATTTTTGTTGTTTCCCACATCTAATTTGGGACTATCTACAACTCCTATTTTATTATTTTTTATCATTTCATCTATACCCTTCCAAATTTACTTATTAGAAGTATTATATCATTTTTTAAACCCTTATAAAATAAGGGTTTTTTGTTGCTTGTTTTGTTATCGTTGTCTGTGCTGCATTGAGTGTTATTTTCACGGGCAATTGGTAATAAAAATAAACTATGTATTAATTTATATTAAATAATCTAAATAATCTAAATATTATTTAGATTATTTAATTAAAAAATCAATATATATGTGTTATTATTATTTTAGATTATTTAGATTATTAATAATCTAAAATAAAAAAGGAGGTTTATTAATGCCGATTACAAGTGAAAAAAACAGAAAAATATTAGAAAAAATTGAAGACACAGTAGCGTTTAAAAAAGAAAACGAAAAATATTGAAATCAAAAAATTCCCACTATGACATGTGAAAAAGAATTAGTAGAAGCATTTAAAAAAGAGGCAAAAGAAAAAGAATGAAAATATACAACGCTTATGAATAATATTTTAAGAGAGCGTTATGGAAAGGAAAATATACAAA
>NZ_CP187165.1:0-6466 GCF_049669535.1 Spiroplasma endosymbiont of Glossina fuscipes fuscipes
ATGAAGATGATTAGTTTTTGTAATAAAAAAGGTGGGGTTGGTAAAACAACGCTTTGTAAAAATGTCGCCTACAAGTTAGCCCTTGATGGGGCAAAGGTTTTATTGATTGACCTTGATCCACAAGCAAATTTAACTATGGATTTTTTTAAAACTAATGATGTTATTGATATGTCGTTAATGGATTTAATATCAAGTAAAAATATTATTAAAAATACTGAAATTAATAAGATTGTTAAAAAATCTAAGTATAAAAACATTGACATTATTCCTGCACAAAAAGAATTAACAAAAAGTAGTTTAATTATTGGAACTATGTATGATAAAACAGAAACATACATTATTGCAGATATGATTTATCAATCAAATCAAGAAATTTTTGATAGTTATGATTATGTGTTGATTGACTATCCACCAACAATAAATGAAATGTCTTTAAATTGGTTAATATTATCTGATTTAATATTAATTCCTACGAACGACGCAATGCGTAGTTTTAAAGGAATTTTAGATTTGCGAGATAATTTGAATGTTATTTGTAGACAAGAAAAGAGAAACATTCCCGATATAAAAATTATATTTAATAATATAAAAGAAAATATTAATACCGCGACAATATTAAATTGATTGCAAAAAGAAGACTTAGAAAAATATATTTCAAAGAGTGAAATTAAACATTCTGACATTTTTAAAACAATTGAAAATAAATTATCTAATGTTTGAGAAAATCAACATTATTGGCGGCAAAAACAAGCCTACGAAGAACTCATCAAGGAAATCAAATAACTTTGTGTTATAATTTGCTTACCAAGATATTTTTATCTTTGGTACTTCAAATCGTATCAAATGTAGTAAATATCAATCTTTACTTTTTTAGATAAATTTTCTCTATATTTTTTGTGCCAAATATTAAAATAAAAAACTAGATATAAAAATACATCTAGTATATAATATTTATGTAACTAAATATTTTTAATAAAAATTAGTGATAGTAATTTATTTATCAGATAAATTACTATCGTGGAAACACTAGCAACAACTAGCGTTTCCACCGACAATTTTAACATATTTTACTGGGGTGTTTGTTTGTCCTTTGGTAAAATATGTTGGAAAATTGCGTGTGGGAATAGTGCGGGGGTGCTATTCTCTTTTTTGTTAAAAAGAGAATTCAGAAAGGAATAAATGAAATGAAAAAACTACTAAGTATCTTAACAATATCAACATTAACAGCAAGCATACCTGTTCCTTTAATGGCGATGAAATCATCTGATGATGAATGAGAAATCATTAACAAAGATGATATTCCAACACCAAACCGAGTAAAACGCAATGTTGGTTCAGTTGAAAAAGATGTTACTGATGGATTGCAAATAAATATTAAAGACAGTGATAAAATATGAATTAAAATTTTAAACCCATTAAGTGAAATAAATCCAAAAGAAAGATGTTGATATTTTATTATAGTATCGTCAATTGGTTTAAAATCTTGAAATCAAGGTATTTATGCAAGTAGTGAATTAAAATGAGATTTTGCAAATCAAAGACTTACTTTTCCTGATACAAAACCAATTGGGGGAGTAGATACTAGTATTTCTCTTGATAAAAGTAGAGAAAAATATTTTATATATAAGTGAACTACTAATTGGGGCAGTTCATATATACCAAAAGAACCAAAAATAGATAAAAACGCCAACATTATTGATTTAAATATTGATGTATCACCATTTCAAAAGGGAATAAAGTTTTCTCTTGCTGATGATAAAAATGGTTATTGAATAAAACCATATCAACTTGTCTCTAACGGACAAGTTAAAGTCAAAATAGCAAACACTGATATTAACACTGTTAAAGTCAATGGTGTTATTATGCCTAGTCCTGATAAAAACTGAGACTTTGACTTGCCAGAAAAAAGTACAACAATTGAAAATAAAGACTATCAAATTGAAATAGCATTTAAACTTGATGGGAAAAGTTATACAGGGCAAATCATCGTGTCATCCTTGTTATCACAACCAAGTATTACTGTACAAAAAAACACATCGCCGTTTGGCAATGTTGCTAGTTATGTTTATCAAGTACCAACTAATGACAAAGTAGGGGACTTTACTTTAACTAGTAATTTGTACTACTCTGATACCGAAGTTAAAGTTAGTTTAAACAAACCAACGGGTTCAACAGTACAAAGCGGTGTTGTTTATGGTTTAAATGATAAATGACAAAAAAACGGACAACAATTAAATATTACTGGTGATGTGTCTTTAAATGCAACGATGTTAAATTCATATCAAGGGCGATTTTTGGTGGAAACAAAAGATAGTGCTGATAATTCAAGTTTTTATTACATTTCTTTAAACAAAGATAATTTAACACCGAACTTTTGAAACACAAACAAAGGACAACAATTTTACGATTGAGCAAGTTTAAATGGTTATAGTGAGAGCATTAAAAAACTTAATGCAACCGAACTAAACAAAATAATTAACGAAAGTAAAAACTGACAACAAATCGCTAGTGATAGTCAGTTGGCGAGTGTGGTTGCGGACTGGTTTAAAACCAATGGTAAATTGTTATCCAAAGAACCGTTGACAGCAGAGCAAGTTGTTGAGCAATTAAAAACCCAAATTCCAAGTAGTATCATAATTGCTGGGGTAAATACCAGCAATTATGATGTAAACAAAGTTTTGTTTGTTTTAAATCAAAACGAGTTTAACCCAAATGACAAGGCCAAAATTATTGTTAAATACAATAGTGCGACATCAGAGCAATTTACTTTGCAAATCAAAGATAGCAAGACATCCGATAACAATAAAGGTGGCGATAGTAAACTGTGAATTATTGGCGTTGTTGTTGGTGTATTAGCGGGTGTTGGTATCGCATATTTGTTGTTTAAAAGATTTGTTTTTGATAAATATTTTTTACCAAAAATTAAAAAACGCCGCCACGATAAATTGGTTGAACAAGTTAGAAAAGAAGAAGCCGAAAAAGAAAAACAAAACAACAAAGGGGGTGAATAATAATGATGACTTTGTTGGCGACAAGTAGGGTAAATGACTTGTTTAATAAAATATTAGGGGTGCTTTTGCCAATATTTATTGGTGGTGCAGTTGTATCAGCAATCACAAGTTAGGTGATGCAATTATGTTGTTACGAAAAAGAAAACAAGATAATTTAACGGTTATCAAATCAAAAAAACCAATTTTAAAACAAGGGTTAGAGCAATTTATCGCATATTATTTTAAAAAAATACAAGTTGACCCCACTTGTTTAGATGAGTTTAATTCAACACTTAAATAAATAAATTAAATAAATAATACATTCTATCAAAAAATGATACAATAAAAACAACTAAATAAACAAAAAGAAAATGACTGACAGGTCATTCTTCTATACACCTATTAAGGGTCTCGAAAACCGCTTAACTAGGGCTTATTAATTTAACCCCACCTTTTGGTAGGCCAGTTAAATTATAACATTATTTAATTTTTGTGTATAGGTAGAATGAAAAAAAGTTCATTCTACCTATTTTTTTATTTAATATCAAAATAACAAAAATTCAGTTTATATCAGCGTTGAAACCAACCAAAAGAATATGATTCTATATTTTGGAAAATATCAACGCTGATATGGGGTTTAAATTCGGTTAAAACCGCAGAAAGGAGCATATTATTATGCAAGAATTGGTATTACAACCCGAACAAGTAAACTATCACTTTGTTAAATTGCCAACGGGTGGTCAGTTTAAAGTATTTAATCAGTTAGATGATCAAAAACACATGTGTAACTTTTTTGTCCATAAATCAGATATCTACAAACATACCTTTTTATCAAACAAAGTGCGTGTTGGAGATAACTTTATTAGTGTGGCAAAAAAAGACATCCACATCACAAAAACAGACCCTAATTGGTTTAATGTTGGAGTGCGTGTTTTTGGCACATATCATATTTATTATGCCGATGGAACCCACATTAAAGCAACTGGGTGAGATGCAATGATTAAAACCAATATGTACAAATTCCATCACTTAAATACGCTTAACCGCCAATTTGAAAAATGACAAACAGTCGAACCTCGTCTTCGTAAGTTTAAAAACCGCGAAGAATTTTTAACTGACGTTGATAAAAAATATCAAACTGAACTACAAGCAATGGCAAAACAAAAAGCAGAATTTCAAGCTTCAATCAAAGCCAAACATTCTGCTAATAAAAATAATCAAATTGAAACAAGAGAAAATAATTCTCTTGTAGATAAGTTTAACACACACTATGAAAAAAACAAGGGGGAGCCACCAAAATTATCCGAAGAAGAACTCACCCAGTTATTGGCGGAATTAGACAACCTAGACTAACTCTCCCCTATCGAGTTCTTCACCCCCTATCACCCCAGCACAGAGCTTGCATAAAACCACAGTTGTAGCAAGACAACAAATACAACACCAAGATATGGTCTTCATCATATCGTTTTTGCTGTTTAGTAAAACACCTATTTTTCTTATCTATTTTCTTCCAATATAATTCCAAAACTATTCCTATACTATATCAAAACAACAAATATTAAATATATTTTATATACTTTTTTAAATAAATTTAGTAGTAATTTTATTAAAAAATGCTAAATATATAGTATAATTAAATAAAACAATATTAAACTTTTACTAGTTTATTTTGATATTGTTTATACTGCGGAACTACAAGCATTTTGGCACGCCGGTCACCCGAAACCCCGCACTCCCAACGTTGTTGATAGCACGGGGTTTCGGCTTAATGTTTGTGTTCCGTAGTTGTGGGTTTTTATTGGTTATGTTAATTGCAATTAACATAACCAATAAAAACCCATCTAGTTCCTTTTTTCTTTTTGCCCGAGCCCTTAAAAGAAAAAAGAAAAACCCCGCCCTGTTGATAGAACAACGGTGGTTGGTAAGGAGTTGATATATTATGGGTGAACAAGAAAAAATATTATTGATGATTAATCGTTGGGGATATTTAACAGCAGAACAAATTGCATTGCTGTTAAATAAACCGATTGAAAGTGCAAAAACTAATTTAAAAACATTACATAAAAAACAATTTTATAAAATTGATAAAACTACACGGAAAAACATTTATACTTTAACACACAAAGGAAATTCATATTTGGGGCGAGTTCATAAAAAAAGTATTAAAGTAAATTATTATGAACTCCCCCACCAAGACATGTTGATCAAATGACTTTGTAGCCAAACCGACATCGAGCATTATCAAACTGAGCGCGAGCTCAAAATGGAAAACGGCAATCTCAACGCCTACCCCGATCTAATTGTTTACAAAAATGATGAAACAATTCAATTGGTGGAATTTGAGCGAACACGTAAAACCCCAGAGCGGTTTAGAAAAAAACTTGATGGTCTCCGCAAATACTATAAAGACAACTACCAAGTACACTGAATTACCCCTACTCAAACACTAGCTAGTTGAATTGAAAATCAAATCAATAACTATGCGTGAGAAGAACTAAACACTTATGAAATATGAAATGATAAATAATATTTAAATAGGAGTATAATATGAATGGAAGTAGGTGTGAAAATGGAAAAAGATAAATGTAATTGCAACTGTGCTTGTGCTTGTGCTTGTGCTTGTGCTTGTGCTTGTAAATGTAATGAAAACACAAATTCACAAGAAAATACTTGTGAATGTAAAAAAAATGTTATAATATAAATGGTTAAAATAAAAAAGTGAGAGTTAACCACTCCACTAATTACGATTAAATTATCCTATTTGGATAATTTTTTAATTATGTAAATAATTTGTAATATTAGCGTGATTATTTTTAGAATATTACAAATTATTTGTAATCATTCCATTAAACCACCGCTTAACTATTTTTTGGTTAAAATAGTGGAGTGGTTAAAACTCTCAATATAATTATAAACTAAGTTATAATTGATTAGTATTTTGATAAAATATTTAGAGCAATTTAAACCAAATAATTTAACCTAGTCCCCTATTTAAAACCCTTATTTTATAAGGGTTTTTTGTTGCTTGTTTTGCACTCGTTGTCTGTGGCGCACTGAGTGTTATTTTCACGGGTAAATGGTAATAAAATTATAAATTTTTTTAAAAGATAAATTATTAATTTTAATATTTTTATTAAAAATATTAAAATTAATAAAAAATTAAAAAAGTACTTATTTTGTTAATTTTTGATATATAATATTAAAAATATTAAAAAGAAAGGAAAATAAAATGCCGCAAACAAAAAAGATTGATATAAATAAATTACCAGATATTCCAGAGCAATTAAATAATACAAAGGATTTTAAAAATATAAAACCATATATAAAAAAGAAGCAATGAGAAATTATTCCAACACTATCTATTTCAAAGGAATTAGCAATTTCTTTTCGAAAAGAAGCAAAACTAAAAAAGTGAAAATTATCAACATTAATGGAACAAATATTAATTGAAAGATATGGAAAGGAAAACAACAACA